>NZ_JBNAIQ010000002.1:0-23173 GCF_052047955.1 Candidatus Pelagibacter sp. HIMB1495 | reverse complement strand
ATTAAATATGTTATTTTTAAATCTTTTTGTAGAAAAATTCATTAAATTAAAAAATTAAAATTAAATAAATATTTTTTTAAGTGAATTTAGATCCTATAAATTGTAGTAATCAAAGAGGTTCAAGATGATAATATGGCTTATAGGAATGTCTGCATCAGGTAAAACAACTATAGGAAAAAAAATTTATGAAAAACTTAAACACTCTGATGAAAAATGGATATTTTTGGACGGAGATATTTTTAGAAATATTTTAGGAGAAGATTTAGGACACACTATTGAGGATAGACGAAAAAATGCATACAGAATAAGTAGATTTTGTGAATTTTTAAGTTCACAAAATATAAACGTTATAGCCTGTGTACTCTCTATTTTTCATGACAATCAAAAATACAATAGAGAAAATATTCCTAATTACAAAGAAATTTACATAGATGTTAAATTTGAAAATTTATTAAGAAGAGACAATAAAGAGCTATACAAAAAAGCTCTAAACGGTAAAATTAAAAATGTAGTAGGTGTTGATATTAAATTTGATCCACCACTAACCCCGGATTTAATTATAGATAATAATGATGAAAATCCTGATTATCAAATAATTGTAAAAAAAATAATAGAAAAATTAAACATAAATATTAATGAGAATTATATTTATTCAGCAAATAACTTATTAAAATTTCCTAATACTTATCAATATTCTGACTTTCAAGGAATAGATTTTTTACAAATATATAAAAAAGATAGGATGAGAAGTCTAAATATTTTAAAAAACAATTTAAAAAAACTTGAAATCAAAAATAAAAAAAATTTTAAATTAATTGGTAAAATATATCATAAAGATGGAAAATTAGATTTAAAAGAGTATTTGATTTATTTATTTAACTCAGATTCATCTAAACTAAAAAGCCAAGCTAAAAATATAGATATTTTAATAAAAAGATTTGAAGTAAGCAAAAAACTTTTTTTGCAATATGATATAAAAAGCTTAAAAAAACTTTCTTCTGAATTTGATGAACTTCTTCTATATCCTCTATTTTCTCTTGTTTTACAAAAATACTATCTTGAGGCTGATGATCAAAATAAGTTGATATTTTTAAACACAATTTTAAAAGTTAATGATACTATAAGCTCAATCTCAAACAGTATCGGGGATGGTAAAGAAATTTTTTTTTCAATCAAAGCAATTGAGGGTGAGCTTAAAATTATAGGGGATTACATATAAATGAATTTTTCTATGTTGCTAACTAATAATAATCGTTCAAAAGCATATTTACAAAATTTAATAAAAAATAATTTTATTCCGAGTAAAATTTTATTTCTAAATAACAACAATAAAACTTTAATTGAGCATACAGAAAATGATAAACTTATTTCTGAAGATACAAATCAAATTTTTGTTAGAAAATTAATAGATTTAGATATTTCTTTTGATGAGAAAGAGCATGTTCTTAAGACTATAAAAAAAAATAAAATTTCGTTTGTAGAAATAAATAATTTAGATGTGAACTCAAAAGATGTAGTTGAAGAAGTCGCGAATATAGAGGATAATTATATTATTTATTCTGGACCGAGTAGCTATATATTGGGTAAAGAAATACTCTCAAAAAATAAAAAATTTATTCATGTTCATCCTGGTTTACTTCCAGCGTATAGGGGCAGTACAACTATTTATTATTCAATGTTACTTGAATCAAAAATTGGTTGTAGTGTAATTTTTCTTAATGAAAGAATAGACGAAGGTCCATTGCTCTATAAAAAAGAATATAAAATTTCAGAAAAAGGGATTGATTTCGACTATGTACTTGACCCTTTAATAAGATCAAAAGCTTTAGTTGAATATTTTAAAATTAGTAAAATTAATCCGAGTATTCAAGAAAGTAATGAAGGAGGATCAATTTTTTATGTTATTCATCCTCTCTTAAAGCATTTGTCAATTATTAAATATAATAAGGAATTATAAATAATTCAAAGTCAAAAAAAATAATATGAAAAAAATTAAACTTTCAACAAAATCAAAAACTTTGGAAGATTTAACCAAAATAATAAAATCTGCAAAAGTACTTCCTATTTATAGATTTAATTTATCTACTTATAAAAAAAATAAAAATAAAATTTTAGTTGAAATAAATAAAAAATTTAAAAGCCATGTAATAATTAGATCGTCATCAAAAAACGAAGACAGTTTAAAAAATTCAAACGCTGGGAAATTTCTTTCAATATTAAATGTAAATGTAAATGATAAAGATAATTTGGAGAGATCTATACAAAAAGTTGCTGCTTCTTTAGGAAGGAGCAAAAGCAAAGATGAGATTTTCGTACAACCAATGCTAAATAATGTAACAATGTCAGGAGTAATTTTTACTTGCGATTTAGATACATTGAGTCCTTATCAAATTATAAATTATGATGAAAGTGGTAGTACAAATAGTGTTACCAGCGGAAATAGCAATAAACTTAAAAGTTTTATCAATTTTAAGAATCAGATTAAATATAGAGATAGTAGAATAAATAAAATTATTAATGCTTCAATTGAATGTGAAAAAATTTTCCAAAATAAATTTTTAGATATCGAGTTCGCATTCTCTAAAAATCAATTATATATTTTTCAAGTAAGAGCAATTGTTAAAAATAAAAAAGAAAATTTATCTAATATAAATTTAAAGAAAAATTTAAGAAAACTAGAAAAGAAAATTGAAAAATTAAATAGGCCTCATCCAAATCTGCTAGGTAATAAAGCTTTATTTAGCGTTATGACGGATTGGAATCCAGCAGAGATTATAGGTTTAAGACCAAAAATGTTAGCTTTATCATTGTATAAAGAATTAATAACAGATGAGACATGGGCATATCAAAGAGATAATTATGGTTATAGAAGATTAAGGTCACATCCTCTCCTAGTTTCTTTTCTTGGAGTTCCATATATTGATGTTAGAGTTTCATTTAATTCTTTCATACCAAAAAGTTTGAATGAAAAAATAGCCACAAAACTCGTTAACTATTATTTAAATGAATTATCTATAAATTTAAATAAACATGATAAAGTTGAGTTTGAAATTATTTATTCTTGTTTTTATTTTGGTTTAAATAAAAAGTTATTAAAACTGTTAAAATATGGTTTCAAAAAAAATGAATTACAAGAAATTGAAAAATCTCTTTTAGGCATTACAAATAAAATTATAAATATAAAAAATGGTCTTTATAAAAAAGATTTAGAAAAGTCATATCTTTTAGAAAAAAAATTTAATGAAATAGTCAATTCAGATCTATCAATAATTGATAAAATTTACTGGTTAATAAAAGATGTTAAAAGATATGGAACCTTACCTTTTGCTGGAGTTGCAAGAGCTGGTTTTATAGCAATACAAATTTTAAAATCTTTTGTTCACTCAAATATTTTTACAAATGAACAATACGATAAATTTTTAAAGTCTATTAATACCGTATCTAAGCAATTATCAAATGATTTTAAATTTTTAAAAAAAAAAGAATTTTTAAAAATCTATGGTCATTTAAGGCCAGGAACCTATGATATATTATCTCCTAGATATGATGAATCTTATGAGATGTACTTTGATTCTAAAAATAATTTTAATGTTACTGAAAATAATTCTTTTAAATTTTCAAAATTTCAAAAACAACAAATTTCAAAATTAATTAATAAAAATAAAATTGATACAAACTTTAAAAATTTAATTATATTTATAAAAGAAGCAATTGAAGGAAGAGAATATGTTAAATTTTTATTTAGTAGGCACTTGAGTAAGATACTTAATTATATAGAAAAACTAGGAAATAAATATAAAATTAATAAAAACGACCTAGCTTATTTAGATATTCAAAAAATAATAAATTTATACGCTTCTTTAGATAATAGAGATTTAAAAAATATATTAATAAATGATATTCAAAAGAACAAAGAGTTTTATCTACACACAAAAGCTATTAAATTACCCAATGTGATAAAGGATAAAAAAGACATATTTTCATTTTTTTTAGAAGAAAATGAACCAAATTTTATTACTTTAAAAAGAGTTAAGTCTGCTGTAGTTACAGAAAAAGATATTATGTCAATAAATGTTAAAGATAAAATAGTTTGTATAAAATCAGCAGATCCTGGTTATGATTATTTGTTTTCAAAAAGTATTGCTGGCTTAATTACTTGTTATGGCGGTGCTAATTCTCACATGGCTATAAGATGTGCTGAGCTTGGAATCCCAGCAGTGATTGGATGTGGCGAAAACTCTTTTACAAAGTATTGTCAGAAAAAAAATTTAGAAATAGATGCAGCAAATAGACAGGTTATAATAATTTAATGAAAACTATAGCTGTAACACAGAGGTTACTATTAAATGAAAATTATTATGAAGTCCGTGAAGCACTTGACGTTAATTGGGGAAAATTTTTTAAAAAGATAAATTTTTTACCAATTATTTTACCTATTGAATTTGACCATAAGAGATATTTTAATTCTGTAAAAATTGATGGAATTATTTTAACAGGTGGTAATGACTTAAATAATGTAAATAAAAATAAGTTATCTTTAAAAAGAGATATTTTTGAAAAAAAATTAATAAAATATTGTATAAAAAAGAGGATACCTGTTTTTGGAATGTGTAGAGGTATGGAAATAATTGGAGATTTTTTCGGAGCAAATTTTAAAAGAGTTAAAAATCAAGTAGGCATTAGACATTCGCTTGATATAAATAAAAAATCTAAGTATTTTAATGAGCTAAATAAGATTTCAACTGTAAATTCTTTTCATAATTATGCTATTGACAAAATGCCAAGTGATCTAATTGTATCAGCTAGAAGTAATAGTGGAATAATAAAAGCAATAGAGCATAAAAAATATAAAATATTTGGTCAAATGTGGCACAGTGAAAGAGAAAAATTTTTGAATAAAAACCAAATAAGTTTAATTAAGAAATTTTTTTAAATAATAATCATTAATTGATTTAAATTGTTTAAACTTTTTCATTAAAAAAAATTTTTTAAAATGAGTAAATTTATATTATGAAAATGCTTATAGTAGCTGCAGGTCAAGGAACTCGACTTAGACCTTTAACAAATGAAATCCCAAAATGTATGGTTAAATTTAAAAATAAATGCATCATCGATTATATACTTGAGGCTGCTAAAAATTGTAGAATTAAAGATATAGGTATCATAAATGGCTATAAATCTACCGTTTTAGAAAATTATCTAAAGTTTGAAAATATTAAATTTTTTAATAATAAAAATTATGAAAATACAAATATGGTTTCTTCTTTATTCTGTGCTGAAGAATTTATGGATGATGATTTAATTATTTCTTATGCAGATATCATTTATCAAAAAAAAATTTTAAAACAATTGATGAATTCAAAAGATAATTTTAGTGTTGTTGTTGATAGAAATTGGAAAGAACTTTGGAGTCTAAGAATGGAAAATCCTCTCGATGATGCAGAGACTCTAAAAATTAAAAATGGAAATATTATTGAAATAGGAAAAAAGGCATACTCTTACAATCAAATAGAAGGTCAATATATTGGTCTTTTTAAAATTTCAAAAAAAATAATTCGTCAAGTAATTAAATTTTATTACAATTTGAATAAGGAAAGCCTCTATGATGGAAAAAACTTTGATAATATGTTTATGACTAGTTTTATTCAATTGGTTATAGATAACTTGTTAAATGTAACTCCGATATTTATTGATGGAGGATGGATAGAAATAGATAGTCTAGATGATTTAAAAAAATTAGAGACAATTGATGAAAAATTTAATTTATAAAATTAAAAATAAATTATTTAGACTCTCTAAAGAAGCTGCAAAATTAGAAAGACCATCATATGAAGAATTAAAAAAATTCAGCTTTTTTAAAAAGAGTGAAGATAACAAATTCATACTTAGTTTTGGTTCTGGAAGATGTGGTCAAAATTGGTTTGCTAAAATATTTAATAGTCACACTAATTGGGTAGGTACTTGTGAGAGATTTAGTGACTTTGAAGCATTTTACAGATACATCAGTTATTTTAAACTGCCAATTAATAAAGAAGGATTTTTTAAACTTTTTGAACTCGCTGCAAAAAGAGATATGGCAAAATACCAAAATACTTTTATTGCATCACCTTATTTTTCTTTTGGTGTTCAAGATTTGTGTCATAGACTTTATCCAGATCATTTATTTTTCCATTTACGAGATCCAATAGAATCCGTAGAGTCTTTTTTTGTTAAAGATTGGTATTTAAATTCTAACAATTTTATAAACAAACAAAGTCCATTAATTGATTTTACTAACAATTTAAAAAGAAATTTTTCTAGGATTGTTCCTTGCGATGAATTTTTACATGATTGGAATAATTTAACTAGAATAGGTAAAATTACTTGGTTCTGGGGAACAGTCAATAAAGCTATTTATGAAGATTTTAAAAAAATAAATAATATAGATAAATCATTTATTAAATTAGAAGATGTAAATCAAAATTATGAAATTTATGAACAGTTGATAGATAAATTTAATTTTAAAGGGATTTTAACAAAGAAACAGTTTTATAATGTTATAAATAAAGCTCCAAATAAAGGTTTAAAAAAGAAATACCATTATAAGAACTGGAGCAATTTAGAAAAAAAAGAATTTGATTATATTTTGAAAAATATTTTTTCTTGCTATGACAAAATACAAACAAAAATTTAATGATAAATATTTTTAAAGATTTAGCTGCTTTTTTTGTTCCAATAAATTTAATAATAAAAAGTTACAATCCAATAATTTTATATCATTCGGTTGGCTCTAATCCAAATTTTAAAGATAATATAGATCATGTTTCTCTAGAAGTTTTAAAAACACAGCTTAAAACTATTCAAAAATTTTGGAAATTTATCCCCATTGATGAATATGTTGAAATTAAAAATAAAAAAGGTCTTGCAAGCTTAACTGTTGATGACGGATATAAAAACGTTATTGATGAAGCATTGGTAGTATTTGATTATCTTAAAATTCCAATTACAATTTTTATAAATTCTTCTACATTTAAAGGTAAAATTTTTTGGAGAGATAAGGTAAGATTTCTCATTGAAAATAATAAGGTGGATGAGTTTATTAATAGTTCAAATTTATTTGAAACAAAACATTTAAAAAATTTTTATTCAATTTCAAAAAATCCAGTTTACAGCAGTATAGAAGTAGAAAATGAAATAGATAAATTTATACAAAAAGAAGATTTGAAAATAAATGACAGATATAAATTTTGTTTTGATAATGAAAAATATTTAATTAAACACCCTCTAGTAAGTTATGGAAATCATACAGCAAATCATTATGTTCTTTCCTCTTTGACAAGAGAAGAACAATATAACGAAATAATTGAATGTAAAAATTTTTTAAAAGAGAAGGATATCAATATCTCAAAAGTATTTTCAATACCATTTGGAGGGAACAATAGTTTTAACACTGATACATTGAAAAATATTGATGATTTAAATTACAAAGCTATTTTAAAGAGTACAAATGATTTAGATAATATTTTTAGCTTTAACGAAATTAATAGATTTATGCCAAAGACATACAAAATAGAAAATACTCTAAAAAAAATGTATTTAAAGAAAATTTTAAAAAGATAGTTAGAATTGAATATTTTTTAAACCAGATAAATTATAAAACATAAAAAAAATGAAAGTACTCTACATTTCTAAATCAATAATACCCTCCAGAACTGCTAATAGTATTCATGTAATGAAAATGTGCCAAGCACTATCTGATAATGGTCATGATGTAGTTTTGTTGGCCCCAGGTCAAAAAAAACTATATGAAAATGGAGTTCGTGATGTTTATGATTATTACGGTGTAAAGAAAAATTTTTTGATCAAAAAAATTTGGCATCCAGATTTAAAAGGTGGTGTTGTATTATATTTAATAGGTATTCTTTATTATTTAATTTTTAATAATAAATTTCATTTGGTGTATGGAAGATTTTTACATGGTTGTTATGTTGCAACACTTTTGAAGAATGAAGTTATATTTGAATCACACGAAAATTTTTCAACAATGAAAAAACATAGATTAATAATTTTTAAAAAATTAATTAAGAGTAAATATCTAAAAAAGCTTATAGTGATATCTCAAGCACTTAAAAATATTTATTTACAAAGTGGCTTCTTGAATACTAAAAAAATTTATGTAGCTCATGATGGCGCAGATGAAGTTTTAAATTTAAACAGTAAAATTAAATTAAAAGGTGATGAAAAAAATTTAAAGGTTGGGTATGTAGGTCATTTGTATAGGGGTAGAGGCATTGAATTAATTATACAATGTGCAAAACAAATGAAAGATGTGACTTTTCACATTGTAGGTGGCACTTATGAAGATATTAATAAATGGAAAAATTATTCAAATAAATTGAAATTATCGAATATTTTTTTTTATGGATTTGTACCACCCAATGAAACAATAAATTATCGTAATTCTTTTGATATTCTATTAGCTTTGTATGGAAAGCAGGTTTCAGTTTTCGGTTTTAAAGATACAGGAAACACAAGTGAGTTTATGTCTCCTCTAAAAATTTTTGAATACATGGCTCACAAAAAAGCTATAATAGCATCTAATCTACCTGTGTTGAGAGAGGTTCTTACTTCAAAAAACTCAATTCTTGTTAAACCAGAAGATTTAGATGATTTAGTAAAATCTATTACTGTTTTGAAGAAAAAAGAATTAAGAGATAAATTAGGAGCTAATGCTTTAAAAGACTTTAAAAAATTTTCTTGGAAACACAGAGTAGAAAATATTATGAATAATTTATAAATTTAGATGTTATAAATAAAGTTAATGAATTATACTTTATAATTTTAATACACAAGTGTAATTAAGTAACAAACTCAGGTATAGTTAAGTAAAAAAATGGTAACTGGACTTTTCTCATTATTAATAGTTTTTACAATTGGATCAGTTTTAAGTTATCGTTGGCAAAACTTTCAAAAGATATTTCTAATATCATTTTTTGTACGTGTAATATTTATTTTTTACAATAGTTACGTTGGTAATTTGTTTGATAGCACTGCAGATGCAAGGACATATGAAAATGATGCTTGGCTTTTATCACAGGATGGTTTTTTAAATGTTTTATTAAGTTACTCTGGTCCCTCAGCTCATTTTGTAACTTGGCCAGTCGCACTTCTTTACTCTGTATTAGGAAGAAGTTTGATAATGGCAGAATCATTAAGTTTGTTATTTGGTATATTATCTGTTTTTTTAGGTTGGTTTATAGCAAGAAGACTTTGGGGTGAAAAAATTGCTATGAAAGTAGGATGGATAGCAGCATTATATCCACCTTTAGTACTCTATTCATGTTTAGTTATGAGAGAAACTTACATTTATTTTTTTTTATTGTTAGGGATATTGGGTACCTATAATTGGTCTAAATATGGAGGAATAAAAAATTTTTTTATTGCAATTTTAGGTTTTTATATAGCAATGCATTTTCATGGAGGTTTGTTTATAGGCCTTATCGCTTTTTTAATTATTGTAGGACTTAGAACTTTTAAAAAAGTATTTATTTCACTTAAAAATGGAAAATTAAATCTAAAATCTTTTTTTATAATTTTTCTTTTAACGATCAGCGTCTCTTACTTTTTTTTAGGAAAATTGCATGTTCCAAAACTTGGAACTGTTGACGATATTTTAGATTTCTCTCGTGTCACTTACATGACATCTCACACAACAAGAGGTGATGCCTCTTATCCTGAGTGGTTAGAAATTAAAAATCCAATTCAAATGGTTTATAAAGGTCCTATCCGTAGCGTTTATTTTCTTATCTCACCTTTACCATGGGATATTAGAAAAACTATTCATATACTCGGCTTGGCAGATGGACTAATGTATACTTTTATTTTATTTTTAATGGTGATTAATAGAAAAAAAATAATAGAAGATCCAGGTCTAAGAAATATTGTTTTTGTGCTTGCTTGTCTTATTTTTGTATTTGCAATAGGGGTTGGTAATTTTGGAACAGGTATAAGGCATAGGGCGAAATTTTTTATTGTATTTTTATTGCTTATAGCCCCATTAATACCAAAATTTATTTTTTTTAAAAAAAAAAATATACAGAATATTAAGTAATGAAAAAGATCGTCCATATTATAACCACATTAGGAGATGGGGGTGCAGAGCATTCGCTTTATAAAGTTTGTAAGTATGATTCACTTAACAAACATGTTGTTATTGCACTTAAAGCACCTGGCAAGTATTACGAGCCTCTTAAAAAAATAGGTGTTAAAGTTCATTGCTTAAATATGAAAAGTATTTTGTCTATTTTAAAATTTTTCAATTTAATTAAAATAATTAATTCCCTAAAACCCGATGTAGTTCAAACATGGCTTGTACATGGTGATTTTATTGGAGGTATAGCTGCAAGATTGGCAGGAGTTGAAAATATAGTTTGGAATATTCGTTATTCTAATATTGATACAGAGACTGCAAAATTAACAACAGTTTTTATTATAAGAATACTTTCAAAAATCTCTCATTTTTTACCAAAATCAATTATAGTTGTCTCAAAAAAAGCCAAAAGAACTTTTCAAAATTTAGGCTATTGTAAAAAAAAGTTATTTTTGATTCCTAATGGATACGATTTAAAAATTTTAAAGCCTAATTCAAAATATTTGATGCATTTTAAAAAAAAATTTAAAATAAAAAAAAACGTTACCTTAATTGGAAAAGTTGCAAGATATGATCTTAGAAAAGATCACAAGAATTTATTAAATGCTATTGCTTTAATTGACTTAAAAAAAACAAATTTATTTTGTTTGTTGATTGGTACAAATATAAATAAAAATCAAAATTTAATTGATGAAATTAAAAGATTAAAAATAGGCAATTATGTAAAACTAATAGGTCCAAATAACAATATTTCCCAGATTATGAATGGATTAGATATTCATGTTCAAAGTAGCAGCACAGAAGGTTTCCCAAATGTAATTGCAGAATCTATGGCTTGTGGAACACCTTGTATAGTTACAGATGCAGGCGATTCTGCATATATTGTTGGAAAAACTGGATGGATAGTTCCGCCCAAGAATCCACTAAAACTGGCTAAGACAATTGAAAAAGCAATAATTCAATTTAGAAATAGAGGTCGAGAAAAAAGAATTAAAAGCACAAGAGCAAGAATTGAGAAAAACTTTGGGATCAATAAAATGTTAAAATCCTACAATAAAGTGTGGTCTAAAATATAATTAAAAAATTGAACTAATATAGTAAAAGAATTATATCATGTTTACTTTCTATAATTATATTTTTTTACAAGTGTAATTTTTAGATATTAATTGACAATATGGACAATAACCTAAAAAAAATATTAATTACAGGATCAGTTGGATTTATTGGTTTTTCTTTAAGTGTTAAGCTTTTGAAAAATGGAAGACATTTAGTAGGTATTGATAATCATAACAATTATTATGATCCTAAAATAAAAGAAGCAAGACTTAAAATACTAAAAAAGTTTAAAGGTTATAAACACCATCGTTTAGATTTGACTGATAATATTGGTTTAAGAAAAATTTTTAAAAAACATAAGCCTCAAATTGTTGTTAATCTTGCTGCACAAGCTGGTGTTCGCTATTCAATGAAGAATCCATTAGCTTATATTAATAGTAATATTGTTGGATTTTCTAATATTTTAGAAAATTGCAGAAATAATAAAATAGAACATTTGGTATATGCAAGTACTTCTAGTGTTTATGGAGCAAATACTAAAATGCCTTTTTCAGAACATGATAGTGCTAATCATCCTTTATCTGTTTATGCAGCATCAAAGAAATCTAATGAATTAATGGCCCATTCTTATAGTTATCTTTATAAACTTCCAACTACAGGATTAAGGTTTTTTACAGTTTATGGACCTTGGGGAAGGCCAGATATGGCATTATTTAAATTTACTAAAGCAATTTTAAATGATGAACCCATTGATGTTTTTAATAATGGCAAACATACAAGAGATTTTACTTACGTTGATGATATTGTTGAGGGGATTTCAAAAATTCTTAACAACCCTTCAACTACTAATTTAAGTTGGAATGGTGATAAGCCAGATCCTGCTACTAGTCTGGCTCCTTGGCGTATTTACAATATTGGAAATAATAAGCCAGTCCATTTAATGGAATACATAGAAGCATTAGAGAAAACATTGAGAAAAAAAGCAAATATAAATTTTTTACCATTACAACCTGGTGATGTACCTGACACTTTTGCAAACGTGGAGAATTTACAAGCTAGTTTTAATTACAAACCAGCTACATCTGTCTATAATGGAATTTCTAAGTTTGTAGAATGGTATAAAGAATATTATCAAATAAAAGCTTAATGAATAAAAATAGTAAATTAGCCATCATTGGTCTAGGTTATGTTGGATTACCATTAGCTCTAGAATTTTCTAAAAAATTTAAAGTAGTTGGTTTTGATATTTCACAAAAACGAATAGAGCAATTAAAATTAGGATTAGATAAAAACTTAGAAATAACTGAAAAAGAACTGAAGACTAAAAATAAACTTTTTTTTACAAATAACAAAAATGACCTAGAGTCTGCAAATATTTTTATTGTAACCGTTCCTACCCCTATTGATGAATTAAAAAAACCAGATTTAAAACCATTATACGCAGCTTCTGAAATTGTTGGAAAAGTAATTAAAAAAGGAGATTTGATTATATATGAATCAACTGTCTATCCAGGCTGTATAGATGAAGAATGTGTCCCACTCCTTGAAAAAATTTCTGGTAAAAAATTTAACGAAGATTTTTTTTGTGGTTATAGCCCTGAACGTATCAACCCAGGAGATAAAGAACATACAGTTTCAACAATAAAAAAAATAACCTCTGGTTCGACACCAGAAATAGCAAAAATTGTTGATGATCTTTATAAAGAGATTGTAATAGCAGGAACGCATAAAGCTCCTAGTATTAAAGTTGCTGAAGCTGCAAAAGTAATTGAAAATACACAACGAGATTTAAACATAGCTTTAATAAACGAATTATCAATTTTTTTTAACAAAATGAATATTGATACTGAGGCAGTTTTGGATGCAGCAGGAAGTAAATGGAATTTTTTAAAGTTTAAACCTGGTTTAGTTGGTGGTCATTGCATAGGAGTTGATCCATACTATCTTACTTATAAAGCTAAGAGTATTGGTTATAACCCAAAGATTATTCTTGCTGGTAGAGAACTAAACGATAACATGGGTCAACAAGTTTCATCTCAATTTATTGAAGCGTTAAAAAAAAAGAATATTGAAATTAAAGAGGCAAAAATTTTAATTATGGGCTTAACATTTAAGGAAAATTGTGCTGACACCAGAAATTCAGGTAGTAAAAGTGTAATAGATGAGCTGACAAAAACAGGTTGTGATATAGATATTTATGACCCTTGGGCTGATGAGGAAGATGTGTTAAAAATATATAAAAAATTACCAACATCTAAACTTAAAGATAATTCATACGATGGAGTTATTATAACAGTAGCACATGACATTTTTAGATCGTTTGGCATTAACAAAATATCAAATTTGTGTAAAAATCGACATATTATTTATGATCTAAAACATCTATTCTCCTCTGAAGAAGTAGATTTAAGATTGTAACGTGATTAGTTTATACTTTAGTGGTTAAAAAACTTAAAATTATCCGAGTAACTACTAAACCAGTAGCTTTTAGAATTCTTTTAAAGGATCAATTAAAATATCTAAATAAATTTCATGATGTAGTTGCTGTTTCAAGCCCAGGAGAGGATTTTATTAAATTTAGAAAATCAGAAAATGTAAGAACTATTTCGTTAAATATGACACGTAAAATTTCACCAATTAAAGACATAGCATCGCTTATAAAAATGATAAAAATATTAAAAAAAGAACGTCCAGACATTGTTCATTCTCAAACACCAAAAGCAGGAATAATTTCTATGTTAGCTTCTATACTTTGTAGGATACCTCATAGAATTCATACTGTAGGAGGTATGCCTTTAATGGAAGCAACTGGCTTAAAAAAAAAAATATTATTTTTAGTTGAATGGCTCACTTATAAATTTGCAACAAGAATTTATCCTAATTCTTTTAGATTAAAAAATTTTATCTTAAAAAAATTTTATGTTCCAAAAACTAAATTTTTAGTTATAGGTAATGGAAGTAGCAATGGTATAGATACCAATTATTTTAAAATCACTAAAAAAATTCAGGAAAAGGCTAAAAATTTAAAAAAAAAACTTTTAATTGAAAATAATTTCATCTTTATATTTATAGGTAGAATCGTAAAAGATAAGGGTATTGAAGAGTTATTAGATGTATTTGTTAAATTGAATGACAAATATAAAAATACAAAGCTAGTTTTATTAGGATGGGAAGAGGAAGAATTAGACCCTATTTCTTCTCAAGCCAAAAGAATAATTAAGTATAATAAAAATGTTTATTTTTCTGGTTTTAAAGAGGATGTTAGATCATATTTAGCATTGAGTAATTGTTTGGTGCTTCCGTCTTATAGAGAAGGATTTCCAAATGTTGTTCTTCAAGCGGGTAGTATGAAGAAACCCTCAATTGTTTCAAATATTAATGGATGCAATGAAATTATCAAAAATCGCATAAATGGATTGTTAGTAAAGCCAAAAGATAGGGATAGTCTTTACTTATCAATGGAAAAAATTTTTTTAGATAAACAGTTGTATAAAAAATTATCTAGTTCAGCTCGTCAAATTGTAATTGATAATTTTGAAAGAAAATTTTTTTTAAAAAAACTCTTAAAAAATTATTCAAATTTAGATAAAAAAAATTTTAGGTAATTAGGTTAAACAAAAAAATATGATAGAATTTAATATACTTTTAAAGAAATTATTTTACTCTTCATTAAGTAAATTGATCTCAAGTCTAGGATTGATTATTTTTAATTTCATAATTATTTTTTATTTAAATAAACAATCACTTGGGATATTTACCATTTGTATTTCATTAATTACTTTTCTCAGTATTTTTTCAAAATTTGGTTTAAATCATGCAACATTAAGAATAAATAGCATTTTATATGAAAATAAAGATAGTAATAATATAAAAAAACTCATAATTTTTATATTTTTAATATCTGGATCTATAAGTACTTTAATATCAATTTTTGTTTTTTTGTTTGAAAAAGAAATTGCAATAGATTTTTATAATAATGAGAAAATACAAGACGTATTAATATTTTTTTCTATATCATTTCCAATATTCACTTTTATTCAATTGCAAAAATCATTATTAAGATCAATTAAATTGCCAGAATTATCTAACTTTTCAGATATTGGATCAATTTTATTTTTAAGTAGTATATTTGTGCTTACTTTTAATTATTTCGAAGTTACTATTACACTTTTTTATATATCTTTATATTTCTTATGTTCATGTTTAATAATATTTATAATAAATTGTATTTTAATTTATCATTTTCTTTTTTGGAACAAAAAATCAGAAATTAAGCATGTGTCAATAAATATCAGAAAAAAAATTTTTTTTGATTTACCAGATTATTTTGTTGTAGATTTTGTAAATTATACATTAGTTTGGGGTTCAATTTTTATTTGCACCTTTTTTTATGATGCAGGTACAATAGCTAGTTTTAGCTCTATTTACTGGTTAGCATTTAGTTTATTTTTTTTTCCACTGGTATTAAATTCAATATACGCTCCAAAATATGCAGTTGGATCATACAAAAAAAGTAAAAAAACTCAAAGAGAGAATTTTTTTCAAAATAGAAATATTTCTTTTTTAATAACTTTTCCAATTTTTTTAATTTTATTTATTTTTTCAGAATTTTTTTTGAGTATTTTTTTTAAAATTACGTCTGAGGACTATTTGTTAATTTTTAGGATACTGTTAATTAATTCAATTTTAAGAGTAATTTTTGGTCCCCAAGTTTTATTTTTAAATATGATTGGTAGACAAAAAACTTTAAAATTAATATCAATTTATTCTGCTATGCTCCAGATATTCTTAATTTTAATATCAGCAGCAAATTTTAATCTTGTAATATTGTCAATCTCATTTCTATTATCAAATTTGATAAAACATATGTTTTTAAAAAAGGAGCTTAGAAATTATTTTTCATCATGATTTATTTAAAGCCATTTAATTTTTTTTATGAACTTGATAAACACAATATAGATTATGTAGTTTGGAAAAATTATAATCTCGTTGAGGATTTTTTCTTAGGTAATGAAAATCTAGATATTTATGTAAGTTTTGAAAACAAGGAAAAGTTTAATAATTTAATAAAACAGAATTTATGGATTGAAACTCAATCGACTTCAAACAATATTAAAGATCTACATCACTATATATTTTTTGATGAAAAAAATATCTATCATATTCATGTTTATTTTAAACTACTAACTGGAAATTCTATTTCTAAAAATTATGATCTGACCAATTTATATAATTACTTTGAAAATAAAATTTATGACTCAAAGAATAATCTCTGGATCATGGATTATGAATTACAGTTAGAACTATTTAAAATTAGAGTCACATGTAAGAATTTATCAATTTTAGGATCTTATCTTATTAAAAGAGATCAAGACAATTATGTTAATGAATATAATTTATTATTAAAAAATTCAAAAAATAAGAGAAAATTAAAATTTTCAAAAATGGAAATTAATCCAAAAAGAATTAGCCTTAATTTAAAAAGTGATAAAAAAAAACTTCTAGCAGCTATCTCAAGTCAAAAGAGAGTTAGTGATATATCATCTTTTTTAATTGAACTAAAATTTATGTTCAAAATAATTATAAAAAAAATTTTTAGATACAAAAAATTTAGATTTAAAAAAAATATATTTATATTTATTAGTGGACCAGATGGTTCTGGAAAAACTACTTTAATTAATGATTTTGAGAATTTATTTTCTAGATATTTTAAAACTAAAAAATATAATATTGGAAAACCATTTCCAAAATTTTTAGAAAATATTTTTATTAAAAGAAAAGAAAAAAAGCAAATAAGGAATTCAAAAATAAAAAAAGTTAACGTATCATTCTCTCGATACTTTATGGATTTTTTATTAAGTTTTTTAAGATATATTTTTAGTATCTACATTTTCTATTTTAACAACAAAACTAACATTTTTCTTTTTGATAGATATGTTTCTGAATATCCAGGCCACCTTAATGGACCTAGATTAATTTATAGCAAAAAGTTTAACTTTATAGAAAAAATATTATTTAAACTTGAGAATTTTTTTTATAAGGCAATTAAGATTTTAGATACAGAATTCAGACTTATAACAAATGTTGATATTTGCCTCAAAAGGAATAATGAAAGATTTAAATTAGAAAAAGAGACAGATGAAGAAATTATAAATAGGCATAAACTATTTTCTATTAGTAAATTTAAATCTAAAAGAGTTATTGAATTAAATAATGATTATAATAAAGATGAGACAATTAAAAATATTTTAAAATGTGTTGTTAAAGATTTAAATGAAAATAATTGAGCTGTATGGATTTTCTGCTTCAGGGAAAACTTATAAAGCAAAAAGCATCGCTCATAAAGAAAATTTAGATTTATCTTTCATATTAATATCAAAAAAAAAAAGATTAGTAAGAATCTTAGTTAAATTTTTTTATATTTTTAATGTTAAACTAACAGATTTAATTTTTTTATTTAAAATTCATAAAATAATAAAATTTAATAATTTAAAATATAGAATAAAAAATATTTTTAGTTTTTTATTTGTAATTGGTTTTATTAGATCCTATCAAAGTAAAGACAGGTCAATAATTATCGATCATGGTATAATCCAATGTCTTTTTGGCTGTCTTTTGTATAGTACAAATAATTCTACGGTTGATAAATTTATAATAATAATTTTGAAAGAATATTTAAATAAATTGATGAAAAATACTAATTATAAAAGAGTAAAAATGGACACAAATTTGGATATAATTAAAAAAAGACTTTTAGAAGATAAAAATTTTGAAAAATTAAAATTTTTAAAAAAAAATAAAAATAAAATAATTGATACATATAGTAGAATTTCATTTATAATAAAAAATTTATACTAAATAATATTTATAAAAATTCTAAATTATATGTTAAAGAATAAAGCATCATTTGTGATATCAATAGATCTCGAGCTCGCATGGGGTGTGTGGGACAAAATAAATAAAAGAAACTTAGACAGAATAATATCATTGGAAAGATTAATCTGTAATAATTTACTAAAAATTTTTGATGAATATGAATTGCCAGTAACTTGGGCAATTGTATCAGCTCTTTTAGATGAAAATAATAAAATGATAAACGTTAATGATAAAAAAGCTTGGTTTGCTCCAGATATTTTAGAAAGTATTCTACTTTCAAAGACAAAACATTTAGTTGCTTCTCATTCATACAATCATAAAGAATTTCAAAAATGTCACAGAAATGAGGTCATTGAAGATTTTGAAAAATCATATTATTTTTTTAATAAGTTTAATTTGAAAACTGATACTTTAGTCTTTCCAAGAAATCAGGTTCATCATCTTGATGTATTAAAGAAGTTTAATTTTAAAGCTTATAGAAGTATCGATAAAAGTTGGTATAGGAGAGTTTACGATTACAATAAATTTTTAGGAAAAATTTCTAATTTGATTGACAAGACATTGCCAATCAAGTCTAATTCAGTAATACCTAAACTTGATAATTTCGGATTAATTGAAATTCCTACATCTGTGCTTTTGATAAGCAAAAACGGTATTAGGAGAATAGCTTCAAATTTTTCAATGTATAAAAAGATCAAAGATGGTATCGATAGCGCTATAAGTAAAAATGAGTGCTTTCATTTATGGTTCCATCCTTCAAATTTTTATTTTAAATCTGAAGCACAATTCGACTTATTAAAAAAAATAATTAGTTATGTAAGCCAAAAAAGAGAAAAAAATTTGATTGATGTTAAACTTATAAATAATTTAAATTCTAAAAATAATTAAGTCTAAAATGTTTCTAACAAAATATTTAATTAACATAATCAATATATGAATAAAAAAATTTTAGATGATTTTATAGCTGAAGTTAAAAAATTATATCGAGAAGGAGCAATTCCTCTTCATAGACCTGTATTTGAAGGAAATGAAAAGAAATATCTATCAGAATGTATTGATACAAATTTCGTTTCCTCCGTCGGGAAGAAAGTTCTGGAATTTGAAAAAAAAGTTATAAATTTTACTGGAGCCAAATATGCAGTAGCAACTGTAAATGGAACAAATGCGCTTCATATTGGATTAAAACTTTCAGGCGTCAAATATAATGATGAAGTGATTACTCAATCACTTACTTTTGTTGCTACTTGTAATGCTATTTCGTATTTAGGTGCAAATCCAATATTTTTGGATGTTGATAAAGACACCATGGGTTTAAGTCCATTTGCATTAGATAGTTTTTTAAAAAAAAATGCTAAAATAATTAATAACAAAACCTATAATAACAAAACAGGAAAAAGAATTTCAGCATGTGTTCCTATGCATACTTTTGGTTTTCCTTGTAGAATTAAAGAAATAAAGAAAATATGTAATAAATGGAAAATTAATTTAGTAGAGGATGCCGCAGAATCTCTTGGAAGTTATGTTAAAAACAAACATACAGGTACATTTTCTTTAATTGCATCTATAAGTTTTAATGGAAATAAAATTATAACTACAGGTGGAGGGGGCATGCTAATTACAAATAATTATAAAATTGCTAAAAAAGCTAAACACCTAACGACTACTGCTAAGGTTCCTCATTTATATGAATATATTCATGATGAAATAGGTTTTAATTTTCGGATGCCTAATTTAAATGCAGCTCTTGGTTGTGCTCAAATAGAAAACTTAAATAAATTTTTGTTAAATAAGAAAAAATTATCCTTACATTGGAGAAAATTTTTCGAAAAGAGAAATGTAAAGTTTGTAGTTCCTATTAAAGATAGCGAAGCCAATTATTGGTTAAATGCAATAGTTTTTAAATCAAAAAAAGAAAGAGATTATTTTTTGATTAATACTAATAAGAGAGGTGTTATGACACGTCCGATTTGGAGATTAATGTCTCAGCTAAAAATGTTTAAAAATTGTCAAAATGACGGACTTAAAAATTCTCTGTGGCTTTATGATAGGGTAGTGAATATACCGTCTAGCGTTTCAAGAAAAATCATTTAAATGAATGTTTAACAAAGATACAATATATTTAGAAGTCGCCAAACTTCATATAGAAAGCCTAAAAACAGGCTTTTTACCTACTTTAGGTATTAAGTTTTTAAGTTTAATGTATCGTTGTATAGATGAGGGAAATTTTACAACATTAATTTTAAAATATAAAAAAAATAAATTAGTTGGATTTGTTTCCGGTTCATTAGGTAGTGCCAACCTACATAGATTACTATTACACCATCCTTTTAAACTTACTATTGTGCTAATACCAATATTATTTAATTTAAATAAATTAAGAAAATTATTTAATCTTCTTAAACATATGTCTAGTTATAGCAGATCAAAGTATCCTAAAGAAGAATTATTAACAATATGTGTCAATTCCAAGTACAATAATCAGGGGATAGGTAAAGGATTGTATGAAGAATTGATAAATTATTTTAGATCTAAATCAGTATCAAAATTTACAGTAATAGTTGGAAAATCTCTTAAAGCGAATTCATTCTATTTGGCTCAGGGTGCAAAACTGGTTGGAGAAATCAATGTACATTCAACAAATTATTCAAATGTCTATGTTCAAAAAATTTAATTATGCAAAGGGTTCTTGATATTTTTTTTTCTACTTTTGCAATTGTAATTTTTGCACCATTAATAATAATAATTATTTTAATCTTAAGTTTTACTGGAGAAGGTGAAATTTTTTATAAACAGGATAGAATAGGAAAAAATAAGAAATCTTTTAAGTTAATCAAATTCGCTACAATGCTTAAGAATAGTGAAAAAATTGGCTCAGGAACTGTAACATTAAAAAATGATGTTAGAGTTTTGCCTATAGGTAAATTTTTAAGAAAAACTAAAATTAATGAAATTCCTCAGTTATTTAATATTTTTTTAGGTCAAATGAGCATTATAGGA
The DNA here is from genome assembly GCF_052047955.1 of Candidatus Pelagibacter sp. HIMB1495. Lineage (NCBI taxonomy): Bacteria > Pseudomonadati > Pseudomonadota > Alphaproteobacteria > Candidatus Pelagibacterales > Candidatus Pelagibacteraceae > Candidatus Pelagibacter > Candidatus Pelagibacter sp. HIMB1495. The sequence goes on along the minus strand of NZ_JBNAIQ010000002.1, from coordinate 2,115 downwards.
CCCAGACCACTTCACGAGAAACAGTTTTCTTTTTATTCAGAAATTGATCAAAAAATTATATCTTCATGTAGACCAGGTCTCTCAGGAGTAGCCTCAATTATCTTTAGAGATGAAGAAAAAATTTTACAAAATACTAGCAATCCAGAATTAACTTATAAAAAAAAAATAACCCCAAGAAAAGCTCAGCTTGAAAAATGGTATATTAATAATCAATCAATTTATTTATACTTTAAATTAATATTCCTTACATTATTAGCGGTATTTTTTCCTAAAATAAATATGGAACGATTTTTTAAATAATATTAATTTTTATATTTATGGACAAAAATGAAAATAGAATCTTAGAAGAATATTGGAGCGATTTGGATACAAAATTAGAGGAACTGATTGATGTTGGCTCAGTGAAATTACCATCGATAAAGAAATTTAATTTAGATAAATTAGCAATCGACATATCAAATGAGATGGGAAAAGAAACATTTATGGAACTGTGCTCAAGTCATGAGAAATTTTTAAATAAATTAAAATTAGAGAAATATCTTGCACCTAAATTGTTAAGTTTAGCAAAAAAAAAATTTAATTATAATGGTAAATTATCTAACCAATATCATATAGCTAGAAAGGTTAAACCAGGAAATCGTAAAGAAATGTATCGAGCTCACTTTGACTCTCATTTGTTTACTCTAGTACTTCCAATTAAAATACCAACAACAAATGAAGTTGGTTCATCTGGTGAACTTATTTTTTATCCAAATATAAGAAATTTTCCTAAAAACGAAATAATTAATTTTTATGAAAAGATATATTATAAAAAGTTTGCATCAAAAAAAGGTCTAGATCAACTTTCTTTAGACAACATATCAGTTATAGAAAATTTCAAAAACTATGAACCCTTAATTTTTTTGGGGAAAACTACACTACATACTAATTTCCCAGTTTTAGAAACATGTAATAGTTTTAGACTAACACTTTTAGCGCATTATTTTGATGATAGTAATAATTTTAGTATTGGATCTATTTTAAGATTTTTGAGAAATAGATAGAATTAATTTAGTTTAAATTTTTTAGAAAAAATTAATTAATTGAGCACAAGACTCTTTTTCGAATTATAAAAAAAATAAGAAAAAAAAATAAGAAAGATATAAGAGATGAAGTGGGTCCTAAATTTTTGTAAACAAAAAGACCTATAGTAAATAAAATTATATTAGACACAAATAAGTATAAATTTGTAAGAAAATTTGACTTAGTTTTATTTAAAATAAAATAATGAAGATGATCTAAACCTGGTTTGAAAAGATTTTTTTTATTTTCTAATCTTTTTAAATTTACACATAAGAATTCGTAAACAAATAATGAAACTGACCAAGCAAGTAATATCGGATGTGTAATTTGATTTTTAGCAAAATAAATCAAAATAAATGACAAAATAAATCCCAAAAGTAGACTTCCGCTGTCTCCTAAAAATAATTTAGGTAATTTAAATATAGAAAAATTAAAAAATAAAAATAACAATAGTGGTAGTGCAATTATAAATATAAATAATTTTACAAACTCATCAATTGCAAGAAAATATAAAATTGATAAAACCGAAAACGATGTTATTCCCAATGATCCATCAATACCATCAAAATAATTGCAGGCATTTATTAAAAATAGTACACTTAATAAAGTGAATGGAATTTCAAAACTATTTAAAAGTAAATTATAATGAGCATATTCACCTAATGAAGAAAGTGTTAAATTTTCAAATATTATTAAATAAAATATTGGTATGATTTGTAAACTTAACTTGCCACCAGTATTTAAGTTATATTTATCATCAATAAACCCAACGCATGTAATTAAACATGAAATTGATATAATTAAATTTAAACTTGCATCTAAAATATCAAAAAATAATAAAGAAAAAATATAACAGGCACTCAAGGCTATTCCACCAGTATAAGCTGTTGGTTTAGAGTGTATTTTTCTTTTATTCGGTTTATCTACTAAACCATATTTGTAAGAAAATACTGCACAGATCATTAAAAATAGAAAACTTATAATAGTGAAGAATAATAAATTATAACTTAATATCATCTAATTTATAAATATTAATAATTGAAAGTTCATAGT
>NZ_JBNAIQ010000001.1:0-1424936 GCF_052047955.1 Candidatus Pelagibacter sp. HIMB1495 | reverse complement strand
ATATTTATTTTTATAATTAAACTTAGTTTATTAAAGTTTATAGTAATATAAATTTTCTATATATTAAAAACTTAATTTTTAAAGTAAATATAAAATACTCTATCTTAAATTATGGAATTTTACTCAAAAAAAGAAAAGTTAATTTTTTTTAGCATTCCAACAATTTTATTTTCTTTATTACCTTTTTTTCTAATTTCTGGTCCATTTTTAAGTGATTTGTCGATATCTTTGATAGCCTTAATTTTTTTAACTTATTGTTACAAGAGAAATAATTTTAATTTTTTTAAAAAAAAATATTTTTATATTTTTTTAGTTTTTTATTTTTATTTAATAATAAACTCTTTAATAAATAACTTTCATATAGATTCATTAAAAATATCTTTTTTTTATTTTAGATATGGAATATTTATAATTGCAATTGTAACATTTTTAAAATTTAACAAAACATTCGTTAAGTTTTTCTTTTATAATATTTTTCTGTCTTTTTTAATATTAGTTATTGATGGATATTATCAATATTTTTTTGGGGAAAATATATTTGGATTATATGGTGGATCAAGAATAAGCAGTTTATTTGGAGATGAAAAAATTATGGGAAGCTATTTAACTAGACTTTGGCCTCTATTTTTTGGTTTATCTATTTTTTACTTTAACAAAAAAAATATATTTTTTTCTATATTAGTTTTAATTTTTATTTTATCAGAGTCTCTTATTTTTTTAAGTGGCGAAAGAGTTGCATTTTTTTTTATTAATTTATCAGCAATTTTTGTGATAATTTTTTCTAATAAATTACTTTATATTAGATTATTCACTTTATTATCCAGTTTATTATTAATTATAATAATAAGTTATATAAATCCAGTAGCCAAAGAAAGAATTATTGATTTAACTTTAAATCAAATGAATTTAAACAGCTTAGAAGATCAACAGAAAGAACAAGAAATTTATATTTTTTCAAAACAACACACCCATCATTATATTACAGCTTACAAAATGTTCTTAGATAACAAGTTAATTGGAGTAGGTGTTAAAAATTTTAGACACTATTGTGATGATCCGAGATATGAAGTAAGTCATTTATCATGTTCTCCACATCCCCATAATACGTATATTCAAATTTTATCTGAAATTGGAATTTTAGGTTTTTTGTTTCTTTTATTGGTCACATTTTATTTTTGTTATTATGTAATTATTCATATGTTTCATAAATATAAAAAAGGATATTTTTTTAATGATTTTGAAGTATGTGTTATGTCGGGTATACTGATATATATTTGGCCATTTGCACCAACTGGTAATTTTTTTAATAATTGGTTAAGTATTTTGCTAATTTTATATGCTCCTTTTTTAATTTGGAGCTTGGAGTCTCGAAAAGTTAATAATTCTTAATTAATTGCAAAATCGCCAAATTATATTTATTTTTTGTGTATTTTTACTTTACCACAAGTAATTTTTTAAGTATAAAGCTGTGCCTGGTAATTATTGCGAAAGGGTAATACCCGATCCCATTCCGAACTCGGAAGTCAAGCCTTTCTGCGCCGATGGTACTTTGTCTTAAGACATGGAAGAGTAGGTCATTGCCAGGCATAATAAATAATCTATGAAAATTAAAAGTTCACTAAAATCTATAAAAAAAAGAGATTTAAACTCTAAACTTGTTAGAAGAAGAGGAAGGGTTTACGTCATTAACAAAACAAACCCAAAATTTAAAGCAAGACAGAAATAGTTTTATGGATAATGAAAACCATAAAAATACTTGGAATAATTTTACTAAATTTGTTTTGTGGGGAACAGTTGCCGTACTTACAGTTTTAATTTTAATGGCAATATTTCTTTTATAACAACTTAAATTATTTTTTTATGAATTTAGCTTCAATTTCAGAAGATCACAATATTGAAAAGCGAATAGCTATAACTCCTGAAATAGCAAAAAAATATATTAGTTTAGGGTTTAATTTAACTTTACCGAATAATTATGGAACCAACTTAGGTTTTGGTGATGAGTACTATAAAAATCTAGGTGTTAATTTTTTAGATAATGAAGATGAAATAATTAAAAATTCTGAGGTTGTTATTCAATTAGGATTACCACATGATGAAAAGTTGTCATTATTTAAAGAAAATCAAACTTTAATCGGTTCATTAAATGCTTTTTTGAATAAAGAAAAATTAGATAATTTAAAGTCAAAAAAAATAAATTGTTTTTCATTAGAATTATTACCAAGAATAACAAGGGCACAATCAATGGATATTTTATCATCACAAGCTAACCTTGCTGGTTATAAAGCTGTTGTGGAGGCTTTCCAAGTCTATGAAAAAGCAATTCCAATGATGATGACTGCAGCAGGAACTATTCCTGCAGCAAAAGTGTTGGTGGTTGGAGCAGGTGTTGCTGGATTACAAGCAATTGCAACGGCTAAAAGAATGGGTGCTGTTGTGTTTGCTACTGATGTACGAATGGCATCTAAAGAACAAGTTGAAAGTTTAGGCGGTAAATTTTTAACTGTTGAAGGATCTGAAAATTTAGAAACTGAAGGTGGTTATGCGAAGGAAGCTTCAGATGAATTTAAAAAGAAACAAGAAGAATTATTAACAGAGACATTAAAAAAAGTTGATATAATAATTTGTACTGCTTTAATTCCAGGTAGAGAAGCTCCAAAAATAATTAAAGAGGGAATGTTTAAAAATTTGAAACCAGGTTCAGTAATTTATGATTTAGCAGCGGTTCAAGGAGGAAACACTTCTTATACCGAAGTTGACAAAATTGTTGAAAAAGATGGTGTTAAAATTTTAGGGGATGCAAATATATTAAACAAATTGCCAGTATCAGCTTCTAATTTGTATGCAAAAAATGTATTTAATTTTGTCTCCAATTTATATGATAAAGAAAATAAGAAGATAAATATTAATTTAGATGATGAAATAATAGAGAAAACACTTATTAAATAGTATTATGGAAATAGATCCTTTTATATTCAGGCTAAGCATATTTATCTTATCAATATTTGTTGGGTATTATGTAGTATGGAGCGTAACACCATCGTTACATACACCATTGATGTCAGTTACAAATGCAATCTCTTCAGTAATTATTGTAGGTGCAATCATTGCAGCTTTATCGGGGAGTGATGGAGAAGTGTTTTCTTCATCTAGTATTTATGGTTTTTTAGCGATCATTTTAGCAGCAGTTAATATTTTTGGTGGATTTTTAGTAACCCAAAGAATGTTGGCTATGTATAAAAAAAAGAAAAAGGATAAATAACCAATGTCAGCAAATTTATCTGCAATTTTATACTTACTATCTGGTGTCTTGTTTATCTTAGCTTTAAGAGGTTTGTCATCTCCTGAAACTTCAAGACAAGGAAACCTATTTGGAATAATAGGAATGGTTATTGCTGTAACAGTTACATTTCTTTCTGTCGGAAATTTTTCATCAGGATTTATTTATGTTCTAATATTTTTAGCAATTGGTGGAAGTATTGGAGCATTTATAGCATATCGTATCCCAATGACTGCAATGCCAGAATTAGTAGCTGGCTTTCATAGTTTGGTTGGACTTGCAGCGGTATTTGTTGCAATCTCAGCATTTATAAATCCTGCGGCCTTTAATCTTGGAACGCCAGGAAATATTAAGCTTGCAAGTTTAATCGAAATGGCAATAGGAGCAGCTGTTGGTGCGATCACCTTTTCTGGTTCTGTCATTGCTTTTTTAAAATTACAAGGAATAATGTCAGGTGCGCCTATAACTTTTAAAGGTCAGCACTTATTAAACGCTTTATTGTTAATATTTATTGTAATATTAACAATTTATCTTTGTTCGACACAATCATCTAATCTATTTTGGTTATTAATTGCAGTTTCTTTTTTAATAGGATTTTTAATTATAATTCCTATTGGTGGTGCAGATATGCCGGTTGTAATCTCGATGCTGAATTCTTACTCTGGTTGGGCTGCAGCAGGAATTGGATTTACTTTGGAAAATACAGCACTGATTATTACTGGTGCTTTAGTTGGATCATCAGGAGCAATACTCTCATATATTATGTGCAAAGGAATGAATAGATCATTCTTTAATGTTATATTAGGAGGTTTTGGAGCTACTGATCAAGTAACCGAAGGTCAAAGTAAAGAACAAAGACCAGTAAAAAGTGGTAATGCAGATGATGCAGCTTTTTTAATGAAAAATGCTTCATCAGTTATAATTGTTCCAGGATATGGAATGGCAGTTGCGCAAGCTCAACATGCTCTTAGAGAAATGGTAGATACTTTAAAGAAAAATGATATTAAAGTTTCATACGCTATTCATCCGGTTGCAGGACGAATGCCCGGGCACATGAATGTATTGTTAGCAGAAGCAAATGTGCCATATGATGAAGTATTCGAATTAGAGGAGATTAATAACGATTTTGCAAATGCAGATGTTGCATTTGTAATTGGTGCAAATGACGTTACTAATCCTGTAGCAAAAACAGATCCACAAAGCCCAATTTATGGAATGCCAGTTTTAGATGTGGAAAAATGTAAGTCAGTATTGTTTGTTAAAAGAAGTTTATCCCCTGGATATGCGGGAATCGATAATGATTTATTTTATAAAGAAAATACATTGATGTTATTTGCAGATGCAAAAAAAATGACTGAAGATATTACAAAGAATTTGTAGATTTGATGAATACAAAAATTTTTTGTGACATTGCAGATTTATCTTCAATTAAAAAATTTAATAAGAAACAAATTGTAAAAGGATTTACAACAAATCCAAGCTTAATGAGAAAAGCTGGAGCAAAAGATTATAAATCATACTCTAAACAAATACTTAAAGTTTGTAAAAATAAACCAATTTCATTTGAAGTTTTTGCCGATGATCAAAAATCTATGATTGAACAAGGAAAAGAAATAAATTCTTGGGGCAAAAATGTTTATGTCAAAGTTCCAATAGTCAATTCAAAAAATAAATTTTCAGGTAAAGTTATTAAAGAATTAAATAGTAAAAATATTAAGTTGAATATAACAGCAGTATACTCAGCTAAGCAAACTGCAAAAATACTTAAAGTAATAAATAAGAAAACAAATGTAATTATATCTATTTTTGCTGGAAGAGCAGGGGACAATGGTAAAGATCCAATTCCAGAATTTGTTAAAAGTATAAAATTAGCAAGAAAATTTAAAAATGTAGAAATCTTATGGGCCAGTGTGAGAGAACCATATAATTTTTTACAAGCTAAACAATTGGCATGTCACATAATCACTATTCCACCAACTTTAATTGAAAAAATTGAAAAGTTTGGTAAGTCTTTTAATCAGCTAACTGTTGAAACAGTCAGAGCATTTCTAATCGATAGCAAAAAATCTAATTTTAAATTATAGCTAAATTGGTTGCGGGGGACGGATTTGAACCGCCGACCTTCAGGTTATGAGCCTGACGAGCTACCAGACTGCTCCACCCCGCGATATATTTAAATTCTATTCTTGAGTTTATTTAACTTTTTAACTCTTTTAATGTTTTCTTGAAGAATTCTTTTTTTCTTTTCAGAAGGTTTTTCGTATGTATTTTTTAATTTAATAACTTTAAAGAAACCGTCTCTTTGCAGTTTTCTTTTTAATACTCTTAATGCTTGTTCAACATTATTATCTTTAACTTCTATTTTAATAACTACCTCCAAAAAAGTGGTTTGTTATCACTTTTATTAATTTATGTCTATTAGTTTTGTTCATTATATGCTTGATTGACTAACTTTATTTTGTTTTTCTTTTTCTTTTTTCTCTCTCTTAATTCTTCTTTCGGCTTTTTCTAATGCGTCTATCAGATCTTTTTGAGAAAATAAATTTAATGCTACAGGATCTTTTGGGTTTAGATTATTGTAATTCCAGTAACTTTTATTTCTTATTGAAGTTACAGAATTTTTTGTAATTCCAACCAATTTTGCTATTTGTGAATCTTTTAAAATATTATGTTGTCTGATAAGCCATAATGCAGAATCTGGCTTGTCTTGTCTTTTTGAAAGAGGGATATATTTTTTTATTTTCTTTTCATCATTTGAAATCTCAATGTCACTATTTTTGATTTGTAGTGGTCTATTCTCATCTTTAGATGATAATTCTATTTCCTCTCTAGAAAGTTGTCCTGATATAATTGGATTATAAGCTTTAATCCCTTTCGCAACCTCACCATCTGCTATACCTTGTACCTCTACCTCGTGTAGTCTGCAGAAATCTGCAATCTGTTTGAATGTTAGAGTTGTATTTTCTACCAACCAAACAGCGGTAGCCATTGGCATTAGAGGTGCATTTGACATTTAATTTTTCTTTTCTGATTTAAAGTTTTGAAATTTTTTATTAAATTTACTTATTCGACCTTTATCCATTAATTTCTGTTTTCCACCTGTCCAAGCAGCGTGTGATTTTGGATCAATTTCAAGTTTAAGCAAATCACCTTCAGCACCCCAAGTTGATTTTGTTTCAAATTGTGTACCGTCTGTCATTTCAACTTTAATAGTATGATAGTTTGGATGAATATTTTTTTTCATGCGGAGACTTATAGCAAAAGAATTTTTTAAAACAATTAAAAGTTAACTAGTTTTTTAAGCATTTTATCGTTAATTGCACTACTTGAAGCTCGGATATCAATATTTTTTATATCAAATTTGTTAATTTCGTTAACTATTCCACCTGCTTCTTCAACCATTAAAGCACCAGCTGCCACATCCCAAATATTAATTTTATTATGAAAAAAACCGTCAAGTCTTCCAGAGGCCACATATGCTAGATCAAGCGCTGCACATCCACTACATCTCATATTTAGGTCACTAAATTTTGTACCTTCATGGTTGCTTGAAAATAAACAATCTTCGGTGGAACTTTTTTTTGACACTCTTAGTCTTTGATTGTTTAGATATGCTCCCTTGTTTTTTTCAGAAAAAAACATTTCATCTTTTATTGGGTCAAAAATTAATCCACTAATAATTTCGTTGTTAGAAATATGAGCAATACAAATAGCAAAGTGTGGAATACCATGAAGAAAATTAGTTGTCCCATCTATTGGGTCTAGAATCCAAAAATTTTTCTTGTCCTTGTTATTTATCTTGCCAGTTTCTTCTGTTATAAAAGAATAATTTTTTTTTGATTTAGATAATTCTTCTATTAAAATTTTTTCTACATTTTTATCTGTTTTTGTAACAAAATCGTAAGGGCCTTTTTTTGAAACTTGTAATTTTTCCACCTCTCCAAAATCTCTTATCACAGATTTAGATGCTTTTTCAGCAGCCTTTATCATCAAGTTAAGATTTGAAGATATGGATATCATTTTAAATTTTTTTTACGTACTCTAAATTTCGAGTATCAACAATAACTTCGTCTCCTGCCTCTATAAACGGTGGAACTTGAATATTTAAACCATTATCTAGAGTGGCTGGTTTATAAGAGGAAGATACTGTTTGACCTTTTAATGCTGCATCAGTAGTTTCTATTTTACATTGTACCTGATTTGGTAACTCTACTGAAATTGGATTTTCATTATAAAAACTTACAGACACCTCAAGATTTTCAGTTAATAATTTACCTTGCTCTCCAATAATTTCTTTTTTAATTTCAATTTGTTCAAAGGTTTTTGGTTCCATAAAAAAATAATTAGCATCATCTTCATATAGATAATTGTATTTATTTTCATCTAGTGATGCTTTCTCTACAGTTTCGCTAGATCTAAATCTTTCGTTTAGTTTAGTATTTTTGCCAACACTTTTCATTTCTACTTGTGCAAATGCACCTCCTTTTCCAGGTTTTACATGCTGTGTTTTTAAAACTTGCCAAAGATCATTTTTATATTCCAAGAGCATTCCAACTCTAATTTCACTTGCATTTATTTTCATATTAAACTCTTTATAGCTTCTGTAGGTTTGTATTTTTTATTATTCCAAATGTAGCCTGAAATAGCTAAAAAATTTACATTGTTCAATAAAAGTTTTTTATAGTTCTCATTTGTTATTCCACCAATAGCTACGATGGGAATATTTGTTAATTTCTTTACTTTATTCAAAGTTTTTATATTAGCCCTGTATTTAGCTTTTTTTGTTTTTGTTGGAAAAAAAGCACCAAACGCAATGTAATTAGCTCTATTTTTAATTGCTTCTTTTGCAATTTTAATTGAGTTGTGACATGTTATTCCAATAATTTTATTTCCAATTATTTTTTTGGCTTCTTTAATATTCATATCTTTTTGGCCTAAATGACATCCATCAGCATTTAATTTTTTTGCAAGAACCGGGTCATCATTAACAATAAATTTTACATTATTTTTTTTACATAATTGTCTGATCTTTTTTCCTACCAAAAATTTTTTTTTAAATGAGTATTTTTTAAATCTCATTTGAAAAAAACTTATTTTACTTGATTTTAATACCTCATTCAGCATTTGGTAAAAATTCTTTGTTATTTTATTTGGAGAGATAAGATAAATAAATTTTTTTTTATTTATTCTCAAGATCGTTTGTCCATTTTCCTTGAGCAGCTAAAGTACACATTCTTGCCCTATGATTAAACACATCTTGTGTTTCGTTGGTTTTAGTGATGTCTTTAGACCAAAATTTAAGTGCACTTTGTTGTAAAGCTCGACCATATGAATAGGTCATTATAAAATTTGTACTATTGTTTTTGCTAATTAAATTGAGATTTTCTGTTGCTTCTATTTCGGATTGACCTCCAGACAAGAAAGCAATTCCTGGTACTTCTGTCGGTACTGAATTTTTGAGACATTCAAGTGTTTTGTCTGAAACTTCTTCATTAGAGATTTTGTTTTTTGAATTACTTCCAGCTAAAATCATATTTGGTTTTAATATGATCCCTGATAAATCAATTTTATGCATAATTAATTCCTCAAAACATTTTTTTATAACTTCTGAAGTTTTTTCCAAACACTCATCAGCTGAATGATTGCCATCCATTAAAACTTCTGGTTCCACTATAGGAACCATTTCACATTCTTGAACTAAAGCGGCATATCTTGCAAGTGCATGAGCATTAGAATGAATTGCAAGTTTGCTAGGATAGTTATTGCTTATCGAATAAACACCTCTCCATTTTGTAAATCTTGCACCAAGCTCATAGTATTTTTTTAATCTTTCTCTTAGCCCGTCTAGCCCTTCTGTAATTTTTTCCTCTGGAGAGTTTGCTAAATTTTTTGCACCTGTATCTACTTTAATTCCAGGTACTGCTCCACTAGCAGAGATTAATTCAGGAATCGATTTACCTAAATTTGAAATTTGTTTTATTGTTTCATCGTATAAGATCACACCACCGATACAATCTTTCATACTTTCTGAACTAAAAAGAGTTTCTCTAAAAGCGAGTCTGTTTTTTGGTGTAGATTCAACATTAACAGCCTCAAGTCTTTTCGTCATAGTTCCGTTACTTTCATCTGCTGCAAGTATTCCTTTGCCATTTGAAAGTATTTTGAGAGCTATTTTATTTAGTTCTGACATGTCAATTTAAAGCGCTTATACCAGGAAGTTCTTTTCCTTCAAGATATTCCAGAAATGCTCCACCTGCAGTTGAAACAAAATTAAAGTCTTTAACAGCATTTAAAGAATTAATTAATGAAATGGTATCACCACCACCTACAACAGAGTAAATTTTATCTTCTTTATTTTTTTCAACTATTTTTTTTGCAATTGTAGCACTTCCATTAGCAAAATTAGGATTTTCAAAATATCCAGCAGGACCGTTCCATAATAAGGTTTTTGTTTTATCAATAATATTGCATATACTTTCAACAGTTTTTGGACCTATATCCAAAATCATTTCATCTAATTTAATTTGATTCAATTCTTTAATTTTAGGCTGACCATTTAAATCATTTGCCACTATCACATCTTCTGGAAAAATTATATTACAATTTTTTTCTTTTGAATATGAGAGTATTTCATTAACTATAGAATTAACATTTTCTTCTTTAAGAGATTTTCCTATATTGTATCCATTGTGTTCAATTAAGTTATTCGCCATTGCACCCACAATTACTATGTTATCAAATTTTGGAATTAAATTTTTAATAATATTAATTTTTGTAGAAATTTTAGATCCTCCTATTATACAAGTAACAGGTTTAGTTATGCTAGATGTAATTTTTTTTAATGCACTAATCTCTAAATCTAATTGCAACCCTGAAAAAGATGGTAAAAATTTTGAAATTTCACAAACAGATGCGTGCGCTCTATGTGAACATGAAAAAGCATCATTTACATAAATATCACCTAAGCTTGCTAAATGTTTTGCAAAATTAGTATCATTTTTTTCCTCATCTGGATAAAATCTAATATTTTCAATTAATAAAATTTTTTCATTAAAATTATCAAACATATCTTTTTTTATCTCATAAATATTTTTTTCAATAAGTTTTACTTTTTCATTTAGTTTTTTTTCTATATCTTTTTGAATTGGTTTTAACGAAAGATCTTTAATTACTTTTCCTTTAGGTCGACCAACGTGAGATAAGATAACTATTTTTGAATTTTGCTCTAATAAAAATTCAATTGTTGGAAGAATTTTGTCAATTCTCGTTGTATCAGTTATCTCACCATTGTTAAGAGGGACATTTAAATCCAATCTTAAAATAACTTTTTTACCTTGTAGGTTTGTTAGTTTGGAGACACTTTGCATTAAGAATTTTGATGAATGAATTCTGCAATATCGCACATACGATTTGAAAAACCCCATTCATTATCATACCAGGCTGAAATTTTACCCATATTGTCTCCAACAACATTGGTAAGAGATCCATCAACAATCGCAGATGCAGAGTTATGATTAAAATCTATTGATACTAACTTTTCATGAGTGATTTCTAGTACATTTTTAAGATTATTTTTTGATGCTAATTCAAATGATTTATTTATATTTTCTTTGTTGATATTTTTTTTTGTACAGAAAACTAATTCTACAAGTGAAACATTTGGGGTAGGTACTCTCATTGCAACTCCCTCTAATTTACCTTTCAAGCTAGGAATTATTTGGCCAATTGCTTTTGATGCACCAGTAGATGTTGGGACAATTGATTGACTTGCTGATCTTGCTCTTCTTGGGTCTTTATGTGAATTGTCCAGAATTCTCTGATCACTTGTAAATGCATGGATAGTGGTCATGAACCCTTTTTCAATTTCAAAATTTTCATTTAGTGTATGTACAACTGGAGCCAAACAGTTTGTGGTGCATGATGCGGCTGAGATTATTTGGTCCTTACTGGTTATATCTTTTTCATTTACACCAAATACAATTGTTTTATCTGCGTTTTTACATGGCGCAGATACTATTACTTTTTTTGCTCCATTTTTAATATGAGCTAAAAGTTTTTCTTTAGAATTAAATTTTCCTGTACACTCAAAAACATAATCGACATCAAATTTTTTCCAGTCTATTTTTTCAATAGTAGACTCCTGTGAAAATGTAATTTTTTCATTATTTATTATTAAGTGATTTTCATCAAAATCTAAATCAGCATCAAATCTACCATGAATTGAGTCATATTTTATTAATGTACAAGTAGTCTCAGAATTTGATCTATTATTTATGTGTTGTATTTTTATTTTTTTATCTTGGCTTTCTATAATTGACCGAACTACCATTCGACCAATTCTACCCATTCCATTAATTCCAACTTTAATTGTCATAATTAATTTTTAATTAAATTTTTTGATTTGTTAGTTATATTTTCTTTTGTTAGCCCAAAATATTTATATATTTCTTTAAAAGGTGCACTTTTACCAAATTCATTAATTCCAAAATTTTTTCCATTTTCACCAACATACTTTTTCCAACAATCACTTGAACCAGCTTCTATAGAGATTTTATTTTTGGTTTCATTTAGTATTTTATTTCTATAAGTTTTACTTTGTTTATCAAAAAGCTCCATACAAGGTACTGAAATAACTTTAGAATAAATTTTATCTTTTGCAAGTTTATGACTAGCCTCGATTGCAAGATTTACTTCTGAACCACTTGCCAAAATTGTTAATTTAATTTTCTTATTTGTTCTAAGCACCTCATAAGCGCCAAGTGAACATTTATTATTTGAGGAATATTTTTTTCTGATTGGATCTAAATTTTGTCTAGTTAAAGACAACACACTTGGAGTCTTTGTAGTTTTTAAAGCATGCTCCCAGCATTCAATTGTTTCAATTCTGTCTGCAGGTCTAAACACATTTAGGTTTGGAATTGATCTTAAACCAGATAATTGCTCAATTGGTTGATGTGTCGGTCCATCTTCACCTAAGCCAATTGAATCATGTGTCATTACATAAATAACTCTTTGTTGCATTAGAGCCGACAATCTTATCGATGGTTTGCAGTAATCAGAAAATATTAAAAAAGTTCCACCATAAGGAATAAAATTACTATGGAGTGCGATTCCGTTCATTATCCCACTCATCGCATGTTCCCTGACACCATAGTGAATATAATTTCCATCAAAATTTCCTGGTGTAATAATTTTATGTTTTTTTGTTTTTGTATTATTTGATCCAGCTAAATCTGCAGAACCACCAATAAGATTATTATTTGAATTGGTTAATGCACTTAAAGTTAGCTCAGAACATTTTCTTGTTGCTAAGCTTTTAGGTTCTTTGATTGCAAGTTTCTTTTCTGAATTTAAAACATTTTTAAAGCTATCTGTTTTGATCAGACTGAATTTTTGACTTTGTTTTTTAGTTAATTTGTTCCATTTTTTTTCAATTAACTGACCCTTTCTTCCTATATCTCTCCATTGGTTCAATAACTTATTTGGAATTTCAAAAGGTTTATATTTCCATTTAAGTACTTTTCTTACTAATTTAATTTCATCTAATCCCAAAGGACTACCATGTGAAGACGATTTGCCAGATTTATTTGGAGAACCATATCCAATTTTTGTTTTACAAGAAATTACTGTTGGTTTTTTTGCATTTTGAACTCTTTTCAAAGCTCTGTAAATTTGATTTTCATTATGACCATCAATTAATACATAATCCCATCCATAGCTTTCAAATCTTTTTCTAAAATTGTCTGATACAGCAAGACTTGTTGGACCATCTATTGAAATATTATTATTATCGAAAAGCATCACTAAATTTTTTAATTTTAAGTGACCAGCTAAACTCATTGCCTCGTGACTAATACCTTCCATCAAGCAACCATCGCCAGCTAGAACATAAGTTTTATGATTAATTAGATTTTTACCTAATTTTTTTTTGAGGATTTCTTCAGCTATTGCAAATCCAACTGCATTAGCTATTCCTTGTCCAAGTGGACCAGTAGTTGTTTCAATTCCAGTTTTTGGATGATACTCTGGATGACCTGCACAAATAGAGTTTAGTTGTCTAAACTTTTTAATCGAATTTAAAGAAATACTTTTATAACCAGTTAAGTATAATAAAGAATAAAGAAGCATTGAGCCATGTCCGGCTGATAAAACAAACCTATCTCTATTTATCCAATTTGGATTTTGTGGATTGAATTTTAAAAAATACCTAAAAAGTACAGTCGCAACGTCTGCCATACCCATTGGCATCCCAGGGTGGCCAGAATTAGCTTTTTGAACTGCATCAATAGATAAAAATCTGATACAATTTGCTAAATCGTTATGTATTTTACTCAAAATTATCCTGACTAGACTAAGAAGATTCTATTTAATATTATAAGTATATATATATGAATTCTATAAACGAAAAAGAAAAAAAACTTAATCTAGCTTTAGAGGAATTAAAAAATTTAGATCTAACTAATCCGGTTTTGGAAAATAATATTGAAAATCTTAACTTACAAAAAAATCAATTAGAGATTGAAAAAAACGAGTTAGAAAAAAAATATAAAGAGCTAATAGATCAGAACGAAATTTTGTCCAAAAGATTAGATGAGTTCAGAAGTAAAGAAAAGGCAGAAGAAAGAAAACAAATAGAGTTCTCTGAAAAAATTGATGAATTAAATCAAGAAACAGATACTTTGTTGGAAGAGATTGATAAATGGCAAATGTAAGTATTAAATTCAATAATAAAGAGTTTTTACTATCTTGTGATGATGGACAAGAGGAACATCTAGAGGAATTGTTAATACAAATAAACCAAAAATTTAATCATTTAAAAAACGATCTTGGTAATTTAGGGGAGAATAAACTTTTATTAATTACAGCAGTTAAAATAATGGATGAATACTACGAAACAAAAAAGAAAGTTGAACAAAAGAAACAAGAATTAAAAGATTTATCAAATAAATTTAAAGAATTAAAAACTCTAATATATGAATATAAAGATAAAAAAGAAGAAGAAATAAAAGAGTTAAATTTAAATCATGATAAATTAAAAATAGAGATTGAAACTAATCAAAAAAAATATGAAGATTTAATTGATACTGCTGCAGAGAAAATTTCAAGTTTTGTGGAAAAAGCAAGACAAGAAAATTTACCTCAATAAATTTGTGAATAAATCTAAATTAAGAAGAAAGATAACATCACTTAGAAAAAAAAGTTTTCAAGAAAATTTGAAAATCAATTCTTTAAAATTAATTAAATTCCTAAGTGATAATAATCTTAAAATAAGAATTGTTGGAGGATATTATCCATGCAATCATGAAATAGATGACTTAGAAGTTTTAAATTTATTTAGTAAAAATAAAAAAATTACTTCATTACCGATCATCAAGAAAAATAACCAAATGGACTTTTATGAATGGTCTAAAGATAATCCATTAAAGATAAACAAATACGGAATTATTGAACCATTTTCTAAAAAGAAAGTTTATCCAGATATATTACTAGTTCCACTATTAGCTTTTGATAAGCAATTTAACCGTTTAGGTTATGGTGGTGGTTTTTATGATCGTTATATTGAAAAAATTGAAATTAAAAAAAAGGTCTTTAAAGTTGGATTTGCTTTTTCTTTCCAAGAATTAAAAGAGGTACCAGTTAATAATTATGATAAGAAGCTTGATTTAATAATTACTGAAAGAGGTTTGATATTTTGAGAATTTTATTTTTAGGCGATGTTGTTGGCATTTCTGGATGTTCTAAACTTACGAGCAGCTTACTTAGTGAAATTAAATCAAAAAAAATTGATTTTGTTATTGCTAACGGTGAAAATGCTGCAGCCCAAGGTGTTGGTTTGACAGAAGAAATTTGCAAAGATTTTTATAACTGTGGTGTTAACGTAATTACAACAGGAAATCATGTTTGGGATCAAAAAGAAATCATGAAATATATAGAAAAAGAAGAGAGATTGTTACGTCCTAAAAATCTTTTTGAGCCTGCACCTGGTCGAGGTTTTCAAATTTTCAAAACAGATAAAAATATAAGAGTTGGGGTACTCAACCTTATGGGAAATGTTTTTATGAAAAAGTGTGAAGATGTTTTTGAAACTTCAAAAAAATTTTTAAGTGAATATAAATTAAAAAAAGACTACGATTTATTAGTGGTTGATTTTCATGGTGAAATTACCAGTGAGAAAAATGCCATAGGTCATTTTTTTGATGGTCATTCAACTTTGGTTGTTGGAACTCACACACATGTACCAACTAATGATGCTAGAATACTAAACAATGGCACTGGATACCAAACTGATGCAGGCATGTGTGGAGATTACGACTCTGTAATTGGGATGGATAAAGAGAATTCATTAAACAGATTTTTAAAAAAAGACTCGGTTAAACATTTTCCTGCAGTTGGAGAAGGGACTTTGTCTGGTGTTATTGTTGATTGTGATATAAATACTGGTTTAGCTAAAAGTATTAATAGTTATATATTTGGAGAAAAATTAAAAAATTTTTAATTTAGATATGGCAGGTCATTCTCATTGGGCGGGTATTAAACATAAAAAAGGAAAAGCTGACAAGCAACGTTCAAAAATTTTTTCAAAATTGTCTAAAGAAATTACAGTAGCTGCAAAACTTGGAGACAAGGATCCTGCAATGAATCCGAGATTAAGATCAGCAGTACAGGCTGCTAGATCAGCAAATATGCCAAAAGATAATATAGAAAGGGCAATAGATAAATCTTCTGCTGCATCTGGAGCAAATTTTGAAAATTTGAGGTATGAGGGATTTGGACCAAAGAAAATTGCTGTAATTGTAGAAACTTTAACAGACAATAAAAATAGAACAGCTTCTAATGTGAGAACTATTTTTCAAAAATCTGGTGGAAGTCTAGGTACGCAAGGATCAGCATCTCATAACTTTAAACAACTTGGGATAATAAAGATTGATAAAAATGAAATATCAGATGATAAAATTTTTGAGTTAGCAATAGAAGCTGGTGCAGAGGAATGCATTTCCCACGAAGAATTTCATGAAGTTCAATGTGTTTCAAATGAAATATATAATGTTAAAAAAAATTTAGAAAATAAAATAGCAAACTTTATTTCAACAGATATTGAATGGGTCCCTATAAATAGTGTTGATATTAAAAATGATGAGAAAGAAAGTGTGATTGATTTTTTAGAAAATCTAGAAGATGATGATGATGTTCAGAACGTTTTTTCAAACGTAAATTTAGGAAATTTTTGATGTTAATAATTGGAATTGATCCAGGAATTTCAGGATCTATATGTTTTTTAGAGGATGGAACAATCAAAGATGTCCTTGAGATGCCAACAATGACTGAAGGAAAAAAAAATAAAAAACAAGTCAATGGATCTCAAATATTTAATGAAATATCTTCAAAAATAAAAACATACGAAAAAAAAAATATTAAAGTTGTTATAGAGCAAGTTTCAGCTATGCCAGGACAAGGGGTTACAAGTATGTTTAATTTTGGTCAATCTTTCGGAATTTTAAAAGGTATTTGCAGCGCGATGCAGTTGCCAATTTATTTTGTAAGACCAGCAAAATGGAAAAAATATTTTAATTTAATTAACTCAGAAAAAGATGCCAGCAGGACAAGAGCTATTGAAATATTTCCCTATTTTTCGTCAAATTTATCAAAAAAAAAAGATTCTAATAAAGCTGATGCAATTTTAATAGCTAGTTATTTTCATGAAACATACAAAAATGACTAATCTTTAAATTTTTGTAGTCAAATTCATGACACAATTAAGTGTGATGAGTGATTATGGAAGCAGACATAGCCGCAAAAGCAATAGATCTTGGCACAAATACAGATTTTTCACTTTTTAGTTTATTTTTAAAAGCAGATATAATTGTTAAAGCAGTAATGATTAGCTTAATACTTTGCTCAGTATACTCATGGGCAGTAATTATAGAAAAATATAGACTTTTTAAAAAAATAAATAAATCTTCAGAAGAGTTTGAAGAAAAATTTTGGAACTCTAAATCTGCTGAAAATTTTTATAACAGTTTACCAAATAATTTAGAAGACCCAATGTCTTTGGTATTCCAAAATGCCATGGAAAACTTACTAAAGAAAAAATCTAAAACTAATTTAAGTGAAAGAATGACTGCGTTCCTTGAAGGAGGAATAGAAAAGGAAATGTCAAAAATTGAAAAGGGATTTACATTTTTAGCAACCGTAGGCTCAACTGCTCCATTTATTGGATTATTTGGGACTGTTTGGGGTATTATGAATTCTTTTCAATCAATTGCAATTTCAAGAAATACTAGTCTTGCAATAGTTGCACCTGGTATAGCCGAAGCATTATTTGCAACTGCATTAGGACTGTTAGCTGCGATACCTGCAGTAGTTGCATATAATAAATTTAATACAGACGCAAAAAAATATTCAGAAAAATTAGAGAATTTTTCAAAAAGATTTTTAACAATAATTTAAATGGCTTTTAAATTAAATCGCTCATCAAAGGAACCAATGAGTGAGATTAACGTCACACCTTTTGTTGATGTGATGTTGGTTTTATTAATTATATTCATGGTAACTGCACCGCTTTTAACAGTAGGTGTTCAGGTTGATCTACCTGAGAGTTCAGCAGATTCTTTGCCTGAGGAAACAGAACCTTTAACACTTTCTATTAATGCGAAAGGTGAAATTTTTATTCAAGAATCAAAAGTAGAGTATGACAATATAATTGCTAAAGTTTTAGCTGTTTCAAAAAATAGAACTGACACAAGAATTTATGTAAGAGGCGATAAAACAATAAACTATGGAAGAGTTTTAGAGATAATGGGTTTATTATCTGGATCTGGTTTTACAAAGGTTGCGCTAATCTCCGAACCTCTTAAACAAAGGTAGTTACAGTGAAGAGTAGTAGTATAGCTATATCCTCAGCTTTACACATATCTTTAGTTGTCCTTACAGCTTTAAGTTTGCCTTTTCTATCAAAAAAACCAATAGACATTCCACCCATAGTCTCTGTTGAATTAATTCAAATAACAGAAGAAACAAATATTCCTTTTGCTCCTAAAGCAAAAAAAATTATTGAAAAAGTAAAAGAAAAAGAAAAAAAACTTGTCTCAGAACAAGCTCCACCTAAAAAAGTAAAAAAAACTAAAACCAAAACTGTTGTCTCAGAGAAAAAAAACAAAACAATAGAAAAACAAAATCCTGAAGCTGTCCCTTTGCCAGATAAAGAGGTAAAAAAATTAAAGACTAAAGAGGAAAAAAAACAAAATCCAGAAAAGGTAGATAATGAAGTAAAGCAAGTATCTGAGTTTGAAAAAAAAGATTTATTTGATCCAAATAACATTGCTGCATTGATAGATAAATCAAAAGAAGAAACAGCAGAAAAAGTGAAAACCAATAATGATGTTACACAAGATCAAGTAAGAAACCTAGAAAACTCTAAGCTTACTCTAAGTGAGGAAGATGCTTTGAAAGCCCAAATATTTGGTTGTTGGAGTATCCCTTTAGGTTTGCCATATGATGAAAATTTACTAGTTAGAATAAAATTAAAACTCAAACCAGATGGTTCAGTCACCAAAACTGAGATATTAGATCATGCTAGAATGAATAAACCTGGACAAGGTTTTTATAAAGTCTTAGCAGAAAGTGCCTTAAGAGCGGTAAGATTATGTCAGCCTTTAAGAGTTCCAGCTTCTGGCTATGAGAGATGGAAAGAATTACAATTAAATTTTGATGCAAGAGAGATGTTAGGAGGTTAGTATAAATAATTTATGATTAAAAAATTTATAATTTTCATTTTTGTTTTTTTTCCAATAAAAACTTTAGCGTTAATTGAAGTTGATATTACGAGGGGAAACTTAAACCCTCTTCCACTTGCAGTCTCACCGTTATCAATAGACGAAACATCTAGAAAAAATTTTGAACAAATTTTAAATAAAGAGAACATTGGATCTGAAATATCATTAATTGTTGAAAATAATTTAAGAACTTCAGGTTTATTTAATCCTTTAGATAAAAAAGCATTTTTACAAGCACCAGATATAGCAAATTTAAAACCAAGATTTGAAGATTGGAATTTAATTAAAGCTCAAGCTCTAATTACGGGTAAAGTAAATTTTATTAATGATAAATTAAGAGTTGAGTTTAGACTTTGGGATGTGCTTGCTGCAAAAGAGATGATGGCTTTAGCTTTTACAACGGTACCAACAAATTGGAGAAGAGTTGGGCATATCATATCAGATAAAGTGTATGAGAGATTAACAGGAGAAAAAGGATATTTTGATACAAGAATTATTTATGTGGCTGAAGAAGGACCAAAAACGCAAAGAATAAAAAAATTAGCTATCATGGATCAAGATGGTGCTAATAATAAATTTCTAACTTTAGGAAATGAGCTTGTGCTTACTCCACGATTTAACCCAGCAAGTCAAATGGTTACTTATTTATCTTATTTTAAAAATATGCCACGGGTTTATCTTTTAGATATTGAAACAGGAACACAAGAAGTAGTTGGAGATTTTCCTGGAATGACATTTGCTCCTAGATTTTCACCTGATGGAAAAAAAATAATCATGAGTTTTGCAAAAGATGGAAAATCAGATATTTATACGATGAATTTAGAAACTCGATTGGTAGAGAGAATAACCAATCATCCTTCAATTGATACATCACCTTCTTATTCTCCAGACGGAAAATATATAACTTTCAACTCTGACAGAAGTGGTTACCAACAAATTTATGTCATGAAAAATGATGGAAGTGATGTGAAAAGAATTTCTTTTGGTAATGGTTTGTACGGAACACCAGTTTGGTCTCCTAGGGGTGATTTAATAGCATTTACAAAATTACATAAAGGAAAATTTTATATTGGAGTGATGCGAACAGATGGAACTGGTGAAAGATTGTTAACAGAAAACTATTATCAAGAGGCCCCATCTTGGTCACCAAATGGAAGAGTTTTGATATTTTATAGAGAAACAAAAACTAATTCTAAAGGTGAAGGTTTTTCTGCCAAGTTATGGTCTATTGATTTAACTGGGTACAATGAAAGATTGATAATAACCGAGACGGACGCATCCGACCCATCTTGGTCGTCTTTATTAAGTAATTAATATGAATTTATCTCTAAATACGATGAAATTTCTTGATTTTTTGGGTTGAAACATCTATCTAGTTGTGAAAAAAATAGTATTTGAAAAAGCAGCAAGGAGCAAATTAATGAGATTAAACAAAATTTTCAAAAACACGTTACTAGTTATTTCTGCTGGAATAATTTTAACAGCGTGTGCAACAAAAAAAGAAGTAGCCGTTGAAAAAGAGGCACCAAAAGAAGAAACTAAAAAAGAGGAAGTAACTAAGATTGAAAAAATTGCAGGTCAGATGCAAGGTGATGTTTACGTTGGAACGGATAGCGTAAAATATTTAGCAGATGGTGTTGCTGATAGAGTGTTCTTTGCAACTAACGAATCTATATTAACTACAGCTTCAAGAGAAACTTTAAGGGCTCAAGCTGCTTGGTTAAGAGAAAATTCTAACATCACTGTAGTTTTAGAAGGTCATGCAGATGAAAGAGGAACAAGAGAATATAACTTAGCACTTGGTGAAAGAAGAGCTAATGCTGCAAAAGATTACCTAATGACTTATGGTGTTTCATCAGACAGAATTACAGTAATCAGTTATGGTAAAGAAAGACCTGTTGATTCAGGATCAAATCCTTTAGCATGGTCTAAAAACAGAAGATCAGTTACTGTTAAAGCAAATTAAAGAATTTTTAAAAAAGACCCTAAAATCGAAAATTTTTAGGGTCTTTTTTTTGCCTTTTTATAATCATATAAAAATTTAATGAGATCACTTTTCAGATCAACATTATTTAATTTAATAATATTATTAAATTTCTTTTTTTCAGGAATTGCTTACTCAGATAACCACAATATTTATGAAATTTTAGATTTAATTAAAAAAGATTTAAAAACTCTTGAAAGAGCCGTTTATTCTGGATCAATTGAAATAGAAAGTAACACAAATAATCAATCAGTATCAAATCTTGATAATAACTCCGAAGATGTTTTGACTAGGCATCTGCTGAAGTTATCAGAGGTAGAAGAGCAGTTTAGAGAACTTACTAATAAGTTTGAGGAAATTAATTTTAAGCTTGATAAACTTTCAAATAGAGTATCCAAGCTACAATCTGATAATCAGATAAGGTTTCAAGATATAGAAAATGATTTAAGTTCTGTTAATGTAATTGACAATAATCAACAACTGAGTTCTGCGCCAAAGATTGAAAAGCAAATTCTTCCTGGTAGCTCACAGCCACAAGACCTAGGTACAATTTCTTATAAAGATATGGAAACTTCAGATGAGAATCAACAGATTCAATCAGTTGATACTACAGCTTCTATTGTAGAAGAAACTTTTCAAGCTGAAGATAAAATTTTACCAATAGATTTAACTCCAAAAGAACAATATGAATTTGCAACAAGCTTCCTAAAAGTTGGAGACTACAGTACAGCCGAAAGAGCTTTTAGAGAATTTGTATTATCAAATCCGGAAGATGAATTAGCAGGCAGTGCTCAATATTGGTATGCAGAAACATTTAGAATAAGACAGCTTTATACTGATGCTGCTTCAGCTTATCTTGAAGGATATCAAAAATATCCAAAAGGCAAAAAAGCTCCAATAAATTTATTAAAACTTGGTGTTTCAATGGTTCAAATTGGGGAAAAAGATCAAGGCTGTAAGATGATTAATGGTGTAGAGTTGCAATATCCGAATGCAAATCAGTCTGTAATACAAAAAGCAAAATATGAGTCTAAAAAATTTGAATGCGTCAAGCAAGATTCATAAACAACTTCTTAATAAGTTAAGAGATAAAAGAATTTATAAAATCTATAATAAATTTGAAAAAAATTTAAATTTAAATAACAATTTCACAGTTGCTGTATCAGGTGGCTCAGATAGTCTTGCTTTAGCCTTTTTTTCAAAAATTTATTCAATTAAAAAATCTTTAAAAATCAAATATTTTTTGGTTGACCATAAATTGAGAAATAATTCATCTGTTGAAGCTTTATTTGTAAAAAATCTTTTGAAGGATTTTTCTATAGATTTAGATATTTTAAAATGGAATGGGAAAAAACCCAAAAACAATATCCAATCTCTTGCAAGAAAAAAAAGATATAATCTCTTAATTAACCAATCAAAAAAATTTAAAATTGATCACATTTTACTTGGTCATCATGAAGATGACGTTTATGAAAATTTTTTAATTAGGCTTATAAGAGGTAGTGGTTTAAAGGGTATTGTATCTTTAGACAAAACGACTTTGATTAATAATGTAAATATATTAAGACCTCTAATAAACGTTGAAAAAAAAGATTTAATCTACATCTCAAAAAAAGTGTTTAATAAATATGTAGAAGACCCTTCTAATGAAGATAAAATTTTTACAAGAGTAAGAATAAGAAATTTAATTAAAAATCTTGAAAGTGAAGGTTTAGATAAAAGTAAGTTTAAATTATCAATTTATAATTTAAAAAGTGTTGACCAATCAATCCAGTTCTTTTGTGAAAAAAACTTAAGAGAAAATTCGATTATCTCTCAAAATAAAGTTGTTTTAAAAGAAGAATTTTTTAAATTTCCTCAAGAAGTTTTGTTCAGGTCATTTTCAAAGATCTTACAATTAGTTGGGAAAAAATATTTTCCACCTAGGGGTAAAAAAATTATCAATATTTTGGAAAATCTAGAAAGTAAAACTTCTTTTAAATCTACACTTGGAAATTGTGTTATAAAAAAAATAAACAGAACTGTAATTGTGCAGAAAGAGCGTTAATATCCTTAAATTTATTGTTATTTTGTCACTTGTTTAATTTGTAATAATTCTTATCTTAACTTTATGAATTTTAAAAATCTAGCTATGTGGGGAATAATAGTTTTCTTAACTATTGGTCTCTATAACATGTTTAAAAATCCTCAATCAAATATTAGAGGAGGAAATCAAATAATTTTTTCAGATTTTTTAAGTTCAGTTGAAAATGGAGAAGTTTTAAAGGTTGAGATACAGGGAAACAACATTAAGGGTGTTTACTCAAATGGAAACTCATTTTCAACTTATGCTCCAAACGATCCAAATTTAATTGAAAAATTATCAGATAAAGGAGTAAGTATTTCAGCAGCTCCTTTAGAAGAAAAAATGCCATCTTTATTTGGTGTATTACTTTCTTGGTTTCCAATGCTTTTATTGATTGCAGTTTGGATCTTTTTCATGCGACAGATGCAAGGTGGAAAAGGTGGAGCAATGGGATTTGGTAAGTCAAAAGCCAAGATGATGAATGAACTTAAAGGCAAAGTAACATTTAATGATGTTGCTGGAGTAGAAGAGGCAAAAGAAGAAGTAGAAGAAATTGTGGAATTTTTAAAAGACCCTAAAAAATTTAGTAGACTTGGTGGAAAGATACCTAGAGGTGCTTTATTGGTCGGACCTCCAGGAACAGGAAAAACTTTGTTAGCAAGAGCTATTGCAGGTGAAGCAGGAGTTCCTTTCTTTACTATCTCAGGTTCAGATTTTGTTGAAATGTTTGTTGGTGTTGGAGCATCTAGAGTGAGAGATATGTTTGAACAAGGTAAAAAAAATTCTCCGTGCATAATATTTATTGATGAAATAGATGCAGTGGGAAGAAGTAGAGGTGCAGGTTTAGGTGGAGGTAATGATGAAAGAGAGCAAACTTTAAACCAATTATTAGTAGAGATGGACGGATTTGATACTAATGAAGGTGTAATTATAATTGCAGCAACAAATAGACCTGACGTTCTCGATCCAGCGCTATTGAGACCTGGGAGATTTGACAGACAAGTAGTTGTTTCAAACCCAGATATCATTGGAAGAGAAAAAATTTTAAAAGTCCATGTGAAAAAAATTAAGATGGCACCAGACGTTAATTTAAGAACTATAGCAAGAGGGACACCTGGTTTCTCAGGAGCAGATTTAGCTAACTTAGTCAACGAAGCTGCCTTATTAGCAGCTAGAAAAAATAAAAGAATTGTAACTTTATTAGAATTTGAAGAGGCAAAAGATAAAGTATTAATGGGTGCTGAAAGAAGATCGATGGTGATGACTGAGGATGAAAAAAAACTTACTGCTTATCACGAAGGTGGCCATGCTTTAGTCTCATTTAATATGCCTAGTTATGATCCAATTCACAAAGCCACTATCATTCCAAGAGGAAGAGCTTTGGGAATGGTTATGAATTTACCAGAGAGAGATAAACACGGATATTCAATCAAATATCTAAAAGCTAGACTAGCAGTTTGTTTTGGAGGAAGAGTTGCAGAGGAATTAATTTTTGGAAAAGATAACATTTCTACAGGAGCAGGTGGAGGAAGTGGCTCAGATATTAATCAAGCTACTCAACTTGCAAGAGCCATGGTAACTAAATATGGTATGAGTGAGGAGATGGGTCCAGTTGAATATGGGGAAAATCAAGAGGAAGTTTTCTTAGGAAGATCAGTTACTCAAACTCAATCTGTTTCAGAAGAAGTTGCTCAAAAAATTGATAAAGAAATTAGAAAACTTGTGGATGAGGGATATAATCAAGCTAAAAAAATATTGACTGATAAAATAGACGATTTACATAAAATTGCTAAGGCATTAATTACCTATGAAACCTTAACAGGTGAAGAGATTGAAAATATAATCAATAAAAATTTGTATCCAAAAGATAAAATTCTAGAAAATCAAGATTCAAAAGATGATCATGACTCAGCTTTAGGAGCCATGGGTCTAAAACCAAAAATTGTTCATTAATTTATAATGCAAAGATATTACACAAGAGCGTGTAATTTCTATTATGGTGATCAGTCAAGAATTTTAGTTAGTAAAAAAAAAACTATACCTTTACATCAAATTAAAGAAATATCGTTTGATCATATTGAAATAATAACTAGAAAATCAAAGAAAAAAATTTCCGTTAATCAAATAAAATATTTACCAAATAATTTAAAGAAAAAAGTTAATTTGGATTTAAAAAAAATTAAAACTAAAAAAAAAAATTTTTCTAATTTAGAATTTAAAAAGATTCCAAATATACTAGGTGTCTTAAATCTTACTCCAGATAGTTTTTCTGATGGAGGAAAATTTAATACAAAACAAACAGGAATAAGTCATGCTTTTAAACTATATAAAGATGGTGCTGATTTAATAGATGTAGGAGGAGAGTCAACAAGACCAGGTTCAAAGACAGTAAATAAACAAGATGAGTGGAAAAGAATTAATGAAATCTTAAAATCTATTGTAAAAAAAATTCCAATTTCTTTAGATACTAGAAAATCTGAAATAATGAAAAATGGAATTAAATTAGGAGTAAAACTAATTAATGATGTTTCAGGTTTAAGTTTTGACCCAGAAACAATAAACGTATTAAAAAAAAATGAAGTTCCTTTCGTTATTCAGCACACACTTGGAACACCTGAAAATATGCAAAAAAATCCAAAATATAATAATGAATTACTAGATATTTACGATTTTTTTGAGGAGAAAATAAAACTTCTAAGATCTAAAGGTATTAAACATAACAATATAATTTTAGATCCTGGAATTGGATTTGGAAAAAAACTGAAACATAATATGAATTTAATTAGAAGTGTTTCTATTTTTCATTCATTAGGATTTCCTATACTTGTAGGAAATTCTAGAAAAAGATTTATTAAAGATATTGCAAAAAAAAATGATAGCTTTACTAGAATTGGAGGAACAATATCGTCATCATTATATTTGATGACACAAGGAGTTCAGATTTTGAGAATTCATGATGTTAATGAGGTTATGCAAGCAATTAAAGTTTTTAAAGAAATAACAAATAAATAATGGCAAAAAAATATTTTGGAACAGATGGAATAAGAGGAGCTATTAATAGCAAAAATATTAATGGAGATATGTTTTTTAAGTTTGGACTAGCTAGTGGCACATATTTTAAATCCCAAAAGAAAAAAAAACAAACAGCAATAATAGCAAAAGATACAAGATTATCAGGATATACACTCGAACCTGCGCTTGTTTCTGGCTTAGCTTCTGCTGGCATGCATGTTTACACTTTGGGCCCTTTACCAACCAATGGATTGGCTATGCTTACAAAAGAAATGAAGGCCAATATGGGTATTATGATTACAGCTTCTCATAATCCTCATTACGACAATGGATTAAAATTATTTGGTCCTGATGGAATGAAATTATCAGATAAAATAGAAAAAAAAATAGAAGCTCTCATAGATAAAAAAATATCAAATAACCTTTCCAGTCCTGAAAAGTTAGGAAGAGTTAAAAGATTAGAAACAGGAACTAAACAATATATTAAAATATTGAAAAAAAATTTCACAAAAGAGTTCAATTTAAGAGGATTAAGAATTGTTATAGATTGTGCCAATGGTGCTGGTTATAAAGCGGGGCCTGAGTTACTAAAATCATTAGGTGCTAAAGTTATAGCAATAGGTGTAAACCCAAATGGTTTGAATATTAATAAAGATTGTGGATCAACTTTTCCAAGAAAAATTAAAACAGCTGTAAAAAAATATAAAGCTCATATTGGCATTTCTTTAGATGGTGACGCTGATAGAATTATAATGTGTGATGAAAAAGGTAACATTGTAGATGGTGATCAAATAATAGCTGCTTTAGCAACAAGATGGAAAAATAAAAAAATGCTAAAAGGTGGTGTTGTTGGAACGCTAATGTCGAATTATGGATTAGAAAAATATTTAAAATTTAACAGAATAAAATTTTTAAGAGCCAATGTAGGCGATAGATATGTTAAAGAAAAAATGCAAAAATATAAATTTAATTTAGGTGGTGAACAATCAGGACATATTATTTTAGGTAAATTTGCAACGACTGGAGACGGGTTGCTTGTAGCTTTAGAAGTTCTTTTTGCTCTGAGAAAAGGTAAAAAAACGAGTGAATTTTTTCAGAGTTTTAAAAAAACCCCTCAATTATTAGAAAATATAACTGTTAAAGATAAAAATATTATTAATAAACCTGAAATAAAAAAAGTTATAAAACTCGCAGAAAAATTAATTATTGGTCAAGGAAGAGTTTTAGTTAGAAAATCAGGAACAGAGTCTAAAATTAGAGTGATGGCAGAAAGTGATAATAAAATACTTTTATCCAGATGTGTAAACATGATATCCAAAAAAATAAAATAAATTGAAACCAAATTCGAAAATTTTAATTATTGCTGGTTCAGATTCATCTGGTGGAGCTGGTATACAAGCTGATATCAAAACTGTTACAGCTCTAGGTTCATATGCAATGACAGCTATAACTGCAGTTACAATTCAAAATACTACAGGTGTGAAATCAATAGTAGGTATCAATCCAAAAGAAATTTTCAATCAAATAGTTTTTACTTCTAAAGATATTAAGCCTGATGCAATTAAAATAGGAATGTTACACTCATCTAATGTTATCAAGATGGTAATTAAAGCCTTAAATTTAATTAAAGTTAAAAGTATTATTTTAGACCCCGTCATGGTTGCAAAAGGTGGTGCCAAATTAATAGATAATAAATCAATTAAGTTATTAAAATCAGAATTAATAAAAAAAGTCTCACTAGTTACTCCTAATATTCCTGAAGCTGAAATTTTGACTGAAACAAAAATCATATCTGTTGAAGATATGATTTACGCTGCAAATAAACTTATGGAATTTGGAGCTAAAAATGTACTTATTAAAGGTGGACATTCAAAAAATAAAATAGTTAAGGATGTTTTTGTTAACAAAAAAGATATTAAGATTTTTAATAGTACGCGTTACAAAACAAATAATACTCATGGTACAGGTTGTACTTTATCAAGTGCAGTCACTACATTTGTATCGTGTGGAAAACCAGCAAAGAAATCTTGTGAGCTTGGAATTAAGTATGTAAATTCAGCTATTAAAACAAACCCAAATTATGGAAGAGGTCATGGTCCAATTAATCATCTCACTTCTATAAAAGTAAATAAAAAATTTAATTAATGAAAAACATAGTTGTTGTTGGATCTCAATGGGGTGATGAAGGAAAAGGTAAGATTGTTGATTGGTTATCTGAACAGGCAGATGTAGTTATTAGATTTCAAGGTGGTCATAATGCGGGCCACACTCTTGTTATTGATGGCGTTACTTATAAGTTAAGATTACTTCCATCTGGCATTGTTAGAAAAGGTAAAATATCAATAATTGGTAATGGTGTTGTTGTAGATCCTTGGGCTTTATTGGAAGAAATTGAAGAGATTAAATCTAAAGGCGTAGAAGTAGATGTAAATAACTTCATAATATCAGAGTCTGCAAATCTGATTTTGCCTTTCCATAGAGAAATGGATGAAATTAGAGAAGATACAGCAGGAAAAAGTAAAATAGGAACTACCAGAAGAGGAATTGGACCTGCTTATGAGGATAAAGTAGGAAGAAGATCAATA
Source organism: Candidatus Pelagibacter sp. HIMB1495 (assembly GCF_052047955.1). NCBI lineage: Bacteria > Pseudomonadati > Pseudomonadota > Alphaproteobacteria > Candidatus Pelagibacterales > Candidatus Pelagibacteraceae > Candidatus Pelagibacter > Candidatus Pelagibacter sp. HIMB1495. The sequence continues at coordinate 1,396,237 of NZ_JBNAIQ010000001.1, read as the reverse complement.
AGGGTTATGGATTTAAGATCAGAAAAAAATTTAGATCAAAGATTAGATTCTGTATTGATACATCATAATGCAATCAGAAAAGGACTTGGAAAAAAAATTTTTGAAAAAGACCAACTTAAATCTGATTTACTCAAAATTGCTCCTAAAATATTAAAATTTTCACAGCCTGTATGGCTTAAAATTGATCAATTTAAAAAGCAAAAAAAGAAAATTTTATTTGAAGGTGCCCAAGGTATTTTACTTGATGTAGATCATGGAACTTATCCTTTCGTAACTTCATCTAATACAGTTGCTTCGAGCGCAGCTACTGGAACAGGCTGTGGTCCTAATTCAATAAACTATGTTTTAGGAATTACAAAAGCTTATACAACAAGAGTAGGGGAAGGACCTTTTCCAACAGAACTAACTGATGAAGTAGGTGAACTTTTGGGCACACGTGGAAAAGAATTTGGAACTGTTACAAGTAGAAAAAGGAGATGTGGGTGGTTTGATGGTGTTCTAGTAAGACAAACAATTAAAGTTTCAGGTATAGATGGTATAGCTTTAACAAAATTGGACGTTCTTGATGAATTAGATGAAATTAAAATGTGCATTGCTTATGAACTAGATGGAGAAAAATTAGATTATTTGCCTGCTGCTGTAGAAGATCAAATTAAAATAAAACCAATTTACAAATCTTTTCCAGGCTGGAAAGTATCTACTAGTGGAATTAAAAATATGGACTCATTACCTGATAATGCAAAAAAATATATTTTTGCAGTAGAAGATTTTATAGGTGCAAAAATATCAAGCGTCTCTACTAGTCCTGAAAGAGATGATACTATTTTAATTGAAAATCCTTTTGAAGCTTAATTTGCAGGTAATAAATTTTTAGATTTAGCAAGAAGTAGCATTTGTTTTTGAAGTTTTTCAAATGCTTTATTTTCTATTTGTCTAACTCTTTCTCTACTAATTTTATATTTTTTACTTAAATCTTCCAGGGTAGTTGGATCATCATTAAGTCTTCTTGAATACAATATCTCTCTTTCTCTATCATTAAGCACTGTAATAGAATCTTTTAATAAGTCTTTTCTTTGCTCCATTTCCTCATGTTGAGCAAATTTTAAATCATGATCAAGCTCTTTATCTACTAACCAGTCTTGCCATTCATCACCATCCTCTCCAACTTGAGCATTCAATGAAAACTCTTTTCCAGAAAGTCTTCTGTTCATTGAAACAACTTCTTCTTTACTAACATCAAGTTTGTTGGCAATATGGTTTACGTGTTCGTCCCTTAAATCACCTTCAGTTTCAGGGGATATTTGGTTTTTAATTTTTTTTAAATTAAAAAATAATTTTTTTTGAGCAGTTGTTGTTCCAATTTTTACAAGACTCCAAGATCTTAAAATATATTCTTGGATGGATGCTTTAATCCACCACATAGCATAAGTTGCTAATCTAAAACCTTTTTCAGGTTCAAATTTTTTAACAGCCTGCATCAAACCAACATTTCCTTCTGAAATCATTTCATTAATTGGCAGACCATAGCCTTTGTATCCCATAGCAATTTTTGCAACTAATCTTAAGTGACTAGTTACTAATTTTTCAGCAGCTTTAATATTTCCAGTTGTTTTCCAATTTTTGGCTAACATATATTCTTCTTCTGCGGCCAACATTGGGAATTTTTTAATCTGTTCTAAATATGCAGAAAGACCACCCTCATTGGATAGTGTAGGAAGATTGTTGCTCATAGTTGTGTTCATAGCAGAGTTTATTTAGTTAATTATACTTAATTTTCAATAATTTATTCTTCAGTGTTTCTAAGCATTTTTAAAATATTATTTAGTTCTTGAGGCAAAATTGAGGTAAAAATCAGCTCTTTCTGAGTTCTAGGATGAACAAAGCCTAAAGTCTTTGCGTGTAGAAATTGTCTGTCTAAATTTGTAATTGAATTTTGAATGTCAAAATCAACGTTTTTTAATTTTTTATATTTTTTTTTATATTTGTCATCACCAACTAAACTATTTCCTTTATAGTTCATGTGCACTCTGATTTGATGAGTTCTGCCAGTTTCTAATTTGCATTCGACTAAACTTAATGTAGGTATTTTTTTATTTTCGAAAATTTCAATTGTTTTATAGTTTGTTACAGCTTTCTTACCCTTTGAACTGCTCACTTCCATAAGTTGTCTGTTTTTTGAACTACGAGTAATAAATGTTTCTATCCTACCAAAAGATGGTCTTAGCTTTCCCCATATTAAAAGTTGGTATTCTCTAATAATTGTGTGCTTACTGAATTGTTTTGATAAATTTTCATGGGTCTCATTATTTTTTGCCACAACAACTAAACCTGAAGTATTTTTATCAATTCTATGGACAATTCCTGGTCTTAATTCATCCCCAATAGTTGATAAAGATTCTTTATCGTAATGCATCAATGCATTTACAATTGTTTTGTCATAATTGCCTGCTCCAGGATGCATTATAATTCCTGAAGGTTTATCGATGACTAATAAATCAGAATCTTCATAAACAATATTTAATTTAAAATCATAAGGCTTTAGAGATGCAATCTCTGGTTCTGGAATCGTAAGATTTACAACATCACCAATCGAAACTTTCTTAGATGGACTTTTAATTATTTCATTATTTAGTTTTAATTTTTCTTTTAAAATTAAATTTTTAACTCTGGTTCTACTAATAATTTCGTCTCTTTTGTTAATTAATACATCTACTCTTAAATTCTTTTCTTCTTCTTCAACTATAAAATTAATGCTTTTTTCCATAAAATATAATATTAATACTAAATGCGCTTGTAGCTCAACTGGATAGAGCGCCAGATTTCGGCTCTGGAGGTTCAGGGTTCGACTCCTTGCAGGCGCACCATTTACTCTCCAATATTAATTAATGTCCCTTTTTCTCTAGCTTTATCAAACGAAAAATAAAAAGTTGCTATAGCAACTGTGAAATAAAATGCATTTAATGAAAGTGCGATACGAATATTTTCATAGCTAACAATTCCATTGACTAAGATATTTCTGGTTTCTTCAAATATATAAACTAATGGCAATGCGAAAGCTATTGATTGAAATATTTCAGGTAAAATTTCAACTGGATAATAGATACAGCCAAAAGGTGCCAATAAAAACATTGTAGACCATGCAATATTCTCAAAAGATGGCCCAAATCTTAGCAACCCAGCTGATACAAAAAGCCCCAAAGTAATTCCAAAAATGTACAAACTTAAAAAAAGAAAAGCTAATGGTAATCCCAAGTTTAATATAGATATGCCAAATAATGGTGAGGTTAAAAGTATCGCTGGAATTAATCCGATTAAAGCTCTTATTAAAGCGGTGATTACAAGTGCAGTAATTATTTCACTAATTTTCATTGGAGCAATAAATAAATTAGTAAAATTCCTACTCCAAATTTCTTCTAAAAATAACATATTAAAACCAATGCTTGTTCTAAAAAGAAAATCATAAAGAATTGCACAAGACAATATAACTCCAACAGCTCCACTATAGTATGAACTGTGTGCTGCAAAAAAATTGGAAATGAAACCCCAAAGAGTTATCTGTATGGAGGGCCAATATATTAAATCAAGTATTCTTGGGAACGACCTAGTAATTAAATAAAAATGCCTTAAAAATAATCCATATATTCTTGTAATATTCATTTATCTTTCCTAACAATTTCTAAAAAAACTTCTTCGAGGTTTTTTTGTCCATATTTTCTTATTAAATCTTCTGGAGTACCACTGTCTACGATAGTACCATCTTTCATCATCATAACAGAATTACATAATCTTTTTACTTCATCCATGTTATGAGAAGCCAGCAAAACAGATATTTTTTTTTCTTCTTTATACTTTTCTAAAAAGGTTCTAATAAAATCTGCTGTTTCGGGGTCTAGAGCAGCAGTTGGCTCATCTAACAAGAGCACAGTAGGATCATTAATTAATGCTTTCGCAAGACTGACCCTATTTTTTTGTCCTGATGACAGCTCTCCTGTAATTTTATCTAAAAGATCTCCCAATCTTAATTTTTCTGAGAGAAAATTAATTCTCTCATTCAAATTTTGAATATTATATAGTTTCCCATACACAATTAAATTTTGGTTTACTGTTAATTTTTTAGGCAATTCAATATAGGGAGAAATAAAATTCATTTTGTGTAGAATTGAAATCTTATTATTTTCAATATTTTTACCGTTAATTAATACTTGGCCATTTGTGGGTTTTAACAATCCTAGTATCATTCCGATTGTTGTTGTTTTTCCACAACCATTTGGACCTAACAGTCCTACTATTTCATTTTCATTAATTTTAAAATTTATATTATTAACTGCATTTTTAGTCTTATATGATTTTGATAGATTTATGACTTCTATTGAGTTTTTCATTTGAAGTTTGATGCTCTCTTGAGTCTGTCGTTTATTGTTTTTCCAATTCCTTCATTTGGTATTTTTTCTACAGCTATTGATTTATATTTATCTTTTTTTATTTTCCTTAAAACACTATACAGGTTTCTGGCAGCTTCATTTAAGTTACTTGTTTTGCTTAAATAATAAATATCTTTAGATATATTTTCTCTTTTTTTTAAGAGTACAAAAGCTTCATTTTTTTTGTTTTTTTTTGCATTCATTCTTAAAGGTAATCCTGGAGAATAGTGTAAAGGAAAAAGACCAGGAGAAATTTTATCTTTTGAATTTATATTAATTATTATTTTTTGATTCAAAGTTTTTTTAATCTTTGAAACACTCAATCCTCCATATCTTAGTAATCTAGGTTTATTTGTTATATTTAATATTGTAGACTCGACACCAATTTTACAAACACCACCATTCAAAATAAATTTTATTTTGTTGCCAAATTCATCTTTGACGTCTTCTGCTTTTACAGCACTTAATCTTGAAGAAATATTAGCACTTGGTGCTGCAACTGGATATTTTAAATTTTTGAGTAATTTTCTAAATAGAGGATGTTTTGGAAATCGTATAGCAACTGTTTTTTTATTATTAGTTACAAACTTAGATATTTTAGAATTTTTTTTGAGCTTCAATATATATGTTATTGGTCCTGGAGAAAATTTTTTATAAAGTTTAATAAAATTATCATTTATCTCGCAGTCTTCTGAAATTTTTTTTAAATTATAGTAGTGAACAATTAGTGGATTGTTAGTAGGTCTTCTTTTTAGGTTAAAAATTTTTTTAACAGCAGTGTCCGAGTATGCGTTGCCTGCGAGTCCGTAAACAGTTTCTGTTGGAACAGCTACACAATGACTTTTATCTAAGTAATTTTTCGCTTTTTTGATGTTTGATTGAATATTTTTCATGTAATAGTAATGATTAATATATGAAAGATAAAAATTTACCACTCGATTATGATAATAGAACGCTTGAAGAGTTAACAGATGAAGCAAATCAAATGATAAAGTCTTTAGAAGAAAAAGATGACCTAGACAATTCTCTAGAAAGCTATCAAGAGTTACTAAAATTAAATAATTTAATTGAAAAAAAATTTCAAAAAAATTTAAGATCTATTAGTGAAAATACAAATAAAAAAATTAAGGATATCATTAAGAGAAAGTGAAAAATCAACTTAATAAAATTGCAAAAGATACCAATTTATTCTTGAAAAAATATATTCAGGAACAAGAAAATTCCAAATTAATTTATGCAATGAAGTATGGATTATTTCCTGGAGGAAAAAAAATTAGATCTAAAATATTAATTGATATTGGATCGTTATTCTCAATTAACTATCACACATTAATTGCTATAGGCGCTGCTGTAGAATGTATTCATGCTTATTCTCTTATTCATGATGATTTACCATGCATGGATAATGATAATATGAGAAGAGGTAAACCATCAACTCATATTAAATTTGGTGAGTCGACAGCTGTCCTCGCTGGAAATTCATTATTAACAATGGCTTTTGAAATTTTAATTAGTTCCAAGATAAAGTTGAGGGACAAAATTAAAGTTAAATTAGTAGATAAACTTTCTATGTGTTCAGGACATTTGGGTATAGCGGGTGGTCAATATTTAGATTTAGATTTTGAAAAAAAGAAAGTTTCAAAAAAACAAATTATAGAAATGGAAATTAAAAAAACAGGAAAACTTTTTAGTTTTTGTTGTGCAGTACCAGCAATCATTAAGGAGAAAAGTCTAAAGGAAATAAAATTTTTTGAGAGTCTTGGTTCTGATATTGGTCTTCTTTTTCAAATAGCAGATGATTTAATAGATTTTAAAGGTAATTCTAAAATTGCTGGGAAGAGAACAAAAAAAGATCAAAAAAAAGGCAAAGCTACGCTTATAAGTTTGCTAGGTTATGATGCTTCAATCAAATATTGTGGTAAGATTATTTCAGATATTAATAGAAATTTAAAAATTTATGGTTCAAAATCAGAAAATTTAAACGATACATTAGAATTTATATTGAATAGAAATAAATGAAAAATAATTACAAGTTTTTAGATAATATTAACTTTCCATCTGATTTAAGAAAAGTTTCTGAAAATGATTTACAACAAGTAGCTGATGAAGTTAGAGAAGAGATGATCAGTGCAGTATCTAAAACTGGTGGACATTTAGGTGCAGGTCTAGGGGTTGTTGAGCTGACTGTAGCTCTGCACTATGTTTTTGACACACCTAATGATAGACTAATTTGGGATGTAGGACACCAAGCATACCCACATAAAATTTTAACAGGAAGAAAACAAAAAATTACAACCTTAAGACAAGGCAACGGTTTATCAGGTTTTACTAAAAGATCTGAGAGTGAGTATGACCCATTTGGTGCAGCTCATAGTTCCACATCTATATCATCTGCACTTGGCATAGCTGAAGCAAATAAATTAGAAAATAAATCTTCAAATGTGATAGCTGTTATTGGAGATGGCGCAATTAGTGCTGGTATGGCATATGAAGCTATGAATAATGCTGGCGCATCAAAAACTAAAATGATCGTTATATTAAATGATAATGACATGTCTATAGCAAAACCAGTAGGAGCAATGAGAACATATTTAGCAAAGTTATTTACTGGAAAAATCTATTTTAGCTTAAGAGAAACTTTAAAATTAATCACCTCAGCTTTTTCAAAAAGATTTAGTGCTAAAGCTGGTAAGGCAGAAGATTTTTTTCGTTCTGCTGTCACCGGTGGAACACTATTTAGCTCACTTGGTTTTTATTATGCAGGACCAATAGATGGACATGATCTTTCCACACTTGTCCCTATTTTAAGAAATGCTAGAGACTCAAAGCATGAGGGTCCAATTATGATACATATTAAAACTCAAAAAGGAAAAGGATATTCTTATGCTGAAAAAGCTAGCGATCACTATCATGGAGTATCAAAATTTAATGTTGAAACTGGAGAGCAACAAAAAAGTGGTTCTAATTTACCTGCATATACAAAAGTTTTTGCAAATACACTTGTTAAGCATGCAAAAAAAGACAGTAAGATTGTTGGAATAACTGCAGCAATGCCAGGTGGAACCGGTATGGATATCTTTGGCAAGGAATTTCCAAAAAGAATGTTTGACGTTGGTATAGCTGAACAGCATGCAGTTACATTTGCTGCAGGTCTTGCAACAGAAGGTTATAAACCCTATGCCGCTATCTATTCTACTTTTCTTCAAAGAGCTTACGATCAAGTAGTGCATGATGTAGCAATACAGAGTTTACCTGTAAGATTTGCAATTGATAGAGCTGGATTAGTTGGCGCAGATGGATCAACGCACGCAGGGTCTTTTGATATTACTTATTTGTCAACTTTACCAAATTTTATCGTGATGGCAGCTAGTGATGAAGCTGAGTTAGTAAAAATGATTAATACTTCTGTTGATATTAATGATAAACCCTGTGCAATAAGATATCCAAGAGGAACAGGTATTGGAGTTGAACTTCCTTCAATAGAGGAAAAAATAGAGATAGGTAAAGGAAAAATTGTTCAGCAAGGAACTCAAGTTTGTTTGTTGAGCTTAGGAACTAGACTTGAAGAATGTAAAGTAGCTGCAGAAGAATTGAAATCAAAGGGTATTTCAACGACAATTATAGATGCCAGATTTGCAAAACCTTTAGATGAAGACTTAATTTTAAAATCTGCAAGAGAACATGAATTAATGATTACAATTGAGGAAGGTTCTATAGGAGGATTTGGTTCCCATGTTAAAAATTTATTAGCTGAAAAAGGGATATTTGATAAAGGGTTAAAATTTAGATCCATGACTCTTCCAGATGAATTCATAGAGCAAGATAATCCAAAAAATATGTATGATATTGCTGGACTTAATAGTCCACAAATTACAAAAAAAGTTTTAGAAGTTTTATTTAATAAGGATTCAATTAGAGTAGTAAAAAACTAATTATTTATCCGCACTGAGCCTGATTCATTAGGTAGTGGTCTAATAAAACACAATTCATCATAGCTTCTCCAACTGGAACAGCTCTTATTCCTACGCAAGGGTCATGTCTCCCTTTAACTGATATTGTGGTATTTTTTCCGAATTTATTAATAGTTTTTCTTGTAGTTAAAATTGAAGATGTAGGTTTAACTGCAAATGATGCTATTATTTCTTGCCCAGAAGAAATTCCGCCTAAGATCCCGCCTGCATTATTAGAGTTAAATTTTAATTTATTATTTTTTAATGATATTTCGTCAGAGTTTTGCTCGCCACTTAGTTGTGCAGAATTCATTCCAGTACCAACATTCACTCCTTTAACTGCGTTAATGCTCATAAACGCTGATGCAATATCAGAATCTAATTTTGAATAAATAGGCGCACCAAGACCTGCAGGAATACCTCTTGCTCTAACCTCTATTACAGCACCACATGATGACCCTGATTTTCTTACACCAAGTAAATATTTTTCCCATAACTTAATCATAGACTTATCTGGACAAAAGAATGGATTTTTTGAAATAGTTTTATCATTCCACTGTGATGTATCACATCCTAAGATTCCTAATTGAGTTACAGCACCTATAACTTTAAATTTTTTTCCTAATTTTTTTTGAAGTACTAGTTTAGCTATAGCACCAGCCGCAACTCTTGAAGCTGTCTCTCTAGCTGAAGATCTTCCTCCACCTCTGTAATCTCTAATTCCGTATTTTTTGAAATAGGTAAAGTCCGCATGCCCTGGTCTGAATTTATCTTTTATATTTCCATAATCTTTAGATCTCATGTCTTTATTATAAATAATTAAAGAAATTGGTGTGCCAGTAGTTTTTCCTTCAAATACACCTGAAAGTATTTGGACTTTATCGTCTTCTTTTCTTTGTGTGGTAAATTTTGATTGTCCAGGTTTTCTTTTATCTAATTCTAATTGAATATCTTTTTCATCTAGATTTATGTTTGGAGGACAACCGTCAACTATACAACCAATAGCAGGACCGTGAGATTCACCCCAAGTTGTGAAACGAAATAGCTTTCCAAAAGTGTTAAATGACATTATTTATATTATATAGATTATTTTGTTTAAATTATGAATGAAAAAAACCGACTTGGTATTAACAGCTGCTTTTTAAATTTAGATGACCCAATTAAATTATTTGAAATATGGATGGAAAAAGCCAAACAGACTGAACCAAATGATCCAAATGCAGTTGCGCTAGCAACTTCAAGTAAAAATAATGTTCCATCAGTCAGAATGGTGCTCCTTAAGGATTTTAATAAAGATGGATTTGTTTTCTACACTAATTTAAATAGTCGAAAAGGTAATGAACTAAAGGAAAATCCTAACGCTTCAATGTGTTTTCATTGGAAAAGTCTTTTAAGACAAGTCAGAATTACCGGGACTGTATCATTAGTTTCTGATGATGTTGCAGATGAATATTATTCTTCCAGAGCATATGAAAGTAGAATTGGTGCATGGGCATCAAATCAGAGCCAAGAATTAAAAAATAGAGATGAATTGATAAGTTCAATTAAGGTATATAAAAATAAATATTCTGATGAAACAAAAGTTCCTAGACCAAAACACTGGTCTGGGTGGAATTTAAATCCACAAAATATAGAGTTTTGGCTAGATGGAGAAAATAGAATTCATGAAAGATTACTCTATACAAAAAGCCAGAATGGATTATGGAATAAAGCTTTATTAAGTCCTTAAAAATTTCTCGCTAAACTGAAAGATGTAAGTTTTTTAAGAATTTCTTTTTCTTTAGTATCCCTGAACACACTTAAAGAATTTGATGCTAAATTAATATAGTGCTGAGCTTTTTGGTAGCACTCATTTATAATTTTATATTTATTAATCAAAGATATAATATTATTAAAATCTTCTTTTGTTCTTTCTTTTTTATTAAATACTTCTTTTAGCTTATTTTTTTCATTGTTTTCTAATTTTTGGTAAAGCAAGATTATTGGTAAAGTCACTTTTCCTTCAAAAAAATCTTTTCCTATTTTTTTTCCAAACAACTTTAATTCAGAATTATAATCTAATGTGTCATCTGCAATTTGAAAAGTTAACCCTAAATTCCTTCCATAAAATTCTAGCGCATCCTTTTCTTTATTTTCTACTTCAGCTAAAATTGCGCCTACTTTTGTTGAAGCAGCAAATAGTTCTGCAGTTTTGGCAGAAATAATTTTTAGATATGTTTCTTCAAGCATATCAACTTCATTATTATGTTGTAGTTGTAATACTTCTCCCTGGGCAATTTTAGATGAAGTTGATGATAATAATTTTAATACCTCTAAGTTTCCATCTTCAACCATCATCTCAAAACATCTACTTAAGAGATAATCTCCAATCAAAACCGAGGAATGATTGCTCCAAATTTTATTTAAAGTTTCTTTACCTCTTCTAATCTCACCTTCATCGATAACATCATCATGCATCAAAGTTGCACTGTGAATAAGTTCTACACAAGCTGCTAAATTTACGTCTCTTGAACCTTTTGAGTAACCACATAACTTAGCGCTTCCTAATGTTAATAAAGCCCTTAGTCTTTTGCCACCAGTCTCTATATGATAATTAGTCATTTTTTGAACTAATTGAACATCACTAGTTAATTTGGATTTTATTCTTTCTTCAGTCAAAGCTAGTTTTTCTTCAACAGAATCCTTCAATTGGAAATATGAATTATTTATCTGGTTTTTAAGCTGTACTACAGTTCCCATAATAATTTTAAATTAATATAAATAAGCTATATTTATTACTTATCATTTGACGCACCTATTTCTTCAATTATAAGTAGTCTTTATAATCAACTAAATATTCTGTAAGAGATAAATATGTTCTCCTTTTTAAAAAAGAAAAAAATTGTTTCACATATTAAATTAAATGGCGTCATTGGTAATGCTGGTAAATTTAAGCAAGGTATTGATTTTGCAGGACAGGAAGAAATTATTAAAAAAGCTTTTTCACTAAAAAAAGCTGCTGCAGTAGCAATATCAATCAATTCTCCAGGAGGTTCACCTGTACAGTCACATTTAATTTATAGTTTTATTCGTCAGCAAGCTAAAAAAAGTAATAAGAAAGTTATTTTTTTTGCAGAAGATGTTGCTGCATCTGGGGGATATCTTATCTCATGTGCTGGAGATGAAATTTATGCAAATTCAAGTTCAATTATTGGGTCTATAGGGGTTATATATTCATCATTTGGTTTTACTGAATTAATCAAGAAAATAGGCGTTGAGAGAAGAGTTCACACAGCTGGAAAGAATAAGAGCACACTTGATCCCTTTATGGAAGAAAAGGAAGAAGACATTCAAAGATTAAAAAATATTCAATTAGATTTACACCAAGATTTCATAAATGTTGTTGAAAAAAGTCGTGGAGCAAAATTAAATAAAACAGAAGTAGAATTATTTTCTGGTGAATTTTGGTCAGGTTCAAGAGCTAAGAAATTAGGATTAATAGATGGCATAGGAGATGCACATGAAATCTTAAAAGAAAAGTATGGTGAAGATGTTGTAATTAAAAAATTTGAAAAAACAAAAGGGTGGTTAAGTCAAAAACTTTCATCTTCAAATCATATTGACCAATTTGCAAATATTTTAGATGAAAGATCAATCTGGCAAAGATATGGTTTCTAAATCAAAAGAAAAAATTCTTACATTTCAAGATACAATTTTAAATCTTCAAAAGTTTTGGAGCAAAAAGGGATGTGTAGTTCTCCAACCTTATGACATAGAAGTAGGAGCAGGTACATTTCATCCAGCAACTACATTGAGGTCATTAGGGACTAAACCTTGGAAGACAGCATATGTGCAGCCATCAAGAAGACCTACAGATGGAAGGTATGGAGATAATCCAAATAGACTTCAACATTATTATCAGTTTCAAGTTCTTATAAAACCTTCACCTGAAAATATTAAAAAACTTTACCTTAATAGTTTATCATCTATAGGAATTAATCATTCAGATCATGATATTAGATTTGTAGAAGACGACTGGGAAAGTCCAACATTGGGCGCTGCTGGTCTTGGTTGGGAGGTATGGTGTGATGGCATGGAAATTACTCAATTTACTTATTTTCAACAGATGGCAGGATTTGAGTGCAAACCTGTTTCTGTAGAAATTACATATGGATTAGAAAGAATATGTATGTTTATTCAGCAGCAAAAAAATGTCTACGATCTGTTATGGAATGATGATGGTGTAAAATATAAAGAAGTATTTCATCAAGCTGAGAGAGAATTTTCGGCATATAATTTTGAACATGCAAATGTAGAGTCACTTTTTAAAATGTTTGATATGCACGAGTTGGAAGCAAAGTCATTAGTTGAAAAAAAAATTTCACTACCAGCTTATGATCAATGTTTAAAAGCAAGTCATGTATTTAATATATTAGATGCACGTGGAGCAATTAGCGTTGCTCAAAGAGCAGGATATATTGCAAGAATAAGAGATATTACAAAAGCAGCTGCTAGTATTTGGTTAGATAGTCAAAAATAATGTCTGAATTTTTCTTAGAATTGTTTAGTGAGGAAATACCTTCAAATTTACAAAAAAATTTAAGAGAAAATTTACTAAAAAGTTTTAATGAATTTTTTTTAGAAAAATCTATTAAATTTAAAAAAAGTTCGTCTTACTCAACACCCAATAGGTTGTTAATTTTGTTTGAGGGGGTTGAAAAGAAGATAGTTTTAAAATCTGAAGAAATAAAAGGTCCAAGTACAAAGTCTCCGGATGCTGCGCTAGAGGGATTTGCGAGATCAAATGCTGTTTCAAAAAAAGAATTGTTTATAAAAAAAACAGATAAAGGTGAGTTCTATTTTTACAAAACTAGATCAAAAAAATTAGATACTCATACTTTATTAGAAGGAGCCATACCTCAAATACTGAATAAAATTCAATGGAAAAAATCAATGAAATGGTCAAATTATGAACTATTATGGGGTAGGCCGTTAAAATCTATCTTATCCATCTTTGATAAAAAAAAACTAAATTTTAAATTTCATCATTTCATTTCATCTAACTCGACATTTATAGATAAAGAATTTGAAGAAAAGAAAAAACTATTTTCAGACTTTAAAACATATAAAAATTTTTTTAAAAAAATGGATATACTGATCGATCACGTTGAGAGAAAAGATTTAATAGAAAAAAAATTCGATATTATTTTAAAAAAAAGAAATATAAATATTGATAGCAATCCCAAGCTTCTTCAGGAAGTAGTCGATTTAACTGACCAACCTAACGTAATTGTTTGTGAATTTGATAAAAAATTTTTAAATATACCCAAAGAGATTTTAATACTAACCATGCAATATCACCAAAAGTATTTTCCTACTTTTGATAAAAAAGGAAACATTACAAATCAATTTTTGGTAGTAGCAAACAATAAAGATAAAAAAGGATTAATTAAACTAGGAAATGAAAGAGTAGTTGAAGCAAGATTAAGTGATGCAGAATTTTTCTGGCAGAAAGATAAAGCTCAAAACATGGTCAAAAAAATTTCTGATTTAAAATTAATGAATTATTTCAAAGGTCTTGGAAATTATTTTGATAAAGCTCAAAGAATGAGAAAGCTTGGTGCTAACATTTCTGACGAGTTATTAATTAGCAAAGAAAAAGTAGAATTATCAGCATCTATAAGCAAAGTAGACTTGTTATCTGAATTGGTTGGTGAATTTCCAGAACTTCAAGGAATTATGGGAGGTTATTTTGCAAATGAGCAAGGTTTTGATAAAGAAATATCACTTGCTGTTAGTGAGCAATATTTACCTGTTGGATCTGGAACAAAAATTCCAAAAAAACCTTATAGCATTGCTTTATCCTTAGCTGACAAGATTGATACTTTAGTTGGATTTTTTGGTGTAAACCAAAAACCAACAAGTTCCAAGGATCCTTTTGCCTTAAGAAGATTAGCATTAGGGATTGTTAGAATTATGATTGAAAATAAAAAAGATTTTAAAATTAGAGATTTAATAAATTATTCTTCAATTTTGTATCAGGATCAAGGATTTGAATTTGAGAATAAATCTTTACAAAAAGAATTACTAGATTTTTTATTAGAGAGATTGAAATATTATATGAAGGAGGAAAATATCCGAAACGATATAATACAAGCTTCAATAAGTTCTTATAACTTAGATGAATCTGTAATTATTTTTAATAAAGCAAAAAATTTAAATAAAGTAATAAATAAACAAAACGGAATAGATATTATTGCAAGTTATAAAAGAGCATCAAATATACTAGAAAGTGAGCTAAAAAAAGATAAAATCGAATTATCCAATACAACCGACCCTGGTATTTTTAAAACTGAGCTTGAAAAAAATTTATTTAAAAAAATTAATGAATTGAGGAAATATTTTTCTAGTATTAATAATGATGAAAATTTTGTTCAAACATTGGACAATTTAGCAAGTATTAAAAGAGAGGTATTTGATTTTTTTGATAATGTAATTGTGAATGAGGATGATCTGGTAATTAAGAAAAATAGGCTAGAACTAATTCAAATGATGTGTAAAACATTCGACAATTATGTTAACTTTTCCTTAATCGAGTCTAGCTAATGACGAAACTCATATTAAACTTTAATTCGAAACAATCTAGAAGTATTAAAAATCCAAAAAATTTTTTAGGTGGCAAAGGTGCTAATCTTTCTGAAATGGGCAGAATGGGTTTGCCAGTTCCTCCTGGTTTTACAATATCTACTAAAGTTTGTGAGATTTTTTATAAAGACAAGAAAAAATTGAATAAAAATTTAATTTCTCAAATTAAAAAAGAATTAAAAAATATAGAAAAAGATGTTTCTAAAAAATTTGGAGACTTAAAAAATCCTTTGTTATTATCGGTTAGATCGGGTGCTAGAGTATCTATGCCAGGAATGATGGACACAATTCTTAATTTAGGTTTAAATGATAAAACAGTAAACGCGTTAGCTTTGAAAACTTCCAATGGGCGATTTGCCAAAGATAGTTATAGACGATTTATTCAAATGTATGGAAACGTTGTGATGGGTGTTGAGGGTTATCATTTTGAAGAGTTAATTGAAAATTATAAATTAACAAAAGGTGTTTTGTTAGATACGGACTTAGATGAAAATGATTGGGATGGTTTAATTGAAGATTTTAAAAGAACAGTAAAGGAAAAAACAAAAAAAGAATTTCCTCAAGATGTGTTTCAACAACTATTTGGAGCAATTAGCGCTGTATTTTTATCATGGGAAAGTAATAGAGCAAAAGTCTATAGAAAATTAAATCAAATACCAGCAGAATGGGGAACAGCAGTCAACGTTCAATCAATGGTTTTTGGTAATATGGGTGATGATTGTGCTACTGGAGTTGTATTTACAAGAAATCCATCAGATGGATCAAACGAGATATATGGTGAGTACTTAATTAATGCACAAGGTGAGGATGTTGTTGCTGGTACAAGAACACCTCAATATATAACTAAGAAGGCAAGAAAAAATGCTAAAGTTGAAGAACCTTCAATGGAGGAGTCTTTGCCAAAAGTTTTTAAAGAATTAAAAAAAATTTTAAAAAAATTGGAAAAACATTATAAAGATATGCAAGATGTAGAATTTACAGTTGAGAATAATAAACTGTGGATGCTTCAAACTAGATCAGGAAAACGAACTGCAAAATCTGCGGTAAAGATTGCAGTTGATATGGTTAAGGAAAAATTAATATCAAAAAAAGAAGCAGTATTAAGAATTGATCCAAATTCTTTAGATACACTTTTGCACCCTACACTTGATGAAAAGAGTACAATCAATGTTATAGCAAATGGTTTACCTGCTTCACCAGGTGCAGCGAGTGGGAAAGTGGTATTTACTTCAGAGGAAGCTGAAAGATTAACATCGATGATGCAAGACACTATCTTAGTAAGAGTAGAAACGTCACCTGAGGATATACAAGGAATGCATGCTGCAAAAGGAATTTTGACGGCCAGAGGAGGAATGACGAGTCATGCTGCAGTAGTTGCAAGGGGCATGGGAAGACCATGCGTATCTGGTTCAAGTGAAATTGATATAAATTATGAGATGAAGACATTTAAAACATCTTCAATGGAAATTAAAGAAGGGGACGTCATTACTATAGATGGATCAACTGGTAGAATTATATCAGGAAGTGTGGCAACAGTTAAACCAGAGATATCTGGAGATTTTTCCAAGATAATGACTTGGGCAGATAGTTTTAGAAAATTAAATATTAGAACAAATTCTGAAACACCTAAAGATACTAAAACAGCAAAAGATTTTGGAGCTGAAGGAATTGGTCTTTGTAGAACAGAACACATGTTTTTTGATGAAGAAAGAATTTTATCAGTAAGGGAAATGATTTTATCAAAGACTAAAGAGGATAGATCAATTGCATTAAAAAAACTTTTGCCTCATCAAAAAAAGGATTTTATAGAAATATTTAAAATTATGAGTGGATTGCCAGTTACAGTAAGATTGTTAGATCCACCTCTTCATGAGTTTTTGCCTCGAACAGATAAAGAGATTAATGAAGTTGCAAATATTGTTAATCTTCCAGTAAAAGAAGTAGAGTCTAGAATTGATGAATTGCATGAACAAAATCCCATGTTGGGTCATAGGGGATGTAGACTTGGAATATCTTTTCCTGAAATATATGAAATGCAATGTAGAGCAATATTTGAAGCTCTAGCAGAGCTCAAAAAAGAAAAAATTAAATCTGCTTTTCCAGAAATTATGATCCCATTAATATCTACTGAAGCAGAAATAAAAATTATGAAAGATTTAGTAATTAGAATTGCAAGTGAAGTTCAAAAAGAGCACAAATTAAAAATTGAGTTTATGGTAGGTACGATGATTGAGCTTCCTAGAGCAGCTATAAAAGCCAAAGATATTGCAAAACATGCTGAATTTTTTAGTTTTGGAACTAATGATTTAACTCAAACTACATTTGGAATAAGCAGAGATGATAGTGGAAAATTTTTAAATGATTATATAGATAATAAAATTTTTTCAATTGATCCGTTTATTTCGATAGATGATGGAGTTGGAGATTTAATCAAAATAGCTGTTGAAAAGGGAAAAAGTCAAAATAAAAATATTAAACTTGGAATTTGTGGAGAACACGGTGGTGATCCTAACAGTATTTTATTTTGCTCAAAAGCTGGATTAAATTACGTTTCTTGTTCTCCGTACAGAGTTCCTGTAGCAAGATTGGCTGCCGCACAAGCCGAATTAAAAGATAAATAGAGAGAATTTTATGAAGGGATATAGATTTATTACAGATGATGACACATCAAAATTTTGTCACCGTGTTACTGAAGCATTGTCAAATGGTTGGACTTTATATGGAGAGCCAAAAATGACATTTGATAAAAAGAGAGGTGTTATGCGTTGTGCACAAGCAGTGATAAAAAATTCACCTAAAAAAAAATACTCAAAAAAAATTAATTTATCATCAATTTAAAGTAAGGGGCGTTCTGTTGCCAGGTGCCCCGGACCCCGTGCTTAATTAACTAAGTTAATTATGCAGCAAGTGCGTAACTTTCGTTAGCAATTATAAATTAGCCCGTTACGGTGGAACAATCCCGAACGAAAGAATAGCCTTTAGTCACCCGTCGATTCTAGTTCACCCCCGTAAGTTGTAATGGTGGAGGTGGTGGGTACTGCCCCCACGTCCGCAATGGTTATTACGAAATTCGTTTATCGTCGTAGTTGGAAATCCAACATTAATAATATAAAAGTAATTACAACAGATTCAATAACAATCATGAAATTAACAAAAGAACAATCAGCAGAAATAAAAAACCAGCAATCCCAAAGTAATCAAACTAAAAGAGTTACCGCTCCAGAGCTTGAAAAAATACTCTATGAAGCGCTACCAGCATTAGATCATGGATTTGTAAGAGTAGTTGATTATATGGGTGATGACACGTCTATAGTTCAGTCAGCAAGAGTATCTTATGGAAAAGGGACAAAGCAAGTTTCAACAGATAAAGGTTTAATAAAATACTTGATGAGACATTGGCACAGCACGCCATTTGAAATGTGTGAAATAAAATATCATATTAAACTTCCAATATTTATTGCAAGGCAGTGGATCAGACATAGAACTGCCAACGTAAATGAATACTCTGCAAGATATTCAATTTTAGATAAAGAATTTTATTTACCAGCTAAAGAAAATTTAGCAGCACAATCTACTAGCAATCGACAAGGAAGAGGAGATGTCCTTGAAGGAAAACAAGCAGAGGAAGTTTTAGAACTTTTGAAAAGTGATGCAGAGAGAACTTATGACAATTATGAAACAATGCTCAATGAAAGATATGATGGTTCAACAATTGACGAGAATAAAAAAGGATTAGCAAGAGAACTTGCAAGAATGAACCTAACATTAAATACTTATACCCAGTGGTATTGGAAAACTGATTTATTAAATTTAATGAACTTTTTAAGGTTAAGAGCTGATAGTCACGCTCAGTATGAAATTAGAGTTTATGCAGACATAATGTTAGATACTGTTAAAAAATGGGTACCGATAACTTATGATGCATTTATGGATTACAGAGTAGGAGGAACAGAGGTTTCTGCTAAGGGAAAAGTTATAATTCAAAAACTTATTAAAGGTGAAAATGTAGATGTTGAAAGCTCAGGTCTATCTAAAAGAGAATGGAATGAATTAATGGCTGCTTTTGATCTTAAAGATAAGTTGATTTAATCTTCTCAGCAAAATCTAGATATATTTTTGAAATTTGATGCTCTGGGTTTGACTCAACTATTGGTTTACCTTGATCACCAGAATTTCCAACATCAGGATTTATTGGTATTTCACCTAAAAAATCTTTTTGAAATTCTTCTGCTGTTTTTTTTACTCCACCTTCTCCAAAAATTTTGTATTTCTTTCCATCATCTCCAATAAAAAAACTCATGTTATCTACTAAACCTAAAATTTTAACTCCAAGTTTATCAAACATTTTAATTCCTCTTTTTACATCTAAAAGAGCAACTTCTTGTGGAGTTGATACTATGATTGCACCATCCATTTTAATTTCTTGTGAAAAAGTTAATTGAGTGTCACCAGTTCCTGGAGGCATATCAACAATTATAAAATCTAAATCTTTCCAATTAACCTTCTGAGTAAAAGTTTTAATTGCACTCGTCACCATTGGACCACGCCAAATCATCGGAGTTTGCTGATCTGCTAAAAATCCAATTGACATACATTGAATGTCATATTTTGTTATGGGATCTAATTTTTGACCGTCACTTTTTGGCTTTTCATTAATATCAAACATTTTTGGAATTGAAGGGCCATAAATATCAGCATCTAACAATCCAACTTTGCATCCAACTTTTTTTAAAGCCAAGGCAAGATTCGTTGCAAATGTAGATTTACCTACACCACCTTTTGCACTCGAGATTGCAATTGTAAACTTAGTTCCTAAAATTGGATTTTTTGTAAAAACTCTAGGCTCCACCTTCTTTTTCATTGCGTCACTTAGTTCTGTCTTTTTATCTGACATAAAACTATCCTTACTTGTTTTTTGCGATAAAGACACTATATACTTTGACATATGTCGGATGATTTCAGAGGCAGAGGCGGAAGCCCATGGGGAACACCTCCAGGGGGTGGTAGTGGCGGCAATGGTTCAGGAAGAGGACCAACACCACCAAACGTAGATGAAATCATAAGAGAGTTTCAAGATAAAATAAGAAAGTTTTTACCTGGTGGAAAATCTTCAGGTGGAAAGTCTATTGGATTAATTTTATTAGTCTTAGCCTTTGTATGGCTTGCAAGTGGACTTTATAGAGTATTACCTGATGAACAAGGGGTTGTTCTTAGATTTGGAAAATTTGTTAAAACTACCCAACCTGGATTGAACTACCATATTCCATTTCCAGTTGAGACTGTTCAAACTCCAAAAGTAACTAAAGTAAATAGAATCGATATTGGATTTAGGTCTGAAAGAGATAGTGGTTTTTCTACAGGTGGAGGAGTTGCAGATGTTCCTCAAGAAAGTTTAATGCTTACTGGTGATGAAAACATTGTAAATATCGATTTTTCGGTATTTTGGGTTATCAAAGATGCTGGAAATTTTTTATTTAAAATTCAGGACCCTGTAGGAACTGTTAAAGCAGCCGCAGAAACAGCAATGAGAGAAGTAATTGCTAAAAGTGATATTCAACCAATATTAACAGAAGGTAGATCAAGTATTGAGATTGAAACTCAAGAAATTATTCAAAGCATTTTAGATGACTATGAAAGTGGAGTACAAATTACTCAGGTACAAACACAAAAAGCTGACCCACCCGATCAAGTAATTGATGCATTTAGAGATGTTCAAGCTGCAAGAGCAGATATGGAAAGATCTAAAAACGAAGCTGAAGCTTATGCAAACGATGTGATCCCAAGAGCAAGAGGGGAAGCACAGAAAATTTTACAAGCTGCAGAAGCTTATAAAAAAGAAGTTGTTGCTAAGGCAGAGGGTGAAGCTAGTAGATTTTTAGCTATTTACAATGAGTATGCTAAAGCAAAAGAAGTTACTCAAGAAAGAATGTTTCTTGAGACAATGGAAACCGTCCTAGCAGATATAAACAAAATTATTATAGATAAAGAATCTGGTTCAGGTGTTGTGCCATATCTACCATTACCAGAGCTTAAAAAGAAAGAGACAAATTAAATGAAAGCTGGAAAAATAATTGCTGGAATACTAGTTTTGATTGGTGTTGTAGCATTCCTATCAGTAATTATAGTCAAAGAAGTAAATCAAGCGATAATTCTTCAGTTTGGTGATCCAAAAAGAATTATAATGAAACCAGGTTTAAACTTTAAAATTCCATTCATTCAAAACGTTGTTTACTTGGATAAAAGAATTTTAAATTTAGATACCCCCCCAGAAGAAGTAATTGCATCTGACCAAAAAAGGTTAATTGTTGATGCTTTTGCGAGATTTCAAATAGTTGATCCTTTGAAATTTTATATTTCAGTTGGAGACGAAAGGGTTGCAAGATCAAGATTATCTACGATTATAAACTCAAGAATTAGAAATGTTTTGGGTCAAGAAGAATTACAAACCTTGCTATCACAAGATAGATCAAAACAAATGTCTTTGATTAAAGATGGTGTTAATAATGAAGCTCAAAATTTTGGAATAAATATTGTAGATGTAAGAATAAAAAGAGCTGATCTTCCTACAGCAAACAGTGATGCAATTTATAGAAGAATGCAGACTGAGAGGGAAAGAGAAGCAAAGGAATTTAGAGCAAAAGGTGCTGAGATGGCAGTAACAATTACTTCGACTGCTGACAAAGAAGTAACCGTGATATTAGCAGATGCTCAAAAACAATCAGAAATTATGAAAGGAGAAGGTGACGGAGAAAGAAACAAAATTTTCGCTGAAGCTTTCGGAAAAGATCCTGAATTTTTTGCTTTTTATAGATCTATGCAAGCTTATGGTAAGGCATTTAATGCAGGAGAAACATCAATGATCTTGTCTCCTGATAGTGAATTTTTCAAATTTTTTGGAAATATAAATCCTGATATTAAACAATAGTTTTTAGATGAATGAGCTAGTCATAGCTTTTGGTCTTTTTTTATTTATAGAGGGAATTTTATATGCCTTATTTCCAGCAAAAATGAAAAGTATGCTTAAAAAACTTGAACTTGTTAAAGATAGTCAACTAAGATCAGGAGGACTTATTTTTGCAGTTATAGGCTTTGTGATTATTTATTTTATTAAAAGTTAATATGAAAAAATTAAAATTCATTGTTTTAACAATTATATTTTCTCTAAGTTTTTCATTACAATCAAACTCTAGGCCTGTTCCAGCATCATTTGCAGATCTTGCAGAAAAATTAATGCCTTCTGTGGTAAATATTTCTACGTCAACTACTGTGGTTACAAATAATAACTCTTTTCCATTTCAATTCCCTCCAGGATCTCCATTTGAAGATATGTTTAAAGAATTTGGAACACCTCAAGAGAGAAAATCAGCAGCTTTGGGTTCTGGATTTATTATTGACGAGAAGGGAGTGGTGGTTACAAATAATCACGTAATTCAGGATGCTGATGATATTATTGTTAGAGTTAACGGAGACCAAGAATATAAAGCAAAAGTGCTTGGTGCTGATCCTTTGATGGATATTGCGGTATTACAATTAGATACAGAAGATAAATTTAAACCAGTTGGCTTTGGAGACTCAGACAAAGCAAGAATTGGTGATTGGGTTTTAGCAATTGGAAATCCATTTGGTCTTGGTGGGACAGTAACTGCTGGAATTATTTCAGCAAGAAATAGATCAATTGGATTATCAAGATATGAAGATTTTATTCAAACAGATGCATCAATAAATTCAGGAAATTCAGGTGGACCTTTATTTGACATGGAAGGAAATGTAATTGGAATTAATACAGCCATCTTAGGAAGAAATGGTTCTATTGGTATAGGATTTTCAATTCCATCCAATAGTGCTCAACAAGTAATTAAACAACTTATAGAGTTTGGTGAAACAAAAAGAGGTTGGCTAGGTGTAAGAATTCAAGATGTAACAAAAGAAATTGCTGAGGTTGAAGAACTAGATAAACCAAGAGGTGCTTTAGTTGCAAGTGTTGCTGAAAATAGTCCTTCTGAAAAAGCAGGAATTCAGGCTGGAGATATTATTTTAGAGTTTAATGGAGTTGAGATTAAGCAAATGAAAGAGTTGCCAGCAATTGTTGCAAGAACAGAAGTTGGAAAAAATGTAGATGTAAAAATTTGGAGAAATAAAAAAGAAATAACTAAAAAGGTTTTGTTGGGAAGATTAGAAACCTCTGATGACTTCAAAGTAAGTGAAAATCCAAAACAAGATGAAAATAATTTAGATGAAATTGTAGAGAGTTTAAGAATATCAGTAAGACCTTTAACTAAAGAGGATATAAAAAACCGTAAATTACCAAACCAAACTACAGGATTAGTAATTACCAATATGGCTAATAACAGTCCTTTAGTAAATTCAATTGAGATAAATAGTGTTATTATTGAAGCTCAAAAGAAAAAAATTAAATCAGCAGATGATTTAAGAGATATCACTCAAAAAGCAATAAACTCAAATCAAAAAACTATTTTAATTGCAATTTATAACAATCAAAATCAACGAAGATATATTGGTGTTAAATTAGATTAGTAATGGATTTAAAATCCAAGATAATTTTAATTTCAGGACCTACAGCATCTGGAAAATCAAGTTTTGCAATTAAACTTGCAAAAAAAATTAAAGGAGAAATTATTAATGCAGATAGTATGCAAGTTTATAAGCAACTTAAAATTTTGTCAGCAAGACCTAGCCCAAAAAATTATCAGTCAATAAAACATCATCTATATGGTTTCCAAGATGCAAAGAAAAGTTTTTCAACTGGTGATTGGCTTAAAATTGCAAATAAAAAAATAATTGAAGTTAAAAAAAGAAAGAAAATTCCAATTCTTGTTGGAGGTACTGGACTTTATTTTAAAGCATTAACTGATGGTTTGGTTCAAATTCCAAACATTCCAGTCAAGTTTAGAAATCAAATTAGAAATCTAAACAAAAAAATTGGCCAAAATAAATTTTATAAGCAATTATTAAAGCTAGATCCTCTTTCGAAAAATAAAATTAATCCAACGGATACTCAAAGATCAATTAGAGCTTTTGAAGTTAAAAAATTTACAAAAAAATCTCTTCATGATTGGTTTAAAAATACTAAATCAAATTATTTAGACGAGGATTTTTTAAAAATTTATATCGATTACCCTCGTGAAGATTTAGTTATAAGAATTCATCAAAGAACTGGGAAAATGATTAGAATGGGCGCTGTGAATGAGGTTAAAAGATTTCTAAAACTAAAAATTAATGATCAGATGACTGCACGCAAAGCAATTGGAATAAATGAAATTCAGGAATATTTAGCAAAAGAAAAAAAAATTGATGAAATCAAAGAAAAAATATCAATAAAAACTAGACAATACGCCAAAAGACAAAGCACATGGGCCCGAGGACACATGAGTGATTGGCTTAAACTGAATCCATCTGAGATAAATAAATTTTTAAAAAAAATTTAAATTTTCTATACTTAACCTTGACCAATCAGCACAACTTCAGCTAGATTGCGAAATGCCAAAATTATTAACTGGAGCAGAAATCGTATTTAAGTGTCTTGAGGACCAAGAGGTAAACCATATTTTTGGTTATCCTGGTGGTGCTGTACTTCCAATATATGATGAATTAAAAAATCATCCATCCATTAAACATATTCTTGTAAGACATGAGCAAGGTGCAGGTCATGCAGCAGAAGGTTATGCTAGATCATCTGGAAAACCTGGTGTTGTTCTAGTTACATCAGGTCCTGGTGCCACCAATGTTGTTACTGCTTTAACAGATGCATATATGGATTCAGTTCCAATGGTTTGTATTTCGGGTCAAGTTCCAACACACCTAATTGGTACGGATGCATTTCAAGAATGTGATACAACAGGAATAACAAGACCATGTACAAAGCATAACTGGTTAGTAAAAGATATTAATGATCTTTCAGATGTTATGCATGAAGCATTCAAAGTTGCTACAACTGGAAGACCTGGCCCAGTGTTAATTGATATTCCAAAAGACATTCAATTTGCAAAAGCAAAATATAAAAAACCAAAAAAAGAAAAAAGTTTAAATGGCAAATCTCACAATAAGTTTTCAGCTGACGAAATTGACCAATTGATTAATTTAATTAATAAAGCAAAGAAGCCAATAATTTATAGTGGTGGAGGGGTAATTAATTCAGGACCAAAAGCAAGTGAAGCTCTTAGAAAATTTGTTGAACTAACAGGATTTCCAATTACTTCAACTTTGCAAGGTCTAGGTGCTTATCCTGGAGATGATAATCAGTTTTTAGGAATGCTCGGAATGCATGGAACATATGAAGCAAACAATGCAATGCATGACTGTGATTTATTAATAAACATTGGTGCAAGATTTGATGATCGTATCACTGGAAAAATTGATGAGTTCTCACCTAATTCAAAAAAAGTTCATATTGATATTGATCCATCATCAATTAACAAAATTATTAAAGTAGATCTTGCAATTGTAGGTGATGTAACGAAAGTAATTGATAAAGTAAATAAAACAATTGTTAAAAAGAAAAATGGTAATGGTAAATCAAATAAACCTAATATTGCAAAATGGTGGGAACAAATTCAAAAATGGAGAAATAAAAATTCTTTAAATTTTATTAATAGTGAAGATAGCATAAAACCTCAGCATGCTGTTCAAAGACTTTATGAATTAACAAAAAATAAAGATACTTATGTAACAACAGAAGTAGGTCAGCATCAAATGTGGGCTGCTCAACATTATAAATTTAACAAACCCAATAGATGGATGACTTCAGGTGGATTAGGAACTATGGGTTATGGATTACCAGCAGCTGTTGGAGTTCAAGTAGCTCATCCAGAAAAATTAGTTATTGATATTGCAGGAGAAGCTTCAGTTTTAATGACAATGCAAGAGATGTCTACAGCTGTTCAATATAACTTACCAATAAAAATATTTATTTTGAACAACCAGTACATGGGAATGGTAAGACAATGGCAAGAGCTGCTTCATGAAAAGAATTATTCTGAGAGTTATTCAGAAGCATTACCAGATTTTATGAAAATGGCTGACGCTTATGGCTGTAAAGGAATTAAGGCTGATAATCCATTAGAGCTAGATGAAAAAATTCAAGAAATGGTAGATCATAATGGTCCTGTTATTTTTGATTGTCATGTCGATCCAAATGAAAACTGTTTTCCAATGATACCTTCAGGCAAACCTCATAATCAAATGATACTTGGACCGAACGATCAAGAAGAGAATAAAATTAAAGGAAAAGGCAAAGCCTTAGTATAATCAAAATGCCAAAATCTAAGTCAGCTTATAGCTCTCCATCTATAAAACAAAAATCAGATACTTATATTTTTGTGGTTTGGGTTGATAATGAGGCGGGTGTTCTTGCAAGAGTAGTCGGCCTATTTTCTGGAAGAGGTTACAATATTGAGTCTTTGGCAGTAGCAGAAATTGATGCTATCAAAAACATATCAAGAATAACAATTGTAACAACTGGAACACCACAGGTAATTGAACAGATTAGACTACAATTAACCAAATTAGTACCTGTACACAAAGTTGCTGAATTCAAAAGAGACGATAAAGACGTTATTTTTAAAGAGATGGCTTTATTCAAAATTGTAGGAAAAAAAAATAAAATTGAAAAATGTTTAAATGCTTGTAAAAAATTTAACCCAGTAGTATTGGATGAAACAAAATCATCTGCAGTTATTCAAATAACAGCACTTAGAAGAGAGATTGATAAAATGAGCAAAAAATTAAAACCCTTGGGACTTATAAGCACTTCAAGAACAGGGGCAGTTGCAATGACAAGAGGTGCAAAAATTTTTAACTAATTAATAGGAGATAAATTATGAAAATGTTTTATGAAAAAGATGCAGATGTAGATTTAATTAAAAATAAAAAAATTGCAATTTTTGGTTATGGAAGCCAAGGTCATGCTCATGCACTTAATCTAAAAGATAGCGGAGTTAAAGAGATAGTTGTTGCTTTAAGAGAAGGATCATCAAGTGTTGCTAAAGCTGAATCAAAAGGTTTAAAAGTGATGAATTTATCTGATGCAGCTGCTTGGGCAGATGTTGTTATGATATTAACTCCAGACGAATTACAAGCTGAAATTTATAAAAACCATATTGAACAAAGAGTTAGAGAAGGAACAAGTATCGCTTTTGCTCACGGCTTAAACGTTCATTATGATTTAATTAAAGCAAGAAAAGATTTAGATGTATTTATGGTTGCCCCAAAAGGACCTGGTCATTTAGTAAGAAGTGAGTATGAAAAAGGTGGTGGAGTTCCATGTTTGTTTGCAGTTCATCAGGATGGATCTGGTAAAGCAAGAGATTTAGCTCTTTCCTATGCTTCAGCAGTAGGTGGAGGAAGATCAGGTATTATTGAAACTACTTTCAAAGACGAAGTTGAAACAGATTTATTTGGTGAACAAACTGTTTTATGTGGTGGTTTAGTTGAACTAATTAAAAATGGATATGAAACTTTAGTTGAAGCTGGGTATGAACCAGAGATGGCATATTTCGAAACAGTTCATGAAGTTAAATTAATTGTTGATTTGATCTATGAAGGTGGAATTGCAAATATGAATTATTCAATTTCAAATACTGCTGAATATGGTGAGTATCAATCTGGTCCAAGAATTATCAATAAGGAAGAAACTAAGAAAAGAATGAAAGAAGTTTTGTCAGATATTCAATCAGGTAAATTTACTAAAGAGTGGATGGATGAGTGTAAAACTGGTCAAAAAAACTTCTTAGCAACTAGAGCAAAATTAGCTGAGCATTCTGTTGAAAAGGTTGGTGCAGAGCTTAGAGCTATGATGCCTTGGATTAGTAAGAAAAAATTAGTTGATAGTGATAAAAGCTAAATTTCATTGCTAAATTATCACTACTATAATCTAATTATTTAACTTATACTTTTTAAATAAATTTAAAACATGAGGGTTAAAATGAATATTAAAAATATAATCAAAATATTGTCTTTGGTTTTAGTATTTGGATTTTCTTCTGCATCAGCTCAAACAATTAAATGGTCTATGCAAGGAGACAGTTTAACACTAGATCCACATGCACAAAATGAGGGTCCAACTACGCAAGTATCTAGACAAGTTTATGAAGCACTTGTTGAAAGAGGTTTGGATATGAAAATAGGACCTGCTTTAGCTACGAAATGGAAAACAACTGATCCAAACACTTGGATATTTACTTTAAGAGAAGACGCTAGATTTTCTGATGGTTCAGGAATGACATCCGAGGATGTGGTTTTTAGTATCTTAAGAGCCAAACAAAGAACATCTGATTTTAAAGAATATATTAGCACCATATCTGGTGTAGAAGCAGTTGGAGATTATGCTGTTAAAATTACAACAAGTAAACCAAATCCAATTCTTTTAAATCAATTGTCAAACATTTTTATAATGTCCAAAGCTTGGTCTGAGAAAAATTTTGCAACATCACCTCAAAATTGGGACGCTGGGCAAGAAACATTTTCTGCTGTAAATGCTATGGGTACTGGACCTTTTAGAATAACTAAAAGAGAACCTAACACTAAGACAGTTTTTAAGAAAAATAAATACTGGTGGGGTGAGATGAAAGATAAAGGTCTTTCTTCAATTGAATTACTACCTATTAAAAATGCTGCAACAAGAGTAGCAGCGTTATTGTCAGGTGAGATTGATATAGTAACAGATGCACCGGTGCAAGATTTAGCAAGAATTGGTTTTTCTCCAAATACTAAAGTTGAAAGTACCGCTCAAATGAGAACAATTTTCTTAGGAATGGATCAAGCTGCAGATAAGTTAAGAACAGGAAATACAGGTGATAATCCTTTCAAGAAAAAAGAAGTTAGACAAGCACTTTATCAAGCAATTGATATTGAAGCCATTAAGAAGAAAGTTATGAGAGGTTTAAGTGAACCTGCAGGTATAATAACTTTCCCAGGTGTAAATGGTTATACAGCTGAACTTGATAAAAGATTACCTTATGATCCAGAGGCTTCTAAAAAATTATTAGCTGAAGCTGGATATCCTAATGGATTTGAAGTTGAGTTAAGATGTCCTAACGACAGGTATGTAAATGATGAAGCTATTTGTACAGCTGTTGTTGGAATGTTGGGTAAAGTAGGTGTTAAAGTTAATTTATTTGCTCAAACAAAAAGTAAACACTTCAAGGAGCTAAAAGATAATCAAGGTGATTTCTACATGCTAGGTTGGGGTGTTCCAACTTTAGATAGTCACTACGTTTTTCATTACTTATATGAAACAGGTGCTAGTTGGAATAGAGTTAACTTTAGTAACGCTGAAGTAGATGCTGCAATTAGAGTAATGGAAGGTGAAGTAGATTTAGAAAAAAGAAATGCTGCAATTGCAAAAGCTTGGAAAATTGTAAAAGATGATATTTCTTATCTACCTTTACACCACCAAGTAATTTCTTGGGCTTCTAAAAACAATGTTAGTGTTCCTATAAGACCTAACAATGAGCCATTATTTAAAACTGCAGTTTACGGTTCTAAATAATTAAAAATTATTACAAGCCCTTTAGTTATTTAAAGGGCTTGTGAACATTAAATCCTCTTAACTTGATAAAATATTTCTTTAAAAGACTATTCCAATCAGCTTTGGTGATGCTTGTAGTTGCCTTTGTTTCTTTCTCTCTTTTTAATTTTGTTGGAGACCCAATAAACAATATGGTTGGGGAGGAAACTTCTGATGAAGAAAGAGCTGAATTAAGGGAAACTCTAGGATTAATGGATCCAATCCATATTCAATTCTCTAGGTTTGTGGTTAATGCATCTAAGGGCGAATTTGGTATATCTTATCAATTAAGAAGACCAGTATCTGAACTAATCACCGAAAGATTGCCTGCTACAATTGAACTTGTAGTAATTTCGGCTCTAATAGCATTGATAACTGGAACTTTATTAGGTGTTTATACAGGTATTCACAGGAAAGGTTTCTTGAGTGACTTTATCTTGGCAGTATCTTTACTTGGAGTGTCACTCCCCACATTTGTAATAGGTATATTATTTATATATTTATTTGCTGTAATTTTGGGAGTGTTACCTTCATTTGGAAGAGGAGAAGTGGTTGATTTAGGATTTTGGACAACAGGTTTTTTGACAGTTTCAGGTCTTAAAGCAATAATACTTCCTTCAGTTACGTTAAGCCTTTTTCAAATGACTTATATTATCAGGTTAGTAAGAGCCGAGATGATGGAAATTTTACAAACTGATTATATAAAATTCGCTCGAGCTCGTGGAATAAGTGAGAAAAGCATTAAATACAAACATGCATTAAAAAATGGCTTGATACCTGTAATAACAATTGCTGGAATTAACATTGGAACCTTAATTGCGTTTTCAATTATAACAGAAACTGTTTTTCAATGGCCTGGTATGGGTTTTTTATTCATCCAAGCTGTTCAGTTTGTAGATATACCAATCATGTCAGCATATTTAGTTTTTATCGCATTTGTTTTTGTGATGATAAATTTTATTGTAGATATTCTTTATTATTTCATTGATCCGAGAATCAGAATTAAGGGAGACACTGCAAGTGGATAATAATTTAAATATGACAAGATGGGAAAGAATTAAGGATAGTGACATTTATCACAGCTTTATTAAATCTCCGACAGCAATTATATCTTCGGCTATTTTATTCATAATTTTCTTCTGTTCTTTTTTTATTGAATTTTTAACACCATATACACCTTTTGATCCATCATCTTTATCCTTAATGGATGCATTTACACCCCCTTCTTGGACAGAAGATGGTTTGGCACAATTTATTTTAGGAACAGATGGTCAAGGAAGAGATATGTTATCAACCATATTATATGGATGTAGAATATCTCTTATTGTTGGTTTTGCTGCAATTATATTTAGTCTAGTTCTTGGTGTTGGTTTAGGATTAACAGCTGGATATTTTGGTGGCAAATATGAAATGGTAGTAATGAGGCTAACAGATGTTCAGTTAACTGTACCAAGTATATTGATGGCACTCTTGGTTGATGGAATTGCAAGAGGATTAATTTCAAGAGAAATGCATGATGAAATGGCGATCTATGTTTTGATTTTTGCTATTGGGATTTCTGAATGGCCACAATTTGCTAGAGTATCAAGAGCAGCAACTTTAGTTGAAAAAAATAAAGACTACGTATCTGCATCAACAATTATTGGTATTTCAAACATTGTGATAATGTTTAAACATATTCTTCCAAACATCATGAGACCTGTTATGGTCATTGGAACAATTGGTTTAGCCCTTGCTATCTTGGCAGAGTCGACTTTAAGTTTTTTAGGTGTTGGGGTTCCTCCAACAACTCCTTCTTTAGGAACCTTAATAAGATTAGGTAATGATTTTTTATTTTCAGGAGAATGGTGGATTACATTTTTCCCAGCAATTTTTTTGGTAATTTTAGCTTTTTCAATTAATTTATTAGGAGATTGGATGAGGGACACTTTAAATCCAAAATTAAAAAAATGAGTTTTTTAAAAATAAATAATTTAAGTGTTGATTATAAAATGCGTAAAGAGACTGTTTACGCAGCCAAAAACGTTAATATTGAGGTAAATAAAGGTGAAATTTTAGGATTAGTTGGAGAGTCTGGTTCTGGAAAAAGTACTGTTGGAAACGCTATAATTAATTTAATTGATGAGCCAGGAAAAGTATCGAGCGGCTCAGTAATTTTGGGAAACTTAAATATTCATGAAAATTCAGAGAGTATAATTAAATATCGAGGAAATAAAATTGGATTAATATTTCAAGACCCACAAACATCTTTAAATCCAATATTAACAGTTGGTGATCAATTAATTGAAACTATACAAACTCATCTAAATTTAAACAAAGAGGAAGCAAAAAATAAATCTATTAATTTATTAAAGGAAGTTGGAATTAAGGATGCTGAAAAAAGATTTAACGATTATCCTCATCAGTTTTCAGGAGGAATGAGACAAAGAGTGGTTATTTCTTTGGCCTTATGTTGTGAACCGGAATTATTAATTGCCGATGAACCTACTACTGCTCTAGATGTTTCCATTCAATCACAGATTTTAGATTTAATTAAAAAACTAACAAAAGAAAGAAATTTAGCTGTGATTTTAATCACTCATGATATGGGTGTAATAGCAGAAACAGCTAATCGTGTAGCTGTGATGAAAAGCGGAGATTTAGTCGAAATTGGCGAGACAAAAAAAATTTTAACAACTCCTCAACAAAGTTATACCAAGAGTCTTGTGAGTTCGGTTCCACCTACGAATAAGAAAATTTCTAGATTTGTAATAGTAGAAAAAGAAAATAAAAATAAACAAAATAATATCAAAATATTGAATAGATGGACTAAAAAACAAATTATCAATCAAGATTTAGTACAAGTAAAAAATCTCAATAAAAGTTTTGATGATAATTTTTTTACAGAAAATTCTAAAAATTCTGTATTAGCTGTAAATAATGTTTCATTTGAAATAAAAGAAGGTGAATCATTTGGACTAGTAGGCGAAAGTGGAAGCGGAAAATCTACTATTGCAAAAATGATTGTGAATTTATTTAAACCTTCTTCAGGAGATATATTTTTTGATAAAACTTGCATTACAAAAATAAAAAATAGATCAGAATTAATGAAATTTAGGAAACAAATACAAATGATATTTCAAGATCCCTATTCATCATTAAATGGTAGATTGAAAGTAAAAGATATAATTGCTGAGCCTATTACACTTCACAATCCTTCTATTTCTAACTCAGATCTAAATAATTATATAAATGACTTATTGGACTCAGTTGAAATGACTCAAAAATCAGCAAATAGATATCCACATGAATTTTCTGGCGGTCAAAGACAAAGAATTTCTATTGCAAGAGCTTTAGCAACACAGCCAAGGCTCTTAGTTTGTGATGAACCCACATCTGCACTAGACGTTAGTATTCAAGCGCAAATATTAAATTTGTTAAAAGATCTTCAAGAGCAATTAAATTTAACAATTTTATTTATTAGCCATGACTTACCGGTTGTAAGACAAATGTGTGATAGAATTGGAGTTCTAAAAGATGGCAAGTTATGTGAAGTTTCAAATACTGAAGATTTATTTTTGAACCCTAGCCATGAATACACAATGGAACTTTTACACTTGATGCCTAAAATTGAGTCTATTTATAATTAATTTTTGTATCACCTAAAATACACGAAAAAATTTAGCTATTTATACTAATTATTTTGCAATCTCTCTTATAGATTGTATTATAGATTTTCCAAAAATTTTTATTATGAGCGACAAAGATAGAGTCTTTATATTTGATACAACTATGCGTGATGGTGAGCAATCACCTGGCGCATCAATGAGTTTGGAAGAAAAAATTCAGATTGCTCGAGTATTTGATGAACTGGGAATTGATATTATCGAAGCGGGTTTTCCTATAGCATCACCAGGAGATTTTGAGTCAGTTTCTGAAGTTAGTAAGATTTTAAAAAATTCTATACCAGCAGGATTGTCTAGACATTCAGTAAAAGATATTGATAGAGCATATGAAGCACTAAAGCATGCTCCTAGATTTAGAATACATACTTTTATTTCTACAAGTCCATTACATATGAAGCATAAATTAAATATGTCACCTGAAGATGTTTATGAGTCAATTGGAAAACACGTTTCTTATGCAAGAAAATTTACTGATGATGTTGAGTGGTCATGTGAAGATGGGACAAGAACTGATATGGATTATATGTGTAAAACAGTTGAGCTTGCAATTAAAAATGGAGCAACAACAATTAATATTCCTGATACTGTTGGTTATACAATACCTTCTGAGTTCACAACAATCATTGAAACGCTTTTAAATAAAGTTCCTAACATTGATAAAGCAATTTTATCTACTCATTGTCATAATGATTTAGGTTTAGCGGTAGCTAATTCTTTAGCTGGCGTTCAAGCAGGAGCAAGACAAATTGAATGTACTATAAATGGTTTAGGTGAGAGAGCAGGTAATGCTGCATTAGAAGAAGTTGTAATGGCAATTAAGACAAGACCAGACTTAATGCCTTACGATACTGGAATTAACACAACTTTATTAAGCAAGGCATCAAAGATAGTTTCAAATGCTACTGGATTTCCAGTCCAATATAATAAAGCAATTGTTGGAAAAAATGCATTCGCACATGAGGCAGGCATTCATCAAGATGGAATGTTAAAAAATAGACAGACTTATGAAATTATGACTCCAGAGAGTGTTGGAGTTAAACAAACCTCATTAGTAATGGGCAAACATTCTGGACGTCATGCTTTTAAAGATAAATTAAACAGTTTGGGTTATCCAGATTTAACAGATGATGTAGTAGGAAATGCATTTGCAAAGTTTAAGGTTTTAGCAGACAAGAAAAAACATGTTTATGATGAGGATATTATTGCATTAGTTGATGATAGTTTAATTGTTGATAATAAAGTTAGTGCAATTAACTTGAAATCATTAAAAGTATTTGCTGGTACAGGAGAACCTCAAAAAGCAGAGATGACTTTAGATGTTTACGGAGATGTAAAACAAGCTTCAGAAACTGGGGATGGACCAGTTGATGCAATATTTAAATGTATAAAAACTCTTTATCCTCATGATGTAAATTTACAGCTTTATCAAGTGCATGCTGTAACCGAAGGTACTGATGCTCAAGCAACCGTAAGTGTAAAAATTGAGGAAAATGGAAAAACTACCGTGGGTCAAGCGGCAGATACTGATACTTTAGTTGCTTCTGCAAATGCCTACATAAATGCTTTAAATAAAATGATAATTAAACGAGATAAAACAGCTCCAATGGAGCAAGAAAGTCAAAAGGTAAGGGGAATATAATGGGGTTATTCGATAGCGTTAAAAAAGTATGGAGCCAAGATATGGCAATTGATCTTGGAACAGCAAATACACTAGTGGTATTAAAAGGAAAAGGTGTTGTTCTTAACGAACCATCTGTCGTTGCAATTGTTGATCAAGGTGGAAAGAAAAATGTTTTAGCTGTTGGAGATGAAGCCAAAACAATGCTTGGAAGAACACCTGGGAATATTAGTGCTATCAGACCTTTAAGAGATGGTGTTATAGCAGACTTTATAGTTACAGAGGAGATGATCAAACACTTTATAAAAAAAGTTCATAAAGGAAGTACTTTTGCTAATCCTAGAATTTTAATA
This sequence comes from Candidatus Pelagibacter sp. HIMB1495, assembly GCF_052047955.1. Taxonomy (NCBI): domain Bacteria; kingdom Pseudomonadati; phylum Pseudomonadota; class Alphaproteobacteria; order Candidatus Pelagibacterales; family Candidatus Pelagibacteraceae; genus Candidatus Pelagibacter; species Candidatus Pelagibacter sp. HIMB1495. Next base: position 1,361,082 of record NZ_JBNAIQ010000001.1, on the reverse strand, counting down.
TGTGTACCAACTGGTTCAACACCAGTTGAAAGAAAAGCAATTCAAGACAGCGCATTAGCTGCGGGAGCAAGAAGAGTTCAATTAATTGAAGAACCAATCGCTGCAGCTATTGGAGCCGGACTTCCAATTTCTGAAGCCACAGGATCGATGATTGTTGATATAGGTGGTGGTACCAGTGAGATAGCAGTCATGTCATTAGGTGGACTGGTTTATTCTAAATCCCTAAGGGTTGCTGGTGATGCTATGGATACAGCAATAGTAAATTACATGAGAAAAGAATACAATTTACTGATTGGAGACACTACTGCTGAAAAAATTAAGAAAGAAATGGGTACAGCTATTCCAACAGGAACTAATACTTATCCTGTAAAAGGTAGAGATTTAAGATCAGGTACTCCAAAAGAAGTAAACATTACCGAAGAAGATACTGCTGAAGCACTTAATGATATTTTGAAAGAAATGGTTAATGCAATCAAAGATGCTTTGGAAAATACTCCTCCAGAATTATCTGCTGACTTAGTAGATATGGGTCTTACTTTAACAGGTGGTGGAGCTTTATTAAAAAATATTGACAAAAGATTCTCAAAAGAAACAGGTTTACCAGTGCATGTTGCTGATGATCCATTGTCTTGTGTTGCAGTTGGAACTGGTAAAGCTTTGGATCAAGAAGAAACTTTTTCTACTATGTTATCTGAATATTAAAAGATGGTAAAAGGCAGAGATGACTTTGTAATTGCCTTAAGATCTGTTTTTTTAAAAAAGAAAGATCAACAAAAGTTTTCGCTTATAAGCTTAATTATTTTATCTGTTGTTATAATAATTTTAAGCAATTTTAATTTTAAACCAATTCAACTTGTTAAGTTAGGAATTAACGAAGTAATATATAGATCTTCTTATGTTGTGTCTGTACCAGAAAATAAAATTGAAGAGGTAATATCTAAAATTAAATCACACCTTGATTTTTATAAAAATCATCAAAACCAATTAATTAAAATAGAAAATACAGATGAGATTAAAGTATTAAATACTATTTTAACTGCTGAAAATAAAAGACTTAGAGAGTTGATTGATGAAAGCATAAATTCAGAAGATATATTTGCAAGAGTTTTAATTGATAGAGAAAGTCCATATTTAAAATCAATAGTTTTGAATAGAGGAACTAAAGACAATGTAAAAATGGGAATGGCAGTAATGGATCGAAATTATTTGGTCGGTCAGATTATTGAGGTAAATTATTCAAATTCAAGAGCTCTACTTCTGTCAGATTTAAATAGCAAAATACCAGTAGTAATTCAGCCCCCATTTCTACAAGCTGTAGCCTCTGGAACTGGTAAGGATCATGGAGTAATCGAATATACCAAAGATGAGTACAAAGAAAATCAGATTGAAAATGAGGCTGTTGTATATACCTCTGGTCTTGCTGGTATTTTTAAACCAGGTATTCCAGTTGGTAAAATAACAAATAGTTCCGATCAACTAAGTTTTTTTTCTGATTTTGGACAATTAAGTTTTGTAAAGATTGTAGAATTTAAAATAGGGAAGGGTCAATAATGGCTTCATTGAATAAAAGTACATTTTTTAGATCATTCCTCTCTTATTTGCCGATTATTCTTTTGTTTTTTTCAGTGTTTAATGAATTTGATTTTAATTATTTAAAGTTAGATTATTTTTCATTCAATTTCATTTTCATTTTAATCTTTTTTTGGACTTTAAGAAATCCAGATTACCTAGGATATTTCTCAATTTTCTTAGCAGGAATTATTAACGATGTAGTAATTGGTATTCCAATTGGAATAAGCAGTTTTTGTTACTTACTAATCTGTGCCATTACCTCATATATTAGACAAATTACACTAAGTCCAAAATTTATAAATGATTGGCTTTCATTTATTATTGCTGTTTTGCTTATCAATTCAATTCAAGTAATAATTTTAGACTTAGTATTTTTATATCAGGTTGATTATATGGACTACTTAATAAACTCTGGTTTTACTTTTCTATTTTACCCATTTTTTTTTATTTTATTTAACATTTTAAATAGCAAAATTTCAAATAAACAGAATGATTAGCGGTAATTCAAGTATTAGAAAAACAGACGTAATTAATAGACGGATGTTTATTATTGGTGCTGCAAAAGTAATTATTTTTACAGGAATTATAGCTAGACTTTTTTCTCTGCAAGTTAACGAAAATAAAAAATATCTTACTCTTTCAGATAAAAATAGAATTAGAGAATGGAAGTTGCCACCAATAAGAGGTGATATAGTGGATTACTTTGGCAATGTTATAGCCGGAAATTTAAAAGTATATCAACTTCATATAATTCCAGAACAAGTTGAAAACTTCAATTATTTGTTAACTCGATTAAAAACTCTACTTAACCTGAGTGATAAAAAAATAGAAAAAATTGTAAAATCAAAAAATAAATTAAAACCTTGGGAAAGTATTATTGTTTCTGAAAACTTATCTTGGAGTGATTTTTTAAAAATAAATAATTATTTATATGACTTAGTTGGTGTTAAACCAGTTATGACCATTTCAAGAAATTACCCTTTTAGCGAAACTTATACTCATATTCTAGGATATGTCAGTCAACCTAATGAAGAAGAAATTTTAGCTAATGAAACTGTTCAAGAAAGATTTGTTCCAGGCATGAAAATTGGAAAATTAGGTCTAGAAAAAACTCTAGAAAATTACTTAATTGGTACAAATGCTATCCAAAGGTATGAAGTAAATGCTTATGGGAAAAGAATTAATCAACTTGAACATCAAAAAGGCAAACAAGGTTTAAGAGTAAGATTAACTGTTGATACGGAGGTTCAGAAAGCTTGTGGAAAACTTTTAAATGATCGCGCTGGATCTATAAGTGTAATGGATATTTATACTGGCGATATCATAGCAATGTACTCTTCTCCATCTTACGACCCAAACAAATTTTTATTTGGAATAAGTAATGACGATTGGTCATTAATTAGAAATAATCCATTAAAACCACTAGTAAACAAGACACTTGCTGGACTTTATTCACCAGGATCTACAATAAAACCAATTGTAGCTTTATCTGCTTTAGAAAATAAAATTGTTAGTCCAAGTTTTAAAGTTAAATGCACTGGTAAGATGGAGCTCTATGGACAGACCTTTCACTGTTGGAAAGAAAAAGGCCATGGATTTGTAAGTTTAAAAAATGCAATGAAACAATCATGTGATACTTATTTTTATGAAGTTGCAAGATTACTAGGAGTAGATCGATTAAATGTTACAGCTGAAAAATTTGGACTTGGTAAAAAAGTGTTAGGAGATTATTTTGATCTTGAAAAATCAGGTTTATTTCCAAACACTAAATGGAAAAAAAATAATCTTGGAAAAGGATGGGTGCTTGGAGAAACATTAATAACTGGAATAGGTCAAGGTTATACGCAAACAACTCCACTTCAATTATGCCTTATGACAGCTCAGATTGCTAATGGAGGTTACTCTATAAAACCAAGAATAATAGTTGATAATAATACTGTTTCTTTCGAAGAAGCTAAAAATAAATTTGAAGAAGAGTCTTTATTTTCTGAAGAAAAAAAATTATTTGAGAATCCCAAAAATATAAAAATTGTTCAAGAGGCCATGTTTAGTTCAACTAATGAATTATACGGTACATCATACAAATCTAGAATAGACGATCCAAAATATCAATTTGCTGGCAAAACTGGAACTGCGCAGGTTAAGAGAATTAGCATGCGAGAAAGAGAACTTGATCTTAAAATTGAGCAAATACCTTATAAAGACCGAGATCACGCATTATTTGTTGCTTATGGTCCGTGTATTAATCCAAGATACGCATTAAGTATTATAGTTGAGCATGGTGGCTCAGGAAGTAAAACTGCAGCACCAATTGCAAAAGAATTGTTCAAATTAATAATTGATAGAAACGATTTAAGAAATAAACAAAAAAATTTTGAGGAAATAGAAATTTGATGTTTCAACACGATAGATTAAATAACGAACTTACTTTTTGGCAAAAGGTTAAAGAGTTAGATTATATTTTACTGATAAGTATATTTTTACTTTCAATATTAAGTTTATTTGTGATGTATTCAACAGATGGAGGAGAAATTCTATTTCATACAAAAAGTCATTTTAGTAAAATGGTAGTCTTTTTCCCTTTAATGATTTTAATTGCGTTTTTTAATATTAGATGGTGGCACAACTTTTCATACTTGTTTTATATATCTGTAATTCTTTTACTAATTTATGTTTCTTTTTTTGGAATAAAATCATCAGGCTCAAGAAGATGGATGGATTTATATTTTTTTAATTTACAGCCATCCGAGTTAATGAAAATAGCAATTATACTTTGCTTAGCAAAATATTATCACAGGGTTAAAATTGAAAATGTAAACTCAGTTACAAGTATCATGACAGTAATAACTATTATTTTAATACCAATTATTATGGTGCTCTCACAACCAGATTTAGGAACTTCAATTCTCATTGCATCAAGTGGACTAATTGTTTTATGGTTGGGAGGCGTTAAGATAAAATATTTTATTTATTCTTTTATAGTTTTTTTAATATCACTACCTTTTGTAATTTCTTTCTTAAAGCCTTATCAAAAATTGAGAATATTGACTTTTTTAGACCCTGATAGAGATCCATTGGGCGCTGGTTATCAAATAATTCAGTCAAAAATAGCAATAGGTTCTGGTGGCTTAGAGGGCAAAGGTTTTTTAAAAGGCACACAAAGCTATTTGGATTTTTTACCTGAAAAACATACTGATTTTATATTCACTTTATTTTCTGAAGAGTTTGGATTTATAGGATCAGTAGGATTATTGGTTTTGTATTCAATTATCATTATCAGAATTTTGAGAATAGGTGCTATCTCAAGAAGCAATTTTTCAAGGTTATTCTGTTTTGGATTTGCCTTTGCAATATTCATTTATATTGTTGTAAATCTTTCGATGGTCTTGGGTTTATTGCCAATTGTGGGTTCTCCATTACCAATAATGTCCTATGGAGGTTCCTCTATGTTAGCAACTATGATCGGGTTTGGTATTGTTCTTAGCGCCAAGATAAATCATAAACAGATGATTGCTTAAAATATTTATTTTAATTAAGCATAATTTGTCACTATGAAACTTTAATTTTTTAATTGTATAACGTTCTTATGAATAAGAACATTAAGGTTGGAATAGTTGGTGCAGGTATCCAAGGTGTATCAAATGCATTGTTCCTTCAAAAAAAGGGATTTAATGTAACAATATTTGATAGAGATAATCCAGGAAGCCAAGCAGCCTCTTATGGAAATGCAGGACATTTTTCGCCTTATGCTTCACTTTCTTTAAATAGAACTGATGTCTTAGCGGATGTTCCGGCTATGTTATTAAGTTCAACTGGTCCTCTAGCTTTAAAATGGAATTACGTTCCAAAAATGATTCCATGGTTCATGAAATTTATCATGAACACTACAAAAACTAAGATGATGCATACTGCAAAAAATATGCATCAAATTTTAGATTTAGCTCTACCAGCGTATGATGAATTATTTGATGAAATAGATCTTGAAGGATTAGTGGAAAACAAAGGAATACTTTATATCTGGAATGATCAAGATCTAAAAAGTAGGGAATTAGAAATAAGAGTTAGAGATGAATTGGGAGTAAAGCAGCAACTAGTTAATAAAGCTGAAATTCATGATTTAGAACCCCATATTAAACCTTTCTATCATGCTGGAGTTTACTATCCTTATGCGAGACATGCTCGAAATCCAAAAAGAATCCTTTTAAAATTATTTGATCTATTTTTGCAAAAAGGTGGAAAGTTTAACAAAGTAAATATTAAAGATATAAAATTTGATGAAGAAAAACCTATTTTTAAAACTGAAACACAAAGTTATGTTTTTGATAAAGCAGTAATTGCTTGTGGCGCTTTTTCTAAAAAATTGACTGACAATTTAGATGAACAAATTCCTCTAGATACTGAAAGAGGATATCATGTTCATTTTAAAAACTGTGATCATTTATTAAGCCGACCAGTAATATTTTCAAACCGTGGTTTTGGAATTACACCAATGGAACAAGGATTAAGAGTAGTTGGTACAGTTGAATTTGGTGGATTAGAAAATCCTTTGTCAAAATCTAGAGTTAAAAATTTAATTAATAATGCAAAATATATGCTTGGTGATTTACCCGAGCATGAGGATGAGTGGTTAGGATTTAGACCAACTTTACCAGACTTTTTACCTGTCATGGGGCCATCAAAAAATTATAAAAATGTTTATTATTGTTTTGGACATCATCATTTAGGATGGACTTTAGGCCCAATTTCTGGAAAGATTGTTTCAGGAATGATTGCGAACGAAAATACAAACTTAGATTTAAAACCTTATAGTTCGTTAAGATTTAGCTAAGTGGGTCAGAACGCCAAAGCATATTTAATGTTGGTATGTGCAACATTATTTTGGGCAGGTAATTTTACAATTGCTAAGTTTGCATATTTGCAAAACATACCACCAAATACTCTTTCATTTTTAAGATGGTGTCTTGTATGGATAATTTTATTTCCCTTTACGTATCAGGAAATACTTAAATTAAAGTATAAAATTAGAGAAAATTTATCTTTATTTTTTATCCTTGGTTTTACGAGTGTTTGTATATTTACTTCATTTACTTATAATGCTTTAAATCATACCCAAGTAATCAATGCATCTCTTTTTAATACTGCAATACCAGTTACAATAATTTTAGTTTGTTTTTTGTTAAAAATTGAAAAAACAAATATTTTTCAATTATCAGGCCTGTTTATTTCTGTATTAGGTATTTTAGCTATTATCACAAGATTGGATCTTAATATTTTGCTTTCTTTAAATTTTAATAAAGGAGATTTATTTATGATAGGTGCGATAATTGCATGGGGAGTTTATTCAGCATATTTAAGAAAAAGAAATTTTGATGTTTCTCTACTTACCCTTGTACAAATCATATGCACGTTTGGCCTAATATTTCTTTTGCCTCTATTTTTTATCGATATAATTCAAGATAAAGTTGTAGAGATAAATAGTAACTTTTTTTATATTTTATTTTATATTGCTTTGTTTCCAAGTATTGGCTCTTACTATTGTTGGGCAGGTGCTGTTGCGATTATTGGAGCTAACCGGGCAGGAATTTTTTTATCATTAATTCCTTTATTCAGTACAATTTTTGCAATCATACTTTTTAACGAAAAATTTTTATTTTTTCATTTAATTGGATCTATTTTAATTATATTAGGTCTATTTTTATCAAACAAAAAAATTAAAAATGCTTAAAGTTGCTATATTAGATGATTACCAAAATGTTGCTCAACAATTTGTTGATTTAGAAAAATTATCTGGAAAATATGAATTTAAAATTTTCAGTGAACCTTTTGTAGATGAGGCAGATGCTATTGATCAATTAGCTGATTTTGAGGCTCTTTTGATAATGAGGGAAAGAACCCCAATTACAAAAAATCTAATTGATAATTTAAGTGATTTAAAATTTGTTATCACGAGTGGATTAAGAAATAGATCTATAGACCTAGAAGCTGCTAAAAAAAGAAAAGTTATAGTTTGCGGGACAGATATTAATATCAATCCTACTCCTGAACTTACTTGGGCACTAATTCTTGGTTTAGCTAGAAACTTTAAAGAAGAGTTTGATAATATGTATCAAGGATATTGGCAAACTACTATTGGTGTTGAGCTAAAAGGAAAAATATTAGGATTAATAGGATTAGGAAGAGTAGGGAGTGAAGTTGCAAAAATTGGAAAAGCTTTTGGAATGCAAGTTATGGCTTGGAGTGAAAATTTAAGTTTAGATAAATGCAAAGAGCTCGATGTCTTGCCATGTAGCAAAGATGATTTAATTAAGAACTCAGATGTTTTATCCATTCATGTGCAAGGTGGAGAGAGATACAAAGATTGCATAACATTAAAAGAGTTAGACAATATGAAGAAGACAGCTTTTTTAATTAATACCTCAAGAGGTCCAATAGTTAATGAAGATGATTTGATTATAGCATTATCAACTAATGTAATTGCTGGAGCTGGAATCGATGTTTATGAAAAAGAACCTTTGCCTGAAAATAATAAATTAAGATTTTTACCTAACGCTTTGTTAACTCCGCATATAGGATATGTAACAGCAGAAAATTACAGTATTTTTTACAATCAAATGATCGAGGGATTAGAGGCTTGTGTTAATGGAAAGCCAATCAGAGTTTTAGAGTAACCATGGAGTTACCAGTTGTAAATCACGAAGATTATTTTGCAAAAATTGGAGATGATCATAAATTTCCAATAAATAAATTTAGTGAACTTGCAAATTATTTAATTAAAAAAAATGTAGTCAAAAAGTTTCATAAACCTTATCCATGCTCATCTGAAACATTAAAATTTGCTCATTCTGAAAAATATATAAGAGACATTACAAATAAAACTTTAGACAAAGATGGTGTTAAAAAAATAGGTTTTCCTTTGGTAGACAGTGTTGTTAAGAGATCTTTGGTTGCAACAGGGGGGACTGTGCTGGCATCAAAACTTGCTATAAATTATGGAATTTCTTGTAATACGGCTGGAGGGAGTCACCACGCTAATTACAATGGTGGTGCCGGTTACTGTGTATTTAATGATGTAGCAGTTGCAGCTCATTATTTACTTAACAGGGGCCTAGCAAATAAAATTTTAATTGTAGATCTTGATGTTCATCAAGGAAATGGAAATTCAGATATTTTTAGAGAAAATAGAAATGTTTTTACGTTTAGTATGCATTCAAAAACTAATTATCCTGCAAAAAAATCTATTAGTGATTTAGATGTAGAGCTAGAAGACAACACAGAAGATGATACTTACATCAAAACTTTAAAGCACTATTTAACAGAGTTAAATCAAGAAAATTTTGATTTTGTGTTTTATATTGCTGGAGTAGACATTCATTTTAATGATCGACTAGGAAAATTAAAAATTTCCGATCAAGGTGTAAAATTGAGAGATGAGCTAGTAATAGAAAATTTTTATTCAAAAAGAATACCTTTTTGTGGAGTTTTAGGAGGAGGATACAATAAAGATTTTGAAAAATTAGTAGAATTGCACTCTTTGTTGCATCAAACTTGTGCTAAATATATTTAGATGACAAAAAAAATTAATCCAAACCTGACAGCAGAACAAAAATTAATTTTGTTTGAGGAAGGCACAGAACTTGCTGGATCAAGTGAACTTAATCATGAAAAAAGAGAAGGAAGTTTTCATTGCGCAAATTGTGGTGAGAAATTATTTGATTCAAATACTAAATATGAAAGTGGATCTGGTTGGCCATCCTTTTATGAATCTTTGCCAGATGTATTTGAAACAAAAACAGATTATCATTTAGGTTATGGCAGAACAGAATATCATTGTAAAAAATGTGGTGGTCACCATGGACATATATTCGATGATGGTCCAGAACCAACTGGAAAAAGATATTGTAACAATGGTGTCTGTTTAGTTTTTAAACCGAAAGTTTAAAAATAATTTTAATTTTTTAGCAAGTCTTGAAGTTTATTTTCTTTTTCTAGAGCTCTTACTTCGTCATAACCACCTATATGTTGCTCATCAAAAAAAATTTGTGGAATTGTTCTTTTTCCATTTGCTTTTTTAATCATTTCATCCATTGCACCTTCAACTTTTGAAATATCAATTTCATTATATGGAGCATTGTTTCTTGTTAATAATCTTTTTGCAGCCTCGCAATAGTTACATAGGGGGCCAGTATACATAGTAATTTTTTTCATAATTTATAGATAGTCACCTTTTTTAATTTTACTAGTGATTTCTTTTCTAGAATATTCAAATTTTTTCCTATGCTTAATGCTTTTTTGATTTACTCTTTTTCTCCATAATCTGAAAGAAGAAGGTTTTAGAGATCTTCTCATAATTTTAATTACATCAGACTCTCGCTTGCCTGTTTTTTTCTCAATTTCTTCAAAAGTAATCCGGTCTGCCCAAGCTGCCCAAATTATCCAGTCCGGGTCATCAATGCTGGGTTCAGGATTTTTAACTTTGGTAACCGGGGTGTACCCTTTTTTTTTCATAAACCCTTTATATTTGAAAAAAAAATTTAATGCATTTTTTTTACCCTCTGATATTATCACCTAGATAGTCCTTCTTAGCCATCTTTAGCTCCCGGTTTTTAAGGACTATCTTCTCTTTACGAATATGCTTCCTTTAGAATTTATACTCTACTTACAAATCATCATTTTTTTGTTCATTACTCCGGGCACTCCAAGAATAGTTATAATTTCTTATTCAATGAATTATGGTGTAGGGAAATGTGTTTGGTCAGCACTTGGTGATGTTACTGCAAATTTAATTCAAGCGACTTTGGTAATTTTTGTAATAGGTTCTTTTTTTTCAGAAAATTCATTAATTCTTAATATTTTCAAATGGATTGGAGTTTTTTACATTTTGTATCTTGCTTATGATATTTATAAATCTCGCCCAAAAAACTTAAAAGATAAGGAAGAAATTACAAAAAGTAATTTATCTTTTTTTAGAGATGGGTTTTTAGTTGCAGGAACTAGCCCTAAGGCATGGATGTTTTTTCCTTTTATATTTCCACAATTTATTGATTTTAGTTCTAATCTTTTAAGTCAATTTATAATTTTAATTACAACTTACATTGTATTAGATTTTTTATCCTTGATTGGTTATGCAATACTTGCACAAAAATTGATTAAATGGATTACAGCAAATCCTAAAACAATTAATACAATTTCAGCGAGTGTTTTAGTTATTATCGCTGGAATTATAGTTATTACACAACAATATTAAACCTAAACTAAGTCTTTATTGCCACTTGCATTGTATTCAATTTATTTATTTAATTGATAATAAATTAATTAATTAAAGAGGAAATAAAATGAAGTTAAATAAAATAATTTTAAGTTTTGTTTCTGCATTAGTAATTTTATTTTCAACTTCTGTTGCATCTTTTGCAAAGGTAGTTGGTGACAAAATTATTTTAGGTGCTGCAATTTCCTTAACTGGTAAATACTCATCTAATGGTGTTCATACTCAAAATGGTTATAACATGGCCGTTGACAGAATTAACAGCATGGGTGGTATTAAAGTTGGTGGAAAAACTTATAAGTTTGACATTATCTACTATGATGATGAGTCGAACCCTAAGAGAGCTGCACAGCTTGCAGAAAGATTAATTTCACAAGATGGTGTTGAGTTTATGCTTGGCCCATACAGTTCAGGTTTGACAAAAGCGATTGCACCTGTAACTGAAAAATATGGTGTTCCAATGGTTGAGGCAAATGGTGCATCTAGATCTTTGTTTACTAAAGGTTACAAATATCTATTTGCGGTACTAGCTCCAGCAAACTTATATCTTGATGTAGCGATTGAAACAGCAGTTGAGCTAAATGGTGGAAAACCAGTTAGAATTGCTCAAGCTTTTGAACAAGATGCTTTTTCACAAGATGTTAGATTAGGTATTTTAGATGCCGCAGAAAGAACTGGATCTGAAATCATCATCGATGACAAACTGCCTAAAGAGTTAAATGATATGGCTGCAACTTTGGTTAAAGTTAAACAAATGAAACCAGATGTTTTAGTTGTATCAGGTCATACTAAAGGTGCATTGACTGCAGTAAGACAAATTGCTGAAATGAAGGTTGATGTTCCGATGTTGGCTATGACTCACTGTGATGCAGCGAAATTATCAAAACAACATGGCGCTAATTCTCAGTATGCACTATGTGCTTCTCAATGGCATAAATCTCTAACTTATAAAGATGATTTCTTTAAAGATGGAATGACCTATGCTGCAGACTTTGAGAAAGAGTTTGGATATGATCCACCATACCAATCTGCTGAGTCTTCAGCTGCGTTATTGGTGTTCAAAGATGCATTTGAAAGAGCCAATTCTTTTGATCAAAAGAAAGTAAGAGATGCTCTTGCAGCTACTAACATGCAAACATTTTATGGAAATATTAAATTTGCACCTGGCGGTCAGAACGTTGATAAGCCAATGGTACTTTTCCAAGTAATGTGTGATGATGCTGGTAAGTGTGAAAACAAAGTTGTTGCTCCATTAAAATGGGCATCTGCTAAGTTAATTCATCCAATGCCTAAGTGGTCTGAAAGATAATAATTAAAAATTGAGCCCCCTGGTAATAGGGGGCTTTTTTTTATATAAACCAAAAAAGATTTTATGGATTTTCTTGTATTTCAATACCCAATGATAACTGTTCAAGCTTGCTTGGATGGTATTCTTTTAGGAGTATTGTTCGCATTAATTGCTTATGGAATGGCACTTCAATGGGGTGTTATGAATATAATTAATATTGCTCAAGGAGATCTTGTTATTTTAGGAGGATACATTGCATACTTTATGTATCTTTACGGTATTCATCCAGCATGGGGAGTAATTGTTGCTCCAATCATAATGTATTTCGTAGGTATTGCGATCTATAAACTGGTGATAAATAAAGTAGTTGATAGAGACTTATTCATCTCAATTTTAGCTACCTTTGGAATAAGTATTTTATTCATGCAATTAATGAACTTTGCATTTGGTGCAGATGTTGTTCTTGCAAACTCTCATTACGGTACAACAATGTTGTTTGATAATAATGTTGTTCTTCCTAATTCAAAAATATTTTCAGCATTTATCAGTATTTTATTTGCAGTTTGCTTAGTAATTTATATGAAAAAATCTAAGCTTGGACGAGCAATTAGAGCAACTGCTCAAAATGCACGTGCTGCAAAAATTTTAGGTGTAGATACTGAAAAAGTATATGCAGCAACTTTTGGAATTAATGCTGCTTTATGTGGCGTAGCTGGGGCCTTGATTTCTATAACATTTACTATCCACCCTTATATGGGATTACCTTATACGATTAGATCTTTTATGATTGTAATTGTTGCTGGTTTAGGAAATTTACCAGGTGTTGCAATGTCAGGTATGGGATTAGGAGTTTTTGAAGAATTTGCAGATTATATTTTAGGAACAGAATTTAGAATTGGATCAGTATTTTTATTACTAGTATTAATTTTAGTTTATCGAAGATTTAAACTTTCAAGAAAGAGAGAGTACTTAAAATGAGGAAAGTTAAAATCAATGATAATCAAGGTCAAACAGTTGAAGTTGACATTGATAAATTTAAAAAACACTTAGATGAATATCATTCATCAGGCTCAAGTGTACATGATGAAGATGGTCATTATTTTACAGTAGATCAAAATTTCAGAGAAAAAATTAATAGTCTATATGAACAAAAATAATTTAATACTTTATATAGGAATTTTAATATTTGGTTTAGCAGCACCATTTATATTTCCAGCATTTAAAGTACAATTATCAATTCTTTGCATTCTAATTGTTCTTGCAACTACTTGGAATATTCAAGGAGGAGAAATGGGCTACAATACATTTGGAAATATTTTGTTTTATGGACTGGGTATGTATTTGTGTGCTTCAGTTCAGGTTGGAATGTTTTTTCCATTAGCAGAATGGACAGAAAGTGGTGGTGAAAAAACATTTGTACATACTCCTACCCAATTTTTCCAAGGTATGGCGATGGGACTTGTTGTTGCCGCAGTAGTTCCAACTATTGTTGCAGGTTTAATTGGTTATGCAATTTTAGGATTGAGAGGTCACTACTTTGCTATTTGTACTCTAGGATTAGGAGTAGCTGCTGGTGAAATTTCTGGAGGAATTGAAATTATTGGAGCAGGGCAAGGTTTTACTACTCCACCTTTTCCTAACGTAGGAGGCTTAGAAGCTAGAGGAGAGTTCTTCTATTTTTTAAGTTTCTTAGTTTTGATACTTACATTCGTTGCAGTTAAAGCAATTTACTCTACTAGATTTAAATTAATCCTTAATGCAATCAGAGATAATGAAGACAAGGCTGAAGCTATGGGAATTGCAACAATGAAATATAAAATTATTGGTTGGATGATTTCTGCATTTTTCTGTGGTCTTGCAGGAGGAATAATGGGTGGACTAGTTGGATATATCGACTCTACAGACGTTGCTTTTGATGGAAGAGAAATGGGAGTGTTCATGGTTTTGATGGCAATATTAGGTGGTAAAGGAACTCTTTGGGGACCAGTTATCGGTGCAACAATATTCCATATTTTTAAAGAAGGATTTTGGACGTTCTTCCTAGGCTGGCAGTATGTAGCCTTGGGAGTTTTAATTGTGGTGATTGTGATTTATTTCCCTGAGGGATTAATGGGATGGTTGAGAGAAAAATATCCTCACAGATTTGGAGAAGTAGTTGATGAAGCTGATCGAAAGGCTCAGGTAGAGATAAAATGAGTATTTTAGAAGTTAACAATGTTAGTAAATCTTTTGGAGGAGTAAAGGCTAATGTTGATATCTCCATGTCAGTTGAAAAAGGTAAAATTGTAGGATTGATTGGTCCAAATGGGTCAGGAAAAACAACTTTGTTTAATTCAATTGTAGGCACTTATCCAATTGACCAGGGTTCAATTAAATTTAATGGAAAAGAAGTTTCTGAACTTCCTGTTCCAGTAATAGCAAAGTTAGGATTATTAAGAACATTTCAACAAACAAGAATTTATGGAAAACTAAACTGTATTGATAATATGCTTATTAGCCATAAAGGTAGTGATGAAAGTTTATTAAAACTGTTTTCAAAAATACCTCAAGAGCTTACAGAAAAAGCAGAAAATTTACTAAATTTTGTTGGTTTATATCAAAAGAGAAAACTTAGAGCAGGAGATTTATCTTTTGGACAACAAAAACTCCTAGAACTTGCCATGGCATTAATGAATGAACCAGAAATGCTTTTACTAGATGAGCCAACAGCAGGAATTAATCCAACCTTAATCAATGGAATTATTGATAGATTAATAAAAGTAAATCAAGATTTTGGTATCACTCTCTTGGTTATTGAACACAATATGAGAGTGATCATGCAATTAGCGGAGAATATATTTTGTTTAGCGCACGGTAAAATGTTAGCAAATGGTTCACCAGATGAAATTAAAAACGATAAGCGTGTTATCGATGCATACCTAGGAGCCCAATAATGTCAAATCAATATGAAGTTTTAGGAAAAGCTCCAACACCAGAAGATTTAAAAAAACTATCTCCAGATGAAATACATCTGACAATTAAAAATTTAAATGCTGGGTATGGTAAAATGGAAATTTTACACAATTTTGATTTATTTGTGAACAAAGCACAATCTCTATGCTTGATAGGACCAAATGGAGCCGGTAAATCTACAATTCTTCACTCAATCTATGGATTTACAAATATCTTCTCTGGTCAAATTGAAATAGAAGGAAAAGAAATTACAAATCTTACACCAGCTGAAAAATTAAAATCAGTTGGAATTGCATATATCTTGCAAGACAATTCAGTATTTCCAGATATGACAGTTGAAGAAAACTTGTTAATGGGTGGATATATTAAAGATAAAACAGAGGAGTCTTTTGAAGAAGCTGAAAGAATTTTAGAAAAATACGAGAGATTAAGAAATAGAAGAAATCAGCCTGCTAAAGTTTTATCAGGTGGTGAAAGAAGATTGTTAGAAATCTCTAGAGCTTTAGTTATGAAACCATCCGTTCTATTAGTTGATGAACCTTCAATTGGTTTAGAACCTAGATATATTGACATGGTTTTTGAAATTTTGAGAGATCTTCAACAAAATGAAAAGAAAACTATTATATTAGTTGAACAAAATGCCAAAAAAGGACTAGAATTTGCAGACATTGGATATGTATTAGTATCTGGACAAACTGCAATTGCTGGCAAAGGGGATGAGTTATTGCAAAACCCTGATGTTGGTAGACTATTCCTTGGTGGCTAATGATAAATAAAGATTTTTTTTTTAAAGGCTACAAATCAATACTAGCTCACGATAGCCCAGCAATAGCTTTAGGTTGTTGTTTTATTGCTATAGGAGCTCTTTTAAAAAATCTTGGCTTCAATATTCAAGAAAGTATTTTTTCTACCATGCTGACTTATGCATTGCCAGGATCTCTAGTTATGGCAGAGTCTTTGTTGGTTGGCGCTTCTTTGTTAAATATTTTTTTAGCAGTTTGGTTTGTTAATGCTCGTTTATATCCAATGGCTGTTTCTTTGTTTCCATTAATGATGCATGAAGATCAACCAAAGTGGAAATATTATTTTTCATGCCATTTCATAGCTGTATCAGCTTGGTTGATTATGAAGAGTAATTATAAGACTATTCCAGAAAAATATAGAATTGATTATTGGATAGGGATTGGAAGCGCTACTTGGAGTGTTGCTGTAATTGGGACTTTAATAGGTTTTTATTTTTCAGAATATTTAAACAAAGAAATGATGATGGGTTTAGCTATTTTAAATCCTGTATATTTTTTATGCATGATGGTAGGAGCGTCAAAAACAAGACAAGTAACTTTATCAGTTTTACTTGGAATTATTTTGGGACCTGTTTTTTATTTTTTTTCACCTGAATGGTCTATTTTATTAGGTGGAGTAGTTGGTGGCACTATCGCTTACTTAATAGGAGAAAAAAATGTCAACTAGTATTGTTTTAGCAATTTTGGTGACATCCCTTGCAACTTTCTTATCAAGATTTCTTGGAGCAATAAGCTCAGAAGGTATAAAAGAAACTTCTAAGATATTTAAATGGTTTAACTGTTTAGCTTATGCAACTTTAGCAGCCCTAATTGCAAGAACAATAATTTTTCCAGTTGGAATAATGGATGACTCTAGTTACTTAGTAAGATTTGTTGTTGTTGTACTATCCTTAACTGTTTTTTTTATTTCTAAAAAAAATTATGTTTATCCCACAATTTTCTCTGCCATAAGTATGGCAATATTAGTTAATTATTTCTAAATAAAATTGATTTATTAAAAAACTTAACTTAAGGTTTCTTATGGAAAAAATACCTGGTTTAGAAATTCAAGAACATGATAAATCAAAAAGAATTTTGAATATTAAAATTACTGATGAGATTATTAAGAAATTAGTTTTTCCATTTAATAAATTTGACTTAACAGCTTTAGAACTAAAGCCTTTTACAAGGTTTACAATAGCAAAAAGTTTAGATGATTTAACAGAAAATAAACTTAGTAAATTAATGAACTCAATAATTAGAGATCGTTCAACTGGTTGTTTTATAATTGGACCAAAAAATATTTCACCAAAAATTAATGATAAATTTTTAGTAAAATTATCAACAGCTATTGCCTATTTAATTGGAAATCCTAACCATGATTCAATGGCAGGAAAATACTATGCTCGTTTTCATGTTAAACACGAAGACGCGAGTGACTCTTATTTAAGAAAAGCTTACCGTAATATGGATCTTCATACAGATGGAACTTATGTTAAAGAAATTACTGATTGGTTAATTATGACAAAGTTAGAAGAGGAAAATGTAGAGGGTGGAGAGACTGCGATGTTGCATTTAGATGATTGGGAACATTGCAAAGCACTATCAAATGATCCTGTGGGTAAACAAGATTTTCTTTGGAGCTCACCTAAGAGTAAAAATGTAGATTATAAAGTTGAGCATCCAGTTTTTTCTTCAGATGATAAAGGAAGACCACATATTTCATATATTGACCAATTTCCTGAACCAAAAAACATGGAACAAGGCAATTTTTTACAGAGATTATCTGATGCTCTGGAAGGAAGTGAAAATAAAGTAATTACAAAGTTACCGGTTGGTTGCTCTATAATTGCAAATAATTATTTTTGGCTTCATGGAAGAAAACCTTTCAAAGAAAATAAAGAATTAAGCAGAGAATTGTTGAGAATTAGAGGATCTTTTTTTGTTAATTAATTCAATATAATCAATATAAAGTAACCAAAATATTATGATTTTAGGTTTTATTGGTACAGGTAAAATTGCATATTCAGTAATAACTGGAATATGTAAATCTAACCTTAAATATAAAAAAATAATAATTTCTCCAAGGAATAAGCAGATTGCCAAAAGTTTAAAAAAAAAGTTCAAAAAAATAGTTATTGCTAAAGATAATCAACAAATTGTTGATCAATCTACTTGGGTATTTTTATCTATTACACCTACGGTGGGAGAGAAGATAATTAAAGATTTAAAATTTAAGTCTAGTCAAACAATTGTTAGCTTTATATCTACAATAACTCTATCACAGTTAAAAAAAGCCATTAAAGTAAAAGCAAAAATAGTAAGAGCAATTCCTTTGCCACCAATATCATTAAAGAAAGGACCAGTTCCAATTTGTCCTCCAAATTCAAAAGTGAAAGCTTTTTTTAATCATTTAGGAACTACTGTAGAAATCAAAAATGAAAAATCTTCAATAAACTTTTGGTCTACTTCTGGAATGATGGCACCTTTTTATGAAATGCAAAAAGTAATGTCTGATTGGTTGGTTAAAAAAGGAGTAAAAAGAAATAATGCTCAAAAATATATAACTTCTTTGTTTTTAGCTTTGTCAGAAGATGCAGTTATACATTCTAAAGAAAACTTAAGAGAGTTAGTTAAAGAGTCGCAAACACCTAAGGGATTAAATGAACAGGGTGTAAATGAATTGTCAAAATCTGGTTTTTATAAATCATTAGAGAAAACTTTAAATAGTATTTACAAAAGATTAGATAAATAAATGTCTGATAATATTTTAGAGATAAATAATTTATCAAAGTATTTTGGAGGACTTGCTGCAGTTTCTGATTGCTCTATAAAAGTTAAAAGAGGAACTATCACAGGTATAATTGGACCAAACGGATCTGGCAAAACAACTTTATTTAATTTAATTGCAGGAAATTTAAAATCTTCAGGTGGGAGTGTAACATTTGATGAAGAAAATATCACAGATGTTCCATCTTATGAATTATTTTCAAAAGGATTACTTAGAACTTTTCAAATAGCTCATGAGTTTTCAAATTTGTCTGTTCTAGAAAACTTGATGATGGTTCCAGGAAATCAATCAGGTGAAAAGCTAATGACAGCATTATTTAAGCCAGGGTTAGTTGCAAAAGAGGAGGCAGAAGTTAAAGAAAAAGCAAAAGAAGTAGTTGAATTCTTAAATCTAGGGCATTTGTCAAATGAGCTTGCAGGAAATCTTTCTGGGGGTCAAAAAAAATTGTTAGAACTTGGAAGAACTATGATGGTTGATGCAAAATTAGTATTATTGGATGAAGTAGGGGCAGGAGTAAATAGAACTTTATTAAAAGATCTGGGTACTGCAATCGAAAAGCTAAATAAAGAAAAAGGTTATACTTTTTGTATGATTGAGCATGATATGGATTTTATAGGAAGATTATGTGATCCCGTAATTGTTATGGCTGAAGGTTCGGTTTTATTTGAGGGTACGGTTGATGAAGCTAAAAAAGATGAAAAGGTAATAGAAAGTTATCTTGGCAGAGGATCAAAATTAAAGGATGAAGTTTAATGGCATATTTTGAAGGAATAGAGATGACTGGTGGTTATGGAAATGGACCAGATATAATTAATTCTTGTTCTGTTGAAGTAAACAAAGGAGAAATTGTTTCTATTCTAGGACCTAATGGTGCTGGAAAATCTACAGCTATGAAAGCAATGTTAGGTTTATTAAATTTAAAATCTGGATCAGTTAAAATTGATGGTAAAGATATTTCAAAACTTTCTCCACAGGATCGAGTTAAACAAGGAATTTCATTTGTTCCTCAAACAAAAAATGTTTTTGCGGGAATGACAGTTGAGGAAAATTTAGAAATGGGCGCCTTTTTAGTAAACTCTGAGATAAAAAATATTATTGAGGAAATTTATGAACTATTTCCAATCCTTAGAGAAAAAAGAAACCAAATGGTAGGTGAATTATCTGGTGGTCAAAGACAACAAGTAGCACTTGGAAGAGCGTTAATGATTAAACCGACAGTACTAATGTTAGATGAACCAACTGCAGGGGTATCACCAATTGTTATGGATGAATTGTTTGATCATATCGTTAAAGTAAAAAGAACTAATGTTGCTATTTTAATGGTAGAACAAAATGCTAAACAAGCATTAAATATTTCTGATAGAGGCTATGTATTAGTTACTGGAGAAAATCGTTATTCAGGAACAGGCAAAGAATTATTGAACGATCCAAGAGTAAGAAGCTCTTTCTTAGGAGGATAATATGGATCTTATTAATGCAATAATTCTTTTACTAAATTATATTTTTATTCCAGGACTTACTTACGGTTCTCAATTAGCTTTGGGTGCAATTTTTGTTACTTTAATTTATGGAATTCTGAGATTTGCTAATTTTGCAACAGGAGACATGATGTCATTTGGAACCATGATGACAATTTTATTCACTTGGTATTTTCAATCTTTAGGTATTTCTCTTGGAGTTCTGCCTACAGCTTTAATTGCACTTCCATTTGGTATTTTTTTTATGATTTTATACATGCTTACAATCGATAAATTTGTTTTTAAGTATTACAGAACTCAAAAAAGTCCTCCAGTTCAGTTTGCTATGGTTAGTATCGGTGTGATGTTTGTGACCCAAGCAGTTGTTAGAATTATAATAGGTCCAGGAGATAGAAGGTTTTTTGATGGAGAAAAATTCATTATCAAGGCTAGAGAATTTAAAGAAATGACAGGTTTAAACGAAGGACTTGCCCTTAAATCTACTCAGGTCATTACTATTTTTGTTACAATAGTTTTAGTCTCTTTATTGTTCTGGTTTTTAAATAAAACTAAAACAGGAAAAAGCATGAAAGCTTACTCTGATAATGAAGATCTTGCTTTGCTTTCAGGAATAGATCCTAAGAAAATAGTATTGGTAACCTGGGTAATTGCAGGAATTTTAGCTACTATTGGAGGAGCTTTGTATGGTTTAGATAAAAGTTTTAAACCTTTCACTTACTTTAATAATATGCTTCCTATTTTTGCTGCAGCAATTGTTGGAGGAATTGGAAATCCTTTTGGTGCATTTTTGGGTGGCTATGTGATTGCTTTTTCAGAAATTTTATTAACATATGCATATAAGAAATTTTTTATGTACATATTACCTGAAAGTATGGAACCAGAAGGCCTAATTCAATTACTTTCAACCGATTACAAATTTGCAGTTTCATTTTCAATTTTGGTGATTGTATTACTTTATAGACCATCAGGGATATTCAAAGGGAAAGTATTGTGAGAAAAAATCTAAACGTTATTGCAGCATACAGTATCATGATGGTTCTAATTCTATTAGTTGGAATTTTTCAATCATGGAATATTGCATTATCAATATTTAATCTTTGCTTAATTTCAGCAGTCATGACCATGGGTGCAAACATACAATGGGGTTATGCTGGTTTAATAAATTTTGGAATAATGGGATACACAGCTTTAGGAGGTCTTGCTGCAGTAATTATTTCAGTCGATCCCGTTCAAGAAGCATGGAGAGCTGGTGGATTTGATATTTTAATGTGCTTATGGCTCATCATTGTAATGGTTTTAGTTATCAGATTTATTTTGAAAAATTTTGAAAAATCAAAACTAAGAACTTACAGTATTGCAGCTCTAATTATTGCTGCTATCATAATTATCAGAGTTACAGCGGAACCAGGTATTGAAAAAATTGAAGCTGTAAATCCTGCAACTACTGGTTTTCTCGGTGGATTTGGTTTACCTATTATTTTCTCCTGGATCGTAGGTGCATTATTTGCTGGAGGTTTAGCGTTTATAGTTGGAAAAGTTGCTTTAGGTTTGAGAGCTGATTATCTAGCAATTGCAACACTATTGATTTCAGAAATTGTAATAGCAATAATTAAGCATGAGGACTGGTTAACTAGAGGTGTTAAAAATGTTATTGGCTTAAAGAGGCCAGCTCCATATGAGGTCGATCTGCAGACCACTGATTGGTTTATAAATTTAGTAGAAAAGTTTAAATCTAGTAAGTTAGATCTAATTACTGATTTATCCGAAAGACAAGCAGCGTTAAATCAATTCGTAATAGAAGGCTCTTCAATATTTGTTAAACTTTGTTACTCAGGTTTATTTTTAGTTGTCGTTATAATACTTTTAATTCTTACGCAGAAAGCTCTTTATTCTCCATGGGGAAGAATGATGAGAGCAATAAGAGATAATGAAGAAGCAGCAAATGCTATGGGTAAAAATGTTGTGAAACAACATTTGCTAATATTTATTTTAGGTTCAGCAATTGTTGGAATTGCAGGAGCAATGCTAGTAACTCAGGATGGATTATTTACACCAGGAAGTTATAGACCAATGAGATATACATTCTTAATTTGGGTAATGGTAATTGTTGGAGGAAGTGGAAACAACTTTGGTGCAATTTTAGGTGGCTTTGTTGTATGGTTTTTATGGATCGAAGCAGCACCAATTTCAATGTTTTTAATTAACTTCTTTACAGCAGGTATTCCTGAAACAAATGCTATCAAAGCTCATCTTATTGAAAGTGTTCCTTATTTTAGATTTTTATTGATGGGTTTAGGTTTGTTATTCATAATGAGGTACAGACCTAAAGGTATACTTCCAGAAAAAATAGAAATAAAATAATTAAACATGAAATATATTATTTTAGGTGCTGCTATTGCTTGGGCTATGTATATGGCTGACAAGTATATGTTTTAATGAACAGAAATCTTTCTCTTCTTATTTCAAGCCAAGTTTTTGGTTTCACAGCAGCCAATGTAACAGTTTTTTTAAGTGGAATAATCGGAAGTCAGCTTTCAACTATTAAATCATTAGCTACTTTTCCTCCTTCAATTTATGTAGTTGGTATAGCAATCTCTACTATTTTTGCTGCGAAAGTTATGTCAATTATTGGCAGACGTTTAGGTTTTGTTTTGGCATCTATAGGTAGCTCTTTAGCTTGTTTACTTGCTGCTTACTCAATCTTTATTAATAGCTTCATAATATTTTCATTTTCTTGTTTTTTACTTGGTACTGGAATGGCTTTCATTCATCAGTATAGATTTGCAGCAGCTGAAACAGTTGAAAAAGATAAAGCACCCAAGGCAGTTTCTATGCTTTTGTTAGCTGGGATTGTCTCTGCATTTATAGGAATTACTTTAGCAAATAAAACAAAAGATTTAATTAGTGATCATGTTTATGTTGGATCGTATATTGCATTAGCATGTCTTACTATTATGCCTGCAATTTTTTTAAGTTTTTATAAAAATTCAAAAATCACTAACAAAAATACTTCAACAAATAATAAAGTGAGGACTTATAGAGAACTTGTCTTAGATCCAAAATTTTTACAAGCAATGGTAGCTGCTACTTTTGGTTATGTGGTTATGGCATTTTTAATGACAGCTACTCCAATTAGTATGCATTATGTCCATAAATTAAGTATAGACAAAGTTGGACTGGTTATCCAATTTCACGTACTTGGAATGTTTCTTCCATCATTGTTCACGGGTAACCTAATAAAGAGATTTGGTTTTTCAAATATAATGTACATGGGAGTTTTTTTTTATGCTTTGACAATATCATTAAGCTTATTTGAGCAAACTTTCATAAATTATTTTGCATCATTGATATTTTTGGGAATAGGTTGGAATTTTCTGTATATCTCAGGAACTAGCTTATTAGTAACCACTTACAATGAGCAAGAAAAATTTAAAGCTCAAGGATTTAATGATCTAATAGTTTTTTCTGCAACAGCTATTGGTAGTCTTTCAGCTGGAATTTTAATTTCATTGTTGAGTTGGAA
Source organism: Candidatus Pelagibacter sp. HIMB1495 (assembly GCF_052047955.1). Taxonomy (NCBI): domain Bacteria; kingdom Pseudomonadati; phylum Pseudomonadota; class Alphaproteobacteria; order Candidatus Pelagibacterales; family Candidatus Pelagibacteraceae; genus Candidatus Pelagibacter; species Candidatus Pelagibacter sp. HIMB1495. The sequence goes on along the minus strand of NZ_JBNAIQ010000001.1, from coordinate 1,337,434 downwards.
AATTGTAAATTTTATGTGTATCCCTTTTTTAATTTTAATTTTGTATTCAATAATTAGAGCTGACTATAAAAAAAATATATAATGAATTGGTTATCTTATTTTGAATTAACTTTTTTTCAATTTTCTTTCATTATTTTTACTGTCTTTATTGCTTCTATTATAAGAGGCTTCAATGGATTTGGTTTTTCAGCAACCTGTATTTCTGGTTTTTCTTTTGTAATTCCTGCCATTGAAATTGTTCCAATCATTTTAATCCTCGAAGTTTTAATTAGTATCTTTATGGTCCCATATGTTTGGAAAAAAATTGACTGGAATATGGTTTTTAAAATTTTAATTGGTATGGCAATAGGTTCACCTTTTGGATTATTTTTACTTAAATATCTTTCTCCAGAAATTACTCATTTATCGATTTGTATAATTATTATTTTTTTCTCAATCTTATTAATGAGGGGGTATACAAACAAAGGACTTAATAAGGATAAAACAAAAGTTTTTACTGGAATTGTATCTGGTACCCTTAATGGATTAACGACACTGGGCGGTATGCCTGCTGCTTTATTTTTATTAGTCACTTGTATTGAGCCTGCAGTAATTAGAGGAACTTTAACAGCGTTATTCTTTTTTACAGATATTTATGCGTTTGTGTTGAGTTTTTTTGCAGATATTGTCGACATGACAACAATTTACAGAACAATTCCTTTAATAATTGTTTTGCCATTAGGAGTTTTTATAGGTGACAAATTTTTTGTTAAAAGCAAGGAAGCGCTATATAGAAAAGTAGTTTTTTACTTTTTAATAATTATCTCAATAATTGGAATTTTTAGAATTATAAGTGGTTTATAAAAAAACCCCAGTAATAAAAAATTACTGGGGTTTTTAACAAGATAAAAAAATTATCTTTGTTTTTTAGTTTTAAATTTTCCGCCTTTAACTTCTTGTTCTAAGAAAGAACCTTCAGCTTCACCAACTTCAGTAAAAGATACTCCAGTAGCACCTTCGTAGTTTATCTTTTTACCTTTTGCTAGTAAGTCTAGACCTTTCTTTAATTCACCTGGGTAGATTTTAGTACCAGGAGCGTTAGCAACATCCATTACATTTTTTGCAATAGATGCTCTGTCAGCAGAATTACCCGCTTGCATTGCAAGAACGATTAAAGCAGCTGCATCATAAGACTCTCCAGTGTAAGGACCAGATGAATCTATACCACCAGCTTTTGCAACTTCTGCAAATACACCAGCACCTTTGCCAGTAGAACCTGGAAGAGATCCAAATGATTTGCTCAAGTCTTTACCAAATGCATCAACTAATGATTGACCAATCATACCATCTGATAAAACGAAAGTATCAAATGCACCAGAGTCTAAAGAAGCCTGAATAATTCCTTTTCCTCCTTGGTCAAGATAACCAATAACTGCTACAGCATCACCACCAGCAGAAGCAAGAGTTGCTACTTCTGATGAGTAATCTGCTTTACCATCTTCATGAGCAGTTACAGTTGTAACTTTAATACCATGAGCTTCAACTGCTGCTTTATAAACATCAGCTAAACCTTTTCCATAGTCATTGTTAGTATAAGTAATTGCAACACTTTTTACTTTTCTGTCTTTAGTAATGTCAGCTAAGATTTGACCACCTCTAGCATCTGAAGGAGCAGTTCTAAAGAAATATCCATTATCATCTAGAGTAGTTAATCCTGGAGAAGTTGCTGAAGGTGAAATCATTACTACACCGTTTGGTACAGCAACATTTGTTGCAATAGCACCTGTTACACCTGAACAGTCAGCTCCCATAATTGCAGCTACACCACCTGAAATTAAACCTTCAGCTGCTGCTGTTGCTGCTGCTGAGTCAACACAAGTTGAGTCTGCTCTCATTGCTTCAATTTTTTTTCCACCAAGTAATGAACCTGAATCTGAAGCTTCTTTAAATGCAAGCTCTGCAGATGCAGCCATAGCTGGAGTAAGAGATTCAATAGGACCTGTAAATCCTAAAATGATTCCCATTTTGATCGAATGTCCGTCTGCCATAACGTTTGAACCAAAGCTTGATACAAACATAAATGCAGCGATAAATAGTTTTCTCATTATCTTCCTCTTTATTGTTAACAATTTATAAAATCTAATTTAAGTATGAATAATCTGAATATTCAATGACAAAATTGGCTTATTTTAAACTATTATCTAATAGAGAATGGGTCTAAAGATGGTTCATCTGATGTGTAGAACCAAGTTGTTTTTACTCTTGTGTAATCTTTAATTGAGTCAATTCCTGCCTCTTTACCGTATCCACTATCCTTGATACCTCCAAATGGAGCTGAAGGTGAAATTAATCTGTAAGTATTAACAAATGTTATTCCAGCTCTAATTGCTTTTGATACTCTCATACCTCTAGATAAATTGCTGGTATATACTCCAGAAGATAATCCATACTGATTGTCATTCATTTTTGAGACAACCTCTTCTTCAGTATCAAATTTCATTACTGATAAAACAGGTCCAAATAATTCATTTTCTGCAACAGGTAAATTATGATTATCACATTCAATTATAGTCGGTGGAAAGTAATAACCTTTATTTGAAAAAGAATGTCTCTCACCACCACATTTAATTTTTCCACCTTGATCAATAGTTTCTTTAATATTTTTTTCTATTGTTTCTAATTGTTTAAAATTACTCAATGGGCCCATTTCAGTTTCAGGATCCATAGGTGCTCCTATTTTTATTTTAGAAGCTCTTTCAGAAAGTTTGTTTAAAAATTCGTCATAGATACCTTTTTGAATATAAAGTCTTGAACCAGCTATACAACTTTGACCGCTTGCTCCAAAAATTCCTGCTGTAATTCCATTAATTGCATTTTCTTGCTCGGCATCATCAAAAACAGCTACTGGACTTTTTCCTCCAAGTTCTAAACTTACTTCAGAAAGATTTTCTGCTGAATTTTTAATTATATGTCTTGCGGTTTCTGGTCCACCTGTGAAAGCAATTTTTTCAACTAAATCATGCGTTGTTAAAGTTTTTCCACATGGGTCTCCGAATCCAGTTATGACATTTACTACTCCTTTGGGTATCCCAGTTTTTTCAATTAATTTGGCAAATTCAAATAATACCGCAGGTGCTAGTTCTGATGATTTAATTACAACTGTATTTCCCATTGCAAGTGCTGGAGCTAATTTAGTGGCAGTTAAAAACATTTGTGAGTTCCAAGGGATAATGGCTGCCACCACACCTATAGGTATTCTGGTGGTTATTGCTTGAATATTCGGTTTATCAATTGGCAAAACTGTACCCTCAACTTTATCAGCTAAACCTGCGTAGTAATCATAGTATTCTGCAATATAGATTGCTTGTTTTTTTGTTTCTCTAAACAATTTTCCTGTATCTATTGTTTCTATTTCCCCGAGCATTTCTGCATTTTCTCTTAACTGGTCCCCAATAGCTCTTAAAAATTTTGCTCTTTCCTTAGGAAGTAATTTAGGCCATTCACCTTCGAATGCTTTTTGCGCAGCTTTAACTGCTTTATCAGTATCATTAGCACTTGCTTCGGGAACAATTGCCCAAGGTTCATTATTTTCAGGGTTTAAAGTTTCAAATGTTTTATTGTTTTCAGCATCGACCCACTGTCCATCAATATACATTTGATATTTTTTAAGTTTACTCATTTTCTTTGATAAAATTGTTTAGAGATGAATTTACATCATCGGCACACTCAATACCACAAAGATGTTTTCCATCCCTGATTATCTTTAATTGGCTTTTTGGTATTAAAGCATTTAATTCTTGAGACATTTTAACTGTAGAGCCAATGTCATATTCTCCAGTCATAACTAAAGTGTGATTTTGAATTTTATTAAAATCCTCATCATTTTGATGTTTTACAAACAGCTCATAAACTTTCAGAAAATGATCCATATTATTAGCTGCTAAAATAGAGCTAATTTTATCATAAATACTTGGATGGTTTTCAATATACTTGTCTGTAAACCATCTTTTAAGAGCTTGTCTTGACAATTTAAGATCTTTCTTTGCTTGTTCAAATCTTTGATTTACAATTTTTTGTTGCTCTTCGGTCCTTTTATATATTGAGCATAAAAGAGTTAGTGATTGTAAATGTGAACTGTGATTAATAGCAAAATTTCTCGCAATCAAAGAACCTATTGAAAAACCAACCAAATGAATTTTTTTTATATTAAGGTGGTTAATTAAATCAATTAATTGATCAGAAAAGTCATCAAATGAAATTATTTCCTTATCTAAAGATGATTTTCCATGACCAAGAATATCATATGCAAGAGTACTATAATCATTAAAAAAATCTAATTGAGGTTTCCAAATCTCGTGGGTTAAACCTACACCATGAACAAATACAATTGGAATTTCTTGGTCTTTTTTTATGTATGAGTAAAAAGTTCCAGAAGCAGTAGTTCCAGTGGTCATCAAGATTTATTTGGGTTCAATTCCCATTTCTTTCATATCTTGATATCGATCACCTGTTCTAGCGTGTGCCCTTCCAGTAGATGCTCCACCTATCGCAATTACCACCTCATCATTAAATGGTGCATCATGTATAGTAAATTCATGTGTTAGATAATAAGGTCTTAACCCAGAGTCAGTTTTATGCATCATGGGAATAGAAATTTTTGATCCTGCTGGTCCTCTTGTGTTTGTAAAACTTAAATAAGATGTACCTCCCACAGCGTCTCTAAATTTATTTCCAAATCTCAAAGTGTGAATAAAAGCAGATGCATGCTCTATTTCTCCATCCAGTCCAACTACTCCTGCTTTACCATATGCTAGTATTTTTTCTGGAGATCCTATTTCTTTTATTAATTCTGGAACAAGTAAATCACCTAACTTAGGAGCTAGATCTAAAATAGTTGGTCTTAAGTCCTCAACAAATCCTTGACCATGCCATGGATTTTTAAAAACTGCAGCAACAGATACTAATAATACAGGCTCTTTTGCTTCCTTGCCTCCTTCAATAAAAGTTTTGTCTACAAATTTTGTAAATTTTCTTAGTTCTAATTTCATTTTTTAATTCTATGTTGAAAACTATCTCTTCTAAAACTGTATAATGCATTTGGATCTACATCAACATCAATCACAGAAGGTTTATTGCTTTTAATTGCAGCTCTAACTGCTTCATTTATTTCAGAAACTTTTTTAACTTTAAATCCTTTTGCCCCATATAATTCTGCAACTTTATCAAAAGATGGACTTGTTATATCAGCACCTAAATATCTTTTACCAAAAAAATCTTTTTGATAAGCTTTTTCGGCTCCCCAACTTTGGTTATTCATCACTATAGTTGTTGTATTTATTCCATATTCAACAGCTGTGCTTAATTCAGAAATAGTCATTCCAAAACCACCATCGCCCATCAAACTTACAACTGTTTTTTTGGGTTTTGCAACTTTAACTCCAAGTCCACAAGCGAAAGAGAAACCAACTAGGCCAAAATCTAAAGGTGTAAATAGAGAAGGGGGATCATAGTATTCTAAAGCGTCTGTTGCTTGTAAGCACAAGGTTCCTGCATCTAAAGTGATCGCTGAATTTTTAGGTAATACTTTTCTTAATTGTTTAAACAAACCTTTTGGTTGGATTGGAAAATTTTTTCCTAAATTTTCATTTTCTCTATTATTTAAAAATTCTTTTCTTTCTTTAAAATACAAATCAGTCCATTTTTTTACATCTAATTTGATTTTTTCTTTTTTAATTTCTTTATATAATTGAACAGTGGCTGTTGCAGCATCTGCATGAATTCCTATTGATACTGGAAAATACTTTCCAATCATTTTTTTTTCTAATTCAATTTGAATTATTTTTGCTTTTTTATTTATATTTTCATAAGAGTAAAATGTTGAATTGAATCCTAGTCGAGTACCGATAGCTAAAATAATATCTGCTTCTTTGACTAATCTTGATGCAACAGGATTGCCTCTTGGCCCCATTTGCCCTGCATTTAATTTATGACTAAATGGTATGGCATCTCCATGACCTGCGGCTGTAACAATTGGAACATTAAGCAATTCTGCCAATTTAATAACTTCTCTATATTTTGAGTTATATTTAATTCCAGCCCCAACAATTATTGTAGGATTTTTTGATTTCAGTAGCAATTTAGTTGCTTTATTTATTCTCTCTTTATTTACTTTAAGATTACTTTCACTTGAGAACGAAGGTTTATTTATATTAATATTGTAAGTATTTTTTTCCGCCAATATGTTTCTTGGAAGATTGATACAAACAGGTCCTCTTCTTGGTTTCATTGATAAATCAAATGCATCGCCAATTACTTTAGGAACAATCTTAGAATTTTTTACAGTCCAAGTCTTTTTTGTAATTGGAGTAAACAAGGATTGTTGATCTAGGCCTTGAAAAGCATCTTCCATTTTATCTTTTGTTGAGTAAGAACCTGCAATCGCAACTACAGGAGAGAAAGCGGCTTTTGCTTGCGCTACCCCAGTCACTAAATTTGTTGCACCTGGTCCATTTTGACCTGCAATAATTACGCCATGCTTATTAGATGCTCTTGCATATCCATCAGCCATATGTGTTCCAGTTCGCTCATCTCTAACTCCAATAAATTTTATACTTTTTTCATGATAAAGAGCATCAAACATTTCCATTGTTGCAGAACCTATTAAACCAAAAACGTGTTTAGTTTTTTCTCTTTTAAGAGCTCTAACGGCAGCCTGACCACCGCTTATTTTTCTTTTGGAGTTGATCACGAAACTTTTTTAACTTCAGTTCCTAAATCATCTTGAAAATGAGGCATCACTTTTTCTGTAAAAAGTTTAATACTTTTCATACAATCTTTATGTTTCACACCAGGAAAGTTTGACCAAACTTGCAAGTTTTGTAAATTTAATTCAGATTTTAATTCATGAATTTTATCAATAACATATTCAGGCGTTCCAAATAACATATTTCTTTTGTGTAAAAATTCATAATTTAATAAATCTAGCTTACCTTTGGTTTCTGGAAGTTCTTCACCTGGATCCATATGATTACCTAGGCCACGCCAATGACAAACCCAACGCATATAATTTACCATGTGTTCACCAGCTTTTTCTTTAGCTTCTTCCATTGTATCAGCTACAAACATATCTCTAACAAGAGATACACCTTCACCTAAAGGAATATTTTTTTTGGTTACCTCAGATCTTTTGTTCTTATAAGCTTCAAATTTTGCCTTTAGAGCTTTTACAGTTGGTATCCACATTATAATATTAATATTATTCTCAGCTGCCCACTCAATTGATCTAATTCCATCAACTACTTGATGAATAGGAGGATAAGGTTTCTGAAAAGGTTGTGGCAAAACACTAATTTTTTTCATCGTGTTGTCTTTCATATTCATAAATTCTTCACTTGGTGGGCTCATATCATGTTGCCAAACATAATTTGGAGAAGGATATGTATAAAACTCACCTTGATGACTAAAAAACTTTTCACTCCATGCTTTTTTTAGCACTTCTAATGTTTCAGCAAATAATCTAAAGTTTTTTGCCTGATCTTTAAGATCAGCTTCTTTGTTCAAATTAATTGCTTCTCTTCCATAAATTCCTCTAGCAACACCAACCTCAACTCTCCCTTTTGAAAGTTGATCTAGTGTAGCAATATCTTCTGCCAATCTTATAGGATTGTGAAATGTAATTACATTTGCAGCTTGTCCTATTCTAATATTTTTTGTTCTTGCAGCTGCATCTACTCCCATCATTATTGGGTTAGTGCATGACTCCATTCCTTCATGATTAAAGTGGTGTTCAGTAAACCAAATAGAGTTCCAATTATTTTGATCACAATATTCTGTGATTTCTTTAGTTTCGTCTAATAATTGATGAAATGGTTTGTGTGTCCAATTAGTGGTATTGCAAAAATAACCAAATTTCATAAAGCCTCCTTTAAAAGTTAATTTAAAGACGACCGATCCCACTTTCGTAAATCTTTGATTTTAACGACGAGTTATGTATCGCTTTATAAAATAACGATATCACTTTTTAATAGCAGTGGAAATCTAAAAAAGCTTCTTTTTATCTGTCCATGGACCTTTTTTTGTTTTGGGTAAAAACTTTTTAAGATCTAATAGGACTTTTTCAGACAGCTTTCTGTATGTAGTAAGTTTTCCTCCATAAATGTTTAAAAGTGGTAATTTTTTTACAATTTGTAAATCAAAAACATAATCTCTTGTAACTTTTGAGGCTTCTTTAAAATCCTCTATTAGAGGTCTTATTCCTGAATAAGTATCAACTATATCTTTTTTGCTGATTTGTTTTCTTAAATAATTATTTACTGATCGAATTAAATATTGAGTTTCTTGTTTTGATATTACAGTATTTTCTGGAGATTTAACTTCCACCTCAGTTGTTCCAATTAATGAAAATTTCTTTTTGTAGGGAATTACAAAAATTATTCTTTTGTCTGTATTTTGAAATGTAAATGCAACATCTTCTTTGTATAATTTCTTTGTAATTATGTGACTACCTTTAACTAATCTGATTTTATTTTTAGATTTTATTTTTATATTTTTATGCAAAGTTTCATTTATCCATGGTCCTGATGCATTTATTAAAACTTTTGATTTTATTTTTTTTCTATCTTGAAGACTAATGACCCATTCATTATTAATAATTTCAGCTTTTTTAACTTTATTGTATTCTAGTATTTTGGCTTTATTTTTTTTTGCATCTTGTGCATTTAGTTTTGTTAATTTTTTATCATCAATTTGAATATCGTAATATTGAAAACCAGTTTTGAATTTCTCCTTAAGAATATTTGGAAATTTTTTATTAAGATCTAATGTTTTTGATTTTGGAATACTAGTTTTCCCACCCAAATTATCATACAAAAGCAAACCAAATTTAATTAACCATGCTGGTCTAATTTTATCAGTATGAGGAATAATAAATGGAATTGGCTTTGAAATGTGTTTTGCAATTTTGTAAACAATCTCTCTTTCTTTAAGAGACTCTCTTACTAATTTAAATTCATAATTTTCTAAATAACGGAGGCCACCATGAATTAATTTTGTTGACCAAGAAGAAGTTGCTCCTCCTATTTCTCCTTTATCTGCTAAACATACAGACAAACCTCTTCCAGAAGCATCTCTTGCAATACCAGCTCCATTTATACCGCCACCTATTATGAATAAATCAAATACTTTAGACATCAAACTAAATTGTTTATAAAATTAAATAATAAATTTTCAACGACTTAAATTATTCTAACGTTGATATTCAATAAATTTTTTTAAAGATTGATTTAGAAATTTTTCGTAAATCTGACCTGTGTTAGAGTATTTTTTTGAATTAAGGAAAGATTTACTCATTTTAAAGTCATAAGAGGGCTCAAAGAAGAATGGAACGGAAAGTCTCTTGCTTTTATTCCATAGTACTCTGTGATTTGTAGCTTTAAATTTACCTTGACTTAAAAACTCTAAAGCCCTTCCTGTATTTACTACTAAAGCTTTTTTATTAAATGGTACATCATACCATTTTTTCGTTTTTCTATTCTGTACTTGAAGACCGCCTTTTTTATCTTGGTATAGAACTGTAAATATTCCACTATCTACATGCGTTTCACATCCAAGTGCAACTCCATCTTGTTTTGATATCTCCACTGGCCTTGTTTGATTTGGATAATAATTAAATCTTAAAGTACTTAAAGTTTTTAACCTTGAAAAAGCTTTGTTTGAAATATTTGGATCAAGTTTATTTAATTTTATTACACTTTTAAACAAAGTTTCACTTAAATTGTAAATATTTTCAAAATATTTATTCAAGGCCTCAATAGAAGTTTTGTTAAAACATTTATTAAGATCTAAATATTCAATGTATTGGTTTCTGGTTTTTGAAGAATATTTCTTAGTAATTTTTAAATCTCCTATATCCAAACCCTCTTTTCCATTTACATCATTTGGAAAATAACCTCTGTAAAGATTGTTATTTTTTTTATTCCATTTTTTTGGTGATAATTTCCTTTTTTTACTGTCTGACAAATTGAAGAACTTGTTTCCTATTTCACATATTTTATTAATTTCTTTCAAATTAAGACCATGTCCCGTCACTTGAAAAAAACCTATATTTACACAAGCTTTCTCAATTTCTTTAATTGTTTTTAACGCACTCAGGGTCTCAAAATTATTTTTGATAAGTGATGATATGTTAATTGTGGGTATATAATTTTTGGTCATCTTCTAACAGGTGTTTCTGTTGCAATGTATTGCTCTCTGACTTTCTCTCTTAAATATATGTATATTCCAGCTGCTATTATACACGCAACACCTAGAAATGTTCTTCCAGATGGAATCTCGTTAAATAGGAAATACCCTGGTATCATCGACATTATAATTAGAGAGTATTCAAATAAAGAAACAACCGATGGAGATGCAACTATGTATGCAGAAAATATACAAAGAAAAGCAATTGATGCTGCTACACCAAAAAATAATATAAATTTCCATGTGTAATCAAAGTTAGAAAACCATTCTCTAAAAATAAATTGAGTTGTTGGATCAAAATTAGAATTGTTAAACTGACCATTGCCCATAAAGAGATAAATAGCTCCACATAATATGAGCGCAATTAAATAGAAATAAAATAGTTGAGTGTTTACATCATCTTTGTCAGAGGTATATTTTGTAATTGTCATAGAGGCTGCATAAAAAAATGCACATCCAACTGGAAGTAGACTTTTGTATTCAAAGTCTGAAAAATTCGGATCTAAAACTATAAACACCCCTATAAAACCAAATACAATTGCAGACCATCTTCTAATACCAATAAATTCCTTTAAAAAAAATTTGGCAAAGATTGATACAAAAAAAGGGCAGGAGAAAAAAAGTGCATTAGCTGTTGCTAATGGCATGTAAGTAAGAGAAATAAAAAACGCTGAAAAAGCCAAAAAGTGTAAAACTACCCTTACCAAAGTTAATATTGGATAGTGGGTTTTTAAACTAACCTTTTGCTTTTTAAATTTGATGTAGCAAAACAGTAAAATTGCAGCAACAAAGTATCTGCCAAAAAAAATTTCATATAATGCTGCTTTTTCAAATATAAATTTGATTAGTGAGTCCTGCATTGCAAATAAAGTCATTGCAATAATAATAAGAACAATTCCTTTAGAGTTATTATCGGTACTCATTTTGCACCTATACCAAAATAAGATAATGAATAATATTTAATTATTTCTTCAGTTTTGAAGAGAACAAAAGATTTTCACTTGAAAATTCAGCTTCATTTTCCTTTACAAAAGCAGCCATCAACTTCAACTTTTCTTCTTCGAATTCTGTTACCTTTCTTTTGCTTAGATCAATATATAGAGATATCCATTCCATTGATGCCGAGATTTTTTTTGTCTCTTTTGCAATCATTTCCATTTTTAAATGTAATCGTTTTTTATCATGGTCAAAATAAGTAAGGTTTATATCAACAGATTCTCCTTCTTTGACCTCATTAAGATATTTAGTGTTTGTCTCGACAACCATAGTGCTTCTATTTAGATTTTTTGCTGCACTTGCTCCCATTTTAAATTTTTCAAGTGCTACTTCCCATGCTTCATCAAATATCAAAACATAATAAGCCATGTTCATATGATTGTTATAATCAACCCAGTTCTTTGTGATATTGAAGCTTTTAAGAAAAACTGACATTTAATTTTTTAATTTAATATTAATATCATATAATAAGTTTTTTATGAAAAAAGTATTAACAGCCAGTTGTTTATGCAAAGGTGTAAAGTTTAAAACACTTAATAAACTAAGAAGTGTATCTAATTGCCATTGTGTGCAATGCAGAAAAACTCATGGTGTATTTGGAGCCTATACAAATATTAAAGACAAAGAACTTAAATTTTTAAACAAAACTACTTTAAAGTGGTTTAAGTCATCTAAGAATTCCAAGAGAGGTTTTTGCAATAAATGTGGGGCAAGTATATTTTATAAAGTTGATAAATCTGACAATGTTTCAATTTCTGCAGGAATGTTTGATGGTAAAACAAAACTAAAAACTTTTAGAAATATATTTGTAGGTTCAAAGTCAGATTTTTATCAAATCAATGACAAACTTCCAAAATATAAAAGATTTGCTAAATAATATTATTTTAAGATTTAGTTAAAGAAGATTGTAATTCTTGATTAGTAATATAACCCTTAATATTACCGTTCTTATCAACTACTTCACAATTTGAGTCTGAACAAACTATTTGAGGTAAAAATTCTTCAATAAATTGATCTTCATTTACTTTAATAACGTTTGATTTATCTATATTTTCAGACTCATTTAAATTTTTCATAATTATTTTTGCTTTGATTACTTTTGCTCTATTCACATCTTTAACAAAAGCTTTTACGTAATCATCTGCAGGGTTCATTATAATTTCTTCTGGCGTTCCAACTTGTACTAATTTTCCTGAATTTAAAATTCCAATATGGTCACCTAATCTCAATGACTCATCAAGATCATGAGTAATAAATACAATTGTTTTTTTTAATTCTGATTGAAGATCAATAAGTTGTTTTTGCATATCACTTCTTATTAGTGGATCTAGAGCACTAAAAGCTTCATCCATCAACATTATATCCGTATCTGTTGCTAATGCTCTTGCCAAACCAACTCGCTGTTGCATTCCTCCAGATAATTGATTTGGATATTGATTTTCAAATCCATTTAATCCAACAGCATCAATTTTTTCCATTGAGATTTTATTTCTCTCATCTTCAGACTTACCTTGCATTTCCAAACCATATCCAACATTTTGTAAAACTGTTTTATGTGGGAATAAACCAAACCTTTGGAAGACCATACTCATTTTGTGTCTTCTAAACTCAATTAGCTTTTCTTTATCAAGCGACATCACATTTGTGCCCTCAACCAAAATTTCACCATCAGTTGGATCTATAAGTCTATTTAAATGTCTAATTAATGTAGATTTTCCTGAGCCCGAAAGACCCATGCAAACAAACGTTTCACCTTCTTCAATCTTAAGAGAAACATTATCTAATCCAACTGTGTGCCCAGTTTTTTCTAATATTTCATCTTTAGTTGAACCTTCCTTGACCATTGGAAGTACTGATTTTGGATTATTACCAAAGATTTTATATACGTTGTTGATTTCGATTTTTGACATCAATTAAGTTCTAACAGTTCATAGAGCATAATGTAAAACAATTTCTATACAACTTATAATTGATTTTTAAAAATTCGATTTTGTTTGATTTTGTTAGTCATTTAAATAATCATTTAATCTATGACCAAATCAGATCATGATGTTCGATGTGAACTATCAGCTCTTTATAGAATTTTACACATGTATGGGATGACAGATTTAGCTAATCAATGTGCTGGGGCTAGATCAGCTGAAGATAAAGATTGTTCTTTTGTTCATCCTTATGGAATGTTTTATGAAGAGATTACAGCATCATCTTTAGTAAAGATTGATAAAGATGGTAGAAAAATAAATTCAGATGGACCATGGTTAAATGATGGTTGTATCAATCTTGCACAATGGATTTTTAATTCACGTTCTGATGTTAACTTTTATGTTCACGGACATGCTAATGATGTTATGGCAGTTGGAGGAACCAAAGAAGGTTTGATGCATCTTTCACAAGCAGCAGTCTATTTAAATCATTTAATTGGATATATCGATTACGAATTTGTTGAGGATAAAGATTTTGGAAAAAAATTTGAAAATCTTATAGGGAAGCACGATATTTTAATTACAAGAAATCATGGATACTACACGGTAGGTAAAACTGCTGCAGAAGCATTTTTTAGAGCTTATTATTTAGAACAAGCATGCACTGTTCAGGTTAAAAACTTATCTATGGGACTAACTAAACATGAAATAGACAAACAAAAAGCTGCTTATTTTTGGGACAATATGAGTAGTTCAGATGACTATAATTATGATGGAAAAACAGAGTGGGCTGCATTATTAAGAAAATTAGATCGCGAAAATTCAAATTATAAAAGTTGATGGAACAAAATTATAAAATTGAAAATATAACTAAAAATTCTACTAATTTAGAAGTTGATTGGAGTGATGGAAAAAAAAGCAAGTTTAATTATTTGTGGTTAAGAGATAATTGTCCTACAGCACACGATAAAGATTCTCGTCATAGAATGTTTAACATTCTCAAAGTATCTAAAGATATAAATCCTAAAAAATTTTCTTTGAACAATGATGGTAAACTTCAAATTGAATGGAGTGAAGGAGATCATGTTAGTTATTATGATCAAAAATGGTTGAGAGAAAATTGTTATACAATTAAGAACAATTTAGAATACAAATCACCCTACAAGCTTTGGGACAATTCTCTTCAAGATCATTTAAAATCTGTAGAAATTGATCATGATGAAATCGTTAATTCAGATGAAGGCTTGATAAAATGGTTGGAACTTTTGCATCATACTGGAATTGCAATTGTAAAAAATGCACCGACAGATGAGAACTCTGGGTTTAAAGTTTTAAATAGAATTAGTCATACTAGAGAAACTTTTTTTAAAACTCCATTTGAGGTAATTAATATTCCAAAACCAAATAATTCTGCTTATACAGCACATGCTTTGAGAAATCATATGGATTTACCTTGGTTTGAAACACCTCCAGGTTATCAATTCCTTCACTGCCTGGTTAATTCTGCAAATGGTGGAGATTCTTCAGCTGTAGATGGATTTGCAGTTGCTGATTATTTAAGAAAAAATGAAAAGGAAATCTTTGATACACTAGTTAATGTTCACCTCAAATTTCGAGATATGGATTATACACAAGAGTCAGTAAGAAGTTATTATGCGCCAGCAATTTCTTTAACTAAAGATAATGATTATCACGACATTAGATTTAGTGTTGCAACTATGGATGCCTTAGATTGCCATCCTGATTTAATGGACAAAGTTTATAAAGCTCATCATCGATTTGGAAATTTATTACACGATGATAAATTTCAAATTAAATTTAGATTAGGGCCAGGAGATATTTTTACTTTCAACAATAGAAGATTGCTTCATGGGAGAACTGAATTTGATCCAAATTCTGGTCACAGACATCTCCAAGGATATTACATGGATCGTGATGAAATTATAGGAAGATTAAAATATTTAAAGAGCAATTAAACCTGAAGTAGAAATTAAAATTAAAATTTGCCACACACTGAATAACTCTAAATAAATTTTGGAATTCTTTAAAATTTTTTTGTAGTCTTTATAAAAAAACAACGAGAGGGAAAAAATGAATATCAAAAAAATATTTATTCAATTTAGTATTTTCCTAATGCTTTCTACTACTTCTGTGTTTGCAAAAACTCAAATTGAGTGGTGGCATGCATTTGGTGGAAGACTAGGAGAACTTTTGGACGAGCAAGTTCAAAAATTTAATGCAAGTCAAAATAATTATGAAGTAATTCATACTAGAAAAGGTAATTACTCAGAGACTTTAAATGCTGGTATTGCTGCATTCAGAGCAAAGCAACAACCACATTTACTTATGGTTTTTGAAGTTGGAACTGCAACTATGATGGCTGCAAAAGGTGCAATTAAACCAGTTTACGAAGTAATGGCTGAGTCTGGCTTAGGTTTTAATCCTGATGCATACATTCCACCTGTTAAAGGTTATTACACTACAACAGATGGTAAAATGCTTTCATTGCCGTACAACTCTTCAACTCCAGTTTTATGGGTTAACAGAGATTTGATGAAAAAAGCTGGATTAGATCCAAACATGAGTCTTGCTACTTGGTCAGATGTTGGCATGGCACTTGATAAAGCAAAGTCAGCAGGAACTTCTTGTGGTCTTACTACTGCTTGGCAAAGTTGGATACATTTAGAAAACTTTTCTGCTTACCATAATGTTGCTTTTGCAAGTAAAGCAAATGGATTTGCAGGTTTAGACACATCTCTATCTTTCAATAGTGCATTACACGTTAAGCATTTAGAAATGATGGGTAACTGGGCTAAAGAGGGTAAATTCTTTTATGCTGGAAGAAGAAACGAAGGTGGAGCAAACTTTAGAGCAGGTGAGTGTATGTTCTTTACAGAAAGTTCTGCTGGATATGCTGGTATAAAAAAAGAAGCTCAATTTGATTTTGAAATCAGACCTTTGCCTTATCATGCAGGAACAAAAGCTCCTCAGAATACTATCATTGGAGGATCATCATTATGGGTAATGTCTGGTCACTCTGCAGACGAGTATAAAGGTGTAGCAGCTTTTATTAATTTCCTATCAGGAACTGATATCCAAGCTAAATGGCACCAAGATACTGGTTATTTGCCAATCACAATTGCAGCAAGTGAAAAGACAGCTGCAGATGGTTTTTACAATGCAAATCCTGGTACGGATATTGCTGGAAAACAAATGATGGCAAAAGCACCAACAGATAACTCAAAAGGTTTGAGACTTGGTTCTTTTGATCAAATCAGAGGTATTATCGATGAAGAGTTAGAAGCAATTTGGACTGGTAGCAAATCAGCTCAAGTAGCTATGGATAGTGCTGTTAAAAGAGGAGATGCTCTTTTAAGAAGATTTGAAAAAGCTAATAAGTAAATAGTTTAATCTATCTGGGGGTTATCCAACCCCCAGATTTTTCATATGGAAAAAAAAGTTTTTTTTAGAGGATGGTTGTTACCCATTTTATTAATTTCACCACAATTAATAATTTCTATAATATTTTTTTTCTATCCTGCGGGACAAGCTATTTCAAATTCATTGTATCTACCTGATCCATTTGGATTAAGTTCAGAATTTGTTGGGTTAGAAAATTTTTTATTTTTATTTGGTGACAGTTATTATTTATCAAGTTTTGTAACTACAATTTTCTTTTCCACAAGTGTCTCTGTTCTATCAATGGGACTTGGTTTATATTTTGCATTATTAGCTGATAGAATTTTTAAAGGTGCTGGGGTTTATAAAACACTTTTAATTTGGCCATACGCAGTAGCTCCTGCTGTTGCAGGCGTGTTGTGGATGTTTTTATTTTCAAGTAGAGTTGGTGTTGTCTCTTGGTATTTAGGTTTATTAGGTTACGATTGGAACCATGCTTTAAATAGTGAAGAAGCAATGGGATTAGTTGTATTAGCTTCGACATGGGGAAGAATAAGCTATAATTTTCTATTCTTTCTTGCAGGATTACAGGCAATTCCAAAATCAATCATAGAAGCAGCAGCAATTGATGGAGCAAGTTTTTGGAAAAGATTTAGAACAATAGTGTTTCCTTTGTTATCACCAATTACGTTTTTTTTATTAGTTGTTAACATCGTTTATGCCTTTTTTGAAACATTTGGTGTAATTCACACAATTACATCTGGGGGACCCGAACAATCAACCACAACTTTAGTTTATAAAGTCTATTCAGATGGTTTTGTTGGTCAAGATTTAGGATCTAGTGCAGCACAATCTGTTATCTTATTAGTAGTTGTTGGTTTGTTAACTGTTATTCAGTTTAAATACATAGAAAGAAAAGTTCATTACTGATGATTGAAAGAAATAAAAAAGGATATTTCATGTCTCACCTAGGTTTGATTATAGGAATTGCTTTTATTTTCTTTCCAGTTTGGCTAACTTTTGTTGCTTCGACAGTCACTCAACAGGATATCATTCAGCCACCACTCCCACTTTTACCTGGGTCTCATTTTATTGAAAATTATACCTATGCTTTAACTGAGAAATCAGCAGAAGGATATGAAAAAAATATTCCAGTTTTAAGAATGTTGTTTAATTCAGCGGTAATGGCGCTTGGAATTACTATAGGAAAAATTACAATTTCTTTACTCTCAGCATTTGCAATAGTTTATTTTAGATTTCCTGGGAGAAAATTTTTCTTTTGGTTAATTTTTTTAACATTGATGCTACCTGTAGAAGTAAGGATCGTGCCTACGTATGAGATTGCAGCGAAATTGAATCTATTAAATAGTTATGCAGGATTAATATTTCCATTAATAGCATCAGCTACAGCGACTTTTTTATTTAGACAATTTTTTATGACCATACCAAACGAGATGGTTGAAGCTGCTAGAATGGATGGAGCGAAACCTATGAAATTTTTCATAGATATCTTAGTACCTATAAGTAGAACAAATATTGCAGCTTTATTTGTTATTTTATTTATATATGGATGGAACCAGTATTTATGGCCTCTATTGATGACAACTGATCCAAATATGAATACGATTGTGATGGGTATTAATCAAATGATACCAGGTGGTGACGACTTTGGTCATTGGCCAACAATCATGGCAACCTCAATTCTGGCAATGGTACCTCCAGTTTTAATAGTTATAACTATGCAAAGATTTTTTGTTAAAGGTTTACTAGAAAGTGAAAAATAAAAGATATGGCTAAGATAAATTTACAAAATATAAAAAAATCATATGGGAAGAACAATGTCATACATGATTTAAGTGCTGATATCAAAGATGGAGAATTGATAGTTATAGTTGGGCCATCAGGATGCGGGAAATCAACTCTATTAAGAATGATTGCTGGTCTTGAAGAGATCAATAGTGGGAAAATAATAATTAATGGAAAAAAAATGAATGATCTTGAGCCAATGGAAAGAAACATTGCAATGGTATTTCAAAATTATGCTCTCTATCCACATATGACGGTTTTTGAAAATATGTCATATGGTTTAAAAATTCAAAAAACACCCAAAGATGAAATTATATCAAGAGTAAATGAAGCTGCTGAAATTTTAGAATTAAGTGATCTACTAGAAAGAAAACCAAATCAATTATCAGGTGGTCAAAGGCAAAGGGTTGCCATGGGAAGAGCAATAGTAAGAAAACCAGATGTCTTTCTTTTTGACGAACCTTTATCAAACTTAGATGCTAAATTGAGAGTTCAAATGAGATTGGAAATTAAAAAACTTCAAAGAAAATTAAATGTAACCTCTTTATATGTTACTCATGATCAGGTAGAGGCAATGACACTAGCAGACAAGATGATTGTGATGAATGAAGGAAATGTTGAACATATTGGAACACCGTTAGATGTTTATCAAAAACCACAAACATTATTTACTGCACAATTTATTGGAAGCCCGGCAATGAATATATTGAATGGTACAGTTAAGGACGGTGAAGTAAAAATTGCTGACTTTAAATTAAATGTAAACTCTTCACATCAGGGAGAAGTTTTTTTTGGAATAAGGCCAGAGCACTTAACTATAAATACAAATGGAAAATTTAAAGTAAACGTAGAATTTATAGAATTGATAGGTTCCAACACTCTTGTACATTGTAGAATAAAATCCTCTAATGAAGTGGTTGTTGTTAGTGTGCCTGGAATTCTTGATAAAGATGTTTCTGGTGAGGAGGTAGGCTTAGACTTAGAGGAGACTAAAATACATTTATTCAGTACTACAAATCAAAATAGGATTGATTGATTTGATACTCTCAAAACCAAACTACATAAAAATATATGGTCACAGAGGTGCGAGAGGTGATATGCCTGAAAATTCCTTATCAGGATTTAAATATATTTTTGATAATAACTTTTTTGCGTTTGAAACAGATGTACTGATATCGAAAGATAAAATACCATTAATTGCTCATGATTTTTATCTTAATCCTTACTTTACTAAAGATCAAAATGGAGAATGGATTAAAAATAAAAAAATTAAAATATATGATTTAAATTTCCAGGAATTATTAGACTACGATATTGGTACATTAGACAAAACAACATCTTATGGAAAAAGATTTAAAGATCAGAAATCAATTAAAAATCAAAGGATCATCAAATTAGATGAGCTATTTGATCTTATAAAAAAATATCCTAAAGAAAATATGTTCATAAATTTAGAAATAAAATCAACACCTGAAGAGAAAAATTTAACTCCAAGTCCAAAAGATATGATCAGTATAATTAAAAAAGCATTGTTAAAATACGATTATTTTGAAAAAATTTTAATATCCTCATTCGACTGGAGAATTTTAAAGGAATGCAAACTACAAATGCCAGATGTTTTAAGAGGTCATATTAGTTTGCATACTAATTTAAAAACAAAACCCAAGACTGTATTTCCAAATTCTCCTTGGCTTAATACTAAACAAGAATTTAATGTTTTTGAGATACCTAAAATAGTTAAAAAACAAGTTGGTCATGTTTGGTGTCCATTTTATAGAGATGTTTCTAAACAGAACGTAGAAATGGCTCATGATTTAGGCCTGGGTGTAAATGTTTGGACAGTAAATAGTGAGAGAGAAATGTTAAGAATGATCAAGTATGGAGTTGATGGGATAATAACTGATTTTCCAAACAAATTAAAAAGGGTATGTGAAAACAATAAAGTTCGATGGTTCTAAAATTTATTTCCAACCTGTAACATTTTTTACTTCTAAAAATTCTTCCAATCCCCAAACTCCTCCTTCTCTACCATTTCCAGATTGTCTGTAACCACCAAAAGGAGTCCCAACATCAGCTGCATTACCGTTTATATAAACACATCCTGATCTTAATTTTTTTGCAACTCTATGTGCTTTTTCTTTATCATCAGTTTGAAGATAATTTCCTAAACCATAAGAAGTATCGTTTACAATTTTCACTGCTTCATCTTCAGTATCAAACGGAATAATTGATAAAACAGGCCCAAAAATTTCTTCCTTTGCGATTCTCATCTCATTAGTAACATCTGTAAAAATAGTTGGTTTAATAAAATATCCTTTATTTAAACCATTTGGCAATTCTGGTCCTCCAGCAGCTAATGTTGCTCCCTCAGAAATTCCACTTTCAATAAGACTTATAATTTTATCGTATTGAACTTTTGAAATTACAGGGCCAATGTGATCTCCTTTTTTAGTTGCTTGATCTACTTTAATTTTGTTTGCTTCATCAACAGCTTCTTTTACTGCTCTTTCATAAATAGATTTTTCAACCAACATTCTTGTAGGTGCATCACAAGATTGACCTGAATTACTCATTACATTTCTGATACCATCTCTCACTGCATCTTTGTAACTGTCAGCAAAAACAATATTTCCACCTTTGCCCCCAAGTTCAAGACAAACTCTTTTAATTGTATCAGCAGCATTTTTAGAAATTAATTTACCAGCTCTTGTTGAACCAGTAAAAGAAACCATATCAATATCTGGATGACTTGAAATGTCTGTTCCAACTCCAGCTCCATCACCATTTACTAAATTAAAAACTCCTTTAGGAAAACCAGCTTCATGGATCATTTCAGCAAACAACATTCCCGATATAGGAGCAATTTCTGAGGGTTTTAAAATCATTGTGCAACCAGTTGCAAATGCCGGAGCAACTTTAAGAGCAATTTGATTTATTGGCCAATTCCAAGGAGTTATTAATCCACAAACTCCAATTGGCTCATAACAAATATGATTATTTGATTTTTCATCAAAATGTTCTTCAAAGTTAAAATTTTTAAGTCTTAGTATAAAATCTTCTAAATGATCTCTTCCTGATGCTGTTTGAACATCATTCGACCAATCCATTGGAGCACCCATTTCTAATGAAATAGCTTCTGCCATTTCATTAAATCTTTTTTTGTAAATAGTTAATAATTTTTCTAATAATTTAATTCGTTCCTCTTTTGAGGTTTCTTTCCAAGTTTCAAATGCTGTTTTTGCAGCTTTTACAGCTCTATTTGTATCTTCAGTGGATCCTAGAGAAATTACTGCGCAAGGATCTTCATTACATGGATTGATAACATAAAAGTCATTCCTCTTAATTGGATCTACCCATTCACCATCAATATAAAATTTTCTTTTATCTAGCATGAATTTATTTTAGCATAATATTTAAATTTCATATCCTTTTTCCTCAGGCTCATTATCAACTAATTCTTCTGGAAAACCCTTGGCTCTAAAATCTATGTTGTTTAAATCTTCCATTCTTTTTACAATCATAGAAGACCAAGCTCTAGACCCATATTTTTTTTGTCCATCTTTAAATATTTCAACAATTTTTGGAGATATCTCTAGTGGAGAATTTAACTTTTTCGCTAGATCATCAAATAAGCCTGTGTCTTTTAAAACTAAATCCATTGTAAAATTTATATTATAAGATCCATTTAAAATTACCTGACTTTCTGTTTCGTGAACAAATGAATTTCCTGATGATGCAGCAATTCCTTTGAATGTTTTTTCAAGATCTAGATTAGATTTTTTTGCAACTGTCCAAGCTTCTCCTAAAGCAACTAGATGTACTGAAGCTAAATAATTTGTAATTACTTTAAGAGTACTTGCTGTACCTAATTCACCAGTATGTAACACCTTTCTACCCATGACTGTTAAGACAGGTAAAATTTTTTCAAATGCTTTTCTCTCACCACCTACAAAAATTGCAATATTTCCTGTTGCAGCTCTATGACAACCACCACTTACAGGGCCATCTAAAGGTATAGCATTTTTTGCAATTACTTTTTCTCCAATTCTCTTTACCTCAGCTTCATCAGTAGTACTCATTTCAAGCCAGATTTTATTTTCAGAAAGGCCTTGAAGTACTCCATCTTCAGCTTCCATAACTTCTGCGCTTACTTTTAGAGATGGCAAAGAAGTAATTACAAGATCAACTTGTTCCGCAAGTTCTTTTCCAGAATTTGAAACTTTTGCACCTAAATTTTTAAATTTATCTGTTAAATTTTGGTCTATGTCTCTTACCGTTAAGTCAAATCCATTTCTCAGTAAACTTCCTGCAAGTTTAGCACCTACATTTCCTAGACCAATAAAACCTATCTTCATTATTTTACCTCTTCTTTTTTATTTTTTGTAAAAACTATTAATATGACACCAATAATTATTATTACTCCACCAATGAACAATTCTTTTGTTGGTTCTTCTCCTAAAAGAAAAATTGCAGCTAATAATCCTGTTGGAGGAATTCCCATAGTTACAATTGGCAGAACTTTATAAATTGGATTATTTTTTATGACATAATAAAAACAACCATATGTTACAGGCTGCATTATAAAACCAATGTAGATTGCAATTATCCAATGATTAATTTCTGCGTTAGCAAAATATTCAATAGTATTTCCATCAATGATTGCTGATAATAGAATTAAAATTGGACCAGAAAATAATGCCATCCAAGCAACCAATGCTAAAGGATTAATTTCTTTACTCAAAGGTTTCACAATTACTTGTCCAAGAGCCCAAATAGCAGAGCCTAGTATGGTCAATCCAATACCAATAATTTTTCCATCTAAATTTGGTGATCCAGTTAAAACGTAAACACCAATAAACGCTATACCAATACCAATTAAAGCTCTAACAGTTGGTTTCTCTTTAAGCATAAAGTAAGCAAAAATAACTCCAAACGGTACTTCCATTTGTACCAGCAAAACTGCTGAAGATGCATCAATTAAGTCTAAACCAGAGTAAGTGATGCTGTACTGTAAAGTATTAGCTATTAAAGATGCTATGAATATTTTTAATAAATATCCTCTTGGTATTGGAAACCACCAGACTAAAATTGATGCTGCAAATATAAATCTTAAACCCATTAATAAAATTGGTGGAAAAGATTCAAATGCTGGTTTTGCAATGACAAAACCAAAGCCTAAAAAAATCGGAACCAGCGATGCAATGAAGGTATCTTTTAAATTCATGTCGTTAATTTAATATTAATGATTATTAAAGAACTTCTGATATATTCATCTTTTAAAATATGAATTCAACAAAAATAGATCCAAAATACATTAATAAATCAAATCCAAGAGTTGGCTTAATAGCTCTTGCAAGTGATTTTATGATTGAGAGAGATTTCATTAATGTCATAAAAGACAGGGAAATTGATTTTTTTGTAAACCGTATTGAGTGTTACAATCCATTAACTCGAGAAAACCTGATTAAAATGTCTAATAAAGTAACTGAGGTTGCAAAAGATATTTTACCAGATCAAGATATTGATTGTGTTGTTTATGGTTGTACCTCTGGGACCATTGCAGCTGGATATAATTCTATTGAACAAAAAGTAAAAGCAGCAAAACCAATGGCTGATGTTACAACGCCAAGCACTGCAGCAATTAAAGCTTTAAAAAAATTAAATATAAAAAAAATTTCTTTGTTCACACCATATAGTAAAAAACTAAATGATGAGGTCTTAGAATATTTTAAAACTGAGGGATTTGAAATTACTTCTAATTCTTACTTTGATATCGAGGCTGATTATGACATTGGTAAAGTAGATCAAGATTATTTATATGAAGTATTATCTAAAATTGATTTAAATGGGGCAGAGGCTTTGTTTGTTTCGTGTACAGCATTACCTGTATTACCAATTATTGATAAACTTGAAAAAAAATTAAACACAATAGTTTTATCTAGCAATCAAGCATTAATTTGGGATACACTTGTAAAAATAAATAAAAATAACTCTGTTGAGGGATTTGGAAAACTATTTGAGGCAAACTAGTGTCATTTACTAAAGAAGAATATAAACAAAGATTAAAAAAAGTTCAAAAAATGATGCAAGAAAAAGGCATCGAACTTTTAATTTCTCATGATACTAATAATTTATATTATCTAACTGGTTATGACGCCTGGTCATTCTATTATGCTCAATGTGCAATCGTTCATGTAAATGCAGACGAACCATTATGTTTTGTAAGAGCTCAAGATGCAGGTGGCGCTTATATAAAAACTTATTTAAAAGATGAAAATATTTTAGTTTATGATGAAGAGTACATCCATACTTGGCCAAAACATCCTTACGATAGATTAGTTGAAATAATTAAAGAGAGAAAATGGGATAATCTATCAATAGGTTTAGAGATGGATGCTCACTATTTTACAGCTTTTTGTTATGAAAAAATAAAACAAGGTTTGCCAAATGCCAAAATCAAAGACAGTGATCGATTGGTGAATTGGGCAAGATTTACAAAATCTGACGCAGAAATAAATTACATGAAGTCTGCAGCAAAAATTTCAGAACAAGGAATGAAAACTGCAATGGAAGTTATTAAACCTGGTGTAAGGCAGTGTGATGCAGTTGGTGAAATTCAAAAAGCACTTTTTTATGGAACAGAGGAATTTGGTGGTGAATATTCAAGTATCGCAACTCTTCTTCCAACAGGAAAAGGTACTTCTGCTTCACATTTGACTGCTACTCAAGATAAATTTGTTGAGGGAGAAGCAACAATTATTGAACTTTCTGGAGTTTATAAAAGATATCATGCGCCAATGGCTAGAACGGTATTACTTGGAAAACCCAATCAATTAAAAATTGATACGATGAATAAAACTATTGAAGCCTTAAACTCTGGTATTAGCGCAATTAAAGCAGGAAATACCGTAGATGATGTTGCTCAAGCTTTTTGGAAAATACTCGATAAATATGGTATCGAAAAAAGATCAAGAACTGGTTATTCAATAGGAATAGGTTATCCTCCTGATTGGGGAGAGCATACTCTTAATATATATAAGGGAGACAAGACAGTTCTTCAGCCTAATGTTTGTTTTCATATGATTGCCGTGATGCAATTTGGTGACTGGGGTGTTGAGGCGTCAGAAGCTATTAGGGTTACAGAAAACGGTTCAGAGTTATTTTGTAATTTTCCAAAAGAGCTTCATATCAAGAGTTAATTTACTATTGAAATCTACTTTCACAAATGTTTAATAATCAACTTTATGTCTAAAAATCCAGAATTCGTAAAATTTGATAAAGTAGATAAAAGTTATGACGGTAAAGTACTCGTCGTTAAAGATCTTCAATTAGATATTGCTGAAGGTGAATTTATAACGATGCTTGGACCATCTGGTTCAGGTAAGACAACTTGTTTAATGATGTTAGCTGGATTTGAAACTCCAACTAATGGAGAGATTTTATTAGACGGAAATATTATTTCAAACATTCCACCTCACAAAAGAGGAATTGGAATGGTGTTCCAAAATTATGCACTATTTCCACACATGACAGTTTATGAAAATTTAGCGTTTCCTTTAAGAGTAAGAAAAGTTGAAAAAGATGAAATTGATAAAAAAGTAGATAAAGCTTTGTCGATGGTTTCTTTAAATGGATTTGAGTCTAGAATGCCAGCACAACTTTCTGGAGGACAACAACAAAGGGTTGCTGTTGCACGAGCACTTGTGTTTGATCCAGCTGTTGTTTTAATGGATGAGCCACTTGGTGCTTTAGATAAAAATTTAAGAGAGAGTATGCAGTATGAAATTAAACATATCCACGAAAGTATTGGTGTTACTGTTGTTTACGTTACTCATGATCAAAGTGAAGCTCTTACTATGTCAAACAGAATAGCTGTATTTAACGACGGAAAAGTTCAACAGTTATCTGATCCAGCAGAACTATATGAGAAACCAGTAAACTCTTTCGTTGCTGAGTTTATAGGTGAAAATAATACTTTTAATGGCGAAGTATCTGATATTGATAAGGATACATGTAAGGTAAAATTAGGTAATGCAGAAATATTAGCTAATCCTATTTCTGTAAAATCAAAAGGTGAAAAAACTACAGTATCTTTAAGACCAGAAAGAGCTTTAATAAATCCAACAAACAAAATGGACAATATGTTTACCGGTAAAATAGAAGAAGTAATTTACCATGGTGACCACACAAGAGTAAGACTGGACTTACTTGGTAGTTCTGAATTTATTTTAAAAGTACCAAACAGTACCTCAAATCTTGAGCTAAAAGTAAAAGAGGATATTAATATTGGTTGGAACAGTGTTGATGCTAGAGCTTTAGATCCTAAATAGTTTCTATTAAAAATTCAAAATAATATTAGATAAAATGAGCTGTTGACTTCACTTGCTCATTTTGGTGTACTTTCATTATATAAATTAATTTATATTAACGTTTAAACGGAGGAATAATGAAAAAATTAAGTAAATTGTTACTTGCTCTTTCTTTTGCTCTTTCAATAACTTCATCAGCATTTGCAGTTACTGTTGCATCTTGGGGTGGAGCTTATACAGAATCTCAAAAGTTAGGGTATGGTGATCCGACTGCTAAGGCACTTGGAGTAGAAATCAACTGGGTTGATTACTCTGGTGGTTTATCAGAAATTAAAGCACAAAAAGAAGCGGGTGCTATTACTTGGGATATCATCGACTTATTTGCATTCGATACAATTAACGGATGTGATGAAGGTTTATTTGTTAAATTTGATTTTGACAAAGACTTCCCAGCTGCACCAGATGGAACTCCTGCAAGTGAAGATTTCTTCACAGAAATGCCTAGTGAATGTGCTGTAGGAAACATCTTATATTCTTGGAACTATGCTTATGACACAAGAAAATTTAGTGGTTCAAAAGCTCCTACAAAAATTAAGGACTTCTTTAACACTAAAAAATTCCCAGGCAAAAGAGCAATCTACACTAGTGCTTTAACTAATTTAGAAATTGCTTTAGCTGCGGATGGTGTGAAGTTAGGTGACGGCGGAACTAGAGTTTACAGAAAACTTTTAGAAGACGGTGGAATCGACAGAGCATTAAACAAAATTAGAGAATTATGTACAGATCCAAATGGTGGATGTGTATTCTGGTCTGCAGGTGCTCAACCACCTGAATTATTAGTTGCTGGTGAAGTTGTTATGGCAACTGGTTGGAACGGAAGATTCTTCAATGCTGAAGTTGGTGAAGGTGCTCCAATTAAACAAGTATGGGATGGTCAAGGTCTTGACTACGAATACTTTGCTTTAGTTAAGGGTGGTCCAGATGAAGCGAATGCTAAAAAAGCTTTAGCTATGATGACTAACACTGAGATGTTAGCTGGTAGCGCGAAGTACATTGCATACGCTCCATGGAGAAAATCTTCTCTTGATGTAATCACTGCTGGTGAGCCATGGTACAAAGATGGCAAAACAGAAATGATGCCTCAAATGCCAACTGCTCCTGCTAACACTAAAAACTATTTCTTAGTAGACCCATTCTTCTGGGCTGACTATGGAACAGAGATTGGTGAGAAGTGGGAAGCTTTCAAAGCAGGCCTATAATTTCAGTTTTAATCACTGAATTTATATAATATATTTAGGGCGGTTATTAATTAACCGCCCTATTTTTTTATGAGCTCTGAAACAAAACAAATTTTAACAACTGACGGAATACCATTAGAAGTCAGTTTGAAGAAAGCTGAACGGAAGAATAAGATTAAAGCCTTCCTTCTAGTTGCTCCTTTATTATTATTTTTAGTCATCACTTATATATTTCCAATTGGAGAAATGTTTACGAGAAGTATTGATGACAAGATGATAACCAACATGCTTCCTAAAACATTTAAGGAAATGGAAAATTGGGATGGACAAGAACTACCTCCTGAAGAAGTTTTTTCTGCTTTTTATTATGACTACAAAGCCCTTGTTGAAAAACAAGA
Organism: Candidatus Pelagibacter sp. HIMB1495; assembly: GCF_052047955.1. Lineage (NCBI taxonomy): Bacteria > Pseudomonadati > Pseudomonadota > Alphaproteobacteria > Candidatus Pelagibacterales > Candidatus Pelagibacteraceae > Candidatus Pelagibacter > Candidatus Pelagibacter sp. HIMB1495. Next base: position 1,309,148 of record NZ_JBNAIQ010000001.1, on the reverse strand, counting down.
ACATGGAAAACTTGGTCAAAGATTAAATAAAGAAAAAAATGGTTTTAATTCAACAACCAAAAGATTGTTTAGAAATATTAAAAGAAAAAAGATAGATGAAAACGCTAGTTTCAAAGAACAGATGATGAAGGTTCATAAAAATTGGGGAAAAGTCGAGTACTGGCAAGCTATAAAAAGAACAGCGCCACCATATACATTAGCTAAATATCTAAAAGGTATGGATATGTATTATGCTGCTGATGGAAGCATCGCTCAAGTAGATGAAGATAGACGAATTCATAGAATTTTGTGGCTAAGAACGCTTGAAATTGCTTTTTTCGTAACTCTATTTTGCTTTGCAATGGGCTATCCTATTGCTCATTTATTAGCCACATTACCAATGAAGTACTCAAATCTATTAATGATTTGTGTTCTTCTCCCATTCTGGACTTCATTATTAGTCAGAACTGCAAGTTGGATGATTTTACTACAGCAACAAGGAGTCGTTAACGATTTCTTTGTCATGATAGGATTAGTTGCAGACGATAACAGGCCTGAAATGATGTATAATAAAGTTGGTACCTATGTGGCGATGACACAGATATTGTTACCTTTTATGGTTCTTCCACTTTACAGCGTCATGAAAACAATCTCTCCTAGTTTAATGAGAGCTGGAAAATCTTTAGGTGGAACACCTTTTGTTGCATTTTGGAAAGTATATTTCCCATTAACTATTCCAGGCATAGGAGCGGGATGTTTGTTGGTATTTATATTGGCAATAGGATATTACATTACTCCAGCATTGGTAGGAGGTGCCTCTGGAACTTTGATAAGTAACCAGATTGCATACCATATGAAAACAACTTTGGACTGGAGCTTTGCATCTGCAATGGGATTGATGTTGTTAACTGGAGTTTTAGTTGTGTATTGGATTTATAACAAATTAGTTGGAGTTGATAATATTAAATTAGGATAAACATGGCATTACCAAGTTATACAGAAACGCGTTATAGAATTTGGCATTATGTTTATTTAGCTATTTGTGCATTTGTATTTTTCTTTTTAGTTGCGCCTTTATTCGTAATATTTCCATTATCATTTAATGCTGAAGAATTTTTAGTTTTTTCTGAGGGAATGAAAAATCTTGATCCTGATGCCTTTTCTTTAAGATGGTATAAAGATATGGTATATGGAACCAAAAACCCATGGGGACTAGCTGCAAAAAATAGTTTTATAATTGCAATATTTGCAACAATAGGATCGATAATACTTGGGACATTGGCTGCACTAGGTTTAAGCAGTAGGCATATGCCTTATAAGGGAATTATAATGGCTACTTTAATTTCACCAATGATTGTTCCGTTAATTATATCAGGTGTTGCAATATTCTTTTTCATGGCAAAAGTTGGCTTAGCAGCAACGCATACAGGAATAGTGTTTGCGCATATAATACTAGGAACTCCATTTGTTGTAATCACAGTAACTGCAACATTATCAGGATTTGATCATAGTGTAACAAGAGCTGCTGCTAGTTTAGGTAGTAACCCTGTAAACACTTTTATGAAAATTACTCTTCCTTTAATATTACCAGGTGTAATTTCAGGAGGTCTATTTGCATTTGTGACTTCATTTGACGAGGTAGTTGTTGTTTTATTTCTTGCTGGTTTAGAAAATACTACAATTCCAGTGCAGATGTGGACTGGTTTGAGAGAACAGCTTAGTCCAACAATTTTAGCTGTTGCTACATGTTTAATTATTCTTTCAACTTTAATTTTAATTAGTGCAGAATTATTAAGAAGAAGATCTGAAAGATTAAGAGGAATTAATAGATAAAATTAAATTGCTTCAATTATTGTTGCAATTCCCATTCCTAAACCAATACATTGAGTAGCAAGAGCGTATTTTTTATTTTCTCTTTTTAAAAGTTGCGCAGCTTTTCCTGTTATCCTTGCACCTGTTGCTCCCAAAGGATGTCCTAAAGCAATTGCACCCCCATCTAAATTTACTTTATTAATATCTATTTCTAAATCTTTGATACAAGCTAGTGATTGAGATGCGAAAGCTTCATTTAACTCCACAATATCAATGTCTTTTATTGAAATTTTAGCTCTATCCAAAGCTTTTTTAGTTGCTGAAATTGGTCCTAAGCCCATATAGTTTGGATCACATCCTTCAACAGCAGTGGATTTTATTCTACCAAGAATTTCTAAATCATTATCTTTAGCAAAATTTTCTTCACATATCAGTGTTGCAGCAGCTCCATCAGTTAGAGGAGATGAAGTTGCAGCTGTTACCGTTCCATTTTGATCAAATACTAACTTTAAACTATCTAGTTTTTCCATTGTACTATTGGGTCTAATATTTTCGTCTGTTTCACAATCACCTATCTTAGTAATTTCACTTTTGAATTTATCTTTTTGTTGAGCTTCATTTGCTTTTCTATGACTTTCTAAAGAGAACTCTTGTTGTTCTGTTCTTGAAATATCATATTTTTTAGCAACATTCTCAGCAGTAATTCCCATGGATAAATATAAATGTGGATTTTGTTTTTCTTCATCAGAATAAGGGTAGGGTAAAGGATCAAAGCCAGTTCTAACTCTAGTCATGCTTTCAACACCTCCACAAATAAATATCTTACCTGATCCCATTGCTATTTTTCCTGCTGCTATATGAATTGCCTCCATTGAAGATCCACACCATCTGTCTACAGACATACCAGGAACTCTCATATCTAGATCTGATAAAAAAGTTACCAATCTTCCAATATTAAAACATTGTTCACCAACCTGAAAAGCGCAACCAATAACAACATCATCAATTTCTTTTGGGTTAATTTTTGATTGTGAAACAAGATTTTTTATTACTTCAGCTAGCAGATTAACTGGTTTTACATCTATTAATTTTCCTTTATTTGCCATTGCAAAAGGTGATCTGGAGTAACCAGCTATTACTGAATTATACATTTTTCTCTTTAATATTGTGTTAATTTATATAGCTTACCCATTTAATTAATCAGGAAATTTGTCTTATTTCAAGTTTTTGATTAATTCAATAGAAGTTTATTTATTATGGATATTAAAAAAGTAGTTGTTATTGGATCTGGTACGATGGGTAGTGGAATTGCAGCGCACCTGTGTAACGCAAATGTACCTGTAACTCTTTTAGATTTAACGACAGAAATATCTGAAAAAGCTAGAGACAGAATTCACAAATCAAGACCTCCATTACTTTTAGATAAAACCAAAATTGAAAATATTAAAGTTGGAAATATTAATGACAATTTCGATGTAGTAAAAGAAGCTGATTGGGTTGTTGAGGCTGTTGTTGAAAGAATTGATATAAAGCACAATATTTATGAAAAAATATTTAAGAACAGAAAACAGGGGGCAATTGTTTCATCAAACACATCATCTATCCCAATTAAAGTTTTGTCAGAAAAATTAACTGAAGAAGAAAAAAAGGATTTTTGCATAACTCACTTCTTTAATCCAGTTAGATACATGGGATTATTAGAAATTGTAAAAAATGAAAATAATGATTTGAATAAAATCAATTCTCTTAAAAAATTTTGTGAAATTGAATTAGGTAAAGGTGCGATCGTTTGTAATGATACACCTGGTTTCTTAGGAAATAGAATAGGTGTTTATGCAATGCAGGTAGCAATGACAGAAGCATTTAGAATGAAATTATCAATTGAAGAAGCTGATGCAGTTTTTGGAAGACCAATGGGTATACCTAAAACAGGAGTTTTTGGCTTATATGACTTGATTGGAATTGATTTGATGGCTGATGTTTTAAAAAGCTTTATTAAGGAGCTTTCTGAAAATGATGAATTTCAAATTGTTGCAAAAGAAATTCCGTTAGTAAAAAAATTGATTGATACTGGTTATACTGGACGTAAAGGAAAAGGTGGTTTTTACAGAATGAATAAAAGTGGAAACCAAAAAGTATTAGAAGCTATCAATTTAGAAACAGGTGAATATCTAACCTCAAAAAAAATAGATTTAGGAGTTGAGACTGTAGATATTAATAATTTAATTAATCGAAAAGATAAATATGGAGAATATGCTTGGGAAGTAATTTCTAAAATAATTAAATACGCATCTTCTCTAGTTCCAGGAATTACAGACAAATTCAACGATATAGATGAAGCAATGAGACTTGGTTTCAATTGGGCAATGGGTCCTTTTGAAATGTTAAAATCAATTGGAGTAGAAAACTTTTTTTCAAGGATAGATAATTTTGAAAATAATAAATTTTTAGAAAACTTATCTAAGTCAAAAGATGAAAACTTTTATGGAGAAAGACAATTATATACTGATATTGAAACACTAGGAAAAATTAGACCAACAGCAATAAAAGTAGATAAAAATAATTCTGCTGAAATTCATCGTTTTAAAGATTTTAATATTGTCGAGTTTACTACAAAAGCTTGTGCACTAGATTATGATTCAATGGATGCATTAAAAAATGCAACTGACAAACCACTTATTGTTATGAATGAAAGCATGCAATTTTCTGCAGGTGTGAATTTGAGTTACACGATGAATTTTGCAGATAAGAATGATTTCAAATCTATAGAAAAATTTATTAAATACTTCCAAGATACTTGCAAAATTTTAAAATATTCTAAGTACCCGGTAGTGTCTGCACCTTCTGGTCTTACTTTAGGTGGTGGTTTTGAAGTTTTGGTTCAAAGTAACTTTGTTGCATCACACACAAACATTGTGGTTGGTCTTGTAGAGACAATTGTTGGATTAGTGCCAGCTGGAGGCGGATGTAAAGAAATGCTATGGAGGTGGTCACAAACGGAAGAAGCAAAATCTGATCCTGATTATGCTCCTTTAAAAGTATTTGATATTATTGGATACGCAAAAACTGCAACTTCTCCTGTAGAAGCTGAGCCTTTAAAATACTTAAAACCTGAGGATAAAAAAATCATGAATAGAAATAGTCTTTTTGAAGAGGCGAGAAAACTTATTCATCAAAATAACGATTTTGTTCCTCCAGAAGAGTGTAAATTTAATTTATCTGGAAAACCTTTGAAAGAAAAGATGATTAAAGTTTTAGAGAAATTATATAATGATAAAATAATATTAGATCATGGAATGCATGTTGGAACTGAACTTGCAAATGTTTTAAGTGGTGGTGATACAAATTTAGATAAAACTTTATCAGAAGATGATCTTTATAAGTTAGAGTTAGATTCTTTTATGAGATTGATAGAAACCAATCAAACCCAAGATAGAATTAAACATACTCTTTCAACCGGAAAACCTTTAGTTAATTAGTCTCTAACATTCTAAAAGTGTTTATATAATCAGGTCTAAGTACATAAATTGCTTTATTACCTGTTTTAATTTTCTTAAGAATATCTAGACCAAACTTTACTTTTCCAAGTGGAGTGTATTCTCCTTGATAAATTGGGATATCTTTCAAGGTAATAAAAAATTCACTATCTTCAGAGTCAAATTCTGTTGATCTTGCAAATCCAACACTACCTTCAGTAAATTCAAAATCGTCACTAAGTTCTGATTTCAATAATCCCAATCCTGATTTTCCACTTCCAATTTTTGAGTAATCTAAATATTTAATATTCCCAAATTCAATATCACCAGCTTGAACTAAAGTATTTTCAACAACTTTATAGAATGCCGAACCATCATACATTTTTTTTTCAATTAGCGTTTTAAATCTTTCGACAGCTTTTGGAGAAATGTCAGGATATAACTCAATAATAACGTTTCCACATTCTAAATTCATTACAGCGATATTATTTGGGTTCTTAAAGTTTAATTTTTTTAAATCATTGTTGTCTATAAATAGACATTTATTTTTTAATAAAAAAAAAGATGAAAAAGCAGAAACGGCTAAGACTATTAAAAAAATAAATAAAATTTTTTCTGATTTTGATGCCTTAATTGTTTTAATCATAAAATATTTGCATCTATTTTAGATATATTTAATTTAATAAAATTTACCTTATTATTTAATATAGGGTCGTTTTTTATTTTCTCTTCAATCAAATTTTTATTAACCATTAAAAAAGAAAAGATTTCAGCCATATCTTCTGATGGAATTGATTTGGAATATTCTGTTAAAAAACCATTGGTATTTTTATATAAATCTAAATTTAATCTATCTGAGCAAGTGGAGCATTCAGCGTATTTAAAATCAGAATTATTAAATAAAGAAAATTTTTTATCATTAAAATCATTCTCATAACTATTTTGAATCATGTGAAAAATTTCATGATGAATCATTCTTTCAAAGTATTTTTCGTTAAAGTTTATATCTAATATTAAAGTTCTATTTTTGTTATCTGGTATTCCACCAGTATTGATGTTCGAAATAAATAAACCTTCACAAAATACAACATATTTTAAATCTATTTTTTTAAGAAATTTAGAATTATATCTTTTAATATTTCTTTCAATGATTGGAAATTTTGTATTAAGATTTTCTTGATTTGTCTTATTGCAAGCAATGTTGTCATCTGCTCCTATTTTAAAATCTCCTTTTGCATTTAAATAACGGATATTGTTCTCATTTTTTAGTTTATAGATTTGTAAGTTCGGAATTTTGATTAGATTGTATATTTCATCAGCATTTACCTGTGAAAACTGAAATATTAAGATGAATAAAATAATAATTTTCATTAATTTATTATAGACGAATTAGATTAGATAATATTATCTTAGATTATTAAAAAATGACAAAAGAAAGAAACAAAAACCCTATTCAACCGGTAAGTGGAACAAAAGTACCTCGATATGCTGGTCCAAGTACTTTTGCAAGATTACCAGAATTAAGAGATGTCGAGAGCTGTGATGTAGCGATTGTTGGTGTCCCGTTTGATGCTGGAACCAGTTATAGACCAGGAGCGAGATTTGGTCCTCAGAGTATAAGACAAGCATCTAGACATTTAAGAACAAATTATCATCCAAGTTATGATGTGGAGCCTTTTAAAATTCAACAAGTTGCTGATGCTGGAGATATTTCATGCAATCCATTTAGTATTGATGAAGCTATTAAACAAATAGAGGAGGGAGCAACTGATCTATTAAATAAAGTAGGTGGAATAATTAGTTTAGGTGGTGATCATACAATTGCAGTGCCATTGCTAAGAGCAATTAATAAAAAAAATAAAGGACCAGTTTCTTTAGTTCATTTTGATGCTCATTTAGATACTTGGGATACTTATTTCGGCGCTCCATATACACATGGAACTCCTTTTAGAAGAGCAAGAGAAGAAGGATTATTTTTAGATGATGCTTCAATGCATGTTGGAATAAGAGGACCTCTTTACAGCAGAGATGATATAAAAAATGATGAAAGTTTTGGTTTTAAAATAATTCACTGTGATGAATTTCAAACTGAAGGAACAGATAAAATTGCAGAAAGGATTAGAAAAAGAGTAGGAGATAATCCACTTTATCTATCTATAGATATTGATGTATTGGATCCAGCTTTTGCACCTGGTACAGGAACACCAGAGATAGCAGGAATGACCACACGAGAAATGGTAAATGTTTTAAGAGGGTTGTCAGGATTAAATTTAGTTTCAGCTGATGTAGTAGAAGTTTCACCAGCATATGATCATGCTGAAGTTACATCTCTTGCAGCTGCAACAATAGTTTACGAATTAACAAATTTATTTGCAAAATCATAAGGAAAGGATAATTTTAAATCATGTTAGATAAAAAAAATTTTTATATTAATGGTGCTTGGGTTAAACCAAACAGTACTGAAGAAATTAAAGTAATCGATCCAGCTACAGAAGATAACTGTGCTGTAATTACTTTGGGAAATAAAGCAGATGTTGATTTAGCAGTTGCTGCAGCAAAAGATGCATACGAGTCTTGGGCTTTTTCTTCTAAAGAAGAAAGGATCGCATTATTAGAAAAACTCTATGAAAATTATAAAAAAAGATGGGCAGATATTGCAGAAGCTATAACTCTTGAAATGGGTGCACCAAAAGATTTTGCTACAAAATTACAAGCAGGAACAGGAGCAAGTCATATTAAATCATTTATCAGATATTTGAAAAATTTCGAATTTGAAAAACCATTGGGAGAACACGCTCCTAACCAAAGATTAATTTATGAACCTAAAGGTGTTTGTGCATTAATAACACCCTGGAATTGGCCAATGAACCAAGTTTGTTTAAAAGTAATGCCAGCAATTGCTGCAGGTTGCACAATGGTATTAAAGCCATCAGAATTAGCGCCACTTTCATCAATGATACTTGCTGAAATTATTGATGAAGTAAAATTTCCAAAAGGTGTGTTTAATTTAGTTAATGGTGATGGAGGAACAACAGGTGATGCCCTTACAAGCCATCCAGATATTAACATGATTTCTTTTACAGGCTCAACAAGAGCTGGAGCTTTGATTTCTCAAAATGCTGCTAAAGATTTTAAAAGAGTAAGCTTAGAGTTAGGTGGAAAAGGAGCAAATATTATTTTTAAAGATGCTGATCCAGAAGCAATTGAAAGAGGTGCTTTAAGATGTTTTAGAAATTCTGGACAATCTTGTAATGCTCCAACAAGAATGTTGGTTGAAAAATCAATGTATGATGAGGCTATAGAGAGATTAAAAAAATATACTGAAAGCTTTGAGGTGGGTGATCCTAAAAAAGAAGGAGAACATATAGGTCCAGTTATTTCAGAGACTCAATACAATAAAATTCAAACTTTAATCCAAAAAGGTATTGATGAAGGAGCAAAATTAGTTGCTGGAGGAACAGGTAAACCTGATGGATTAGACAAAGGTTACTTTGTTAAACCAACTGTATTTGCAGATGTAAATAATGATATGGATGTTGCAAGAACTGAAATTTTTGGACCTGTTCTATCTGTTATCCCATTTGAAACAGAAGAAGAGGCAATTAAAATTGCAAATGACACTTCTTATGGATTAACGAACTATATTCAAACTCAAGACTCTGAAAAAGTTCAAAGAGTTGCTAGAAAATTAAGATCTGGAATGGTGGATGTTAATGGAGCTGGTATTGCAGTTGATGCACCCTTTGGAGGTTTTAAACACTCTGGTATTGGTAGAGAAGCAGGTGAACACGGCTTAGAGGAATTTTTAGAAGTAAAAGCTGTGGGTGGTTGGAGTTAATTTACTGATTTATCTTTTACACCTTCTAAAAATTTAAGGCATTTTTTCATTTCATTTAATTCTATGAACTCATCAATTTTATGAGCTTGCTCTATAGATCCAGGTCCACAAACAACTGTACTAATACCTAGTTCTTGAAATAAACCAGCCTCTGTTCCAAAAGAAACCACTTCCCTTGAATTATCACCAGTTATATTTGATACAAATTCACATGCTTCAGATTCATCTAATCTGTTAAACCCAACCACTTCACCAATCGTTTCTTTTTTTATATAAGAATCTGGAAATACTTTTTTCATTTCTGGTAAAAGTACTTCATTTGCATATTTATCAATTTCATTTGTTACAAATTCCCCATCCTCTTTAACAACTGGCCTTGTTTCCCATTCAACAATACATTTGTCTGCAATAACATTATGAGCAATACCACCTTTAATGCCCCCAATTGATAAGGTTGAATGTGGAGGATCAAAGATACTATTTTCTTTAACTCGTTTTTTTAACTGCTCTCTTATTTCTAAAAGTTTTCCAACATACCTAGTAGCATATTCTGCAGCATTTACTCCTAAATGTGGCTTTGAACTATGTCCTGCTAGTCCTCCAAAGTGAACTGTGTATTCATTCATACCTTTGTGAGCATCTATTATTTTCATTGTAGTTGGTTCTCCAATTATACAAATTCCATTTTTGATATCTCTTTTTTTCAATTCCTCTATCAACAGAGGAGCACCAATACATGCAGTCTCTTCATCAAAAGTGTAACAGAAATGTAAATCTCTATCTAAATTACTTTCTTTAAATATTGGTGCATAAGCGAGTGTACAAGCAATAAATCCTTTCATGTCACATGATCCTCTTCCATAAAGTTTATCGTTTTTAATTGTTGCAACAAATGGATCGGTGCTCCAACCTTTAGAAACTGGAACCACATCAGTGTGTCCTGATAGAATGATTGGTTTTTTTGTGCTTTGATTTTTTGCTTTTAAAGTTCCAAAAAGATTAACTCTTTTTTTATCATCATCGTAAACTTTGAAAGTATCTATTCCGATGTTATTTAAAATGTTTTCACAATAATCAATCAAATTACTATTATCTTGGCCTGAGATAGTTTTAAATGCAATTAAGTCAGTTAAAATCTTGATTGATTTTTCATATAAATTGTTATCTATACTCATATACTTAAAACACTATATTATATTATGATTAAAGAGCAAATTACCTATGACACTTTTGACAAAGTAGATATTAGAGTTGGCACTGTTATTTCAGTTAAAAAAAATGAAAAGGCTAGAAAGCCATCTTTAGTAGTTGAAGTAGATTTTGGAAGTGAAATTGGCGTCAAACAATCATCAGCTCAAATTACTCATTATTATAATGAGGAGAATTTAAAAGGAAAGCAAGTCATTGCAGTTTGTAATTTTCCTGAGAAAAATATTGCTGGTGTAGTTTCACAAGTATTAGTTTTAGGAGCAATAGATGCTGAAGGGAAAGTTACTTTAGTACACCCGTCACAAAAAGCTGAGAATGGTTTACCAATTGCTTAGCAATGCATCCTGAAATTCTTTCGATAACTTTATTTGGAATTGTTGCTGCATTTACACCTGGTCCTAATAACTTTGTAGCTTTTTATTCTGGTTTTAACTTTGGTATAGTTAGAACACTTCCACATATAATCGGGGTTACACTAGGTTTTCCATTTTTATTATTATGCCTAGCTTTAGGTTTGATAAATATATTTAAGCTTTATCCTTTAATTCAAGAAATATTAAAATATTTAGGAACTCTATTTTTGATTTATTTAGCTTATAAAATTTCTTTTTCAGGTCCATCAAATCAAGAAAATAAAAATAAAAATCCGATTAAATTTCATGAAACTTTTATCTTTCAGTTTCTAAATCCAAAAGGTGTAATTGCATCTATAATTCTTGTATCTACTTATATAAACCCAGGAGAAACATTTATGAGTTATACGACTCAAATTCTTGTTATGGCTTTACTAGTTTCTGTAACGAGTATAACTCTTTGGACATTTTTGGGTAAATTCTTTAGGAAATTTGCGACAAATCAGAAATTTATTAATTATTTTAATTATGCTATGTCACTGCTTCTTTTAACAAGCATAATAACTTTTTATTTATAAAATATGACACCAGGAAATAAAAATTCTTATAATTCTCTTAAAAAAATTAACATCAACAACAAAGAGTATAATTATTATTCATTAAGCGAAGCAGAAAAAAATGGGCTAGATGGAATTAATAAACTTCCAAAATCTCTAAAAGTTTTATTAGAAAATTTATTAAGATACGAAGATGATTTGAGTGTTACAAAATCTCAAATAGAAGCAATTAAAAATTGGCTGAAAACAAAAAAATCAAAAACTGAAATTGCATATAGACCTGCTAGAGTTTTGCTTCAAGATTACACAGGAATTCCTGCTGTTGCAGATTTAGCTGCAATGAGAGAGGCTGTTAAAGAAAAAAATAAAGATCCCAATACAATTAATCCATTATCAGCAGTTGATCTTGTAATTGATCATTCTGTTCAAGTTGATCAATCTGCAAAAGCAGATTCATTTGAAAAAAACGTAGATATTGAATTCAATAGAAATGGTGAGAGATATTCATTTTTAAAATGGGGACAACAAGCTTTTGATAATTTTAGAATTGTCCCTCCAGGAACAGGAATTTGTCATCAGGTAAATTTAGAATACTTATCTAAAGTAGTTTGGTCTGAAGAATTTAAAGGTGAGAAATATATATTTCCAGATACACTTGTCGGCACAGACAGCCATACAACGATGGTTAATGGACTTTCTGTTTTAGGCTGGGGAGTAGGTGGTATTGAAGCAGAAGCAGGAATGTTAGGCCAACCTATATCTATGTTGATACCTGAAGTGATTGGTTTTGAAGTTAAAAATAAAATGCCCGAAGGTACAACGGCAACAGATCTTGTTTTGACAGTGGTTAAAATGTTAAGAGATAAAGGTGTTGTTGGAAAATTTGTAGAATTTTATGGAGATGGTTTAAAAAATCTAACTCTTGCAGATAGAGCAACTATTGCAAATATGGCTCCAGAATACGGTGCTACTTGTGGTTTTTTTCCAATAGATCATGAAACTTTAAAATATTTAAAATTTTCAGGAAGAGATCAGCACACTGTTGACGTAGTTGAAAAATATGCAAAAGAACAAGGTTTGTGGGCAAGTAATGATTTAGAATTTACTGATGTAATTTCATTAGACATGTCTACGGTTGTACCAACTATTTCTGGGCCAAAAAGACCTCAAGATAAAGTTTTGTTAACCGATGCATCAACTTCATTTAAAAAAGTTTTATCTGAAGCAACTAATAAAGATAAAAAATCAATATCAAAAGTTTCAAATACTGATTATGAAATTCAAGATGGTTCAATTTTAATTGCTGCTATAACCTCATGTACCAATACTTCAAATCCAAATGTTTTAATTGGAGCAGGTTTGCTTGCTAAAAAAGCTGTTGAGCATGGATTAGAAGTTAAGCCTTGGGTCAAAACATCATTAGCACCTGGATCTCAAGTAGTGACTGACTATTTAGAAAAAGCTGGTTTAAATACTTATTTAGATCAATTAGGTTTTAATTTAGTTGGATACGGATGCACTACTTGTATTGGAAACTCAGGACCATTACCTGAAAATATAGTTGAAGCGATTCAAAAAGAAAATATTCACGCCGTTTCTGTACTATCAGGAAATAGAAATTTTGAAGGAAGAATTTCTCCACATATTAAAGCAAACTATTTAGCTTCTCCACCATTGGTGGTTGCTTACGCAATAGCTGGACATATGGAGTTTGATTTATACAAAGACCCTCTTGGAAAAAGTAAAGATGGGAAAGATATATTTTTGAAAGATATTTGGCCATCAAATCAAGAAATAGAAGATACTTTAAAACAATCTTTGAATGCTGATATGTTTATCCAAAGATACTCAAATGTATCCAACGGCCCTACTCAATGGCAACAAATTAAAACTGAAAAAAGCAGTATTTACAAATGGGATGAAGGTTCAACTTATGTAAAAAAACCTCCATTCTTTGAAGGTTTGTCTGATGAGCCAGAAGGATTTAAAGAAATTAAAGATGCAAGACCGTTATTAATATTGGGTGATATGATAACAACAGATCATATTTCACCAGCTGGAAGCATACAAAAAGATAGTCCAACTGGAGAATATTTTATGGAACATCAAATTTTACCTAAAGATTATAATTCTTATGGCTCAAGAAGAGGAAATCATGAAGTTATGATGAGAGGAACTTTTGCTAATATTAGAATTAGAAATGAAATGGCACCAGGAACTGAAGGTGGATTTACAAAATTATATCCTGAAGAAAAAGTAATGCCCGTTTATGATGCAGTTGTTGTGTATAAAAAAAGAGGAACTGATTTAGTAGTAATAGGTGGTAAAGAATATGGAACTGGCTCTTCGAGAGATTGGGCTGCTAAAGGAACTAAACTTTTAGGAGTAAAAGCTGTTATTGCTGAAAGCTTTGAAAGAATTCATAGATCAAATTTAATTGGAATGGGAATTTTACCACTGCAATTTAAAGATGGAGAAAATAGAAAAAGCTTAAATTTAGTTGGTTCAGAACTAATAAGTGTAGTTGATATTGAAAAAGGTATAAATCCTTCTGATGAAGTTGTTATAGAGATCAAATATATCTCTGGAGAAATTAAAAAAGTGAAGACTTTATCTAGAATAGATACTAAAAATGAGCTGGAGTATTATAAAAATGGAGGAATTCTCCAATATGTGCTAAGGAACATGATTTGATATGGATGAAGATTTATCAATAATAAATGCAAATACTAGAAACGAAAAAATTAAGAACTTTTTTGTTAATAACAAAAAGGTTCTAATTTCCTCAGTTATTGTTTTAGTTTTGGTTGTAATAGGTGTTTACAGTTACGATAAATACACAACTGATAAAAAAAGACAGATATCTGATAATTTTAATGCAATTACTATTGATCATTCTGAAAGTGCTAAAGAGACAACTTTAAATAAATTATTGGAGATAATTAATCAAAAAGATCCAACTTATTCTCCGCTCTCTCTTTATTTTATAATTGATAACAATCTTCTTTCTGATCAAAGCGAGGTTAATAAATTATTTGATGTCATAATTGACGAAACATCACTAGATAAAGAAATTAAAAATTTAGTTATCTATAAAAAGGCACTATTTAATGCAAATCAGGCAAATGAAGCTGATTTACTAAATATGCTAAATCCATTAATTAATTCAGAAAGTGTATGGAAATCGCACGCATTATACTTAATGGCCGAATATTTTTATGCACAAGATCAAAAACAAAAAGCAAAAGAATTTTTTCAACAAATAACGACTTTAGAAAATCCAAATCCAGATATAAGAATAGAATCAGAGAAAAGATTAAACAGAGATTTGAGTGATTAGACTATTAGCATTATTTATTACATTTTTTCTTCTAAATAATTGTTCTTTCAATGAAAATTCAAGAATTTGGAAAGATAAGGAAAAAGATTTATCAGAAAAAGAAAATGTAAAAAAAATATTTGCAGATGAAGAGGTAAAAGCCTCTGAATTTAATCAAGAAGTGAAACTTGATTTATCTGGATTAAGAACAACCAACAAAATAATAGATAATACCAATAACTACGGTGCTCAAAGTTATGAGGGTCAATTAGAAAAAATAGGTAATTATAAATTTTCAAAGTTAGATGAAATAAATAATCTTAATTACAAACCGATTTTTTTATCAGATGGATTAATTTTTTTTGATAAAAAAGGTACAATTATTAGATACGATAATAATAAAAAAGTGTTATGGAAAAAAAATCATTACACCAAGTCAGAAAAAAAATTAAGACCAAAGTTAAATTTTGCAATTAAAGAAAAAAATGTATTCATTACAGACAGTATTGCTAAATATTATTCGATTAATCTTGAAACTGGTGAATTGAATTGGACAAAAAATAATAGCTATCCATTTAATTCAGATATTAAAAGTTATAGAAACAAAATTTTTGTTGTTGATTATAAAAATACTTTGAGATGCTATGAAATTGAAGATGGATCTGAATGTTGGAATTTACAAACAGAAGACTCTTTTACAATATCAAATGCAAAATATTCATTAATTGTAATTGATGAAATGGTAGTGTTTAGCAACTCAATTGGAGATATCACAGCAGTTGATATTGAAAATGGATTAATCACTTGGCAGTTACCAACTCAAAGTAGCAATACCATTTATGAAACATATGATCTTAAAGTATCAAAATTAGTATCAGATGGAAATTCTATATTTTTTTCAAATAATAAAAATGAATTTTATTCAGTAGATGTTAAAACAGGAGTTGTTAATTGGATAAATGATTTAAATTCAAATATTACTCCAATAATTACTGGCAATTTGATTTTTACAGTTTCTAATGATGGATATTTGTATGTGGTTGAAAAAAACAAAGGCAACATACTTAGAATTACAGATCTTTTTAAAAATTATAAAATTAAAAAAAGAAAAGAAATTGAACCAGTTGGCTTTGTTATAGGTAATACCAATCTATATTTAACAAATTCTGATGGAAAAATAATAATTGCTGATTTAAGTGAAGGAAAAGTTTTAAACGTAGAAAAAGTTTCTGGAGACATTGTTTCAGAACCATTTATATTTAATAATAATTTGTATGTAGTTAGAAACGGATCTATCGTACAATACAATTAAATATGATCTTGAAATTTTTAGAAAAGATCGGAAGAAAAAAAGTAGTTCTAGATAGAGGACCATCGCACCCAAAATTTGAAGAAGCAAAACCGTGGATGAATAGATATTATGTGATATTCAGAAATAGACCCAAATGGTTTCCATTTAATATATTAATTCATGAAATGTTAGATGATGATCATGGTGATGGGGTGCATAACCATTTATGCCCATACATTACAATAATTTTAAGAGGAGGGTACTGGGAAACAACAAAAAATGGAAGATTTTGGCGAAAGCCTGGATACATTGGTTTTAGATCAGCAAATGCTTTTCATAGAGTTGATTTAGAACCAGGCACAAAACCAATGACAATATTTATTCCAGGACCATTTGGTTTACGAAAAGGACCACGATCAGAATATGGTATCGATTTTAAAACTAAAAGAAGTTAATGGCCTTACCTTTTGAAAAAGAATTTATATCTCACTGCAAAAAACAAAATTTAGAAATTAATCCTAGTCAGATAGATTTAATAAAAAAATTACAAGAATATTATGAGGGTAATTTCAAATCATTGATATCAAAAATTTTTCAAAGCCAATCTTTTAAAAAGGGGTTTTATTTATATGGAGATGTTGGTGTAGGCAAAACAATGATTTTAGATTTCTTTTTTGATCAATTAGATCACAAGAAATTAAGATTACATTTTAATGAGTTTATGTTGAGTTTCCATGATTTTGTTCATGAAAGAAAAGGTAGTAATCAAGAAAATATTATTAATGAATTTGTTAAAGATTTAAAATCAAAAGCATCATTAATTTATTTTGATGAGTTTCAGGTAACTAACATAGTTGATGCTATGATTTTAGGAAAATTATTTGATCAAATCTTCAAAGAAGATATAAAAATAATTGTAACTTCCAATACTAAAATCTCTGAGCTTTACAAAGATGGTCTTCAAAGAGATCAGTTCAAACCATTTATAAAAATAATGGAGGATCAATCTTTTCAATACGAACTTGTAATAGAAGATGACTATAGAAAATCTAATAATTCTCAAGATAGATACTTTTTTCCACTTGATGAAGAAACCAATTTTAAAATAAATAAATTTTTTAGAACTATTACTAAAGATAAAAATAAAACTGAGAAAATAATTAATGTAAAAGGAAGAAATTTTAAAATAGAAAATTTTTATGAAGGCGTGGCTAGATTTGATTTTAAAACATTATGTGACCAGAATTTAGGTGCAGAAGATTATTTAGAAATTATTAAAAATTGTGTTTTTATAGTAATCGATCAAATACCACAGTTTGATAATTTTAATTCTAACCAACAACAAAGATTTATAACTTTATTAGATATAATTTATGATAATAGTGTTCCAATTGCAGTAACAGCTAATCAAAGTTTGGATAAAATTACATCATCAAAACTATTAGAAAAACCATTTGAGAGAACAATTAGTAGATTATACGAATTAACATCTAAAGTGATAAATTCATGAAACAAGAATTTTTTAATCTTCAAATAAACACTAATGGTCAAAAGTTATATGAATTTACAGATCAAACTCTTAATTGGATAAATGAAAATAATTTTAAGAATGGAATTTTAAATTTAAGTATTCAGCATACAAGTGCGTCTTTAGTTGTACAGGAGAATGCAGACCCAGATGTACAAACTGATTTGATTAAATATTTTGACAAGTTAGTACCAATGGATAATTCGCTTTATATTCATACAACTGAAGGTAAAGATGATATGCCAGCTCATATCAAATCTGCATTAACGAATAATCAAATTACTCTTAGTATCAAAAATAAAGAATTATTAATGGGTACTTGGCAAGGTCTCTATCTGTTTGAACACAGGTTAGAGTCTCAAAAAAGATCTATAATTCATCATTTTTTGGGAGAATAAGTTATTTTTTCTTCAGAGATTGAAATGCATCCAATGCAGCAGCTCTTGCTTTTTCATGAATAACTATTGGTTGTGGATAATCTTTACCTATAATTGTTTTAATAGCTTCTTGATATTTGACTTCCATTTCCCAAGGTTTGTGAATAAATTTTGCAGGAACTTTATTTAATTCAGGAACCCATTTTTTTACATAAATACCTTCTTTGTCAAATTTTTCACCCTGAAGAATAGGATTAAAAATTCTAAAGTATGGTGCAGCATCAGCTCCACAACCAGCAACCCATTGCCATTGTGCAACGTTATTAGCTTTATTAAAGTCAAGTAAGCAGTTTCTAAAATGCTTCTCTCCCTCTATCCAATTAATTCTCAAATGTTTTACTAAAAAGGATCCTACAACCATTCTAATTCTATTATGCATCCATCCAGTTTCGTATAATTCTCTCATGCCGGCATCAACTATTGGATACCCTGTCATACCTTTTTTCCATGCTTTCAAAAATTTTTCATTTTTAACCCATGGGAATTTGTCAAATTCTTTTCGAAAGTTACCTTTTAAGAATTCAGGAAAATAATTAATTAGACTATGAGAAAATTCTCGCCAACCAAGTTCGTTTATATATTTTCTATATCCTATTCCTTTTGATTTTAGCTCACTACACTTTTTCCAAATTGTATTCACATGAATTTGACCAAATTTTAAATATGGGGATAACCTAGAAGTACCATTTATGGAAGGGATATCTCTATTAGTCCCATAATCTTTAATTTTATTTTCTAATAAATCTTTTAGAATCTTTTGAGAATCTTTTTCTGAAACTTTCCAATATTTATCAAATTTTTCATACCATTTTTTATTTGGTAAAATATTTTTGAGATCTAAAGAATTCTTAAAAAAATTGATGTCTTTAGTTTTCTTTTTTACAGTATAATTTTTACTTGGAGGTTGATTTAGATAAATTTGTTCAGCAGTTCTCCAGAAAGGTGTAAATACTTTAAATGGTGTACCATCATTTTTAGTTACTTCTTGAAATTCATTTAAAATATTTCCTTTAAAATATTTGTATTCTATTTCTTTTTTTATAAATAGATCTCTTATTTTTTTTCCTTTAGATATAACATCTGGTTCATAAATTTTATTCCAATAGATACATACATTATCTTTTTTTTTAAGCTTTGAAAAAATATCTAACTCATCACCTTTTAAAATTTCTAGATTGATTTTAAATTTTGAAAGTTCTGTTTTTATTGACTCTAATGATTTAAATAACCACCATTTCTGAGCTTCTCTTTTGTTGTCAAATTCATTATTGTTATAAATATATAACGCAATCACATTCTCATGATTATTAGTTGCAAAGGAAAGAGCTGGATTATTATCAATTCTAAAATCTTCTCTAATCCAAAATATTCCAGTGCTTTTCATTATAATTATTTTTGATTTACTAATTTTTGATACATTTCTTGATCGGTATCACCCTCACAACCAAAAATTAATACATTAGAATTTTCATTAAGATCAATTTTTGTCTTAATTGTTTCATCTTCACAGCTTGCAATTAAACTAATTACACCTGGTGCAGCATTTTCACCTGCAATTATACTCTCTTCACTAAAGCTTGCATTTCCAAGTAATTTCATAGTTTTTGCAATATCATCGTCAGGTAAACTTATACAATGTTTAACTGAGTTTTTTAAGATTTCCCATGGCACAAGTGACACTTCTCCACACGACATCCCGCCCATTAAACTTTCTCGTTTAATATCAATTTTTTCAATTTTTCCAGTTTTAATACTTTCCATTACGCAAGCTGCACTATCTGGTTCTACTACAATTATCGTAGGAATATTATTTAGGTATCTCGCTATCCCAGCCACCATTGCACCAGCCATACCACCAACACCAGCTTGTAGAATAATATGAGAAATTTTTTCATTTTTAATTTGTTCAGCTATTTCCTTCATCATTACTGAATAACCAGCCATTGTATACTTAGGCACTAGCATATAATCTTTCCAAGCAACATCCTGAACAATTTGCCAATTATTTTCTGTAGATTGTTTTATGCATTCAATCAAAGAATTTTCGTAATTGCCTTTAACTTTTATAACTTCTGCACCAAGTGCTTCCATAGCTTTGCCTCTTGCATCACTTACAAATTCACTTATAAAAATTTTACATTTTAAACCTAATCTTTTTGCACCCCAAGCAACAGACCTACCATGGTTTCCAGCTGTAGCAGTCGCTACGACTATTTCTTTATTTCCTTTGGTAACTTTTTCAACAGCATAAGCTCCTCCTAGGGCTTTGAAGGATTTTAAATTAAATCTTTTATTTTCGTCTTTATAAAAAATATTTTTTAAATTTAATTCTTTAGATAATTTGTTTAATTTAACTAGGGGTGTAGGGGAGTATCCTTCCCATTTTGAGATAGAATTGTAAGCATCATCTATATCTGTTGAGTTTAATGAGCTTAAGATTTGATCTCTATCAAATGAATATTTTTTATTATCAGCAAATTCAGTCAATTTCCATTGATGACCGTTAGATAAAATACTCATAAACTAACAATCTAATGTGTTATCTTTTTCCCATTTAGTGACTGCTTTGGCCTTATCAAAACTTTCTTTTGATTTAAATTCTTTAATTTCTGTATCTCTTAATTTTATATAACTTGAAATAACATCTGATCCAAAAGCTTCATTCATACTTTTATTATCTTTTAATTGAGAAAGTGATTGATCTAACTCATCTGGTAATTTTGGTAAGTCAGGATATTTTGCAAAGTCTTCGTACATATTGCAATGCAAAGGATTGCCGGGATTGATTTTATTTTTGATACCATCTAAGCCAGCAGCCAAAATACTAGCTTGTAATAAATATGGATTAGCAGATCCATCCATTAACCTTAATTCAAATCTTCCTGGATCAGGAATTCTAATCATATGTGTTCGGTTGTTTCCAGTGTAAGAAATACTGCTTGGTGACCATGATGCTCCAGATTTTGTAGGTGGTGCATTAATTCTTCTGTAGCTATTAATTGTTGGATTAAAAAATGCCGACAACGATGATGCATTTTTAATTACTCCACCTAAGAAATTATATGCAATTTTACTCAATCCAAGTTTATCAGATTTATCTAGAAACTTATTTTTCTTACCTTGCCAAACTGATACATGAGCATGACACCCATTACCTGTTAAATTGTTAAAAGGTTTAGGCATGAATGTTGCTCTTAATCCGTGTTTTTCAGCAATTGTTTTTACCATGTATTTAAAAAAGGTATGTCTGTCTGCAGTTTTTAAGCAGTCAGAGTAATCCCAATTCATTTCAAACTGTCCGTTTGCGTCCTCATGGTCATTTTGATAAGGACCCCATCCCATTTCAATCATACAGTCACAAATTTCTTTAATTAAATCATATCTTCTCATCAATGCAGATTGATCATAACAAGGTTTTGATTGAGTATCTCTTGGATCTGCAATTGACTCTCCATCAGGTGATATTAAAAAATATTCACATTCAACACCTGACTTCATTGTTAAATTTTGTTTTTTAAGCTTTTTAATTTGATTTTTTAACATTACTCTTGGCGATGCTTCCACTGGTTTACCGTTCATCCATAAATCAGATGCTAACCATCCAACTTCTTTATTCCATGGCAATTGAATCAAGCTATCAGGATCAGGGATCCCAAACATATCAGAGTCTGCTGGCGTCATATCTAGCCATGCTGCAAAACCAGCAAAACCCGCACCTGCAGTTTGCATTTCTTTGATTGCATGAGCTGGAACAAGTTTTGATCTTAAAACTCCAAAAAGATCTACAAAGCTAATTAAAAAATATTTAATTTTTTTTTGTTTTGCAATTTTAAATAAGTTTTTAGCCATTAACTAGCTTAACATAATTATTTAAAAAAAGATAAGATAGTTTCTTTATAATAAATCAAATTTACAACTATAATAATTATTATTGCTAAAATTACACCGTATTTAGCTTTAGGAAATGCAACTCCTCTCATTTTTGAGGGTCTTAATTCTTCATTTTCATCTGTCATAAAAAATTTAGATTAAAAAGGGCGCTATTAATTAAAACAGCGCCCAAATTTTTATTTTAATTACCAATCGGTAATATTGCTTTTATGATCATTAGCACCATGTCTCTTCTTTGCTAATCTTGAAAGTTCATCACTTTCAGATTTTGCAGTTAACACGTGCCAACCAATCCATAAAATTATAGCAATGATTACCAGTATACCTTCACTAGATCCAGCACCAGGGTAAACAGCCCCAACTACCTCTTCAGCTGGCTTGTTAAGGTGATCTATCCAGTTTGTTACTGTAGCCATATATTTCTCCTTTACCTGGTTGCAGATGAAACTGCTTTCTCATCTTCTTTAGCAGCCTCCATCATTTCATAATCTAGTCCAGCTATTTCTACTTCTCGAGGGATTCTTAATTTACCCATACCGTGAAGCACTTTAGCTATGACATAGCCTGGTATTAGTCCAAGAACAACAAACATAATTATTGCTCCGATGAACTGTCCAAGAGGATTGATTGTTGCATAAGTAGTTCCATCCCACATAGCACCTACACTATAACCAGATGAAGGGTATCCCCATAAAACAAAACCACAAATTACAAGACCAATAAATCCTGCATAACCGTGAACTGCTACTGCACCAACCGCATCATCGATTTTGAACTTACGTTCAACCCAGTAATGTAGTTTGTATGCAATCACAACACCGATCATACCAATGATCATTGATTGAATTGGATGATATAAGTCATTTCCAGCTGAAGCACAGATAACACCTGCTAGTCCACTAGAGTAAGTCCAGAAAGGATCACCTTTAGCAATCCAATATCCAGCCAGTAATCCTCCTGATAATGACATTAAGAAGTTAAAGGTAATACCACTAAGTGTAGTAGGAGTTACGTAAATGTTTGTAGCTGTCCAATAAGATATACCTTCCATTCCATATTCTGGACCTAAGTCGAAAATTGGAATGTTACATGCAGCATAAAATCCCCAGAAACCAGTATAAATTAAAAACAATCCAACTGTTACTAACCAAGGATTTCTAGGCCCTATGTTTCTAGGTTCACCACTTGATGAGAATTTTCCAATTCTTGGACCTAAAACCACAAGAACACCTAAAGCAAATCCACCTGCAATTGCGTGAATTACTCCTGATGCATATGCATCATGATATCCTAAAAGTTTTAACATCCATCCATCAAAGTGCCATCCCCAAGCAGCATCAATTGTCCAAAATACAGATCCGATTGCAATTGCTAGAATACCAAATGCAAAAGTTGTAATTCTTTCAATGATTGCTCCTGAAACGATAGAAGCAGCTGTCCAAGAAAACAGAAGGAAAGCAGCCCAGAAGACACCAGAAATGTGATCTCCTAGATTGATAGCCATAAGTTCACTTGTAGCTGTATACCAAGTAGCACTAAACGCAGACTCGTCTGTGATTAGAGCAGTACTCTCATTCATTATTGAAGGTGCTAATCCAGGTCCTGTTGGAAAAGCCCAGTAAATCCACCAACCAAATAAAAACCAAGTTACTGTTACCAAAGGTATCAGCATTGTGTTTTTCATAAGAGTATGTTGATGGTGTTTGTATCGAGAAGCTCCAACTTCATACATACAGAATCCAACGTGAATTAAGAACATCAGCACCACTGTTACCCAGTAGTAGAACTCTGTAAATATGGTAGTAAGAGCAGCTAACTGATCAGTCATATTCTCTCCCCATATTTGTTATTCTAAACCCTATAAAATTATTAGGTTAGTTACAAATATAAAGAGAGACTAAAAACCTAGTGTGGTCACTAGGTTTTTAGAATTAAATCAACTATTGATTGTTATTTAAAATTTTAGGTATGCTTTTTTCAAATCAACAAGAGGATGTTTTGGAGACATTTGAAATTTAACTAAAAGCTCTCTTGCAATCATGTCTCTGTCTTGTTGATTGTTAGGTAGTTTAATTGATTTTGGAATTGTTACCCATCCATTTGCATTTCTGCAAAACACAGCAGGTCTTCCTTCTTCGTAACCCATGTGTACATCTTCCAACCAATTTAAATCATCCCATCCCATTGCCTCAATATATTTTTTTAAGAATGGAGTTATTTTTTTATAATCAGGCAACAGGTTAACGTCATATCTATAACCAATCGACTGGCCTATCATTTTTTCTCTAGCAGTTTGTTTTTTTACTCCAAACTTAACTTTTGAAACTTTAGCTTTCGATTTAGTTTTTTTAGTTTTCTTTTTAGCCATCGTTACCCCTTATATTTTGTGATAGTTATCAACACCAACAGTGTAGTTTGTACCTGCAAGTGGAACTTTCGCTAATGCAGAAGCTTCAGAAGT
Source organism: Candidatus Pelagibacter sp. HIMB1495 (assembly GCF_052047955.1). Lineage (NCBI taxonomy): Bacteria > Pseudomonadati > Pseudomonadota > Alphaproteobacteria > Candidatus Pelagibacterales > Candidatus Pelagibacteraceae > Candidatus Pelagibacter > Candidatus Pelagibacter sp. HIMB1495. The sequence goes on along the minus strand of NZ_JBNAIQ010000001.1, from coordinate 1,284,997 downwards.
TAAAGCCGCTAAATCTTCTGGTTCTAACGAATGAATATTCGTCTTACCACAAGCTCTAGCTAATAATTGAGCTTCCAAAGTCATTGAGTGTAGATAGTTATATACTCTCAACGCTGCATCATCAGGATTTAATCTTGCTCTTAATTTTGGATCCTGAGTAGCAACACCAACTGGACATCTTCCAGTATGGCAGTGATAACACTCCCCAGCTTTTACACCCATTTCTTTTTCGAAATCAGCTTCTGGAATATCTTTGTTGCAGTTAAGTGCAATCATTGATCCAGTACCTATAGCAATTGCATCAGCTCCAAGAGCTAAAGCTTTAGCCATATCAGCACCATCTCTTACACCACCTGCGTAGATTAACGTTACTTTTCCAGTTTTACCCACATCATCAATTGCTCTTCTTGCTTCTCTGATAGCAGCAATTCCTGGAATTCCAGTATTTGCAGCAGCAATGTGTGGTCCTGCTCCAGTAGATCCTTCCATACCATCTAAATAAATAGAGTCAGGATCACATTTTGCAGCCATACGCACATCATCATAAACTTTAGATGCACCAAGTTTTAACTGAATTGGAACTTTATTTTTCGTTAATTGTCTTAACTCTTCAACTTTTAGAGCCAAATCATCTGGACCTAACCAGTCAGGGTGTCTAGCTGGTGATCTTTGGTCAATACCAGAGGGTAATGATCTCATTTCAGCGACTTGGTCAGTTACTTTTTGACCCATTAAGTGTCCACCCATACCAACTTTTTGTCCTTGTCCAATAAACACTTCAATTCCATCTGCTAATTGAGCATGATGTGGATTGAAACCATATCTTGATTGAATACATTGGTAATACCATTTCTCTGAATATCTTCTTTCATCTGGTATCATTCCACCTTCACCTGAACAAGTAGCGCTTCCTGCCATAGTAGCTCCTCTTGCTAAAGCTGTTTTTGCTTCATATGAAAGTGCACCAAAACTCATTCCTGTAATGTAAACAGGTATATCTAATTCAATTGGGTTTTCACATCTTGGACCAATTACAGTTTTAGTTTCACACTTTTCTCTATAACCTTCGATTACAAATCTTGTAAGTGTTCCAGGTAAAAATACCAAATCATCGAATGTTGGAATTTTTTTCATTAATGCCATTCCACGCATTCTGTATCTTCCTAATTGAGATTTAATGTGAATGTCGTCTATTACTTCAGGAGTAAAAATAGCATTGTGTCCTAGTAGACTTTTATTTCTTTTACCTTCTTCATGAACATGAACGTCAGCTTTTCCACCAACGCCTTTACCATTCTTTTTACTTTTTTTCTTAGGCATTAAATTGCTCCCTTCTTCTCTGTAGGTTCTAAATTATCGTAATTCCAAAGTTTTTTACCAGCTACAATTTTTTTCATTTTACTAACGTCAAAATTTTCACCAATTTCAGCAACTTTTAATTTTCTTTTTAGCCAATCTTGGTCGCTTGCTGTTAATTCAGCATCTACAGCATCACTACCATAAGATCCAATTTCTCCTCCTACGAATATTGTCCCATCGTACATTGAGTCGCCCAGGTTAATTCCTACATCTCCAAGAATTATTATTCTTCCTCTTTGCATCATAAAACCAGTAAAAGCACCAGCGTCACCACCTATAATGATAGTTCCACCTTTCATATCAATACCAGTTCTAGCACCAACGCTACCCTTGCAGATTAAATCTCCACCTCTGATTGCTGCACCAAAACAAGATCCAGCGTTTTTCTCAATTACAACTTTACCAGCCATCAAGTTTTCTGCACAAGACCAACCAACTCTTCCATTGATTCTAACAATTGGTCCATCACACGAACCAATTCCAAAATAACCTAAACTTCCTTCAAAAATTAAATTTAATTTATTAAGAATACCCACACCCAAACTATGTTTTCCTTGAGGGTTTTTGATTACAATTGTTCCGTAACCTTGGCTCATTAAATTATCAATTTCTTTATTAGCCTCTGCAGCAGTCATATCTTTAACATCAAGATCAGTTCTTTTGTTAAAGTCTACGTCATAAGTACCGAAGTAATAAAAATTCTCTGCCTCGTCTGGGTTAAAGAATTTTTGTTGAGTTCTCCCTGTTAGAACTTCGGTATGCATACCCATTGATTGGGCTTTAGATTTTTTTGATACTGTTTTTAGATTTGCCATACTTTAACCTCCCCATCAAATGGATCATATGTGTCTATTTCTTGTGGTAACACTGATCTAATAGCTATCTCCTCTGATCCCATTGCAACTAAATCATCTGACTCATATAAAACTAGAGGTTTTGCAGCCATAGTGTCTTTAGCCATTCCTAGAGAGTCTTTTGTAGCCACAAAATAAGTAAATACACCGTCTAAACCAGTTAAACTCTCTTTCATGCCTTCTTCTAAAGTTGCACCATCCCTCATTTTTTCTGCAAGATAAACTGCGATTAATTCTGAGTCACACTCAGACATAAATCTCATTCCTTTGTTTTCCAACACTCTTCTGTTGTTCCAATAGTTCGTTAATTGACCATTGTGAACTACAGAAACGTCACTGAAAGGATAGCCCCAGAAAGGGTGGGCAGATTTGATATCAACACCAGACTCAGTCGCCATTCTAGCATGACCTATTGCATGAGTTCCAACAACTTTATCTAGACTATATCTATCACAAACCATTTTTGCGTTACCTAAATCTTTAATAACTTCTAATGATTTACCCATAGATAAAATTTCTACACCTGGAATACTTTCTATTCTTTGAGAAAAATCTAACAAATCTTTTGTGTTGTAATCAATCTCATATCTTAAAGAGTAAGGAAGTGTTCTTTCTTCCTTAAGAACTTTTGCTCCCATCTCAGCTAGAGTTTGATCTACAACTTTTTTTCTTTCATCATATACAGAAACATCTTCCATAACAGACGAACTTCCTTCTCCAACGTTCTCACCAACTTTAAAACGCATGATGAAATTTTTGCCATCTGTATCTCCATACAAAGCATATCCAGTTGAGTCTTCACCTCTATGTTTTAACGCTTGAAGCATACCTTGTAATTCGCTTCCAACATTTGAGGATTTTCCTCTATGAATTAATCCTGCAATCCCACACATATTTTTATACCCTTTCTATTATTTTATGACCTACGGTAAGCAATCAAGATAAGTATCCAGATCCCATTGAGTTGTAGCACCCAAGAATCTTTCCCACTCATCGTTTTTGTACCAATGGAAAACTTTATACATTTCATCCGGCATTGCAGATTTAATTACCTCATCCTCTGCAAGTCTAGCCAAAGCTTCACCAAGACTTAATGGAAGTTTCTTAACATCTTTACCAGCCTTTTGAGCTTCGTAAATATTTCTAGACTCAGGAGCAGCTGGTTTTAATTTTTTACTAATTCCATGATCACATGCTTTTAGTAAGGCTGCACCTAATAAGTATGGATTATGCATAGAGTCTACAGATCGGTATTCAAATCTACCTGGTGCAGAAACCCTTAATCCACATGTTCTATTTTGGTATCCCCAGTCAGCATAAACTGGCGCCCAGAAACCTTGATCCCATAATCTTCTATAAGAGTTAACTGTAGAAGATCCTAATGCTGTTAGTGCTGGCAAGTGTTCCATGATACCTGCAATTGATTGTAAACCAATTTTACCTGGCAACTGCATGTCTTTAGTATCAGGCATAAAAGTATTCGTTCCACCTTCAACGTAACTAAACACTTCTTCAACGCCTGGAAGATTTTTGTTTCCAAGTTTGTTTACTTTAATTTTTCCACCTTTCCATAAAGACATATTTGTATGACATCCACTTGCAGAAACTCCCATAAAAGGTTTAGTCATAAAGCATGCTATCAAGTTATGTTCCCTTGCAACTTGAGCACAAATTTGTCTGTATGTTGATAATCTATCTGCGTTTCTTAAGACGTTATCATAAGTCCAGTTTAATTCTAATTGACCTGGTGCATCTTCGTGGTCTCCTTGAATCATATCAAGTCCCATTGCTTTTGCGTATTCAATTACCTTCATAAATACTGGTCTCAACGACTCAAATTGATCAATGTGATAACAGAATGGCTTAGAAAAACCTTTACCTGTTGGGGTGCCATCTTCATTTTTTGTTAACCACATCATTTCAGGCTCAGTACCAACTCTTAATTCTAGACCATGTTTTTTCTTAAATTCATCCATGAAAATTCTTAGATTTCCTCTGCAGTCTGAAGTTAAGTGACCGCCTGGATTTTGTCTTTCTTCCCTGTTTCTAAAACATGTTACAAAAACTCTTCCAACTCTTTTGTCCCAAGGTAATTGTACAAAAGTATCTGGATCAGGTATTCCAACAAGCTCCATAGCTTCTGGACCATAACCAATGTAGTTATTATGACGATCTAAAAATAAGTTTGCTGTTGCTCCGTAAACTAATTGAAATCCTTTTTCTGCTGTTCTTTCCCAGTGATCTGCAGGTATACCTTTACCTACGACTCTTCCTGTTACAGAAATAAATTGATAATAAATATAAGTTATTCCAAGTTCGTTAATTTTCTCTCGAACTTTTTTTACTAGTTTAGCTCTACCTGGCTGGTTAACATGTTTTTCTAGATCCGTCATTTTCACCCCTCAATGAATTATTAATTATTCAAGCGTAGCTGAAAACTTTATTCGTGTCTAGGCTTAGAGTTTAACTCCAAGGGAACGGACTGTTAGAAGTAGGATGAAGTTCACCCTTCTCGTAACGGTTGAATCTAAACGGCTTCAATAAATCACTTTCAGTACCAAGAATTTCTTTTGCAACTAGTTCACCAACACCAATCATTTTATATCCGTGATTAGCATCAGCAATCATGTAAACGTTTTCAAAAAATCTATCGAAGATAGGAAAAGAGTCAGGTGTCATACATCCTAAACCACCTGATGGTCCTTTTCTGTATAAGTCTGATTTTCCTTCAAATCTTTTTTGGCAATGCGCAAGTGCTGAACACCACATTTCACTAAAAGCGTCTGTTGTTTGATACTCTGGAGATTCAATTCCATAAGGATCAACATTTACTTGATCAAAATGTTTTTTAACAATGTAAGGAGAAGTTCCACCTTGAACACCTAAGCCTTCAATATCAGGTTTATAATAAATTCCCCAAATTTTATCTGTTAACAATTTTTTTGTTTTGTCAGAATATAAAGGTGCTGTCGAGTCAACGTGAACTACAGGTGGTTGTTTGCCATCATTTGTTTTTAAGAAATCTGGCTCAACACCGATAACTCCTTCTTGAAGCATCCAGTAAGTCCACATATCAGTTTCATGCATCTTACCATCTTTACCTTTTATGTGAGCTGTCTTTGGTAACTCTAACATATTCCAAAAATCTCTTGCCCATGGTCCTGCACCAACAACTACTTGTTCACACTCAATAGTTCCTTTGTCAGTTTCAACACCAGTTACTGCTTGACTGTTACTTCCTTTTTTAAAACCAGTTACCCTTACACCTTTCATAACTTGGACACCATTAGATGTAGATTTACTTTCTAAAGCTTTAATTGAATCTTTATTAAAAGCATATCCACCTTTTTTCTCATGAAGCACAGAAGTGATACCTTGAGCCTGCCAATCATCAAAAATTCCCTTCATGTAATTTGTGCAATCTTTTTCACCTTCAATAAAAACTGATTCATATCCAATTGCTTTTTGTTGTTCATATATACTTGCAACATCTTCATGCATTACTTCTGGAGATATTTGTAAGTACCCAACTGGATTATATTTAAATGCTTTAGGATCACTTTCCCAAACTGAAACTGAATGAGCCATCAATTCTCTCATTGCTGGCTGAAAATAATTATTTCTTACAACTCCACATGCAATTCCACTTGCACCAGCAGCTGTATCTTTTTTTTCTAATACAACTATGTCGCCAGGATTTTTGTAAGTTTCTGAAAGTTTCCATGCAGTACTTAAACCGTGTATTCCACCACCGATTATCACTACTTTTGCTTTTGAAGGTAATGTCGTCATATCAAAACATTATTTTTTGATAATGTTAATTAATATACTTATTTATAGAAGTAAAAATTATATATAAAAATTAGATACTTTTTATATTAGTCAAAAAATTAATTAATAACTGATGTTTTTTAGTGTTTCTAAATAGTTATTAAATTCTTTTATAAATGACTCACTTGGGACTATATTTTTAATTCGCTGGTCAGTTGAAGTTTTTTCCAGTTTAAAGAATCCTTTTTCACAAGCCTCTGTAATTATTAAAGCTGATTTAGGCCTAGATGTTTTAAATAATTTTGTTTTTAATTCTTCAACAGATAGTTTTGTTCCTTCTTTAAAAGCAGACATAACTAATAACATCATGTGGTAGTGAGAAGGTGACTTTCTAAAAAAATAATTACTAGAGGTATGGGATTGTTTCATTTGTTCTTCCCAAAAATCTAAAAGGGTCTTTTTTTCTTTTGGCATTTTTTAAGATCTTACTCTTGATTTAGTTGGATCGTAGAATGGGAAGCCAACAACTTTTGCACCAATTCTTTTTTGGTGACCATCAATTTTTCCAACTTCAACTTCAGTTCCAATTTCTGAATATTGAGCATCTATTCTACAAAGAGCTACATTTTTATTTAGAGTTGATGATAGACATCCACTTGTAACAATACCTACTTGAGCTCTACCAATATGAACACAATCACCATGACCTGCAATTTCTTTTCCAATTAATTCTAAGCCAACTAATTTTTTTTGAGGATTATTTTTTCTTTTAATCAATTCTTCTTTACCAATGAAGTCTTCTTCTTTAGTTTTCAAAGGAACCGCAAAACCTATCCCTGCTTCAAAGGGATCTTGTTGACCATCAAACTCATTTCCAAATAAAATTAACCCAGCTTCTATTCTAAGTTTATCAAGAGCAGCAAAACCAGCAGGTATTAAACCGTCATCTTTTCCTGCTTCCATTAATTTATCCCAAACTTCAGGGGCATGGTTTGGATGACACCATACTTCATAACCAAGTTCACCTGTATAACCTGTTCTAGAAACGATTAGCGGAATACCTTGTAATTCTTCAATTCTACAAATTGTAAATCTAAACCAACCAAGCTCATCAATAGATGGTTGAGTGGGTGGTGTAAAAATTATCTTTTTTAAAATTTCTCTACTTTTTGGACCTTGTATTGAAACATTACTAATTTGGTCGGTTGAATTTTTAATATTTGCATTAAAATTTTTTTTCTTCGCTATTTCTTTTAGCCATTCTCCGGCATACTCATCACCACATATCCATCTAAATCCTGTTTCACTTAATTTTAACAATGTTCCATCATCAAACATCATTCCATTTTCATAACACATTGCAGAATAGACAACTTGGCCAACTGATAATTTTTTGATGTTTCTAGTAAGTGTGTAGTTTAATAATTCCTCAGCGTCTGGACCTATTATTTCAAATTTTCTAAGTGAAGATAAATCAATTAATACCGCATCGTTTCTGCAGGCATTATATTCATTTACTATTCCGTGTTTTGTATAATCATTTGGAAGCCAAAAACCTCTTGCATCAACATAATTTCTAGTTAGTCGAGATGTTCGTTCGTGGAAACCTGAATTTCTAGTTAGTTTTTTTTCTGAATCTGTTTTCATCCGAAAAGCAAATGACTTTCTAAATTCTTTATTTTTGTCATAAGTTCTAACAAAAATTTCAGTAGGATTCCATGAATTACAAGCATCAATATCGCTAGGACAAGCCGTAGTACCAATTGTTAAATCTTTTAACGCTCTAAACATTACATAGTCACCTGGTCTAGAATAAGATTCATCTGATATTACTGAGTTTAATCCAGCAGCAGATGTATTAAAAAATAGATTAATTGCATGCCATCCTTTTTGTTTTTGAACTCCATATTTAGACATACTCTCAGTTAAATTGTCAGAGCAATTAGGATGACCAAAGTAACCAGCATCTTCATAATATTTTGAAGTACATGCAAGATTAAAAGTATCATGCTTACCAACTGTATCTCTTATTACCTCTACCAAGGGTTCATGATCAGTATCATAAAATTTTGAATGCAATCCAGGACCAGGAAAAGTATTTCCCATAAAAGTTCTAGTTGTTTGCCAATCCAATCCTTTTTCTATTCCTTTTTCTAATTTTTTTGTATCAAATGCTACAAAGTCTGAACATTGTCTTCCAGTTGGACTTATAACTTGAATATAATCTCCTTCTTTAACTTGGTAAGATGTTGAAGTTTCTTTATCTATGTTTTCTTCATAAAGTGGTTCAAAAACTGGATCAGGGATAACACTTAACTCTTTATCATTTATTACCTTCGCTCTTTTAATAAATATAGTTAAATCTGTTGGTGGATTTTGTTTGGTAACATCCATATCTTCACCTGGTGCAGCAAAGATTGCATAACATTTATCTTTTGATTTAAGTTTTATCTTTTCTTCAGCTTTTGTATCAAGATCAAAAACTATTGATGATTTAGACTCTTTTATATTTAAGTTTCTTTTTTTTAATTGATAATTTGTTGCTAAGATTGTTTCATCTTTTCCACTTAAAATATCTCTTATGAAATTTTTTTGACTATTTTCTTTTAAATTTAAAATTCCTAATTCTGACTTTCCATCTTTATTAAAACAAATTATTTCACAAATTTGATTTCCTTCATCGTTGATTATTTCAATTTCATCATCTGGAAAAATTTGAAAAGCAGTAAGAGCACCGCCATTTACAATATGTCGTTCAACTCCAGGTGGTAAAATATTTAGTCCAGGATTTTTAATGTCTTTACTTGTTCCAAACATTTTTAAAATTTTTTAATATTGATATATTTTTTATCACCATTTTTATTGATTAAATATATATATATTTTTTAGAACTAATAATTCTTTACCTAGCTATTCGTTTTAACATAGAGTGTTGTTATTAATATTAATAGAGGGGAAAAAAATGAAAAAAATAATGTCATTATTATCTGCTCTAGTTATTTCTGTAGTAAGTTTCTCAGGAATTTCTAACGCTGATAGCAAAAAGCCCATCGTAATCCCAACTCATAACTGGTCATCTCAAATTGTAATGGCTTACGTTATTGGTGGAATTTTTGAAAGCATGGGTAACAACGTAAAATATGTAAACGCTGACTCACAAGCAGTTTATGAATCAATCAGAATTGGAGACGTAACTATTTCTCACGAAGTATGGGAGTCTGCATTCGGTAAGTCATTTACTACTGCTCTAGATAAAGGTGGTTTACTTGACTGGGGTGATCATGAGGCAAGAACTCTTGAAGATATGGGTTACCCAAACTGGGTTGTTGAAAAAGGTTTATGCCCAGGTCTACCAGATTGGACAGCTTTAAAAAATCCAGACTGTGCTAAAAACTTTACAACACCTGACTCTCCAGATGGAAAAGGAAGAATGTTGGAAGGACCTCAAAGTTGGCATGGTGATTTAATTCCTCAAAGAGTTGAAGCTTTAGGTTTAGGTGATCTTTGGTGGGTTAAATTTGCTGGAGGTGCAGATGCACTTTGGGCTGAATTAGCAGCGGCTGAAAAAGAAGGAAGAGGAACTATAATCTTTAACTGGACACCAAACTTTACAGATGGTGCTGGTTTTACATTTATTGACTTCCCTCCATACACAGCAGGTTGCAGACCAGAAGATGGTGGTGATGGTAAATGTGGTTCTCCTGATGGATACTTGAAAAAAGCAGTTCATGAGGATTTCCCAAAAACTCACCCAGACGCAGCAGCAGCATTTAAAAAGATGTCATTCTCAACAAGTCACATTGGTGCGATGGCAGCTTTAGTTGATGTTGATAAAATGACTCACGAAGATGCAGCTAAAAAATGGTTAGCTGACAACGAGTCAGTTTGGAAACCTTTTACTAAATAAGGGTAAAAGTTAAAAAAATTAAAATCTCCCCCAACTTGTTTGGGGGGGATTTTTTTTTATTCTAATTTGTGTAAAGTGACAAAATGAAAAAATTTCTAATTTTCATATTTTTAATTTCTTTAATTAACTCATCTGCATTTGCTCGAAGTACAGGATGTAAAGAAGGAAACTGTGAAAATGGTTTTGGCAAATGGATTTATACCGATAAGACAACTTATGAAGGTGAGTGGGTTGCAACAAAAAAAGAAGGTCAAGGAGTTGAGACATGGCCAAACGGATATATTTACAAAGGTGAATTTAAAAATAGTCAATGGAGCGGAAAAGGAGTTTTAACTTTTCCAGATGGATCTACTTATGACGGTGAATGGTCCAAAGGTTTTATGAATGGACAAGGAACATTTACTTGGGCAGATGGAAAACAAAAATCAGGCACTTGGGTAAACGGAAAGTTACAAGAGTAATGTCAAAAGAAAATAGTTTAAATAAAACTGAAGACAATTCAAACTCAACAAAGCAATTTATTGGTTTAGTTATTGTTACTGCAATAGTGATAGCTTTTTTTGCTGTTTTAAATGGAATATTTGGAGGGGGAGACGAGCTTGTAGAAAAAATGAAATTGGAAGAACAAAGAATTGCTGAAGAAAGAAAACTAAGTGAATTAATATCTAAATTACCTTCAGGAATTTTGGTATCCTTCGATGGAACTGACCACTATAGATTAACTGATGAGGTATATGAGCAAGTATGTAAAGCTACGAAATTAATTCCACAACGAGCAATTATGGGTGCAAATTTTTTAAATTTTAGAGCACACGAGATTTACACGATCAACGGAAATAAAATTGATGAAACTTTTGTCAAATGGGATCAAGAAAAAGGCAAGTGTTATGCAGGTTTTACAGTAAGTGGAAACAATGTTGGGGTAGATGAAACTATTACTGTTAGTGGTGAAGCTTTGAGTTTTTTAAGTACAGGTATTGATACTAGAGTTTATTATATTAAGAATTTTTAATGATGAAAGGTTACAATAATTAACATTTAAATTTTATTGAATTTCATATAACTTTGAGAAGATTTATGTCTGAGACTGTTATTAAGTGTGAGTCAGTTTATAAAATTTTTGGTGAGAATGCCAAAAAAATGCTTGAAGAATCTAACGGTAATGTAGATGCAAAAACATTTCAAGAAAACGGATGCATAGTTGGAGTTAACAACGCTTCGTTTGAAGTTGCAAAAGGAGAAATGCTAGTAGTAATGGGTTTATCTGGTTCAGGTAAATCAACATTACTAAGATGTATTTCAAGATTAACAGACGCAACTGGAGGAAAAATTTTCATAGAAGGTCAAGATCTACTTCAATTGAATAATAAAGAATTAATTGAGCTTAGAAGAAACAAAATGGGAATGGTTTTTCAAAGCTTTGCCTTGTTGCCTCATAAAACAGTCGTAGAAAATATTGCTTTCCCACTTCAGATAAAGGGTATTAAGACTGAAGATAGTATTAGTAGAGCAATGGAAATGGTTAAACTAGTTGGACTTGATGGAAGAGAAAATTATTTTCCAAGAGAGCTTTCAGGAGGTCAACAACAAAGAGTTGGGATTGCTCGATCTTTAGCAGTCGAACCTGATATTTGGTTTTTAGACGAACCGTTTTCAGCATTAGACCCACTAATAAGAAAAGAAATGCAAGACGAGTTTTTAAGATTGCAAGAAAAATTACAAAAAACAATTATGTTTATTACTCATGATTTTGATGAAGCTTTAAAATTAGCAGATCGAATTGCGATCATGAAAGATGGTGTTATAGAACAGTTAGATACACCTGCTAACATTGTTTTAAATCCAGCTACAGAATATGTAAGAAAATTTACTGAAGAAGTTCCAAGAGAAAAAGTTTTAGTGATTGAGGATGTAATGGATAGTTCAAATAAAGATAATTTAGGAGATTTAAAAGTTTCAAAAGATGACATTATCGAAAATGTTGCAGAAAAAATTCTTACTCAAGAAAAAATTGTAGGTGTAGTTGACTCTAATAACAATATTATTGGTTCAATAAAACCTTCAACAATCATTGATACAGTTTTTGGAGGAAGAAAAAATAGTAGCTAGACCATGGAATATTTAAAAAAATACCCAAAGTTGTTTCAATGGATATTTTTGCTGGTTGTATTTTTTGCTCTCTGTTTTGCAATAGATGTTCCTGAAACTTATAAATTTATAAGAGGCCAAGCAGAATTTGTAAAAGATCCTAACCAAAGTGTTTATTTTTTTCTAGGTAAAGAAGTCAGATATTATGCGTTTGATGTGTTTTGGAGATTACCACCTCTACTTGGTTGGTTGCCTATTTGGATAAACGACTCTTTATTTTTCTTAATGAACGAGTGGATGCCAATGGAGTTTTGGAATGAAGATACTCAAGAGTTTAAAACAAGACCGCTTTTATTAGAGATTAGTAGAAATTTAACGTCTTTTATGACGTTTTTGATTGAGTTGATTAGAGAAATTTTGCTTGGTGGATTAGAAACTATAGTAGCATTCACCAGCTGGGATTTTATTGATGCTTATCCTTGGTTAGAATTACCAGGTTTACCTTGGACTATCGTTGCAGCCGGAGCAACAATACTTGCATATAAACTGAGTGGTATAGGACTTGCTTTATTTGCAGGTTTAACAATGGTCTATATTTCAATATTTGGTCAGTGGAAACCTTCAATGCAAACACTTTCTTTTATATTAGTGGCTGTTCCTCTGTCATTTGCATTCGGTATCAGTTTAGGTATTGCTGCTTACAAAAGTAAAAGAGTTGAAAATGCTTTGTATCCAATTCTTTTGGTGATGCAAACTATGCCTCAATATGCAGTATTAGTTCCTGCACTTGTTTTATTTGGCGTTGGTGATCATGCAGCTGTAATAATTACAATGGTAGTAGCAGTTCCACCAATGATTTTATTAACTATTCTTGGACTACGAGCAGTTCCTCCAGAAGTCATCGAAGCAGGAAGAATGAGTGGATGCACAAACTGGCAGCTGATGACTAAAGTACTTATTCCAACCGCAAGAAGAGATATCTTAATCGGAGTTAACCAAGTAATTATGGTTTGTTTTTCTATGGCAGTAATCTCTGCATTTATTGGTGCTAAAGGATTAGGATTTAATCTATTGCTTGCTTTAAACCAACTTAACATTGGTCTCGCTCTTGAAGCAGGTTTATGTATTAGTTTGATCGCAATTCTATTAGATAAAATGTCATTAGCGTGGGCAAATCAACAACAAGATTATTTCGGTAATCTTACTTTTTTCCAAAGAAATAAAAATATTATATTTTTTGGTGGATCAATAATTGTTGGAGCTATTCTTGCTTATATTGGAACATTTATTTTTAAAGATACATTTAATTATTTATTTGAAGTTCCACACAACAAAGGATTTTCGACAGCTGATTTTTGGAACAAGGGTGTTGATTGGATTTTTGATACATTCTTTGTTTATATAAAAGCATTTAATACATGGTTAATTACAGAGGTGCTTCAACCAATGAGAGCTTTATATTTAAGAATGCCAGCTGTTGCCACTTTAGTATTAGCTGTAGGAGCTGGTTATCTAATTGGAGGAATTAGATCAGCATTAGTTGTTGCTGCTTTAACTTTATTTATAGCATTAAGTCCATGGTGGGATAGAGCATTGGTTACGTTGTACATGGCAACTTTTGGAGTAGTTGTTTCTTGTTTAATAGGTTTCACAGTTGGAACTTTATGTTTCCAGAATAAAAAATCTGCAGCGTTTATGTTAGGGGTTTGTGATATTTTTCAAACATTCCCATCGTTTGTATACTTAATTCCAGTAATGATGTTATTTGGAATTACAGATACTTCAGTTTTAATTGCTGTAATTGTTTACGCAACAATTCCAGCAACCAGATATACTATTGAAGGGTTAAGAAGTGTGCCTGTTGGTTTGCACGAAGCAGCAACGATGTCTGGTGTTAATAAATTTCAAAGATTAACTAAGATTGAATTTCCATTAGCTTTCCCACATATGATGCTTGGAATAAATCAAACAATCGTATTTGCTTTATTTATGGTCATTATTGGAGCTTTTATTGGAACAGAAGATCTTGGGCAATATATTTTAAAAGCTTTGTCAGATAAAAATGGAGCTGGAATAGGCTTAACCCTAGGTATCTGTGTTGCTTTCATAGGATTGATTTTTGATAATTTAATCAGAACTTGGGTTGAGAAAAGAAAAAAACACTTAGGTATAGCTTAGTCCATTGAAAAAATTTATTATTTCTATCGATCAAGGAACAACATCATCAAGAGTAATTTTATTTGATACAAAAGGTAATATTGTTTTTGTTTCACAATTTGAATTTAAACAATATTTTCCAAAAAATGGATGGGTAGAACATGATCCGAATGAGATCTGGTCCACAACACTTAAAGGTTTAAAACAAGTAATAAATAAAGCAAAAAAATTAAAAGGTCACATACTTACAATTGGAATTACAAATCAAAGGGAAACCACAATTTTGTGGAATAAGAAAACAGGAAATCCAATTTATAATGCAATTGTATGGCAAGATAGAAGAACTCAAGATTACTGTAAACTGCTTAAGAAAAAAAATTATGAAAATCTATTTAGAAATAAAACTGGATTATTTATAGATCCATATTTTTCAGCAACTAAAATTAAATGGATCTTAGACAATGTTAAAATTTCAAAAAAACTTCTTAATTCAAATGATTTATTGTTTGGGACTGTAGATACATTTTTAATTTGGAAATTAACAAAAGGTAAGCAGCATTTAACCGAAGCATCTAATGCAAGTCGGACAATGCTGTATAATATTAATAACAATAAATGGGATAAAGAAATTTTAAAAAAACTAAATATTCCACAAAAAATTTTACCAGAGGTAAAGAACTCAGCAGATAATTTTGGAAAAACAGATAAAAAAATTACAGGAGTTGTAATTTCAATTTCTGCAGTTCTTGGTGATCAGCAGGCCGCAGCATTTGGACAAACTTGTTTTGAAAAAGGATCTATAAAAAGCACGTATGGTACTGGTGCGTTTGTTATTATGAATACCGGTCCAAAGAAAATTAATTCAAAAAATAAATTACTGACTACTATTTGTTATCGATTAAATAATAAAAATACTTACGCCTTAGAAGGTTCAATTTTTATAGCTGGTGCAGGAGTACAATGGTTAAGAGATAAAATAAAATTGATCAAAAAAGCACCTGAAACTGAAAAGATTTCAAAATCATCTAAAATTAATGACGGTGTTTTTGTTGTACCAGCTTTTAGCGGAATGGGAGCACCTTATTGGAGACCAGATGCTAGAGGAGTAATTACAGGACTAACAAGAGATAGTGATTGGAAAAGTATAGTGAGAGCGACAGTTGAATCAGTTGGTTATCAAAGTTTTGATTTGTTTGATTCAATGAATAAAGATGGTTTGAAACCAAAAATAGTTAAAGTAGATGGTGGAATGGTTGCAAATAATTGGTTTACACAATTTTTAGCTGACATTATTAATTTAAAAGTTGTTAGACCAAAAATATTAGAGACAACTGCTTTGGGCGTAGCCTTGTTAGCTGGATATCAAATAGGAGAATATAAATCTTTAAATCAAATTAAAAATATGTGGAAAAAAGACAGAATATTTAATCCTAAAATGAAACAAAATTTTAGAATAGATCTTTTAAATGGTTGGAAATTAGCAATTAAAAAGACTTTAGCTTAGTATAATCTATGAATAAGATTTTAGTAATTGGCGCTGGTGCGATGGGTGCTGCATTTACATTTCCTTTGATTGACAATAATCATCAAGTAACTTTGACTGAACCATACAGTAAAGATCTTCAAAAGAAGTTATTAAAAAAAAATAAATTTCATCCAGCATTAAAACTTAAGTTGTCTAAAAGAGTTTCGGTCAAAAAATTTTCATCAGACTTACTTAATGAAAAATGGGACTTAGTTGTTGTTGGAGTAAGTTCTATTGGAATTGAAATGATTAGAGAGCATTTAAAAAATATAAAGAGAAAAGTTTCTATTCTCGTTTTGACCAAAGGTCTTAAATATGATCGAAATAATAAAAAAATTATTACTATGTCGGAGCAGCTAAACAAAGGAAATCAAAATTTAAATATTTCAGTATTAAAAGGACCTTGTTTAGCAAAAGAGTTGGCAAAAAAAATCAAAAGTTACACCGTGATAGCTAACAAGAATATTAATATTGCAAAAAATATAGGAAAATTAATCTCAACTAAATATTACAAAACAGAATATTCAACTGATGTAAAAGGAGTTGAATTTTCATCTGCAATTAAAAACATATATTCAATGATTATTGGATCGGGTGAAGGTGAAAATACTGCTTCAGCTTTATTTAGAAAATCATTAGATGAAATGGAATATTTAATAAAATATTTTAGAGGTAAAAAAGAAACAGTTCATGGGTTAGCTGGAGTGGGTGACTTATATGTTAGTGCAGTTGGAGGAAGAAACAGTAAAATGGGTGAATATTTAGGAAAAGGCTATACTTTTAAAATTGCAAAAAATAAATTTATGAAAAATGATACAGTTGAGGGCGCAGATCTGGCTAAAGAGATTGCACCCTACATATTGAAAAAAATTAATAAAAATAAAATACCACTTATGCATGCACTATTAAGTGCAGTCACAAAAAATAAAAAATTAAAAGTTAACTATTAATTATTTATTTAAAAACGTCTTCATCGAGTCGTCCATTGCAGTTTCCCATGGAGTATGGTGTATAGGTGCTACAGAACCTGTGACAGGTGATGAAAATGATTTATTTCTGTAAGTTAAAATATCTTCTACTTTATGATGTTCCCATTCTTTGAAATGTTTTCTAATTAATTCAAAATCTATTTTTGGATAATCAGACATATCATGAAGTTCTTTTGTGTACTCAGTTTGAAAATCAATCATTTGATCTGGGTTTTCTAATTTTTCCTCCATCGCAACCCATTTATTGATATCTTTGTTGATTTCATCAGCACTTGGCATTTTAATTTTCCCCATAATCACATCTCTTGCAAACCAAGCTTGGCAATCAAACATATTAAAAGTATGGAATTGGTCTTGCATACCAAGATATAAAAGTTTGTGATTATCTTGCCAAACAACTCCTTTATACAATTTTGGAGGATATAATCTGTTATGTGTTTTTAACTTTATGCTTTCATCTAAAAATGGAAAGTGATGCAAGTATCCTGTGCACAAGATTATTGCATCTGCATCTTGTTCAGTACCATCTTTAAAAATTGCTTTTTTTCCTTCCAATCTATCCAGATAATGAACTTCTTTCATACCTTTAGGCCATTTAAATCCCATAGGTGCATTTCGATATCCAATAGTCACACTTTTAGCTCCATATTTATTACACTGTAAAGCAACATCTTCAGCTGAATAACTGCTTCCCAAAACTATCACATCTTTTCCTCTAAATTCCTCTGCATCTCTAAAATCATGTGAGTGCATTATTCTTCCTGGAAAAGAATTCATTCCTTTGTATTCAGGAATAAAAGGAACTGAGAAATGACCAGTTGATACAACTAAATAATCAAATGTATCTTTTAAAATTTCGTCTTTAGCTTTGTCTTGATAAGTAATTTCAAATTTTTCATTACTGAAAGTTACATTTGTAACTCTTGTGTTTAGTTTTATTTTATTTTTAATTTTGCCTTTGCTTACTCTCCCAAGAATATAATCTTGTAAAACTTCTCTTGGCGGAAAAGAAGGAATTGGTTGTCCAAAATGTTCATCAAAAGAATAATCTGCAAACTCTAAACATTCTTTAGGGCCATTTGACCACAAATATCTGTACATACTATTATGAACTGGGTCTCCATATTGGTCACTACCTGTTCTCCAATTATAGTTCCACAAACCTCCCCAATCTTCTTGTTTTTCAAAACAAACTATTTCAGGAATTTTTTCACCTTTATTTTCTAAGTGTTCGAATGCTCTTAACATTGATAGACCGCAAGGTCCTGCTCCAATAATTGCAATTTTACTCATTGTGTTTTCTCCAGTTTATAAATATGCTTTCTAAATATAAACAAATTAAAAATAAAATTACAATATAATTATTAACTCAAGATGGCAGAGATAAATATTTCTAACATAAATAAATCTTTTGGATCTACGCATGTGATCAAAGACGTGTCTTTAGATATTAAAAGTGAATCTTTCACTGTATTGGTTGGGCCAAGTGGATGTGGTAAATCAACAATGTTAAGAATGATAGCTGGCTTAGAGGAGATCAACTCAGGAACAATTTCAATAGACGGACAAGTTGTGAATGATCTTCCACCAAAGGAAAGAAACATAGCAATGGTCTTTCAATCTTATGCTTTATATCCACATATGACTGTGTTTGATAACATGGCTTTTGGATTAAAGATTGAAAAAAAATCTAAAGAAGAAATTACAGAAAGAGTTATGGAGGCTGCTAAAATTCTTCAAATTGAAGAATACTTAGAGAGAAAACCAAAACAATTATCAGGCGGACAAAGACAAAGAGTTGCAATTGGTAGAGCCATTACAAGAAAACCAAAAGTATTTTTATTTGACGAACCTTTGTCTAACTTAGATGCAGCTTTAAGAGTTCAGATGAGAGTAGAATTAGCTAAATTGCATGATCAATTAAATGCAACAATGATTTACGTTACTCACGATCAAACAGAAGCAATGACACTTGCAGATGATATAGTTGTGTTAGATCAAGGTATTGTTTCTCAAAAAGGATCACCTTTAAAACTTTACAACGAACCTGAAAATTTGTTTGTAGGTGGATTTATTGGTTCTCCAAAGATGAACTTTATTAATTCTAAAGTTATAAGTTCCAATAATTCTGGAACAGAAGTTGAAATTTCAGGACAAGGAAAAATTATTGTTCCAAAAACTTCAGATAAAGTTTCACCTGGAGATAATGTAAAGATTGGTATCAGACCTGAGCATATCTTAATAAATAGTGGTGAAAAATGTTGGGAGAGTAAGGTATTCGTGATTGAAAAATTAGGTTCATCTACTTTTTTATATCTAGAAAAAGAGGGGGAGCCATTAGTAGTCCAAACTGATGGTGCCAGTAAAGTCAACGTTGGAGATAGTCTTAGTTTGGGGTTTGATCTGAGCAAATGCCATTTATTCGACAGCAATAATTTAGCCTTTAAATAAAGGTTTTTTTTTATAGTTTTTAAAATTACCCCATAACAGGGATGACACTATTGCATAAGAAATTTTTTCTAAAAAATATTAAGGTTTAAAAAAAATAATTAACAAGAGGTAATTATGTTTAAAAAAACTTTAATATTATTATCTGCTGTAACATTTTTTATAAACAATGTTGCTTTTGCAGATATCAAGTTTTGGACAACTGAAACTCAACCAGCAAGAATGGCGAAGCAAGAAGATATGGCTAAAGCCTTTGAAGCAAAAACTGGTATTGCAGTTGAAGTTATTCCAATCGATGAAAAAGAATTAGGTAAAAGAGCAACAGCTGCGGCTGCAGCAGGTGATTTACCTGATGTAATTTATCATACACTACAATATGTGTTACCATGGGCTGAAGCAGGAATTTTAGATGTTGATGCTAACAATGATGTAGTTAAAGAATTAGGCAAGAAAACATTTGCACCAGGTGCTTTGAACATGGCTAAAAAAGGAACTAAGATAGCTGCTGTTCCTGTAGATGGTTGGACACAAATGATCGTTTATAGAAAAGATCTATTTAAAAAAGCTGGCCTAGAACCACCAACTAGTTATGAAAACATCGTTAAAGCAGTAAATGCATTATCATCTGACGATATGTTTGGTTTTGTAGCTGCAACTAAAACAGATGAAAACTTTATGAGTCAAGTTTTAGAACATGTTTTGTTGGCTAACGGAGTGAATGTTGTAAAAAAAGGTGGAGTAAAAAATCAAGGCTGGAAATTAAAAAGAGCTTTAGAGTTTTATAAAACAATTGCTAAAGCAAGTCCTGAAGGTGAATTATATTGGAAACAGTCAAGAGAACTTTATTTTGCTGGAAAAACTCCAATGATTATTTGGTCTCCATTCATTATGGATGAACTTGCTGGTTTAAGAGATTCAGCACCACCAACAATTAATGACGATCCAACATCAAGCGAGTTAGCATCAAAAACTGGTTTTATTACTAACTTTAGTGGACCAGGTAATAAAAAAGGTGCAGCTTGGGCAGATGTGAGATACTTTGGAATAACGGCAGATGCTGACACTGATGAAGCAAAACAATTTATAATGTATTCAATGGATGAAGGTTATACGAGTACATTATCAATTGCACCAGAAGGTAAGTTTCCTGTAAGAAGAGGTAACTCAACTGATCCTGAGGCTTTCACTAAAGCTTGGAGTAAATTACCAGTCGGTGTTGATAGAAAAGCTGCTTTGACGGATTTGTACTCAGCAGATGTTATCAATAATATTGTTGCTGGTTTAGATACTGCGAGTAGATGGGGAGTTAAAGAAGGCGAACTTTCTAGAGCTTCTAAAATTATCAATTCTCAATTCTTAAACCGTATCACAAGATTGTATATTGATGATCAAATCGATGTTGATGAAGCAGTAGATATGATCAATACTGCATTAAAACAGTTCAATTAATTTTAATTTTTTAAAAAAGCGGATAATATTAATTATCCGCTTTTTTTATGAGTAATTCACTTTCAAAAATAGAAAAAAGAACTGCCTATGCTTTAACTTTGCCTGCGGTTCTAATCGTATTTGCAATAGTATTATTTCCAATATTCTCAAATGTTTGGATTAGTTTTAAAGAAGTTCAATTAAAAGATATAAGAATTCCAGAGCCACGAGCCAAAAAAATAGTAAAATCAATTAAAAACGAAGATACAAAAATTAAGATTATTTATAAATTAAGAAATAGTTCCTTAATTCAAGATATTAGACATGTTAAATTCCAGGATAAATTCCCAAGTAATGTTAAACCAATTGATTTAGATCAGAGATGTAAGTTTCTATCAAATAAAGTTCAGTGTGATTTTGGTAATTGGTCAAAAAAATACAGAGAGCAATTTGTAATTTTTTTTGAAACAAAAAATGGTGAAAAAATTGATAAAAAACAATTTAAATTAAATAAACCCAATTTAAAAGGAAAAGCAGATAACATTCTTTTGACAAGTGATTTTACTTTGTCAAATTTTAAAAAAGTAATCACAAACTATGAATTTAAAGATTTATTATTAACAACATTTTATTATACTTTTTTTGGAACAGTGGGTGCAATTGTTTTTGGAATTTTGTCAGCCCAAATGGTAAATCAAAAGTTCAGAGGTCGTAGCTTTGTTAGAAGTACTTTATTGTTTCCTTATGTAGCTCCAGTTGTGGCTTTGGCATTTACTTGGGAGCTTTTATTAGATCCTAATAGTGGTACTTTAAACAACCTGCTACTGAATTATAATATTATAGATAAGCCAATAAATTTGTTAGGTCAAAAGTATGTATCTATTTTTGTTTTCGGTTTTGAATTTAAATTAAGATTAGCGTTAACAACTGTTATTATATTTGAAATCTGGAGATATTTTCCTTTGGCTTTCCTTTTTATTTTAGCAAGACTTCAAGCAGTTCCTAAGGAACTTTATGAGGCGGCAGATATTGATGGAGCAGGTCCTTACACCAAATTTATGAATATAACATTGCCGCAGATTACAGCAGTGATTTCAATTTTGTTTATGATTAGATTTATTTGGAATTTCAACAAGTTTGAAGATATTTTTCTATTAACAGGTGGTGCATCAGGTACCAGAACACTTCCAATTAATGTTTATGAACAGGGATTTTCAATAGGAAACATTGGTATGGGATCGGCAGTATCAATGGTGATTGTAATATTACTTTTATTTTTCATGTTAATTTATTTTAAACTGATAGGAAAAAGAGCCAATGAGAGTTAAATCAATTATTACTTTCAGTTTAATTTCTTCATTTTTTTTATTTTCTCTAATTTCTATTTGGAAAATTCTTTCGACATTACAAGGAATTGAACTTAAAACTTTAAACTTCAATTTTTATTTTTTAAGTGGAATTATAATTTCTATTATTTCAATTTTCTTAAGTGAAAAATTAAACAAGTTATTTAAAGTAATTTTATTAGCATCTGTGTTTGTTTTAGTTGATTATTTTATTAATAGTTCTTTACCTATATGGCATTATATAGGTACATTTCTGATCCTGTTATTTTTTGTTAATAAGCTTTTTAATTATAACAAGAAACATTTTAGTTACGATTTTTCAGCACAAATTATATTTTTTGATTTTTTAACTTTATTTGGAATAATCTTTTTTTCTTTTGTAATTTTGTTCCCATTTTACTTGATGTTAGTAACAAGTTTCAAAACTCAAGCTCTTTTATTAATTAATCCTTTAGATTTCAGTGTTGATTTAACACAAGATATAAAAATCTTATTCAAATCCTATATTGTAGTTTTTACAGAATATAATTTTGGTAAGTATATGCTTAATAGTTCAATTGTCTCAGTAGGTACGGTTATAATTACATTATTACTTGGGATCCCAGCAGCTTATGCAGTTGCAAGATTAAACTTTTTTGGAAAACACTTTTTGTCTACATCTATTTTAATTATATATATGTTTCCTGCGATAGTGCTCGTAATTCCTCTCTACACTGTTTTTAGCCAGTTAGGTTTAAGAAATTCTGTATTTGGATTATTGATTATTTATACTGCTACAACACTGCCAGTGGCAATTTATATGCTCCAAGGATATTTCAAAAGCATACCAAAAGAACTTGAAGAGGCAGGTATAATGGATGGACAAAATTGGTTTGGAATAATTGTTAAAATCATTTTACCTTTAAGTTTGCCAGCAATTGCTTCTGTAGCATTATATGTATTTATGATTGCTTGGAATGAATTTTTATTTTCACTGATGTTTTTAGATAGCCCTAGCTCATTTACATTATCAAGAGCGATACAGTTTTTAAATGTTGGAGCTGAAACGCCTAGACAATATTTGATGGCTGGTTCAGTAGTTGTAACCTTACCAATTTTATTTATTTTTGTTTATTTTGAAAAATATTTAGTTAGTGGATTAACATCAGGGAGCGTTAAGGGTTAATGAGTATGTTAAAAAGAGAAGCCGAAAATATTTTATTAAATAATAGGCGTGAGGGATATACTCTGCCTACAAATAATAAGTTATACCCAGCACAATGGAATTGGGACTCAGCATATATAGCACTCGGTTATTCTTATTTTAATAAAGAATACGCAATAATTGAGCTAGAAAAGTTGTTCGATGGACAATGGTCTGATGGTATGATTCCTCATATTTTATTTCATCATAAGGATGAAAATTATTTTCCAAATCATAATACGTGGCAGTGTGGTGAAAAAATTCCATCATCTGGAATAACTCAACCTCCTATAGTTTCAAGTATTTTAAAATTAATGTTGGATAAACATGAATTTAGTTCTAGTGAAATGGGAAGAATTTTGAATTTAGTAAAAAAAACAAAAAATTATTTAGAATGGTTTTATAATTATAGAGACCCAAACGATACTGGTTTAGTTTCTATATTGCATCCATGGGAAAGTGGCACAGATAATTCACCTTTATGGGATTTTCCTTTAAGTAAAATTTTAATTGAAGAAAATCTTGAATACAAAAGAAGAGATTTAGATGTTTCAAGTAGTGATGTACGACCACTTAAAAGAGACTATGATTGTTACATTACTCTTTTAAATCAGTTCAGAAATGAAAAATATAATCCTGAAAAACTCTATGATATTTCAATGTTTAATGTTGTTGATATTGGTTTTAATTCATTGTTTCTGAAAGCTTGTAAAGATCTAGTCGATATTGCATCAAAAAATAATATTGAATGTACATCAATTCAAAAAAAAATAACAAAAACTGAAAGTAAATTGATTAGTCTGTATAATCAAAAAGATAATTCGTTTTATTCATACGATGTTTTAAATAAGCAATCATTAGATATCCCTTCTATTACAAATTATTTTATTTTGTTTGCAGATATTCAAGATAAAGAAATTAATAACTCAGTAATTCAAAGTTTAAAAAAGTATAATTCTAATGAAAAATATTTCTTTTCTTCAATAAAGCCTGATAGCAAATATTTTGAGGAGATAAGATATTGGAGAGGACCTGTTTGGATTAATTGTAATTGGATTTTATACAAAGGATTATTGGAAAAAGACTTGGATTTTGCCAACAAAATCAAATCACATACATTAGATATAATACATGAAAAGAATTTTCACGAATATTACAGTTGTAAATCAGGAACTCCTTATGGTGCTAATAACTTTTCTTGGTCAGCAGCTTTATATTTGGATTTAATAAATTAAAAGTCTAGTGGAATGGAATTCTCTACCACAAGTTTTTTGAAAAAATAATATGATTTTTTAGGTGTTCTTTTTAAAGTTTTAAAATCTACATGTACTATTCCAAATCTCTTTTCAAATCCTAATGCCCATTCAAAATTATCCATGAATGTCCATGCAAAGTAACTTTTAACTTTAGCTCCATCATCAATAGATTTTTTTACAGCAGTTAAATATTTTTTAAAATAATCAATCCGATCCGTGTCATTAATTTCTCCATTTTTTTCAATTAAATCTGGATATGCAGCACCATTTTCAGTTAAATAAATATCTGGATTCCCATAATTATTTTTTAAATCCATAATTTGATCATAATAAGCATCTGGAACAATTTCCCATCCCATAAGAGTTAACTTTGTATCTTTATCTTCAAGACCAAAAGGTAATTCATCATTAACTGCTCCTCTTGCTTTAAGTAAATTATTCTTATCAGCTTTAATTCTATAATGTTGATAGTGATTTAATCCTATAAAATCATTTTTTTGAAAAATAGTTTTCATATCATCTTGTTGAATATGTTTTGAGACATCATCAATTAATAATTCTGGATACTTCCCAAGATACATAGGGTCGGCAAACGATCTATTCCAATAAGTATCAAATAATTTGGTTGCATGAAGATCTTCACTTGATTTTGTAGCAGGAATACAGGGTGCCATATTAAATGAACAACCAATTTTAATATTATTATTTAAAGATTTCATTGTTTGAAAAGCTTTACCATGTGCAAGATTAACATTATGTATTGATGCAAAATACTTCTCTAAATCTTTGTATCCTGGAGCCATATAACCATCTACATACCCATAAATTGTAAAAACCGCTGGTTCATTAAATGTGATAAAATGATTACATCTGTCTCCAAAATTTTTAACAACAGCCTCCGAATAATCTGCAAATATATTTGTCATGTCTCTATTTGCCCAACCTCCTTTATCTTGCAGAGATTGAGGAAGGTCCCAATGATATAAAGTTATGAAAGGTTCAATATTTTTTTCTAAACATTTATCAATTAACCGTGAATAAAAATCTATTCCTTTTGGATTTATTTTACCTATCCCGTCCGGAATAATCCTAGTCCATGCTAAAGAAAATCTATAGGAATTTAGATTTATATTAGCCATCAACTCAATATCTTCTTCGTATCTATGATAATGATCTACAGCAGTATCTCCGTTTTCATTATTTTTTATTTTTCCAGGTGTATGTGTGAAAGTATCCCAAATACTTTTGCTTTTTCCATCTTTATCAACAGCACCCTCGATTTGGTAACTTGCAGTTGCAGTTCCCCAAAAAAAACCATTTGGAAATTTATTTTTCATATTAATTAAATTCTGGTATCCAGTTTTTGTGAGCTATTAACAACTCATCTACCATAGAACTTATTTGATCTAAACTTAATAAAGAAGAAGTAAGTGGATCCAACATAGCTGCATGATATATGGTATCTTTCTTTTTAGTTCTTAAAGCTTCAACAGTTAATTGTTGTACATTTATATTAGTTTTCATTAGGTTTGCTAAATGCATAGGTAAATTCCCAACTTTTTGTGGGTTAATTCCCTCATTATTTATTTTACATGGCACTTCAACACAACAATCATCTGGTAAATTAGAAATCAACTTGTTATTCAAAACATTTCCATTAATTGTGTCTTCTTTTCCTTCTACAATTGATACAATTATCCGTGAAGCATACTCTAAAGACTTCTCACAAACAAATTTTTCTCCATCTAATAAATTTTGCTCTTGTTGATCCCACTCTTTAATTTGTTTTTTGCACCTTCTAATATATTCATTAATTGGAATATTGAATTCACTTAATAAGTCCTCTCTGTTATTTTTAATGAACCAAGGAGTATATTCCGCAAAGTGTTCGGATGATTCTGTAACAAAATATCCAAATTTTTCTAAAACTTTATATCTAACCTCATTAGTGCATCCATCCCAATTGGTACCAAATGTTTTTTCTTCTCCAGCCTTAAAAATTTTAGGATAAAGATTTTCTTTTTTTCCATCAGGATTAATTTTTTCAAACTTAGTATAAAATGACATATGATTGATACCCGAACATTCATAACTAATATTTTTAATATCCTCGCCAATATCTTTCGCTAAATCTTCAGCAGTTCCTTGTACAGAATGACAAAGTCCAACATATTTAAGCTCAGGTGCAAACTTAGACAATGCTAAACAATTAATTGCCATAGGATTAACATACTGCAACATAGTTGCGTTCGGACAAACTTCATTCATATCTTTTGCAACTGATAATAAAGCTGGGACAGTTCTCAATCCTCTCATGATTCCACCTATTCCCAAAGTGTCACCAATAGTTTGTTTTAATCCATACTTTGCTGGAATTTCAAAATCAATAACTGTGGAAGGCTCATAACCTCCTATTTGAAACATTAATATTACGAAGTCAGCTCCACTGAGTGCTTTTTTTTGATTTTTTTCAATTATAATTTTTGGATTTACACCTATTGATTTCGCAACTTTTTCTGCAACCAAATTTGAAGTTTTTAATCTTGTATCATCAATATCTTGCAAGACTATTTCACAGTTACTGAAATTTTTTTCAAGCAAAATATCTGTAAGTATATTTTTCATAAATACAGTACTTCCTGCTCCAATAAATGTAACTTTAATCATACTAACCTTTAGTTGCTCCAAGAGTTAATCCAGCAATAAAATGTTTTTGCATTAAGAAAAACATAACAACGGGAGGTATAGCAGCAACAATGGATCCAGTTGATAACAAGTGATAAGCTGTAATCCATTGACCATTCAATGATTTTAATCCAGCAGTAATAGGCATTGCATGATCACCTTGTATTAAGACAGTTGCCCAAAAATAATCGTTCCAAATAAATGTAAAAATTAATACACAAAGTGCTGCTATAGCTGGTCTAGTCAAAGGTAATACTATTTTCCAAAATATTTTAAATTCAGATGCTCCATCCATTCTTGCAGCTTCAATAAGTTCTTGAGGTAGAGCTTTAATAAAATTTCTCATAAAAAGTGTGCAAAAGCCTGTTTGAAAAGCTACGTGAAATAATACTAATCCTGTAATGGTGTTGTAGAGACCAATCTTAAAAGTAAGATCTCTAACTGGTATCATTAAAATTTGAAATGGAACAAAGTTTCCAGCTATAAAAATAAAAAATATTGTTAAATTTGTCTTAAATTTATAGTTTGCAAGAGCAAAGCCAGTCATACAACTTAAAGCAACTGCTCCTAACATTGTTGGTATAGTTACTTTAAAACTATTTAGAGTATATTTAATCATTGGAGTGTTAGTAAAAACATCGTGTAAATTTGAAAAAAGTAAAAATTCACTTGGTGTTCCCCACATGTTTCCAGCTGTAATATCTCCCAGGCCTCTGATAGATGTCATTAAAATACCAAATATTGGTATCAGCCAAATTATTAATGAGATAGGTAAAAATATTTTATAAATATATTGATTTACAACTGGTCTTTGATGAATAGGAGTAGGGAACATTTAGTTATTATCCTCTCTTTCATTTCGATACATTCTGTATATGAAAAACAAAATATAAAACATCATTATTGTAAATAAAACAGTTGCTATTGCTGACCCGTATCCCATTCTGTAACCATATTCACTTAAAGCTTGCTCAAACATGTAGTACGCCAAGACATTTGAATATCCATAAGGACCTCCTTGAGTCATTATTGCTACCATATCGAAACTTCTTAGTGCACCAATTACAGTAACTACAATTGCTAGAAAAGTTGCGGGTCTAAGCTGTGGGAGTACTATGTTCCAAAATAAATGAAACCCTTTAGCGCCATCCATTCTTCCAGCTTCAATTTGTTCAGGGTTAATATTATTAAGTCCTGTTAAATATAAAATTAAACAATAAGCAATTTGAGGGTATAGACCTGCAAATATTATCCCATAAGTAGCAGTATCTTCATTTGCAAGAATTGAAAATCCCTCTAACCCAATGAAATTTAGAAAGGGTGCAATGACTCCATAATTTGGTTGGTAAAACCAGGTAAATATTAGACCAATAACCACTTGAGATATAACAAATGGGAAAAAAAATAGAGATTTTACTAATCTTATTCCAAAAACAACTTGATTTAAAAATATCGCTAACCCTAGACCAATCGGAACAGCTAGCATGAAAAATATTAGCCATTTAAGATTATTCCAAAGTGAAATATAAAAATATTCATCATCTAGTAGCTCAATATAATTTTGTAGACCAACATATATCGAAGGGGATAGGCCATCCCATTGATAAAAAGATATACCAATAGATACAAATATTGGAGCTATTACATAAATGAAAAAAAATATTAAACCTGGAGCTAAAAAAATCCATGGGCTTATTTTAATTTGATTTCTTTGCCACCAAGTAATTCTTTTTGCTTTTGAATTATTTAGTTGCATTTAGTTCTATTTTAAAAATTGATGAAATCGATTTTTAAACTTAGGGGCCAACAAGCCCCTAAGTTAATTTAAAAGTTTATTTATAAACTCTTTGACGTACTTTTTCTAATCTTTCCAAGATTTTTTGTCTTCTGTCTGGATTAGACATATATTCTTGGAAGCCCTTCATACCTTCTGATGCCATTTGAGCTGGAGCATCTCTATCGTAGAATTGCGCCATTGCGTAAGCATTATTAAGCATATTTAATCCTGCTGATAAGAAAGGATCTCCTTCTTTAACACCAGAGTTTTTGTTAATAGGCAGCTGACCTAATATTTTATTAATCTCTTCTTGTACATCAGCTCGAGACATAAATATTAAGAAACGTTTTGCATCAGTTTTATTCTTAGCTTTTGAAGGTATATGTACTGTATCAGTAGGTGCCTCCTCAGCCATTGGAATACCCGGAGTTATTTCAGGAAATTGAAAGAATCCTAAAGTATCATCATTTAAACCACCTTCTTTTAAAGGAGCAACTGCAAAATTACCCATAACGTACATTGCAGCTTCACCATTAATCATTGGGGTTAGAGCCTCTTGCCAACTTAGAGCAGCATGATTTTCTAAAAAGTAACCAGGTTTAACCAACTCATCCCATTTATCAAAAACTGCTTGAACTTTCGCATCAGTGTATGGAACTTTTCCTAAAGTAAGATCCATATGGAATTCATATCCATTAGTTCTTAAATTTAAGTAGTCAAATACTCCTGCAGTAGTCCACAGATATTTTGATCCAATAGTTATTGGTGTTACTCCACTTGCTTTAATTGTTTCACAAGCTTTAACGAACTCATCCCAAGTTTTTGGAACACTAATACCTAAGTTATTAAAAATATCTTTTCGGTAATAAACTCCCCACTGATAGTAGGTATAAGGAATTCCCCATTGCTTGCCACCAATTGTCATGGATTTTTTAGCATGCTCCATATTTTCACTTAAGTTTCCATCAACCCATCCTGAATCTGACCAGATATCAGAAACATCTTCAAACAAACCTGCTCTTACAAATGGTAACATTCTGTTTCCTGCATACCAGTTTGCTACGTCAGGTGGATCAGTGTTCAAAAAATTTCTAATAGATTGTTTGTAACCTTCATGGTCAAAAACATTCCATTTTACTGTGACATCAGGATTTTCATCTTCAAATTTCTTAATGATATATTCAAAAGCTGCTTTAGGTGCTGCATCAGATGTATCTGTGTTTATTACTAAAGTACCAGCAAATGAAGTAGAAGAGATTATTCCAAATGTCATTATTAATGAGATAATAATCTTTTTCATTTATACTCCTTTTATTGTGTATGATTTCTAGACTATGTATTTTTGAAATTGATTACAAACAAAAATTTCAATAATTATTTGTCGAAAAAAAATAATCTTTAATTTACAGATGGTTTTCTATTATTAAATTATACAAAATAACTATATAATTTGCTTAATTATAATTTTTTTATGAATTGGAATTATCCTACTACTATTTGGTTTGGAGCACGCAAAATAGAAGATCTTGCAAACGCCTGTTTGAGCTTAAAAATTAAAAGTCCACTTTTTGTAACTGACAAGGATCTTTTAAATCTACCAATGACTTCAAAAGTAATTGAAAAATTAAAAAAAGACTTTGATCATTTACAAGTATTTTCACAATTTTCAGGAAACCCAACTGGAAAAAACGTAATGGATGGGGTCTCTTTATATGTAGAAAAAAAATGTGATGGAGTAATTGCCTTTGGTGGAGGTAGTGCATTAGATGTCGGAAAGGGAATAGCTTTTATGTGTGGTCAAAAAAGACCTATATGGGATTTTGAAGATATAGGTGATTATTGGACAAGAGCTGATGGAAATAAAATTTCTCCAATTATAGCGGTTCCAACTACCGCAGGAACAGGCTCAGAAACAGGAAGAGCTTCAGCCATCATTAATGAAGAAACAGGAATAAAAAAAATAATTTTTCATCCAAAAATTTTACCTTCTATTGTAATTTTAGATCCAAATTTAACCAAAGATCTTCCACCAAGAATAACAGCTGCAACAGGAATGGATGCACTTGCTCACAATCTCGAGGCTTTTTGTGCACCTGGATTTCACCCAATGGCAGATGGTATCGCGCTTGAGGGTATGAGGTTAATTAAAAATTCTTTAATAGAGGTTTATAAAAATGGTACGAACATAGAAGCTAGATCTGAAATGTTAGCAGCATCTAGCATGGGCTCTACTGCTTTTCAAAAGGGTCTTGGTGCAATACATTCTCTAAGTCATCCGATAAATGCACAGTTTGATGTACATCATGGTTTAAGTAACGCGATATTTATGCCTTATGTTTTAACTTTCAATAAATCAGTTATTGAAAAAAGAATTATATCTATTTGTAATTATCTTAATCTAAATAGTACATTTGAAAGCTTTTTAGAATGGATATTAAATTTACGCAAAGAATTAAACATCCCTCATAAACTTTCAGATGTTATGGACTGTAATGAAATTGATTTAGAAAAACTCTCTTTAATGGCATTTGAAGATCCATCTACAGGAGGCAATCCAAAAAAAATAACAAAAGATGATTTAAAAGAAATGTATAAAAAAAGTATTTCAGGAGAGTTATTTTAATGAAGAAAATTTTGGTAGTAGAAGGTAATTTACAAGAGGAAAATCAAAGTTTTACAGAAGCAGGTATTCAAACTCATACAGAAAGCTTAAGACATAGTCTTTCTCATTTTACTGATCAACTAAATATAGATGTAGTTAATCCATCTTCAGATGAAAATATAAGCGAGAATATTGATCCATTAGAAAGTTATGATGGTCTTATTTGGGGTGGAAGTAGTTTAAATATTTATAACAAGACACCTGAAATTTTAAGACAAATAGAATTTATGAAAGAGTGTCAGAAAAAAATTAAAAAAGTTCTAGCGATTTGTTGGGGGATGCAAGTTGCAGTAACCGCCGCTGGTGGTGAAGTAAAAAAGGCTGAGAAGGGGTCACACAGAGGGATTGCAAGAGATATTGAAATTAATGAAAATGGACTAAATCATCCATTGTATAAAAACAAAAATAAAAAGTTTAATACCCCTGCATTTAATTTTGATGAAGTTGTAACTCTTCCAGAAAATTCAACACTGCTAGCTTCGAACCCAATTAATTACGTTCAAGGTTTAAATTTTAAAATTGGAAATTGTGATGTGTGGGGCCTTCAGTATCATCCAGAAATTACTTACAACAAGATGATTAACTTAATTATTTTTAGAAAAGATAGACTTATAGAACGTGGTGCTTTTAAAGACCAAAATCATATTGATGATCACATTAAAAATATAGAAATAGAAAACAAAAAATTAGATAAAATTTCCAGAATGAGAGAATTAGAGAATTGGTTAGATTATCTTAATTTAGAATAATCCTTCAATCTCGCCTTTTTCATTTAGTTTAATAGAGTCAGCTGCAGGAACCCTTGGTAATCCAGGCATAGTCATGATTGCACCGCAAATAACCACAATGAACTCTGCACCTGATGATAGCCTTACTTCTCTTACTGGTAAAGCATGACCTGTCGGCGCTCCTTTAAGATTTGGATCTGTTGAAAAACTGTATTGAGTTTTAGCAACACAAATTGGCAAATCACCATATCCAGCTTCTTCAAAATTCTTAAGTTGATCTCTAATTTTTGTATCAGCGATTACTTCATCTGCTCTATATATTTCTTTTGCAATAGTCTCTATTTTTTTAAACAAAGGTGTTTTGCTTTCGTATAAAAATTGAAATTTAGCTTCATCTTTTTCACATAATTCTGAAACATGAGCTGCTAATTCTTTTGTACCTTCACCACCATTTGCCCAATGAGTACACAGACTAGCTTTAACACCTAAATTATCACAAAAATCTATAAGTGCTTTCACTTCATTATCAGTATCTTTTATAAAATGATTAACTGCTACAGCTACAGGTAAACCAAATTTTTTAACATTTTGAATATGTCTTTCTAAATTTACTAACCCTTTTTTTAAAGCTTCAACATTTTCATTTTTTAAATCATCTTTAGCAACACCACCGTGCATTTTTAAAGCTCTTATAGTTGCAACAATTACAACACAGCTTGGTTTTAAATTTGATTTTCTACATTTAATATCTAAGAATTTTTCTGCACCAAGGTCAGCACCAAATCCCGCTTCAGTTACAACATAGTCTGCTAATTTTAAACCAGTCTTAGTTGCGATAACGGAGTTACAACCATGAGCAATATTCGCAAATGGACCACCATGAATAATTGCAGGATTGTTTTCTAAGGTTTGTGTAACATTAGGTCTGATAGCTTCTTTTAAAAGAACTGTCATAGGACCTTGAGCATTTAAGTCTTTCGCATAAACTGGTTTTTTATCTCTAGTATAACCAATAGTTATATTTCCAATTCTTTTTTCTAAATCTTCCAAATCATTTGATAAGCAAAAGATTGCCATTATTTCTGATGCAACTGTAATATCAAAACCATCTTCTCTTGGAAAACCATTTGCTACACCACCTAAGTTTATATTTATGGATCTTAACGATCTATCATTCATGTCCATAACTCTTTTCCAAACAATTCTTCTAACATCGATATCCAGTTTATTTCCCCAATAAATATGATTATCGATTAACGCTGATAATAAATTATGAGCTGAAGTAATTGCATGAAAGTCACCTGTGAAATGTAAATTTATTTGTTCCATTGGAACGACTTGAGCATAACCTCCACCAGCTGCTCCACCTTTCATACCAAAAGAAGGACCTAAGCTTGGTTCTCTAAGACATACGATAGATTTTTTTCCAATTTTATTTAAACCATCATTTAATCCAACCGAAGTTGTAGTTTTTCCTTCTCCTGCTGGAGTTGGAGTAATAGCAGTTACTAAAATTAATTTTCCATCCGGCTTGTCTTTTAGTTGCTCTAAATATTCTAAATTTATTTTTGCAATATGTCTGCCCATAGGACTAAACGCAGAGCTTTCATCAGGTACATTTATCTTTGCTAAAATATCATTTATTGGTTGCATTTTAGCTTCTCTAGCTATCTGTATATCTGATTTTACTTCGCTCATTCGTTATCCTTTATTGTAAATTTTTTTGCATAATAATTATCTTATTTGAGATTTTTCGAAACTTCTAAAATATATATATAAAAAAAATAAGAACTATTTAAATTCATTAATATAAAATTCTAATATGCAAAAGTATTCTATTTTTAGCTTGGTTAAAAATGCATTAACAGGCCATCAAAATTGGGATTTAGCTTGGAAAGATCCAAATCCCAAAGAAGAGTACGATGTTGTTATCATCGGGGGTGGTGGTCATGGTTTAGCTACCGCATATTATCTAGCTAAAGAACATCAAATTACAAAAGTAGCCATCATTGAAAAAGGATGGATTGGCGGTGGAAACGTTGGACGTAACACTACAATTATCAGATCAAACTACATGCATGATGAGAATGGTCTTTTCAGTGAGTTTGGAATGGATCTATGGAGGAAGATGAGTCAGGACTTAAATTACAATGTAATGTTTTCTCCAAGAGGAATAATTAATCTTGCACACTCAGATGCACAAATGAATGCATACGCAAGAAGAGGAAATTCGATGAGATTAAACGGAATTGATGCGGTTCTTTTAAACAGAGAAGAAGTAAAAGAATTAATTCCAATGGCTGACTTTTCAGACAACGTAAGATTTCCTATCTTTGGTGGATTGATGCAACCAAGTGCTGGAACTGCTCGTCATGATGCAGTTGCTTGGGGGTACGCTCGTCAAGCAGACTCGATGGGAGTAGATATAATTCAAAATTGTGAAGTTACAGGTTTTGATGTTTCTGCAGGAAAAATAAAAGGGATTAGAACATCTAGAGGAAATATAAAAGCAAAAAAAGTAGGTCTATGCGTTGCTGGTAGCACAAATATTTTAGCAGAAAAATTAAATATGACTTTGCCAATTGAAACTCATCTTTTACAAGCTTGTGTTTCTGAACCAGTGAAACCAGTTTTAGATAAAGTTGTAACTTTTGGTGCAGGTCACTTTTATATTAGTCAATCAGACAAAGGTGAAATGGTAATGGGTGGAGACCTCGATGGTTACAATAGTTACGCTCAAAGAGGTAATCTTCCAACATTACAACACGTTTTAACTGAAGGAATTGCGATGATGCCATTTTTAAGTAAATTAAAAATGCTAAGAACTTGGGGTGGGATCATGGACATGTCAATGGATGGTTCACCAATAATTGATAAAACACACATTGATGGTTTGTATTTAAATTGTGGATGGTGTTACGGAGGCTTTAAAGCAACTCCAGCATCAGGATGGACATTTGCACATACTATTGCTCAAGATAGAGTTCATGAATTAAATGCAGGATACAGTTTGAATAGATTTAGTACTGGTCATCTTATCGATGAAAAAGGTCTTGGTACAAAAACTTGGATTTCATAAATGTTACATATTAAATGCCCACATTGTGGAATGAGATCTCAAAATGAATTTTCTTATGGTGGAGATGCTACTGTTAAAAGACCAGAACTAAATAAAGAAGTTACAGATCAAGAATGGGATAATTTCGTATACAATAGAGTTAGTCCCAGAGGAAAACATTTAGAACTTTGGCAGCATTTATCTGGTTGCAGACAATGGATTAAAGTTGAAAGAGATACTGCAACACACGAAATTTTTAAAACTTACAAAGCTAACGAAGAAATTGCTTAATGAATCAGAGTTATCGAATAGAAACAGGTGGCTTAATAAATAGAAATAAAAAAATTTCTTTTAAGTTCAACGGTACATCTTATTTTGGTTATGAGGGTGATACATTAGCTTCAGCTTTACTCGCAAATGGTGTTCATTTAGTTGGTAGAAGTTTTAAATATCACAGACCCAGAGGGTTTTTTGGTGCAGGAGTTGATGAACCTTATGCAGTTGTTCAACTTTATAGAAATGGTGAAACGGAGCCAAATATTAAAGCAACTGAACAAGAATTATTTGAAGGATTAGAGGCAAACAGTGTTAATTGTTGGCCAAGTGTTAACTTTGATATTGGAGCAATAAATAATTTTTTAAAAATATTTTTACCCGCAGGATTTTATTACAAAACTTTTATGTGGCCAAAAAGCTTTTGGTATAAAATTTATGAGCCATTTATAAGAAAAGCAGCTGGATTAGGAGTAGCATCAACAAAACACGATAAAGAGAGATATGAGCATAAATATGAGTATTGCGATCTTTTAATTGCTGGATCTGGACCATCAGGTTTAGCGAGTGCTTATTCTGCTGCCAAAAATGGAGCCAAAGTTATTTTAGCTGAAGATAAACCAAGATATGGTGGCTCACTATTAACGAGTGATGTGAATATCGGTAACCAATCTGGAAAAGATTGGGCAGACGGTATCATCTCAGAATTGAAAGAGATGCCAAATGTAACCGTAAAAAATAGATCTCAAGTTTTTGGATACTATGATCACAACATGTTAGTAATGTCTGAAAAAGTTAGTGATCATTTACCCAAAACTAAAAAATATCATCCAAACAAAAGACTTTGGTATATTAGAGCAAAAGAAGTTCTAATTTCATCTGGTTCAATTGAAAGACCAATTGTTTTTGGAAATAATGATACTCCTGGAGTGATGCTTTCATCTGCAGCTAAAGAATATTTAAAAGTTTATGGTGTCTTGGTTGGAAAAAAACCTTTAGTATTTACAAACAATGATAGTGGCTATGAAACTGCAATTGAATTTAAAAAACATGGAGTTGAGCCTATAGTTTTAGATTCAAGATCAAATCCACAATCAGAAATTATAGATGAAGCAAAAAATTTAGGAATTAATATTAAAAATTCATATGTAGTAGTTGCAGCACAAGGTTATAAAAAAGTAAAATCAGCTGATGTAGCAACTATTTCTGAAGATAAGAAAACACTTGGCAAAATAGAAAATATAGTTTGTGATTGTATATGTGTTTCTGGATTTTGGACACCTACAATTCATTTGGCATCACAATCAGGAAATAAAACTAAATTTAATGAAGAGATAGACGCGTTTGTTCCAGGAGTTTCAAAACAAAATGAAACAACTTTGGGAGCTGCTAATGGTGTATTTACACTAGAAGAAACTTTAAAAACATCCTTTGAAAAAGGAAAAGAATTATCAAAAAAAATTACTGAGAAAGATAATGAAATATCTATTCCAAATGTAGTTGAAAAAAAATATTCTAAACACGATAAGTTTTGGTGTGTTCCGTTACCAAAAGGTAAAAGTTATAAAAGATTTTTAGACTTTCAGAATGATGTTGCTGTTTCTGATGTAGAAATTGCATTAAGAGAAGGTTATAGATCAATCGAACATGTAAAAAGATATACCACTTTAGGTATGGCAACAGACCAAGGAAAAACAAGTAATTTAAATGGATTACAATTAGTATCTGAGATTGAAAATAAAGTTGTTCCGTCCGTTGGCCACACAACTTTTAGACCTCCTTATACACCTATTTCCATAGGTGCTATTGTTGGTAGAGAAGTAGGAAAGCACTCAAAACCAATAAGAAAATCTCCAATTCACAATTGGCATGAAGAGCATAACGCTGTTTTTGTTGATGCAGGAGTTTGGTTAAGACCAAGATACTACAAAAGAGGAAACGAAACTTTGTTCGAAGCTTCAAAAAGAGAAGCGAAAAATGTAAGAACAAATGTTGGTGTTTGTGATGTAACAACACTTGGTAAGATCGACGTTAAGGGTCCTGATGCTGCTGAATTTTTAAACAGAGTATACACAAATGCATGGTTAAAGTTACCTGTTGGAAAAGCAAGATATGGAGTGATGTTAAGAGAAGATGGGATAGTGATGGATGATGGTACAACTACTAGAATTTCAGAAAACCACTATCACATGACAACAACTACTGCTCAAGCAGCAAATGTGCTTTCGCATTTAGAGTATTATTTGCAACTTGTTTGGCCTGAACTTAATGTAAATGTAGTTTCAACAACTGAGCAATGGGCAGGAGCTGCCATAGCTGGTCCTAAATCAAGAGATTTATTACAGAAATTGTTTCCTAAAACAGATGTATCTAATGAAGGTCTTCCATTTATGGGGTATGTCGAGGGTGATTTATTTGGAATTAAAGCAAGAATATTCAGAATTTCATTCTCAGGTGAATTAGCTTACGAAGTTAATGTTGAGTCTGATAACGGAAGATTTATGTGGGAAAAAATAATTGAACTTGGAGAAGATTTTCAAATTCAACCATATGGAACTGAAGCATTGTCTACACTTAGAATTGAAATGGGGCATGTTGCAGGTTCTGAATTAGATGGAAGAACAATTCCTTACGACAATGCTTTAGAAGGGTTATTGAGTAAAAAGAAAGATTTTATTGGAAAAAGATCACTACAAAGATCAGCTTTTGTGGCTGAAGATAGACAGCGAATTGTAGGTGTTATTCCATTGGATAAAAAAACTAGTATTCCAGAAGGTTCACACTTAGTTAAAGACGCTAACGCTCCTTTGCCGAATAAAAAATTAGGTCATATCTCAGCCTCATGTTGGAGTGTTGAGCATGATAATCCATTTTCACTAGCAATATTAAAAGATGGAAAAAATATGATTGGAGAAAAATTATTTGTAATGTCTCCATTAAAAAACAAAGTTATTCCAGTAGAAATAGTTTCATCACATTATGTTGATCCAAAAGGAGAAAGAGTTAGATCATGAGTTTAATTTCAGCTTTAAATAATGTGCATACAAAAGGTCAATTTGGAGATTTTGAAGGTAAAGATGAAAAAAATTTACTTTCAATATCTGAAACTACTAATTTATTAATTGTACAGATAGTTCAGTATAAAAGTTCAAACTCATCATTAGACAATATACAGGTAGATGGTCTAAATTTAAGAGACAATCCATCTTTAGTTAGCTCCAATGATAACACAAGAATACTTTGGAACGGTCCAAGAAATTGGATTTTAGTTTCTAAGAAAAAGGACACTTTAAATGAAATAGAGCAAAAATTTAATGATAATGAATTTGCAATAACAGACATATCTCATTCAAAAGCAATAATTGAAATTGAAGGTAAGGAGGCTAAAGAAGTTTTAAAAAAAGGATGCCCATTTAATTTTGGCGAGTTAGAAAAAAATCAATGTTTAAATTCTACTTATAACGGAATGTCTGTAACTATTGATATGCTTGATGATGATCCAGATAAATTTAGAATATTTGGATTAAGAAGCTTTGGTGAATCTCTTTATCACTCAATAACAGACGCATCTTTAGAATTTGGATATATTGCAAAGTAATTATTTATCTCTAGTAGCAATATAAACACCAATAGTAGCTATAAAAAATCCTAAAAGATCTAAATTAGATAATTTCTCATTTAAAAATAACCATGCCATGAACGCAGATGTGGGAGGAATTAAAAAAAATATCGAAACTGTTTTGCTTGCGGAATTTTTTTTAATTAAGAACATAAGTATTGTGAATGCTCCAAAGGACACTAAAAAAATTTGATGACTCATTGCAATTATAAATGTTTTTGAAAATTCAATGTAAGGATCAGCAAAAAAAATTATAATTATTAAATGAAATGAAAAACCCCCAAGTGCTTGGTTCATATTACTTACTGACAAGGGTAGGTTGTTGCTTATTGTTTTTTGCCAAAGAGTTGAACTTGTTATTGCTATCAAAGCTATAATGGTTGCAATTAATCCAGCAGTTGGAATTTTTGACCCAATTTCAAAACCGAGAACCAATGATGCTCCAATAAATCCTAGTAAAACACCTATCCATTGTTTAATAGAAACCTTTTCTTTAAGTATTGGTCCACTTAATGCATTAGTTAGTATTGGCTGAAGAGTTACAATTAAAGCAGCAAGGCCAGTGGGCATTCCAATAGAAATTGAATAAAAAACACCTCCTAAATAAAACCCATGAAAAAGAACTCCACTAAAAAAAGATTGTAAAAAATTTTTTTTACTTACAATTATTTTCTGCTTTGAATAAATAGAATAAATTAAAAAACCAAATGCTACTAGTGCAAATCTAAAGGCTAATGCAGCAAAAGGATCGCTGTAATCAATGATTGGTTTTGTAGTTATGAATGCTGATGACCAAAGTAAAATAAATATAAATGGGAATACCTTAATCACTGTAGTTATTAATTTTAAATTTAATCAATTAAATTTAATTTAATCAAATTTTTTTGCTTAGTTTCTTTACACCACATTTCGTAACTTTCACAAACTCTCCAAAGATGATTAAAGGCTCTTTGAGATAATTCCAGAGGGAAATGGGTTTTTGTGTAGTATAATTTTGGTATTTTAAGCAAAAATTTAACCATAGAATCCTTTTGAATATCTAAAAGTCTTAATGTTTCTTCATTAATTTTCTTACCAGTAATTTTATCAATAAAATTGTTATCTTTTAATTCTGATATCCAATTTTCATGAAATTCTCCTGAGCTAATAAAATCATAATCTTTTGTTGTCATGAAAATCTCAAATGCTTGGATGTTATTAACTTCAGGATTTTGGTTTTTTATCTCAATAATTTTAGAATATATTAGTTCTGCAACTCTTAAAACGTAGGGCTTATCAATTTTAGATGTCACTGTTTATCTTTTGTGTTTCTGCATTGCAGAGTGCGCAAGAATTAAATTTGGATCTAAAAATATCTTTGAAGATTTAATATTCTTGAATGATTTAAAAGCGAATATTGCAATTGGCAACTCAGTACAACCTAAAATTATTTTTTTACATTTCATTTTTAGCAAATATTTTATAGCTGGTTTGATAGCTTTTTCGGCAGCTCTAACATTGCCCATTTTTACAAACTTGATTGCCTTATTTACTGAATTTTTTTGAAGATTTTCAGATGGATTAACTAATTGATAGCTCTGATCAAAAAACTTATTATAAACTCCAGTTTTTAAAGTACCTTCAGTGGCCAATAAACCAACTTTTGATTTTTTTTTACAGTTCTTTTTTGTAAATTTAAAAACTTCTTTTGGCATATTTATAATTGGAATATTGATTTTTTTTTGTAGATCATCAAACCAATAATGTGCTGTGTTACATGGAATAACAATAAATTTGCATTTATTCTTTTCTAATAACTTACATCCTTCAAGAAGACTTTTTAATACTTTATTATATTTTGTTTTATTAGATTTGTTTGTATTTAGATTTGATAAGTTTTTTGTTTGAGTTCCTATAGATTCTGGTCTTCCAGGAATATTTGATTTATTATACAAAACAAATAAAGGATACTCTTGATCAATTTTCCCTCTATTTAATACTGCAAGCTTATTACAAAAATCAAGACCAGCTTGAGTACCCATTCCACCTAAAATTCCGATCATAAATTTTTTATTATTTTAAATACAACTTATATAATTAAATTTTTTGACTAAAAGTTGTTTTTTATAAGATTTGGTACTGGCTGAATAAAATTATTTACTAAAAAATAAAATTTTTTCAGCCAATAGGAAGTGTGAAATTATGCAGTTTTTAAGTTAACTGCTGAAGGACCTTTAGGACCATCTTCAACATCGAAAGTCAAAGCTTGACCCTCATCTAAACCGTTCATACCAGCATCTCTTACTGCTGAAACATGTACAAACACATCTTTTTCTTTGTCTTCTCTTTCAATAAAACCAAAACCTTTGGTTGGATTGAACCATTTTACTTTACCTGTTAGACTCATATTATTTCTTCTTACTTTTTGTTATATTAATTATTACTTAAAAATTATAATTAAGTAATTTTGGCTTTGTTTAGATTTTAATGGGTTTTGTCAACAAAATAGAGAAATTATTCGATCTTATTGTCAATCTGTAGCAATCAATTTAGTCAAATAAACAGAATTAACATCTTCTTTATAATGAGCAAAAGGTTCACAAGGCTCAAAACCACAAGATTTAAAGAGTTTTCTAGCAGGAATAAAAAAATTTCCAGCACCTGTTTCAATACTTAATCTTTTAATATCTAATTTTTTTGCCTCACTTATTAGATGATTAATAACAATAACACCGTGACCTTTTTTTCTAAAATTGTCATGAATTCTAATTGATTTAAATTCTCCATGACCCTCATCTAAAAATTTTAATGCACCACATCCCATTAATTGATCATTGTTATATAAACTCCAGAATTTAATCGATGGAACTTTAAGACCAGGGATGTCTAAAACATGAGCACTTCCCTCTGGTGAGGCAGCTCTAAGCTCAACAAAATGCTTAGTTAAAAGTTTGTGAACTTCTGGATCATCAAAATTTCCTTCAATTGATTTTAACATATTATTCCAGAATAGTGATATGACCCATTTTTCTTTTATGTTTAATTTCTTTTTTTAAATAATCAAAAAAGAATTCATTATCTTTAAGTTTTGGAGAATTTCTATAGTGAGATATTTGATCTCCTAGTAAATTTATCATTTTTGCATTTGATAATTTTTTTAAAGGTATCTGTTCAAGTCCACAAACAGCTCTGATGTGATTTTCAAATTGACTTACATTAAAAGCATTAATTGTTAAATGTCCAGAATTATGAACCCTTGGAGCAATTTCATTTACATAAAGATTATCATTTCTATCTATAAAAAATTCCACACATAGAGTGCCAACATATTTAAGTTCTTCAGCAATAAGTATTGCCCAATCTTTAGATTGATAAAATATTTTTTCATTTATATCTGCAGGTATCTTAGAATGTTTTAAGATCTGATCTTCATGGGTATTTTCTATAGGTTCATAGATTTCATATTTATTATTACTAAACCTAGTTATAATAATTGATATCTCTTTTTTAAGTTTGACTAATTTTTCTAAAATATATCCTCTTGATAAATCTAATTTAAGATTTTTTAATTCTTCTGATGATGAGACAGGGTGTTGCCCTTTACCGTCATAACCTAATGTTGTAGTTTTAATTATACCTGGTAAAAAATCTTCAAGGACATCAATATCAGATTGATTTTCAACTGAGACGTATCTAGTTGTTCTTATATTTAATTTATTTACAAAATCTTTTTCTGCTAACCTATGTTGAATTAATCTATTTACTGAAGGTTTTGGTAAAACTGGTTTTAACTTGTTGATATCATTTAACGTTTCATATGGAATGTTTTCAAATTCATAAGTTACGATATCAACTTTGTTTACAAATTCATTTATTTTTTCTTTATCGTCATAATTTGCACCAATAAATTCGTCACAAAAATTTTGAGCTGGTGCTTCCAAATCATCACAAAAAATTATTATCTTTATCCCTAATTTTTTTGCAGCAATTGCAAGCATACTTCCTAATTGGCCGCCCCCAATGATCCCAAGAGTAATATTAGACATTTTATTTTGGAGCTCTTTTAACAGATTTAGTTTGGTTTGATCTCCAACTTTTTAACTTATTTTTGATCGAAGAATTATTAATAGCCATTATTTCAGCTGCAAGTAATGCAGCATTAATAGCGCCATCTTCTCCAATTGCTAAAGTACCGACAGGAATCCCTTTTGGCATTTGAGCAATCGAAAGCAAACTATCTAAACCTTTTAATTTTTTACTTTCAATCGGTACACCCAAAACTGGAATTTGAGTTAATGCAGAAATCATTCCTGGCAAATGTGCTGATCCACCAGCTCCAGCAATAATTACCCCAATATTATTTTTTTCTGCCTTTAATGCAAAATCGTACATTCTCTTTGGGGTACGATGAGCAGAAACAATTTTAGTTTCAAACGAGACACCTAATTGTTTAAGAGTTTTTTCTGCTAATTGCATAGTTTTGTAGTCTGATTGACTACCCATAACTATTGAAACTTTTTTATTAGTATTTTTTTTCATGAAAATGGCTCTCTTGTTTATTTCAAAATTAATCAAAAATTTCAATAAAATTAATAGTATTTCAATTTAGATTGATTAATCTTATTTCGTTATGAATTTTAAAATCGATAATTTGCAATATTGCAATTGGTCTAGAAAAATTTTTGAAACAAACAGAGCTGCAGGTTTAGATGCAGTTCATGTAACCATAGTTTATCATGAAGATTATGATGAACTACTAATAGAATTAAATAAGTGGGAAAAAATTTTCGAAGCTAATTCTGATCTTATATTTCTGGGAAAAGATTTTAAAGATATTGAAAAAGCAAAACTTGAAAACAAAACTGCAATATTTTTTGGTTTTCAAAATTGTTCACCAATTGAGGATGACATAGGTTTGGTTGAAAAAGTTCACGAACTTGGATGCAGATTTATGCAACTAACCTACAACAATCAATCTCTTCTTGCTACTGGTTGCTATGAAAAAATTGATAGCGGAGTAACTAATTTTGGAAGAGAAGCAATAAAAGAAATGAATAGAGTAGGCATCGTTGTTGATATGTCTCATTCTGCAGAAAAAAGT
Source organism: Candidatus Pelagibacter sp. HIMB1495 (assembly GCF_052047955.1). Lineage (NCBI taxonomy): Bacteria > Pseudomonadati > Pseudomonadota > Alphaproteobacteria > Candidatus Pelagibacterales > Candidatus Pelagibacteraceae > Candidatus Pelagibacter > Candidatus Pelagibacter sp. HIMB1495. The sequence goes on along the minus strand of NZ_JBNAIQ010000001.1, from coordinate 1,240,804 downwards.
ACAATGGATGCAATTGAAATAAGTGAAAAACCAATTGCGATTACACATGCAAACCCTTCTTTTTGGCATGCTGCAAAAAGAAACAAGTCTTCAGATTTGCTTAAGATGCTCAGTGATAGTGGAGGAATGTTAGGTTTATCTTTATATCCACATCACTTGAAAGAAAATACTAATTGTACTCTTGATAGTTTTTGTGAAATGGTTGCAAAGACTGCAGAAATTATGGGAGCAAGTAAAATTGGTATAGGGTCAGATCTTTGTCTTGATCAACCCGACAGCGTAGTTGAGTGGATGAGAAATGGCACTTGGACCAAAACTAAAAATTACGGAGAAGGATCAAAAAATAAACCAGGCTTTCCAAAACAACCTAATTGGTTTGAAGACACAAGAGGATTTGCAAATATAGAAAAAGGTCTCAAAAAGATTGGATTTTCAGATGATGAGACACATGGGATACTAGGAAATAATTGGTACAATTTTTATAAATCAATTTAAGTTATGCAAGTAGAACTAAGAGATCCAAATACTATTATGAAGTTATCTCGTTTGGGATCTTTTCATCAATCTAAATTATCTTTTTTAAGAAGTTTTTTGAATGAATTTAAAGACTGGGAATATAAACAAGATTTGTTTAATTTAGATGAAAATGGTTATGGTGAAGCAGTATATTCGTTTAAAAAAGACAAAAGAGTTTATTCTTTAGTTTGTTTTGCAAATCATATTAAAGATGAGGAAAGATCAGACAGAGTTATAGCTACTAAATGGGATGCGGCTTTTACTCTTCATGATGGAGTACCAGGTAAAAAAGATATTGAAAGATTGAAAAATGAAGTTCCCAAACAAGAAGTTGGAAGACTTTCTTATAAAGAACTTACATTATCAAGAGCGAATAAATCTGTACGATTATTTAATCATGTAACAGAGAGTTTAAGTCAAGGATTACAACCAGATTTAAATTTATTGTCAAAAGTCGGTTATTTATACAGAACTACTGCTGTTTATGGATCTGGTAAATTTGGTTTAGCAGATAGGTTTAGAATAAAAAATCGTGAGGAAATTAACGGACCATTTAGATTAGAAATGATGCTGGTTTATCTTGTAAGACAGTTCACTTTTGACCAAGTAAATCATGTTGCTTATCATAAGAATCCAAAAAAAGCAGTCAAACTAGACGAGCGAATCTCTAAAAATCTAGGTATTGGAAATTCTACTGGATTAGGAATGGCACCTTTTATTGTTAATCATCCAACACTTTTAAATAACTGGATCTTAAGTAGAGAAATAGCTTTAAAAAAAATTAGAGAAATTCAAAATGTAAATAAAAAGGATAGTGAACTTTTTATTGATTGTGTAAAAAAATCACTAACAAACATTACAAGTTGGAACACTGATAGTGAATATCAAAAAAAAAAAATTAATAATTTACTAAAAGATGTTCAAAAATTTTTGAAATTCATTGAGAATGATTTTGATTTTACAAGAGAATATCCTTTCAACAGTATTTATAAGTGGCTTGATAAAGAAACATGTGAAGAATGTATTGAATACATAGTATCCATTATGATGGAACCATATAGTGAAATAACTGAACCTTTAGTAAAAGAAATGAGCTCTGATGAAGAAAAATATTTTAACATACCAACTCATCGGACTGTTGAAGATTTAAGAAATATAATTGAGAAAAAATATCCAAATGTATTAGAAATAAATTTTGAAAAAAAAGAAAATAATCAAAATTTTTGGTTTATCTCAAAAAATAAAGAAGAGCCAAGATTAGCTGATAGATTTGAAGAACATGGTTCTGAATTAGAACAACCTTTAGCCATAGCTAGGGATATAAAAAAACTTTACGAAATATTATTGATTTCTAAAAATAGTCAAACCGTATCTGACTTTTTAATAAAAAACTCTGATTTAAGACATGTTATTAGAAGGGTTTTTATAGTTGAAAAATTTCCTTATTCAGAAATTCAAGATAATACAATTGGTAAAAACATAATGCCTATAGATATGTTGAGATTGAAGCTATCTTTCTTTGGGGCGTTAAAATTTGACCCAAGATCTGACAAGTGGTTAAGAATTTGTATGTTTCAAGGAGCACCATTACCTCATGAATTAAAAAATTATGATGAGCAGTGGGTTTATAAAACCAACATTTAACATGAAATCATTAAGTGAAATCGAAACCACTGTTAAAAGAGCAGCTAAAGCTAGCGGATATTCATGGGGAATTGCTGAAGAAACAGCAAAGTGCGTAAGACTATTAGAGTCCTTTGGTCTTCCAGGTATTAAACATATAAATAAATATTTTTCTCAAAGGAAAGAAAATAGTTTTCAAAATTTAAATTTAATATTAGAAAAAAATCAACCTCCAGCAAAATCTTATTGTCCAATTATTCTTGGAGTTAGTTTTTTAGATCAATCAAAATCTCTAGAATTCTTAAAAAAAATTGAATTAAATAATGTTGCTTACCCTTCAATATTTTTAGCTTTTGTAAGTAGAGCATCAGAAATTATTGGTAAAAAAATTCATATAAATCTTGATAAAAAAGAAATTATTTTAAATCTAAATTTAAATATCTATTCTAATATTCCTAATAACGAATTTCCGTCTATTGCAAATCATTTAGAGATCAGTTTTCTAGAAAATATTGATAACTTTACGGAGGAAGAGTGGAAGAATTTGTATAAATTATCTGAAGATACTTTTGTTGAAGAATCTGAGAGTTTAAAACAAGGTGGGGCAGGTGCAGGCCTAACAGATAATGACTGATAATTTTGATGAAATTAAGGATCAAGATAACAGTGAAGATTTAAATAATATTTGTGATGAGTGTAAAGAAGAGGATGAGAGTGTATCTCAAAATTTAATCTTAACTGGTTTTAAAATTTGTAAATCTTGTAGAGTTTCAAAGACTATTTTTCCAATCTAGCTAATCTGATTGGTTGGAAGCATATTCATTCTACTCATCACGAACGTGATTGATAGAAAAGCTATTATCAAAAAAGATAATAAGACTATACCAAAAGATTTAAAATTAGATTTTAAATTTAAAATTTCTTTTGTTGAAATGATTAAACCTGCAAAAATCCAAAATTGAGTAAGAAAAATTATAGGTATCATTAAATCTGGAGTTACTGCAAAAAATCTTAGTAAACCAGGAGCATGAGCAAAACCAACTGCGGTTAAAACTTTTTTAAATGATACTTTGGTTTGTTTATCTGGAAAAAGTTTAACACCTATTACAAAAATAAAGATCGCCCATATCAACCAAGTGACAATTGCTGTTAGACCCGACATTCCTATTGCTGTTTTAATGACAGTGTTAGCTGCTACTGCGCCAGCAACTCCATCTAAAATCATTATTAAGCCTGCAAAATATATGGAAGCTTCACCAAAATTTCTGTTATCAGAATAAAGTGTTTTATCTAATTTTATTGATTTGAAAACTATATTTAAAAATTCACCAAACATTAATTTTTATCTCTTTTATTTTTTTGAGCTTTATATGAAACAATTAATGGAAATACTATTAAAGCAATCGCAATAATAATGCAAATTGCTATTAAAAACCCTTTTGTCATTGAAATTTGGGGGAGTTTAAATAACTCCCCCTAAATAAATTTAGCCTTTTACAACTTCTCTTGTGTTTGCGTTGAAAGACTCTTTGAATGGAATATCCACTACTACAGCATCAACAGGCGTTCCTGGAGTTTCTGAATATTCTGCAGGTAGATGAACTTTATATTTAGTTCCTACTTTTCCTTTTGGAAAACCATTTGCATTTAATGTTCCATCAAAAGGAACATATCCCATTGCAATGTTTGTTTTCTTTTCAGGATGCCACCATGGTGATGTTAAAAATCCAACTGGATCTCCACCACTTTCAGGAGAAACTAACCAAAAGTCAGGCGCATAATTATCAATAGGTTTACCACCTAATTCCATACCAACTAGTTGGAGTTTGTATGGTTTTTTACCTGCTTTTAATTCCTCTTTCATCTTTTCTAGCGCAGCCTTACCAACATAATCAGCGGTTTTGTTCCATTCTCCTTTTCCAGACAAAGAAACTTGATAACCTAAATTACATTGGAACGGATTGTGTTGTTGATCCATGTCTTGTCCCCATGAAAGAATTCCTGCTTGAATTCTTCTGTGGTGAGCAGGAGCAATAACCATTAAGCTGTGTTTTTTTCCAGCTTCAAGTACAGCATTCCACATATCCTCAGCATATAAAGTAGAGTTTCTTAGATAAATTTCATAACCAGCTTCTCCTGAGAAACCAGATTGTGAAATCACAACATCTCTTCCACCAACTTTTGCTTCAGCTAATCCGTAGAAAGGCATATTATCGAAATCTACTTGATCTCCACATAAATCTTTCATTAATGCTTTTGATTTAGGACCTTGAATTTGAACTGGACTGACATCAATTTCTTCAATTTTACAATCAAATCTTCCATCTGCATTTACACCTTGAAGATATAAACCAATATCAGAGTCTGATAATGAAAACCAAAATTCATCTTCAGAAATTCTTAAAAGAATTGGATCATTTAAAACTCCACCATAAGCATTACATAAAATTACATATCTTGCTCTCATTGGTGAAATTTTAGTTGCATCTCTAGTGATCACATAATCAGTAAATTTTTCTGCATCTGGACCTTTAACTCTTATTTGCCTTTCAACAGCAACGTTCCACATTGTTACATGGTTTACGATAGCATCGTATTCAACCATAGCACCACCATCTTCAGGTTTTACATAACCTCTTGGGTGATAAATACGATTGTATACAGTTGCTCTCCAACAACCTGCCTGCATTGATAAATGCCAATAAGGTGATTTTCTTACCCTTGTTGAAATTAACATTTCAACTTTTGTTGGTCCACTTTGTCTTAAGTTGTATGGTACTTCTCTGTCTGACTGATCAACAGAAGTAACATGTTTTAATTTAGTATAGTCAAATTCATTAGACATAACTATTCTCCCTCAACCACTTGTTAGTTTCCTTCAAGCCGCCGAATGTATAAATGTGGAAGTTATCAGTGTGCGATTTAACTTTCCCAATTAAATCATTAGGGTCTTTAGGTTTCAATAAATCTAACGCCTTACTAAAATTAGATTTAAGAAAGTTTAAGGAATTTTTTGCCCCAACAATATTAGCAAATTTAATTAAGCTAGATATTTTTAAAGGCCCAGTGATTCCAACATGCACTGGTACGCTTTGTTTAGAAATAAAATCAATGATAGGCTGAGGATCTAATAACCACTGTGTTACTATATAATCAGCGTAAGGCTTTTTATCTATCATTGCTTTTTCTAAATCTGTATCGGATATATCAGGACTCCCTTCAGGATGTCCAGCTATTCCTATTTTCATTTTTTCAAAATAACCTGTTTCTAAAAGTTGAAATGAACTATCAAATTTTCCAAGTGGCTCTCTTCCTCCCCCAATAATTAGTGCTTGCTTCACTCCTCCATCTTTGCATCTTGTAACATAATCTTTTAGCTCACTATCATCATGCATTGATCTTGCTGGAAAATGAGGAACTGGATTAAATCCTTTTTTTACAAGTTCCACTGCTTTGTCTGCTGTTTCTTTATAATCTCCTCCTGGGAGCATAGTGATATAGACATCACTTAATGGAGGTAAAGTTTCAAGATCTGTTTTTGGACCAATCTCCAAAGAAAAATTCATAATTCGGATCTTTATTGATTTTGAAATATGAGTCTAGAAAATTCGTTTGAGCCAAAGTTACTTCTTCAGCTGACCTCTGTGCTTTTGAATTCTTTGACCGTACTGCTGAGTGACCCTGTCGAAGATAATTGCTAAGGCTACAATTGCTAAACCATTCATCATTCCTAATGCTAAATATTGGTTAGAAATTGCTTGTAAAATAGGCACTCCAAGACCTTTTACACCTATCATAGATGCAATCACAACCATTGCTAAAGCCATCATAATTGTTTGGTTAATTCCAGCAAAGATTGTTGGAAGTGACAATGGAATTTGAACAGTTTTAAGTTTCTGCATTGGAGTTGCTCCAAATGCCTCACTCGCTTCTAAAGTTTCTTTGTCTACTTCTCTGATCCCCAGATTGGTTAGCCTTACAATTGGAGGCAAGGCATAAATACAAACAGCTAAAAGTCCTGGAACTTTACCGATACCTAGAAGCATAATTATAGGAATTAAATAAACAAAACTTGGAATAGTTTGCATCATATCAAGTATTGGTAAAATTGCTTTTTCTGCTCTTTGAGATTTAGACATAACAACACCAATTGGGATTCCTACCGCTATACAAACAAGAGTGGATACAGATATTATGGCTACAGTTGCCATACAATTTTTCCACATTCCAAAATAACCGATAATCAAAAAGCATACCACCGTACCTATAGTTAATTTTATACTTCTAGAACCTATCCAAGCTAATAATGCAAAGACACCGATTACTACAGGCCAAGGACTATTGATTAGTAACTTTTCTAACCAGATTAAAAAATATAAAAGTGGATCAAAAAAACTTTCTATACCTTCGCCATAGGCTCTTGAAAATTCTTTAAAACTAAAGTCGATTCCTTTCTTAAACTCTCTAAGAGCTGTTCTATCCATTACTGGAATTTTAGTAAAGAAATCCATAAATCTTTTTATTAAAATCGAACCCGTTTGACAACGGGTTCGATAAGTTTATTTAATTAAAGTGCTTTTTTGATTTTTGCAGCAGCATCGCTTGAAACCCATTTAGACCAAACACCTTCTTGTGTTTTTAGGAATTCAATTGCAGCATCTGCACCCTCAGCTTGGTTTTCTCCCATCCATACTAACATTGAGTTCATAACTGGGCCTGGGTATGTTCTTTTCTCTAAGTAACTCATACCTTCTGCACCAGCAGTTTTTTTGTAGTTGTCAGTAGCGATAGTAAATACTTCAGATTTTACCCATGAAGATTTTTTAGGAGTACCACATTCTTGTTCAGGTTTTACAAGACAATTATCCCAATTCTCTTTTCCACCCCATTCTCCCATGTCAACAGACTGAAGATTGTATTTTCCTACTAAAGAAGTTGGTGACCAGTAATAACCAAACCAGTTTTCTCCTCTTTCAGCAGCTTTAGCAATTGAACCATCAAGTCCTGCAGCAGAACCAGTTTCAACAATTGCCCAACCTTTTTCTTCCATGCCCCAAGCTTTAAAGTGTTGCTTGTTAATTAATTCACAAGCCCAACCTGGAGGACAAATGTGGAAACCACCTTTTGATGGATCCTCAGGGTGAGGAAACAGATCAGGTCTTTCTAAAATTGCAGCAGCACTTGTTAGCTCAGGATGCTTTTCTAGAGTAGCAGGTAATACCCACCAACCTTCACCTAAACCAGTGATTGGAGCTGTATTAATTGAATGCATTTTGCCTTCATCAACAGCTTTATTCAAAGCAACTATTGCAGCGTTAGCCCAAAATTCTGGAGCAACATCTGGCTCACCTTTTTCTTGCATAGATGTAAATGTAGGCATTGTTGCACCTGGAACCAATTCTACAGAACATCCATAACCTTCTTCTAATATAATTTTATCAACTTCAGCCATAAAGTTTGCTGAGGCCCAGTTCATATTAGCGATAGTTATATTTCCACAAGCAGCATTAGCTACACTTCCAAAAGAAGTAAGACCAAAAACAACTGCTAGGGAAAGAAGTATTCTTTTAATTTTCATTATATCTCCCAATATTTGATTCATTTAAAAATTAAATTGAACATATTGAGAGAAATATTGCAAATTAAATTCAATTATAAGTTGAAGTCAAATTGTCTTTAAATACTCATTAAATTTAGTTATGGTTTTTAAATGAAATTTTCAGCAAATTTTTTTTTCAAAGAGTTTGTTTATATTTTAAATTGTAAAACAGTTTTTCAGCAAATCATTATTAGAGAGTCGTAATTTTTAAACCTAATTTAATTTTTTAATTAATTAATTAAAGGAGGTTTATGAATTTAAATAAAAAATTATCAGAAATCTTAGATCCTAAAAAAATAGAAGTGGTTAAAAATCCTATAGAGAAAGCTCATGGATTACCTAATGAGTGTTATTTGAATGACGATTATTTAGAATTTGAAAAAGAAAAAGTTTTTAAAAATAATTGGACGATGGTTGGTGTTGCAAGCTCGGTTCCAAATCCTGGTGATGCAAAGCCATTTAATCTTTTAGATATTCCAATATTAATAGTCAGAAACAAAGATAATGAGATAAAAGTTTTTCATAACGTTTGTAGTCACAGAGGTTTCAAATTAGTTGACCAAGAATGTAAATTAAAAAATGTAATAAGATGTCCTTATCATTCCTGGTCTTATGATTTTAATGGTAAATTAACTGTTACTCCTCATATAGGAGGATTAGGAAAACATGATGTAGAAGGATTTGATAAAAATAATAGCAACCTTAAAGAAATAAGATCAAAAGTTTGGATGGATTTAATTTTCATCAACATAAATTTTAACGCAAAACCATTTGAGGAATTTATTAAACCTTTAGAAGATAGATGGTCTAAGTTTATTTCTAAAAAAGATCAACAACTAATAAGACATGCTTCTGACAATGGTTACTTTAATATGACCGTAAATAGTAATTGGAAATTTGCTATAGAGAATTATTGCGAAAGCTATCATTTGCCATGGATACATCCAGAGCTGAATAGAGTTTCAAATATTGCAGATCATTATCATATAGAAGATGAAAATTTTAATTTCTCTGGACAAGGAAGTGGTAAATATTCACAACAGTTCGATGGAAATATAAAATTTAAATGTTTTCCTAATTGGCCAAGTGAAGTATCTGAAAAATCTGAATATGTATCATTATACCCAAATGTAATGTTGGGAATTCACATAGATCATTTTTATGCATTTTGGTTAGAACCAATTTCAAACAATCAGACAAAAGAACACTTTGAATTATATTATATCGGAGATGAAAGCGCTTCGAGCGATGAGTTTAAAAGGATTAGAGAAAAAAATTTTGCATTTTGGCAAGAAGTTATGAACGAAGATGTAACTGCAATTGAAGGAATGCAAAAAGGGCGAAGTTCACCAGCTTACAATGGTGGAAATTTTTCACCTGTAATGGATACACCTACTTTGATGTTTCACAAATGGGTTGCAACAAATTTAACAAAATGAAAGGATAAATTATGAAAAAAGATTTAATTACAAGGTTAAATGAGGGTCCTATCATGTGTGCAGAAGGATACCTTTTTGCAATGGAAAGAAGAGGTTATCTTTCAGCAGGTCCATTTGTTCCTGAGGTTGTGTTGGAGCATCCTGAAGTAGTAACTCAATTACATAGAGAGTTTATCAGAGCTGGTTCAGATGTAGTTCAAGCATTTACTTATTATGGTCATAGAGAAAAACTAAGAATAATTGGTAAAGAACATTTGTTAGAACCAATGCAAAAAGGCGCTCTTAAAATTGCAAAAGATGCTGCAGCTGAATTTAAAGATTTAGATTTGATGGTTTGTGGAGATGTTGCAAACACAAACGTGTTTGATCCTGGTGATGCAAATACTCATAAGCAGTGCCAACAAATGTACGAGGAGCAAGTTGCTTGGGCAAAAGAGGCTGGAGTTGATTTTGTTATTGCTGAAACAATTAGTTGGACTGATGAAATGAAAATTGCTTTGAAAGCAATTAAGGACGCTGGGCTAATAGCAGTTTGTAATTTTGCAATTCCCAGAGGAGATAAAACTAGAGAAGGACACAGTGCTGAAGATGCATGTAAGATGATGGAAGATTTAGGTGCCGATGTAGTTGGTCTAAATTGTTATAGAGGACCAGAGATGACGATGAAACTTTTAAAAAAAGTTAGAGACAAAGTTTCTTGTCATGTATCAGGGCTTCCAGTCCCTTACAGAACTACTGAGGAAGAACCTGGTTTTTTAAATATTACTGATCATGGTTGCGATTGTATTCCTGGTGGAAATGCATTTCCTGTAGCTTTAGATAATTTATTTTGCAACAGATTTGAAATGGCAGAATTTGCAAAAGATTGTGTTCAGAACAAAATAAATTTTATTGGTATATGTTGTGGTGCTGAAGCTCATCATGTTAGAGAAATGTCTGTTGCAATTGGTAAAAAACCAATTTCAATGAAATACATGCCAGACATGAGCAAACATTTTCATCATGGTACTGATAAATCTTTAAAAAAAGTAAATAAAGAAATTAAATATTAATGGAAAAGCATGCCAAAGTTGTAATCATAGGTGGTGGTGTAGTTGGGTGTTCTATTCTTTACCATTTATCTAAATTTGGATTAAAAGATTGTATTTTACTTGAAAGAAATGAATTAACATCAGGTTCTTCGTGGCATGCTGCTGGAAATGTTCATGTAATTTCTTCTGACCCAAATATCTCTCGGATGATGGCTTACACAATTGGTTTATATAAAGAGATTGAAAAAGAGTCCGGTCATTCAACAGGATTTAAACCTAGTGGAGGTTTTTACTTAGCATCAAATGAAGTATGGGCTGATTATTTAAAGAGAGAAAGATCAAAAGCAAGATACATGGGACTTGACCAAGAATTTATTTCTTTAGAAGAAGTGAAAAAGAAACATCCGTTAATTGATCCGTCTAGATACTTGCTAGCATTATGGGATCCTATTGATGGTGAAGTTGATCCATCAGGAGTTACTTATGCTTTTGCAAAAGCCGCAAAAGTTCATGGTGGAAAATATTACACTCATACAGTTGTTAAAGACACGAAGCAAAAAGAAGATGGAACTTGGGATGTCTTTACTGAGAAAGGAAACATTAATGCTGAAATAGTAATTAATGCAGGTGGTTTATGGGCAAGAGAAGTTGGTCAATTAGCAGGAATAAATCTTCCAGTTCAGCCAATGGAACACCACTATTTAATCACCGAACCTATTCCAGAAATTGAAGCAATGGGAGATCAACGATTACCTATAGGAACAGATTTTGAGGGAAATATTTATTTTAGACAAGAAGGAAAAGGTATGTTGCTTGGAACTTACGAGCCAAAATCAACTCCTTGGAAAGTAGAAGGAACTCCAATGAATTTTGGACATGAATTACTTGAGCCAAAATTAGATAATATTGAAGATCGATTAGCAATTGGTTTTGAGAGAATGCCAGCATTAGAGCGTGCAGGAATAAAAAACATTGTGAATGGACCTTTTACTTTTGGTCCAGACGGAAGTCCATTGATTGGTCCTGTACCTGGAATGAAAAATTATTGGGTTGCAGTTGGTGTGATGGCTGGTTTTTGCCAAGGGGGTGGAGTTGGAAAATGTATTGCTGAATGGATTATTGATGGTGAACCTTCAATTGATGTTTGGGCAATGGATGTTGCTCGTTTTGGAGATTATGCATCCCCTCAATATGGAACAATAAAATCTTCAGAAAATTATGAGCGAAGATTTATTATGACATTTCCTAATGAAACTTTACCAAAAGGAAGAAAACAAAAAACAACAGCACTTTATGATCGATTTGTTAATCAAGGAGCTGTGATGGGAGATAGTTTTGGATTAGAGAATGTTTTGTGGTTTGCAAATAATAAAGAAGATGCTCATGAAGAACCTACAATTAAAAGATCAAGATCACATGACTATGTTTCAAAAGAAGTTATTAATGTAAGAGAGAATGTTGGTTTGATAGAAGTTGCAAATTTTTCAAAACATGAGTTCAAAGGCCCAGATGCTAGAAAATTTTTAGATCACATAATGGCTGGGAAACTTCCTAAACCTGGAAGAATATCTTTATCACCAATGTTATCTTATAGGGGGAAATTGTGTGGAGATTTAACAGTTGCTTGCTTGGATGAAAATGAATTTATGGTATTTGGATCTGGTGTTGCCCAAGAAATGCATAGACGTTGGTTTGAAAGTCATTTAGATAAATTTAATTTAAATTATTCTAATAGATCTGATGAGTATCATGGTTTGTCTATTGCAGGACCTAACTCAAGGAAAGTTTTAGAAAAAATTGTAAGAGACGATGTTTCAAATGAAAAATTTAAATTTAGAGATTCTAGAAGAATGTTTATTGGAGGAGTTCCTGCATTAGTAAATAGAATTTCATTTACTGGAGAGCTTGGTTACGAAATTTATGTAGCTCCTCATTATCAACTAAAATTATACGAAGAACTAATTGAAGCTGGAAAAGAATTTAACATTAAACCCTTTGGTGGAAGAGCATTAATGTCGATGAGGCTTGAGAAAAATTGGGGAGCTTGGACATTAGATTATAGGCCAGATTTTACTGCTAAAGAAACAGGATTAGATGCTTTTATAAATTGGGATAAAGAATTTATAGGTAAAGAGAGTGCACAAAAGGAAAACTCCTCACACAAACTTACACCTTTAATTGTTGAAACCAATGATATTGATGTAACAAATAATGAAGCCGTTATGAATGGAGATCAAAGTATAGGTTATGTTACTTCAGGTGGTTTTGCACATTTTGTAAATAAGAGTGTTGCTTTTACTTTTGTTGATCAGGATAAAATTAAATCCGAAAATAAAGTTCAAGTAGAGATAAATGGAGATTTATTTAATTGCTCAATTATTAAAGAACCACTTTATGATCCAAGTGGTCAAAAAATGAGAAGTTAATGTCTGATCAGGATAAAGACGTATCTAAAAATTTAAACATTTATAAATTAGACAAAACAGAAGACGTGATGAGTTATTACGCAGATTGGGCAGAAAATAACAAATATAATAAAGACATGATTGATTGGAACTATACCGGTCCAAAAGAAACAGCCGCAGCTTTTAATAAACATCAGCAAAATAAAAATGCATTAATACTCGATGCGGGTTGTGGTACAGGGTTAGTTGCTCAAGAATTAGAGAAATTTGGATTTAATAATTTTCATGGAATAGACTTATCTCAAGATCTTTTAAATTCAGCTCCAAAAAACCTTTACAAAAAATTAAGTAAATTAGACTTAAACAAAGAAATTCCTGAAGCAGATAATACTTATGATAGCGTGTTATGCGTTGGAACTTTCACATTTGGTCATGTCAAAAATAATGCTTTAGATGAATTTTTAAGAATTACCAAACCAGGTGGCTATATTGGTTTCACCATAAATGAGGGTATTTTTAAGAAATACAGTTTTGATACAAAAATAGAGGAATTTAAAAACAAAGAATTATGGGAAGAAAAAGATTTCTTTAAATCAGATTACATAGCTAGTAAAAATGTAAATGCATGGTTAGGAATTTATAAAATTACAAAATGAGATTTAAGAGAAAAATAGTTCCAGAATTTAAACCTAAACAGAATTTTATTATCAAAAAAAGATTAAGAGAAGACGAGATTGATTTTGATAAGCTAAGATCTTATCGTTTAGATAGAGTTAAAAAAGAATTAGAAAAAAATAATTTAGAAGCGTGTATTTTATTCGATCCGGTAAATGTTCGATATGCATTAGATAGTGTAAACATGAGTGTTTATAATATGCATAACTTAACAAGATATTGCTTTATTCCAGTTAATGGTCCTACAATACTTTATGAGTATTTCAATTGTGAGAAATTAACAGAGCATTTAAATCTTATTGATGAATTAAGACCTGTAATTACTTGGGATTATTTTAGTAACGGTGATCAATCAGAGCAACAATTAAAAAAATGGGTTAATGAAGTTAAAGATTTATCAAACTCATATTTTAAATCTAAAAAAATTGCTATTGATGTTTTAAATGGTCCTGCGGTTTCAGCATTAAATAAAGAGAATATCCAAGTGGTTGATGCTAAATTAATTTTAGAACAAGCAAGAGTAATAAAATCAAATGATGAAATTAAATGTATGAGATCAGCGATTGATGTCGCTGAGATGGGTATTGTTAAGATGAAGGAACAATTAAAACCAGGAATGACTGAGAATGAATTATGGTCAATACTCCATCAAACGAATATAGAAAATTATGGTGAGTGGATTGAATGTAGATTGTTAGCTTCAGGAGAAAGAACTAATCCATGGATGCAAGAATGCAGTAATAAAATTATCCAAGATAAAGAAATTGTTTCTTTTGATACTGACATGGTTGGCCCCTATGGTTATTGCGCAGATATATCTCGTGCATTTGTTGTTGGAAACAAATTTAATGATGATCAAAAAAAACTATATTCAATGGCAGTTGAACAAATTGATTACAATTCTAATTTAATTAAACCAGGATTATCGTTTAAGGAATTTATTAAAAAATCATGGAATTTGCCTGATGACTATTATGGAAATAGATATTCTTGTATGGTTCATGGAATTGGACTCTGTGATGAATGGCCATTCATAAGATACCCAACAGATGGTGGTCAAAAGGAAGGTTGTTTTGAGAAAAATATGACTATTACAGTAGAAAGTTATATTGGAAAAGTAGGTGGTAAAGAAGGTGTTAAGCTTGAGCAACAATACTTAATTGGTGAAAATGCACTTGAATTAATGTCCCATCATCCGTTAGAAGATATTTAATGAAAATTATTTTGGTTATGGGTTTACCTGGTGCAGGTAAAACAACTTTAGCAAATGAAATGGCGCCTCATTTAAATGCAAAAAGATTAAATGCTGATGAAGTTAGAAAAGCAGCTGATGATTGGGATTTTTCAGAGGAAGGTAGAGTAAGACAAGCTAAAAGAATGGCTGAATTTGCTCTAAAATTAAAAGCTGAGGGTCATTATGTAATTGCAGATTTTGTTGCTCCTACACCGGAGGCAAGAAGCTTGTTTCCAGCAGATTTTAGAATTTGGGTAGATACAATAAAGAAAGGTAGATTTGAAGATACTAACCAAATGTTTGTTAATCCAAAAAACTTTGACTACCATGTAACAACTCAGGATGCTAAGAAATGGGCACCTTTAATAATTGAGGAGATAAAAAAATGACATATCAATGGGATAATAAAAAACCTACAGCGCAAATGTTAGGAAGATGGCAACCCTTTCATGATGGGCACTATAAACTGTTTAAAGAGATAATAAAAAAAACAGGACAAGTTTGTATTCAAATAAGAGATGTACAAGGTGTTGATGATAATCCATTTGATTTTGAAACTGTAAAAAAAAATATTGAAGAAAGATTAAATCCTGAGTTTGAAGGTCAATTTAAAATTATGTTGGTTCCTAATATTACAAATATTTGTTACGGAAGAGGTGTTGGATATAAAATTGAGGAAATAGTTTTAGATGAAGAAACTCAAAAAATCTCGGCAACTAAAATTAGAGCTCAAATGAGAGAAGAGGGTAAATTAAAATAATTTTTAATGAACGATAGATTAAGTACTATTGTCGATTTAAAAAGATATCCTATTCACGATTTAAATTCTCCAATCATTAAAAATTTAGTTAAAAAATGTAAGGAAGAATTAGACCAATATAGTTGTTCAACTATCCCAAATTTTATTTTGCCTAAATCTTTAGAGGTAATGAATATAGAATTGGAAAAACAACTTGATGAAGTTTATATGTCAAAAGAAAGCATCAATGCATATCTTTATGCTAAAGATGATCCAAGTTTACCTGCAAAACATCCAAAAAGAAATTTTATGGAAAGGTATAATGGATATTTAAATTCAGATTGCTTTCCAAAAAATTCAGAAATGAAATATCTTTATGAAACAGAAGAACTTTTAAAATTTGTTTCTGCATGTTTAGGAATTTCTCCTATTTATAGATGGGCAGACCCTTTAGCTTGTCATGCGTACAATGTTATGAAACCAGATGGAATTCTTCCTTGGCATTTTGATAGTTGTGAATTCACTTTAAGCTTGATGATCCAGAAACCTGAAAAAGGAGGTGTTTTTGAATATTGTCCAAATATTAGAGCACCAGGTAATGAAAATTTTGATGAGGTTAAAAAAGTATTAGAAGGAGATAGATCAAGAGTTAGACAACTTAAATTAGAACCTGGAGATCTTCAAATTTTTAAAGGAAGATTTACTCTGCATAGAGTTACAAAAATAGAAGGTCAAAAATCTAGGTATATGTGTATTCCTGCTTATGTCTTAGATCCTTATAGGGTAAATACACCAGAACACTCAAAAGCAATTTATGGTAAAGTTTTACCAATTCATATAGAAAGAAATCAGGCTAGATCCGATGGATTAACTGATTAAATGATTAGTAATATTAAAATAAAGAGAATTAATTCAGAGATTTCATCAATTATAATTGATGAACCAAAAACATATAATTCTCTTTCATTTAAAAATCTTTCCGATTTATTAAAATTATTAAAAAAATTAGATGCTGATAAAAAAACTAAAGTAATAATCATAGAGGGTGGAGGTAAAGGATTTAGTGCTGGCCACAATTTAAAAGAAGTTAGAAGTCTTAAAAATAAAGACAAATACCAAAAGTTATTTAATCTTTGCTCCAAGGTTATGTTGCAAATTGTTGAGGGAAAAAAACCAGTTATTGCTAAGGTTCATGGCGCAGCTTTTGCAGCAGGCTGTCAGTTAGTTGCAAGTTGTGATCTTGCATATAGTACTAAAGACTCTTTATTCGCGACACCAGGTGTAAATATTGGATTGTTTTGTAGCACACCAATGGTGGCTGTTAGTAGAAAAATTAATCGTAAACCAATGATGCAGATGCTTTTAACAGGAGAGCCTATCAAAGCAAATTATGCAAAAGAAATTGGTTTAATAAATGATCATTTTTCTAAATCAAAATTAAACGATGAAGTTTTAAAAGTAGCAAAAAAAATTGCATCGAAATCTAATTTGACCATTAAAATCGGAAAACAGGCTTTTTATAAGCAATTAGAAATGCCTTTAAGAAAAGCCTATGCGTACACTAGCAAAATGATGACAGTCAATATGATGGCAATGGATGCCAAAGAGGGTATTTCGGCCTTTTTAGAAAAAAGACAACCAAATTGGAAACATAAATAACAATGAAGAACAAAAAAAATATACTCATTATTTTATTTGTTATTTTTGGAATGTACTTTGTATTAAATTTTAAAGATCATAATTTAAAAAGAGCAGTGGATGCTTGTATTGCCGGAAGTCAAAAATTATCTGAGACTAAAATTACTGATTTGGAAGAAGCAAGAAAATTCTGCGAGGAACAAATTAAAAAAGAAAACAAATAATAAAATGAGCGACATAAAGAGGATTTTAGAAAATTCTAAATCTATAGCAATGATTGGTGTCAGTAATGATTTAAAAAAACCCTCAACTATTGTAATGAAATATATGCAAGAATATGGTTATAAAGTTTATCCAGTTAACCCATCAGCTAAGGGTAAAAAAATTTTAGGTGAGGAAGTGTATGCTTCGATAACAGAGATTAAAGATCCTATAGACATTGTAGATGTTTTTAGACCTTCTAAAGAAGCCTTTGGTATAGCTGAAGATACAGTGAAAATTGGTGCTAAGGTATTATGGTTACAACTTGGAATAAGAGATGAAAATGCCAAGTCACTTGTAGAAAAAAATAATATAGAATATATAGAAAACAAATGTACCAAAATGGAATATCAAAAATTTTTTTTAAAAGTAAGACAGGCTTTTCCTGTTTTGAGTAATTAATTTTATGAACATAGTAAATTTTACACCAATACCGGCTTTTACTGGTGGATTGATAATTGGATTAGCAGTAGTGGTATTTTTTTTACTGAACGGTCGTTTAGTAGGAATAAGTGGTATTGCAAGTAATGCGTTAACAGAGAAAGAAAATAAATTTGATAATTTATTATTCTTATTGGGATTAATTATTGCACCATTTATTTATTCCTTATTTTCTAATGGAGGAATAAACATTAGTATTTCTAATTCTTATGTCTTGATGATAGCAGCTGGTTTGTTGGTTGGAATCGGAACACGGATCAGTGGTGGTTGTACAAGTGGCCACGGTATAAGTGGTATTGGAAGATTTTCTTTAAGATCAATTGTTGCAACAATTACATTTATGATTGTTGGAATATTAACTGTATTTATAAAAAATTTATTATGAACAAATTAGCTTCCCTCCTTTCAGGTATAATATTTGGTATCGGTTTAGTGATATCTGAAATGGTTAATCCAGCAAAAGTATTAGGCTTTTTAGATTTATTTGGAAATTGGGATCCTTCTCTTGCATTTGTGATGATGGGAGCTTTGGTTGTTTCGTCTCCTTTGTTTCATATAATTAAGAAAAAAGAAAAACCACTACTTGCAGAGAAATTTAATTATTCAAATAACAAAACAATTAATAATCAATTAATATTAGGTTCAGCTTTATTTGGTGCTGGATGGGGATTAGGTGGATTATGTCCTGGTCCTGCTATAACTTCTGTTGCTTTATTGAATATTTACTCAATAACTTTTGTTGTTTCAATGTTAGTTGGTTTTTATTTTGTGAAAACTTTGAATTTAAATAAAGTTAAGTAACTATAAAACTTAAATTAACCGTGATCATCAATTCTTTATTTGTCTATGGTTCATTACAACCTGGTGAAGCAAATGAAAATTATTTAAAACATTTGGAAGGTACTTGGAAACAGGGATTTGTTTTAGGCAATCTATTTAAAAAAGGATGGGGAAATAAAATTGGTTTTCCTGTGATTCAACTGGATAAATCAGGAGAAAAAGTTAGTGGCTGGTTACTTGAATCAGATAATCTTCAAAATAATTTAAAAATGTTGGATGATTTTGAAGGAAAAGAATACAGAAGATCTACAACCAATGTTTATTTGAATGATGGATCTATACAATTAGCTTATATTTATGAATTAAATGAATAAAATTTTAAAATTTTTAGACAGCACTTTTTTAGATTTGGGTCGACAATTTAAATGGACTTATTTGCCTCCTTTGATGGTTTATGTTGCGGCTGGTATTTCTGGATTAACTGGAATAGTTGGAACTTTTTTTGTTAAAGACTACTTAAATTTATCTGCAGCATTTTTAGCTGGACTTGGGTTTTGGGCTGGAATTCCATGGGCATTAAAAATGCCTTTAGGACACCTTGTTGATCTTATATGGAATAGAAAAAATTATATGGTTTATTTTGGCGCTTCTTTAATCGCTTTAAGTTTGCTGATTATGTATGGACTTATAATTCATACAGAAGACATGTCTGAAATTTTCACAGTTGAAACTTGGTTTGTGATTAGCGTAATTTTAGCACCTGTTGGTTATGTAATTCAAGATGTTGTTGCTGATGCTATGACTGTTGAAGCTGTCCCACTAACTGATGAGAGTGGAAATGATTACAGTAAAGATCAAGTTAAAATTATGCATACAACAATGCAAACCCTTGGTCGTTTTGCAATTATTGGAGGTACTGTTTTAGTTGCGTTGGTGAATGTAATTTTATTTAGAGATGTAGATAGCCTAGAACAGGCTGCTAAAATTGCTCTATACGGTAAAATTTATTTGTATGCTTTAGTTATTCCAGTTGTTTCAATCTTAGGAGTATTTTTAGCAAAATATTTAAGGAATAAGAAAATTCAAAATTTAAAATCTAAAGGACTTGAATTTAAAGAGGAAAAAGGATCTAAGAAAACTAAAATTAATTGGTGGATACTTGGAGGAAGTCTAATATTTGTTATTTTCACTTTATCTATAGGATCCTTCAAAGTTCCTTTTGCACAAGAGATAGTCTTTATCGGTTCAGTTGTAATAATTTTATTTTTGATGTTTAAGCTAATTAAAGAGTTGCCAGAAAATTTAAGGTTAACAATTGTTGGTACTGCAGTAATTATATTTATATTTAGAGCAATGCCTGGTCCTGGTCCCGGTCTAACGTGGTTTGAAATTGATGAACTTGGTTTTAATGAACAATTTTTTTCAATTTTGTCTTTATTGGCTTCAATTTTAACATTGGCTGGAATTGTTTTATTGAGACCGTTTATGGCTAATAATTCAATTGCAAAAATTATTGTTGTATTAAGTATAGCTGGTGCAATTTTATTTTTGCCAAGTGTTGGAATGTATTATGGATTTCATAATTGGACCGCTTCAATAACAGGTGGTGTAGTTGATGCTAAATTTATAGCGATACTAAATACAGCTTTAGAGTCTCCATTAGGTCAGGTATCAATGATACCTTTATTAGCTTGGATTGCTAAAAATGCCCCTTCACATCTTAAAGCAACTTTTTTTGCAGTATTTGCTTCATTTACAAATTTAGCTCTTTCAGCAAGTGCTTTAGGGACAAAATATTTAAATCAAATTTTTACAGTTACTAGAGAAGTAAAAGATAAAGTTTCAGGAGAAATTCAAACTACTGCTGATTACTCAGAGCTTGGGATATTGTTAATTGTTGTAACTTTACTTACACTTATTTTGCCTATTTTATTTGTCTATATAATTAACAATAGCAAGTACAAAACCTCAGAATAAACAATAATTTTATAGTTTTTTTGGTTTTTTTTGTTAATTAAAAATTATGAAAAAAATTTTCCTAGTTTACGGTCATTATAATGAAAATTCATTTAACGCAGCAATTAAAAATGAATTTATCAAACACTCTGAATTAAAAGGTAACAAAGTAGACGTTGTAGATTTATACAAAGAAAAATTTGATCCTGTATTTGCTGGAGAAGACCCAAGTGCTGAAGTCTTAGATCATCGTAAGAGAATAGAAGAGAGTGATACAATTGTATTAGTTGCACCAATATGGAATTTTAGAATGCCAGCAATTGTTGAAGGATGGATTGATAAAGTGTTGGCACCACCATGGGCATTTAGATTTAAGCAACTAGTTGGAAACTATGGTTATCCAATTGGTAATTTAAGAAAAAAGAAAGCGGTAATTTTTTGCACATATGGTTCACCAAGACTAGCTATCACTACATTTTTTTTAAATTTACCGATTAGAAGACTTAAAAGAGGGGTATTTCATATGTGTGGCATATATAACATTACCTATCGAAGATATTTTGCAGTACCTTTTGTAAGCGACTCAAAAAGACAAGAGTTCTTAGAAGATGTTAGAAAAACTGCGAATAATATTTAGCACTTTATTAATTCTATTATTAACTACTGTTTATTCATATTCAGAGTTGATAAACCCAAGCAAAAATATTACTCCAAAAGAAGTTGTTGAAATTCAACTTAATGGTCTCAAACAAAATGATTTAGAATATAAAGATAGAGGGATAGAGCAAACCTGGACCTTTGCTCACCCGAATAACAAAAGAGTAACAGGTCCCCTAGGTAATTTTAAGCGAATGATCAAAGGAGACTCCTATAAAATGATGATTAATCATCTAAGCCACACTATTACAGAGCTTGGCAGTAGTGACAAATGGGCCCAATTTGAGGTCATCATTTTAGATAAGGACAAAATTTATCACAAGTTCAATTGGCAGGTTGAAAAATATACAGACGAAGGAGTTTTAAAAGGTTGCTGGTTGACCACAATGGTCTCAAGTCCAATTCCACTTGGTAGCT
Source organism: Candidatus Pelagibacter sp. HIMB1495 (assembly GCF_052047955.1). Taxonomy (NCBI): domain Bacteria; kingdom Pseudomonadati; phylum Pseudomonadota; class Alphaproteobacteria; order Candidatus Pelagibacterales; family Candidatus Pelagibacteraceae; genus Candidatus Pelagibacter; species Candidatus Pelagibacter sp. HIMB1495. Next base: position 1,219,393 of record NZ_JBNAIQ010000001.1, on the reverse strand, counting down.
CAATTTGATTATCCACAGATACATTTTTGTTTCGTTACTAATAAAAATTTAGTAGGAATCACGAAATGAAAACAAAAACTAAAGTAGTAGTAGTTGGTGGCGGAGTAGTTGGTGTCAGTGCTCTTTATCATTTAGCAAAAAAAGGTTGGTCTGATGTAGTCCTTGTTGAGAGAAAAGAATTAACCTCAGGTTCAACTTGGCATGCAGCAGGTTTATTGCCGTTATTTAATATGAGTTACTCTGTAGGTCAGCTACATAAGTATGCAGTAAATCTTTATAAAACTTTAGAGGAAGAAACTGGAAAAAATGTTGGCTTTAGTGTTGTTTCAAATATTCGTTTGGCAAGTACAAAAGATAGAATGGATGAATACCATCAGTACGCAGGTGTAGCTCGAACAATTGGGGTAGATGTAAAATTTTTAACTCCACAACAAGTAAAAGAAATTTGGCCTCTATGTCATACAGATGATTTAGTTGGAGCAATTCAACACCCAGAAGATGGATACATTCAACCAGCAGATTTAACACAAGCTTTAGCTACTGGTGCAAGAAATAGGGGAGCAGAGATTTATAGAAACACAACTGTTCTATCAATGAGACAAACAAAAGATGGATGGATTGTTGAAACAGATAAAGGATCAATAGAGTGTGAACATGTAATCTCTTGTTCTGGAAATTTTGCAAGACAAACTGGTGAAATGGTTGGATTAGATATCCCAGTTATCCCTGTTGAACATCAATATATCGTGACTGAACCTCATCCTTTAATTCAACAAAGAAAAAAAGACGGTTTACCAGAAATGGGAGTTTTAAGAGATAGCGATAGTAGATGGTATATGAGAGAAGAAGCGGGTGGATTAATTTTAGGACCTTATGAAGATGGTGCACCAGCATGTTATGTAGAAGGACCATCAAAGAATTCTGAATACGAATTATTTCAAGAAGATTTAGATAGATTAGCCCCACATATTGAAGGAGCAATACATAGAGTTCCAGCTTTTGGAGAAGTTGGAGTTAAGAAAGTTTATAATGGAGCAATTTGTTATACACCTGATGGAAATCCAATTGTTGGACCTGCTTGGGGATTAAAAAATTTTTGGATTAATGAAGGTCATAGTTTTGGAATAACAGCAGCAGGTGGTGCAGGTTGGCAACTTGCTGAATGGATTGTAGATGGTGAACCAACAATTGATATGTTGGGAGTTGAGCCAAGACGATATGGAAACTATGCAACGAAATCATATTTAAAAGCCAAGAATGAAGAGGCTTATAGTCATGTTTTTATAGTTCACTATCCAGATGAAGAAAGACCTGCAGCAAGACCTTTAAGAACAGCTCCATGTTATGAAAGAATGAAAAATTTAGGAGCAGTCTTCGGTCAAAAATTTGGATGGGAAAGACCTAATTTTTTTGCAACGGATGGAATGGAACAAAAAGATGATTGGTCGTTTAGAAGATCAAAATGGTTTGATGCAATTAAAAAGGAATGTCAAAACGTAAAAGAAAATGTTGGTCTTTTAGATATGACTGCTTTTGCAAAATGCAGAATAAGAGGACCTAAAGCAGAGGAATTTTTAGATTATTTAGTTGCAAACAAACTGCCAAAAAAAATTGGAAGAATAAATCTATGCCATGCATTAAATACCAAAGGTGGTGTGCATTCAGAATTTACAATTATGAAAGAAGCTGAGAATAGTTACTATTTAGTATCAGCTGGAGCAAATTTAAGATTAGATCATGATTGGATTCAAAAATGGATGCCAGATGATGGATCTGTAATTTTTGAGGATTTAACAAATAGTACAGGTGTACTGGTAGTAGCTGGACCTAAAGCAAGACAACTAATGCAAAAAGTTTCAACAGATGATTTTTCTAATGATAACTTTAAATGGTTAACAGCAAAAAATGTGAATGTAGGATATGCACCAGTTAACGCCATGAGAGTAAATTTCGTTGGTGAACTTGGATGGGAACTTCATCATCCAATCGAGTATCAAAATCATATTTTTGATAAATTAATGGAAGCTGGTAAAGATTTAGGAATTAAACCATTCGGTATCAGAGCAATGAATAGTTTAAGAGTTGAAAAATCTTACAAATTAGTTGGAACAGAATTGTCGATTGAATATTCTCCATATGAATCAGGACTAGATAGATTTATTCACCCAAATAAAGGAAACTTTATTGGTTTAGATGCACTTAATAAATGGAGAGAAAAAGGTTTTGATAATAAATTAGTAACTTTAGAAGTTCACAATACTAAAGATGCTGATGTTTTAGGAAATAATCCTATATTTAAAAACGGCAAGGTGGTTGGAAGAGCAACAGGTGGTGAGTTTGGATTTAGATTAGATAAATCAATTGCTCTTGCAATGGTAAAACCTGATTGTTCTAATGTGGGCGACAAATTACAAGTTGATATATTGGGTGAAATGTATGACGCTACCGTTCTAGATGAAAGTCCATACGATTCAGAAAATAATTTGTTGAGAGCTTAATGAAAATCTTAGTAGCAGTAAAAAGAGTTATTGATTACAACGTTCAAATCAGAGTTAAAGAGGATGGCACTGGTGTAGTTACAGACAATGTAAAAATGTCAACCAATCCACCAGATGACAATGCAATCGAAGAGGCAGTAAAAATTAAAGAAACAGGAAAGGCAACTGAAGTAGTTGCAATAACTGTAGGTGAAGAAAAAGCTCAAGAAACTGTTAGAAAGGCTTTAGCAGTTGGAGCAGATAGAGGAATTCATGTTAAAGCTGATGGAATACTAGAGCCATTAGCTGTTTCAAAAATTTTACAAAAGATTGTTGAAAAAGAAAATCCAGATTTAGTTTTTATGGGAAAACAAGCAATTGATGATGATTGTAATCAAACAGGTCAAATGTTGAGTGCATTATTAAATTGGCCACAAGCAACTTTTGCATCAAAGATTGATGTAAAAGATAATAAGCTAGAAGTTACTAGAGAAATAGATGAGGGACTTGAAACAATTGAAATAAATGTTCCTGCTATTGTAACTTGCGATTTAAGATTAAATGAACCAAGATACGCTTCTCTTCCAAACATTATGAAGGCAAAGAAAAAACCAATTGAAGAAATTTCTGCATCTGATCTAGGTATTGATACTTCTCCAAGAGTAGAGCAAATTAAAGTAGAGGAGCCACCAAAAAGAAAAGCGGGCATTAAAGTGGCTAATGTAGCAGAATTAGTTCAAAAATTAAAAAATGAGGCAAAGGTAATATAATGGCAGTTTTACTTATAGCAGAGCATAATAATAAAGAGTTAAGACCATTTACACTAAATGCGGCTACAGCTGCTTCACAAATTGATAGTGAAGTTCATGCTGTGATAATTGGAAATGATAGTGCAGAGGCATCAAAACAATTATCAGAACTTCCAGTAATTAAAAAAGTATTAAGCGTTGAAGCACCACACTATGAAAATTTCACTGCAGAAAATTTTGCTCCGGTTGTGGTTAAGTTAGCAGAAAATTATTCTCATATCATTTGTTCAGCAAATACATTTGGTAAAAATTTAATGCCAAGAATTGCAGCTCATCTTGATACCTCACAAGTTAGTGACATTATAAAAGTAATATCATCTGATACTTTTGTTAGACCAATTTATGCTGGGAATGCTTTTGCAACAGTTAAAAGTAATGATGCAAAAAAATGTGTAACTATTAGACCAACTTCATTTGAACCTTGTGAAAGCTCAGGAGGCTCAGCACCAATTGAGAAAATTGATGCTGGTGAAGAATTTTCAAATACAAAATTTATAAAAAGAGAAGAAATTAAATCTGATAGACCTGAACTTGGTACAGCTAGAATTGTTGTATCAGGTGGAAGAGGAATGCAAAGTGGAGATAACTTTAAATTAATTACTGAAATTGCTGATAAGCTTGGAGCAGCTATTGGAGCATCAAGAGCCGCAGTTGATGCAGGTTATATAAGCAATGACCATCAAGTTGGGCAAACCGGAAAAGTTGTTGTACCAGATTTATACATAGCTGTTGGAATATCAGGAGCAATTCAGCATTTAGCAGGCATGAAAGAAAGTAAAGTTATAGTTGCAATTAATAAAGATGGTGAGGCCCCAATTTTTAGCGTTGCTGATTATGGTCTTGAAGCAGATCTCTTTGAAGCTTTGCCTCAGTTCATGGAAGAGCTGAACAAATTAAACACTATACAAAAATAATCCTTACAGTTAAAAATTAGATTATGTCTAGAGAATCTATGGAATATGATGTTGTAATCATTGGTGGTGGCCCATCAGGATTAGCGACTGCAATTAAATTAAAACAATTAGATTCAAATTTGAATGTTTGTTTGCTTGAAAAAGCTTCAGAAATAGGAGCTCATATTTTGAGTGGGAATGTTTTTGAAACAAGAGCTCTAGATGAGTTATTACCTAATTGGAGAGAACTTAACTCGCCAATTAAAACAAAAGTAACAAAAGAAAAATTTTTATTTTTAGGAAAAACAAAATCTTTAAGTTGGCCAACTTGGCTTTTGCCAGCAGTTCAACAAAATCATAAAAATTATATTATTAGTTTAGCTAACTTATGTAGATGGTTAGCTGAACAAGCAGAAGCTTTGGGTGTAGAAATTTTTCCAGGTTTCCCAGCAAGTGAAATTTTATATAACGATGACGGTTCTGTTAAAGGAGTAGCTACCCAAGATATGGGTATAGATAAAGAGGGCAACAAAAAAGATAGTTTTGAACCAGGCATTGAGCTTTTAGGAAAAGTAACAGTATTTGCTGAAGGTTGCAGAGGTCATCTAGGAAAACAATTAATTCAAAAATTTGAACTGAGTAAAGGAAAAGATCCCCAGCAATATGGAATTGGTTTTAAGGAAATTTGGGAAATAGAGGAAAAAAATCATGAAGAAGGACTAGTAATGCATACAGCTGGATGGCCACTTGATAATAATACTTACGGTGGAAGCTTTATGTATCACGCTGAAAATAAACAAGTGTTTTTAGGCTATGTAATAGGATTGGATTACAAAAATCCACATTTATCTCCATATGATGAATTTCAAAGATTTAAAACTCATCCAGCAATTAAAAAAATAATAGAAGGAGGAAAAAGAATTTCATATGGCGCAAGAGCATTAATCGAGGGAGGATTTCAAAGTTTACCTAAAATGTTTATGCCAGGTGCATTATTAGTAGGATGTGATGCCGGTACATTAAATATGCCTAAAATTAAAGGCTCTCATACCGCAATGAAAAGTGGAATGATTGCAGCTGAAACTATTAATGAACACTTAAAAGAAAATAAGGATTTATCTATTTATGAAGATAAATTTAAAAATAGCTGGTTATATAAAGAATTATTTGAGGCCCGAAATGTAAAACCTAGTTTTAGTTGGGGATTAATTTTGGGGATTATCTTTACGGGTATTGATCAAATATTGTTTAGAGGAAAACTTCCTTTCACTCTTAAACATAAACATGCAGATCATGAAACATTAAAACCTGCTAGTCAAATGCCCAAAATAGATTATCCAAAATATGACAATGTTATAACTTTTGACAAAACTAGTTCAGTTTATCTTACAGGAACTAACCATGCTGATAATCAACCTGTCCACTTACAACTTAAAGATCCTGATTTACCAATTAAATACACTTTAGAAAAATTCGATGAACCTGCACAAAGATATTGTCCTGCTGGAGTATACGAAGTGCAGAAAGAAAATGATGTTAATAAGTTTGTAATTAATTCGCAAAATTGTATTCACTGTAAAACTTGCGATATTAAAGAGCCTTCACAAAACATAACTTGGGTGACACCAGAAGGTGGTGGTGGACCAAGATATGGAAATATGTAAATTAGGACAAATCTATTGCAAACTTTTTTAAAGTTTCAATAGGTACATATTTAAGAGTGTTTTCGTGGGTTCTTTTCAGAAATATTGGACATCCTTTACCAGCTTCAACTGCTCTTGCATACCAACTAGCACACAAACACCATCCATCCCCATCTTTTAAACCTGGAAACCCAAATTCAGGATGTGGAGTAATTAAATCGTTACCTGCTTCTTTCATCCACTCTAAGCATTCGGTAGTAACTTTAGCACAAACTGTATGAAGTCCATGATCATTCTCGTCTGTGTTACAACAACCATCACGAAACCAACCTGTTAATGGATCATTGGAGCATTCTTCTAGATCTTCGCCTAGAACATTTTTTTGTTTTTCACTCATTAAATCTTAGTAGGATTTGGTTGTCCTTTATAAACTTCTTCAGGATCAAATTTTTTTTCTTTTTCAAGAAATTCCATTTCTACTTTACGTCCATTATCAATTGGTCCCATAGGAATAGATCTATAAAAGCATGATCTGTATCCAACATGGCAACTAGCACCGTCTCCTATATCAACTGTTAACCAAATTGAGTCTTGATCGTCATCTATTCTGATCTCAGTTACTTTTTGAGTAAAGCCACTTGTTTTACCTTTGTGCCAGATTGCTTTTCTAGATCTACTAAAGTAGTGAGCTTCTTTGGTTTCAATTGTTTTTTTTAATGCTTCAACATTCATATAGCCGTGCATTAAAATATCTTTGGTTTTTGAACACATTGTAATGACAGGTATTAAGCCATCATTATCAAATTTTGGTGAAAGAAGATTTCCTTCCTCGATATCGTAGATATTTTCTCTTTTTTTGAACATAGAATGTGATTATGTAGCACATATCTAGATATAATAAATATTTTAAAATTAGGTAATTACTGTATAAAAAGGCGCTATGAAATTAGTAAAAGACACTGACAACAAGTTAAATGAAAATAAGCAAGTTTCAGACAAAGATGCTGAAGAAGCTTTTAAAACAATTTTAACATGGATGGGTGAAGACCCAAATAGAGAAGGTTTATTAGAAACTCCAAAAAGAGTTGTTAAAGCATTTAAAGAATATTTTAAAGGTTACAAAGAAGATCCAGATAAAATTTTGGATAAAACTTTTGGTGATGTAGAGGGATATGATGACATGGTTGTTCAAAAAAATATTTCTGTTCAAAGTCATTGCGAACATCACATGGCACCAATTATTGGAAAAGCTCATGTTGCCTATATTCCAAAAGAAAGAGTTGTAGGCTTAAGTAAACTCGCAAGAGTAGTTGAGGTATTTTCTAAAAGACTTCAAACTCAAGAAAGACTTACAATGCAAATTGCAAATACTTTAATGGAATCATTAGATGCAAAAGGTGTTGCAGTAACAATTGATTCAACTCATCAGTGTATGACTATGAGAGGAATTAAAAAAGAACAAGCAACTACGGTAACAAATTATTATTTAGGTCAATTTAAAGAAGATTTAAGTTTTCAAAATAGATATTTACGATTTATTAGCACTACGCTAAAAGATTAAAGTGTCTGATCAATTCAAAGCAATAGTTCTTAATCAAGAAGGTGAAAATTTTTCTAGAGAAGTAAAATCTTTAGATAGAAGTTTTTTAAAACACGGGGATGTAACTGTTCAGGTAGAATATTCAGATTTAAATTTTAAAGATGGAATGATTCTAAAGAATGGTGGAAGATTAGTAAAAGAGTATCCACATATACCAGGAATAGATTTTTCAGGAAAAGTAATTGAAAGTGAAAATTCAAAATTTAAATCAGGTGACGAAGTAATATTAACTGGTTTTAGAGTTGGAGAAGTATTTTTTGGTGGTTATTCTCAGATAGTAAAAGTTAATGCAGACTTCTTAGTAAAAAAACCTGATAACTTAAGCAGCAAGCAGGCAATGATTTTAGGGACAGCAGGCTTAACTTCTTTAATGAGTGCTTTTGCAATTCAAGCAAGAGAAAGTATTTTGCTTGGAGAAAAAGTAAATGATGTTTTGGTAACAGGAGCAACTGGAGGCGTTGGCAGTGTTGCAATAATGGTTTTAACAAAATTAGGATACAATGTAACTGCAGTATCTGGAAAAGAAAGTAAGTCAGATTATTTAAAATCTTTAGGAGCAAAAAACATTATAAATAGAGCTGAATTTGATAAAGATCCAAGACCAATAGATAAAGGTTTATGGGATGGAGTGGTAGACACTGTTGGAGGAAAAATTTTAGCAAACGCAATTGCTCAAACAAAGCCCAATGGAATTATAGCTGTATGTGGTAATGCAAATAGTAACGAACTTAACACCAATTTACTTCCATTTATGTTAAGAGGAATTAAGGTTTGGGGAATGGATTCTGCAAATTGCAGTATAAAAAGAAGAGAATTTATGTGGGGTGAAGCCTCGAAGTTAATTGATTTTGAATTGCTCGAAAAATCAGTTCAAATAGTAGGTTTAGAGGAGCTAATTGAAACTTATCCTAAAATTTTAAAGGGTGAAATTTCTGGAAGAGTATTAGTGGATGTAAATAAATAATGGATTGGGATAAATTAAAAATTTTTCATGCAGTCGCAGAAGCTGGAAGTTTTACAAATGCTACTGTAAATTTAAACCTTAGCCAATCTGCAATCAGTAGACAGATACAGTCCCTAGAACAAGATTTGAAAGTACAACTATTTGAAAGACATGCAAGAGGATTAACTCTTACAGAAAACGGTGAATATGTTTTCAAAACGGCACATGAAGTAATAAGCAAGTTAAAAGAAGTCGAAACATCTCTAGGTGATCAAAAAAATAAACCAACAGGAAAATTAACTATAACAACAGTAAGAAGTTTTGGTACTCACTGGTTAACCCCTAGAATTCAAGAATTTATGAGACTTAATCCAGAGATTGAGATTGAATTAGTCTTTGATGATAAAGAATTAGATTTAAGCACAAGACAGGCTGATATTGGAATTTTCATGAGAAGGCCAAAACAGCTTAATTATATTCAAAAAAAGCTAGTTGATATTAAATATTATATTTATGGATCAAATAAGTACTTAGAAAAAAATGGAATGCCAAAGACAATAAATGATCTAAATAAACATAAATTTATTTCGTTTGGAAAAGGAGCACCTTCTCCAGTTTATAATCCAGATTGGGCATTAAAAATTGGAATGCATGATGGTAAAAAAAGAAAATCAATCATGAAGGTAAATAGTGTAATGGGTCTTTTGTTAGCTGTAGAGTCAGGGGTAGGATTGGCGGCACTTCCTGAATATCTAGTAACAAACTCAAACAACGTAATTAAAGTACTTCCGAAAGTAGAAGGGCCTATAACAGAAGCGCACTTTGTTTACCCTCAGTCATTAAAAAATACTGCTAGAGTTCAAGCATTTAGAAATTTCTTATTTAGCAAAATCGGCGACTGGAAATAAAAATTTCCTACATTTAACAATAATAAAAAAAGTATTGAAATATGTGTCAATTTATGCGATTGATAATCATTCGCATTGATAATAATTCTCATTCGCAAATAAACTAGGGTAAAGAAAAGGATATAAATGAAAAAAATAACATTATTAGGATTAATTTTATTTTTCTTTGCCAAAATGAGTATAGCAGGTGAAGTAAATGTTTTTAGTGCAAGACATTACGACTCTGACATTCAGTTGTATGAAAAGTTTACGAACAAAACAGGTATAAAAGTTAACGTAGTTTCAGGTAAAGACAAAGCGTTGCAAAAAAGAATTACTGAAGAAGGAAAAGACTCTAAAGCTGATTTATATATTACAGCAGATGCTGGAAGACTAGGTGCGTTTGACGAAAAAGGTATGTTTCAGAACTCTATGTCAGTGCAGATTGAAGCTTTAGTGCCAGCAAACTTTAGATCTGACAATTGGACAGGTATCGCTAAAAGAGCAAGAATAATTTACTACTCACCAGAAAGAGTAAGTTTAGAAGATTTAAAAGGGATAACTTATGAAAGTTTGTCAGATTCAAAATGGAAAGGGAAAATTGTAATTAGAAAATCTAATAATATTTACAATCAATCTCTTGTTGCATCATTAATTGAAAATAATGGTAAAGAACAAACTTTAGAATGGGCAAAAAAATTAGTTTCAAATTTTGCAAGAAATCCTAAAGGAAATGATAGAGCTCAAATTTTAGCTGTTGCTGCTGGTGAAGCTGATTTGGCTATAGCAAACACTTATTACTATGCTTTGATGTTATCCGGTCAAAAAGGAGAAGATCAAAAAGGAGCTGCTCAAAAGGTATTACCTTATTTCCCAAATCAAAATGATAGAGGGACACATATGAATATAAGTGGTGGAGGTATTTTAAAAAATTCTCCTAATCCTGAAAATGCAAAAAAATTACTAGAATTTCTTTTAACAAAAGAAGCACAACAACACATAGTAAACAATACATTTGAATACCCAATGATAGAAGGTGTTGAACCACACCCTCTTATAAAAAAAATGGGTGAAAATTTTAAACAGGATTTAAAAACAAAAGTTGAAGACTATAAAAAAAATCAGGCTGATGCATTGGAGGTAATGTTGATGTCTGGTTGGAAATAAAAGAGGTTAACACTAAGTACTTTTGGTATAAAGTTTATTACCCTACTTTATATCATTAGTACTTCGTTAAAAATGGGTAATAAAATTAATATTTGGTTTTTGAGCTCTTTGCTCATTTCTATGATAGTTGCGATACCAATTGTAACTGTATTTACTAGTTTTTTTGAACCAACAAGTGAGTATTTATCAATAGTTAAAAACACATTTTTGTTTGAATATATTTCTAATTCAATAATTCTTGTAATTGGAGTTTTAATTACAACTTTTATAATCGGTGTAGGATCTGCTTATTTAGTTTCGTTTTATAAATTTCCTGGAGTTAATTTTTTTAAATGGGTGTTGATTTTATCTTTTGCAGTTCCAGCTTATATCTATGCATATTCATTAACCGCTTTTTTTGAAAATTATGGAACAGCTTTTTCAATTATGAAAAACTTATTAGGTGATAGAAATTATAATGCTGTTTTACCTAAATTTGATGGAATGCTAGGAGCTATAATTTCAATTTCATTTTCATTATTCGGTTATGTTTATGTTTTAACAAGAACTTCATTTCATTATCAGTCTCAAAATTTGCTAGAACTAGGTAAAAACCTTAGTTTTTCGACAAAAAAAACATTTTTTAACATTATTTTACCATCGGCAAGACCAGCAATTATTGCTGGATTATCTTTGGTTGCTATGGAAACTTTATCAGATTTTGGTGCAGTATCTTTTTTTGGAATATCGACTTTAACCACTGGAATTTATGATGCTTGGATATCTTTTGATGATTTGGCTTTAGCAAATAGAATATCTTTTTTTCTACTAATTTTTATATTTGGATTATTTTATTTAGAGAACTTATCCAGAAAAAAAGCACAGTACCATTCTCCTGCTAAAGGAAATATTAAAACTAAAACTTTGAAACAATTAAGTGGTTATAAATCTTTAATGGCAATTATTTTTTGTTCATTTGTATTTTTTGCAAGCTTTATATTTCCAGTTTTGCAAATGCTTTACTGGACAATTAAATTTCCAAAACATTTTATAGATCTAAATATTATTGAATTATTATCAAACACGTTGATTTTAGTTTTCTTATCAGGTTTTATTTTAATATTTTTATCTTTTGTATCAAATTATGGAAATAGAATTAGTAAAAATAAGTTTTTAAATATTTTAACAACTTTTTCAATTACTGGTTATGCAGTACCAGGAATAATATTAGCTGTAGCTTTCATAACTTTTATTTCTTGGTTTGATGAAAATGTTTTTTATTTTTTTGATATAAAACAAATTTTTATTGGATCTATAATTGGTTTAGTAATTGTTTATTTTGTAAGATTTTATTCTTTAGCTAACAACGGTATTAAATCTGGATATTTAAAAATTAATTATTCAATTGATGAAAGTGCATATCTATTAGGTTATTCAAAATTAAAAACTTTTTTAAATATTCATATCCCTTATCTTAAAAACTCAGTCTTATTGATTGCTATATTATTATCAATCGAAATAATCAAAGAATTACCAATTACATTAATTATGCGTCCTTTTAATTTTGAAACATTTGCCACCCAAGCCTATATATTTGCTTCACAAGATTTACTAGAAGCTGCCGCCGCACCTTCATTATTACTAATTATGATTGCAAGTATTTTTATTTTAATTACATCTAAGTATATGTTTAAAGATAAATAAAATGAGAAATAATTTTTTAGAAATCGAGAATGTTACTTTTGCTGCAAGCTCTAAAAATAAAGTAACCAATGTTTCATTTAATATTGAAAATGAAGGAGACATAGTTTGTTTGTTAGGCCCCTCTGGAATTGGAAAAACTACAATATTAAGAACAATAGCTGGCCTTGAAAAAATTCAGTCTGGTAAAATTATTTTAAAAAATAAAATAATTTCATCTAAAGAAAGCCATGTTGAACCTGAGGATAGAAATATATCTTTGGCTTTTCAAGACAACTCTCTATTTCCTCATTACAATGTTTTGGAAAATATTAATTTTGGAGCTGAGAGAAATAAAAAAAAGAAGAAAGGTCTAAATTTTAAAGAAATAGTTAAATTTCTTCATTTAGAAAAAATCTTAGAAAAATATCCACATGAAATTAGCTCTGGAGAAGCTCAAAGAGCCTCCTTAGCTAGATCTTTGTTATCAAATCCTGATTTGTTACTACTAGATGAACCTTTGTCGAATATAGATCAAAGTTTCAAAGAAGAAATACAGGTAAAGTTAAAGCAAATCTTAAAAGACTTAAAAATTACAACAATAATTGTTACTCACGACTCTTACGAAGCATTCTATCTAGGTAACAAATGTGGAATTATTTTAGACGGAGAACTTAAACAATTTGATGATCCTTATAATGTTTATCACTTCCCAAATTCTGTTGATGTAGTTAATTTTTTAAACAGAGGAATATTAATTCCAGCAAAAGTTACTGATGAAAATACTTTAGAAAATGATGATTTAGGTACAATCAAAGGTAATTTTACAAAACATTATCCAAAAGGATCTAATGTACAGTTATTGTTACAGCCAGAAGATCTAGAACATGATGATAAAAGCAATTTAAAATTAGAAGTGGTTGATAGAAAGTTTAGGGGGACAAATTTTATATATACTCTAAAAACTAGTAGTGATTTATTAATTCCTGTTTTTGTTCATTCGCATCACGTCCACCAACATGAAATTGATGAAAAATTTGGGATTAAACGTCCGATAAATATTGATCACATAGTTTGTTTTTAATAGAACCCAAATAAATGCTTACAAAAAAACAATTATTTACTAGGGGTATGCTGGATATTTCTCCACATATGTTGTCTGTGATCCCATTTGGAATAATTTGTGGAGCTATCGGTGTTGAATTAGGATTTGACCCATTATTAGTTTATGCGATGTCTATTATTATCTTTGGTGGTGCATCACAAATTGTTTTTTTACAATTATTATCAGGTGGTGCATCTGGATTGGTAGCAGCAACATCAGTAGGCGTTATAAATTCAAGACATCTTTTATATGGGGCAGTTTTATCAGAGTACTTAGAAAAATTATCATTAATAAAAAAATTACTAATCTCTTATATTATTGTAGATCAAGGTTTTGCAGAATCTAATAAATTTTTTAAAAAAAACAAATCAGAGCAATACTTACATTATCATTTGATTGGTACAGGTTGCACGATGTGGGTTTGTTGGCAAATTGCTACATTGTCAGGAATCATTTTAGGTTCATTTGTTCCAGAGGAACTTGGATTAAAATTTGCAATACCACTTACTTTTATAGCTATTGTAATACAAGATTTAAAAAAACTTGATCACTTAATTGTAATGATTGTATGTGGATTGAGTTCGTTATTATTTTATGATGCTCCATTTAGATCTTATATAATTATTTCACCTATACTCGCTTTGTTTGTTGCGGCTTTAATATTGAGGTTAAAAAAATAAAATGACCTGGTTATCAATTATTGTTGCAGGAATATTAACTTACTTTACGAGAATGACGATGGTAGCTCTAGTAAGTCGAGACATGTTGGGAGATAAAATAAAAGCTGTGTTAGCTTATGTTCCATCAGCCGTGTTTCCTGCAATAATATTTCCAGGAATTTTTATAAATGACTACGGTCAGTTCATTGAAATGGATGACCCTAAAATATTTGCTGCAATTGTTGCTGTGATTGTTGGTTATTTTTCAAGAAATATAATCGCAACTATTTTGTCTGGTTTAATTTCTTATTGGTTTTTGATATTTATCTAAAATGATCTTTAGACAAATATTCGATAGTGTTTCTAGCACTTATACTTATTTAATTGCATCTGGAAGGGGACGTGAAGCTTTAATAATAGACCCAGTCTTAGAAAAAGTTGATCAGTATATTAATTTGTTAAATCAATTAGATTTAAAATTAGTAAAGGTGATAGATACCCATATTCACGCAGATCATATCTCTGGAATTGCTGAACTAAGAGATAAAACTAATTGTGTAACTGTTATGGGTAATAAAACTCCTGCCGATGTAGTTGCAATGAGAGTATCAGATGAAGAGATAATCAAAATAGATGGAATTGATCTACAAGCTTTATACACTCCTGGCCATACTTCTGAGAGCTTTAGTTTTTTGATGGGTGATAGAGTGTTTACAGGAGATACATTATTAATTAGAGGTACTGGTAGAACAGATTTTCAAAACGGAGATCCTAAAGACTCTTATAATTCAATATTTAACAAATTATTAAAACTACCTGATCAAACTCTAGTTTATCCTGCGCATGATTACAAAGGAGAAATGGTAAGTACTATTATAGAAGAAAGACAATTCAATCCAAGATTACAGGTAAAATCAGTAGAAGAGTACGTGGATATTATGAATAATTTAAATTTACCAGATCCCAAAATGATGGATGTTGCAGTTCCAAGTAATCTTAAGTTGGGCATTGATTTAAACCGTCAAAAAGTAAACAATGGAATTGAGCCAGAGGAGTTTAACAAGATTAAAAAAGAGGAGAACACAGTTCTGATAGATTTAAGAGAGCAAAATGAAATAGATAAAGAAGGTAAACTAGATAACAGTAATATAGTCCCATTTCCTTCCATGCATGACTACATTGAGAAAAATAAAGATAGTTTAAAAAATAAAAAAATTCTTTTTTACTGCGCTCATGGACACAGGTCTACTTTAGCAGTTCAGATTTCTAAATCATATAATTTTGGTAACTGCTTTCATTTAATTGGAGGTTTAGAAAAATGGAAAAAAAAAGGATTAGAAATTAACTAATGACAGCATCAACTTTTCATTGGTCTTGTAAACATACTTGGAGAAGAAGCGCAAAGAATACAGCATGGTGCTTATTAGGTTGTGCCATCGGAGATTTTGGAACAATTTTATTTTTTCAACTTACACAAATTCCGTTTCCAGTATTAGGAATAATGATTCTAGCAATAATAAACGGTTTAATCACAAGTATAATATTAGAAACAATAATTCTAATGAGACAAGGTTTTGAATTTAATAATGCTTTGAAGACAGCTTCTGGAATGAGTTTGATTTCAATGATTAGCATGGAAGTGATGATGAATTTGACTGACTTTGTTTTAACAGGTGGTGCCATTTTAACTTGGTGGGTTATTCCAATTATGCTGATAGTAGGTTTTTTAACTCCATGGCCCTACAATTACTGGAGATTAAAAAAATACGGGATTAACTGTCATTAAATCTTAAATAAATCTTGTTTAAATAATAAAATAAAGACAAAGCTCTCAAAATCATAAATATCGTTAGTGATATCCATACCCCATGATTTGAAATGTAATTTGTAAGAACTAAAGAAATTAATAAATATAAAGAAACAGAAAAAAACATAGCATTTCTAATTTCTTTTGTTTGAGAGGCTCCAATAAAAATACCGTCAAATTGATAACAAAAAGATGCAAAAAAAGGCAAGATAATCATCCAAATTGAATAATCTAAACTTAAAGATCTTATTAGATCAATATCAGACATCATATTAATCACATTCTTATGAATAAAATAATAAACAACAGAAATACCTAAGCCTGTAACTGAACTTAAAATAAAAGAATTTTTAACAATTGAACTGAATAAATTTTTATCTTTTTTACCCAATGAATAACCAATAATTCCTTCAGTTGAAAATGCGTAAGCGTCTAAAATGAATGCTGATAGAAAGACGAGATTAATTAATATTGCGTTAGCAGCTATATACTCTTCTCCAATTTTTGATCCAAGGTATGTGAACCACAAAAAAGAAAAAGTAAGCAATATAGTTCGAATAAAAATATTAAAATTAATATTAAAAATATTTTTTAATTTACTTAGATCAACAATTTCTCTTATTATAAAATTAATCTTTGTAAGCTTGTTTAAATAAAAAAAAGTATAAATTAAAAAAATAGTAGAGGTAATTATCCCAGAAAAAAGAGTTCCATAAGCAACACCTTTAATATTTAAATTGTATTGAGTTACGAGAATTATGCTCAATATAATATTTAATATTGAGAAAAACCCTACTGCAATACTTGAAATTTTAGTTTTTTGTAATCCAACAAAAAGACCTGTTATAATATAAAGAGTAAGTTCACCTGGAGCTGAATAAATTCTAATTTTAAAATATTCCTCATAAAAAGAAGTAGTTTGTGAATTTAGATCAAATATTTGTAAACTTATCTTAAGAATTAAATTTTGAGCAAAAAATAAGACAATAGAAAGTATAATTACAAATAACAAATTTCTTAAAACAATATTAATAATTTCTTTATAATTTTCAGCTCCATTAGCTTGAGAGACCATACCGACAGTTCCCATTCTTAGAAATCCAAAACTCCAAAAAATCATTGAAAATAAATTTGCTGCAACAGAAGTCGCAGATAAATAAGAAACATTACCCAAGTTACCCATTAAAGACGTATCGATAATTGCCACTAATGGAATAGCCAAGTTGGCAAAAAATATTGGAATAGATAATTTTAAAATATATCCAATCGATGATTTTTCCATGTCTGATGATTAATTATTATAATATTTTTTTTAATAAATTTTCTTTAAAGAATAATTTATGAATTATTACGGCACTTACATGTAAAGCAACTAAACAAATAATTAGATAGTTTGATATTATATGAATATTATAAAATTGATCAGCAAGTTCAAAATTTTCTTTTATTTTTATTTCTTTTAAAAAAATCACCAAAGGTTCACCATTAAATAGTTTTTTCAATATTCCCGAAATAGTTATTGATAAGACTGCAATGTATAACAACAAATGATTGAGTTTAGCAATAAACCTTTGCCCCATAAAAGTAGCAGGTCCTAACTTTGGAACAGGATTAATCAAATTATTAAGTAATCTAAAAATTATAACGTAAAATATTCCAAGACCAATCAATACATGAATGTTTTCAATAGTTATTCTGTTTTCACCAAAATCTAAACCAACTAAATAAAAGCCAAGAGGAATTTGAATTAAAAGCAAGATTGCACTTAACCAGTGCATTAACTTTGAAATCAGTCCATATTCTGTTAAGGTGTTCTTAACATGCATAACTTATTAAAACATACCAAGAAGATCTTTGGTACAATAATATTATCTTTAATTATGGTGTTTTCTGGCTCATTAGCTAATGCTGAGTTGTCAGTAGAAGATATTATTAAAAGTAGAAAAGCACTATTTAGTAAGAATTATAGTACCGCTAAGAGGGTACAATCTTTTTCTTCAAATGGAGATTTTGATGAAGCAATAGAACTAATGAAAGAAATGAGTGAAAATTACATTACTTTATTAGATCTATTTCCAGAAAATTCTAAAGAAGGATTTAAAACAGAAGCACTACCTGTAATTTGGGAAGAAAAAGATGCTTTCAACGCATTAATGCAAAAATCTGCTGATAATATGATCAAACTCACTTCTATTATAGAAGATGCAGATGATATTAGAGGAACTCTAGGAAAATTAATGTGGGCAAATTGTAAGGCCTGTCATTCCAAATATAGAAAACAGCATTAATAAATTCATATACCCATTTTGGTTAATTAAAATTAATTTTGTTTAATTAATTTAAAATCTAAGTAGTTTCAGTTTTTTATGGATAAAATTCAGTCTCACGCAAAGCTCGTAATTGTTGGTGGTGGAATAATGGGAGTTAGTTTGCTCTACCATCTTACAAAAGAAGGATGGAGTGATGTCGTATTGATTGAAAAAAGTGAACTTACTTCAGGATCAACTTGGCATGCTGCAGGTCAATGTCCTCATATGTTAACGAGTTTAAATCTTGCCAAAATACATCTTCATTCAACTAACCTTTATAAGTCACTAGAAAAAGAAACTGAACAACCAACAGGATTTCATGAAACAGGAAGTTTAAGGTTAGCATATACCAAAGAGGATCTTGAGTGGTTTGATTATACTAAAGGAATTTTAGATATAGCTGGTTCTCCATGTTCAATTATATCAACAGAAGAAATTCATCAATATCATCCCTTTATAAAGTTAGATGGAATTAAAGGTGCTTTTTTAACTCCAGAAGATGGCTATACAGATCCAACCAGCACAACAAATGCAATGGCTAAAGGAGCAAGAAATGGTGGAGCCAAAATTTATAGAAAAAATAGAGTAACTGATATTGAACAATTGCCTTCAGGAGAGTGGAAAGTAATTACTGAAAAGGGTGATATTGTTTGTGAGCATGTTGTTAATGCTGCAGGAAGCTTTTGTCCAGAAGTAGCACAGATGGTTGGTTTAAAAAATGTTCCAAGTATAAACATGATCCATCAATACTTAGTTACAGAAGCACATCCTGAAATAGAAAAATTAAGTAAAGAATTACCAGTTGTAAGAGACCCAGATTCTTCTTCTTATCTAAGACAAGAGGGTAAAGGACTTTTAATTGGTCCTTATGAAAAAGATGTAGCAGCTTGGGCTTTAGATGGAATGGATTGGAAATTTGATATGGAGTTGTTAGATCCAGATCTTGATAGAATTGCAGAACACTTAGAAAAAGGAATGGATCGTATTCCACAGTTTAAAGATGTGGGTATTAAAAGAATTATATGTGGTCCTATTACACATACACCTGATGATAATTTTTTAGCTGGTCCTGCACCAGGACTTAAAAACTTTTGGATGTTTTGTGCAGCAAGTATTGGAATTGCTCATGGAGGGGGAGCTGGAAAATATATGGCTCAGTGGATTGTGCATGGTGACTCAGAAATAAATATGATGGAATTCGAACCAA
Source organism: Candidatus Pelagibacter sp. HIMB1495 (assembly GCF_052047955.1). Lineage (NCBI taxonomy): Bacteria > Pseudomonadati > Pseudomonadota > Alphaproteobacteria > Candidatus Pelagibacterales > Candidatus Pelagibacteraceae > Candidatus Pelagibacter > Candidatus Pelagibacter sp. HIMB1495. The sequence continues at coordinate 1,200,228 of NZ_JBNAIQ010000001.1, read as the reverse complement.
GAAGATACATGAGTTGGGTTGATAAAAATTATTCAGTTGAAAAATCAAAAGAGCAATATCGAAGAATGTATGTAACTCCAATGCCTAATGATTTTGTAGAGGTTGGAAGACCAATGAAAACAACACCAATTTACCAAAAGTTGAAAGAAAAAGGTGCTGAATATTTTGATTTATATGGATGGGAAAAACCAGCTTGGTTTAATAAAGATAATACTAAAGAAGAATTAAGTTATAAAAGAAATAATTTATTTCCTATAATTCAAAAAGAATGTCTACATGTTCATAACAACGTAGGCTTGATAGATCTATCAACTTTTTCAAAATACGAAATTACTGGAGAAGATAGTTATAACTTTTTAGAAAGACTTTGTGTTAATAGACTTCCAAAAAAAGATGGAAGAATTGTTTTAACTCATCTTTTAAATGATATTGGAAGAATTCAAACTGAACTAACTTTAACCAAATTAAAAGATAACCATTATTACGCATTATCAGGTGCAGTATCAGAAATTAGAGATTTGGATTGGCTAAATCAGAATAAAAAAGAAAACGAAAAAGTTGAAATTAAAAATATAACTTTAGACAAAGGTGTAATTGGTATCATAGGACCAAAATCAAGAATGGTTTTGCAAAAATTAACAGAGACAGATTTAGGAAATGAAAATTTCCCTTGGTTAAAAAGTAAGGAAGTAAGTTTAGGCGACATTAATGTAACAGCTTTAAGAGTAAACTATATAGGTGAGCTAGGTTGGGAATTGCATCATGACTTTAAAGACATGGAAAAACTATATGAGTTATTAAGCGAAGCTGGTAAGGAATTTGATATTATAGATTTTGGAGCTCATGCAATGGATTCTATGAGGATTGAGAAGGGATACAGAGGTTGGGGGTCAGAATTAACTCCAGAAATTAGCGTAGTTGAAGCAGGCTTGGAAAGATTTTTTAATATTGAAAAAAAATCTGAATTTAAAGGGTCTAAAATTGTATCGAATTTAATAAAAAATGGCCCAAAGATTAAATTAGTTTATATGGAAGTTGATGCTGTAGATGCAGATGCTCATGGAAATGAACCAATCTACTCTAATGGTAATATAGTAGGTCTCACTACATCAGGGGCTTATGGGTATAGAGTAAACAAAAGTTTAGCCTTTGGATATGTCAAAACTGAATTTGCTAAAGTTGGAAATGAGTTTTTGATTAAAATCCAAGGAAAAGATGTTAAATCAAAAGTTATTGATGAACCTGCTTTTGATTCAAATAACGATAGGCTAAAGTCTTAAAATATACCATGCTTCCAGTATCAGTAACAGATCATATAGAGGAATACGTTTCTCAAGAGATATATGTTCAAGTTGCAATAATTAAGGGTAAAGAAAAAATTTCTACAGATTCAGCAATCAAAAAATATTTTGTTAGTAATCATTTTAAAGAATTAAGTTTAGGAAAACCTTATGATCATTTTATTGATGGTTTAAGAGACAAATGTTTGGGCAAATTAAAAAATTCTCCTATGAGAAATACAGAAACTGATGATGAAACAATTATAATGTTACAAAAAAAATTAAAGGAATTAAGTGAAGTGGAATTAGAGGATACTTACTGGGAAATAGAAACTGGAGAATTTTTTTCAGGTGAGCAAATTAAAGAGTTAGAAAAAGATCGAGATAAACTAATTACAAAATTAAACTCAAGAGATGAAAATGAAGTTGTAAAAACAATTTTTAAATTTTGTGAAATTTATGAAAAGTTGTGTGAAAAAAAATATCCAGAAGCACCACTTCCGCTAGAAATATTAAAGTCTAAAAATTAATTTTTTTAAGGGTTCGCTCTTTAGTTGATACCTAAAGAGCTCCCTTTTTATCGCCTCTTTGGCATTAAATCCAAACGGATTTTATTATTTTAAGTTTTTTTATATCTAAAGATCTTCAGCTAAGTATCAGGTGGTAGCAATTTTAACATAAACCTCCTTCATATAAAAAGGTAATTATATCAAAATTATTTTCAATAAATTTATTTGCATTTAATGCAAATATATAAGTTGAATACAACCTACTGCTTTAGTAGATTCCCGATATCTTATTTAACTTCCTTCAATTATTTTTTATTAATTAATTCACTAATAAAGTTTTCTCCATAACCATCATCAACAGCTTTTTGAAAATAATTTTTATTTAGTTCAGCAACTTTTTCAGCTTCAGGAAAATCTTTTAAAAGATCCTGAATGTAAGTTAAATCTTTAACAGAGTTACTTGCGGTAAATTTAAATCCTGTGTAATCACCTTTGAGTAAGTTATCAAAAACTCTGTTCAGAGCCGCAGAGTTTCCAGATCCTAGCTTTGCAACATCAAATACCTTTTTTAGATCTAATCCTAATCCAGTAGCACATTTTGCTAAATGATTTACTAATGCTCCATTTCCTAAAGACAAAAAGTTATTTAAAAGTTTTGATTTTGCACCCATACCTACTGGACCAAAATGAAAATAATCCTTACAAAATATATTAAAATAAGGCTCTGCTATTTTAAAATTTTCATCTGACGCTCCGACAATACCGCCTAAAACACCTTCTTCTGCTTGAACAGGTCCCCCCATTACTGGGCATTCAACGTAGTTAATATTATTTGATTTAAAAATTGTCTCAGTTTCAATAGAGCCAGTTTTATTGTGAGTAGTAATATCAATTACAATTGTTTTATCACTCAAGATATTTGATAATTTTTCTGAAATAGATTTTGCAATAGGTGTGTTGGTAACACACATAAATAAAGCATCTAAATTTTTAGAAGCAAAATCTTCAAATGACTTAACTTCTTCAGCTCCCTCACTTACTATCTTTTCTATAGGTTTACGATTTTTGTTAGCAATTACAAAAAGATTATTTTTGTGCTTAATGATGTTTTTAGCAATTCCATAGCCCATATAACCTACACCAATAAAACCAATATTTTTCATCTGACCTCCTAATTTAACTTTTTTTACCTTCAGTTCTTATAAACAATAAACCAAATATTATTACACCCACAACACCCACAATCTTATTTACATCAAAAGGTACACCAAAAATGAAAAAATTAAAAATTGTAGACCAAACTAATTGAGAATATTGAAAATTTGTTACAAAAGATAAATTTGATAATTGAATTGCATATATAATTAAAGAGTGGCTCACAAAGCCTGCAATACCAAGCAGTGCTAAATATAACCAAAAAATATTATTACTTAATGGTTCCCAGTTAAAAAAAATATAAACACTAAATATTATTGCTCCCAAAATAGAAGTATAAAATATTGCTGCAAATGGATCGTTATCACTAGATACAACTTTTGTAAAAAATTGGTAAAGTGCCCAACAAATAGGTGGAACGATTGGAAAAATTAAATCTACACTAAATATTTTCATGCTAGGACTTAATGAATAAACAATTGAACTAAAGCTAAGGAGCATCAAAAGAATTCCTTTAAAAGTCAAAATATCTTTTAGAAAATAAGCAGAAAGCAAAGCAACGATTAATGGCGCTGTAAAGAAAACTACATAAATATCTACCAGGTCAAACTTTTGAAGAGAAAAAAACATAAACGATGTAGCTGTCACCATTAATGTTGATCTAATTATTTGAACTTTAAAATTTTTTTTTAAGTTTACTTTCGGCTTAAATATTAAAAAAAATACAATTAAAGATACTAAATGAAAAAAAAATCTCCCCCAAATTGCTTGTGTAACAGGCATTACTGTTCCCAGGTATTTTGCTGTAGAGTCCATACAAACAAACATAAAGAAACCACCTGCAGCTAATAAAATTACATTTAATAAAGATGTTTGATTTTGCACTTTAGGAAAATTTTTACATTACAACGCCTACTTGCCAAGGATTAAACTCCTCGTCACCGTAGCCATTGATTTCACTCTTAGATTTATTTCCTGATGCAGTATTTACTACTAATTCAAATATTTTTTGACCAACTTCTTCAACTTTTTCTTTTCCTTCAGCTATTGTTCCACAATTAATATCCATATCTTCCGACATTCTTTCAAACATTGCTGAATTAGTTGAGAGTTTTAAACTTGGAACTGGTTTACATCCAAAACAAGATCCTCTTCCAGTTGTAAAACAAATTACATTTGCTCCTGATGCAACTTGCCCTGTAACAGATACTGGATCATATCCAGGTGAATCCATAAAATTGAAACCTCTATTTTTTAAAGGTTCAGCATAATTCAATACATCTTGTAAAATTGAGTTTCCGCCTTTAGCAACTGCACCTAAAGATTTTTCTAAAATAGTTGTAAGCCCACCTTTTTTATTTCCTGGTGCAGGGTTATTATCCATAGAACTATTGTTTATTGATGTATAATGTCTCCACCATTCTATTCTTTTAATTAATTTATCTGCAGTTTGTTGTGAATTAGCTCTGTTAATTAATAAATGTTCTGCTCCATAAATTTCTGGAGTTTCTGATAAAATTGAACTTCCTCCTTTTCTAACTAATAGATCAGCAGCAACTCCCAATGCAGGATTAGCTGTAATTCCTGAATAGCCATCAGATCCTCCACACTGTAAGGCTAAAGTTAAATGACTAACAGGCTGAGATGTTCTTTGAACATTATTTGCTTCAGATAAAAGATTTTTTATTTGAGATAATACTTTGTCAACAATTTTTTTAGTTCCACCTTCATCTTGGATAGTTAAGAAATGAATTCTGTTATGTTTCTTTAAAGATTCGTCAAACAAACTTACCTGAGCACATTCACAACCTAAACCTATAACAAAAACATGAGAAAAATTTGGATGATTTTTAAAACCATCAATCGTTCTTTGAAAAATTTGCATTCCCTCACTTTCAGTATTCATTCCACATCCTGTTGAGTGAGTAATAGGCACAATTCCATCTATATTTGGATAATCTTTTAAAATTTCTGAATATTTTATTTTTTCAACAATCATTTTTGTAACTGTTGCAGAGCAATTAACGGTACTAACTATTCCAATATAATTTCTTGTAGCTACTTGGCCGTTATCTCTTAATATTCCATTGAAAAAAGTATCTGCTTTTTCGTCAACATTGTGTGATTTATCAGTTACTTTGAAATCTCTTTTAAATTCTCTAAATTCTAAATTATGAGAGTGAACATGCTCTCCTGGTTTAATATCATTTAAAGCAAATCCAATAATTTGATCATATTTGATAATAGGATCACCTTTTTTAATCTCTTTTAAACATACTTTGTGACCAAAAGGGATTGGATCTAACGTACTTATATCATGTCCTTCAATTTTAGTTTTTTCTGGTATGATAAATTGACTTACGCCAACGTTGTCATTGCTATTTAAAACTATTAGATTATTCATAAATTTATTATATAACCAATAACTTAAACAAACCATTATATTAATTATGCCTAAAAAAAGAAAAAAGAGTTTCCGAAGTCAACAGTGGTTCAATAATCCAAAAAACCCTGACATGACGGCTTTATATTTAGAAAGGTACTTAAATTATGGTCTTACAAGAAAAGAATTACAATCTGGAAATCCAATTATAGGTATTGCTCAATCAGGCAGTGATCTTTCTCCATGTAACAGACATTTTATGTCTTTAACTAAAAGAATTAAAGATGGGATCAGAAGAGCTGGAGGAATTCCAATGGAATTTCCAACTCACCCTATTCAAGAAACTGGAAAAAGACCAACAGCTATGTTGGACAGAAATCTATCTTATTTATCTTTGGTAGAAGTTTTGTATGGTTATCCAATCGATGGAGTTATTTTAACTACAGGGTGTGATAAAACTACTCCTGCAGCATTAATGGCAGCAGCCACAGTTAATATTCCTGCAATAGTTCTTTCAGGTGGCCCAATGTTAGATGGAGTTTACAAAGGAAAACTTGCCGGATCTGGATTAGTAGTTTGGGAAGCTAGAAAAATGTTAGCTAAGGGAGAAATTAAATACGAAGAATTTATGGACATGGTTGCATCTTCTGCGCCAAGCGCTGGTCATTGCAATACTATGGGAACAGCATCTTCTATGAATTCAGTTGCAGAAGCTTTAGGCATGTCCCTACCTGGAGGAGCTGTAATTCCTGCACCTTATAGAGAAAGAGAACAGATTTCATATGAAACTGGAAAAAGAATTGTTGGAATGGTTCATGAAGATTTAACACCATCAAAAATTATGACACGTAAAGCATTTGAAAACGCAGTAGTAGTTGCAAGCGCAATAGGTGGATCAAGTAACTGCACAACACATTTAAGTGCAATAGCTAAACACATGGGAATTAAGTTTGATTTATCTGATTGGCAAAAATTAGGTCATAATATTCCTTTGCTAGTAAACTGTCAGCCAGCTGGTGAATATTTAATGGAAAGTTTTCACAGAGCAGGTGCAATACCAGCGGTTATGAAAGAATTAATTAAGAATAAAAAAATTCATACCAACATAAAGACTGTAACTGGAAAGACAGTAGGTGAAAATTTGAAAAAGAAAATTGATGTAGATAACAAAGTGATCAAAACATTTAAAAATGCTCTAACAGAAAAAGCTGGTTTCTTAGTTATGAGAAGTAATTTCTTCTCATCTGCAATAATGAAAACATCAGTAATCAGTAAAGAATTTAGAGATCAATATTTATCAAACCCTAAACACCCTAATGCTTTTGAGTGTAAGGCAATTGTTTTTGAAGGTCCTGAAGATTACCATAAAAGACTTAATGATAAGAAATTAAAAATTGATGAGAACTCAATATTAATTGTTAGAGGATGTGGTCCAGTAGGTTACCCTGGTTCTGCAGAAGTAGTTAATATGCAACCACCTGACAGATTGTTAAAAAAAGGTATTAGACATCTGCCTACTTTAGGAGATGGAAGGCAAAGTGGAACATCTGAAAGTCCTTCAATACTTCATGTGTCACCAGAGTCTGCAGTTGGAGGAGATTTAGGAATAGTCAAAACAGGTGATAAAATTAAAATTGATCTAAATAAAAGAAGAGTTGATTTACTAATTTCTCAGGCTGAGTTTAAGAAGCGAAGAAAAAATAGAAAGAAATTTAAAGCAAATAATCAAACTCCTTGGCAAGAAATATTCAGAAATACAGTAGGTCAATTAGATGATGGTGCTTGTATTAATTCTAGAGGAAAATATTTGGATGTATCTCATACAAAAGGTTTACCTAGAGACTCTCATTAAATGAAACCAAAGATATTAGTTTCTAGAAAAATTTCAGATTTAGCAGAAGAAAAATTAAGTAAAGAATTTGATGTAACATTAAATCCAAAAGATGAGCCAATTCCAGAAAGTGAATTAATTAAGATAATAAATGACTATGATGGGATGATTTCTACAGGATTTGATAAAATTGGAGAAAATTTTTTTAATAATCTTAATGGTAAATTAAAAATCATTGCTCAGGTAGGAGTAGGTTACGATAATATTTCTGTTAACTCTGCTTTAGAAAAAAAAATAAAAGTTACCAATACACCAAATGTATTAAACGAAGCTGTTGCAGAGCTAACTATTCTTTTAATATTAGCTGCCTCAAGAAGAATTGGCGAAGCTTATAATTTAGTTAGAACTGATAATTGGAAAAATCAAAAACCTGACTTAACTAAATTTATGATTGGTAACTCAGTTACTGGCAAAACTTTAGGTATTATTGGTATGGGACGAATAGGAAGAATGGCTGCTAAAAATGCAAAAGCATTTGGAATGAAAATAATTTATTATAATAGAAATAAGTTGTCTGCAGATTTAGAAGATGGTGCAAAATATTATTCAGATTTAAATTCGATGTTACCAAATTGTGATTTTGTAAGCATACACACACCAGCTACCGCAGAAACAAAATACATTCTTAATAAAGATACAATAAGTTTATTACCAAAACATGCAGTTGTCATAAATACATCAAGAGGATCAACAATTGATGACGATGCATTAATTGATGCACTAGAAAATAAAAAAATTTATGCAGCCGGTTTAGATGTTTTCAACAATGAACCAAATTTAGATAACAGATATTTAAAACTAGATAACTGTTTTGCTCTTCCTCATGTAGGTAGTGCGACACATGAAACACGTCTTGCAATGAGCATGATGGCGGTAGATAATATCTATTGTTTTTTTAATGAAAAACCTTTGATTTCAGAAGTAGTTTAGAACAATTCTATTCTCTGTGTTTATAAAATATATATAATTTCTATATATAATAATTAAACCGATTTAATTGAAATAGAAAATCATTTATGATTAACTTTCGAAAAAACATAAACGAGAGGAAGATAATGTTTAAATTAATATCTAAAACTTTAGCAGCGGTGGCTATGGTTTCAGTTGCTTTATTTGGCTCTGCAAATGCAAAGACTTTAAAGATTGAAACTCACTTTACTGCTAGCTCACCAAATGGTGAAGTTGCGGCTCAGTTCGCAAAAAATGTAGAAAAGTTTTCTGGTGGAAGCTTGAAAATTGAAATGTTCTACTCATCTTCAGTAACAGGTAAATCTGCTGAGGTATTTAACTCTGCACAAACTGGAATTATCGATTGTGATATGACTGGTGCTGGTTACCAAACTGGTAAAAATGCAGCGTTCCAATTTGCAGGTGATGTAATGGGTGGATACGATAACCCATACCAACAATATGAATTCTTGAACTACCCAGGTGCTCAAGATGCTGTTGATGCATTATACAACAAATATGGAATGACTTTGATTGGTTGGTGGATACCAGGACATGAGTCTTTAATATCTAGCAGACCAATTCCAGATGTTGCTTCATTGAAAGACTTTAAATTTAGATCACCTCCAGGAATGGAAAGTATGATCTTTACAACTTTAGGTGCGAAGCCAATCGTTATGGACTTTGGTGAAGTTCCTACAGCTTTACAAACTGGTCTAATCGATGGTGCTGACTATTCATCTTTAGCAACTAACTATGCTGGTGGACACTATGAGCAAAACAAATATGCTACATACCCAGGTTTCCACTCTATGCCGGCTGACCACTTAGCTTGTAACACAAAAGTATGGAACAAGTTAAAGCCACATGAGCAAGGTGCTATGAAAGCTGGAATAGAAATCGCTGGAAGAACTATTACTAGCTTAGTTGAGAGAAAAAACGCTGAAGCTGTTAAAGCTTTAAATGAAATGGGCGTTACTCTTCATGACTGGTCTAGAGAAGATAGACTTAAATTCAGAACAGCTGCACTTGCTGCTTGGGAAGAATGGAAGACTAAATCTCCAGAAGCTGCGGCTTTAATCGAAATACACAAAGCTTACATGAAAGCTAATGGTATTATGTAATAAATAATTTTTGAAGGGCCTGAAAAGGCCCTTCGAATAAAATCTAAAATTTTTACTCAATGATAGATAAAGAGTTACAAGAACAAAACGAAAAAGTAGCGAGTAAAGATGATTTTCCAATTAATTGGATTGATAGAGTTTCCTTATTTTTAAGTCACACAATAAAATATTTAATTCCTGTAATTGTAATTGTGATGATGTATGAAATTTTTATGCGATATGTTTTATTTAAGCCAACTTTATGGGCTAATGAGTTATGTTTGTGGCTTGCAGGTGTTTGCTATTTAGTTGGTGGAATTTATGCAACAAGATTAAGAAGCCATATTAGAATAGTTTTACTTTACGACTGGGTTGGAAGACCAACTCAAAGAATTTTTGACTTAATTAGTACTATAATTATTGTTCTTTTTGCTACAGCAGTAATTTATGGTGGATGGGAAGATGCACACAGATCTTTCACTACCTGGGAGAGATTTGCAACTTATTGGGATCCTCCAATTCCGGCTACAATGAAACCACTTACACTTTTATGCGTATTTCTTATTGCAGTTCAATCAGTAAATAACCTAATCATTGATTGGAGAAATCCAAAAGAAAAACAATACGATCCTTCAAAAGAATTAAAGTAAGATGGAATTTGAAATAGGAACACTCTCGATAATATTAATAGTGGGATTATTAGCACTAATATCTATTGGTGTTCCGATGGGATTTGCATCAGGCTTCATGGGTGCAGTACTAGTATTTTTATACATAGGTGAGCATGCTTTAGGAATATTGCTTTCAAGGTATTACTCACTGGTTGTTACTTATTCATTTTTATCAGTGCCTTTGTTTATCTTTATGGCCTCCTTGCTCGAACGCTCTAACATTGCACGAGATCTTTATGATGCTTTAAACGCGTGGTTAAGAAAAACTAGAGGTGGAGTAGGTGTAGTTACTGCAATCATGGCAACTATCATGGCTGCAATGAGTGGAATTATTGGAGGAGAAATAGTTTTATTAGGATTAATTGCATTACCACAAATGTTAAGACTTAAATATGATCAAGACATGTCTATTGGTATTATTTGTGCATCTGGATCTTTAGGAACAATGATACCTCCATCAATTGTTTTAATTATTTATGGATTAACAACAGAGACCTCTATTACGATGTTATTCCAAGAAGCAATTGTTCCAGGTTTAATGATTTCAGGTTTAATTATTACATACATTCTTATTAGAACAAGGTTACAACCTCATTTAGCTCCATTGAGTGATGAGCCGGCTTTAACTTTAAAAGAAAAAATGTCTTACCTTCCAGGTCTACTTCCACCAATTGGAATTGTAATTATTGTATTAGGTTCAATTTATTCTGGAATGACTGGTATTACTGAAGCCGCAGGGATGGGTGTTGTTGCTACTTTAATTATTATTTTTGCAAGAAAAGAGCTGACATGGTTTTTATTTAAAGATGCATTAACAAGAACTTTCAAAGCATCTGGAACGATTTTGACAATTACTTTTGGTGCAACAGTCTTAGCAGGAGCTTATTCTCTTGCAGGTGGCCCAAAATATGTAGCAGAAACAATTTTAGCGTATGATTTGAAACCAATGTATCTAATTTTCATGATGCAGATTATGTTCTTAATCATGGGAGCATTCATGGACTGGGTTGGAATTGTATTATTGGCGATGCCAGTATTTTTACCAATTGTAATTGCACTTGGTTTTGATCCGATTTGGTTTGGAATATTATTCTGTGTAAATATGCAGGTTTCATTTTTAAGTCCACCATTTGGGCCCGCTGCTTTCTATTTAAAATCGGTTGCTCCTCCACACATATCTTTAACAGATATCTTTAGAGGTTTTGCTCCGTTTATAGTAATTCAGTTAATTGTATTAGCATGTGTTATGTTCTTCCCTGAAGCAATGACACAAAATTTCCACGAGTTTAAACCAAAACCATGATAACAATTGGATTTATTGGAACAGGTCTAATGGGCCTTCCAATGGCTAAAAATATATTAAAATCTGGATTTAAATTAAAAGCCTTTAATAGATCAATAGAAAAAGCAGAACCACTAAAAGAGTATGGTGCAGAAATTTCAAAAACAATAAGTGATGTAGTTAAGGATAGTGATTTTGTCATTACCATGTTAACTGATGATAGTGCTGTAGATGCAATAACTTCTAGTTCAGATTTTTTAGACAACTTAAAATTAGGATCAACAGTTATAGATATGAGCTCTGTAAAACCCACGACAGCAACAAAACATGGAACTAATTTAAAATCAAAAAATGTAAATTATCTAGATGCACCAGTTTCAGGAGGAACAATCGGAGCAGAAGAAGCTTCGCTAGCCATCATGGTTGGCGGTGATCAAAGTGTTTTTGATAATTCTGAAAAAATTTTAAAAGCAATGGGAAACCCAACATTGGTTGGACCTGTTGGAAGTGGACAAGTATCAAAACTAGCAAATCAAATTGTTGTTGGAGTTACAATAGGAGCTGTTGCAGAAGCCATAACATTATGTGAAAAAGCTGGAGCAGATCCAAATAAATTAATCAAAGCTCTTTCTGGTGGATGGGCTGATAGTAAAATACTTCAAACCCATGGAAAGAGAATGATTGATAAAGATTTTAGCCCTAAGGGCAAGACCTATACTCATTTGAAAGATATGAATAACATTTTAGAATGTGCAAATTCTTATAATACACATTTACCTATTTCAAATTTAGTTAAAGAAATGTATAAGACTTTAGTTGATAATGGTCATGGCAACACTGATCACAGTTCACTTTATAACGAGATTGAAAGGATAAATAAAAAATGAGCGGAAGACTTAATGGCAAAAAAATTGTTGTAACAGCAGCAGGACAAGGAATTGGAAAAGCAACAGCAATTGCATTTCATAAAGAAGGAGCTCATGTAACAGCTACAGATTTAAACGAAAAAACATTAGCAGAATTAAATAAAGAATATCCAGATATCAAAGTTACCAAATTAGACTCAACTGATAACAACGCTATCTTAGAATTTACTAAAACTCTTGATAAAGTAGATGTATTATTTAATGCAGTTGGATTTGTTCACCATGGAACAATTCTTGAATGTGATGAAAAAGATTGGGATTTCTCATCAAATGTAAATGTGAAATCAATGTATTTTATGTGTAAGGCGATGTTACCATTGATGGTAAAACAAAATGGTGGAAGTATAATTAATGTGTCTTCATGTGCTTCAAGCTTAAAAGGTTTTCCAAACAGATTTGTCTACGGAACAACAAAGGGCGCTGTAATAGGTTTAACTAAAGCAATTGCTGCTGACTTTGTAAAACAAAATATCAGATGTAATTCAATTGCTCCTGGAACAGTTTTCTCACCATCTTGGCAAGACAGAGTAAACCAGAGCCCAGATCCAGTTCAGGCAAAAAAAGATTTTATTGCAAGACAACCAATGGGAAGATTAGGAACTGCAGAAGAAATTGCTGCAGTTGCAGTTTATTTAGCAAGTGATGATGCAACATTTACAACAGGAACTACAATTTCTGTTGATGGTGGAATTTCAATATAATTTAATAACAAAAGGACAATTATGAAATTATTAAGAGTAGGCCAAAAAGGACAAGAAAAACCAGCAGCTTTAGACAAAGATGGTAAAATTAGAGATATTAGTTCACACATTTCAGATTTAAATCCTGATCATTTAAATTTTGAAACTATTTCAAAATTACAAAGTGCTGATTTAGCAAGTCTTTCAGAGATATCTTCAAGTGAGAGAATTGGTTCATGTATTACAAAACCAGGAAAATTTATTGCGATAGGTTTAAATTTTTCAGATCATGCTGCAGAAACAGGAGCAGAGGTTCCATCTGAACCAATTACTTTTATGAAAGCAACAAGTTGCATCAATGGTCCTAACGATGATATCGAAATTGTGTCTGGTTCAAAAAAATTAGACTGGGAAGTAGAATTAGGAATTGTAATTGGAAAGCATACAAAACATATTTCAGAAGCTCAATCACAAGATCACATTTTAGGATATTGTTTAGTAAACGATATTAGTGAAAGAGAATGGCAAATAGAAAAAATGGGTCAATGGGTTAAAGGAAAATCTCATGACACGTATGGACCAATTGGACCTTACTTGGTAACCAAAGATGAAATTGCTGACATTAATAATTTAAAAATGAGTTTAGATGTTAATGGTCAAAGAATGCAGACTGGAAACACTAATACTATGATCTTTAATGTTAACGTTATTGTATCTTATTTAAGTAAATTTATGTCATTACAGCCAGGTGATATAATTACAACTGGTACACCTCCAGGAGTTGGTATGGGAATGAAACCACAACAATTCTTGAAAGCTGGTGATACAATGAGATTATCAATTGAAAATTTAGGAGAGCAAAACTCTAAAGTAGTTGCTTTATAATCTTTTGTGAAAATAACTTCTATTAAAAGTCATGTACTTAAATATGAGTTAGAGAAAGAACTAGGTTATTCACAACAATATTATAAACACCGAACAGCCCATTTGGTTGAAGTACAAACTGACGAAGGCATTACGGGATGGGGTGAATGTTTTGGTCCAGGTAATATTGCTTTAGCCAATAAGTTCATTGTTGAAAAGGTAATTCAGCCTTTAATAATAGGCGAGGATCCTTTGAATAAAGAACATATCTGGCAAAAAGTTTACAATCTTTTAAGAGATAGTGGTCAAAAAGGAATGCCAATACAAGCTTTGTCAGGAGTTGACATAGCTCTATGGGATATCTTAGGAAAAAAAACAAACTCTCCTCTTTACCAACTTGTTGGTGGGAAATGTAATAATGAAGTTCCTGTTTATGGATATGGAATGATGTTACAAAAAAAATCAGTGGATGAATTAATTCCGTTGTTTGAAGAAGAAGCTAAACAGATTAAATCAAAAAATTTTAAAGCAATGAAAATGAAGGTTGGATTAGGTCCAAAAGAAGATTTAAAGTTAGTTCAAGCAGTTAGAAATTCTATAGGTGAAGATTTTAAATTAATGGTGGATGCTAACCATGCTTATAATCTGAAAGATGCTCTTTATGTTGGAAAAGGACTTGATGAACTAGATGTTTATTGGTTTGAAGAACCTGTCGCTCCTGAAGATTACAACGGTTACCAAGAATTAAAAAAAAATATATCAACCAGTGTTGCTGGAGGTGAAGCAGAATTTACAAAGTATGGATGGAATAAATTAATTAACAATGATTGCATCGATATAGCACAACCAGAAGTATGTGGATTAGGAGGTATTACAGAATATTTGAAAGTTGCAGCCTTGGCGCAGGCTAACTTTGTTCCTGTAATTAATCATGTTTGGGGATCTGCTGTAAGTATAGCGGTAAATCTTCATTTACTGACTGCACAACCAGATATGCCAGGGGGATTATTCCCAACAAAATCTATGCTCGAATTTGATACAACAGAGAAAAATATCTTTATTACAGATCTACCAAAAGAAAATTTTTCAATTTTAGATCAAGTTAAAAACAATAAGGGATTTGCATCAGTGACAGACAATGCAGGTATTGGTATAAACCCAAATGAGGATTTTATTAAGGAGTTTGAAGTAAATGAATAAAATTAAAACTACAGAGCCTAAACCAATTTGGAAAATAAGATGTACTTTAGGTGAAGGAACACTTTGGGTTAAAGAACACAACTCAATTTATTTTGTTGATATAAAGAAAAAGAAAATTTGTTCTTTAAATATAAAAAATAAAAAAAAGAAAATATTTAAAGTAAATAAAGAAGTAGGTTTCATTGCCCACATAAGAGATCATATATTTATTCTAGGATTGCAAGGTGAAATAAGAATTCAAAATTTAAAATCAAAAAAAGTTTTAAAATCGATACCAATAGAACCTAAATTAAAATTGAATAGAATAAATGATGGTAAAACAGATCCTGCTGGAAATCTTTGGTTTGGAACTATGGATAACTTAGAGAGAAAAATTGAAAAAGGATCTTTGTATAAATTAGATAAAAATTTAAAATTAACTAGAGTTGATAAAAATTATAGAATTACAAATGGCCCAGCATTTATTGATCAATATAATTTTTACCATACTGATAGTCCTAAAAAAACTATCTATAAAATTAAGATAAATAAAAATAATAAAATAATTAGTAAAAAAATATTTAAAAAGTTAACTCCTGAAGAAGGAGTTCCAGATGGAATGACTGTAGATAAAAATAAAAATTTATGGGTTGCCCATTTTCGTGGGGCATGTGTCTCAGTATTTAATAGTAGAGCAAAATTAATTCACAGAATTAAATTTCCAGCTAAAAATATTACTAATTGTGCGTTTGGTGGTAAGAATAATCAAGAACTGTACGTTTCAACAGCTACAAAAGGAATGGACAAGGCTGATTTGCGAAAATTTAGATATTCAGGATTCTTTTTTGGTGTAAAAACAAACACAAAAGGAGTTTTACAAAAAAAATTTATTTTAAGTAATGAAGCAGAGAGATCTTTACTATGAACGAATACCTACTAAGCTTTTAAGAGAAGATATAAGATTATTAGGAACTTTTCTTGGAAGAGTAATCAAAGATCAAGAAGGCACAAAATTTTTCAATATTGTTGAGCGATTAAGATTATTATCTAAAAACACCTTATTAGATAAAAATAAAAGTAAGGTATTTTCCAAAATTTCAAAAGACACAAGAAAGCTTTCACCTGAAATAACTTTTAAAGTCACTAGAGCTTTTTCACATATTCTTAATTTAATGAATTTAGCTGAGTCGTTAGATGCTTCTAGAAAACTTAATGAATACGATAATCCATACTTTAAGAACAAAAAACAAAATCTATTTATTGAGGATATAATTAACAATCTTTTTAAAAATAGAAAAATCTCTGACAAAAAAATTTATGATCAAGCAACAAAACTTGATATTGGAATAGTACTCACAGCACATCCAACAGAAGTTAAGAGAAGAACACTAATTCAAAAATACGCAAATTTAACTACCTTGATGGAACAACGTCATCTTTATAAAAAATACCCCGCAAAGATTATTGAAATTGATCGAAAACTATATTCTGAGATAGCCATTATTTGGAAAACTGATGAATTAAAAAGAACCAAACCATCACCACTTGATGAAGCCAGATGGGGTTTGGCTGTAATAGAGGATAGTTTATGGGACACAATTCCAAGAGTTTATAAAAGGTTGAATGATATTTTTAGGAAAAATTTAAATAAAGATCTTCCTAGAAACTTTAATCCTATTCAATTTGGTTCCTGGATGGGTGGTGATAGAGATGGAAATCCAAATGTTACATCTGAAGTAACAAAAAAAGTAATTTTATTTTCAAGATGGCAAGCTGCAAAGTTATACGAAAGAGAACTCACAAAATTAATTCAAGATTTATCAATGGAAGAATGTTCACAAGCAATCAAAAAATTTACTGGAAATAGTTTTGAACCTTATAGAGTTTATTTAAGACCTTTAAGAGACAAAGTAAGAAGAACATATCAGTTAATTGAAGCACATATAAATTACAATAAACCCTTAGATGATAATAAATTACTAAAAGATAAGTATGAAATTATTAATCCATTAAGAGAAGTTAGAACTTCCTTGAACATGAACAAAGGTCAACATATTGCAAATGCAGATTTGCTGGATTTGATAAGAAGAGTTAGATGTTTTGGAATAAATTTAGCAAGATTAGATATTAGACAGGAGTCTGATAGACATGAAAAACTTTTAAATGAAATATTTAAAAAGAAAAATAAAATAAATTATTCACAATTACCTGAAGAAAAGAAAATTGAATTACTTAATAAATCAATAAAACAAAAAAAATCTTTTGTTAATAAAATTAATTTAAGAGACAAAGAGAATTTAGAAGTTTGGAAAACATTTAAACAAATATCTAAAGAGCCAGAGCAATGTATGGGTGCTTATGTAATTTCAATGACTTCAAAAGCATCTGATATTTTATCTGTTTATTTATTGCAATTACAGGCTGAAACAAAGAATTTGTTAAGAGTAGTACCACTTTTTGAAACTTTAGATGATTTAAAGAATGCAAAAGGTGTTATGCAAAATTTATTTAAACTTCCTTGGTACAGAAAAATGATCAACTCAAAACAAGAAGTAATGATTGGATATTCAGACTCTAGTAAAGATGCAGGAAAACTATCTGCAAGTTGGCATCAATACAAACTTCAAGAAGAACTTAGAAATTTAGCTAAAAAATATAAAATAGATCTTGTATTTTTTCATGGAAGAGGAGGATCTCCAGGAAGAGGAGGAGGACCAATTCAGGCAACTCTTAAATCTCAACCATCTGGAACAGTAAATGGAAAAATTAGAATTACTGATCAAGGAGAGGTTATACAGCAAAAATATGGATATAAACCTTTAGCTGAATACAATCTATGTAGTTATATCGGAGCAGTAATGGAGGCAACTCTAAATCCACCTCCTAGATCAAAACCAAATTGGCGAGAGCTTATTCAAAAAATGTCTGAGATTTCTACATCTGCTTACCGAAAATATTTAAATCAAAGTGAGGATTTTATTAGATATTTCAAAACTGTTACTCCGCATAAGTCACTTGGAAAACTTGCAATTGGTTCAAGACCTACCAAAAGAAAAAATGTTGACAATATACAAAGTTTAAGAGCTATTCCTTGGGTATTTGCTTGGACACAAATTAGATTAATGCTTCCTGCTTGGCTCGGCACAACTGAGGCTTTAAGATATGGATCAATTAAAAAGTTTAAAAAAACTATGACAGACATGGAGAGGAACTGGCCTTATTTTGTATCAACAATGGATATTTTGGATATGGTGATTTCAAAGGTTGATCCTGAAATATCAGTGATTTATGAAAACAATTTAGCTGATAAATCTTTGATAAGAATTGGAAAAAGATTGAGGTTTCAATTTGATGCATTGGTCAAATTGCACAATAAAATTACTCCAAAAGAAGTTATAAAAGAGAGGAAAGAGTTTAGAAAAGCGTTATTTATCAGAAACAACTACACTGAAATGCTTAACATTCTTCAGGCAAATATAATGAATAAATTAACAAATAAAAAATTTAAAAATTCAGATAAGAAATATTTAGACGATGCTTTAATGACATCTATTGCAGGAATTTCTGCAGCAATGAAAAACACTGGATAGATGATTGAATATTTAATTGCTTTTGGAGCAGGATTAATAAGTTTTTTATCACCATGCGTTCTACCTTTGATACCTGGATATATATCTTTTGTATCAGGCCAATCTCTTAAAGAAATAACTGAGAAACAAAATTTTAATATTGTTCCCTTAATTAAATTTTGTTTTGGTTTTTCATTAGTATTTATCATTTTTGGAGCTTCAGCATCTTTTTTAGGACAAGTATTGTTAGAAAACTCTCAATCTTTAAGATTAATCGCTGGACTGATTGTTATATTTTTTTCATTACAATTGTTGGGTGTCTTTAATTTTGGATTTTTAAATATTGATAGAAGATTTGATTTTAAAAAAATTGATAGCTTTTTCTTTCCTGTAATAATTGGAGCTGCTTTCGGATTTGGATGGACACCTTGTATTGGTCCAATATTAGGATCAATTTTGGCTTTAGCTTCAATTGAAGATACTTTATCAGGAGCAATAATTTTATTAAGCTTTTACTCTTTAGGTTTAGCTATACCTTTTGTTTTATCTGGCTATTTAATTCAAAAATTTTTAATTTTTTCAAAAAATATGCGTCAGTATATAAATATTATATCAAAAGTGGGTGGTGCAATTCTTTTAGTAACTGGAATATTAATTATTACAAATAAATTGCAAGCAATTGGGTTTTATTTAATTGAGATCTTTCCTTTTATGCAAAACTTTGGTTAAAGTAATTAATGAAAATTTATCAAATAGATTCAAGTGCTAGAAAAAAAGGCTCAACATCGAGAGCGTTAGCAAAAAAACTTTTGGAAAAAATCAAAAAACCAGAGGATGAAGTAATTTATAGAGATTTAGATGATGAAATGCTTTTTGTAAGTGGTTTAACAGAATCTGGAATGAAAATTGATGAGAAGGATCAAACTGAAGAACATAAGAAAATGTTTGAACTTTCTGATAAGCTTGTAAAAGAATTAAAAGAGAGTGATATTATTATAATTTCAGCTCCAATATATAATTACGGACCACCCGCAACTCTTAAAGCTTGGTCAGATTTAGCTGCAAGAATAGGGGAAACCTTTAAATTTAAACCTAATGGTAGAAGAGAAGGGTTATTAAAAAATAAAAAAGCATATCTTGTAATTACTTCTGGTGGAACAAAACTAAATAGCTCAGAAGATTTTTTAACGCCTTGGTTAAAATTTATTTTAAATTTTTTTGGAATTGAAAAAGTTGAAGTTATAAGTGCTGATCAAATGGCTTTAGATTATGAAAAATCTATTAGGGATGCAGAAGCTCAAATAGAAAATATTTCTATAGATTAAACTTTCTTTTTAAGTGTCTTAATTTTCCTTCGGTACTGTCGTAGTCTATATAGCAACCTTGTAAAAATCTTTCTCCTTCATTAGCATCATAAACTGTTCGTCCATGAAGCAACCTATGATTATCCATCATCATTAAATCTTTTGGAGCAAGTTTAAATTCTATTCTATATTTATCTGAATTGTACATTTCAGACAGTTTTTTTCTTGCTTGATAGTATAAATCTAATTCTTCTTTATCTAAGATTGGAACAAAATCTAATCTTGGACTAAATCTTACTTGTTTAAAATTTTTATACTCATCTAATTCAATTAAAGGACATAAAGATTCTAAAATTACTTCTTTATCAATAAATTTAAATCTTACTTTTACTTCTGTTAAGATTTTATAATAATCAGGATAACTTTTTTTTAAATCTTCAGTAACAGTATATCCATCAACCAGTATAGAATATCCTCCTGAAACTTTACTCTCTATGCAATGCAAAAGTTGGATACATGGTACAGGGTTTCGATATGGGTTATCTGTGTGCGGTGCAAGAGCTAAAGAAGTATATGCAAGATCATTAGGGTCAGGTTTTGATTTAACATCAAAATATTCTCCAAAGTTTGTTCGTCTAACACTGCCTATTGAGTTTGCAAACTCAACAATATAATTTTTAGTTGTTGGTATATTTTTAATTACAACAAATCCAAACTTATAGAAAGAAACAAGTAAGTCATGCATTTCTTTACTTTCATAAAAATTATCTTGGTATTCAAAATTTTTGATATTGCTTAAACTGGAATCCCATTTAGTTTTTTCTATAGATTTTATAACTGTATCTTCTTTTGAGAATTCTAAAGCAATTTTACTAAGATTAAGTTTAGAACTAATTCCATCATTAAAGTTAACTTCTAAAAATTCCTCATGAATAGAGGCTTTATTAATGATTATATCATTACTCAAACTAGTTGGGTCAAAAAGTCTTTGTTGAGTTCCTTTATCAACAAATTCTTCACCATCCACTCTTTCTCTTAACCAAAAAGGATGTATTTCTTTTTTTTCAGTACCATTATTGAAGTAAACTTTATTTTCGTGAAGCTCAATTTTCATAAATAATACTTGAGCATTATTTAAAATTTAACTTTAATCAATATAAATTAAATAGTAAGAATTCTTTGTGAATAATTTTGATACAAAAAAATATCCAGTATTTTCAAGTTTTTTAAACCAGCTAGCTAAAGATCTAACAAAATTTTATTATGCTAAGTTAGATAAGCCGTTCAAGATAACCAATAAAATGAAAGGCAAAGGTTATGATCCAGTAACTACATCTGACAAAGCTTTTGAAAAGTTTATAAGATCCAAAATTTCTAAAAGATTTCCAGATCATCAAATTATAGGTGAGGAATACGGTCACAAAAATACTAAAAGTGAATTTTCATGGGTAATAGACCCAATTGATGGTACTAGATCGTATGTTGTTGGTAATCCTAGTTGGAGTAATTTGATTTCATTAAATTATAATGGAGAGCCAATTTTAGGATTAGCAAATTTCCCTAAAATGAAAAAATATTACTTAAATGTAAACAAAAACACCGCATACGTTTTTGAAAATAACAAAAAAAGAAAACTAAAAGTTAATTCTAAATTAAATTTTGCAAATTCAAAGTTAGCTGCTGCTTTTCATAATCAATTAACCTTAAAACAACAATCCAAAATTCAAAAATTTATTAAACGAATGCAATTTCCATGCTTTGATGCTTTGACATATTGTCAACTAGCTGAAGGTAGATTGGAAATGGTTGCACAGTGTGCAAACAAAATTTGGGACATTCATCCAATAATGCCAATAGTGAGAGCAAGTGGAGCCATAGTAACTACGTGGGGGAATAGAAATCCTGTGGTAGGAGGAAATATTATTGTCTCAAATAATAAAGCAAATCATAAACAAATATTAAAATTATTAAAACCTTTAGCTGAATGATACCAGAACGAGCGCAATCAATTTTAGATTTCTGGTTTAAAGAAACTCCTTTTGAAATGAGATTTAAGAAGGATGATAAATTTGATCAAAAGATAAAAGATAAATTTTTAAAAGATTATGAACTTGCTTGTCAAAATGAATATGATGATTGGCAGGATAATCCCATGAGCTGTTTAGCTTTGGTAATTTTGTTTGATCAATTTTCAAGAAATATGTTTAGGGATGATAAAAAAGCATTTGCTCAAGATCAAAAAACTAGATTGATAGTAAATGATGCAGTGTATTCTGGATATTTAGAAGCTATGAATGTTGATCAAAGATTTTTTATGCTTTTACCTTTGATTCATAGTGAAGAAATTAGTGATCATGAAATGGCTTATTACTTATTAAATAAATATTTAAGAGAACATGAAGGATACAATAAGATTAAAAAATTTTGGCAAGACCACACCAAAGCAATTAGACAGTTTCATAGATATCCACATAGAAATGAAATTTTAGGAAGAGAATCTACTGAAGAAGAGCTGGAATTTTTAAAAGGACCAAACTCTTCCTGGTAAAATGAATTTAGAATTTATTTTTAAAGTTATTGATAAAGAAGAATGGCAAAAAGCTAAGCAATCTGGAACTTATGGTGGATCTGAAAAAGATATTAAAGATGGCTATATTCATTTCTCAGAAGAAGATCAGGTCGAGGAAACCTTAAAAAAACATTTTCCAAATAAAGAAAACCTTGTTTTGTTAAGAGTAAATGCTTTTAAACTTGAACACTTACTTTGGGAACAAGCATCAAATGGTGATATGTACCCACATTTATATTCTCCATTAGATACAAGCACTGTTATTAATGAATACGAACTATCTTTAAATGAAGATGGAAGTTATCAACTTCCAGACATTTTAAAAAAATATCAATTTAATCGACCTAAGTAATTAACCATAACTACGCCAATAATAATCAAAGCAATTCCAATTATCCCATAAACATTAGGAACTTGATTAAATTTTAATACTGCAAAAAGAACAACTCCTGTTACTGTCAAACCACTATAAATTGAATAAGCAAATCCAACAGGTATTGCATGCATAGCTTTTGCAATTGAAAACATTGTAATACACATAAACAAAATACATAGAATTGAAGGAGTTAGCTTTGTAAAACCTTCAGAGATTTTAGCAAAACTATTTGAAGCTATTCCAAAAATTATGCCATTAGCTAAAAATAAATATCCTATAAAAGGTTTCATATTATTTACTGCCTAACAAATTAACCATTAAAACTCCAATAATTATAAATGCTAGTCCGATCATGGAGTAAAGATTTGGAATTTGATTATATTTAATTACACCTACTATAACTGTTGCAATGATTGTTAACCCTGCAAATGAAGCGTAAGTGATACCCATTGGTATATTCTTCATCACTAATGAAAGTGCATACATGCACAAAACAATTGTAATTGCAGTAATTATACTTGGAAAGAGAAGAGTAAAACCTTCAGCACTTTTAGCAAAACTATTTGAGGTAACTCCTAGGAATACAGCAATACCTAGGAACAAGTATGAAGTAGCGAGACTCATTTAATAATATTAAATGAAATCCCGCTAAATATATATAATTATTTAGGCATTGGAGTAGCGCCAGTTTCTAAACTAACAATTTTACCATTGTTATATTTATAAACTGCCATTACAGCCTCAACATTTCCATCGTTAAATGTAACAAAAGCATGATGAATTCCAACTTCATCATTCTCGTAAACAATTCTAACTTTATCTTGATTGATGTCACCACTCATTGCCCATTTGATAACATCACCTTTAGTTAAAACATTTCCTGATTTATGCATTGTAAATTTAAAATCATCATGCAAAAGCTCATTCATAGCTGCTTCGTCTTTATTTTTTAGTGCGGCACTATATTTTTCTAAGATAGACATTTATTCCTTTCGTTTATTCACCTGGTTTTTTAAAGTTTTTTCCAGCATCTGCAGCTTTGTTGAAAGTTTTATTATAATCAAACACTTCATGAATCATAATATCTTCCATTAAACCTGCATTCATAATTGCAACTTTCATTCCAAGAACACTTTCGTAATCTCCTTCAATAACATTGATTACATCAAATCTTCCTCGAACCCACTCATAACTATGAAACTTTACTCCAACAGTATCACAAATAGCTTTGATCGCTGCTCCTCTATCTGCATTTGGATCGCTCTGCATTCTCAAAGCAAGATCACGACTAATCTTTCCTATAATATAAAATTTAGACATATTTTTTACTCCTTTCTAATATAGAGTTTGTACTACTTTTTTAACTCTATCTTCTCCATTAGGTACCGTTGAGTTTACAAATTCATGACAGGCATTAGTTTTATCCTCGTCAAATTTAGATCCATAAAACTTATCAACAGCTTTGTTTACTCCTTCATCCCATTGCTTTTCAGGGACTCCAACTTCTAAGGCATAAGCTTTTAAAACTTTAACTGATGCCATAGATTTTTCTTTCATACTATATTCAAATGTTTCACCGAGTGGCAAGAAATAGTTAGCCATATAAATACCACTACATTCCCAAGCTCTATTTTTATTACTATCAGACATATCCGCATATGCAGAGGTCAGAAATAAAACACTGAATAAAATCACTAATATTTTTTTCATATATTTTCGTTTCTAAATTTTTTGTTTAGTAAATCCCTGATTTTACCAATTTATCTATTTCCTCTTTTGAATTAGGGATTAATTTATAAACAAAACTATCACATTCCATTGTGGTATTTTCCTCGTATGGTTTTCCATAACGTTCATCAACAACCTTAATTAATTCTTTATTAAGATTTTCTTCATTTACACCATCTTTAACCAAGTAAGAGCTTAAAAATTTCTTAGCAGCAAAAGAATGTGTAATTTTTTCCAATTCAAGTTCTGCTTGTGGAATCATACTATTTGCATAATAAATTCCTGCACACTCAATTGTCTTCTTTTTGTCATCTTCACTCATACCAGCATACGAAGAAGTCAAAAATAGAATACTAATTAATGTTAATATTATTTTTTTCATAATTTTCTTCTTTTTATTTTATCGTAACAACAGTTGTTCCAGGAAAAGTATATCCCACAACATAACTGAATAGCATTTGTTGAAATTCTTGTATCATTGGCCATTTGCTTCCAAGCTCTTGATGATTTTGAAAACCAGCAGGATTTTCATAATACTCAGTTAAAATAAAATACATATTTCCAGTCATACCTTGTGAAGGATCTGCAGGATTATTCCATTCAGGTCCTTTGATAACTGAATATGAATTTAATTTTTTTTCACCAGTCATTGGATGAGTTTCTTTCATCCATTTATGGTGCGTTTTCAACATTTCTTCAACTTTAGCAACATCACTAGCTGGAACTTTCAAAGTAATAGCAAACGCATTTGCTTTTGCATGGCCGTCAGCGTTAGCAATTGTAGTAAATAAACTAAGCACCAAAACTATTATTATTTTTTTCATTTTATCTTTCTTTTAGTTATTAATTATAAGTAATAGAAGACTGTTACATATTCATGACAAAGTCTCTCGTGTTTATAACGCGCGTCAGTTATGCAATTAAGGAGCACAAAAGTTGCTGATTATGTTGTTTTATCTGATGATAAAATTTGATAAAGTTTTGTTATGATTGAAAAATTTAATGGAATTTTTTATTTAATTATATTTTTGGTACATTTTATTGTTTTTGCTGTTTATGCATATCAAACCGTTTTCGCTACAAAGAAATTTTTAGATAAGTTCGGTATTGATGATACTGGTGCTGGAATGACCAGATTTTTTGGTTCTTTGTTTATAGGTGCTGTTGCAATGGCAATATGGGTTGGATTTATAAGACCTGATGGTCTTCAAGGTACGTGGGCATTTTTTAATTTAGTATTTTTACAAAACCTTTCAGCTTTTATTGTTGGTATTTATAATATTAAAATTAATAAGTTGGGTCACACTCCACAAACATCTAATGAAGGAATTATTGCACCGGGTATTCTTACTTTGTTAAGTGCAATACTTTGTTACGGATTAGCAGATAAGATTTATATCTAAAACCAACTAGGTATTGGTAGACCTTTTTCTTCCAAGAATTTCTTATTGAACATTTTAGTTGCATATTTATCGCTTCTGTCACAAAGAATGGTTACTATAGTTTTACCAGGTCCTAATTCCTTTCCCATTCTAATAGCTCCAGCAATATTTATTCCACAACTAGTTCCTAAACTTAAACCCTCATTTTGAATTAAATCATAAAGAATAGGTAGAGCCTCATGGTCATCAATAGAGTAGGCGTCATCAATTTTGGCCTCACCAAAGTTTGCTGTAACTCTACTTGAGCCAATTCCTTCTGTTATAGATCCTCCTTCAGATTTTAACTCTCCATTTTTTATATAATTATAAAGAGCAGAACCTTTAGGATCTGAAAGGTAAATTTTGATATCTTTATTTTTTTCTTTTAACGCATTACTTACACCCGAAATGGTGCCCCCAGTTCCAGATGAACACACAAAACCATCCACTTTACCTTCTGTCTGTTCCCAGATCTCTTGACCTGTTCCCTCGTAATGACCTTTTGCATTTGCAGTATTATCAAATTGGTTTGCCCAAATAACTCCGTTATTATTTGAGGGTCTTAATTCATCTGCAAGTCTTGAAGCAACTTTTACAAAGTTATTGTCATCTTTATAAGGCTTCGGTTCAACTAATCTTAACTCAGCACCAAGGTTTCTTAGTAAATCTTTTTTCTCTTGAGTTTGATTGTCATTCATTACAATAATCGTTTTGTAACCTAAAGAATTTCCTAAAAGACCCAAACCAATTCCAGTGTTACCAGCTGTACCTTCAACAACAGTTCCTCCTTTGGAGATTAATTTTTTTTCTTGTGCGTCTTTAATTAATGCAAGTGCAGCTCTATCTTTTACAGATCCACCTGGATTTAAAAATTCTGCCTTACCATAAATATTGCAACCGGTAATCTCTGATGCAGCTCTAAGTTTTATAAGAGGAGTATTTCCAATCCCAGAAATAAAATCGTTTTGTGTATTATTCATTATCTGATTTTTTATCACTATCAGGAGTAATTCCGTAAGGTTTAAATTCACTATCAGCTATTCCAACATTCTTAGCGGGAATTCCAACCATAACAGCATTTTCAGGAACATCTTTTGTAATAACAGCATTCGCTCCAATTTTTGCACATCGTCCAACAGTTACTGGACCTAAAACTTGTGCTCCTGATCCAATCACTACTTCATCTTTAATTGTTGGATGTCTCTTCATATTTCTTTGATCATTTGAATTTATACTTGGTGCAATTCCTCCTAATGTAACCATATGGTAGATAGTAACATTATCACCAATGTCTGAAGTTTCACCAATCACTACTCCCATACCATGATCAATAAATAAATTTTTTCCAATTTTTGCATTAGGATGAATTTCAATACCAGTTAAGAATCTTGAAAATTGAGAAATGATTCTTGCAACGAGATAAAATTTAGCAGTACTAAAAAAGTTTGCTAGTCTATGAAAGAATACTGCTTTGACACCTGGATAGGTTAAAATCAAACTAAGCTTTGATTTTGCTGCAGGATCTCTATCAATTATCGATTGTAAATAATCATTCATTGTATTTTATGCTCACTTGAAATTTCGATAAGTGGCTTATATAGTCATTATATTCTGTTATTAAAGATTAATTATGTACAAAAACACTAATTGTTTTCATTTAGCTATACCTTGTGGTGATCTTGAGGTCGCAAAAAAGTTTTATAGTGAAACTTTAGGATGCAGACTGGATAATTCTGCACAAGAGTGGGCTGATGTTGATTTTTGGGGTAATGAATTAACGCTTCACAAAAGTGCTCATAAGTTAGACAGTGAAAGACATGATGTTGACATGGGGAATGTATCTGTACCCCATTTTGGTGTTCATTTATCGAGAAAAGATTTTGATGCACTTAAACAAAGATTAAAGGATAGTGGTACTAAATATTACGATGAACCATATTTAAGATTTAAAGGCACTAAGTATGAACAAGAAACATTCTTTGTAAAAGATCCAAACGAAAATATTTTAGAAATAAAGACACTAACGTCTAATCCAGAATAAATTATATTTAATAATTATACTTATCTTTTATATCTTTATTTTCTTTGACACGTTATCTCAATTCGCGTTAGACTTTATTTATAAATAATTAAGGAGAGATAATGAAAATAATCAAATCTACACTTGTAGCTGGATTAATTTCAGTTTTATCAATTTTCTCTGCAAACGCAGAAAAAGTTAAAATTGGAGATCCAGGTTGGACAGGTGCAACTGCAATTGCAAATTTACTTGCTGCAGTAGTTACAGACAAAATGGGTGGTGAAGCAGAATTAGTTCCTGGAAACAATACTGCAATTTATGCAGCAATTGACAGAGGAAAAGGTGAAATCGATGTTCACCCAGATATTTGGTTACCAAACCAAGAAGCTTACACTAATGATTTAGTTCCAAAAGGAACTTTAAAATTAAGTAGCAAACCATATGAAGGAAACCAAGGTTACTGTGTTTCTCAACAGTTTGCTAAAAAAATGAATATTACAGCTATTGAAGACTTAGCTAGACCAGAAGTTGTTAAAGCAATGGACAGCGATGGAAATGGTAAAGGTGAGTTTTGGATTGGTGCTGATGGTTGGGCTTCTGCTAATGTTAACCAAGTTAAATTAAGAGACTATGGTTTATATGATGCTGGTATCGAAGCAGTTAGAGCTGCTGAAGCAGTTAAAAATGCAAGAGTACTAGACTCAATCAAAAAAGGTGAAGGTTACGCATTCTATTGTTACAAACCTCATGCAATTTGGGGAATGGCTGACGTAGTCATGTTAACAGAACCAAAATATGATCCTGCAAAATATAAAATGATTCAACCTAAAGCAGATGCTGACTGGTACAAGAAATCTTATGTTGCATCAAAAGATGCTCTTAAGCAAATCCAAATCGGTTGGGCTACTTCTTTAGAGAGTCAATCACCAGCAATTGTAGAATTCTTTAAGAATTTTCAATTAACAGCTGATGATGTTTCTGCAATGGCTTATGCGGTTTCAGTTGAGAAAAAAGATCCAGCTGATGTAGCAAGAGCTTGGATGGAAGCAAATAAATCAACTGTAGACGGTTGGTTAGGACTATAATCTAAATCAAAATCTATACTCGGCAATTTAAGATTGCCGAGTATATTTTCCTATAATAAAAAACAAAAATGGATTCATCGAGTTCAGCAATACAAATTCAAAATGTTTGGAAAGTATTTGGCAATACTTCTAAAGAAGCATTAGATGCAATCCAAAATAAAAAAATTTCAAAAACAGAAGCCTTAGAAAATTACAACTCAGTTATTGGAGTTTCAGATGTTTCATTTGATGTTAAACAAGGTGAGATATTCTGTGTAATGGGGCTTTCTGGAAGTGGAAAATCTACATTAGTTAGGCATATTAATAGACTTTTAGAACCAACATCAGGCAAAATTTTAATTAATGGTCAGGATGTAATGGCCTTTGATAGAGAAAACCTTCAAGAATTAAGAAATAAAAAAATAGGGATGGTTTTCCAAAACTTTGCACTCATGCCTCACAGATCTGTTGTTGATAACATTGCAATGCCGCTTGAGATAAGAGGTGTAAGCAAAAATGATAGATTAGATGCTGCAAATAAAATTTTAGAAATTGTAGAGCTACAAGGTTGGGGCAATAAGTTTGCTCACGAACTATCTGGGGGAATGCAACAAAGGGTAGGTCTTGCAAGAGCACTAGCAGCTGATCCTGAATTTCTGTTAATGGACGAGCCTTTTAGTGCATTAGATCCACTGATAAGAAGACAGCTTCAAGCTGAATTCATCAAACTCTCAAAACAAATGAAAAAAACCACAGTATTTATTACTCATGATTTAGATGAAGCAGTAAGAGTAGGACACAGAATTGCAATTATGAGAGACGGAAAAGTAATCCAAATAGGTACACCTGAAGAAATAGTTGTAAGTCCTGCAGATGAATATGTTGCTGACTTTGTAAAAGGAATTTCAAGACTTAAAGTTGTTCAAGCAAAAACAATTATGCAATCTATTGAGAGTTACGAGAGTGCTAATGGAAAATTAAATGAAAGCAGCAACAGTGTTGGAGAAAATGAATTATTAAGCAAGCTCATTGAGTTATCAAAATCTAGCGAAGGACCATTGGTAGTTAAGGATAATAATCAAAATAATGTTGGTGTGTTAACACAATCTGATCTTTTAAAAGCTGTTATAGAGGGTGGAGATGGAGAATAAACAAATACATAATCCAACCAGATCAGAATTAATTACAGATTTTGTAAAATCTAATCCTGAATATTATATTAAAGAATTTCAAAAAATTGGTAGCAAACCTTCTTTTTCATTTTCATTCAATTTATATGCTGGAATTCTAGGACCAATATGGTTTGGAATGAGAAATATTTGGAATTGGGCTTTAGCTTTCTTAATTATAGAGACGTTTTCAGTTGTTCAAATTATTAGAGGTTTGTTTGGTAATATTACTAAAGAAGCTGTAGAAAAAATTAAACAAGTTGAGTCAACCATAGCTTTTAGAAACAAACAGTTAGAAGCAGCTATTACAAATAATCCAGACAAAGTTGAGGTTTATAAAAGAAATATCAAATCACTAGAAGATGCCATGCAAGGTTACATAGATGAAGTAGCAAGGATTGAGGCATCAGCTATTTGGATTACAATTTTTGGTATTGGATTGTTAATTGCAGTTAAAGTTGTTCAAGGAATACTAGCTAACTCGATATTAGAAAAAAGATATTCAGAATGGTTATCAGACAAAACTCTAAGACCTGGGATGCAAGTTAAGAATTTTGTATCAAGCACAATGTTTGCTGCAGTTATTATGTTTTTTTCTGTAGTGCATTATAGTTTTCCTGGTGTCATTACATTAATGGACGACTTCCCAACTCATCCAGATATCAGGTTAACATCAATAAAATGGGTAGAAACGATCTTCGATTATGCAGTATTAAAAGGAGATGCGTTATTTACGGCAATCACTATTGGTATTAGATCAGTACTAGATTTCTTAGAGTTACTATTTGTAAAAACTCCTTGGATAGTAATTATTACGACCATTGTAACTTTAACTGGATTAGCGGCAGGACCTAGAGCTGCAATTTATTCAGCAGGATTTTTATGTTACATGGGATTTTTAGGTTTTTGGGTTAAAGCTATGACAACATTAGCTCTTTTAGGAACAGCAGCAGTATTAAGTATTGTAATTGGTATTCCTCTTGGAATTTTTTGTGCAAGACGACAAAGATTTTATTCAATGATAAGACCGATTATGGATTTCATGCAAACAATGCCCGCTTTCGTATTCATGATTCCTGTAATAGCATTTTTTGGAACTGGAAAAGTCGCAGCAGTTATTATTACAATGATATTTGGTGGAACACCTGTAGTTAGACTAACAGTTCTTGGCTTAAGAGGAGTACCTGAAACAATTAGAGAAGCTGCAATTGCTTATGGTGCATCTAAATGGTATTTGCTTAGAAAAGTAGATCTGCCATTAGCAACCCCATCTATATTAGCAGGTGTTAATCAAACAGTAATGTTAAGTCTAGCAATGGTAGTTGTAGCATCATTAATTGGTGCCAAAGGTTTAGGTCAAGATGTATTAGAAGCACTTCAATACGCAAACGTAGGACAAGGTATTTTAGCTGGTGTTGCCATATTATTTGTAGCTCTTATTCTTGATAGAGTTGTTCAGGGTAGAAAACGAGTTTAAGAAAAATCAATGGAATACGCACTGTTAGGTTTTTTTACTGGCCTAAGTTTAATTTTAGCAATTGGTGCTCAAAACATTTTTGTAATTGAACAAGGTTTAAAAAAACAGCATGTATTTCTAGTTTGTTTTATTTGCTCAGTTTCTGATTTAATATTAATTTTTTTTGGAATTTTTTTATTTCATTTCTTTAATCAATATTTTAACCCAATTGTAGAATTTATTTTTAACCTTCTTTTAGTGGTTTTTTTAATTCATTTTATCTATTCAAAAATTAAAACTCATTACAAAGAAGTTAATTTTCAAAGTAATGTTAGTGCAGTATCAAGGTTAAATATTTTCTTAAAAACATTGGGGTTCACATATTTAAATCCACATGTTTACTCTGATACGGTTTTTATTCTTGGAAATTTCTCTAAGAACTACTTATTAAATCAAAAATTTTCATTTGCGATAGGCGCATCTTTAGCTTCTTTTTTATTTTTTTTTATTCTAGGATATTTATCAAATTACCTTTCTAAGTATGCTAATGACAAAAAAATATGGCAGGTAATAAATATATTCATCATAGTTTTTATGAGTTTTTTAGTTTTGTTTATTTTAAAGGAAATGATAATTAAGCTTTTATGAGTAATATTTTTGTAGATGATAAAGGTAAAGGTTTTCCATTTGTTTTAGTACATGGATATTTAGGTTCCTCAGAGATGTGGTGCTTTCAAAAAGATTACTTTTCAAAAAATTTTAGAGTTATTGCACCAGCACTTCCTGGTTTTGGTGAAAGTCATAGTGCACAATCATTAAATTCTATTAATGCGATGGCAAAAAAAATCATTGAAATACTAGATGAAAAAAAAATCGAAAAATTTAATTTAATTGGACATTCAATGGGTGGAATGATTGTTCAAGAAATAACAAAATTAATTGGTGATAGAGTTAATAAATTAATCTGTTTTGCAACAGGATCTATTGGAGATATCCCCGGTAGATTTGAAACTATGGACGAAACAAGAGAGAAACTTAAGAAAGAGGGTGCTGAAGTATCATTTTCAAGAGTTCCACCTAAATGGTTTGTAAAAGGGGATAAAGATAAAAATTATTTTTTATGTGCTAATGCAGTTAAAAATGTTTCATTAGAAACTGCTGATAACGCCTTGCTTGCAATGAAAAATTGGAGAGGTATTGATAATTTAAAAAACATTAAAAATGACACCTTAATTATATGGGGTGATAAAGATATCTCTTATAATTATGAACAAGTCGATACATTAAATAAAAATATTAAGAATAGTCGATTAGAAATATTTAAAAATTGCAGTCACAATGTTCACTTAGAAGAACCAGATAGATTTAATAATCTAGTAAATGATTTTATTTCAGAATAATATTTTTATTTAATTTCTCTAATTTTTTAAAAGCGTTCTTAAACTTTTTATTTATGTGAAACTTTCCTGGACAAATTATGCATCTAATTTTTGCATTAACTGCTGAATTCAAACTTTCTTGAGAATCTTCAATAGCTAAACATTCCTTAGGTTTTAATTTAAGTTTTTTTAATGCAAGAAGGTATATGTCTGGATTTGGTTTTAAATTTTTAACTAATTTTGAATTTCCAATAAAGTCAAAGTTTTTTTGACTAATTGATTTTCTTAATGAGAAAAGAATAGAATTAATATTATTTTTTGAGGTAGAGGTTACAAAAGCTAATTTAATTTTTTCTTTATTACAAAGATTAATTATATTTTTAACACCTGGTCTTAATTTTAAATGATTTTTCTTTAAGTAATTATTGAATAGTTTAGTTTTTAAATCTCTTAATTGCTTAGCATTAACTTTAATACCTTTTGTTCTTGCATATTCTGTTATTCTATCTTTACCACCTGATTTGTTTAGAAGTTTGATATATTCTTTTTTAGTCCAATACCAATCCAATCCTTTTTTTTTAAAAGCTTCATTAAAGGATTTTCTCTGAATTTCTGATGTTTCAACAAGGGTTCCAATAGAACCGAATAACAAAGCTTTGTAATATTTCTTCAACCTTTTACAGCTCCAGTAGTTAAACCACTGATAACTTGTCTCTGGAAGAACATGACCAACATAAATAATGGTGCCGTTGCAGAAACTACTGCTGAAACTGCCCACATTAGATTACCCTCATGTTGGTTAGTTCCTAAATAACTTTGTATCTTTGGAACCATTGTATGATTTTCTTGATTAAGTAGTAAAGCCGTTACAGTGAAATCATTGTAAGCAAGCATTAAACTAAATAATCCAGCAGTAATAACTCCAGGCCACATCACTGGCATTATGATATGTCTAAATGCTTGAAAATATGAACATCCATCAATCAACGCACTTTCATCAAGCTCTTTTGGAATTGTTTTAAAGAATGAATAGAGTAACCATAAAGTAAATGGTTGATTAATAGCAACTAAAACAACAATAGTTGTTGGTAGTATGCCCCATATTTGTAATTCAAAAAATGGAAATAGATAACCCGAGACTAGGGTTATATGTGGCATAGCTCTAAAGATTAAAGCTGCCATTAAAATCCAAAATGCATATTTCTCAGTTGATCTTGAAAGAGCGTACGCTCCTAAAGTTCCCAAAAACAATGAAATACTAACAACAAACACAGTAACAATAATGGTATTTTTGGATGCTTTCCAAAATTCACCCTCAAACCATGCTTCATGATATGCATTTGTTGTAAATTTTTCTCCAGTTTCAATTAAAGTGTTGAAAGCAGAAACAGCGTACCACCAATCTGACCTTGAAAAAAAGTCTGCTCTTACTTTAAATGATCCCCAAAAAGTCCAGATGAATGGAAAGCATGCAACTAACAACCAAGAAATAATGAATATGGTATTAAATGTTTTTAAAGTATTTGATTTTTTATCTAAACCGTAATCCATATTTATCTCGCAGTTTTAAATTCTTTCCATGTTCTAACTAATACAGGGGCAAGCAAAATAGCTATGCCAATGATTGTCATCATTGATGTCGCTGCAGCAGAACCAAATAAAATCACTTCTTCATTTACCAGGTTATCGTAAATTAACCATGAAAGAGATTGCGCACTACCTTCAGCACTAAAACCTATAATTGGTTCAAATACTCTAAAATTGTCCATTAATGAAATTAATGCAACAAATGTTACCACTGGGTAAATATGAGGGAGCACAATATGTTTAATTCTCTGAAATCTAGAAGCACCATCAATAATTGCAGCTTCAATTGGTTCTTGAGGAACTGTTTGAAGCGCAGCATAGAAAACTACAAATGCAAAAGGGGAGTGATGCCAAATTCCATATATAATAATTGTTATCCACGTGAGTGTTTTAGAGGATTTCAAAGACAAATATGGATCATTCATTAAATTTTGAATATTAGCTCCAATTATTCCTTGAGAGTCTATCATCCAGAATAATACTAACGACCCAACTAATGGAGTTACAATCATTGGCAAAATAGTACCAAAAATTAAAGGACCTCTAATTTTTCTTGAGATTGCGTTTAAACTCAAAGCTATAATAAAACCTAATAACAAAACATTTGGAGTTACAAATATACAATAAGTTAATGTAAAGATTAGCGCTTTATAAAATGGTAGATTGGTTACTTGATCAACAAATTCACCAAAAGTTTCTGTTTCATTCCAAAATTTTTTTATTTCCTCTGTTGCTAAATGGTTTCTATCTATATACGTCCCAAAACCATTAAATTTCCCCAAAGGTTTTGCTTCTCTAATTTTAGTAGTTGCTTCATTGTCGACTACAATTGAAACAGTACAGCCAAATGGATCACATTTTTTAACTTCTTTAACTACTTGATCATGCTGAGCATAAAAGGATTGAACTCCAGTAGAAATGATAGGAAGCCCAATAAATAGGACCATTGCTAATCCTGTTGGTAAAAAAAACCAAAAAAAAGTTTTATTAGGCATGAAAATTTTAGTTAAGTGGGGATCAAGTCCCCACTTAAAGATTAGATTTTATAGAAAGCCTTGTTCTTTAGCTTTACTAGTGTAAGCAGCTTCAACATCTTTCAATGCTTGTTCAGCTGACTCTTTACCTTGTAAAAACTCAACAATCTCACTTCCTAATGCACCATGCATTAAACCCATTTGTGGTAACATTGGATATGGTTTTGCACCCATTTTTACAGCTTCAATTACACCAATAGATTTTGGTCCAGGAACAAATCCTTCTACTAACCAAACAGCTTGGTCAGCAGCATCAGCAACCATTTTCTTGTTTGATGCAGCGTGCGCCAAAGCTCTAAATGTAGCTTCAGCATCAGCATCAGGTCTATTTTTTGCAAGTGTGAAACCATCCCACCATAAAGTTGCAGCTGGGATATTTCCGCCAGCAACAGTAGCTGGACCTGTTAGTTTTGTAGCTTTAGTAATATTAGCATCACCTTCATCATCTAAAAGTGTACCTGATCTAGAAGCCCATAATGTCATTAAAGCAACATTTCCAGCTTCCCATTCAACTTTAATAGCTTCACTATCATGTGTTAAATAATCTGGGTTACTTAATTCAGATAATTTTTTTAGCATGTTTAAAGTAGCAACACCTTCTGCATTATTTACATTTGGTTCTGCACTTCCAGACTTAAAGAATTCACCACCATGACCAATGTACATGTTCACAAACTCTTCTGCTAAGTTCCAACCTGCTTTGTAAGCAGCAGCATATGGATATTGCATTTTTCCTGAATCTCTAATTTTTTCAGAAGCAGCAACTACCTCTTCATATGTTTTTGGAACAGCTATACCAAGATCTTTTAAAACGTCTTCTCTATAGTATAAGTGTTGAGTGTTAGCCATAAATGCTACAGCCATTACTTTTCCATCAATTGTGATCAATTGAGAGTCTTGAATTCCTTTTCCATATTTTTTAACAAGATCATCTAAAGGTCTTATTAAGTCTTGGTTCATTAAAGGAACGATTGAACTGTTTGCTGCAATTCTAGCTGAAAATTCAGATGGATTTGCAGTAAGAGCTGGCACTGCGATTTTATTGTGCTCAGATGAATGAGTCACTTTAAAATCTGCACTTCCTTTACATTGTTTAGAAGTTTCAACGAAAGTTCTTAATGCAGGAAAATCATTAGCCAAAATATTTATTGAACCACTTTTAATGTTACAATCTGCATAAGCAGAAGTTCCAAAAAGTAAAAACAATAAAGTAACTAGTATTTTTCTCATATGTTTTCTCTCTTTATATTTATTGTTAAATTATAATTTAAGTTCAAAAACTATATCTATTAGGAAGTTTAAATTAAAGAGGAAATTAAATCACTTTTGACGCAAGTTCTGCGCCAAGTACCAAAGACTCTAGCTTCTTATAAACAATATTTTCATCAACATTTCCAAAGCCCGCAAAGGTACTAAAACCACAATCTGTTCCAGCAACCAATTGATCTTTCTCAACAACTTTTGAATAGGTTACAATTCTATTTTTTACAACCTCGGGATGTTCAACAAAGTTTGTTGTTGAGTCGATTACCCCAGGAGCAATTATTTTGTCATTTGGGATTTTTAAATTTTCAAAAATTTGCCACTCATGAGAATGTCTTGGATTTGACGACTCAATTAAGTATGTTTGTATATTAGCCTTTAAAGCTATAGGCATAATTTTTTCTAGCGCAATGTCATGTAAATGAGGTCCTTCATAATTACCCCAGCAAATGTGCATTCTTATTTTGGAGCTATCTATATTACTAATAGCGTTATTTAAACATTCTATTTGTTTTTCTGCTCTTATTAAAAATTCTTCTTCTGATAAATCTTTAAAAGTCATGTGTCTTGCAAGAGCTAAATCTGGACAATCTAACTGAAGTTTTAATCCATTTGATGTAATTTCTTCATATTCATCTTTCATCAGGTTAGATAAATTTTCTAAATATTCATCATCATTTTTATAAAATTTATTGGGTAAGAAAGCTGAAATAACTCCTGGCGAAGCAGCATTCATAAACGCATCTTTATGATTATTTTTTTCTAAAGCTTGTTTAAAATTATTTATATCTTTTGTTAGAGAAGTTTTGTCTTTAATTTTTAACTCACTTGTACAACAAGGTCTTGTGTAAGTAGGAGTGCCACCTGTTCTTGCAATTCTTTCTTTAAAAGATGGAAAGTCATCTAAATCTTTTGGTGCTTTTCTTTCACTCTCTCCTGAAAAGCCATCAATTCTATCTTTAACATAAGTTGCATAGCTAATCTTAGACATTTCACCGTCACTAATAAAGTCAATTCCAACTTCTTTTTGTTTTTTAACAATATTATCTACATCTCTTTGAACAATTTCATCAAATTGATTTAAATCTATTTTTTCTTTTTGATCTTTTTTAAATAAAAGATCAGATAATTCATTTGATCTTGGTAAACTTCCCACATGTGTTGTTTTAATTTTACTCATAATTTATTTCATTAAAATTTGTTTCCAAATTGCAACCTCATCAAACAAAACCCATTCTCTTATAACATTTCCATCAATTATTTCTGCATGGTTTATACCCATTATAAAAATATTTTTATTTGATTTTTCTCCAAATTCTTCAGTATCTTTTGAATGATTACCTTGCAGAAACCATCGTATTGATGCTTTAGGATTTTTATCTGCTTCTTCTAAATAACCAATATGCTCAACAGAAAACTTCATATCACTCAAAGTATTTTTTAAAGCATTCCAAAATTTGATTATATCTTCTCTCCCATGTCCGATTTTGTTTCCAGGCCAATAAATGGTTGCAGCTCTTGCATAGTCAGAAAAATCATAATCATCTTTAAAGATATTTTTTAATATTTTGGAGTATTTACTTCCAGCAGAATCATCAGGTACAACGCCTTGTTTGTAATCTGAATTCATCTCAGAATTTGAATTAAATAATTGTTTTGCTTTTTCAACGCCGCCTTCTTTATCTATAAGCATTTGAGCGAAATCTTTTGGTGTAAATCCTATTTGTCTTACCATTGCTCCTTGATCACGAACAATCCATTCATCATAGACTTGATTATTTTTGCATGCACAATCAGCAATTACCCTATAATAAATATCTTTATCAGTTGGTTTGCCGTATGAACCATCACCAAGATGTGTTCCTTTACTTAAAATTCTATGAGATGAATGATAACCAATATCATCATTTCCATTCCAAATCACATCTTCTCCAAGCAATTGTCTGTTAGGAAATTCTTTTAAGGTCCCATAAGTTGCATCAATTACAGGTTTATTTCCATACGTGACACCAAAAGGTGATCTAACTGGAATATTGTCGCTATAAAATTGACCAATAGACTCAACATCTTTATTTTCCCAAATTTGTTTAGTTATTTTAAGTATGTAATCAGGAAAGTTTTTATATTTTGGATCAAAACCTTTCATTAGATTTGTGTTACACAATTTAAGTAACATTCCTCATTTTCATCTATTTTAATATTAACGCTAGAATTAATTGGAATAGAAATTGTATCTTTAGCATTTAAAACACACTGAAAATCATCAATCATTATTTCCCATTTTCCAGTTCTTGAGAACATTATTGTAGGTTTTTCAAATTTTAAATTTGTAATATGACCCTTAATGGATTTTAAAATTGAAAGATTAAATCCTGTATCTTGATTTATAACTGGAGAGAATTCCTTCTTTTCAAATTTATTTCCAAGAATTTGAATTAAATTAATGTTCTCATTTAGTTTGTTTTCATGTTTTGAATTTTCATTACTTTTACATATAAACTTTTCTAGTTGATCCAATTTATAGTTATCAAATTTTTTTATTTCCTCTTGAGAAATAGGCTCAAGAATTGTTTTTCCCTCTGGAATTTGATTAATAGATAAATCAATTAACGAATTATCATTTAAAAGTGCCATACCAGTTTTTTTTGCTTTTTCCAAAACACTTGGAACCCAAGTTATAATTCCAGGATCATCTCCACCTAAAACAACAAAAATTAATCCTTCTTCGTCACCTGCGTTTTCAAATGCTCTAAACATGTTAGTTGGCATTGAAATTATGTCGCCAGCATTCAAAATTGTTTCATCTTTCCCTTCTGCCCCCCAATAAAATTTCCATCTACCAGAATAAATAACAAATACTTCTGCAGTTGTATGACTATGTAGGCCTGAACCATTTTGGGGAAGTGCTGACACAGCACCTAAGTTAAAACTATGAGGCATAGCAATTTTTATAAATTGTTTGCTATCTTCAGCTACACCAGGTCCAACTATAGAATAATTTTTTCTTTCTTTGTGACCTTCAAGTTTACCTTCTACAAAGGGCAGGGTACTTGGAACCAGCTCATTAAATTTTGCTAACCTATTTTCCATATGTTTTTCTAATTGAATTATGATATTAACCCTACTTAAATTATTATAAATGCCAATACAACAATTTGATACAGGTTTAAAAGAACAGCAAGGTGTAAAAAAATTAGAAATTACACCTGAAGAAAATTTCAATAATAAAACAAAAGTAAGAGGCTATTTAAAAACAATTATAGAAGGTGGAATATCTAAATTAGATCAAAATATAGAAAATTATTTTGATAAAGATGTAAAAGTTAATTGTTTTCACCCTGTTAATGAATTTGAGGGTGCAAATACATTTAAAGAAAAATTTTGGCTACCTCTATTTGAAGCTTTTCCAGACATTGAGAGAAGAGAACAGATAGTCATTGGAGGTACATTTAGAGATAAAGTTCAAGTTGGATCAGTATCTATGCTTTCAGGGACATTCAAAAAACCTATTTTTGGGATAAAGCCAATTAATAAAATGGTAAATCTTAAATGCTGCGAAGTCCATGAATTGAAAAATGATAAAATTGTAGAGAGTTATATCTTAATTGATTTATTAGATTTGATATTTCAAACAGGAAAAAATCCAATTAAAGCCTCAAGAGGTTCAGAGGGAAATTGGCTAAATCCAATTAATACTGATGGTGTAAATTATTTTGAAAAAGATATGAAAGTTTCTGAAGCAAGTTTAGATCAATCTTTAACGATGCAAAGAAGCTTGAACATCAAGCCAGAGTTAGAAACTAATTCAGATGAAGAATTAAAAGGTAAATTAATTAATCATCCACAAAGTGAATTTTGGCATGATAAAATGATATGGTATGGGCCAAGCGGAATAGGCACTGGAAGAAACTTAGAGGGATTTGTAGATAACCATCAGTTACCATTTAGAAAAACTTTT
Source organism: Candidatus Pelagibacter sp. HIMB1495 (assembly GCF_052047955.1). Taxonomy (NCBI): domain Bacteria; kingdom Pseudomonadati; phylum Pseudomonadota; class Alphaproteobacteria; order Candidatus Pelagibacterales; family Candidatus Pelagibacteraceae; genus Candidatus Pelagibacter; species Candidatus Pelagibacter sp. HIMB1495. The sequence continues at coordinate 1,159,460 of NZ_JBNAIQ010000001.1, read as the reverse complement.
AAAGAAAGAAATTATTGGAAACTAGGACATTACTGCGAACTTGGCGATGGAAACTTTTCAATGACTGCTGGCTGGCATAGCATACAAGCAGTTTATGGGTCAGATGATTGGTTAGGATACAAATCTGATAATCAAAACGTTACTATGAGAGTAATGGATTTTTACCATCACCACGAAGGTAAAATTAGAGAAAACTGGGTACCTATAGACTTAATACATATACTTAAGCAAATAGGTGTTGATGTTTTAGATTTAATTAAGGACTAATCTTTTAACTTATCCCACTCAGACATACCGCCTGTAATATTTTTAACGTTCTTAATTCCCATTTCTTTCATTGTTTTTGTAGCAAGAGTTCCTTGACCACCTAAACCACAAAATACAACATATTCTTTGTCAGGATTATTTTTAAAAGTATCGTTTTCAATAGGACTTCCTTCAGCTAAATAAAATTCTAGCAAACCTCTATCTAAATGCATTGCATTTCCAATAGTCCCTTTAGAAAAACTTTCTTTATCTCTAACATCAATAAATTGAACATTAGGATCATTTAATTTCTTCTTTGCTTCTTCAGCAGTGATGTTTTCAATTTCATTGCTGACGCTCATTACTTCTTCAAATTTTTTCATGTTAAATCCTATCTAATAAATTGTTTAGTAACCGTATTTTTTCAATCTAACATCACCAGTTCTTGCATGAGCTTCCATTCCTTCATATCTTGAAAGTCTAGCAGCAGCTGCTCCAACAAGTTCAGTAGATTCTTTAGTCATTCTTTGGAAACTTAAAGTTTTGATAAATTTACCAACAAATAAACCACCCGTATATCTTCCAGCACCTTTAGTTGGTAGAATATGGTTTGTTCCTGAACATTTATCACCATAAGCAACAGTTGTTTCTTCACCGATAAATAAAGAACCGTAGTTTTTTAATCTTTTATGGAACCACTCTAAGTTTTTAGTTTGAACTTCTAAGTGTTCAGGTGCGTACTCATCACTAATCGTAGCCATTTCCTCATCTGTATCACAAAGAACAACTTCTCCGTAATCTCTCCAAGCAGCTTCAGCATTAGTTCTTGGTAACTCTGGAAGATCAGCAATAAGTTCAGGTACTCTTTTAATTACTTTTTCTGCTAATTCTTTACTTGTTGTCCAAAGCCAAGCTGGTGAATTGTATCCGTGCTCTGCTTGACCCACTAAATCTACTGCAACGATTTCTGGATCTGCGTTTTCATCAGCAATAATTCCTATTTCTGTTGGACCTGCAAATAAATCAATTCCTACTTTACCAAATAAAATTCTTTTAGCTTCAGCAACAAATTGGTTTCCAGGACCTACTAATATATCAGCAGGCGCATTTCCAAATAAACCATTTGTCATCGCAGCTATTGCTTGAACACCACCTAGGTTCATAATTACATCTGCACCACAAAGATCAGCTGTATAAACAATAGTTGGATGAACGCCAACACCAGGTTTTGGAGAGCTACACACTAAAATATTTTTGACCCCAGCAACTTTAGCAGTTGTTACACTCATTACTGCAGATGCGATATGAGCATATCTTCCAGCAGGTACATAACATCCAGCTGTATTAACAGGAATTAATCTTTGACCTGCATATAAACCTTCAGACAATTCAACTTCAAAATCTTGACCATAATTTTTTAATTGAGCTTCCGCAAATTTTCTGACTCTTTCATGAGCGAACTGGACATCATCTTTTGTTTTTTGATCTAAATTTTTTTTAATATCTTCAATTTTTTCTTTAGAGATAACTACTTCACCTTCATACTTATCAAATTTTTTTGAAAGCTCTTTGCAACCTTCTTCTTTGCTTGTTTCAATATCCTTAAGAATATTTTCAACTATTTCTCTTGTTTTTGTATCGTCAGTTGATGATGTTTTTGGTGATTTTTTTAAGTATGTAATTGCCATTTCTCTCCTTTTAAATTTAAAGTTTTTTAGGTTAATTTTTTATAAAATTCAATTAATCATTTAGTCCAAAGCTACGACTGCCGCAGCTATTGATGCTAATCTTGCTTGCGCTTCATCTGATCTACTAGTTATTACAACCGGGACTTTTCCTCCTACCACAACTCCTGCAGCACAGGCACCCATAAAATAAATCATCATTTTAACTAGGGCATTTCCAGTTTCAACACTTGGAACTAATAGTACATCAGCTTCTCCTGCAACTAAGTTTTTAATTCCTTTAATTCCAGCAGATTTTTTAGAAATACTATTATCAAATGCTAAAGGTCCAAATACATCTGCGTTTAAATTTTCTTCTTTAGCAAGTTTTGTTATTTCAGCAGCTTCAATTGAACTTGGTACACTTTCTAAAACTTCTTCTGTTGCAGACAATACAGAAACTTTTGGTCTTTCAATTCCAATACGATTTGAAAAATTTATTACATTTTTTAGAATATGCATTTTAGTTTTAACATTTGGCAAAACATTTAAAGCACCATCAGTTATAATTAATGGCTTATCTTCTTTTTCAACTGTCATATGCCAGATATGACTTAATCTAGTTTTACCTAATAAGTTATACTCTCGCTTTAAAACTTCTTTCATAAGGACATCAGTATGAATATGTCCTTTAACAATTATTTTAACTTTATCTTCACTAGCAAGTTTAGCTGCAATTTTTGCAGTATTATTTTCAACTGGCTCATGAATAAGTTCATATTTTGAAATATCCCAACCAAGGTCTTCAGCACATTTTTGTATTTCAACTTCATGACCAATAAAAACTGGTTCAATTAGATTTTCATTTACAGCGTCTTGAACAGATAACATGGGTAGGGGTTTACCAGCATTTACAATTGCAACCTTAACTCCTTTTTTACTATGAGCTATATCTAAAAGTTTATTCGGACAGACAATTTCTTTGTTTGAAAGCATAATTTTAGTCGTTAAGAATTTTTACTTCTTGCTCATTTATACTCAAGAAAACTTCTTCTCCAACTTTAAAAATGTCATTTGTATCACCTGATACAACATATAATTTCCCAACTTTAGAATTTAAAATGTATTGATAACTACTGCCCACAAAAGATGCATTATTTACAGTAGCATGAATACAATTATCACCTTTATTTCTATCAATTGATATTTTTTCGGGTCTTAAAGCAACAGAAATATCTCCATTTAACTCGTTGTCACTTTGAATTTTGATATTCATTTCAGCTATTTTGATATCATATGAATTTGAATTTTTATTTATGACCTCAGCTTTCACAACATTTGCATCACCAATAAAGTTTGCAACAAATTTGTTTCTAGGAAAATTATATAGATCTTTTGGACTACCTTCTTGAGCAATTACTGCATTATTCATTACAATTACTTTATCTGAGATAGCTAAAGCTTCCTCTTGATCATGCGTTACGTAAATAGTTGTTACCCCCAACTTTTGTTGGATTTCCCTAATGTCTTCTCTCACTTGTCTTCTTAATTTTGCATCTAAGTTTGAAAGAGGCTCATCAAACAGAAGCACTTTTGGCTCCAATACAATTGCTCTTGCAACAGCAACTCTTTGTTGTTGTCCTCCAGATAGTTCAGAAGGCATTCTGTTTTCATATCCTTCAAGGTTTACTAGTTTTAATGTTTCTAATGATTTTTGAACGTATTCCTCTTTATTTACATTGATCATTTTTAAACCATAAGAAACATTTTCCAATACACTCATGTGTGGAAATAAAGCGTAAGATTGAAATACCATGGATACATCTCTATCTGTTGCAGGTAGCAATGTTACGTCCTCTTCATCAACTAAAATTTTTCCACTTGTAGCTCTTTCAAGACCTGCAATAATCCTTAGTGAAGTTGTTTTTCCACATCCAGATGGACCAAGTAACGTTGTCAACGTTCCAGCTTCAAATTTACAACTAACATTATCAACTGCTGTAGTTTCATTAAATTTCTTTGTAATATTTTCAAACTTCACTTCAGCTTTTTTCATTATCTAAATTCCCTGTAAAATTGATGAGTTTTGATCTCTTCTTCCTAGTTTACGTTTTCCTATTATTAATTGCATTAACATAATTGTAAACAACATTACTACAATTAAAGCAGATGAATATACTATCGCTAAACCATAGTCATTATTTTCTAATCTTCCTAAAATATAAGATACTGCAAGATCATAATTTGCACTGACTAAGAATATAACAGCACTAATTGCTGTCATTGCTCTTACAAAACTAAATACTAATGAAGCAGTAATTGCTGGTTTAAGCAATGGAAGAATTATATTTCTAAAAGTTTGAGCGCTTGATGCGTTTAAAGTTGAAGAAGCTTCATCTAAATGAGGATCAAGTTGGTTCATGGCAGCTATTCCAGCTCTTACACCAACTGGCATATTTCTAAATACAAATGCAATTACTAAAATTATTCCTGTCCCTGTTAATTCTAATGGTGGAACGTTAAAAGCAAAAACATAACTAACACCAATAACACTACCAGGTATTGCAAAACTCAACATAGTTCCAAATTCAAAAGCATTTTTACCTTTAAATCTATGTCTTGTTAAAAGATATGCAGTTAAAATTCCTATTGCAGCGGTAGGTAAAGATGAAATCAAAGCAATTGTAAATGTTGTATTAAATGAATTCCATGCAGTTCCTGTCCACAAGAAGCCTCTGTCTTCTACCCATTCAACACTAAAGGCTTCAATATAATGTTTTAAAGTAAAGCTATGATCAATGCCCCACATTTCTACAAATCCACCAAACATAATCATGACGTAGATAATAAAAGTTAGTAAAGCCCAAGGAAGCACTGTTGAATAAATTACCCATTTTGTTTTATTCGGTAGCTCAGGATGAACTCCACTATCTCCTTTACCTGAAATTGAAATATAAGATTTTTTTCCTAACCATTGATTTTGAAGATAAAAAACAACTAAGACAACAGACAATAAAATCATTGCAAGTATTGCTGCTTTAGTTTCATCATATTGTGCACCAACAATTGCAAAAAATATTTCAGTTGATAGAACATCGTACTCAGCTCCAAGTACTAATGGGTTTCCAAAGTCTGCTAAACTTTCAATAAAACCAAGTAAAAATGCATTGGCTATTCCTGGTCTCATTAAAGGTAATGTAACAGTTTTAAATACTTGCCATTTTGAAGCCCTCAATGTTTGCGATGCCTCCTCCATTGATGGGCTAACACTTTCAACAACACCAATTAAAACTAAAAATGCAATAGGTGTGAAAGCAAGAGTTTGTGCAAACCAAATCCCTGGTAAGCCATAAATCCATCTTGAAGGTTCAATATCAAATCCCCATTCAAGAAACGAACTTACAACACCAGTTCTTCCAAATAAAATTATGATAGCTAAACCGATTACAAATGGAGGTGTGATGATTGGCAAGACAGATAATATTCTAACTGTTTTTTTAAATCTAAAACTTGTTCTTGCTATTAAAAGTGCAAAACCTAAACCTAAAATTGTGGATGAAAAAGCAGTAAGAGTACCCATGGTAATAGTATTCCAAAAAACACCACAAGCATAGTCACTATATAAACAATCTAATCCCCATATCCCTTTGTTAAAAATCTTATCTGAAAAATTACTAATTTCGTAACCACCTTCAGTTCCTTTAAAGGCTACACCAAACATTCTAAATATTGGAAAAAAAACAAAAGTAGATACTAAAATAATTATACTTCCAATACTTCCTACAATAAAATTATCTCCATTTAACCAGCCACGAGATGCAAGGCCGTGAGTAATATAAAATATAAAAGCACAACATGTAAGTACTGCACCTGAACCCATTCCATATTGATTTTCTACATCTCCAAAAATTGATTGGAATATTTCATAATTCCACCCTCTGATCCCAACAGCAAAACCTTGTAAGAAAAAATAAAAGAAACCAAATAAACCTGAGTACAAAAATATTTTTGAATACAGAGGATTGGTTTGATTTAATTTAATTGTAGTTAGAGGTAAAAATAATGGAAAGATTAATGGGAATAACCAATATTTTTTATTTATAAAAACTTGAGGTAGGGCAGATCCGTAATCTTCTAAAGAATACTCTAAAATCCAATTGATTGAGAAAAACCCGTCACCTGTTACATACCATGGAAAGAGAAAGAAACCTGTTCCACCAATTAGTATCCAACAAATGACGAGCCCTCTCATTAATTCCTAAAATTATCTAGGAATTACAGATACGTCTTTATCCCACTTAGATAACAGACTCGCTCTTGTTGCTTTATCTCCATAAACTTTAAAATTGTAATCAATCAAGTTTATAGTTGATAAATCTGGAGCATCAGGATCAGCTTTTGCTTTAGTATTAGATGGTACTTGCAAAGATTTTCCTGAAGTGAACACCATAGTTTGTATTGCAGGACTTAATGCCCAGTCATAAAACTTTTTAGCTTCCTTCATATTTCTTGCACCAGCAATAATACTCATTGATCCAACCTCATAACCAGTTCCTTCTTCAGGAGAAACAGTTACTACAGGTAAACCTTTCTTAGTTTGTTTCACACCATCGTGTTGGAAACAAATACCAATTAAGTTTTCACCTCTTCCAGTTGCTTTAATTGGAGCAGAACCAGATTTAGTATAAGTGTTTATATTTGCATGAAGTTTCTTCATGTAATCCCAACCTTTATCTTCTCCAAAAATTTGAAGAATTGTAGCTAAAGTTGTGTAAGCAGTTCCAGATGAATTTGGATTTGCTACTTGGATTTCACCTTTGTAAATAGGTTTTGTTAAGTCCATCCATGATTTAGGAGCTGGAAGACCTTTTTTTGCTAAAAGATCTTTATTGTATCCAAAACCTAATGCACCAACATAAATTCCTACAGATTTATAGTCAGCATTTTTTGCTTGGTTTTGAGCTGCTGGTAATAAATCATCAAAGTGTTTTGATTTATATTTTTCAGTTAAATTTTCCTGAGCAGCTGTTAAGTGTGGATCACCAGTTCCACCAAACCAAACATCACCTTTTGGATTAGAAGCTTCTGCTTTAATTTTTGCAAAAGTTTCACCACTACTTGCTCTTGTCATTGCAACTTTTGTGCCTGTTTCTTTTTCATAAGCTTGTTCAAGCATTTCACAAACATCAATTTCAACACTGCAATATAAAGTTAACTTTGCAGCAGAAGCTTTGTTTGTTAAGCCAAACATTGTTAATGAAAAAAGAAGGACAATAGATGCTATTTTTAATAGTTTATTCATAATATCCTCTCTAAAGTTATATTAACGAGAAAGTTATTATGATTTTAATTTAATTGTTACCGTTTTATTACAAAATACACCTTCAGGTTTAATTTTTTTTTTAGTTATCCATATCAGATGTATGATATAAAAATTTTTATTGAGAGGGTAGATATTTGGAGATTGTAACTAAAATAGCACCGTTAGCTTTAGCGTTGATAATGCTTGGCCTAGGACTTGGTTTATCTGTAAAAGATTTTACGAGAGTAATTAGAAATCCAAAAGATTTTTTAATTGGAATAACTTGCCAATTAATTCTTTTACCAATTGTAGCTTACATATTGGTTCTAATTTTAAGATTACCAATCGAAATAGCTTTAGGTTTAATGATTATAGCTGCAGCACCAGGAGGTGTTACATCAAATGTTCTGACCAAGTTTGCAGATGGAGATGTAGCTTTATCAATTTCTTTAACAGCTGTTGGAAGTTTAATTAGTATTATTTCAGTTCCATTTATAGTTTTTACTTCAGCTGGAATACTAGGGGTTACTGAAATGTCTACAGATATTACGATGACAGGGATTGCACTTAAAATGGCTCTGGTTGTAACTGTTCCAGTAATTATAGGAATGGTTATAAGAGCATTTGCAGAGAATTTTATCTCTTCAAATATTAACATTGTCAATAGAACTACTAGTTTATTATTTGTTATTGTATTTGCAGCAATATGGATTGAGGAAAGAGAAAATATTTTTAATTATTTAGCTCAAGCTGGAATAGCGGTTTTAATTTTAAATATAGTGATGATGATTTTAGCTTTTTATATTGCTAAAGTTTTTGCAACTGGAGTTGCTCAGAGAAAATGCATTTCTTTAGAGTGCGGCCTTCAAAATGGAACTTTAGCAGTATTTGTTGCATCTCAAATTTTTAATGATGTTGCTTACATGATACCAACAGCTGCTTATGCTTTAGTCATGTATATTACGGGATTTATTTTTATATATATTTTAAGAAGATCTAGTTAATTGTAGCTTTATTTAAAATTTTATAAATTAGTTCTGAAATTTCTTTTATTGTTTGTTCTTGTATTTTTTGGGTTTTTGAAAAAATTTTTTCATCAATTTTAACTGAAATTAATTTTTTTTGATCCATTTTTGCTAAACCTCTTTTAATTAAAAAATTAACTTTTCGAACAACAGTCGGTCTTGGAATACCTGTAATCTCTGATATTGACATGGAATTCAAACCAACTGTATCTGCATAAGATATTCGCTTTCTCCACTTTTCAATATCTATATCCTGGATAATAAATTTTTTACTTGATGATGCATTTGATATTATAAGCAAAGCTACGCATAATGTTTCTAAATCTTTTGTTTCTTTTCTCCATCTGAAAAAGTAAGAAAAAATAAATTTATAAAATTCGTACCAACAATATGAGAAATTATTCTTAATATTATCTGTTATTTCATTGGAAGAAAAAGAGTTTGGAATTTTATTTTCTTGTTTTAAAATTTTTGAAGAAATTGATACCAAATACGATATATTTTTTAATGCGCTTATTGGCTGTACTGTTTCATAAGCAGATCTATCAATAAAAATTTTTTTTCTTGTTCGTCTAATTACGCCTATTTTTTCTAGATAAATAATCTTTCTTCTTACACTTTCTTTAGGCATTTGAAGATCTCTAGAAATTTCAATTATTTTAATTGCTTCGATTTCTAAAGTTTTGTCTTTATAAAAGGTGTTGTAATCGACCTGAATTCCATTTTTTTTAAAAAATTTAAAATTATTATTAACCAAATAGATCAAGATCATATACATTTCTATGTCTTTGAAATTTGAATAAGCACTAATTACCCATTCAGATACAAATTTATAAAAAGCTGGAACGAAATTATTAAATTTTTTATTGATTACTGATGTAACCTTTTTTTCATCCAGTGCATCAGATATGCTTGGTAGTGTGCTCATGATTTAAAAAAACCCAATATGGACAATACATAAATAAGAGTCAACCCATTTTGGACATTCCTAATATGTAATAATGTAACTATTAATGATTAAATGATTTTGTATTTAAAAATTATGAGTACAGAAAGCTTAAATAGAACATCCGTTGAAATTGAGAACCCCCCTCAAAATATTGAAGCTCCACAAAGAGTGAATGTGGATGTTCTAAAGCAAAGACTTCTTGAAGAGAAAAAAAAAGAAAAAGTTAAAAGAACAATCATCGTTTCTTCTGTTGTTGCTTGTTTAGGAGTTTTAACTTTTTTTACTTATTAAAGTTTCTAAATCTTTTTTAATAATATCAGGAATATTAATTTCTTTTTTAAGATTTTGTTTGAAACGATTAAATTTGTTTTGTCCTGGATACATTATTTCTTTTACACCTTTAATTTTAGGTAGTTTTTTAATTGTTTTAATATTGTCTTTAATTCTTTGATTATAATTTTTTTGAAATAAGTTTGCTTTAAACGTTATAAATAAATGTCCAATATTTTGCGGTCCTGAAAAATCATCAAAAGGATCTTTAACTCGACCTGCATGATTTCCTCCTGTTAATACTCCACTTAAAATATCAACCATCCAAGCAAGTCCTGAACCTCTAAAACCAGCAATAGGTAATTGAACTCCTGCTAATGCTTTTTTCGCATCAGTAGTTGGTTTTCCAAATTTATCTAATGCAACACCAGCTGGAATTGTTTGATTGTTTCTTGCAGCAACTCTAATTTTACCTCTGTTAATCATTGAGATTGATGTATCTAAAATAAAAGGAACTTTAGAACCAGTAGGGGTTCCAAAACAAATTGGGTTAGTTCCAAATAAAGTTTTTAATGCACCATGAGGAGCAACTGCTGGAGGAGCATTTGTATAAATCATTGCTATTAAATTTTTCTTAACCGCTTGTTCTGCGTAATAACCTGATAAACCATAGTGACCACTATTTTTTACTGCAACCATTCCTATTCCTGTTTTTTGTGCATGTTTAATTGCAGTTTTTATTCCAAGATCAGCAGCAACAAATCCAATACTATTGTTTGCATCAATATGTGAGATAGAAGATGAAATTTTTTTAATTTTTATTTTTGGTTTTGGATTAATTACTTTCTTAGAAATACGATCACAATACATTTTAAGTCTAGATAAACCATGACCATAAGCACCAACTAGTTCTGCATTGATTAAAGCATTAGCAGAAATTAAAGCATGATCTTTACTTAAACCGAATTTTTGAAAAATCTTAATTACTTGTTTTTTTAATAGGGGTGTTTTCACTTATTTGAATATTTTTAAATCTTCGTTAAAAAAATTTTTAATATCATTAATTAATAAATTTGGAACCTCTAAAGCTGCAAAATGACCACCTTTAGGAAATTTTTTCCATCTTTTAATATTAAAAATTCTGTTTACGTAAGATTTTGGAGGCCACTCTAGCATTTCTTTTGGAAATTCTGCTATTGCTGTTGGAACATTTATTTTTTTAAAATTTTTTGGAAAAGACCTGCCACCTTCTTTTCTTCTTCCAAAATAAATCCAAGCAGCAGTATTAAAACTATTTGTAATAATATAGATCATTATGTTTGATATTAATTCATCATTTGAAAATGTTTTTTCTATCTTCCCTTTATTTAGGTGTGACCAACCGTGAAACTTTTCTAAAATCCAGGCGGCTGTTCCGACCGGACTATCTATCATTGCATAAGATAAACTTTGTGGCTTTGTTGCTTGTTGAGTTCTGTAGCCTTCCTGCATTATTTGATCAAAATTGAATTTTTTTTCCCATTTTTTCTCTTTATTATTTCTTGGTCCTTTTGGATGTCGGATTGGCAAACAATTAATATGAATTCCCTTACAATTTTTTGCACTATCAAGACCAATCCATGCAGCAATAGTCGCTCCCCAATCTCCACCTTGCACAATGTAATTTTTATGACCTAAATTTTTGACCATAAATTTATTTAAAATTTTTCCAATCTTTCTTGGACCTAAAGCTTTTTTAATCGGAGTTGAAAAACCAAATCCTGGTAATGAGGGCACAATGACATCAAAACCATCTTCAATTTTTCCACCAAATTTTTCAGGATGAGCAAGCTTTGGAATGATATCAAAAAACTCAATTACACTGCCAGGCCATCCGTGCAAAAGTAATAATGGTCTTGATTTAGGGTTTTTACTTTTTTCAACAATAAAATGCAGATTTATACCATCCACATTAGTCTTATAGTTTTTAAAAGAATTAATTTTGTTTTCAAATTTCTTCCAGTTATATTTTGAAACCCAATATTGAGATATTTTTTTTAAATAATTATAATTAGTTCCATACTCCCATCCATTTACATTTTGCATCATGTTCCACGGATAGGCTCTTACTTTTTTGTAAATATTATTAAGCGTGCTTTTAGGCACACTTATTTTGTATGGTTTGATCATCAATTAGTTATGACTTATCCAAATAGTTTTCGTTTGAAGAAATGAATTTAAAGCTTCAGTACCTTGATCTCTACTTAAAGAGCCTGATTGCTTATATCCCCCAAAAGGTGTTTTGATATCTCCCTCAGAAAAAGTATTCACTGACACAGTTCCACAAGGTAAACTTTTAGCTAAATGAAATGCTCTATTTATATCTTGAGTAAACACACTTGCATGCAATCCATATTTAGAATTACTAGCAATTTTTAAAGCTTCTTCATCATTTTTTACAGTTAAAACGCCAAGCACAGGTCCAAAAATTTCTTCTTGAGCGATTGTCATATTTTCTTTCAATCCATCAAATAAAGTAGGTTTTGCATAAAAACCCTTTTGTTTCTTGCTGGAAATACCACCTGATAATAGTTTTGCTCCTTCATCAATACCTGTTTGAATATATCCATCAACAGTTTGTAGGTGACCTTTTGAAATCATAGATCCCATATTTGATTTAAGATCTAATGGATCTCCAACTTTTAACTTTTTAACCTTTTTGATAATTTTATGTAAAAATTCATCTTTAACTTTCTTATGAACTATCTGTCTCATATTTGCAGAACAGTTTTGTCCGCCATTCCAAAATGCAGAATTCATTGCGTTATCTATTAAGTCATCAGTAATTTTAGCATCTTCTAATACTATGAATGGACTTTTTCCTCCCATCTCTAATGCAACAGGTTTTAAATTACTTTCACTTGCATATTTTAAAAAGTATCCTCCAACCTCAGTTGAACCTGTAAAAGAAACGGCATCAACATCTTTGTGTCGACCTAAAGCTTCACCAACATCACCATAACCTGGAAGTACATTTAAAACACCATCCGGTACACCAGCTTCTTTTGCAATTTGAGCAACTCTAATAGCTGTGAGTGGTGTATCCTCCGCTGGTTTAATTATTACTGAACAACCCGCTGCAAGTGCTGGGGCCATTTTCCATACCGCCATCATTAAAGGAAAGTTCCAAGGAACAATTCCAGCAACAACACCAATTGGTTCTTTAACAATTAAACTAGTAATAGATGGCTCTGTTGGACCAACTTTTCCAAAAACTTTATCAATTAATTCTCCATACCACTGAAAATGCATTGGAGCATCATTTGCAACTTCATTAATACAATCAGCAATAAGTTTACCTGTGTCTATACATTCTAAAACTGAATTTTCATCACCATGTTTTCTAAGTAATTCAGCAAATTTTAACAAAACTTCTTTCCTGTGCTCGGGTGAACTTTTAGACCACACTCCACTATTAAAAGCTTTTCTTGAAACTTTAACTGCTAAGTCAACATCTTTGTGATTACATTTTGCAACAGCACAAAGTTTTTTACCAGTTGCAGGATTTATTGTTTCAAATTTTTTTCCATCAATGGCATTTACATATTTTCCATTAATAAACGCTCTTCCTTCAAATTTAATTTTACTGGCTATTACTTTGTATTTGTTACCTGAGCTCATAAATTTTTCCTATACATTGTATTTATTTTATTTCTAAAATTTAGTCTAAGACACCTTGAGATTAAAATAAATAGGTTAACTTCTAAATTATCACTTCAACTTATGATTGTAATCCCATTTTGAATAGAAAATTTTTTTTTATGTATACTTCAGTTGCAAACTTCACTAGGCTTTAATTAATTTAAATTGATACTTTAACTAACTAAGAGGAGATAAATAAAATGTTTATTAAAACAATGAGCAAAACACTTATCAAAGTGGTTGCGATTATTTTCTTTGCACAAGCTGCTTATGCAGAAGTAACTCTTAAGCTTGGAACTACTGGTAGATTGGGTATGCCAATTGGTGACGCAATCGATCAGGCTTTAATACCAGCTATGGAGAAAGCATCTGGAGGTAAAATGAAAATTGAACCTCACTACCAAAGAAGCTTATGCGCAGAACAAAAATGTGGTGAACAAGCTAACCAAGGGCTTATAGCTTTGTGGACTAGTTCTACTGCAAACTACGGTAACTTTGGTCCTGAACTAGCAATTTTCGATTTGCCTTTTATTTTCAAATCATTAGAGGATGCTAAAAGAATATCAGATGAATGGTTAGCTGAAAGACAGTGTAAACTAGCTCTTGAAAATGCTGGTCACATTTGCCTTTCTGTATATTCAAGTGGAGGATTTAGACAGCTTGGAAATGCAACTAAACCTGTTCACGAACCAGATGATATGAAAGGACTTAAATGGAGAACTACTAAAAGTCCTGTTGAGTTCATGCTAGTTAAAAATTGGGGTGCAACACCAACACCTTATGACTGGAGTCAATTATATCAAGGTCTTCAATCAGGTGTAGTTGAAGGTCAGTATGTTGCTAGTCCATGGCAGCATGTAGCAAAACTTCATGAAGTTGCAAAATATTTCACTGAGATCGGAGGAATGTGGTCTGGAAATATTTTAGCGATGGATGCTAAGCAGTACAATGCATTGTCTGACCAACAAAGAAAATGGTTACACGAAGCAGCTGATGCTTATGGAGAAAAAGTAAACGAGTTGGATAACGCTTGGATTAAAAATGGTGAAGATGCAATTAAAGCATCTGCTAAAGAGTGGTATGTTCCAACAGAAGCAGAAATGACTAAGTGGAGAGCCGGTGCAATCGGTGCTTGGTTAGATGCTAAAGGTACTTTTGAACCAGAAGTAGCTAAAAGAGTACTTCTAGAACAAGGTATGGATGGATTTGTAGCTCAGTTAGAAGCGGCTGGAGCTCTATAATTCATTAATTAAAACTTTGTGAAGACCATTTAGTTCTATTTTAGAATTAGATGGTCTTTACCTAAAAATAATCATAACTTATAAATATCTATGGAAAGTATTATTTTACTTGTAGTACTCCTTTTGCTGATTTTATTAGGAGCTCCAATTGGTTTTATTTTAATACTGATACCATTTGTTTATATTCTATTAACAGATGCTGTTCCTCTTGTTTTAATTCCTAGTCAAATGTTTACTGCTATAGACTCGGTTCCATTGACCGCCATTGCATTCTTTATGTTAACAGGTGAGCTGATGACAAGCGCAACAATTACTGACCGTTTAGTTGCTTTAAGTAGAGCATTAATTGGACGTATAAGAGGAGGGTTGGCTCAAGTTAATGTTCTTGTGAGTATGTTTTTTGCAGGCATGAATGGTTCTGTTGTAGCAGATACAGCAACCGTTGGAGCATTAGTTTTACCAGCCATGAAGAAAGCTGGTTATCCTGCTGCATTTTCAGCTGCGGTCACAGGTGTAAGTTCGACAATAGGAGGAATTATTCCACCTAGTATCATGATGATCGTTCTTGCTAACGCAACTGAAATTTCAATTGCATCTTTATTTGCTGCTGGGATTGTTCCAGGTATTTTGATTGGTGTTGTGATAATGGTAATCAATCATTACTTTGCAGTTAAATATAATTTCGAGCGTAGTGATCAGCCGTTCTCAGTTCGTCGAGCTGGTAAAGAATTATATCGTTCTTCATTTGCTCTTTTAATACCTTTAGTATTAGTAGGTTCGGTAATGGGAGGTGTCGCATCGGTTGTTGAGGCAGGTGCTATAACTGCTTTAGTTGCTTTGTTTACTGGTGTATTTGTTTACCGAACTATCAAATGGAAAGATTGTACTGGTGCTTTCCGAAGAGCGTTCCGTAATTCAGCAATGGTTTTTATTATCATAGCTGCCTCTGGACCTTTTAGTTGGTTACTTACTTCTCTTGGAGCAATTGGTGATCTTGAAACTTGGCTTTTAGGTTTAGCGGATTCTCCAATATTATTTATTTTAGCATTAATATTATTTATTTTTCTTCTTGGAACCGTAATGGACTCAGCAGTAAACATTATCATTGTTGGTCCAGTGCTTGTGAATGTTATGTCTCAAGCAGGTTTTCCTGAAGTACAAGCTGCAATCGTTGTAATAGTAGGATTTTTAATTGGATCAGTTACACCACCAGTTGGTGTTGCGTACTTTACATCTGCAACAATAGCTCAAGTGCGTTTAGAAAAAGTAGCTGTTGCTTTAATTCCTTACCTGGTTGGACTATTTTTACTTTTATTTTTTATCTTAGTTGTTCCAGAATTAACAATGTTTCTTCCTAATCTATTGAGTAATTAATGATGAAATTTTTGAATAGTATTGATCGTTTTGTTCATAGGGTACTTGAAGCGATGTGTTCAATATTTTTGGCGGCGATGGTTGGCTTTACTCTTTATAACGTTACGATGAGATATGTTTTTAATAATCCTCCTGTATGGGGAGATCTACTTACAGTATTAAGTAATATTTGGTTGATGTTTATAGCACTTTCTTTGACAGCTAGAGATAATGAACATGTAGCTTTAAATTTAATATATGAAAAATTACCAGAGAGAGTTTCCTTATACATTCGTCAGTTCTGGAAAGTTATGATTATGATAATTGGTATCGTCTTAATTATATATGGAATTGAACTTGTAGAAGGTATGAGAGGGAAGTATTGGGAAATGTGGTATTTTGAAATTAGTATGCAGGGTATTGAGTTCAAACCAAATTATATGCCTAAAAAATATGCAGTTGCAATCTTGCCATTAGCTGGATTTTTAACTACTGTTGGTGCTGCAATAAGTTTTATTAAAAAAGTCTAACTTTAAAATAAAAGCTAATTAACCTTTACCTCTCCAAGGTATAGTTTTATCAATTATCTTTCTTAAAGTTACATCAAACAATAAACCAAGAAGACCCATAATAAATATTGTTATCCAAATTACTTCGTACTGGAAGTATTTTTTAGCAACGTTTTCAACAAAACCAATACCTGTTGTTCCTGCTAAAAATTCTGCTGCAACCAATGTTCCCCAACACATTCCAACAGCAACTCTTATTCCGGTTAAAATTTCTGGAAGAGAATTTGGGAAAATTACATATCGTAATATTTGTTTTTTTGTAGCTCCTAATGAGTGAGCAGCATGAATCTTTGATAATTGAGTTCCTGATGCTCCAGCTCTTGCTGAAATAATCATAATAGACAAAGAAACCATAAATAATAAAAATATTTTTCCAGAGTTATCAATTCCAAGTACAGAAATAATTAATGGAGCCCAAGCAAGTGGGGGAACTGGTCTATAAAGTTCAATTAATGGATCAAAGAAACCTTTTGCAAATCTGTTTAGACCCATAAATAATCCTAATGGAACACCAATGATAATTCCAAAGACTAATCCTAAAAATACCCTCATAAATGAATCCCAGATATGTCCGTATGGAACAGGGACTTTGAATAATTTAAAGTCACCAGTAACAACTTTTAAAACATTACTTTTAAAGTTTTCTTTAACTATTCCATCTTTTGTATGAACCGGATAATCACCAGGCAAAATATCAGCTATCCAATCTGGTAAAACGAAGCCAATCATTTTACTAACATCGACCATTTCAATCCATAAAAGAGGAACATTTTTGTACCCAACACTTGGTTTAGACATCAATACAAACTTATTAAATGTATCAGATGGTTTAGGTAACCATCTACCAGAACCTTGCTCTGAACACGTAGGTCCACTTGCTACAATTGTTCCAGCAGGAAATAAAAATATATCGATTAATCTTAATCCAGCTTGTTCTTTATTTTGTAACTCATCAAATTCTATGATTGCTGCTTGCATTTCATTTAATGCATTTGGAGGGTAGATACTTGCAAACTCTATTCTTCTTGCAATTTTAACAATATTTTTTGCATAGTCAGATGCTATCTCTTCACTATCATCCAAACCTTTTCTGTAAGCTTTAATGTCATCTTTAAGTTGTTTAATTGAGCTTTTGAAAGGTGGGTTATGGTTTTTTAATTTAAAAAATTTGTCGTCAATTTTTTTTAATTCTGCTGCAGCTGCATGAAATTTTAAACCTTTATTAGTTTGAGGTGCGGTTGGTATTTCAATTGTATTTTCAATAGAACCACTTCCAGAGTCTATTGTAGTAATTCCCCAGCCGCCTTGTTCATCAATAAGTTTTTGTCTTTCAGTTTTTTGCGCATCAGTCTCAAAAGGATAATCTTTCTTTTGGAAGTTTGAGCTTAGAAGTTTTATTTCTTCTGTTATTTCTTGAAGTTTAATTTTGGTATCCATTTCCATTAACTCTTCACTTGTCAACAATGGAATTAATTTAGAAGTTCTATCAATGTAACTTACAAGAATTGTTTTTTGTTGATCATTTAGATCAGTAGATCCATTTATTTCATTTGCAATTTTTACAAGATTTTTATTTTCAATTTTAATGATGGATGTACTTTTGAATTCTCTTTCTTCAATAGGGAATTGATATTTTAAGCCTAGTAAAGACTCATTAATTTTAGCAACCTGACATAATTCATTTGCTGATTTTGGATAAAAACCTTTTGCAATATCCCATGAATAATAAAGCCATAACATCAAGATTGCACTGCTTCCAACAATTACCCAGTGCGTTCCACCTTTAGCTCTTTCTGGGTTACCAAAAACAGCATCAACTTTTTCAGTTCTAATTAGTCTTCTTCCATAAAGAATACATCCAATAACAGAAACGATAATTAGTATTGTTACAAATTGGGTTAACATTAATTATCTTTCCCCATTATTTCTTCTTCCATATTCCAGATCATGGATAAAATTTCTTCTCTAGTAGATGAAAATTCTTTGTTTTTTTTAATTTCTCTTAGATCTTGAGTAAGACCCATTTCAGCAAACGGTAGATTGTACTCTTTATGTATTCTTCCAGGCCTTGGCGCCATTACATACAATCTTTCACCAAGTAAAAGAGCTTCTTCAACAGAGTGTGTTATTAAAATAATTGTTTTTCCAGTTTCTTTCCAAATTTTTAAAACTAAAGACTGCATCTTTTCTCTAGTTAATGCATCTAAGGCACCTAACGGTTCATCCATTAAAATTAAATCAGGATCATTGATTAAACATCTTGCAAGAGCAACTCTTTGCTGCATACCACCTGATAATTGATAAGTAGGAGTGTTACCAAATCCTTTTAACCCAACTATATCTAACCATTCTTCAACTTTTTTTGCTGTTACTTCTGGATCTTCACTTTTCATACGAAGACCAAAGTTTACGTTTTCAGCAACAGTCAACCATTCAAACAAAGCACCTTGTTGAAACACCATTCCTCGTTCAACACCAGGTCCATCTATTTCATTATTATTTAAAGTAATTTTTCCTGAAGTAGGTCTTAAAAATCCTGCAGTAATATTTAATAAAGTTGTTTTTCCACAACCAGATGGGCCAAGAACAGTAAGTAGTTCTCCTTTTTTTAGAGTAAAGCTAACATCTTTTAATGCATGAACTGTTTCTCCTTTTGGAGTTTTAAAAATCATATTTAGATTTTGAGAAACAAGATCACTCATAGCGCCCTTATATTAGAAATTTTTTAAAAAAAATAGGCACTAATTTTTAAATCAGTGCCTATTTAAAAAGTCTTAAACCTTTAAAATTATAAAGGTAAGAAACTTGTGTCTACGTTACCAGCTGGAGTTCCCATTCCTTTTAAGAACCCATCTAGGTTTCCGCTCTCCATAGAAGCTTTAGTTTCTTCTGGAGTTAAGAATTTAAATCCACTTAAAGTTTCTTTCATGTCAGCAACAGTCATTTCAGAAGCTTTTGACATAGCATTCATATCAGATTTACCTGATCTGTATCTGTCGTTTGCTTCGTGTGTTACTTCGATGAAAGTTCTTAGCATTCCTGGATTTTCTTTCATGAATTTATCTGTAACAGATGTGATATCTATACCTAAAATACCAGCAGCTCTTGCTTCATCTACAGTTAATAATCTTGAACCAACTGCAGTTGCTGCTTTAATTGAGTTACCACCAAATAAACATGCCATAACAACATCACCACTTACTAATGCAGCAGCACCTTCTTCTGGGTCCATTTGAATGATATCCATTTTACTTCTGTCAGCACCAACAACTTTCATACTTTCATCAAAAACGTATTCAGCCATTGTTCCTAGTGGAACAGCAACTTTTTTACCTTCTAATTCAGTAGCGTTAGCTTTTGTAATTCCAGATGCATTTGATGTTACACAAGTAGTTCCACCCATTCCGTATTCCATAGCAATATCCACTAACTTAAGTGGTGCATTTGATTTTACAGCGTTGATGAAAGGTACTAAACCTTGAGAGTAAGAAATATCAATATCTCCTGCTAACATTGCATCAGTCATAGCTCCACCGTTAGTGAAGTTAGTCCACTTAACTGGTACACCAAGAGCTTTTGCAAAATTTTTCTTCTGCATGTCCTCTAGATTTGGACTTGGCCATTCTAGAAAGTATGCAACTCTAACTTCAGTAGCTGCAGAGTTTGCAACTGAAATTGAAAGGTTAAGAGCAAAAATAGATCCTAGAATAAAACTTAGTATTTTTTTCATTTATTCCCCTATGTTAATTTAATTAAATTATCCTTATTTAAATTCAATTTTGGGTGGTTGTAAAACAAAAAGATAGGTTCAATTAAAAGTTGTATACTTATGACGCATCATTTTGGGTGGTCAAAATATTTCTAGCAAACCAATTGATTTAGTCTAATAGTTGGAAATATTTATAACAGTTAATAAAGAGAGAAAAAAATTTATGAGCTCAGAGACAAGAACTTCAGTTCCAAATTCATTAAATGAACATTGGATGCCGTTTACATCGAATAAAGATTTTAAAGCAAACCCAAGATTAATTACTGAAGCAAAAGGAGTTTATTTAAAAACTCACCACGGAAAAACACAAATTGATGCGAGCTCAGGATTATTTTGTAATCCATTAGGACATGGAAGAAGAGAAATTACAGAAGCCGTTACTAAACAACTAGAGACTTTAGATTATGCGCAGCCTTTCCAACAAGGATTTGGTGGTTCTTTTGAATTAGCTACAAAAATTTCAAAACACACTCCAGGTGATTTAAATAAAATGTTCTTTACTATTTGTGGTTCAACTGCTGTTGAGACTGCAATTAAGATTGCAATTGCTTATCATAGAGCAAAAGGAAATGCTCATAGATTTAGATTTGTAGGGCGTGAAAGAGGTTATCACGGAATGAATATTGGATGTGTTTCAGTTGGTGGAATGATCAACAATGTTAAAACATTTGCAAGCATTTTAATGCCAGGTGTTCAACACATGAGACATACACATCTACCAGAACATAAATTTGTTAGTGGTCAACCTGAAACAGGAGGGGATCTTGCAGATGATCTAGAGAGAATTGCAAGTAACTTTGGACCAGAAAATATTGCAGCTTGTATCGTAGAACCAATTGCTGGATCTACTGGAACTTTAGTTCCACCAAAAGGATACTTACAAAGATTAAGAGAAATTTGTGACAAGCATGGAATACTTTTAATTTTTGATGAAGTAATTACAGGCTGGGGAAGAACTGGTTCAGTTTTTGCAAGTCAAGAGTTTGATGTTACTCCAGATCTAATGACTATGGCTAAAGCAACAACTAACGGTGTTGTTCCAATGGGTGTAGTTGCATGTAAGGATGAAATTTATGATGCAGTGATGGATTCTTCTCCAATGGGATCTGTTGAATTGTTTCATGGATATACTTATTCAGGAATTCCAGTTGCAGTAGCAGCAGGTTTAGCTGTTCAAGATATTTTTGAAAAAGAAGATATCTTTAACAGAGCAAAAAATTTAGCACCTTATTTTCAAAAAGGATTGTTTTCTCTTCAAGACTTAGAGTCTGTTGATAACATAAGAGGTTATGGAATGATGGGTGGTATTGATATGAAAATGAATACTAAACCAGGTAAAGCAGGTTATGAATGTTTTAAAGCTTGTTATGAAGCAGGGGTTAACTTTAAAGCAACTGGTGACTGTTTAATTATTGCTCCTCAGTTTATATGTGAAGAAAAACATATAGATGAGATCATTGATAAACTTAGAACAGGTATTACGAACTATCAAAAAAACCAAAAGAACTAATTAGTTTAATTAAAGACATGGAGAGTGCTTATGAAGATAGGCGTACCTAAAGAGATAAAACCTCAAGAAAATAGAATAGGGCTAACACCAGATAGTGTTAAAACTTTAGTTTCTGAAGGTCATGAAGTTATTGTTGAAAACAATGGTGGTTTTGAAGCTGGATTTGAAAATGATCAATATACAAATGCAGGTGCAAAAATAGCAAGCACTGCAGCTGATATTTTTAATGATGCAGATATAATTGTTAAAGTTAAAGAACCTCAAAAAGTTGAGGTTGATATGATTAGAGAAAATCAAATTGTTTACACATATCTTCACTTAGCAGCAGCTAAAGAACTAACTGAGGGATTAATTAAATCAAAAAGTGTTAACATTGCTTATGAAACAGTAACAGATGATAATGGAAGATTGCCATTACTAGCCCCAATGAGTGCAGTTGCTGGTAGAATGTCAGTACAAGCTGGTGCTCATTGTTTAGAAAAGAATCAAAGTGGAAGAGGACTTTTGTTAGGCGGTGCTCCAGGAGTGACTGGTGGAACTGTAGTGATTTTAGGTGGTGGTGTAGTAGGTGAAAATGCTGCGGTGATTGCTACAGGTATGCAAGCTAAAGTTCATATTGTCGATAAATCTGAAGCTAGATTAAAACAATTAGTAGAGATGTTTGGTGACAAAATTATTCCTGAGCAAAGTGATAAGATTGATTTACCTAAATTAGTTTCTGAAGCAGACTTATTGGTTGGTGGTGTTTTAATTCCAGGTGCAGAGGCTCCGAAATTAGTTACAAAAGACATGATCAAAAGTATGAAGAGGGGCTCTGTTATTGTTGATGTTGCAATTGATCAAGGTGGATGTGTTGAAACAAGTAAACCAACTACTCACGGTGAACCAACTTATATTGTTGATGACGTTGTTCATTATTGTGTGGCTAATATGCCAGGCGGAGTTCCTAGAACTTCTACTTTAGCATTAAACAATGCAACGTTACCTTATCTGGTTAAACTTGCTAATAATGGTTATCAAAAAGCATTGAGTGAAGATAAAAACTTTTTAGCTGGATTAAATGTTCACAAAGGAATGGTTACCTATAAAGCAGTTGCAGATGTATTTGGTCATAACTTTGTAGACCCAGGAGAAGCTGTCAAACATTAGTAATGGAAAAAAAGTATCCTTCTAGCACAAAGGTAGTTGTTGTTGGAGGTGGAGTTATTGGTTGCTCTATTGCTTATCACTTAACAGAATTTGGCTGGAAAGACGTTGTTCTTATAGAGAGAGATCAATTGACATCAGGTACAACCTGGCATGCTGCAGGATTGGTTAGTCAATTAGGACCTACAGCAGCAGTTACAAAAATTAGAAAATATACTTTAGATTTATATAAAAAATTAGAAAAAGAAGTTGATCACTCTGCAGGTTTAAGAATTAACGGAGCCTTATCAATTGCTCAAACAGATGCTAGATGGCAAGAACTTCAAAGACAAGCAACTACAGCTCAATTGTATGATGTTGATATTAAGATTTTAGATAAAGATCAAATAAAGAAAAATTATCCAATTATGTACACAGAAGATTTAAAAGGTGGAGTGTTAATGCCAGGAGATGGTGCTGCTGATCCAAGTGGTGTTACACACATGTTAGCAAAAGGTGCAAGATTAGGTGGTGCAAAAATATTTGAGCAATCACCTGTTGAAACAATATTAACTAAAAATGGTAGAGTTAGTGGTGTTAGAGTTAATGGGCAAGATATTGAATGTGAATATGTGGTCCTTGCTACAGGTATGTGGTCTAGACAAATTGGAGAAAAAATAGGAGTTAGTATTCCTTTATATCCTGCAGAACATTTTTATGTAATTACAGAACCAATTGAAAATCTTTCACCAACATTACCTGTAATTAGAGATTTTGATAGCAGCACTTATATTAAAGAGGATGCTGGAAAACTTTTAATTGGAATATTCGAAGGTAAATCAATACCTGCATTTAAAGATACTAATAAAGTTCCAGAAGATTTTTCATTCGGTGAATTTCCAGAAAATTTTGATCATTTTGAACCTTATTTAGAAAAATCTATGAAACGATTTCCAGTTTTAGAACAAGCTGGAATTAGAAAGTTTTTTTCTGGACCAGAGTCTTTTACGCCTGATACCAATTCTTTATTAGGTGAAGTTCCTGAAGTTAAAAATTTATTTGTTAGTTGTGGTTTGAATAGCATAGGTATTGGAAGTGGAGGTGGAGTTGGAAAAGTAACTGCCGAATGGTTAATGACTGGTCATATCAATGAAGATATTTTTAATTACGACATAAAGAGATTTCAAAAGTTTCATTCAGAATTAGGTTTTATTAAAGATCGTATTACAGAGTCACTTGGGGATTTGTATGGAATGCATTGGCCTTATAAACAACACAAAACATCAAGAAATGTAAAAAAATTACCATACCACGATGAATTAAAAAGTTTTGGTGCATGTTTTGGAGTTTCAGCTGGATATGAAAGACCAATGTGGTTTGCTCTTGATGGAGAAAAAGCAGAGTATGAATATAGTTATAATTATCAAAACTGGTATCCATCAGTTGAATACGAAACTAACAACACACTAACAAATATTGGTCTATATGATTTGTCTCCTTTTTCTAAATTCGAAATTAAATCTGAAAAAGCACATGAAGATCTTCAGAAAATTTGTACATCAAATATAAAACAGGAACCTGGAAAATGTACTTATACTCATATGCTTAATAAAGATGGAGGAATAGAAATAGATCTTACAGTAGTTTGTATTGATCAAAATCATTTTAGAATAATTAGTTCTGCAGCAACAAGAGAAAGAGATAAATTTCATATCAAGAAGCATCTATCAGAAGGTGTAGAGTTAACTGACGTTACCGATGATTATTGCGTGTTTGGAATATTTGGTCCAAAGAGTAGATTTTTAATTCAAGATTTAAGCTCAGACGATTTTAGCAATGAAAATTTTAAGTTTGCAAATTCAAAATATATTGAAATTGACGGAACTAAAATATGGACCCAGAGACTATCTTACGTTGGAGAGTTAGGTTATGAGCTTTATGTTAAAAATTCTGAGTCTAAAAATATATATGAGAAATTAATAGAAAGCGGTAAAAAATATAATTTATCTAATTGTGGAATGCATGCGTTAGATACTATGAGAATGGAAAGTGGTTTTTTACATTGGGGCCATGATATTTCACCTGAAGAAAACCAATACCAGGCAGGTCTTAACTTTACAATTAGTTACAAGAAAGACTTTAATTTTATTGGGAGAGAAGCACTTGAAAAAATAAAAGATAAAAAAATTAACAGGAAATTTGCTATGTTTGTCCTTAAAAATAATGAACCAGGAAAACCTCTTCTACTTCACGATGAACCAATTTATAAAGATGATAAAATAGTTGGAAGAACTACATCTGGTAATTATTCTTTTAACTTCAAAAAAAATCTTGCATTTGGTTATATAAACAATGACTATTCAGATGATGAACTTCTAAATGGAAATATTTCAATAGAAATAGAGAAAATTAAATATCCTGCTGAAATTATCTTTAAACCATTAAAGCAAACTAATTTTAAAAATAGTTAATAAATAAAATTATTGGTATTTAGCTGCAGTTATAAATTCACTGAAACTTTCACACCAAATAACTAGGGTATTGAATTTACTTACATCTACATTTGAAGGAACATCAACAACAAAGTTTTCAAAACTTTTAACCTCTGCTACATATTTAGCTTCATCTTTAATTGGTAAAAATTCATCCTCATGTTGTGTAAATTCATTTGTTAGATAAAGTTTATAATCTGGCCCGGGTGCAATTGCACCATTAACTGTAATTTTTGTATTTGAAATTGTAACTTTTGCTTCTCCCCAGTGAAATGGATCACTCCCTCTTAAATCTCTTACAAACTCAGTTTGATATTGAGATTTATTTTCATACTCATTAATTTTACTTATTTCGACTGACTCTGGTGCGGTTAAAATTGGTAGAAAATATACACCTAAGCCAAAGCCGATCATTAAAAAGAAAAAGTGACTGATAAATAGAAAGGTAATTTTTTTTTTCATAGGAAATTTACTTATAGTTGAAAGAGTTAATAAATGTAGTATAAATCTTTCATTTTATGGCGGGGTAGCTCAGTTGGTTAGAGCGCGGGACTCATAAGCCCGAGGTCAGTGGTTCGATCCCACTTCCCGCTACCATTTAATGACCTGGAAATTCAATTAAATTTTCAACTTTATAGTTTTTATTTACTAAGTTATCTGATCCACCTAAATCAAACAAATTAATAACAAAAACAAATGCAGCTACTTTTGCATCACACATTTCAACCAATTTAGCAGCAGCTTCTGCGGTGCCACCAGTTGCAATTAAATCATCAATTATTAAAACAGACTCATCTTTTAAAATAGAGTCTTTATGAACCTCAATAGTTGCAGTTCCATATTCTAATTCAAAATCTACTGAATGTACTTCAGCTGGTAACTTATTTTTTTTTCTCAACATTATAAAAGGTTTTTTAAGTATATAAGAAACAGCAGAGGCAAACACGAAACCTCTTGATTCTATTGCAGCAATTTTATCAATCTTGTATTTTTTAGATCTTTCAATAATTTGATTAATTGTTTCAGCAAAAGCTTCCTCGTTTTTAATTAGAGTAGTTATATCCCTAAATAGAATACCTTTTTTAGGATAATCAGGAATTGATCTAATATGATCTTTTAAATTCATAATACTCAATTATAAATAAATATATTTTAAATTATGACAACAAATAAATTAGCGATAATTGGTGGAAGTGGTCTTTATGATGTTGAAGAATTTACTGACAGAGAATTATTACAAATTGATACACCTTGGGGTAAACCATCTGATCAAATATTAAAAACCAATTATAATAATAAAGAAGTTTATTTTTTGCCAAGACATGGGAGAGGGCATTTTGTTTCTCCTTCTAATATAAATTTTAGAGCAAATATCGATGCGTTAAAACAGTTAGGTGTTACTGATATTGTTTCAGTTTCAGCCGTAGGATCTTTGAAAGAAGATTTGCCACCTGGAAAATTTGTTATTGTTGATCAGTTTATTGATAGAACTTTTGCAAGAGTAAAAACTTTTTTTGATGATGAAATCGTTGCCCATGTATCGATGGCACATCCCACATCTAATGGACTAATGAATGCTTGTGAAGATGCAATTAAAAAATCCAATATAGAATATCAAAGAAATGGAACCTATGTTGTTATGGAGGGTCCTCAATTTTCAACATTAGCAGAATCTAATTTATATAGATCTTGGAAAGCAGATGTAATTGGTATGACCAATATGCCTGAAGCAAAACTCGTAAGAGAGGCAGAAATTAGGTATGCATCAGTTTCAATGGTTACAGATTTTGATTGTTGGCACCCAGATCATGAAAACGTTGATGTTCAACAAGTAATAAAAGTTTTGTTAGGAAATGCTGAAAAAGCAAAGGTTATGATTAAAAACTTAATTGAGAATTTTGAAGATCATATAGATCCAAATGATCCAACTAATAATTGCTTAGATGTAGCAATTATTACTGCTCCAGAAAAACGAACCCAAAAAACAATTGATAAGTTAAAAACCGTTGCTGGTAGAGTTTTGAATAAATGAGAATTCAAGGAAAAGAGTATCGAACAATATGGTATGAAGATAATATAGTAAAAATTATTGATCAAACAAAACTTCCTCATCAATTTATAATAAAAGATCTTAAATCAGTAAAAGATGCAATAAATGCAATCAAAGTTATGGAAGTTAGAGGTGCTCCTTTAATTGGGGCAACAGCTGCTTACGGAATAGTTTTGGCTATTCATGAGAACAACTCTCAAGAATTTATAAGCAAATGTTCAGAAGAATTAATTAAATCAAGACCTACTGCTATAAATTTAAAATGGGCAGTTGATCGTATGATGAAAAAATTATCTGGTATCAATAGTGATCAAATTTTAGATATAGCTTTAAAAGAAACTAAAGAAATTTGTGATGAGGATGAGAGGTTTTGTGAGGATATAGGCATTAATGGATTAAAAATAATAGAGGAAATCTACAATAACAAAAAAAATACAGTAAATATTTTAACTCATTGTAATGCAGGTTGGTTAGCAACAATTAATTGGGGCACAGCAACTTCACCGATTTATCATGCTCATAAAAAAGGAATTCCGGTTCATGTCTGGGTAGATGAAACAAGACCAAGGAACCAAGGTGCAAATTTAACTTCATATGAGTTAAATGAGGAAGAAATTCCAAATACAATTATAGCTGATAATACTGGTGGTATTTTAATGCAAAGAGGCGAAGTTGACATGTGTATTGTTGGAACAGATAGAACTTTATCAAATGGAGATGTGTGTAATAAAATTGGAACTTATCTAAAAGCTTTAGCTGCACATGATAATAAAGTTCCTTTTTATGTTGCACTCCCAAGTTCAACTATTGATTGGAATATTAAAGATGCAATAGACATTCCAATTGAGGAAAGAAACTCTGAGGAATTATCTCATGTAGAGGGTATTGATGAAAACAATGAAGTTAAAAAAGTTTTGATTTACCCAAAGAAAAGTAAAGTAATGAATTTAGCTTTTGATGTAACTCCTGCAAAATATGTAAGTGGATTAATTACTGAGAGAGGAGTATGTGAAGCTTCCACCAATGGACTAAAAAATTTATTCAAATGAAAAATTTAAGTTCTGAAATTATTCGATATTCAAAAATGTTGAATACAAAAAAATTATCAGCTTTAAGATCTGGAAATATCTCAGTAAGGTATAAAAATGGTTTTCTAATTACCCCATCTGGAAAAAAATACTCAACTTTAAAAAATAAAGATATAGTTTTCGTTACATTAGACGGTAAGTTAGATAAGAAAAAAGGTATTCCTTCTTCAGAATGGAAATTTCATCAAGATATTTATAAAAATAAAAAAGAAGCTAAAGCGATTGTTCATGCCCATTCAACAAATGCAACTGCTGTATCTACTCATAATCAAGGAATCCCCTCTTTTCATTACATGGTTGCAATGGCTGGTGGCTATGACATTAAATGTGCGAAATATGCAACCTTTGGAACGAGAGAATTATCCAAAAATATTTTGAGAGCTCTAAAAGGTAGAAAAGCCTGTTTAATTGCAAATCACGGTCAGATTGCATTTGAAAATAATTTATCAAAAGCTTTTGAGTTAGCTGAAGAGGTTGAAAATATATCGCTTCAGTATATAACAAGCCTGAAATTGGGTAAGCCAAAAATTCTTTCTAAAGCAGAAATGAATAAAGTTTTATCCAAAGCTAAAAATTATAAAAAGGATAGCTAATGACTAAAGTTGGAGAACATATAACTCTAGACATCATTGGAACTACAACAGAATACGATCCTTCTATTTATGAAAAAGTAATTCATGAAATTGCAAAAGCTGCAAAAGTAACAATTTTAAATATTTCTAAATATAAATTTGAACCTCAAGGTTTCACAATATTGGCTCTGTTAGCAGAAAGTCATATCAGCTTTCATACATTTCCTGAAAAAGGAATTATTAGTTTTGATTTTTTTACTTGCGGGAAAGTAAGTCCTTCAGTTGCAATCGATATAATCAAAAAAGAATTTGAACATACAAGAATTGTTAAAAAAGAATTTAATAGAGACACAAAATCACTTTATCATGACATTTATAGCTCACCAGGTTTGCAAAAATCCTATGTTGTAAATGATATTTTAGAAGATTTTAAATCTAAAGTTGGTCAACATATTGAAATTTTAGATCTTGAGCAATTTGGAAAATCATTATTTATAGATGGTGAAATTCAAGTTGCTGCAACAGATGAGCATTTATATAGCTCAACATTTGTTGGTTCAGGTTTAAATTTAAACCAAGATAATGAGAGAGCAGCTATCATTGGAGGTGGAGATGGTGGAGTAGCAAGAGAATGTATTTCTAAAAATTTTAATTTTATCGATTGGTATGAGTTAGATCCAGAAGTTGTAGACATTTGCAATAAACATCTTGGTGATATTGGAAAAAAAGCTACAGAAAAAAATTCTGTTAAATGCGTATGGGGAGATGCATTTGAAAGTATTAAATCAGTAGCTGATGATACTTACGATCATATTTTTGTTGATCTTAATGATGATCAGTTTTGTATAGACCTAGCAGCAAAAAATATGGATTCTTTGGTGAGAATATTAAAACCAAAAGGTGTGATTACAGCTCAAGTTGGAAGTCAGGATAAAAAACCTAAGCAAGTTGATAGTTGGTTAAATGTCTTTAATCAAAATTTTGGTAATGCCAGATTATCTAGAGTTTACATACCAAGTTTTGATTGTGCTTGGAACTTTTCATCATCAATAAATCATTAATTTTTCTTTTTTCTTTCTAAAAATTATGAAATAATTATTCCAATTAAAGGAGAAAATATGAATATATTCAAAAAAACTATTTTAACAGTTCTAGCTTCTTTTTTAATCATCGGAAATGTTTCTGCTGAGAAAATTAAAATTGGAACTGAAGGCGCTTATCCTCCATGGAATTCAAAAGATGCTTCTGGCAATTTAATTGGATTTGAGGTTGAGTTAGCTCAAGAGCTTTGCAAAATTATGAAGTACGAGTGTACAATTGTTGAGCAAGATTGGGATGGAATGATACCTGCATTAGTAATGAGAAAATTTGATGCAATCATGGCCGGTATGTCTATTACTGATGAAAGAAAGAAAACAATTACTTTCTCACAAGGTTATGCTGATGAAGTTGCATCTCTTGCTGTAATGAAAGGTTCAAGCTTAGAAGGCATGGATACACCAGAAGGTATCAACTTATCTTTAGGTGGGTCAGATGTTAAAAAAGCTTTAAAAACTTTGACAGGTGCTCTTGCTGGAAAAACAGTATGTACTCAAACAGGTACAATTCACCAAAACTTTTTAGAGTCAGGTGACGTTGGAAGTGTAAATGTTAGAACTTACAAAACTCAAGACGAGGTTAATTTAGATTTAACTTCTGGAAGATGTGATGTTGCATTAGCTGCAGCTGTAGCATTTACAGACTATGCTGATAAATCTGGTAAACCAGTTGTTTTAGTTGGACCAACTTTTTCAGGTGGTGCATTTGGAAATGGAGTTGGTGTTGGAATCAGACAAGCTAGTGATAGCGCTATTGGAAAACGAGACGCTAAAATCTTAAAAGATTTCAATAAAGCTATTAACAAAGCTAGAAAAAAAGGAATTATTAGCGAACTTGCTATAAAACACTTTGGTTTTGACGCTTCTATGTAATTAATTTTGGATTTGGCGGCTATAATATATAGTCGCCAATCTATATGGAACTTCTTGCATTTGGAAAAACAGGTTGGGGTGACGAGTTATTTTACGCAACCTTAATGACAGTTGCTGTATCTGTTACAGCGATGTTAGTTGGCTTCCTTTTTGCTTTAATTTTTACTCCTCTTAAACTTTCAAAATATAAAACACTAAACTTTATAGGTAATTTTTACACGACAGTAATTAGAGGTGTGCCAGAACTATTAGTAATATATTTATTATTTTTTGGGGGGAGTGGTGCAATTATGTATGTTGCATCAATATTTGGTTATTACGAATATATAGAGATTAATGCATTTATTACTGGTGCAGTTGCTATTGGCATAATTTCAGGCGCTTACTCAACAGAAGTTTTTAGAGGAGCCATTCAGTCTATTGATAAAGGACAGTTCGAGGCCGCAAAGGTTTTAGGTATAAGCAAGTTCGGTCAATTCTATAAAATTATTCTTCCTCAAATGTTAAGACTGGCAATTCCAAATTTAAGCAATGTTTGGCAAATTACTTTAAAGGACACTTCTTTAATATCAGTAACAGGATTAGTCGAAATCATGAGACAATCTTATATTGCTGCAGGATCCACAAGAGATCCATTATTTTTTTATTCTTTTGCTGCAGTTTTATATTTATTGCTCACTTACATAAGTATGAAGTTAATTAATAAATTAGAAGTCAAATACAGTAGGGGTTATTAATGGATTTTGATTTAATGATCACTAGTTTCCCAAAACTTTTAGGAGCAACTGTTATTACTTTAAAACTTTTGTCAGCATCTTTATTTTTTGGATTATTTCTTGGATTATTTTTTGCAATTTTAAGATTAAACAAAAATATATTTATTAATAAATTAGCTTACGGATATTCTTATGTTTTTAGAGGCACTCCTTTATTAGTTCAAATTTTTATTATTTATTTTGGATTAGGACAAATTGAATATTTAAGATCAACATTTTTGTGGGTTGTTTTAAAAGAACCTTATTGGTGTGCAATTATTGCTTTTACATTAAATACAGGTGCATACACCTCTGAGATATTGAGATCTGCATTCCAAACTGTAAAACCAGGAATTATTGAAGCTGGAAAAAGTTTAGGTATTTCAAATAAAATTATATTTTATAAAATTCAAATACCTATTGCTATTAGACAGTCACTTCCTGCATATGGAAATGAAATAATTCTAATGATGAAAGGCACTTCACTTGCAAGCACAGTAACCCTAATGGATTTAACTGGTGTTGCAAAATACATCATATCAACAACATTTAAGCCTATAGAAGTATTTATTGTAGCTGGTGGAATTTATTTGTTTATGACTTTCGTTATTCATAATGTGATTAAGTATTTAGAAAAAAAATATACTTTCCAACAATAAAATGTATTTATCTCAACAACAGATTGATGATTATAAAAATCTCGGTGCAATAATTATTAAAGGTGCATTTAAAGATTGGATCGAACCATTAAGAAATGGTTTTCAAAAAGTTTTAGACAACCCAAGTCAACATGGAAGAGAGAATGTTAGAGAAAATGAGGGAAGGTTTTTTGAAGATTATTGTAATTGGGAAAGAATTCAAGAATTTAAAGATTGTATGTTCAATTCCCCTGCAGGCCAAATAGTTGCTGAGGCCACAAATTCAAAATCTATACAAATTTTTCATGATCACCTTTTTATTAAAAACTCAGGAACGAATAAAGAAACACCTTGGCATCAAGATATGCCATATTACTGTGTTGATGGAGATGATACAGGAAGTT
This sequence comes from Candidatus Pelagibacter sp. HIMB1495, assembly GCF_052047955.1. NCBI lineage: Bacteria > Pseudomonadati > Pseudomonadota > Alphaproteobacteria > Candidatus Pelagibacterales > Candidatus Pelagibacteraceae > Candidatus Pelagibacter > Candidatus Pelagibacter sp. HIMB1495. The sequence continues at coordinate 1,126,787 of NZ_JBNAIQ010000001.1, read as the reverse complement.
TTTGGATACCATTAGATGAAGTAAATAAAGAAAATAACCTCAAATTAATTTTAAGATCACATAAATGGCAAAAACTTTTAAGACCTACTAAATGGTCCAATGATCAACCTTGGTATGAAGATGATAGCTCTTTTATGTGTCTTCCAAAAAAAGAAGAATTTGAAGAAGATGTATTAGTTCCCGACCTAAAATTAGGTGATGCAGTTTTGTTTAATTTTAAAACTGTTCATGGTTCAACAGGAAATCAAAGTTCTCAATCTCGTAGAGCATTCTCTATGAGATTTATAGGTGATGATGTTACTTTTGTTGAAAGAGATGGTCCAACATCACCACCATTTGATGGAATTAATTTAAAATCAGGTGATCAGATGAGGGAGGATTGGTTTCCAAAAGTTTTTAGTAACTAGTATATTCTTTAATTTCTCTAATAGCAGAGCCAGTATGGTTATTCATTTCTAATTTTATTTTAGCACGATCATCATTTAAAAAATGAACGTCTCTTGAAAGTCTTATAAATTTTTCTCCAAAATCTTTATTTTTTTCACAATCTCTCTTGTCATCTTCAATAACCCAAAGTTTAGCATTTATATCTTTTAAGTCTTGAAACAATTTTTCAAGCTTCTCATCAGACTTAAAATTTTTTTCTAACTGATTTTTAAGAATAGAGTGTTCGTTATTTATAAAATTTAATTTTTCTGGGTCTTTTATTTTATCTTGTTTGATCTCTAATATTGAAATCTTATCTAAAAGCTCTCCAACAGAAACCTCGATTATAATTTTATTCATAAAACTTCATACTATGTTAAGTTGTTAGAAATATGTCTAATATTTTAATTATTAAACATGGATCTTTAGGCGATATAGCTCAAGCATGTGGGGCAATTCAAGATATTTCTGAAAATCATAAAGAAGATCAAATTCATTTATTAACAACTAAACCTTATTTTGAGCTATTTAAAAAAAACCCACATATTTCAAATGTTATTCTAGATAAGAGATTATCAAAGATTAACTTAATTTATTTATATTTGTTAATGAGAGAGATTAAAAAACATAATTTCTCAAAAGTTTATGACCTTCAAAATTCGAGCAGAACATCATTTTACAAAAATATATTATTTCCTAAAGCTGACAAAACTATTTGGTGTTCAACAGAAACAACTCTACCAGAAGGAACAACCAAAAAAGATTTTGATAAAGATTCTGTTCTTTCAAGATTTGATCATCAGTTAAAATCTTCAGGAATTAATACTAATCACACAATGAATCCAGACTTTTCATGGAGTACAGTTGATATTTCAGAAATAAAAAATAATTACGAACTAGATAAATACATAATACTTTTTCCTTTTTGCTCACCTCATTTAACTTCAAAGAAATGGCCTTACTACAACGATCTAATCTCTTTAATTAATGAAAATTTCGAAAATAAATTTAAAGTAGTTACTGCACCTGGGCCAGATGAAATTAAAGATGCAAAAAATATAAATGCTTTGTGTGTTTTGGATAATGGTAAAGCTTTAAATATTTCACAATTATCTGGATTAATTAAAGATAGTTTGTTTGTGGTCGCTAATGATACTGGACCTGCTCATATAACAGCTCATTTAGGATCAAAGGGTGTTGCTTTATTTGGTTCACATACAACTCCTTTTAAAGTCAGTATTGAAAGAGAAAACTTTAAAGCAATACAAGCTCCCGAATTATCAAAACTATCTGCAGAAAAAGTTTTTGAAAAACTTTCTGAAATTATTTCTTAATTTTTTCTAAAACTCTTAAAAATATTGGAACTGTGAAAAGTATAAAAAGCAATCTTACTATATGGTGAAAAGCAACAAAGTCTGGGTCTAAATCAAAAGCTATTGCTATAACTGCCACTTCATAAATTCCTCCAGGACTAAAAGATAATATTAAAGTTAAAATATTTGTATCAACAAAGAATGTCGCAACATAGGCTGTTACCAAACCTAATACTACCAAAATAGTAGTAGCCACAATACTATGAAGAGAATTATTGGCTATCTCTTTAACAGTTTTTTCAGCAAACCTACATCCGACAGAAGAGCCAAGAATTAGCAGACAAAAATTTACTGTTTCATCTGGCAATTTATATGAGGCTATATCTGTAATTTGTAATAAACCACTAGCAAATAATGTTCCAGATAGTAAAGCAGCAGGAATTCTAATTTTATCAAAAACAAAAATAAAAAATAAAGATGCAACAATAAGTAAAATTAAATTTAAATGATTTTGAGCTAAATAATTGAAGTCATCATTTAACAAAACATTGTTGTCAGTATTATTAACTATAATAAATGGAATGACGGTTATTATGATGATTAATCTAATTAAGTGAGAGGTGGCAACTTGAGATAAATCCGTTTTTTCATTTTCAGCTAAAATCATTAAAGGACCCAGTGCACCAGGAGCTGCCGAAAAGATTGAAGCTTTCTCTCCATAACTTGCAAATTTTTGAAGGTATTTAGCAACAACTAAAATACAAATTATTATGTAGATAAACATAATTAGCGAAGTCCAAATCCAATCAAACATTTGATTAAATAGATTTTGATCTATGTAATTTCCAATATGCAAACCTAAAATTATCAAGATAAAACTTAATACAATTTTGGGCATAATGATTTTTAGTCCTGATAATGCAGCAATTGAAGTGATTATCATTGGTCCCAAAAACCAGGCTAGAGGTATATTTAAATATTCTGCAAATATTGCACTAGGAAAAGCAATAATTAAAACAGAAATAAATTTAACTGTGAAGATTTGATTAATCTGCTTTAGCATTATCTAGTTTGAATTAAATTCTTTTCAATTTTAACTTTAGAAGATCTAAGAACATTTAGAAAGTTAATACAGTTTTTTTTATTAAAATTAGAAATATGACCTGCAATAGTTAATGCACCAAGAATTTGATTTTTTTTTCTAAAGATTGGAACTGATATAGAAGCCATTTCAGAATCTCTTTCTCCAAAAGTCATAGCATATCCATTTTTTAAAACATCGTCTTTATCTTTAATTTCTAAATTATTATAAGCCGACAAGATATGACCACTTGAACCTTTGTTAATAGGTTTTTTACCTCCAATGACTTCTTGGTGTCTTATTGATTTGTTAGGTGAACTTGATTGAATACATACTCTTACATCATTTTGTCTAACAAAAAAACTTGCTGTCTCTTTTGTTTTGGATGATATGAAATCTAATTCAGCTTTGATAGAATTTTTTAAATTAAAACTACTCTCATAAATTTCAAATAATCTTGGAATTGTATGACCAATTTTAAATTCACCACTTTTTATTTTTCTAATGTATCCAAAATTCTCAAGTGATTTTGATATTCTTGAAATTCTACTTTTATGATCTCCTGTAATATTAGCTATCTTTGTTATAGTTAAAGCTTCATTTTTTTCGGTAAAACAATTTAGGATTTCCAAAGCTTTATTTACTGCATCTACACCAATAATTTTTTTATTAGTTTTCATATTATTCTATTCAACAGAATATATTGTTCTGCTCAATAGAACAATAGTATTTATTTATTTAGACAACGTTCATTAAAATAAATTAAATCCAATTAAATTAAATAGAGAGGGAAAATAATGAAAAACATAAAAAAACTATTTTCAGTATTATTCTCAGCAATTCTATTATTCTCAGCAACAACTACCAGCTCAGTAGCAATTGATAAATTGCACTTTGTAATCGGTGGTGGTGCTGGTGGTGGTTGGGATGGAACTGCTAGAGGTACTGGAGAAGCTTTAACAAAAGCTGGTATGTTAAAAAGCGCATCATTTGAAAATATGTCAGGTGGTGGTGGTGGTAAAGCACTTGCTTACATGATTAACACTAAACCTGCTAACACAGTTTTAGTTCAATCTACACCATTAGTATTAAGATCTATTACTAGACACGAAGGTTACGTAAAAGGTAGTGGAACTTTATCTTATAAAGACGTTGTGCCAATTGCTGGCGTAATTGGTGACTACGGTGCTATTGCAGTTGCGAAAAACTCACCTTACAAAAACTTCAAAGATGTAGTTGATGCATACAAAAAAGATCCAAGCTCAATTAAAATGGCTGGTGGATCAGTGAGAGGAAGTATGGACCATTTAATTGGTGCTTTAGCATTCCAAGCTGCAGGTGCAGATCCAAATGCTGTTGCATACATTCCTTATGATGCTGGTGGAAAAGCTTTAGCTGGACTTTTATCTGGAGAAACTCAAATCATTTCAACTGGTTTAGGTGAATTGATGGGTGCAAGAGACCAAGTAACAATTATTGGTATTACTGCTCCTTCAAGAGTTTCTGATGCACCAGATGCACCAACTCTTAAAGAACAAGGGTATGATGTACAATTCGTTAACTGGAGAGGTTTCTTTGGCCCTCCAGGTATGAGCAGTGCTGATAAAGCAGCAATTGCAAAAATGCTTGGCGATGTACAAAAAACTCCTGAATGGGAAACAGTGAGAGCAAGAAATGCTTGGGTTAATATTTATAACCCTGAAAGTAAGTTTGTATCTTTCTTAGAAAAGCAAACTGAAGAAATGACAGCTCTTATGAAAAAACTAGGAGTTATCTAACCTTTGGTTAGAAATTAAAATTAGAGCAGTGAATATAAATACTACAAAAATTATATCACTGCTCTTTTTTATTTTTTCAGCATTTTATTTATATTTAGCCTATCAAATTCAAGTTTTCACATTCGATGAAAATGCTCCATTTAATGCTAGAACATTTCCAATTTATTTAGGTTATGCAGGATTATTTTTTTCTGGATTAAAACTTATTTTACCAGACCCAAATACAATTAAAGTAGAGCATAAAAATTTAGAGTATAAAAAAACTGGTATACTTATACTGATTGCAATTATTTACGGAGCTACAATTTTAAAAGTTGGTTATTTTTTAACCACTTCATTATTTTTATTTGCTTCATATTATTTTTTAGGAGAACGAAGGTGGATTTTAATGTTTTTATTATCCTTTCCATTTGTTGCTGCCTTTATGTATTTGCTTCATGGTATCCTTGATATTTATTTAAGAGATCCATTTCTACAACTAATTGGAGTGATGGGATGATTGAAGGAATACTAATTGGACTAACGACAGCACTTACACTCCATAATATACTAATGGTTATGGTTGGTTGTTTTTTTGGAACAATCATTGGAATGCTTCCTGGTCTTGGGCCAATGACTGCAATAGCTTTAATGATACCTATTACATATGGTTTTGAACCCGCAACTGGATTAATTTTAATGGCTGGAGTTTATTATGGAGCAGTATTTGGAGGTTCAACTTCTTCAATATTGTTAAATGCCCCTGGTGTTCCAGGAACAGTTGCAACTTCATTTGATGGTTACCCAATGGCACAGCAAGGTAAGGCTGGGAAAGCTTTAGCAATTGCTGCTTGGAGCTCATTTGCAGGTGGAACACTATCTGCAATTTATTTGTTATTCATGGCACCAAGCTTATCTAAAGTAAGCTTATCTTTTAGATCTCCTGATTATTTTGCTTTAATGATTTTAGGTTTAACGGCTATTGCAGCTTTTTCATCTAAGGGACAATTTTTAAAAGCAATGATGATGGTTGTTCTAGGCTTGATGTTAGCTTCAGTTGGTCAAGATAGTTTGTCTGATATTACAAGATATACATTTAATAATATGAACTTAACTGACGGAATTAGCTTTGTACTAGTTGTGATGGCAACTTTTGCAATGAGTGAAGCTTTAACAATTATTTTAAAAAGAAATGATCCAACAACTGCAGCTAAACAAGTTTCTTTAACTGAACTTGGTTCAATTAAAATCAATAAAGAAGAACGAACTAAAATGTACAAAACAATCCCAAGATCTTCGGTAATTGGTTTTTTAATTGGTGTGTTGCCTGGCGCTGGTGCAACAATTGCTTCCTTTTTGGCTTATGGAATGGAAAGAAACGTAGTTAGTGATGAGGAAAAAGAAAAATTTGGTAAAGGAAGCGTAAATGGTCTGTCAGCACCAGAAACAGCAAACAATGCTGCTTGCTCTGGTTCTTTTGTACCAATGCTTACTTTAGGAATTCCTGGGAGTGGAACCACAGCGGTAATGCTTGGGGCTCTTTTAGGTTTTGGTGTTCAGCCTGGCCCTAGACTTTATATGACCAATCCAGAAATTTTTTGGTCAATAATTATGTCTATGTATATTGGAATGGTAATTCTTCTTATATTAAACTTACCACTCATTCCTTATATAGCTAGGATTCTTGCTGTTCCTAAAAATTACTTAATTCCTTTAATTTTATTTTTTTCTGTCACTGGAATTTACGTAATGTCATTTAATAATTTTGATATTTATTTAATGATTGGGATAGCTGTAGTTGCAACTTTTTTAAGATTATATGATTTCCCTATGCCACCTTTGATATTAGCATTTGTACTTGGTGGATTGATGGAAGAAAACTTGAGACGATCTTTATTGTTAAGTAATGGTTCTTGGGAATTTTTGTGGGACAGAACATTAACTGCATGTATCCTAGCTACTACAATTTTAATTGTAGTTTGGCATATTTACAAAACTTTTAAGAAGAAAAATTAAGATTTAATATCTATTCGTTTTCTAATGATTTCTTTATTAAGTTTCATTTCACGATAAGACATAATGATAACTCCTAAAAATATTATACTTGCACCAATCCAAGTGAAGAGATCAGGGATTTCGCTAAATACAAAGTAACCAATTAGAGATGCAAATACTAAACTTAGAAAAGAATAGGGTTGTGTCATGCTAACATCAACTAATTTATAAGCGTGATTAATGCAAAGATGTAACAATGTACCAGATAGACCTGCAAAAAATAAATAAATCAGTGTTTGTAAACTAGGTGTTTGCCAAAAAAACAGTGCAATAAGGAAACTAAAAATAGTCATATAACAGTAACCATAAGATAAAATTGTAATCGAACTATCATCTTTTGTTATAGTTTTTGTAATTATAATCACTATTGACCACATAAATGATGATGCTAGTGCCATATATACTCCAATAGAGATATCAATTATACCTGGTCTTAAAATTACCAACATGCCAATAAATCCTAAAACTAGCGCAAAACTTCTGTAGATATAAATTTTTTCTCCAAGAAACAAAACAGCCAAAATAGTTACTATGAAAGGAACAACAAAAGATATTGCAGTAGCTTTTTCAATTGGCATCATCGTTAAAGCTGAGAAATATAAAAGCATTGAAGGCAAGTTTAAAACCGCTCTAAGAAAATGTTTTTTATGATGATTTGATTCAAAAACTGCAAATTTAGTTTTTAACATATAAGGAAAAATAATCAGGAAACCAAATAAAAATCTAAAAAAACCTGCTACATAAACATTAACTTCCTCTTGTGCTAATTTTAAAAAGGTTAACATTAATGTTCCACAAAAAACTGAGATTATAATTAAAAAAATTGCTAATTTATTATTTGAAATCAATTTAGTAACTTTTTGTATTCTTCAATTATTTTTGACCATTGAAACTTATTCACAAATTCTTTTGCATTTTTTCCATGTTCTAAATATTTTTTATTTTCTAACATTGAGTTAATAGAAGAATAAATATCATCCAGATTATTTCCATCACATATTAAACCAGTTTTTTCATGATCTATTGCATCTGCCGCACCTCCATCTTTACCGCCTATAGATGGTACACCGTATTGTGCTGCTTCAACATATGCAATTCCAAACCCTTCAACAGATTTTTTATGAATTATAGAAGGCATTACAAATAAATTCGATTTAGCGATTAGTGCATTTTTTAAATCATCACTTATATCTTTAAAAAACATTACTTGTTCTTCTAAATTTAGTTCTTTTACTAATTTTTTGATATTCTCTTCTTCATCACCATAACCAATACAAACATAAACAATATCTGGATAAATTTGTTTTAGATTTCTAAGAGCCATAACCACTTTTTCATGATTTTTTCTTTTATCAAATCTTGAAACAGTAATTAATCTTGGGGTTTTAACTTTTAGTAAGCTTTCAACTTTTTCTAATGATTTTTTGTTTAATTCTTGAACTGGATCAACACCAGGATTAATTACAATAATTTTATTTTCATTAACCCCGCATTCAATAGCAAGGTTTTTGGTATATTGTGAGTTAGCAATAACTTTTTCTACATTATTAAGAACATTTAAAACTCTTTTATTTTGAGTGGATCCTTTAGGATGATTGATTTCTTTGCTATGAATAAGACAATATTTTTTTTTGGAAGTTTTAATTAATTCTAAACTTTTCCAATGATCTCCAATTACTCCTTCAACTTTATTATCTTTAATAAATTCATTAATTAATTGAGCTTTTCTGTATTTTCTAAGAAGTTTTATTCCACCAACTCTTTCAATTGAGAACGAAGCTTGTTCATCAAAATCTTTATGATTATCAATATAATCTGCAAACACTTTTATCATAAAGTTTTTAGATAACTCTCTTGATAAACCCCACATTAAGCTTTGCATTCCACCTAGTTCAGGAGGAAAAGATCTAGTAACAATTAAATACATTAATTAGTTTTCCACTTTATGCTACAGCCAGCACTAGGAATTTGTTCTTTAGGACCTTCACCTGTTTCAGCAATTTGTTTCATAGCTTTTAACAAGTCACTTTCACCTTCTTTAACAGGTATAAGATTTCTTAACTCTCTTAATCTTCCACGATATTGAAGTTCTAAATTTTTGTTATATCCAAAAAAATCTGGTGTGCAGACAGCATCATATGCTTTTGCAATATTTTGCGTTTCGTCGTTTAAGTAAGGAAAATTAAAATTATTATCTTTTGAAAATTTAATCATATTTTCAAAAGAGTCTTCAGGATAATTTTCTGAATCATTTGCGCAGATTGCAACTGAATTTATTCCAATTTTTTTTAATTCATTACAATCTTCAACTATTTCTTTTGTAACTGCTTTTACATATGGACAATGATTACAAATAAACATTATCAAAGTTCCATTTTCTCCTTTGATATCCTCTAACGAAAGAATTTTATTATCTGTTGATTTTAATTCAAATGGAATAGCTTTTTGACCAAAATCACATATTGGAGTTTGTATTGGCATACTGTAAGAATATATAAATTATGTTTTATGATTTAAAAGATAAAAAACCAAAAAACTCTGGCGAAAATTGGGTAGCTCCTAATGCAACTATAATTGGAGATGTCACATTAGAGAAAAATACAAGCATTTGGTTCAATGCCGTTTTAAGAGGCGACATAGAAAATATTCACATAGGTGAGGGATCTAATATTCAAGATGGTAGTGTTTTACATACAGATCCTGGCTGTCCCTTAAAAGTAGGTAAAAATGTTACTGTAGGTCATTTAGTGATGCTTCACGGATGTACCATTGGAGATAATAGTTTAATTGGAATTGGAGCAGTAATTTTAAATAAAGCAAATATAGGAAAAAACTGTATCATTGGAGCAAAAGCTCTAATAACTGAAAATAAAGTTATACCGGATAATTCTTTAGTAGTGGGATCACCTGGAAAAATTGTAAGAGAAGTTACCGAGGAAGAAAAAAAAGCAGTAGAGGAAAATACCAAACACTATCAAAATAACTGGAAGAAATATTCTAAATCTATTTTTTAAAAGTTAAATTTATGAAGAGTAAATTTAAAATAGGGATTGATTACGGAGGTACTAAAATTGAAGGTATTCTTTTAGATCACGATGGCAAACAGCTGGAAAGAAAAAGATATTCATATGAAAGAAATTATTTATCAGGAATTGAAACTGTAAAAAAGCTTGTAGATGAATTTGATAAAATTAGTAAAGAAGTATGTTCTGTTGGTATTGGAATACCTGGATTTTCTTCGAGACAAACTGGAATAATTACTAACGCAAATTCTCTTTGGTTAAATGACAAACCTTTTAAAAAAGATTTAGAATTAGCTTTAAATAGAGAAGTAAGATTAATGAATGATGCAAATTGTTTTACATTGTCTGAAGCAGTAGATGGAGCTGGAAAAAATTATAAATCTATTTTTGGTATAATTATTGGTACAGGTTTTGGGGGTGGATTATCTTACAATAAATCAATTATTGAGGGATCAAATCAAATTGCAGGCGATTGGGGGCATCAACCATTGCCTTATCCAACTAAAGAAGAACAAGAAATAAAGATAAGTTGCCCCTCAAATAATTGCGGCAGACCTTTGTGTGCTGAGCAATTTATGTCTGGCATTGGTTTTAAAGATAGGTTCAATCAAAAATATGACACTAATTTTACATCAGAAGAAATTGTTAAACTTGATTTAGAAAAGGATCCAAGAGCTAATTTAGAATTGGGTTTATATGAAGATAGAATGGCAAGATTAATGGCTGTAATGATAGGAATTTTTGATCCTGATGCCATAATTCTTGGTGGAGGAATGTCAAATATTGATAGATTTTATATAAACATTCCGTCTTTGATACCTAAGTATACTTTTTCTAATAAAGTAGAAACGAAAGTTTTAAAAAATTTACACGGGGACTCAAGTGGAGTGAGAGGGGCAGCTTGGCTTTGGAATAATGAGTAATATAACTAAAAAGGAGAGGTAATTATGTCAGCAGGTTACGTGATAGCTCAATTAAAAGTAACAAATCCAGAAAACTATAAAGAATATGTAGCTAAAGTTACAGAGATTGTAAAAAAATTTGGGGGAGAATATCTTGTTAGAAATGGTGAATATCAAGTAGTAGAGGGAGAAGATAATTTTCCAAGATTAGTAATCATTAAATTTCCATCATATGAAAAAGCTTTGGAGTGGTATCACTCTGATGAGTATAAACCAGTCAAAGATATTCGTCTTCAAAACTCTGAAGGAAGCAATATAATTGTAAAAGGGATTTAAGGTACTAACCAGGTATCTTTATTATTTTCTAAATCGAATTTTGCTCTTCGATGACCTTTAGCAGCCAAATATAACCATTCTATTGATTTTATTTTGCACTGAATAACTGTAAAGTTTTTGTATCCTTCTTCACTTTGTTCTTTAGTGTAATCAAAATTATCAAGCTCAGGTTTCAGTCCAGATGTTGGAGTATCAGACTCAGTTCCTGGTCCATTATCAACTAAATAACATTTTCTAGATATGTGTTGGGTTTTTGACCAAGATTCTTTAGTAACTTCATTATTATGATTAATAGTGCACTCTACTTTCAGTCTAACCTGAATTTTTTCTTCTTTATCATAAAATAACATCGCTGCATTTTTGTTTGATTTTAATTTTTCAATTTTATCTGAACGAATATCGCTATGATACTGAAGTAAGTTATTAGAATGATCTGATTTTCGAAGAACTACAATTCTACCATCTAAATCAGACTGGCTACCACATATAAAAACAGGTATTCTAAAAGGTGAGCTTCTGTCTTTGACAGCATTGTCTAACATAGACCAAATTTTCTTTTTGATCTCTACAAAGTCCTCATAATAAGGAACAGTATCAGTCACAGATTATTTTTTCTTTTTTAATCGAGCAATAAGTGCAGAGCTATCCCAACGATTACCACCCATTTCTTGAACTTCAGCATAGTAACCATCTATGATTTCTGTAATTGGTACTGGTGAACCATTTCTTTTTGCTTCTTCAATTGCAATTTTTAAATCTTTTCTCATCCAATCAATAGCAAATCCATAGTCAAACTTGTCATCTGTCATCGTTCTGTATCTATTTTCCATTTGCCAAGATTGAGCCGCACCTTTTGAAATTGTTTCCATTACAATATCCATATCAAGACCAGCATTTATACCAAAATTAATTGCTTCAGATAAACCTTGAACTGCTCCAGCAATACACATTTGGTTCATCATTTTTGTTAGTTGCCCACTTCCAGATGGACCAATTAATTTTACTTTTCTGCTATAACAATCAATAATTGGTTCAGCTTTTGAAAATACATCTTCATCTCCACCAACCATAACGGTTAAAATTCCTCCTTCTGCTCCAGATTGTCCTCCAGATATAGGAGCATCTAAAAATCCAAATCCTTTTTCTTTAGCAGCAGCATACAGTTCTCTAGAAATTTCTGCAGAGACAGTTGAGTTATCTATATAAACAGAACCTTCTTTTGCTGATTTAAATAATCCATTTTCACCTAATGATACTTCTCTTAAATCATCATCATTACCTACACATGTAAATATAAAATCCGCACCCTCTGCTGCTTGTGCTGGAGTATCAGCCATTTTACCTTTGTATTCACCAATCCATTTTTCAGCTTTTGATTTTGTTCTGTTAAAAACAGTTACATTGTGTCCGGCTTTTGATATATAACCAGCCATTGGGTAGCCCATTACCCCAAGACCTATGAAAGCAACATTAAAAGTCATAATTTTTTTCTATGTTTAAAAGTTTAAGTTTAAAAGTAATTGTATTTGGATTTATTTTTACATTTTTTTCTAGTTTTGGACAGAGTTTTTTTCTTGGATTGTTTAATTCAAGTATTAGAGATGCATTATCTATTACCCACGGTCAATTTGGCTCATTATATGCATCAGCAACTTTATTAAGTAGTATAGTTCTTGTCTGGATTGGTAAGAAAATTGATGATGTAAATATCTTAAAATTTGCTTCTTACGTGATTATTTTTCTATCAGTTTCATGTTTTGTTTTTTCAAAAATATCATCTGTAATTTTTTTATTTGTTGGAATTTTTTTAATGCGGTTAGCAGGTCAAGGTTTAACAACTCATACAGCTACAACTACAATTTCACGTTTTTTTGAAAAAAATAGAGGAAGAGCATTAAGTATTGGGTGGCTAGGATTATCTTTAGCAGAATTTATTTTGCCTGTATTAATAGTTTTTTTATTAACATTTGTTGAATGGAGAAATATTTGGATTTCAATATCCATTGTCGTAATTATAGTTCTTCCTATTGTTGCATATTCCCTGGTAAGAGAAATAAAATTAGATACTAGAGAAGAAGCAAAGGATAATGAGATACCAAAAGAGATAAGACAATGGAAAAGAACTGAGGTTCTTAGAGATTACAGGTTTTATATTATTTGTATGACCATGTTAGCTATGCCATGGATAGCAACTGGATCTTTTGTTTATCAATCTTTTATAACAAACTCTAAAGGATGGGGGCCATATGTTATTGCGCAATCGTTTATGGCTTATTCAACCTTTTCAGTAATCACATTATTTATATCGGGATTTTTAATTGATAAGTTTTCTAGTCGTAAGTTACTAATATATATGAATATCCCACTATTTTTTTCAACAATTGTATTATTTTATTTTGAAACACCAATTTCATCTTTTGTCTTTCTAGGTTTGATTGGTATTTCGAATGGTCTAGCTAATGTTTTGGGTTCTTCAACTTGGGCAGAAATTTATGGTGTAAAACATATTGGATCAATTAAAGCTCTAACCACAGCACTAATGGTATTTTCAACTGCTTTTGGGACAGCTTTATTTGGGATTCTTATTGATTTCGGGTTTAGCATTGAACAAATTGCTGTTGTATCAGGTGCTTATATCTTGCTATCTATATTGCTCCTTTATTTAGTGAAAAATAAGCTAAATCCTCAATATTTATAAAAAATACTCCTTGATTTTTTAAGGTTCACTGTATAGATACTGCGCATGGCTAGAGTTACCGTTGAAGACTGTATAGATAAAGTAGAAAGTCCTTATGAATTAGTTTTAGTAGCTAAAGAGAGAGCTACTCAACTTAATGCTGGTTTAGAACCAACAATTGATAGGGATAATGACAAAAATACAGTGATATCTTTAAGAGAAATTGCTGAAGAGAAAATTAAAGTATCAGATTTAACTGAAAGCGCTGTTTATAAACTTAGAAAACATGTTGAACAAGTTGATGATGGGGTAGAGGATGATGAAGATATTGGTGATGATTTTGAAAATCTTTACAAAGGCGAAATTTCAAAAAGTGGTACTCCAATTTTACCATCTAAAAGAGCTAGAAAAACTCCAGAAAAAATTCAAGTATCAAAGGAAGATTTAGCCGAATTGTCTGAAACAGCTACACCTGAGGTTGACGCTTCAGTTGGCCAAGAAACTATGAATGAACAAGGTGAAGTTTCATTAGATGAAGTTTCAGAATCAGAAAATCAAGAAGCAGATGTTGCTTCTGAAGATCCAGAAGCTTCAAACTCATAAAAAAATAATATAAAGTCTTAGTTTATGAATAGGTTAGTATCAGTTGCTCCTATGATGGACTGTACAGATCGTCATGAACGATATTTTTTAAGACTAATATCTAAAAATACACTTCTTTATACCGAAATGGTTGTCGATGAAGCAATCAATAGAGGTGATAAAAAAAAATTACTAGAATTCAATATCAATGAAAAGCCAGTAGCACTTCAATTAGGTGGATCTTCACCTAAGTTACTTGCTGAGGCAACAAAAGTTGGAGAAGACTTTGGCTACGATGAAATTAATTTAAATTTAGGCTGTCCAAGTAGAAAAGTAGAGAAAAATAGATTTGGTGCTTGTTTGATGAAAGAGCCAAGCTTAGTTGCAGATTGTTTAAATGAGATGCAATCAAAAACAAAATTACCTGTAACGATAAAAACTAGAATTGGATATGATAGTGTCGAAGATTATGAAAATTTATACAATTTTATATCTACTCTAAAATCTACAGGTGTTAAAACTTTTATTATCCATGCAAGAAAGGCTATGCTTGGTAAGTTTACACCTAAACAAAACCTAAACATTCCACCTTTAAAATATGAGTTTGTTTATAAATTAAAAGAAGATTTTCCAAATGAAGAAATAATTATAAATGGAGGAATAACTTCTGTTGATCAAATTAAACCACATTTAGAAAAAACAGATGGAGTAATGATTGGAAGAGCTGCTTATCACACACCTTATTTGTTAGCAGATATTGAGAAAGAAATTTTTAATAATGAGGATATTCCTAGTAGGCAAGATGTTATTGAGCAGTTAATTCCTTATGTAAAAAATGAACTGAAAAAAGGAACTCGGTTAAATCAAATTATGAGACATACATTAGGTTTATTTCATGGCCAATCTGGTGCTAGTCATTGGAAAAGATATTTAAGTGAAAATATGTGCGTGAGAGATGCTGATGTAAAAAAAATTGATCACATAATGGATAAAATTAAATACAACAATGTTGATATGAGAGAAGGTCAATCTGCTTAGTTCAATCTTAGCAAATGAATATATCTATATAGTTTTATTAATGGTTTTGACTGCAATTCCAGTAGGATTTGTAGCTGGCCTTTTTGGTATCGGCGGTGGTTTAATAACAGTCCCGTTTCTTTATTACATATTTGGCAAACTTGGAATTGATCAAGCTTATATAATGCACTTAGCGGTAGGAACTTCTTTTGCAATAATAATTCCAACATCAATAGTTTCAGTTTTAACCCATCATAAATTTAATTCAGTCGATTTTAATGTAGTTAAAAGCTACGGTTTTTTTGTAGTTGCAGGAGTTGTTTTGGGAACAATATTTGCTGCAACTTTCAAAACAAAATCATTAGTACTTTTTTTTGCAATCGTAATCTTCTTTTTAGGAATTTATTTACTTACAATTAAAGAAAAGGAGCAAAATGTAATATCTGAAATGAAATTATATTTAAAAATAATACTTGGTGCGATTGTTGGATTTATTTCAGCTATAACAGGTATAGGTGGTGCTGTTATGAATGTACCAATCCTAAAATTTTTCGGTTATTCAATTAATAAAGCAATTGGAAGTGCTGCAGCGATTGGTTTTTTAATTGCACTATTTGGTGCTACAGGTTTTTTTATTTCAGGAAGTTATTTAAAAACAAATTTACCATTTAGTATTGGATTTTTAAATGTACCAGCTTTTTTAATCTTCATTCCGATTACAACTTTTATGGCAAGAATAGGTGCAAGAACGGCTCACAGAATAGATAAAAATAAAATTAGTAAATTACTTGCTATTTTCTTACTATTCGTAGCAGTTAAGTTTTTCTACGAATATATTAAATTATAAGCATGTCGTTTAAGTTAAATAGGAAATTTTTAAAGACTTCACATCATCTTATTGATCTTAAATTATGCACTATTAGGTTAAACGATAATTCTAAATTTCCATGGATAATTCTAATTCCCAAAAGAAATAAGATTACCGACATAAGCGATCTTAATTCTAAAGATCAAACTCTGCTAATGAAGGAAATTGTTTATGCAAGTAAAGTAATGAAAAAATTATTTAAAACTTCGAAGCTCAATGTAGAAAAAATTGGAAATATTGTTCCTCAGTTGCATATACATATTATTGCTAGAAGTAAAAAAGATAGTTCATGGCCATTATCAGTATGGGTTGTTAAAGGAAAAAGTTATTCTAAAACAGCTCTAAAAGTAATAGTAGATAAATTAAGAAAAGCTCTAAAATAAAAAGAGGTGACTTCAGTCTCCCTCCATCACCTCACCTAATTTTTTAAATGATTCTTTACAGTTTTATGAACACTTATTAGTTGAAAATTAACTTTATTAAGCGCTAAATTTTTTGATCGTATTCGCCTATTTTCCCTGTTTTTTGAAGTAAATCGTCAATAAAATCAAAGATTTTCTTCTTTCTATTATCTGAGGTTGGGCTTTCAGTTACAATCACTAATGAAGGTTTATTGGATGATGCTCTTATTAATCCCCAAGATCCATCTTCAAAAGAAAATCTTACACCATTAACTGTAAGAACTTCAGTTATTACTTGATCATCAATTTTAGTTTTATTATTTTTTAATTGTTCTACTTTTTTAACTAATTCTTCAACTACTTGATATTTTTCTTCATCTTTACAGTATGGCGCCATCGTTGGTGTTTGAAAAGTATTTGGTAATTCATTAATTATTTCACTCATTTTTTTATTTTCATTATCTAATAAATGACAGACATGAATGGCTGAATTTATTCCATCATCGTAACCATATCCTAAAGGCTGATTGAAAAAGAAATGACCACTTTTTTCAAAGCCTGCCAATGCCTTTTCAGTATTAACTTTACGTTTAATATGTGAATGACCTGTTTTCCAATAAATTGTTTCACAATTGTTTTCTAATAAAATTTTATCTTTTGCGTACAAACCTGTTGATTTTACATCTACAACAAATTTAGAATTTTTGTGTTTAGTAGATAAGTTTCTTGCTATTAGTAAACCGATTTTATCAGAGAATATTTCGTTACCTTCATTGTCAATAACACCAACTCGATCTCCATCACCATCAAAACCGAAACCTATATCAGCATTATTTTCTTTAACCGCTTTAGCAATTTCATGAAGCATTTCTAAATCTTCCGGATTAGGATTATATTTTGGAAAATTCCAGTCTAAGTTACAATCTAACTCAATCACTTCACACCCAATACCTCTTAAGATATCTGGTGCAAAAACACCTGCAGTTCCATTGCCACAAGCAACTACAGCTTTAATTTTTTTATTTATTTTGTTTTTATTAATTAGGTCATTTTTATAAATTTTATCGAAATCTTTTATTTCTTTTTCATTTCCATCACCTTTTGAAAACTTTTCACTCAATGTTATTTCTTTTAATTCTCTCATCTCTTCAGGCGCATGAGTTAAGCCTTTTTTGATACCCATTTTTACACCAGTCCAACCATTTTCATTATGACTTGCTGTAACCATAGCAACTGCATCCGCATCTAAATTAAATTGTGCAAAATAAACCATTGGAGATAATGACAAACCAATATCTTCTATATGACATCCTGTTGACTTTAATCCTTTTTTAAGTGAAGTTTTTATTTCCTCACTGTAAGATCGGTAATCATGTCCAACAATAATTCTAGGATAATCTTTTTTGGTGTGATTTTTTATTTGTGTTCCAAGTCCTTTGCCGAGATTCTCGATTCCTGCTGAGTTTATGTCTTTTTCATACAACCAACGGGCGTCATATTCTCTAAAACCATAAGGATCTATTTTTAAATTTTCACTCATTTATCCACTACTTACTCTTTTTATGTTAATTTCTTTAAAAAAATTTTATTTTTTTATTGATAATCATATTGTCGCGTTCTATAAATGTTCCATTGATTAAACGTTTATTTAGTATACTTAATCAAAGCGCCTACAACATATAGTTGTTTTCGCAAAACTAAAATAATATAATAACAAATATGAACAAGATTCTATCTCAAGCCCTCAAGAAAGCTGTCTCCGAATATAGCCCTGAAGTTAAAGAAGTTTCAAAAACGAATAAGCCTGATTTATTTTCTTTAAATAATGAAACAGAATTATTTCAAAACGATAAAGGTATAATAATTAAAATTGATCGTTCTAAAGATTCAAATCTTACAGATTTTGGTAAAGCAACTTTAAAAGATAGATACCTTGGTTTAAACGAATCTTATCAAGATTTATTTGCAAGAGTAGCAAGCACTTATGCTGATGATAATTTACATGCGCAAAGAATTTATAATTACATAAGCAATCTTTGGTTTATGCCAGCAACACCAGTTTTATCAAACGGTGGAACTAAAAGAGGTTTACCTATTTCATGTTTTTTAAATGAAGCATCTGATAGCTTAGGTGGAATTTTAGATCTTTGGAGTGAGAATGTTTGGCTTGCTGCGAAGGGTGGAGGAATTGGAAGCTACTGGGGTAACCTAAGATCTATTGGAGAAAAAATTGGCAGAGTTGGAAAAACTTCAGGAATAATTCCTTTTATTAAAGTAATGGACTCTTTAACAATGGCAATTAGCCAAGGCTCATTAAGAAGAGGCTCTGCAGCTTGTTATCTTCCTATCGATCATCCTGAAATAGAAGAGTTTATTGAAATGAGAAGACCAACTGGCGGAGATCCAAATAGAAAAGCATTAAATTTACATCATGGTGTTTTAGTTTCAGATGCTTTCATGAGAGCAGTTGAAACAGATGAACAGTGGGCGTTAAAAAGTCCAGCAGACGGAACTGTGCAACAAACTATTTCTGCAAGAAATTTATGGATAAGATTATTAACTGCTAGAATTGAAACTGGTGAGCCTTATATAATTTATATAGATACAGTTAACCGACAAATTCCTCAACATCATAAGTTAGCAAATCTTACTGTTAAAACTTCTAACTTATGCAGTGAGATAACTCTTCCTACAGGAATTGATAAAGACGGTAGAGATAGAACAGCGGTGTGCTGTTTATCATCTTTAAATTTAGAAAAATATGAAGAATGGAAAGATGATCCAGATATGATTAGTGATGTAATGAGATTTTTGGATAATGTGTTATCTGATTTCATTAACAAAGCTCCCGAACAATTTAAAGACGCTAAATACTCTGCTGAAAGAGAGAGAAGTGTTGGTTTGGGTGTGATGGGTTTCCATTCTTTCTTACAGAAAAATAGAATTCCACTTGAGTCTGTAATGGCAAAATCATGGAATAAAAAAATATTTAAAAACATTCACGAAAAAGTTAATCAAGCTTCTAAAGATTTAGCTGAAGAAAGAGGAGCGTGTCCTGATGCTGCAGAGTATGGTTATCAAGAAAGATTTTCTAATAAAACTGCAATTGCACCAACAGCATCAATTTCTATTATTTGTGGAGGAGCTTCTCCAGGAGTAGAGCCTATTGCAGCAAATAGTTATACTCATAAAACTTTATCTGGTTCATTCAATGTGAGGAACAGATATCTTGAAGAAATACTTGAAAGTCACGGTAAAAATGATGAGGAAACGTGGTCTAGTATTACTACAAACCAGGGCTCAGTTAACCATTTAGACTTTTTAACTGATTTAGAAAAAGATGTATTTAAAACTGCATTTGAACTTAACCAAAGCTGGATAATTGAATTGAGTGGAGATAGAACTCCTTTTATTTCACAAGCTCAATCAGTTAACTTATTTTTACCTGCAGATGTTCATAAAAAAGAATTACATAAAATTCATTTTGATGCGTGGAAGAAAGGTTTAAAGAGCCTTTACTATTGTAGATCAAAATCAATTCAAAGAGCTGAGAATGTTAACGACTCTAAGTCAACAGACATCATGGCTAATGTGTATAAAAATAAATCAACCGAAAATAGTGAACCAGAGTACGAGGAGTGTTTATCATGTCAGTAGCAGAAAAAGTTAAGTCAGAAATTATTCAACCACAAAAAAACAATAATGGATTGCTTGTTGCAAACCCAGTTTACAAACCTTTCAGATATCCATGGTGCTATGATGCATGGTTAACACAACAAAGAATTCATTGGTTACCAGAAGAAGTTCCACTTGGAGATGATGTGAGAGATTGGCAAAAAAATCTTTCAACTTCAGAAAAAAATCTATTAACACAAATTTTTAGATTTTTTACTCAAGCAGATGTCGAAGTTAGCAACTGTTATATAAGACATTACATGAATGTATTTAAACCAACTGAAGTATTAATGATGATGTCTTCTTTTGCTTCAATGGAAACTGTTCACATTGCTGCTTACTCACATTTGTTAGATACAATTGGTATGCCAGAGTCTGAGTATTCAGCATTTATGAAGTATAAAGAAATGAAAGATAAATACGATTACATGCAAGGTTTTGATGTTAAATCAAATCATGATATTGCAAAAACAATTGCTGTATTTAGTGCTTTCACAGAAGGTCTTCAGTTATTTGCAAGTTTTGCAATTTTGTTAAACTTCCCAAGACATAACAAGATGAAAGGAATGGGTCAGATTGTTACTTGGTCTGTGAGAGATGAGACATTGCATTGCAATTCGATGATCAGATTATTTAAAGATTTCATTAAAGAAAATCCTGAAACATGGACACCTCAATTGAAAAAAGAAATTTACGAAGCTTGCAGAACAATTGTTGAGCATGAAGATGCTTTTATTGATTTGGCTTTTCAAATGGGTCCAATGGAAGGTTTGACTGCAGATGATATTAAAAAATATATTCGATTTATTGCAAATAGAAGATTAGATCAATTAGGATTAGAAGCGATCTATGACATTGATAAAAATCCATTAACTTGGTTAGATACAATGTTAAATGCTGTAGAGCACATGAACTTCTTTGAAGGAAGAGCTACAGAATATTCTAAAGCATCAACCCAAGGAACTTGGGCAGAAGCATTTAGTTAATAAATATAACTGTATTATCTGTAATTTAATTCCATTACTTTTCGATGCTTGCTACCTTTATATTTAGCAAGCGGTCGAATAAGTTTGTTGGCAGCATGTTGTTCCATAATATGTGCTGACCAACCAGTAATTCTAGAAATAACAAATATAGGTGTGAAAAAATCTGTGTCAAAACCCATTAAATGATACATCGGACCAGTAGGGTAATCGACATTAGGGTGGATATTTTTCTTTTTGATCATTACTTTTTCAACGATGTCATAAATCTTTTCAAACTTTTTATCTTTTTTAAGTTTAGCAACTTTACCAAAATAATTTCTCATAGTTGGAACTCTAGAATCTCCTGATTTATAAACTCTATGACCAAAGCCCATAACTACTTCTTTATTTTTAAGAGCGTTATTAATCCATTTTAGAGCATTTTCTGGTTTTTTAATTCTGTTCATCATGTGCATTACCTCTTCATTTGCACCACCATGCAATGGACCTTTCAAACTAGCAATTGCACCAGTTATTGCTCCATGAATATCAGATAAACTACTTGTAATTGTTCTAGCAGTAAAAGTTGATACATTGAAACTATGTTCAGCGTACAATATTAGAGAAACATCAAATGCTTTAACAATTTCTTTTTGAGGCACTTTTCCAAAACACATATAGAAAAAGTTTTCTGCAAAAGTTAAATTCTTTTTAGGTTTAATTATTTTTTTACCACTTCTAATTCTGTAAAAAGCAGCAAGAGCAGTAGGAGTTTTTGCAAAAATTCTTAATGCTTTTCGCATATTGGCTTCTGGAGTAGAGTTAGATGTTTCTTTATCTTCTAATCCCATTACACTAACAGCTGTTCTTGCAACATCCATCGGATGAGATTTTTTTGGCATGTGTTTTATAATTTCATATAAATTTTTTGTAAGCTCTCTATTATTTCTCTCCTCTTTTTCAAATTGTCTTAATTGAATAGTGTTAGGTAGATCTTTGTTTAAAATTAAATAAGCGACTTCCTCAAATCTGCAATATTCACATAAATCTTGAGCAGCATAACCTCTATATGTCAGAGAATTAATCTCTGGCATAACTTTTGAAACTTCAGTTTCATCTACAACAATTCCAAGTAAACCTTTTTTTATATCATCACTCATTATTCATGTCCTTCTGTACTAAAATTATAAATTTTTTCATCTAAAGAATTATATTTTTCATATTCTACCAATTCATATAATCTTTTTCTTGTCTGCATCTTATCAATTATATTATTTTGATGTCCATTTGCATAAATGTCTCTTAATCCATCTTCAACGTTTTTCATTGCTAGCCTTTGTGTAGTTACTGGATATATGACAATATTATAGCCAAGGTTTTCTAACTCTTTATAGTTAAATAATTTGGATTTACCAAATTCTGTCATATTAGCTAACAAATAACATGAAAGTTCTTTTCTTACTTTTTCAAAATCTTTTTCATCATGTAAAGCTTCAGGAAATATAATTTCAGCTCCAGCATCAATATACGCTTTACATCTATCAATCATTTTATCAATTCCCTCAACACTTTTTGCGTCTGAACGTGCTATAATTTTAAAATTTTGATCTTTTTTTGTTGCAACACATTCTTTTATTTTTGAAACCATGGCCTCTGTTGAAACAAGTTCTTTATTATCTAGATGACCGCATCTTTTTCTTTCGATTTGATCTTCCAAATGAACACCAGTTAGCCCAAACTCTTCAAAAGTCTCTATAGTTTCTTTACAAGATTTAAATCCTGTATCTATATCAACTATTGTTGGAAGATTTGTTACCCTAGATATTAAATAAGATCTAGTACTCACATCTTGAAGTGTTGTTAAACCAATATCAGGAAAACCAAGATCATTAGCCATAACACCTCCTGATACGTAAACTGCATCATAACCAATTTCCTCAATCAATTTAGCTGTTAGAGGATTGTAAGCTCCAGGAACCCTCAGAATTTTATTTGATTTAAGTTTTTGGTCAAAATCTATTCTTTTTTGGCTTGGTTCTTTTTCAACAAAGTGCATTAAAAAATTCCTTTTTTCAAATTTCTTTTTAACTTACTTTTTTTAATCTCAATATTTAGTTTATCTAATTGTCCAGCTTTTAAGTTTTTTAGATTTTGAACATTTCTTAAAAAACGATCACTCTCTTTTTTATCTAAAATGCCATCTGTTAGAGTTAAAAATTTATTTATATAATTCTCTCTTTTAAATGGTCTTGCTCCATATGGATGAGCATCAGCTTTATCTAGTTCCTCAGCTACTTTTTTCCCATTGTTCAATGTAACAACAACTTTTGCTCCAAAAGATTTCTTTTTTGGATCTGGATCATGATATTTTTTTGTCCATTTTTTATCTTCATAGGTTGTTATTGAATTCCATATCTTAATAGTACTTTTTCTATTAGCTCTTGATTTTGTATAAGATTTTACATGATGCCAATCACCATCTTCTAGAGCGACTGCAAAAATATACATAATAGAGTGATCCAATGTTTCTCTACTTGCATTAGGATCCATTTTTTGTGGATCATTTGCACCTGTTCCAATTACATAATGTGTATGATGACTTGTGTAAATATCTATTTTTTTGATTTGATTTAAATTTGGTATTTTAGTTTTTAATTTCTTTGCAAGATCTATTAAGGCCTGAGATTGATACTCTGCAGAATATTCTTTTGTATAAGTTTCTAATATAGCTTTTTTACTCTCTCCTTTTTTGGGTAAAGGAACTTTATATTTTGCTTTTTTACCATCAAGTATCCTTGCAATTACACTATCTTCACCTTCATAAATTGGACTTGGGGCGCCTTCACCTCTCATAACTCTATCAACAGCTTCTATTGCTAGTTTCCCTGCATGTGCAGGTGCATATGCTTTCCAGCTAGAAATTTCTCCTTTTCTTGATTGTCTTGTAGAAATAGTTGTGTGAAGTGCTTGCTGAACTGCTTGGTAAATTGTTTCAGTATTTAATTTTAACATGGATCCTAATCCTGCAGCAACACTTGGACCTAGGTGAGCAATATGATCTACTTTATGTTTGTGTAAACAAATCCCTTTAACTAAATTTACCTGTACTTCGTATGCTGTAATAATACCTCTTAATAAATCTAAACCACTCTTCTTATTTTGTTGAGCTACACTTAGTAATGGGGGAATATTATCACCAGGGTGACTGTAATCTGCAGCTAAAAAAGTATCATGAAAATCAAGTTCTCTCACAGCAGTTCCATTTGACCAGGCTGCCCATTCACAATCAAATTTTAGTTTTGAATTAACTCCAAAAAGAGTTGCTCCAGTTTTTCTAGAATGCTTCAAAGCCATTTCTCTAGATGAAACCACTGGTCTCCTATTTAAAGAAGCAATAGCAACTGAAGCATTATCAATAATCCTATTGATCACCATTTCAACTGCTTGTTTATTTAGTTTAGCATTATCACTTGCAATTTCTGCAATTTTCCAGGCAAGTTGTTTTTTCTTAGGTAAATGAATTTTTGATGGAAAAACTTTAACTGTGTGTAGTAACAAAATAACTCCTTATAAGTAATTTTGTTTTAATAGCTAAAATAAATTAATCAATATTAAAGATATTCAGATATGATTTTTTCGATACCAACAAAATCTTTTATTAGGTGATTATGGTATATTTCATCAGTTTTTTTTTCAGTGTATCCATCCTCAAGCAATATCATTGGAATATCTGCAGCTTTTGCAGAATTAGCATCTGTTTCACTATCTCCAATCATAATAGATTTTTTTAAATCACCATCTAAAATTTCTATAACTGTAGTCAAATGTCTTGGATCAGGCTTACAATAATCAAATGTATTGTACCCCGCTACATATTCAAAATAATCATAAATTCCAATTTTTTTTAAAAGGTCAACTGCTAGATGCTCAGTTTTGTTAGTACATACAGCCATAGAGATATTTTCATTTTTACACCAATTTAAAAAATCTTTTGTGCCATTAATTAAAACACTTTCTCTTAAAATATTTTTACCATAATAAGATATGAACTCATCAGTCATATCACTTTTAACTTTTTCATTAATACTGGTCAGTTCTTTTTTTGCTTGGCTCCATATTGATCTGCCAATCATAGCGCCAGCACCTTTTCCAACTGAACTTTTTAAATCATCTAGTGATTTGGTAGGATATCCAAATTTTTTCATTACATGATTATGAGCAAGCATTAAATCTGGTGCTGTATCAACCAATGTTCCATCTAAATCAAATAATACTGTAAATTTTTGTTTCATATTAAAAGTATTTTAAAGAAATAATTTGTGAATTAATTAACATATATACTTAATGTAAAGAAAATCTAGATGAAACCTACAAAACAGCAAAATAATCAAAACAAACTTCGAAATAAGTTTTTAAAAGCTGGTGTTAAAATGATAGGTCCTGAAACTATTTTTTTTTCAGGTGATACCAAAATTGGAAAAGGAGTTATAATCGAACCATATGTGGTAATTGGTTCTAAAGTTAAAATAGGAAATAATGTAGTCATTAAATCTTTTTCGCATTTAGAATCTTGCAAGGTAGAAAATAAAGTTGAGATAGGTCCTTATGCAAGAATTAGACCTGATACAACTCTTAAAGAAGGTTCAAAAGTAGGTAATTTTGTAGAGATTAAAAAATCAACTGTTGGAAATAAATCAAAAATTAATCATTTATCTTATGTAGGAGATAGCGACATTGGTAATATGGTAAATGTTGGTGCTGGAACAATTACTTGTAATTATGATGGTGTAAAAAAAAGTAAGACAGTAATTAAAGATAAAGTATTTATAGGATCAAATTCATCTCTAGTAGCACCTGTAAAGATTGATAAAGAAAGTATTGTTGGTGCAGGGTCTGTAATAACAAAAAATGTTAAAAAAAAATCCCTAGCACTAACTAGATCTGTACAAGTAGAAATTAAAAATTATAAGAGAAAGTCAAAATAAATTATGTGTGGAATTATAGGAATATCTAGCAACAAATCTGTTTCTGCAAATATTATAAATTCTTTAAAAAAACTTGAATATAGAGGTTATGACTCTGCTGGGGTTGCAACTTTATTTGATGGTGAAATTAATGAGGTAAAATCTGAAGGACGAGTTGATAATTTAGAGCAAAACTTTGATCTAAAATCTTTAAAAGGAAATATAGGGATAGGCCATGTCAGATGGGCTACTCATGGAGTTCCAAATAGTATTAATGCCCACCCACATTCATCAGATAATGTATCTGTTGTCCATAATGGAATTATAGAGAATTCAACAATTCTTAAAAAACATTTAATTAACAAAGGTCATACTTTTAAATCTCAGACTGATACTGAGGTAATTGTTCATTTAATTACAGAAAATTTAAAAACTATGGAACTAGAAGAGGCAATTACCAAAACTTTAAAACAACTTCATGGAAGTTTTGCATTAGGTATAATTTTTAAAGATATTTCAGATTTAATTGTGGGTGCAAGAAGAGGATCACCATTAGCTGTTGGTTATGGTCCTAATGAAAATTACCTAGGGTCAGACTCATATGCTTTAAAATCTATGACAAACAAAATTACTTATCTTGATGATGGAGAGTTTTGTATTGTTAAAAAAGATCAGGTTCATTTTTATAATGAAGAGGGCAAAAAAATTAATAAAAAAATTTTAGAGTTATCATCTAATGAATCAACTTATGATAAAGGTGACTTTAAACACTTTATGGCTAAAGAAATAGAAGAACAGCCTGTAACAATAAAAA
Organism: Candidatus Pelagibacter sp. HIMB1495; assembly: GCF_052047955.1. NCBI lineage: Bacteria > Pseudomonadati > Pseudomonadota > Alphaproteobacteria > Candidatus Pelagibacterales > Candidatus Pelagibacteraceae > Candidatus Pelagibacter > Candidatus Pelagibacter sp. HIMB1495. The sequence continues at coordinate 1,099,931 of NZ_JBNAIQ010000001.1, read as the reverse complement.
CTGGAATTAAAGAATATTTAGATAATGTAAATAATGAGATAAATATTTTCAATTTTCCATGGAAAATCAACGAAATTAAATCAGTTACTTTAATTGGTTGTGGTACTGCTTATCATTCTTGCTTAATGGCAAAATATTGGTTTGAAGAATTAACGTCATTAGATGTTAATATCGATATAGCTTCAGAGTTTAGATATAGAAAAAACAGATTTAAAAAGGAAAGTTTATATATTTTTGTTTCGCAGTCTGGTGAAACAGCAGATACTTATGCAGCCTTGGATCTTTGTAACAAAAATAACATGAAAACATGCGCTGTAGTTAATGTAATTGAAAGCTCAATAGCAAGAGACTCAAATTTTGTGTTACCAATTCACTGCGGACCTGAAATTGGGGTTGCATCTACAAAAGCTTTCTTAGGTCAAATACTTGTTTTATATATTTTAGCTTTAAAAATTGGATCTTTGTCTGGTCAAATTGATAAAAAAAATTATCATGAAAAAATTAAAGATCTTAAAAACCTACCAAGCTTAATAGAAAAAACTTTATTAATAGATAATGATATTCAAGCAATCTCTTCAACATTCAATGAAGCTAAAGGATCTATGTTTCTTGGAAGAGGTTTCTCTTTCCCAATAGCTTTGGAAGGAGCGTTGAAATTGAAAGAATTATCTTATGTTCATGCAGAGGGTTATCCAGCTGGTGAAATGAAACATGGACCGCTTGCTTTAATAGAAGAGGGGATGCCAGTTGTTGTTCTGGCACCAAGAGACAATTACTATAAAAAAACAATTTCCAACATGCAGGAAGTTATAGCAAGAGGTGCTAAAGTTCTTTTAATTACAAACAAAAGTAAAGACGAGATTTATTCAGAAAATATTTGGGAAACTATTGAAGTAGAAAATACAAACGACGATTTATTACCATTCCTTCTAACAATTCCACTTCAAAAGCTTGCATATTATTCGGCTTTGAAAATGGGTTATGATATAGATAAGCCCAGAAACTTAGCTAAATCAGTCACAGTTGAATAAAGTTTAAACTCTGCTAAAACACCTCTAGGTTGAATATGAAAAATTGGAAAAAAAATAGTTGGAGAAAATATCCGGTTAAACACATACCGGAGTATCCAGATAAAAAAGAACTTAATAAAGTTTTAGATAAAATTGGAACTTTTCCACCTTTAGTATTTGCTGGAGAGACTAGGCACCTAAAAGATCAATTAGCTGATGTTGTAGATGGAAAAGCATTTTTACTTCAGGGTGGGGATTGTGCAGAGAGTTTTGCTGAATTTAATCCTGATAATTTAAGAGATACATTTAAATTAATTTTGCAAATGTCTTTAGTTTTAACTTATTCAGCTTCTTTACCAGTTGTGAAAGTTGGAAGAATTGCTGGTCAATTTTCAAAACCAAGAAGTTCTCCAGTTGAAAATAAAGATGGTGTGGAGCTTCCTAGTTATTTAGGTGACAACATAAATGGAATGGAATTTACTGAAAAAGCAAGAATTCCTGATCCAAAAAGATTATTTAAAGCTTATTCTCAATCTGCATCAACTCTAAACCTTATAAGAGCATTTTCAAAAGGAGGTTTTGCAGATTTAAACAAAGTTCATTTATGGAATTTAGGTTATATTAAAAAAAGTCCTGAAGCCAAAAAATTTAAAGATCTAGAGGATAAAATTGCAGATGCGATAGCATTTATGAGAGCGTGTGGAATTACATCAGATTTCAATAATAGATTATACACTGTGAATTTTTGGACATCACATGAAGCTTTATTATTACCTTTTGAAGAAGCAATGACTAGAACAGATTCTACTACAGGTGAGAACCATGATACCTCAGCTCATTTCGTTTGGATAGGTGACAGAACAAGGCAACTTGATGGAGGACATGTAGAATTTTGTAGAGGAATTGAAAATCCTATTGGTATTAAATGTGGACCAACTTTAAAACCAGATGATTTAATTAATCTATGTAACCGAATTAATCCAAAAAATGAAAAAGGTAAAATCACTTTAATATCAAGATTTGGAGCAGATAATGTTTCAAAATTTTTACCAAAATTAATTAGAGCAATTAAAAAAGAAGGATTGAATGTAATTTGGTCTTGCGACCCATGTCATGGAAATACAATTAAAGCTGCAACAGGTTTCAAAACTAGACCATTCAACAGTGTACTAAATGAAGTAAAAAATGTCTTTGCATGTCACCAAAGTGAAGGAAGTTATGCAGGAGGTCTTCACATTGAGTTAACTGGTCAAGATGTAACTGAATGTATTGGTGGAGCGCAAAAAATTTCTGAAGAAGATCTTTCTTCAAGATACCATACTCATTGTGACCCAAGATTGAATGCCAACCAAGCTTTAGAATTAGCATTTATGATTTCAGATGAGATTAAAAAGAATAGCTCATATTCTAAAAATGCAGATAGAGCGGCATCTTAAGGCATTGTAAAATCTATATAATAAAATAATTTATAAATTATGAATGCTTCAGAAAAAGCTAAGTTTATATCTAATTGGATTAAAAGCTATGTGGACAATATGCCTTCAAAGGCACAGTCTCTTGTTATAGGAATATCTGGAGGCATTGACTCATCTGTTTCTAGCACCTTAAGTGCTATGACAGGTTTGAAAACAATAGTTTTGTCAATGCCAATTAAACAAAAATCACATCAACATGATCTAAGTTTAAAACATCAGGAATGGTTAGTAAAAAATTTTAACAATGTTGAAGCACATACAATTAATTTAGATGAATTGTTTTTGGCATTTAGCTCAAGTTTATCTAAATTTGACAACGAGCATGGAATGGCAAATTCTAGAGCTAGATTGAGAATGACCACACTTTATCAAGTTGCTGCAGCTAACAAAGGAATAGTGGTTGGAACTGGTAATAAGGTAGAAGACTTTGGGGTTGGGTTTTATACAAAATATGGAGATGGAGGAGTAGATATTTCCCCTATAGCAGATTGTAATAAAACTCAGGTTTGGGAACTCGGCAAAGAACTTGGTATTTTAAATGAAATTATTGAAGCAGCACCTACAGATGGATTGTGGGATGATGGTAGAACTGATGAAGGTCAGCTTGGGTTAAAATATGAAGAACTTGAGGAAGCTATGGATAATCCTAAATCTTCCAATAGAGCAAAATACGAAACCATTAGAAAACAAAATTTGCATAAAATGGAGCCTATTCCAGTATGCAAAATTCCAAATTAATCAAATAGATTCACAAATCTATAATTTAAGTATATTTCTAAAATTATGAGTAACGATATTTTTTTAACAAACAATCTTACAAACAAAAAAGAAAAATTTGTTCCCATAGATGAACAAAATATAAGAATGTATGTTTGTGGACCAACAGTTTATGATGATCCTCATATTGGAAATGCAAGACCAATAGTTGTTTTTGATATTCTTTATAAAATTTTTAATAAAAAATATTCAAAAGTTACTTATGTTAGAAATATTACAGATGTAGATGATAAAATTATTAAATCATCAAAAGAAAATAATATTTCAATTTCAGAGTTAACAAATAAAGTAACAGAAAGTTTTGGTGAAGATTGTAATTATTTAAATTGTGAAGCACCAACTCATCAACCTAAAGCAACTGAAAATATTGATTTGATGATTAATATGATTTCTGAATTAATCAAAAAAGGTTTTGCTTATGAGAATAACAGCCATATTTATTTTGAGGTTAAAAAGTTTAATGATTATGGTCAGCTATCAAACAAAAAACCAGAGGACTTAATTGCTGGATCAAGAATTGAAATAAGTGAAAATAAAAAAAATTCAGAAGATTTTGTATTATGGAAGCCATCAGCAAGTGACGAACCATCTTGGGATTCTCCGTGGGGAAAAGGAAGACCTGGATGGCATTTAGAATGTTCAGCAATGTCAAAAAAATTTTTAGGAGATGAATTTGATGTTCATGGAGGTGGTATTGATTTAATATTCCCTCATCATGAAAATGAAATAGCGCAATCAAGATGCGCTAATGGCACAAAGGTATTTGCTAATTATTGGTTGCACAATGCATTTATTACTATGTCTAATGAAAAGATGGCAAAGTCTCAGGGTAACATTTTAAAAATAAAAGATTTTAGAAATAAAATAAGTGGCCAGATTTTAAGGTTAGCTTTAATGAGCGCACATTACAAACAACCACTGGATTGGAATGATAAGCTTTTAGAAGATTGTCAAAATACTATTAACAAATGGTACAATGTTTATGTAGATAGTAAAAATAATACAGATATATCTGATGAAATTCTTCAACCTCTGTATGATGATTTGAATACTCCAGGTTACATTGCAAATTTACACAAATTATATGAAAAAGCTCAAAAAGGTAAGGATAATGATAAAGCTTTATTTGTTTCTGCTTGTCGATTTATAGGTTTGTTAAATCAAAATAAAGAGGAGTGGTTAAGTTTCAAGAAAAGTAAAGCCTCTATATCTGAAGAAGAAATATTGAAGAAAATAAACGAGAGAAACAAAGCAAGAGAGAAGAAAAGTTACGAAGAAGCTGATAAAATTAGAAAGGAACTATCAGACAAAGGTATTTTAATAGAAGATAAAGATGGTAAAACAATTTGGAAATTTAAATGAGTAAAGAGCAACTTTATATTTTTGATACAACATTACGTGATGGTGCACAGACACAAGGTGTCGATTTTTCTATTGATGATAAAGAGAAAATTTCATCTGCATTGGATTTGTTAGGAGTAGATTATGTTGAAGGAGGATGGCCTGGAGCTAATCCAACAGACACAGAATTTTTTAATAAAAATCATAATTTTAAATCAACTAAACTAACTGCATTTGGGATGACAAAAAAATCAGAGCATAGTGCTGAAAATGATCCAATGTTATCATCATTAATTAACTCAAAATGCTCATCTGTTTGTTTATTTGGTAAATCATGGGATTTTCAAGTAAAAGTTGCCTTAGGAATTGCTAACGAACAAAATTTAACTAACATAAGTGAAAGTGCAAAACATATAGTAAAATCAGGAAAAGAATTTATGTTTGATGCTGAACATTTCTTTGATGGTTATAAATCTAATCCAGAATACGCTTTGTCTTGTTTAAAAGCTGCGTTTGAAAATGGAGCTAGATGGATTGTATTGTGTGATACTAACGGTGGAACACTCCCACATGAAATTTCTAAAATTGTAACTGAAGTAACCAAACATATTCCGGGAAAAAATTTAGGAATACACGCTCATAATGATACTGAAAACGCTGTTGCTAATAGTCTTGCAGCAGTTCAAGCTGGCGTAAGACAAGTTCAAGGTACTATAAATGGATTAGGTGAAAGATGTGGTAATGCAAACTTGATGTCATTAATACCCTCATTCTTCTTAAAGAAAGATTTTTCTGATAAATTTGAACTTAGTATTAAGAGAGAAAATTTAAAAAATTTAACTCAATGCTCAAGATTACTAGATGAAATATTAAATAGAAAACCTAACAAACATTTACCTTATGTTGGTGCATCAGCTTTCTCACATAAAGGTGGAATGCATGTATCTGCAGTTCAAAAAGATCCAAAAACTTATGAACACATTAATCCTGAAGAGGTTGGAAATTCTAGAAATATCGTAGTTTCAGATCAATCAGGACAATCAAATATAATGTCTAGATTAAATTCAATTGGGATTAATGTTCAGAAAAGCGACCCAAAAATAAAAAAACTTTTAGATGAAGTAAAAGATAGAGAGTTCATTGGTTATAGCTATGATGGCGCAGATGCATCTTTTGAATTACTTGCAAGAAGATTGATGGGAGAGATACCAAGATATATTTCAATTAATGAGTACGATGTTTCAGTAAAGAAAGATAAAACAGGAGAGATTGTATCTTATGCTAAAGCTCAATTGGAAGTAGATGGAGAGAAAATTTTATGTGAGGGACAAGGAAATGGACCTGTTAATGCTTTAGATAATGCAATTAGAAAGAATGTTAATAAGCTTGCTAAATATTCTGAATATTTAAAAGACTTAAGGCTTGTTGACTATAAAGTTAGAATTCTAAATACAGGTACAGAAGCAGTTACTAGAGTTAGTATTGAAAGTACAGACTCTAAAGGAGTGAACTGGTTCACAATTGGAGTATCACCCAACATAATTGATGCTTCATTCAAAGCTTTAGTGGATAGTTTAGATTATAAATTATTTAAGGATAAAGCACCTGGAAGTTTATAAATATGAAAATTAAAAAATTTTCAGAAAAACCAACAGATATCGATAGTAGAATAGGTGCAAAGCCTATCGTTTGTTATCCAAATACCACTATTGAAGATAAAAATTTAAGTATTTTACATTCTGCAAGAGAGCATTTAGTTAAAAAAGATGAAGTAATCATACCTCCAAGAGACGCGAAAACATTTGAGGTTAAATTTGGGGAGTTTTTCAGAATTGAAAGTGTAGATGGACCACAGGTAGGAGATCTAAATTTATTTAATTTAAATAATCTAGAGGAAAAATTTTATTCAGGAAAAACAAGAGCTTTATATGGAACGCATCTTTCTGTTGGAGACAAAATGTTTAGTAGTTTTCCATATCTAAGGTCTTTGGCTACAATAACTTGGGATACTTTGGATTGGTATGATTATGATAAAGACGGTGGTTCTGTTCATGATGTAATTGGTACTAGATGTGATCCTTATACTTCTAAACTTTTAAGTGATAATGATTACCACTATTGCTGTCATTCAAATTTAACAAGAGCATTAGTTAAAGAAAAAAATGTTCAATTAGATCATGCAGAAAAAATAGTTCATGATGTATTAAATGTATTTATGCTTACTGGTTTTACTAATGATACTAAACAATACTTTATGAAAGCTAGTCCAGTTAGACCAGGGGATTACTTAGAGTTTTTTGCTGAAACAGATATATTAGGAGTTCTTTCTGCTTGTCCTGGAGGAGATTGTGGATCTGAACATTCCTCTGATGTTGCAAAATGTTATCCATTAAAAGTTTCTATTTGGTCTGTAGACCCCAAGTATTTAACAGACATTAAACCATCTGCAATTTCTAGTTATAACAGAAATCATGGCATTGATTAATGTCAGCTAATAATATTTCTTTCATTTTACATAAGCCTCAGCTTTCAGAAAATATTGGAGCTTGCGCAAGAGGAATGAAAAATTTCAATTTTCAGAAATTAGTTGTTGTAGGTCCTAAACCAATATTTCCTAATGATAAAATTTTAGCAACTTCTGTTGGAGCTAAAAATATTATTAATAAAACAAAGAATTATGAAAATTTAGAAAGATCTTTAAAGAATATCGATATTGTTATTGCAACATCCGCAAGATTTAGAAATAAAAATATTAAGCATATTCAATTAGAAGATTTAAAAAAAATTAATTATAAAAAAAAGATAGCCTTTCTGTTTGGATCAGAAGCATCAGGTTTATCTAACAATGAAATTAGTTATGCCAATTACACTCTTCAAATTCCAACAAATCCTGATTTCAAGTCATTAAATCTTTCTCACAGTCTCATAATTATTGCTCAATATGTATCAAGTATTCTTAATTCAAAAGTGTCCTCTTTTAATAAATCAAATAAAGTAAAATCTGCCTCCAAAAAAGAGATTATTGCTATGGCTAATTTATGCATCCAGAATCTAGAAGAGATTAATTTCTTCAAATCAAAAGACAAGAAGCCAATAATGCTTGAAAACTTAAGAAATATCTTTTACCGAATGGAATTATCAACTAAAGAAACGCGTATTTTATCTGGTGTATTTGCCAGTTTAGGTAAAAAACGTTGATTGACAAAAGTAAGAGTAAGTTTATAAAGCCCACTATTAAATGACAAAAAGATTAAACTCTAAACATAAAGTAGACAGAAGGCTAAAGGTTAACCTGTGGGGTAGACCAAAAAGTCCTTTTAATACTAGAGCTTATGGACCTGGCCAACATGGTCAAACAAAAACATCGAAGCCTTCAGATTACGGGATTCAGTTGCAAGCTAAGCAAAAATTAAAAGCATATTACGGAAATATTAACGAAAAACAGTTCAGAAATATTTATAAAAAAGCAGTTATGCTTAAGGGTGATACAGGTGAAAATTTAATTGGTCTTTTAGAGAGAAGATTAGATGCAATTATTTATAGAGCAAAATTTGCAACTACTATTTTTTCAGCTAGACAATTAATTAATCATGGTCATGTAAGAGTTAATGGTAAGAAAGTAAATATTGGAAGCTATTTAGTAAAAGAAGAAGATACAATTGAAATTAGAGACAAATCTAAGCAATTAGCAATCATTGATATCGCTCTAGCAAATAAAGAAAGAGAAACACCAGAATATATCCAAATGGATGAGAAAAATAAAAAATTAAAATTTGTGAGAATTCCTAAATTTGAAGAAGTTCCTTATCCTGTAATAATGGAACCTAATCTTGTAATTGAATATTACTCTAGATAATTTCTAAATTTAATTTTTAAAATTAATACCTTTATCTTCAAGAACTTTTTTAAGTTCTCCATTTTCGTACATTTCTTTTACGATATCACATCCACCAACAAATTCTTTTTTAATATACAATTGAGGAATTGTTGGCCAATCACTGTAAACTTTAATACCTTCTCTGATGTTTTGATCTTCTAAAACATTTACTCCTTTAAAATTTACTTCAAGAATTTTTAACATGTTTGAAACAGCCATTGAAAAACCACACTGTGGAGCATCTGGAGTTCCTTTCATAAATAAACAAACATCATTGTTGTCTATATGATTTTGAATTATATTTTTTGTATTATCGTCCATTATTGCTCCTTTGTTTTAATTGCTAGGGCATGTAATTCATTTCCCATACGCCCTTTTAAAGAATTATATACCATTTTATGTTGTTCAATTTTACTTTTTCCTGAAAACTGTGAAGAAGTCACAGTCGCTGAATAATGATTTCCATCACCTGCTAAATCTTGAATTTCTACAACCGCATCAGGCATTGCATCTTTAATTAAACTCTCAATTTCTTTTAAATCCATTGCCATTATTTACTCATATAATCTTTAAGCCACTTTGTATTAGAACTTGTTAATTCGTCAATTGTAACATTTGTCTTATCATCAAAATATAGTTCATTTTCACTGATTGTACCAAGTTCGTCAAAATGAACAGCATTTTTATTCAATATATCTGTGACTTTTTTTAAATCTTTTTTACTAACCTCAATAATGTAACGCCCTTGATCTTCACCAAAGAAATATTCCAATTCGTTGATTAAATATTTTGGTTTATTTAAATTTATTCCTTTTTTACCTTTGATGCACATTTTGGCTACCGCTGTAATAATTCCACCTAAAGAAACGTCATGAGCACTTTTGATTAGATTACTTTCGATAAGTTTTAATAATGTTTCTCCATTATTTTTTTCATTAAATAAATTTATTTCAGGAGGAGGGCCATTTTTTTCATCTAATATATTCCTTGCAAATAAAGTTTGATCTAAATGTCCCTCTGTTTTTCCAATAACTAAAACCACATTATCAATATCTTTAAAATCCATAGTGATCATTTTATTATAATCCTTTATCAAGCCCACACCTCCAATAGCAGGAGTTGGCTTTATACCTTCATCTTTAGTTTGATTGTAAAAAGAAACATTTCCTGAAACTACTGGGAATTTTAAATATTCGCTTGCTTCACCAATTCCTTGAACACATTCAACAAATTCACCCATATTCTCTTCATTTTCAGGGCTTCCAAAATTTAAACAATTAGTAATAGCTATAGGTTTTGCACCAACAGCAATTAAATTTCTAAAACTTTCACAAACAACTTGTTTTCCACCGGTAAGAGGGTGAGCCCAACAATATACAGCAGAACTGTCGACTGAAGCAGCTACGGCTTTATTTGTTCCATGCACTCTCACAACTCCAGCATCTCCACCTGGTTTTTGAATAGTATCCCCCATAACTGTATGATCATACTGCTGCCAAATCCAATCTTTGCTACAAATATTTGGGTTTGCTAAAACTTTTTTCAGAACATCTATAATTTTGAAATTTTTTAAATCTTCTTTTTTAATTTTATTCTTTTTAGGTAGCTTTGCTTTTTTCCATTTACGATTGTACATAGGTGAATTTTCGACCAATGTGTTTACTGGGATGTCTGCTACTTTTTCATTGTCAAAGTAAAGTTGTATTTTTTTTGAATTAGTAGTTTTGCCAATTACTGCAAAATCTAAATTCCATTTATCAAATATTTTTTTTGCTTGTTTTTCTTTTCCATTTTCTAAAACAATCAACATTCTTTCTTGGCTTTCAGATAGCATAATTTCATAAGGTGTCATCTTAGTTTCTCTGCAAGGAACTTTGTTTAGATTTATTTCAATACCAAGATTTCCTTTTGATGCCATTTCTATACTCGATGATGTTAATCCAGCAGCTCCCATATCTTGTATAGCTATAATTGAGTCTCCAGCCATTAATTCTAAACAAGCTTCCAGTAAAAGTTTTTCAGTAAATGGATCTCCAACTTGAACAGTGGGTTTCTTTTCCTCTATTTTGTCATCAAAACTTGCTGAAGCCATGCTAGCTCCATGAATTCCGTCTCTACCTGTTTTTGAACCAACATAAATAACTGGCTTGTTTAAACCAGCTGCTTTTGAGTAAAAAATCTTATCTTTTTTGACCAAACCCAAGGTCATTGCATTAACCAAGATATTTCCATTATATGAACTATCAAAACTTGTTTGTCCCGCAACAGTTGGAACACCCATACAATTTCCATATCCTCCAATTCCATGAACTACACCTCTTAGCAGATTTTTTGTTTTTTTGTGTTGAGGGGAACCAAAATGAATTGAGTTTAAATTTGCAATAGGTCTAGCACCCATTGTAAATACATCTCTCATAATCCCACCAACGCCAGTTGCTGCACCTTGATAGGGCTCAATAAAAGATGGGTGGTTATGGCTTTCAATTTTAAAAACAATGGCATCATTATCTTCAATATCAATAACACCAGCGTTTTCTCCAGGACCTTGAATAACTTTTTTTCCCTTTGTTGGAAGTTTTTTTAAATGAAGTCTTGAAGATTTATATGAGCAATGTTCATTCCACATTGCAGAAAAAATACCAAGTTCAGTAATATTTGGTGTTCTTTTTAATAATTCACAAATTTTAGCATATTCATCTTTTTTTAAACCATGATCAATAGCTACTTGTTCGTTTACTATCATTTTAAATTATTAATTAAATTATTAAAAAAAATTGAACCATCTTTTCCTGATAAACAATTATCAATCATTCTTTCAGGATGAGGCATCATACCTAAAACATTTTTTTCTTTATTAAAAATACCAGCAATATTTTTAATTGAACCGTTTGGATTGAATTGTTCTTCTACTTTTCCATTTTCATCGCAATAATTTATTGCAACTTGTTCATTATCTTCAATTTCTTTTAATTGATCTTTGGTACAAAAATAATTTCCTTCATTGTGAGCAATATGAAATTCCAAAACATCATTTTTAATATTATTAAAATAATTATTTGTTTTATTATTAATTTTTACGAATACATTTTTGCAAATAAATTCTAAATATTTATTTCTTAATAACACACCGGGAACTAGTCCAGTTTCAACTAATATTTGAAATCCATTACAAATTCCCATTACCATACCACCAGAGTTGGCGAAATTAATGACTGACTTCATAATTTTAGACTTAGATGCCATGCTCCCACACCTTAAATAGTCACCATATGAAAATCCTCCTGGTAATACAATTAAATCACTTTTTGGAAGTTCAGTATCATCATGCCAAACCATTTTATTCTTAAATCCAAATTTTTTTAGAGCAACATCCATATCTCTATCACAATTGGATCCGGGAAAAGTAATGACAGATGATTTCATTAATTACTTTAGATCGATAATTTTATAGTTTTCAATTACAAGATTGGCTAAAAGTTTTTTACACATTTCTTCAACTTTATCTTTAGCTTTTTTTGGATCATTTTCTTTTGTATCAATTTCAAAATATTTACCTTGTCTAACTTCATTAACGTCATCAAAACCCATACCATCTAAAGTTTGATGAATAACTTTACCTTGTGGATCTAATACATCTTTTTTTAAAGTGATTACTACTGAGATTTTCATTTTTTCTTTCTCTTAACAGATGATAGTTTTGTTACATTCACGGCACTTACATTTGATTGTTCATGCAAAATACCTAATCTTTTAGCAACTTCTGTGTACGCTGGAATTAAATCACCTAAATCTTTTCTAAATCTGTCTTTATCAAGTTTTTTATCAGTAATACTATCCCAAAGTCTGCATGTATCTGGGCTAATTTCATCTGCCAGTATTACTTCTTGCTTACCATTAGACTTTAATCTTCCAAATTCGAGTTTAAAATCTATCAACTTAATTCCAACTCCTCTAAACATACCAATCATAAAGTCATTAATTCTAAAAATCATTTTTTTAACTTTATCAATTTCATTTTTAGTAGCCCAATCAAAAGCTATTATGTGCTCTTCAGCAATAAGAGGATCACCTAATCTGTCATCTTTTAAGCAGTATTCAATTAATGGTTCTTTTAAAACAGTTCCATCCTCAATACCTAGTCTTTTAGTAATAGATCCTGTTGCAACATTTCTAACAATAAATTCAATTGGAATTATCTCAACTAGTTTTATTATTTGTTCACGCATATTTAATCTTTTTACTAAATGATTTTTAATTCCTATTTGGGATAAGTTCGAAAGAATATGTTCAGATATTCTATTATTTAAAACACCTTTTCCTTCAATTGTAGTTTTTTTTTGATTATTGAATGCTGTCGCATCGTCTTTAAAATATTGAATAACTATATTTTTATCATTTGTTGCATAAATGATTTTTGCTTTACCTTCGTATAGTTTTTTTCCTTTTTTCATTATTTAAAAACTCTTCTAAAGATCAAATTCACATTTTTAAAGTGTTTTGCGTAACTAAATATTGATTTAAGCCTTTTCGTTGTAATTTTGCTCATAATAAACTTATCATTAGATATCACATCAAATAAATTTAAGTTTTCTGCAAAACATTTTTTTGCATACGATTGAACCATTCTGTAAGATTTTTCTCTACTTAAACCAGATTTAGTTAATTCAAGCATAACTTCTTGAGAGAAAATTAGCCCTTTTGTTATATTCAAGTTTTCTAACATTTTTTTAGGGTAAACAATCATGTTGTCTAAAATATTTGTTAATCTAACTAATGCAAAGTCTGTTGTAATATTTGCATCAGGACCAATGTTTCTTTCAACACTTGAGTGTGAAATGTCTCTTTCATGCCACAGCGCTATATTTTCTAAAGCTGGTATGACAGCACTTCTAACCATTCTAGCTAAACCAGTTAAGTTTTCACTTAAAATTGGATTTTTCTTGTGAGGCATTGCAGAAGATCCTTTTTGTTTTTTTGAAAAGTACTCTTGTAATTCATAAACCTCTGTTCTTTGCAAATGTCTTATCTCAATTGCAACTCTTTCAATTGAACCTGCAATAATACCTAAAATTGAAAAATAAAAAGCATGTCTATCTCTTGGAATAACTTGAGTTGAAATTGGCTCAACTTTTAAACCTAGTTTTTTTGCAACGTGCTTTTCTACATTTGGACTTATATTTGCAAAAGTCCCAACCGCTCCTGATATTGCACAGGTTGACACCTCATCTATTGCATCTTTAAGTCTTTTTTTGTTTCTTTTAAATTCCTCGTAAAAAGAGGCTAATTTTAATCCAAAAGTAACTGGCTCAGCATGAATTCCATGACTTCTTCCCATACATGGTGTCATTTTGTATTTTTTTGCCTGTTTCTTAAGTACTTTTAAAATTTGATCGATATCTTTGAGAATTATTTTTCCAGATTGAACTAATTGAATATTAAAACTGGTATCAAGTACATCTGATGAAGTCATGCCTTGATGTAAATATCTTGCTTTAATTCCTGCTTTTTCTGTAACAGAGGTAAGAAAAGCTATAACATCATGTTTAACTTCGGATTCAATTTTATGTATTCTATTTACATTGATGACTGCTTTCTTTCTAACAATTGAAGCTACCCCTCTTGGTATTTTACCAAGTTTTTCCATAGCCTCAGCAGCTGCAACTTCTACATCTAACCAAATTTTATATTTATTTTCCTCTGACCAAATATCAGTTAGTTCTTTTCGAGAGTATCTTTTAATCATTAATTATAAGTATGGAGGCTTTGAATAACCTTTAGCAGATTCTGTAAAGATTTCATAACCATTTTCAGTAATTCCTAACGTATGTTCAAATTGAGCTGATAAAGATTTATCTTTTGTGACAGCAGTCCAACCATCACTTAACATTTTAACATCATATTTACCTGAATTTATCATAGGCTCTATTGTAAAAGTCATTCCAGGTTTTAACTCTGGTCCTGAGTTTTTATTTCCATAATGTAAAATGTTTGGTGGTTCATGAAATATTGTACTTATACCGTGACCACAAAAATCTCTAACAACAGAGTATCCTTTTTCTTCAACAAATGATTGAATTTTGTGACCAATATCACCTAATTTAACTCCTGGTTTTAAAATTCTAATTGCTCTCATCATAGACTCGTAAGTAGCATCTATTAGATTGTTTAATTTAATTGGTGTTTTACCAATGCAAAACATTCTACTGGTATCACCATAATGTTCATCTACAATTGCAGTAACATCAACATTTACCGCATCACCATCTCTTAAGACTCTATCTGAAGGAATTCCATGACATACAACATGATTTAATGAAGTACATAAAGATTTTGTAAAACCTCTATAGTAAAGTGGAGCTGAATGTCCTCCGTTATCTCTTATAAACTCATATCCCAATTTATCTATATAATCTGTTGAGACACCTTCTTTAATGTTATCAGTTAACATATCAAGTGTCCTTGCTGCTAAATCACCAGCAACTCTCATTTTTTCAAATTTTTCTTTATAATCACTCATCTAAAATTTTAAGTTTTTTATCTATAATAATTTTTTTCGAACTTATATCACATCTATAAGCAAGAAAATTTACCCCAGCTCTTTTAGCTTTTTTATAATTTTCATAATATTCTTCATCGATATCTTTAGCTATTTTAAAATATTTCATATTTTGAATTTGAACTAAAAATATCAGATAACCTTTATAACCTTTATTTATGGCATCAATAAGAGTTAATAAATGCTTAGATCCTCGTGAAGTAATGGCATCTGGAAACTCAGCAATTTCTTTATCTCTAAATAACGTAACATTCTTGACCTCTACAAAGCTTTTTTGATTTTTTTTTTCTAGCAAAAAGTCAAATCTAGTTTCTTTATTAAAGAATACCTCTGGTTTTATTTTATCATTATTTTTTAATTCATTGATCAAATTATTTTCGATAGCATGATTTACTATCTTGTTAGCCATATGAGTATTGACACCTACTAAATTTTTTCTTGATTTAATTATTTCTAGTCCAAACTTTAATTTTCTCTTAGGATCATTATTTGGTAATAAAAAAACTTCATTACCTTCATCTAACAAACCTTTCATAGAACCTGTGTTGGGACAGTGAGCTGTGACAATTTCTTTACCAAGTTTTATGTCGGTAAAAAACCTTTTGTAACGTTTGATTAGTTTACCTTTTACTAAAGACTTGGTAAATTCCATAAGTAAATTATATATTTCATATGGATAAAAAAGCAAAACTTAAAGCCTCAATTTTAATTATTGGTAATGAAATTTTATCTGGGAGAACACAAGATACTAATACCTCAACATTGGCAACCTGGTTAAATTCTATAGGGGTAAAGGTTGAGGAAGTTAGAGTTATTCCTGATGTAGAAAATATTATAGTTGAAACACTAAATTTACTTAGATCAAAATATGATTATGTTTTTACAACTGGTGGTATTGGACCTACTCACGATGATATAACAGCTCAATCAGTTTCAAAAGCATTTGGAATAAAATATGAAGTTCACAAAGAAGCTTTCAAAATTCTAGAAGAATATTATCAACCTGGAGAGTTTAATGAGGGGAGACAAAAAATGGCATGGATGCCTGAAAATGCAAATCTTATTTTAAATCCAACAAGTGGTGCTCCAGGATTTAATGTTGAGAATGTTTATTCGCTACCAGGAGTTCCTTCTATATTAAAATCCATGTTAGGTGGATTAATAAATAATATAGTTGGAGGTGAACCAATCAAAAGTTTAACTATAAGTTTAAGAACAGTTGAAAGTGAAATAGCAAGTTCATTAACAAAAGTACAAAATAATAATTTGGACGTTGAGATTGGCAGTTACCCATTTTTTCATGCAGGTAAGCTTGGTGTATCGATAGTTATTAGATCAGAAGATCAAAATAAAATCGATGATTGTAATTCGCAGATTTTAAAATTTGTAAATGAAAAAAAAATTGAGGTAGTTGAGCGCTAATGTTGTA
Source organism: Candidatus Pelagibacter sp. HIMB1495 (assembly GCF_052047955.1). NCBI lineage: Bacteria > Pseudomonadati > Pseudomonadota > Alphaproteobacteria > Candidatus Pelagibacterales > Candidatus Pelagibacteraceae > Candidatus Pelagibacter > Candidatus Pelagibacter sp. HIMB1495. The sequence continues at coordinate 1,083,466 of NZ_JBNAIQ010000001.1, read as the reverse complement.
TTTTGCTTACGGTAGTAATTTGCATCATTTTCAAATGAAACGAAGATGCAAAGACAGTGTTTTTTTAAAAAAAATAAATTTAAAAGACTTTAAATTAACATTTAGAAGCAAATACAGAGCAGCAGACATTGAGCCAAAAAAAAATTCGATCGTACCAGGTGGATTATTTGAAATTTCAAAAAATGATGAGAGAAAGTTGGATGTTTATGAGGATTTTCCAATTTTATATAAAAAACACTATTTTTACTATCATGGAAAAAAAGTCATGACTTATACAATGGTTAAGAAATCTTCTTTCAAGTTTCCCACAGAAAGATATCTAAACATTGTTAAAAGAGGATATAAAGATTGTAAACTCAATAACAAATTTTTAATCAAAGCATTAAAAAACTAATAAATTGATTAAATTAAATCGAAAATCAAAAAAACTATTACTCTTACAAAGGAATGAACTCTTAACTGAAACTCAAAAATGGATAAGAAAAAAGTTTGGTAGATTTCTATTTACTAATCTATTAATTAATTATTTTCAAAATAAAAAATTAGAAAAAAATACAGAAACTTTATTTTTAACAGAGATTGAAACATTTAAAAAATATTTACCACATTCTGTAAAAAATATTATGGATATTGGTTGTGGTTTAGGAATAATAAATATTTATTTAAATAGTATCTACACAAAAAATATTACTTTCTTTTTATTGGATAAAAATCGAATTGATAAGAAAATTAAATATGGGTTTAGTTCAAATTATGAAAGTTATAATGACTTAAATGAAACTAAAAATTTACTATTAAAAAATGCAATTAACTTAGAGCAAATTTATCTTTTTGATGTAGAAAAATCTATAAATATAGAAGAAAAAATAGACTTAGTTATTTCATTAAAGTCGATGGGTTACCATTATCCATTTGAATTATATTTAAAACTATTTAATAAATGTTGTGATGAAAATACTCTTTTTATATTTGATTTAAGTAAAGTTTATTTTGATCATAATGACCTTCAAAAGTATTTTAAAAAGATACAAGTTATTTATCAAGAAGACAGCATACATCCTCTAAGGAGAGTAATTTGTAGCGGATTTAAAGGCGAAAATAATTAAGAAATGTTTTTACATACTAAATTAGAGGAACAAAAACAGCCAATAAGAGTAGCTTTTATTGGCTGTGGAAAATTTGTAAGTATGTTTTTATCTCAATATTCTAACTTAAATAAAATTAAAATTGATAGCATAGTTGACCTCAATATTGATCAAGCAAAAAGAAATTGTTTAAAAAGTGGAGTAGGTAAAGAAGAGGTGTCTAAAATTAATTTTTCAACTTCTCTTGATCAAATTATTGATAGAAATATTGAAATCTTTATTGAAGCAACAGGAAACCCTATTGTAGGTACTGTCCATGCAACAAGGATTTTAAAAGAAAAGAAACATTTGATTTTAGTTAATGTAGAGGCAGATATTACATGTGGAAAATATTTATCAGATTTAGCTAGAAAAAATGGAGTTATTTGTTCGATGGCTTATGGTGATCAACCTTCGTTAATTCTAGAACAAATTGAATGGGCTAGACTTAATGGTTTTGAAGTTATTTGTGCTGGAAAAGGAACAAAATACCATCCAAGTTTTGAATATTCTACACCTGATACAGTTTGGGGTTATTATGGTTTAACTAAAGAAAGAGCAGAGAGTGAGTCAGGAATGAATCCTAAAATGTTCAATAGTTTTTTATGTGGTGATAAATCTGCAATTGAAATGTGCGCAGTAAGCAATGCTGCAAATCTTAAATGTCCTTCTAACGGATTAACCTTTCCACCAGTTGGAGTTTATGACATTGCAAAAAAATTAATACCAAAAAAAGATGGTGGATTAATAGATTTTGAAGGTCAGGTTGAAGTTATATCAAGTATTGATTTAAATAAAAAAGATATTCTTAATGACTTAAGGTGGGGTGTATACATTGTTATTAAAGCTCAAAATGAATATGTAAAAAATTGCTTTAAAGATTATGGTATGATCACAGATTCTTCTGGGAACTACTCAGCTATATGGAGACCTTATCATTATATTGGTTTAGAACTTGCTCAGTCCATATATTCTATAGCGCTTGATAATAGAGCAACAGGTTATACGAAAAAATATAATGCAGATGTTGCAAGTGTTGCAAAAAAAGATTTAAAAGTTGGTGAAAAGCTAGACGGAGAAGGAGGGTTTTGTGCAAGAGGTAAATTAATTACATCTCAAAATTCAAAAAATGAAATGATTTTACCACTTGGTTTAACAGATAATGCAATATTGAAAAAAAATATCAACAAAGATGAAATAATAAAAATTGGTGATGTTGAGCTTAATTTGCCAAAAGAGGTAATAGAAGCTAGAGATTACCAATATAATTTAATATAGTTGAGTTATAAATAATTGTGGATATAACAGTGAAGTTCATTAATGCCCTCGTGGTGAAATTGGTAGACACAAAGGACTTAAAATCCTTGCCGCTTGCGGAGTGCCAGTTCGAGTCTGGCCGAGGGCACCATTAAATGAACAAACTACAAATTATTTCTGATAAAAATAATAAATCCTTAAATATAAAAAATATTTTATTAAAAAAAATTAGTTCTAATAATTTTCAAAACAAAAATTTAACTATTGTTATTGGAGGTGATGGTTTTATGCTCCAAACTCTTAAAAGAAACAAAAATTCTAATAAATTTTTCTATGGAATTAACTCTGGAAACTACGGTTTTCTAATGAATAAATTTTCCTCAAAAGATATTATAAAAAACCTTTCCAAAGCAAATATGGTTTCAATTTCTCCTTTAGAGATGATTGTAAGAAATAAAAATAATCAAATCAAAAAATCTATTGCTATTAATGAAGTTTCTGTATTAAGACAGAGCAGACAAGCAGCTTCGTTATCAATTAAACAAGGTTCTAGGCAAATTATAAAAAAATTAGTTTCTGATGGAGTTTTGGTGTCTACACCAGCTGGAAGCACTGCTTACAATTTATCTGTTCATGGACCTATATTAAGTCTTCATTCAAAAAAATTATCCATATCTCCAATTAGCGCATTTAGACCAAGAAGGTGGAAGGGCAAAATAGTTAATGATAAATCTAAAATTATTATCACAAATCTCAATCCATCTAAGAGACCCATTAGTGCAGTTGCAGATAATTTGGAAGTAAGAAATGCAAAATCTATTACTGTTAAAATAAATAATAAAATTAAGTTTAATCTTCTCTATGATAAAAATAGAAGTTTACAAAAAAAAATTAAAATTGAACAAATAAGAAAAGAAACAAGTTAGATTTAATGAATAAATTTAATCCAATTATAATAGTTGCTTTAGTTTTATTTGCAGGATTTTTTGCATTTAAATTAATGTCATTCTTGGGTTGCTATGTTCGTATAGAGAATTTTGATAAGTGTTTGAAGTTAACTGCTTGGTAAAGAAAGAAGTGGTGCCCCCGCACGGATTCGAACCGCGGACCTATTGATTACAAATCAATTGCTCTACCAACTGAGCTACAAGGGCATGCGCAATAATTATTAATTATTTGTTAAATAATCAACTCTTTTTTTTTAAATAACTTAAATGATGAAACACTATTGCTGCACTATTTGATATATTCAAACTTTCTATTTCTTCATTGATGTCAATTTTGACAAAAAAATCTGCATATTTTCCAGTGTGTTGCCTCATTCCAAATCCTTCTGATCCAAAAAGTAAAATATTATTTCCCTCCCATTTGACATCAGTAAAATCTTTTTCGCCCTTTGAATCAAAACCATAAACCCAAAAATTTTTTTCTCTTAAATTTTTTAAGGTAGAATTAATATTTGAAACTTCAAAAATATTTACATGCTCCATACATCCACTCGCTGATTTATACATTAGCTTACTATCCTTTGGAAAATGTCTCTCTTTAATTATTATACCATCAATTTTAAATGATGCTGCACTTCTAATGAGTGAACCTATATTTCTTGGATCAGTAACTTCATCTAAACATACAAAGGTTAAATTATTTTTTTCTTTAATAAATTCCTTTAATTCTGGTTGATCTAAATGTTCAATCTCAGCAACATATCCATTATGCATTAATTGTTCTTTTAATGAGTATTTGTCTAACTCTTTTTTTGATTTAAAATAGACTTTTACCTCTTCAAGAAGATTTTTATTTGGATTTTTTCTATGAATATTTTTTTTAGCATCCTCTGTTAAAAACACTCTTAAAACTTTCCTATTTGGATTACGTAATGCTTCCATTACTGCATGTTGACCAACAATAAAAAAAGATGATTTATTCATAAAATTATGATGTGTTTTACACGTTTTTTAATAGTTTTTCTTAATAAATCACGTGTTGCATTTGGATAAATAAAATATATAAAACGCTTGTTATTTGAAGCTATATTGAACAAGGGGACACTTCCCCAAAGGAGGGGTTCCAGAGCGGTCAAATGGGGCGGGCTGTAAACCCGTTGACTTCGGTCTTCGAAAGTTCGAATCTTTCCCCCTCCACCATTTAATATAATTTTAATTAACAATGGAGTGTTACTCTTGGGGTTGTGCGGGTGTAGTTCAATGGTAGAACGCTAGCCTTCCAAGCTGGATGTAAGGGTTCGATTCCCTTTACCCGCTCCAAGAAATTAAAGTAAGAAACAAAAAAAAAAACTGAGGTTAAAAAGAAATGTCAAAAGAAAAATTCGTACGAAGTAAACCCCACTGTAACATTGGGACTATTGGTCATGTCGACCATGGTAAAACAACTCTTACTGCAGCTATAACAAATGTATTAGCTGAAGCTGGTGGTGGAACAGCTGTAGCATACGATCAAATCGATAAAGCTCCAGAGGAAAAAGAAAGAGGAATTACAATTTCAACAGCACACGTTGAATATGAAACTGAAAAAAGACACTATGCTCACGTAGACTGTCCTGGTCACGCTGACTATGTAAAAAATATGATTACTGGTGCAGCACAAATGGATGGAGCAATATTAGTTGTTAATGCAGCTGATGGTCCTATGCCACAAACAAGAGAACATATTCTTTTAGGAAGACAAGTTGGTATTCCAGCAATTGTTGTTTACTTAAATAAAGTAGACCAAGTTGATGATAAAGATATGATTGAACTTGTAGAAGAAGAAATTAGAGAACTTTTAACTTCATACAAATATCCTGGAGATACAACTCCAATCGTTAAAGGTTCGGCTTTAGCAGCAGTTGAAAAAAGAGATGATGAAATTGGAAAAAATTCAATTTTAGAATTAATGAAAGCTGTTGATGAACATATCCCGCAACCAGCTAGAGAAGTTGACAAACCATTCTTGATGCCAGTTGAGGACGTATTTTCAATTTCAGGAAGAGGAACAGTTGCAACTGGAAGAGTAGAATCTGGTGTAATTAAAACTGGTGAGGAAGTTGAAATCGTTGGAATTAAAGAAACAAAAAAATCAGTTTGTACTGGAGTAGAAATGTTTAGAAAACTTTTAGACTCAGGTGAAGCTGGTGATAACGTAGGAATTTTATTGAGAGGTATTGAAAGAACTGACATTGAAAGAGGTCAAGTTCTTTGTAAGCCTGGATCAATAACTCCTCATACTAAATTTGAAGCTCAAGCCTATATTCTTAAAAAAGACGAGGGTGGAAGACACACTCCTTTCTTTACAAAATATAGACCTCAGTTTTATTTTAGAACAACAGACGTTACAGGAGAAGTAGAATTACCAGCAGGTACTGAAATGGTTATGCCAGGTGATGATGCTAAATTCACAGTTAAACTAATTACACCTATTGCAATGGCAGAAAAATTAAACTTTGCTATTAGAGAAGGTGGTAGAACTGTTGGAGCAGGAGTAGTAACTAAAATTATAGAGTAACTCTATAAATAGGAGTGTAGCTCAATTGGTAGAGCGCCGGTCTCCAAAACCGGAGGCTGAGGGTTCGAGTCCCTCCGCTCCTGCCAATTTGAGCTAAAGAATTATGAAGAACCCGATTAAATTTATTCAGGAAGTAAAACAAGAGGCTTTCAAAGTTACTTGGCCGACTTGGAAAGAAACTTTGCAAGGTGCTTTAATGGTATTTGTTATGGCAGTTATAATGTCTTTATTTTTTCTTTTATTGGATCAGGTTCTTAAATTCTTCTTAGAATTGTTGTTAAAGGTGAGTATTTAATGAAAAATTGGTACATTGTTCAATCACACTCCAGTTTTGAAAATAAAGTTGCTTCATTAATTAAAGAAGAAGCGGATAAAGCTAAAATAAGTGAGAAATTCGAAGAAATTATAGTTCCAACTCACGATGTTACGGAAGTTAAAAGAGGAAAGAGAATTCAAAGAAAAAAAAAATATTTTCCTGGATACGTATTAATAAAGAGTGAAATGGATAACAATATTTATCATATGATCAAAGGAATAAAGAGAGTTAGCGGTTTCCTTGGATCAAAAGGCATCCCAGTACCTGTTTCTGATAAGGAAGTTGAGAAGATTTTAGGCCAAATAAAAGATGGTGTGGCTCAGCCAAAATCTGGTATAGATTACAGCGTTGGTGAAAAAGTTCAGGTTGTTGATGGTCCATTTGCATCATTTAATGGAATGATTGAAGAAATTGATGAAGAAAAAGCTAGACTTAAGGTGTCAGTTTCTATATTTGGTCGTCCAACACCGGTAGATTTAGAATATAACCAAGTTGAGAAAGTAAGTTAATGGCAAAAGAAATAAGTGGATTTATAAAGTTACAAATTAAAGGTGGACAAGCTAATCCTGCTCCTCCTGTTGGTCCTGCTTTAGGTCAACGTGGCGTTAATATAATGGAATTTTGTAAAGCATTTAATGACAAAACAAAATCTATGGCTGGAAAACCTGTTCCAGTTGAAATTACTGTTTATAAAGATAAAAAATTTGATTTTAAAATTAAATCACCACCAGCATCTTTTTATATTAAAGAAGCTGTTAAATTAAAAGGTGGATCAAAAGAACCAGGAAGAAATATTGTAGCTTCAATTTCTAAAAAACAATTAGAGGATATTGCTAAAGAAAAAATGAATGATTTAAATGCTCATGATATAAATGAAGCAGTAAAAATTATTGCAGGTTCAGCTAGATCAATGGGTATAGAGGTAAAAGAATAATGGCTTCAAAAAGATATAAAAAATTACCTGAAAAAACTAAAGACTTAAATGCAGAGTCTATTGAAAAATTATTACCCGAGCTTAAAAAAAACTGCACAACAAAATTTGATGAGTCTTTAGATTTAAGTTTTCAAATAAATAACAAACAAAAGAAAAGTGAAGTCAACATTAGAACTGTAGTAAATCTTCCAGGAGGAACAGGTAAGAAAGTAAAAGTTGCTGTTGTTTGTGAAGATAATAAAGCACAAGAAGCAAAAGATGCAGGCGCTGATATTGTTGGTGGAGATGAGTTTGTTGAACAAATCAAAGGTGGAGATTTAAATTTTGAAAAATTGATTTGCACACCAGGGATGATGATCAAACTTTCGAAATTAGGAAAAATTTTAGGTCCAAAAGGATTAATGCCAAATCCTAAACTTGGTTCAGTATCTGAAAATATTAAACAAGCAGTTAGTGATGCAAAATCAGGACAAGTTGAAATTAGAAATGATAAAGATGGAAACATTGGAGTAAGTATTGGAAAAAAATCATTCAGTGATGATCAATTATTGAAGAATTATAATGCAATAATAGATGCATTAGAAAAAGAAAAATCTAATAACACACTCAAAGGTGATTTAATAAAAGGTGTTTTTGCAACTTCTACTATGGGTGTTTCATACAAAGTTAAATTAGGAAAATCGATATAGTTATGATGAACAAAGAACAAAAGAAAAATTATATTGAAGAAATGACTTCTAAATTTGAGAGTAGTAAAGCTGTGATGGTTACGCACTATCAAGGCTTAACAATGACTCAATTAGATGATTTAAGAGCAAAAATGAGAGAGCATGGTATCGTCTTTAAGATCACTAAAAACAGAATCACAAAATTAGCATTAGAAAAAACTAAGTGTAAAGATTTATCTAATCTTTTTACAGGTCCAACAGCGGTTGCATTTGGTGAAGATGCAATAATGTCCGCAAGGATCTTGTCCAAATTTGCTAAAGATAATGAGAATCTTAAATTAATTGGCGGAATAATGGATGATGAGGTCCTGGATCAGGCCGGTGTCCAAAATGTTGCTAGTTTACCTACACTTGATGAAGCAAGAGCTAATATTGTAGGTATTTTAAACGCTCCAGCCTCAAAATTAATTAGTATTTTGCTTGCACATTCGGAAAAAATGAGTAGTTTGTCCGCAGAAAATTCTGAAACACAACCCAAAGAGTAGAAAAATATGCCTGACCTAAATAAAATTATTGAAGACTTATCAAGTTTGACTGTCGCTGAAGCAGCCGAACTTTCAAAACAGTTAGAAGAAAAGTGGGGTGTAACTCCAATGGCAGCAGCAGCTCCAGCAGCAGCAGGTGGTGCAGCTCCAGCAGAAGAAAAAGATGATTTCACTATCATGTTAGTTTCTGCAGGTGATAAAAAAATTAATGTTATTAAAGAAGTAAGAGCAGCTACTTCATTAGGTTTAAAAGAAGCAAAAGATCTTGTAGAGGGAGCACCAAAAGAAGTTAAATCTGGTGTTAACAAAAAAGATGCCGAAGAGATCAAAGCTAAGTTAGAAGCAGCTGGCGCAAAAGTAGAACTTAAATAAATTAATTAGAAAGAATTCAAATACTGATTTTTTTAATCAGTATTAATAAATATAGATGCAATTATCTTTTACTGAAAAGAAAAACATTAGAAAAAGTTTTGGTAAACTAAAAGAAAGCTTATCAATTCCAAATCTTATCGAAGTTCAAAAAAATTCTTACAAAGAATTAACTGAATTCTACGCTGAAACCGAATTAACAAAAGGTTTTGATAGAGTTTTTAAAAGTATTTTTCCAATTGAAGATTTAAATGACAAAGCAACTCTTGAATATGTTTCATACAGGTTAGAAAAACCTAAATTTGATGTTGAAGAATGTATAACAAGAGGTTTAACTTATTCTTCAGCTCTCAAATGTACTTTAAGATTAGTTGTTTACGAAATAGATCAAGAGAACAATACTAAAGATATTTTATCAGCAAAAGAACAAGAAGTTTATATGGGCGAAGTTCCTATGATGACTAATAGTGGAACGTTTATTACCAATGGTGTTCAAAGAGTTGTTGTAAACCAAATGCATAGAAGCCCAGGTGTTTTCTTTGATCATGACAAAGGAAAAACCCACGCAAGTGGAAAATTATTATTTAATTGTAGAGTAATACCTAACAGAGGATCTTGGTTAGATTTTGAATATGATGTTAAAGATTTTTTATATTTTAAAATTGACAGAAAAAAGAAAATACTTGCATCAACATTACTTTTAGCGTTAGGTTTTTCTAAATCAGAAATTGTTGATGAGTTTTATGATAGTGAGCAATATACTTTCGATCCTAAGACAGAAAAATGGAAAACTAAATTTAACCCTGAGAATTATAAAGCTAAAAACTTTTCAGAAGAAGTAATTGATGCAAAAACTGGTGAAGTAGTAATAAAATTAGGTGATAAAATAAATTTTTTAAATGCTAAAAAATTAGCTAACGATGGGCTTAAAGATATTTTAGTTACAAGAGAGTCTCTTTTCGGAAAATTCTTACATAGAGATGTTAAAGTAAGTGATGAAGAAGAAGGTACTTTTAAAATTGGTACTGAACTAAATGATACAATTATTCAACAAATACTGGATGTAAATATTCACTCTTTACAAATATCGGTAACAAATTCCATAAATAAAGGACCTTATTTATTAACAACTGTTTTAGCAGATAAAAATAACTCTAAAGACGAAGCTATAACTGAAATATATAAAATGCTAAGACCTGGCGAACCTCCAACAATAGAGATAGCCACTCAAATATTTAATAATCTTTTCTTTAGCTCAGACAGATACGATCTATCTGATGTTGGTAGAGTAAAAATGAATTCAAGATTAAACCAAGAGTGCTCTGATAAAATTACGATCTTAAGAAATGATGATATTATTGCTATCATTCACAAAATGTTAGATTTACGAGATGGCAAGGATGATGTCGATGATATTGATCATTTAGGAAATAGAAGAGTACGATCTGTAGGTGAATTAGTTGAAAACCAAGCGAGAATTGGTGTTTACAGAATGGAAAGGGCTATTAAAGAAAAAATGACTACTTTAGATGTTGAGTCCGCGATGCCTCAGGATCTAATTAACGCAAAACCACTAACTGTTTCATTGAAAGATTTTTTTGCTAGCTCGCAACTTTCACAGTTTATGGATCAAACGAACCCATTGTCAGAAATTACACATAAAAGAAGAGTTTCTGCTCTTGGACCAGGTGGACTAACAAGAGAGAGAGCTGGATTTGAAGTTCGAGACGTTCACCCAACTCACTATGGAAGAATTTGCCCAATTGAGACGCCAGAAGGGCCGAACATCGGTTTGATTAATAGTTTGTCAACTTATGCAAAAATAAATAAATATGGCTTTATTGAAAGCCCATACAAAAAAGTAAAAGATGGAGTTGTGCAGGATAAAGTTGAGTATTTATCTGCAATGGAAGAAACCAAATTTACAATTGCTCAAGCAAATACAAAGCTAGATAAAAATGGAAAGATAGTTGAGGAACTCGTTTCTTGCAGACAAAATTTAAACTTCCTTTTATCAAAACCAGATGCAATTGATTATATCGACGTTTCACCAAAACAACTTGTTTCTGTTGCAGCATCTTTAATACCTTTCTTAGAAAATGATGATGCTAACAGAGCTCTAATGGGTTCTAACATGATGAGACAAGCAGTTCCTCTTTTAAAACCAGAATCACCATTGGTTGGTACAGGAATTGAAAGTGATGTGGCTTTAGACTCTGGTGTAACTATTGTTGCTAAGAGAGATGGAGTTGTTGATAAAATTGATGGTAAGAGAATTGTTATTAAAGTAACAGAAGAAACTGATTTTAGTGAATCAGGTGTAGATATTTATAATTTACAAAAATTTAAAAGATCAAACCAAAATACGTGTATTAACCAAAGACCACTTGTTAGAGTTGGTGATAAAGTTAAATCTGGTGATATTATTGCAGATGGTCCTTCAACAAAATTAGGTGAATTAGCACTTGGAAAAAATGTAACAGTAGCCTTTATGCCATGGCAAGGTTACAACTTTGAAGACTCAATTTTGATTTCAGAAAGATGTGTAACTGACGATGTATTTACTTCAGTACATATTGAGGAATACGAAATAATGGCAAGAGACACAAAACTTGGAGAAGAAGAAATTACCAGAGATATTCCTAATGTTAACGAGGAAGCTTTAAAAAATCTTGATGAATCAGGAATAGTTTACATTGGAGCTGAAGTAAACGCTGGTGATATTTTAGTTGGAAAAGTCACACCAAAAGGTGATTCAGCATCAGGACCAGAAGAAAAACTATTAAGATCAATTTTTGGAGAAAAAGCTATTGATGTTACTGATACATCTTTGAGAATGTCACGGGGTGCTAGTGGTACAGTTGTTGATGTAAGAGTATTTAACAGACATGGTATTGAAAAAGATGAAAGATCAATAACTATTGAAAGAGCTGAAATTGAACAAGTTCAGCAAGATAAATTAGTAGAAGAAGAAATTTTAGAGAGAAGCATCAAACAAAGAGCTTCTCAAATTTTATCAGGATCATCAATAACTAAAAAAGTAAAAGATTTATCTGAAGGAACAAAACTTGATTTTGATGCAATTAATAATCTTTCTATAAATGATGTATTTAAAATAACAGTTGGAAATGTAAATGATGAAGCGACTTTGGCACAACTTAAAGATCAATACAACAAAGCAAAACAAGATATTACAGAAAGATTTGAAGATAAAGTTTTAAAAATTAGAAGTGGTGATGATTTATTACCAAGTGTTATGAAAATGGTAAAAGTTTTTGTAGCTATTAAGAGAAGATTAAGACCAGGTGATAAAATGTCAGGAAGACATGGTAATAAAGGTGTTGTTAGTAAAATAGTACCAGTTGAAGATATGCCATACAGAGAAGATGGTAGACCAGTTGATATTGTTTTAAATCCTCTAGGTGTTCCAAGTAGGATGAATGTAGGTCAAATTTTAGAAACTCACCTGGGTTGGGCATGTAAAGAATTTGGTGAACAGATTAAAAATTTAGTTAACGAAAATAACAAAAAGATCGAAAGAACTGAAAAAATAGAAAAATTTTTAAAATCTGTTTATGGTGAAGATACTTTCAATGAAAAAGTAGATAAATTAAGTAAGAACGAATTTAAAGACCTGTGTGAAAATTTACAAAATGGTATTGCAATATCCACTCCTGTTTTTGATGGCGCTAAAGAGAAAAATGTAACTGACATGTTAGAATTAGCGAACTTACCAGGATCTGGACAAACTTATTTATGGGATGGAAGAACTGGAGAAAAATTTGACAGACCAGTTACAGTTGGAATAATTTATATGTTGAAACTACACCACTTAGTTGAAGATAAAATTCATGCAAGATCTACAGGTCCTTACAGTTTAGTTACACAACAACCTCTCGGTGGTAAAGCACAATTAGGTGGTCAAAGATTTGGAGAGATGGAAGTATGGGCTCTTGAAGCTTACGGAGCTTCTTATACTTTACAAGAAATTTTGACTGTAAAATCTGATGATGTTGCTGGAAGAGTTAAAGTTTACGAAACTATAGTTAAAGGTGAAGAGAATTTCGAGTCTGGTATCCCAGAGTCATTTAACGTCTTAGTTAAAGAAATTAAATCATTAGCATTAAACGTGGAGCTTAATTAATGAAAAAAGAATTAACTGATTTATTTAAAGGAAGCGAAATTTCAGAAGCCCAAAATTTTAATAGTATTAAAATTTCTTTAGCTAGTCCTGAAAAAATTAAATCTTGGACATTTGGTGAAATTAAAAAACCAGAAACTATAAATTATAGAACATTTAGACCAGAGAAAGATGGTCTATTCTGTGCAAGAATTTTTGGACCAATCAAAGATTACGAATGTTTATGCGGAAAGTATAAACGAATGAAGTTTAGAGGTATCATATGTGAAAAATGTGGCGTTGAGGTAACAAAATCTAATGTAAGAAGAGAGAGAATGGGCCACATTAATCTCGCAACTCCTGTGGCACATATTTGGTTTTTGAAATCATTACCAAGTAGAATTGCACTTGCAGTAGACATGAAGTTGAAAGAGATTGAGAGAGTACTTTATTTTGAAAACTTTATAGTAATCGAACCAGGATTAACTGGTTTGCAAAAAAACCAACTTTTAAATGAAGAAGAATTAGCAAAATATCAAGATGAATTTGGTGAAGAAAGCTTTACTGCAGGTATTGGAGCAGAAGCTGTTCTTGAGATGTTAAAAAATCTTGACTTAGAATTAGAAAGAAAAAATCTTGTTAGCTTTATTAAAGAGACTAAATCTAAAGTTAATGAAGAAAGAGCAATTAAGAGATTAAAATTAATAGAGTCATTTATCGAAACTGGTCAAAAACCAGAGTGGATGATTATGACTGTGGTTCCAGTTATTCCACCAGAATTAAGACCTTTGGTTCCGCTAGATGGTGGTAGATTTGCCACTTCAGATCTTAACGACCTATATAGAAGAGTTATTAACAGAAATAATAGATTAAAAAGATTAATGGATCTTAAAGCTCCAGACATCATTGTTAGAAATGAAAAAAGAATGCTTCAAGAGTCTGTTGATGCTCTTTTCGACAATGGAAGAAGAGGTCGTGTTATTACCGGAACAGGTAAAAGACCACTTAAATCTCTTGCAGAAATGCTTAAAGGTAAGCAGGGTAGATTTAGACAAAACTTATTAGGAAAAAGGGTAGATTACTCTGGAAGATCAGTAATTGTTGTCGGCCCAGACTTAAAATTACATGAGTGTGGATTACCAAAAAAAATGGCTTTGGAGTTATTTAAACCATTTTTATACGCAAGATTAAACAAATTAGGTTTAGCATCTACAATTAAACAAGCCAAAAAATTAGTAGAGAAAGAAACTAATGCTGTATGGGATGCGTTGGAATTAATCGTAAGAGAACACCCTGTTTTATTAAACAGAGCACCAACACTCCATAGACTTGGTGTTCAAGCTTTTGAACCAAAATTAATTGAAGGTGATGCAATTGAGCTACACCCTTTAACTTGTGCAGCTTTTAATGCTGATTTTGATGGTGACCAAATGGCTGTTCATGTACCTTTAAGTTTAGAAGCTCAGTTGGAAGCAAGAATATTAATGCTATCAACGAACAACATTCTATCCCCTTCAAATGGTAAACCTATAATCGTTCCAAGTCAGGATATGATTTTAGGAATATATTATCTTTCACAGGAACCAGTATCGGATAAACCATCTGGATACTTTACTAATTCTGATCAAATAGAGTTTGCATTATCTTCAGGTGAAATTAACGTTCACAGTACTATTATTTCAAGATATGAAACTGTTGATGAAGAAGGAAATAAGAAGATTGAAAAATATACATCAACTGCAGGAAGATTTTTATTAGCCAACCTATTACCAAAAAATAGCAATATTAAATTTTCACTAGTTGATAGATTGCTACCAAAAAAAGTTGTTTCTGAAATAATTGATGTGGTTTTCAGATTCTGTGGTCAAAAAACTACAGTTATTTTCTGTGATAAACTTAAAGATTTAGGATTTAAGCATGCATTTAAAGCAGGAATTTCATTTGGAAAAGATGATTTAATTATTCCTGAAAATAAAACACAATTAATTGATGATACTAAAAAATTAATTGCAGATTATGAAACTCAATATGCCGAAGGTTTGATCACAAGAGGCGAGAAGTACAACAAGGTTGTCGACGCATGGTCTAAATGTACTGATAAAGTTGCGGGTGAAATGATGAAAAGAATTTCTGCAACTGAAAAAACAGAAGAGGGTTTAAAAATAAATTCAGTATTTATGATGGCTGATAGCGGTGCTAGAGGTTCAGCAGCGCAAATGAAACAATTAGCTGGTATGAGAGGATTAATTGCAAAACCTTCAGGTGAAATTATTGAGAGTCCAATTATTTCTAACTTTAAAGAAGGTTTAACAGCTTTAGAGTATTTTAATTCTACACACGGAGCAAGAAAAGGATTAGCAGATACTGCGCTTAAAACAGCAAGCTCTGGTTATTTAACAAGAAGATTGTGTGATGTTGCTCAAGATTTAACAGTAACAAAAATTAAATGTGAAGAACCAGGTTTTATTGAACTATCTGAGATCTTAGAGGGTGGTAACGTAGTTGTTAGTTTGGCAGAAAGAGCATTAGGTAGAGTTACAGCTGCTGAAGTGAAAAATCCTTTAAGTGGTGAGGTAATAATCAAAAAGTCTGAAATGATTGACGAGGCAGGCTGTGATAAAATTGATGCAGCAGGTGTTAAATCTATAAAAGTTTATTCAGTAATGACTTGTAGTTCTAAAGAAGGTGTTTGCGCTACTTGTTACGGAAGAGATTTATCTAGAGGTAAAATGGTACATGTAGGTGAAGCAATTGGTATGATTTCAGCACAATCAATTGGAGAACCAGGTACGCAGTTAACGATGAGAACATTCCACGTTGGGGGAACAGCTTCAGTTAAACAAGATAACCAAATTATCAGTAAAAGCGATGGAACATTAAAAATTATTAACTCAAATATTTTAGAGGATTCTAAAAAGAATTTAATTGTTATGGGAAGAAATACTCAACTTTCTATTGAGGATGACAAAGGAGTTCAAATAGCAGTTTATAAAGTTGCTTATGGATCAAGATTATTTTTTAATAATGGAGATAAAGTTAAAGCAAATACAAAAATTTGTGAGTGGGATCCATATACGACTCCAGTTATTGCCGAAAAGAGTGGTATTGCAAGTTATGTTGATTTGATAGATGGTCTTTCGATTCAAGAAACTACTGATGATGCAACTGGTATATCATCAAAATCTGTAATTGATTGGAGGGGTCAATCTAAGAGTACAGATTTAAAACCAAGAATTACTTTAAGAGATGAAAAAGGAAATGTAATTAAAAAAGCAGATGACAATGAAGCTAGATATTACTTAGTACCAGATTCAATTTTATCAATTAAAGATGGTCAAAAAGTTTATGCTGGTGATGTTATTGCAAGATTACCTAAAGAAACAACGAAAACTAAAGATATTACTGGAGGTCTTCCAAGAGTAGCTGAACTTTTTGAAGCTAGAAAAGCTAAGGACAGTGCTATTATTGCCGAAAACGATGGAAGTGTTGTTTTTGGAAAAGAAGTTAGAGGTAAACAAAGAATTTCGATTGTTCCTGAAGACGGATCAGAACCATCAAATTATTTAATTCCAAAAGGAAAACACATTAACTTTAATCCTGGTGAAAAAATTCAAAAAGGCGAATATCTTTTAGATGGACAGCCATTACCGCATGATATTTTAAGAATTTTAGGCATTAAAGAATTAACAGAATATTTTGTTAATCAAGTTCAAGAAGTATATCGATTACAAGGTGTAATTATTAACGATAAACATATTGAAACAATTCTAAGACAAATGCTTAAGAAAGTTGAAGTTAAGGTATCTGGAGATTCAAGTTATTTACCAGGTGAAGTGGTTGATAGAATCAAGTTTGATAATACTAATGAAAAATTAGTTGCTAAAGGCAAAACTCCTGCAGTTGGAGAAAGAGTTTTAATGGGTATTACTAAAGCTTCACTTCAAACAGAATCATTCATTTCTGCTGCATCTTTCCAAGAGACAACAAGAGTATTAACAGATGCTGCAATTAAAGGGAAAGTTGATCCATTAAACGGTTTAAAAGAGAACGTAATTGTTGGAAGATTAGTTCCTGCTGGTACGGGTAATATCAAGAACAGATGGAACAACAAGGCCTTGGAAGATGATAATAGCTTCTTAGCAGAACAAGATAAACTTGAAGCTTCTGAGCCTGAAGAAACACAAGTAAATCAATAAAAAAATCACCTAAAAATTGCAGTTTTAGTTTGACAATAGCTGATTAATAAGTATTTTGGCGATGTTTTTGGTTGGAATGTAGTGCTCTTGAGGCACTAAACGCTGCCACAAAATAACCTGTCAGTTATTTTCATCTCAAAAATAAATAAATAAATTTTAAAAAAAAAATTATGCCAACTATTAATCAGTTGTTAAGAAAAAAAAGAGTTAAACAAGTTTCTAGGAACAAAGTTCCCGCTTTACAAAAGCAACCTTTAAAAAGAGGTGTTTGTGTTAAAGTTTATACAACCACTCCAAAAAAACCAAACTCTGCATTAAGAAAAGTTGCTAGAGTTAGATTGTCAAACGGTTTTGAAGTAACTGCTTATATTCCAGGCGAAGGTCATAACTTACAAGAACACTCAGTAGTACTAATTAGAGGCGGAAGGGTTAAAGACTTACCTGGTGTTAGATATCATATCTTAAGAGGAAATTTAGATACACAAGGTGTTGCAAATAGAAAACAGAGAAGATCTTTATACGGAACAAAAAAAGGTAAATAATGTCTAGAAAAAAAACTCAACCCAAAAAAAATGTAGTTCCTGATCCAAAATTTAATTCAACTATAATTCCAAAATTAATAAACAACATTATGTATGATGGCAAAAGAGGTATTGCTGCAAAAATAGTTTATGAAGCAATAGAGAAAATCAAAACAAAGACTAAAGATGAACCTATAAATATTTTTAATGAAGCAATTAACAATATCAAACCAACTGTAGAGGTTAGATCACGAAGAGTAGGTGGTGCAACATACCAAGTGCCAGTTGAGGTAAAAAGCAAAAGAGCTCAAGCACTTGCAATAAGATGGTTAGTTGATTCAGCAAGAAAAAGAAAAGACAAACACATGGCAGATAAAATTTTTAACGAACTGTATGATGCTTATGAAAAAAAAGGTGCTGCAGTAAAAAAAAGAGAGGATGTTCATAAAATGGCAGAGTCTAACAAGGCATTTGCACATTTTAGATGGTAAAAAATTATGGCTAGAACTCATGCATTAGATAAATATAGAAACATTGGGATCATGGCCCACATAGATGCTGGTAAAACAACTACAACAGAAAGAATTTTATATTATACAGGAAAAAGTCATAAAATTGGTGAAGTACATGATGGTGCTGCAACAATGGATTGGATGGAGCAAGAACAAGAAAGAGGTATCACAATTACTTCTGCAGCAACAACCTGTTTCTGGAATGACCACAGAGTTAACATAATTGATACTCCAGGCCACGTAGATTTTACAATTGAAGTAGAAAGATCTTTAAAAGTTTTAGATGGTGCTGTGGCTGTATTTGATGGAGTTGCTGGTGTAGAGCCTCAATCTGAGACAGTATGGAGACAAGCAGACAAATATAAAGTTCCAAGAATTTGTTTTGTAAATAAACTTGATAGAACTGGTGCAGATTTCTTTAGATGTGTTGACATGATCAGAGATAGATTGGGTGCTAAACCATTAGTTTTACAAGTACCTATTGGAATTGAAGCTTCTTTAACTGGTGTTGTTGATCTTGTTAAAATGAAAGCTCAAGTATGGAAAAATGAAGCATTAGGCGCAGAGTGGGAATATAAAGATATACCTGATGATTTAAAAGAAATTTCAGAAAAATACAGAACTGAATTAATTGAGTCTGCAGTTGAGCAAGACGAAAAATTAATGGAAGCGTATTTAAATGGAGATGAAATTAAAGAGGAAGATTTAGTTAAATGTATTAGAAAAGGAACTTTAAATTTTAGCTTTGTGCCTGTTTTAACTGGCTCAGCTTTTAAAAATAAAGGTGTCCAACCTTTATTAGATGCAGTTATTAATTACCTTCCAAGTCCAGTGGATATTGGATCTATTAAAGGAACAAAACTTGGTTCTGATGATGAGATTGAAATGAAATTCGAAGATGGATCATCTTTTTCAGGATTAGCATTTAAAGTAGCAAATGACCCATTTGTTGGTTCATTAACATTTGTTAGGATTTATTCTGGTACAATTAAATCTGGTACAGCTGTGTACAATTCTTCATCAGATAAAGAAGAAAGAGTTGGTCGTATGCTTTTAATGCATGCAAACTCTAGAGAAGATATTAAAGAAGCAAATGCAGGTGATATTGTTTCTTTGGCAGGCTTAAAAAATACTATGACAGGACACACTTTGTGTGACAAAGAAAATCCTGTTTTATTAGAGCCAATGGAATTCCCTGAACCAGTAATTGAAATTGCTGTTGAGCCTAAAACAAAAGGTGACCAAGAAAAAATGGGTGAAGCTTTAGCAAGATTAGCTAAAGAAGATCCATCATTTAGAGTATCATCTGACGAGGAATCTGGTCAAACAATCATCAAAGGTATGGGTGAGTTACACTTAGATATTATTGTTGATCGTATGAAAAGAGAATTTAAAGTTGAAGCAAATGTTGGAGCTCCACAAGTTGCTTACAGGGAGACAATAGAAAAATCAGCTGAATTTGAATATATACATAAAAAACAAAGTGGTGGCGCTGGTCAATTCGCTAAAGTAAAATTATTTGTTGAACCTCAAGAACCAGGTAAGGGTAGAGAGGTTGAAAGTGCCATTAAAGGTGGAGCTATTCCAAAAGAATTTATCCCAGGTGTTGAAAAAGGCATTGAGACAGTTTCTGATAGTGGAATATTAGCAGGTTTTCCTATGATTGATTACAAAGTAACGATTGTTGATGGTTTGCATCATGATGTAGACTCAAGTGTTCTAGCATTTGAACTTGCCAGCAGAGCATGTTTTAAAGAAGCTTGCACTCAAGGTGGATTAAAGCTTTTAGAGCCCATTATGAGAGTGGAAGTTGTTACTCCAGAAGATTATATGGGTGATGTAATTGGTGATCTAAACAGTAGAAGAGGCCAAATTAGCACTCAAGAGCAAAGAGGTAATGCAACTGTAATCACGGCAATGGTTCCTTTAGCAAATATGTTTGGCTACATAAACAATCTAAGATCAATGTCTCAAGGAAGAGCGCAATATTCAATGTTCTTTGATCATTATTCTAAAGTTCCACAAAACGTTCAAGATGAAGTAACTAAAAAGGTAGCAGGTTAATGGAAAAACAAAATATTAGAATTAAACTAAGAGCATACGATAATAAAGTTTTGGATGCTTCTACCGAAGAAATAGTTAATACAGTTAAAAGAACTGGAGCTACTATAAAAGGTCCAATTCCACTTCCTACTAGAATTGAAAGATATACAGTTTTAAGATCTCCACACATTGATAAAAAAAGTAGAGAGCAATTTGAGTCTAGAACTCACAAAAGATTAATAGATATTATAGAACCAACACCACAAACAGTAGAAGCTTTAATGAAATTAGACTTAGCTTCAGGTGTAGATGTGGAGATAAAAATTTAATTATGAGCGAGATAGCTTTATTAGGTAAGAAAATTGGCATGACTAGAGAGTTTTATAAATCTGGTCAATTAGTGCCTGTTACAGTTCTTAAAGTTGAAAAAGCTAGAGTTATTCAAGTAATTGAGAAAGAAAAAAGAGGTTATAAAGCTGTTCAACTTGGGTATGGAAAAATAAAAAATTCAAAATTAACAAAAGCAATGAAAGGTGTTTTTGCAAAGAAAAACACTGAAGCTAAGAAAAAATTAAAAGAATTTAGAGTGAACGATACTTCTGCTTATAAAGAAGGAAATGAATTTGGTTTAGAAATTTTCAAAGATATTAAATTTGTAGACACAAGATCAAAAACAATTGGTAAAGGTTTTGCTGGTGCTATGAAGAGACATAACTTTGGTGGCTTAAGAGCCAGTCACGGTGTTTCTATTTCTCATAGAGCTCATGGTTCAACAGGACACAGTCAAGATCCTGGTAAAGTTTTTAAAGGAAAAAAAATGGCTGGTCATATGGGTGATAAGCTAAGAACAATGCAAAATATCGAAATAATAAAAACAGATTTAGAAAATGATCTACTTTATTTAAAAGGATCTATTCCAGGATCAAAAAATGCTGAAGTGATGGTTAAAAGATCAGTTAAAAATATAAATAAAATGACAATCAGTGAAAAATTAGCTGCTGCTGAGGAAGCAAAAAAAACACCAGATAAGAAGAAAAAATAATGAAATTAGATAAAATTAGCATAGACGGAAAAAAAGATACTATTGAAGTGTTAGATAAAATATTTTCTGCAAAGATTAATCAAAAGTTAGTTGCTAGTGTTTTGTACAAAACAAACGCTAACTACAAAGGTAGACACGCTAAGACTAAACAACAAAATGAGGTAAAAGGTCCGACATCAAAAATTTATGCACAAAAAGGAACTGGAGGAGCAAGGCACGCTAGTAGAAAAGCTCCTATTTTTGTTGGTGGTGGTATAGCTCATGGTCCAAAAGGTGAATTAGCTTACAAAAAAAGAAAGTTAAATAAAAATGAAAAGAAACAAAGTGTTGCTTCTTTAATTACCGAAAAAAATAATAATAAGAACTTATTAATTTTAAATGATTTTAATTCTGAAATTAAAAAAACAAAAGAAATGAATTCAATAATTAATAAACTAGAGATTTCTAATTCATTAATTATTCTTGATAAAAATTCAAAAGATAAGATAGAAAAATCTGTGAGAAATATTCCAAACGTAAAAGTTACTGACGTAAATCATTTTAGCGCGTACGATATTATAAAATTTAAGAAAGTAGTTTTTACTGAAAGTTCAGTAAAAGAATTGGAGAAAAGGTATTCTTAATATGGATAAAATTCATTTATACGACAAAATTCTTTTCCCAGTTGTTACTGAAAAATCAACAAACCTATCAGAATTGAATAAAATTACTTTCAAGGTTCCTGACGGTGCTAATAAAAAAAACCTTAAAAAAAATATTGAAAAAATTTTTAAAGTTAATGTCACTAAAATTAACATCATCAATAAACAAAATAGAACTAAACTCACTAGAGGTAAAAAAGTGAAAGTTTCAGGATACAAAAAAGCAATCATAACTCTAAAAAAAGGTCAAAGCATTGATCTAACAACAGGAATTTAAGAAATGGCATTAAAAACTTTTAAACCATACACAAAATCTACTAGAGGTACTATTTTAGTAGATAGAACAGGGCTATGGAAAGGCAAACCTTTTAAAACTCTTGTTTCCCCAAAAAATGCTATGAAGGGTAGAAATAATAATGGACACATCACTTCAATTAACAGAGCGGGTGGTCATAAGAAAATGTATAGACATGTTGATTTTTATAGAAAAAAATTTGACATGGAGGCTACTGTTGAAAGAATAGAATACGATCCGAATAGATCTTGCTACATCATGTTGGTTAAATTTGAGGATGGAACACATTCGTATTTTTTAGCTCCTCAAAAAATTAAAGTTGGAGATAAGATTGAGAGTGGATCAAAAAAAGAAATTAAAATTGGAAATTGCATGCCGCTACAAGATATACCTGTTGGTATCAATATTCATAACGTTGAAATTCAACCAGGTGGTGGAGGTAAAATAGCTAGAGCAGCTGGTTCTTCAGTTACGATTAGTGGATTAGATGGAAATTATAGTTTAATTAAATTAGCATCAGGGGAAGTACGTAAAATAGACTCAAGGGCTTTAGCTACTATTGGAATATTAAGTAATCCTGATCAAAAAAATATTAAAATTGGTAAAGCTGGTAGATCAAGATGGTTGGGAAGAAGACCTCATACTAGAGGTGTTGTTAAAAACCCAGTAGATCACCCACATGGTGGTGGTGAAGGTAAGTCAGCTGGAGGAAGACATCCTGTATCTCCAACAGGACAATCGGCAAAAGGTTTAAAAACTAGAGATAATAAGAGAACAGATAAATTTATAGTGAAGAGAAGAAATAAAAGGAAGGATACTAAGTAATGGCTAGAGCTGTATGGAAAGGACCATTTGTTGAAGAAAGCTTGATGAAAAAAGTAGACAAGTACAAAGATGATCCGAAGAAAATTCCAATTAAAACATGGTCTAGAAAGTCTACTATTCTTCCAGATTTTGTAGGGGTAGCTTTTCAAATATATAACGGTAAGAAATTTATACCAATAACAGTTTCAGAGGATATGGTGGGTCATAAATTAGGTGAGTTTGCTCCAACAAGAACTTTTTTTGGACACACACCAGCCGATAAGAAAGCTAAACCAGCAGAGAAAAAATAATTATGGGTAAGAAAAAGAAAATTGATAAAAACAACGATAAGATTGTAAAGTCTATAAACAATGGAATTAGATCTAGCGTAAGAAAGATTAATCCAATTCTAAAAAGTATTGTTGGTAAAAAGGTCGATGTAGCTATTAGAGATCTACAGTTTTCGGAAAAAAGAGTTACCAGAGATATTAGAAAAACAATTAGCTCAGCTGTTGCAAACGCTGAAAATAACTTTCAATATGATATTGACAATTTAATTGTCAAAGAAGCGTATTGTGGAAAAAAAATTGTTATGAAAAGATTTAGACCAAGAGCAAAAGGTAGAGCGGCACCAATTTTAAAACCTTGGTCAACAGTTACTATAATTTTATCAGAGGCAAAACAAATGGAGAAACATGGGACAAAAGGTTAATCCTGTAGGTTTTAGATTAGGTGTAAACAGAGGTTGGGACTCTGTTTGGTATGCTAAGAAAAAAGATTTTGGCAACTATCTAATTGAAGATTTTAAAATAAGAGAATACATAAAGAAAAATGTAATTAATTCAGGTGTATCTAAAGTGATGATTGAGAGAACATCAAACAAATGTTACGTTACAATATACACATCTAGACCTGGATTTGTAATTGGTAAAAAAGGTAGTGACATTGATAAAATTAAAAATAACTTATCAAAATTTACTACAAATGAAGTAAACTTAAATATCAAAGAGGTTAAAAAACCTGAAACAAATGCATATTTAGTTGCTGAAAACATTGCACAACAGTTAGTAAAAAGAATTTCATACAGAAGAGCCATGAAAAGAGCCATGCAATCATGTATCAGACTAGGTGCAAAAGGGATTAAAGTTTCAGTAAGTGGAAGATTAGGTGGTAATGAGATCGCTAGAACCGAATGGTTAAGAGATGGTAGTATACCATCACACACTTTAAGAGCAGATATAGATTATGCAGAAGCGGAAGCTCTTACAACATATGGAATTATTGGAATTAAGGTTTGGATCTATAAAGGTGAAGTTTTTGCAAGAGAATTTAGCCAGGAAACAAACAAAGTCACTCCAAAGGAAGGTAAAAAATAATGCTTCAGCCAGTAAGAACTAAATGGAGAAAAGCTCATAAAGGAAGAATTCATGGTAATGCTACTAGAGCAAGTACTATTAATTACGGTGCATATGCCTTGAAGGCATTACAGCCTGAAAGAGTTACTGGAAAACAAATTGAAGCTGCTAGGGTTGCTTTAACTAGACACATGAAAAGACAAGGAAGAGTATGGACAAGAGTTTTTCCAAATATTCCAGTTTCTAAAAAACCAATAGAAGTTAGAATGGGTAAAGGAAAAGGATCACCAGAATATTTTGCTTGTAGAGTAAAACCTGGAAGAATTTTATTTGAAGTTGATGGTGTTTCTGAACAAATTGCCAAAGAGGCACTTTATAAAGCTTCAGCAAAGTTACCAATAAAAACAAAGACAATAAAGAGATTTGCATAAATGAAAAAACAAGAGATTAAAAAATTAAGCAAAGATGAAGTTATCAAAAATATTGATAAGCTTAAAAAAGACTTATTTAATTTTCGATTTCAAAAAATGAATTCTCAAATAACTAATCCTGCAAAAATTGGAGAAACAAGAAAAACAATTGCAAGATTGAAAACAATTTTAAAAGGAAAATCAAATGCCTAAAAAAATATTAACAGGAGTGGTGATAAGCGACAAACCTAATAAAACAATTACAGTTATGGTAGAGAGAAAATATTCACACCCTGTATTAAAAAAAGTCATTAGAGTCAGAAAAAATTACAATGCTCATGATGAAAATAATACATTTAAAACAGGTGATAAAGTTTCAATTATTGAAAGCAAACCATTTTCAAAAAATAAAAAGTTTCAAGTTATGGAGAATAATAAATAATGATTGGTGTACAGACAGAATTACAAGTTGCTGACAACACAGGTGCAAAAAAAATAGAGTGCATCAAAGTATTGGGTGGATCTAAGAGAAGATATGCCAGCATTGGAGATACAATTGTAATTGCTGTGAAAGAGGCTATCCCTAAGGGCAAAGTAAAGAAAGGAACCGTTCATAAAGCTGTAGTAGTAAGAGTTAAAAAAGGAATTCATAGAAACGATGGTTCAAAAGTAAAATTTGATAATAATGCAGCAGTATTAGTTGACGATAAGGGTGAACCAGTTGGTACTAGGATATTTGGTCCTGTAACTAGAGAATTAAGAAGTAGAGGGCAAATGAAAATAATTTCACTAGCGCCGGAGGTTTTATAAGATGATTAAAAAAGGTCTAAAAGTAAGAGTGCTAACTGGAAAAGACAAAAAAAAAGAAGGTGAAGTTATCGAAATCGACAGAGCGAATAATAGAGCCAAAATAAAAGAAATTAATATGGTTAAAAAACACGTTAAAACAACAAAAGAGAAAAAAGGTGGTATTTTTTCAAAAGAAGGTTTTATTCATTTATCAAATTTAAAATTAATAGATGAAAAAGCAGAAAAGAAAAAAGAGGCTAAGAAATAATGACTCCAAGATTAAAAGAAATTTTTAATAAAGAAATACAACCAGCTTTAAAAGACCAATTTGGCTTCAAAAATATTTACATGGCACCAAGAATTGAAAAAATTGTTTTAAATATGGGTCTTGGTTTAGATGGTTCAGACTCTAAAATTCTTAAATCGTGTGAAGAGGATATGGCTAAGATAACAGGCCAAAAACCTGTAACTACAAAGTTCAAAAAATCTGTAGCTAATTTTAAGACAAGAAAAGGATCTAATGCAGGCTTAAAAGTAACTTTAAGAAAAAACAAAATGTATGAATTTTTAGATAGATTAGTAAATATTGCTCTTCCAAGAATTAAAGATTTTAGAGGATTATCACCGAAAGGGTTTGATAAATTCGGAAATTATACTTTTGGCATAAAGGAACATATCATATTTCCTGAAGTTAGTTTTGATAGAGCTGATAAAGTTAGAGGCTTAGATATCGTTATTGTTATAAAAGCAATTAACAAAGAGCACAGCTTTGCATTATTAGAAAAAATGAATTTTCCATTTATTAAAAAAGGAGACAATTAAAAATGGCTAAACTTAGTGCTGTAAATAAAAACAAAAAAAGAATTAAACTTTCAGACAAAATGTTCAAGAAAAGACAAAATTTGAAAAAAATAATAATGGATAAAAAACTTCCATTAGAGGAAAGATTTAAGGCACAGCAGAAATTATCAAAATTGCCAAGAAATTCAGCTAAAACAAGAGTGATGAATAGATGTGAAATAACAGGTAGACCACATGGTGTTTATAGAAAATTAAAAATATCAAGAATTGCTCTTAGACAATTAGGATTACAAGGAAAAATACCTGGCTTAGTTAAGTCGAGCTGGTAGGAAGGAAAATTATGAGTTTAAGTGACCCAATAGGAGATATGATAGCTAGAGTTAAGAATGCTCAAGCGAGAAATCATAAAAAAGTAGATCTGCCATCATCAAACTTTAAATCAAAAATTGCCGATATACTTAAAAATGAAGGTTTTATAAAAGATTTTAAAATCAGTTCAGAGGATAATAAACCAACATTGTCTTTAGAACTTAAATATCACTCTGGTAACCCAGTTATCAGTGCATTTGAAAGAGTTTCTAAACCAGGAAGAAGAATTTTTTCTAGTGCCGAAGGTTTACCTAAAATTAATAACGGTCTTGGTATTGCAATAGTTTCTACACCTAAAGGTGTAATGACTGATATTGACGCCAGAAAACAACGTGTTGGTGGCGAAATTATTTGTAAGGTATTTTAATGTCTAAAATTGGAAAAATAAATATATCAATCCCTGAAAAAGTTAAAGTGGCTTTAGCTGGTAATATTATAAATATAGAAGGGCCACTAGGAAAAAAATCAATAAATATTGACTTAGATATGTTTAATTTGGATATTAAAGAAGGAAAAGAGATTTCGATTAAACCAAAAAAAATTGACCAAAATTCTAAACGACTTTGGGGTATGAACAGAAGTTTAATTAATAATGCTGTAATTGGTTCAAGTACTGGCTACGAAAAAGTGCTGGAACTTGTAGGTGTTGGATATAGAGCGGCATTAAAAGGAAATCAGCTAAATTTACAATTAGGCTATAGTCATGATATTGATTTTGATATTCCAGAAGGAATTAAAATTGCTGTAGAAAAACAAACTACACTTAAGATCACTGGATCTGACAAACAATTAGTTGGTGAAGTTGCATCAAAAATTAAAACATTTAGAAAAATTGAGCCATATAAGGGTAAAGGTGTTAGGGAAAAAGGCCAATATGTTCTTAAAAAAGAAGGTAAGAAAAAATAATGAAACTAAACACTAGTATTAGAAAAAGATTTAGAGTTAGCAACAAAGTAAAAAAAGTTGCTCCAAAAGATAGATTTAGATTAAGTATTTCAAGATCTGCTAAAAATATTTCGGCTCAAATCATTGATGATACAAAAAAAGTAACTTTGTTATCAGCTTCATCCATTGAGAAAGATTTAAAATCATCAGATAAAATTAACAAAACAGAGCTTTCAAAATTAGTTGCCCAAAAGCTTGCAAAAAAAGCTCAGGAAAAAAATATTACAAAAATTTATTTTGATAGAGGATCTTATAAATATCATGGTAGAATTAAAGCATTTGCAGACACGTTAAGAGAAAATGGGATGGAATTTTAATTATGGAAAATAACAAAGACAAAAAAACAGACGATATTTTAGAAAAGTTAGTTCATATCAACAGAATTACAAAAGTTGTAAAAGGTGGAAGAAGATTTGGTTTTTCAGCTCTTGTAGTGGTAGGGAATCAGGCTGGAAAAATTGGAATAGCACACGCTAAAGCAAAACAAGTTCCAGATGCAATTAAAAAAGCTAATGAAATGGCGAGAAGAAAATTAACACATATACCTTTGAGAGAGGGAAGAACAATTCATCATGATGTGAAAGCTAAAGATGGCTCTGGTAGAATAGTTTTAAGAGCAGCATCAAAAGGTACAGGTATTATTGCAGGTGGTCCAGTTAGAGCAGTATGCGAGGTATTGGGTGTAAAAGATATTGTTGCTAAATCAATGGGCACATCAAATGCACACAATGTCATTAGAGCAACTATGAAAGCTTTAATGAAACAAAATTCACCAAAACAAATTTCAGCAATAAGAAATAAAAAAATATCAGAAATTATTGAAAAAAGAGGGTAATGATTACATTAAATTCAAGACAGAAAATTAATAAACCTAAAATTAGAGTAGGAAGAGGTATAGGATCAGGAAAAGGTAAAACATCTGGCAGAGGTGTTAAAGGCCAAAAATCTAGATCTGGTGTAGCAATAAAAAGTTTTGAGGGTGGTCAAATGCCCTTATACAGAAGACTACCCAAAAGAGGTTTTAATCCAATTTCAAGAGAAAATATTGCAATTTTAAACTTAGAAAAAATTCAGTCTTATATTGATAAAAAAAATATTAATCCAAATGAAGTACTAAATTCTTCATCTTTAAAAAAATTAAAATTAATTAACAAAAACTCTACAAAATTAAAAATACTAGGCACTGGAGAGTTAAAGGATAAAATTAATATTGAGGCTGACTTAGCATCAAAATCAGCAATAGAAAAACTAGAAAAAATTGGTGGATCTATTCAATTGAAAAAATAATTTGTTTAAATGAGCGCATCATCTTCAACAAATGATCTAAGAAATAGAATAATTTTTACCATAGCAATTCTTGCTGTGTATAGATTTGGTACATTCGTTCCTTTACCAGGTATTGATCCAGAACAATTAAAAATCATGATGGATGGTAATCAAAAAGGGTTACTAGGTATGTTTAATGTTTTTGCTGGAGGTGCTGTCAGTAGAATGGCAATTTTCGCTCTTGGTATAATGCCATACATATCATCGGCTATTATAGTTCAGTTGTTAACAGGGGTTTCAGATTATTTTAAGAATTTAAAAGCTCAGGGAGAAACTGGCAGAGCAAAGATTACCCAAATTACAAGATATGGAACAGTTTTACTTGCTACAGTTCAAGGTTATGGTTTATCAGTAGGTTTAGAGTCTTCTGCAGATTTAGTAATTAATCCAGGAGCATTTTTTAAAATTACAACAGTAACAACCATTGTTGCCGGTACAATTTTTCTTATGTGGCTAGGAGAACAAATCACTCAAAGAGGAATTGGAAATGGAATTTCTTTAATTATTTTTGCAGGTATCGTTGCTGAAATACCTAGAGCTTTAGTTACAACTTTTGAATTAGGTAGAACAGGTGCCGTATCAACTTTCATGATCTTAGCAATTTTTGTTCTTTTAATATTAACTATTTTATTTGTTGTTTTTATGGAGAGAGCTTTAAGAAAAATTCTTATCAATTATCCTAAAAGACAAATGGGAAACAAAATGTACGGTGGAGAGTCTTCTCATTTGCCACTGAAAATTAATCAAGCAGGAGTAATACCAGCAATTTTTGCCTCTGCTTTATTATTGTTACCAGTTACTTTTTCTAATTTTTCTTTTTCGAACAATGAAACTTTTCTAAATTTAAGTTCTTATTTCACTCAAGGTCAGCCTTTGTACATGTTGCTATATGCATCTGGTATAATATTTTTCACATTTTTCTATACTTCAATTACATTTAACCCAACTGAAACTGCAGAAAACTTAAGAAAATATGGTGGCTTTGTACCAGGAATTAGACCTGGTGAGAGTACAGCATTATATATTGAAAATATTTTAACTAAACTTACTACAATAGGTGCTCTATATTTGACACTTGTATGTTTAATGCCAGAATTTTTAATAGCTAATTACCCAATTCCCTTTTATTTGGGCGGTGCATCTATTCTTATTGTTGTTGTTGTAGCCATTGATACTGTAACTCAAATTCAAACAAGATTAATGAGCTCTCAATACGAACAATTAATTAAGAAAACTAAATTTGGAAAGTAAGTGAATATAGTTTTGTTTGGACCGCCTGGTGCTGGTAAAGGTACTCAAGCTAAATATTTAGTAAAGAAATTAAATTCCTTTCAAATCTCAACTGGTGAACTTTTAAGAGAAGAAATATATAAAAATTCAGACATTGGTAAGACAATAACTAATGACATGAAAAATGGTAAATTTGTAAGTGATGAAATTGTAAATAAACTTATTGAAAATTTAGTTTCTGACCCTCAAAAAAAAAACAGATTAATATTTGATGGATACCCTAGATCTTTGAGCCAAGCAAAAAATTTAGATATCTTACTCGAGGCATCAAATCAAAAAATAGATTTAATTTTGTATCTTAAAGTTGATAAAGATACAGTGGTAAAAAGACTAGAGAAAAGAAAAATTATTGAAAATAGATCAGACGATGAAACAAGTACTATTCTAAAACGTTTTGATACATACATGAACACAACAGAGCCAGTGCTTAATTACTACTCAGAGAATCCTAAATTTAAGGAAATTGATGGAAGCTTAGAAATAGACGAAATAACAAGGAAAATAGACACTTTTATAAATGTTTAAGACGTTGACTTTGATTAATCTTCTTATATAAAAGGCACAATTTATCACAAAAATTATGGCTCGTATCGCAGGTATAAACATTCCACAAAATAAACTTGTCCACATTGGACTGACATATATTTATGGAATTGGAGATAAATTCTCACAACAAATTTGTTCTTCTCTAGAAATTCCAAGAGCCAAAAGAGTGAATGAGTTAACTGATGATGAAATTTTAAAAATAAGAGAATACATCGATCAAAATTTTAAAGTCGAAGGAGATCTTAGAAGAGATTATTCTTTAAGTATTAAAAGATTGATAGATCTCGCATGTTATAGAGGAACAAGACATAGAAAAAAATTACCTGTAAGAGGTCAAAGAACAAGATGTAATGCAAGAACAAGAAAAGGAAAAGCAATCGCTATTGCAGGGAAGAAATTAACACCAACTAAAAAATAATAATGGCAAAAACAGAAAAAACTGACAATAAAGATCAGAAGGTAGAAAAATCTTCTAAAAAAAGTGCAAAGAGCTCCTATTCAAAAAAGAAAAAGATAAAAAAGAATATTTTAAATGGAATTGCTTATGTGCAGTCAACATTTAATAACACAATAATTTCAATTGCTGATACAAATGGAAATGTAATATCCTGGGCATCTGCTGGACAGAAAGGATTTAAAGGATCAAGAAAATCTACACCTTATGCAGCTCAAATAGCAGCGGACTCCGCAGCATCAAAAGCATTAGAGTATGGAATGAAAACTTTATCTGTTGAAGTAAAAGGGCCTGGCTCAGGAAGAGAAACAGCATTAAGAGCTTTACAAGCAAGAGGTTTTAAAATTTTGTCAATTAAAGACACAACACCGATGCCTCATAACGGAACTAGACCACCAAAAAAAAGGAGAGTTTAATGGAAGTAGAAAACGTTAATGTTAAAAATTGGAAATCTTTGATTAAACCATCTAAATTAGATGTTCAAATTAGTGATGACTTAACACATGCTAAGATTATAGCTGAGCCTTTAGAAAAAGGTTACGGATTAACTTTAGGAAACTCCTTAAGAAGAATTTTGCTTTCTTCAATCAGAGGAGCTGCAGTTACTTCGATACAAATAGATGGTGTTCTACATGAATTTACATCAATTAAAGGTGTAAGAGAAGATGTAACGGACATAGTATTAAATGTTAAATCACTAGCTTTAAAATGTAATTCTGAAGGTACAAAAAAATTAGTTTTAGACGCAAAAGGTCCGGGTGAAATAAAAGCTTCAGACATTGCTCCTGTGACGGATGTAGAAATATTAAATCCTGAGTTAGTAATTTGTAACTTAGATGAAAACACTACTTTTCACATGGAAATGAATGTAAACACTGGAAAAGGTTATGTTCCAGCTGAGCTAAATAAACCAGAGGAGCCACCACTAGGTTTAATTGCCATTGACTCTTTGTATAGTCCTGTAAAAAAAGTTTCTTATTCTGTTAGCACAGCAAGAGAAGGTAAGGCTCTTGATTATGATAAATTAACAATGGAAGTAGAGACTAACGGTTCAATTTCTGCAGAAGATGCCGTTGCGTATTCTGCTAGGATTTTTCAAGACCAGTTGAAAATGTTTGTTAATTTTGATGAGCCAGTTGAAGCTCCAGTAAAAGAAGTTTCATCTGAACCTGAGTTTAATAAGAATTTATTAAGAAAAGTTGATGAATTAGAGCTATCAGTTAGATCAATGAACTGCTTAAAAAATGACAACATAATTTATATTGGTGATTTGGTTCAAAAATCTGAGGGTGAAATGTTAAGAACACCAAATTTTGGAAGAAAATCTTTAAATGAGATTAAAGAAGTTTTAACTGGAATGTCTCTGTATTTAGGTATGGAAATACCAAACTGGCCACCAGATAATATTGCAGAAATGTCTAAAAAATTAGAGGAAGCAATATAATGAGACACGGCTTAGCCAACAAAAAGTTAAATAGAACTTCTGAGCATAGAAAGGCTCTGTTAAAGAATATGTTAAATTCTTTAATAAAATATGAACAGATTAAAACTACATTGCCAAAAGCAAAGTTTTTAAGACCTCAAGCTGATAAAATTATTACTTTAGGTAAAAAAGATACATTGCAAACAACTAAGATGCTTGTGTCTCAACTGCAGGATATTAAATCAGCTAATAAAGTAAAAAAAACCCTTTCTAAAAGGTATTCAAATAGAAAAGGTGGCTACACTAGAATTATTAAAGCGGGTTTCAGATATGGTGATAATGCTCCAATGGCAATTATAGAATTTGTAGATAGAGATATTGAAGCAAAAAGAGTAGATAAGAAGAAAAAAGATACGTCAAAAGAAGCTCCAAAAACAGAAGAAAATAAACAATCTACAGCTTAAATCCTAAGTCATGAACAAGTCATACATCGTTGATTCAACGTGTAATGATATGCGTATTGATAGATGGATGAGATTAAATATTGGAAAAATACCTCAAGGTTTAATTGAAAAATATCTTAGGACAGGAAAAATTAAAATTAACAAAAAAAAAGTTAAAAGTTCTCACAAAATAAAAAAAGGAGATCAGATAAATATATTTAATATTGAATTTAAAGAAAGAGTAGAACAAAAAAAAATAAAATTTTTACCAACTAAAGAAATAATAAAATCAAACGAAGATCAAATTATTGATGATAATGATAATTTTGTTGTATTAAATAAAGCAGCAGGAATATCAGTACAAGGTGGTACAAAATCTAAAAAAAACTTAGTTGATATTTTTGCAAAGAGTGAAATTTTTAAAGGAACAAAACCTTATTCTGTTCATAGATTAGACAAAGATACATCTGGCGTATTTATAATGGCAAAAAATAGAGAGAGTGCGCAGCTACTAACATCATTATTCAGATTAAGAAAAGTACATAAAACTTATCTTGCCATATGCCAAGGAGAAATTAATAAAAACACAGGTGTTTGGGATGATGACTTAATAAGATATGATGGTGATAAAAAGTTAGTAGAAAAAGCAAAAACTATATTCAAAGTAATAGATAAAAATTCTGAAGCATCTTTATTAGAGTTAAAACCAATAACTGGAAGAAAACATCAGTTACGTAAACAACTTTTTGCAGTTGGTAATCCTATATTTGGAGATACGAAATATAAACTATCTAAGTCAGATAAAGGTATAAATAAAAATCTTATGCTGCACTCATATCAAATTAAATTTAAAATAAATGATATGAAGCATACTTATTCAGCTTTATTGCCAGAATATTTCAAAAAGTTGTTAAAATCAAAAAGACTTAGTTTTTCAAATTTGAAATAAAATTTTCAATAATTTCATTATTCAAGTTAGAATAATCTTGATTTAAAATTTTTTTTAAATTTGTAACACCTTTATCGGAAATTCCACAAGGTATTATTTTTTTATAATTTTCTAAGTTGTTATCAACATTTATTGCAAATCCGTGATATGCAATCCATTTTCTCACTCTAATACCTATAGCAGCAATTTTTTGAGTTTCATTTTTGTTTTTATACCATATTCCAATATTTTCTTTATCAGGAAACGTTTCAACATTATATTTTTTTAAACTTTGAATAATTGTATTTTCAATAGTTGTAATAAATTTTCTAATGTCTTTTTTTTCTCTTAGATCAATAACAAAATAACAAATTAATTGACCAGGACCATGATACGTAATTTTTCCACCTCTGTTTGTTTTTAATAGATCAATTGATTTATCAATTATTTCATTTTCTTTATATGATGTACCTGCAGTAAAAATTTCAGGATGTTCTAAAATCCAAATTAATTCTTTTTCTTTATTAGCTGCAATATTTTTTAATCTAGACTCTAATAGATCAATTGCCTCAAAATAATTTACCGGTTTTATTGACTTTTTGATCTCTATATCCATTTAAAATTTGTAATATTTTAATTATGTATTAATAGTGCACAACTAAATTATAGATACATTTATGTCTTTAATTAAAAAAACTAAAGATAAAAAAGTAAATTTTGAATTCAATAAAGAATATTTGAGAGTTGTTACCTCTAAAATAGCTGACAATGATGCAAAATTTATTAACGATTCATTCAATGAAATGCACCCTGCTGATGCTGCAGACATAATTGAACACTTAAGTATAAGCGATAGAGAAAGTTTAATTAAACTAAATAATTTTAATATTGATGCAGAGGTTTTTGTAGAATTAAATGAGTCTATACAAACTGAAATAATTAAATATTTATCTTCAGATTCAATTGTAACTATTCTTACCAATTTAGAGTCAGATGACGCTATTTCGATTTTAGAAAATGTACCTGAGGAAGACAAGAACACTATATTAAGCTCATTACCACCTAAAGACAGATTTGCTTTGTTAGAAAGTTTAAGCTATCCAGAAGATACTGCTGCTAGATTAATGCAGCGTGAATTAACAGCTATACCAAGCAACTGGTCTGTAGGTCAAACAATTGACTATTTAAGAGAAAATAAAGATCTGCCTGAAGAATTTTTGGAAATTTTTATTGTTAATGAAGAATTTAAACCTATTGGAACAGTTCCATCATCAAGAGTACTTACTTCACCAAGAGATACAAAAATGGCAAGCATCATGTCAGAATCTCAACTATTAGTGCCTGTTGATATGGACAAAGAAGAGGTGGCCAATCTATTTGAAAATTACAATCTAAATTCAGCAGCCGTAGTAGATAAAAATAATAAATTGGTAGGAATGATTATGAACGATGATGTTCTTACAGTCCTAAAAGAAGAGGCTGAAGAAGATGCATTAAGACTTGCAGGTGTAGGTGATGAGGAAATTACTGATGGTGTTGTTACAAAAACTAAAAGAAGATTTAATTGGCTTTTATTGAATTTATTTACAGCCTTTTTGGCAACTTGGTGTATTAGTTTGTTTGGAGCAACTATAGAGCAAATGGTTGTCCTTGCTTTCCTGATGCCAATTGTTGCTTCAATGGGTGGAAATGCAGGAATGCAAACATTAGCTGTTACAGTCAGAACAATTGCTACAAATGATTTAACTCAAAATAATTTTTCATCAAATGTTTTTAAAGAATTTTCAATTGGTATATTAAATGGAATTATATTTGCTGCCATAAGTGCTTTAATAGTTCAAATTTGGTTTCAAGATAGTGTTCTTTCAATAATCATTTCAATATCAATGGTACTTACGATGATTATAGCTGGACTGTTTGGTATACTTGTTCCTTTTACTTTAAAAAAAATGAATATTGATCCCGCAATTGCATCGAGTGTTTTTGTTACCACCATTACTGATGTTATAGGTTTTGTCTCATTTTTAGGTGTTGGGGCTTACTTTCTTTAAAAATTATCAATCAATCTTACGTTATCAATATAATACGCAACAAATAAACGTGAGCCTTTAACAGTATTAGATATTTTAAGATTTTTAATTGATCTTAATTCTAAGTATTCAATATTAATTTTTAAAAATTTCTCAAAATATTTCATTTGAATTCTTAAATTTTGTTTTATTTTTTTACTATTTTCTAAATTTTTTTTTAATTTAATTAGACTTTTACTTAAAACACTTGCTTTTTTAATTCCATTTAAATCCAAATGATTATTTCTTGAAGACAACGCTATTTTGTTTTTATTTCTAATAGTTTTGCATGGAATAATAGAAGTTTTATATTTATTTTTTAGATAATTTTTTATTAAGAAATATTGTTGATAATCTTTTTTACCCATAAATATTTTTTTTGGATTTACTAAATTAGTTAGTCTTCCCATTACATCTAGTACACCCTCAAAATGACCTTCTCTATATTTGGCACATAAAACTTTATCTTTTTTTGTGATTTTTATGTTTGATTTTTTACTATTATTGTAAATATCTTTGAATTTTGGGATGTATAAGAAATCAACTTTTTTAGTTTTTTTTAAAATTTTAATATCTTCTTTAATATTAGTGGGATAATTCTTGAAATCTTTTTTGTTGTTAAATTGTTTGGGGTTAACAAAAATACTTACTATTGTCTTTTTGCAAGTTCGATTTGATCTATCTATAAGTGATAAATGACCTTCATGAATACTTCCCATTGTTGGAACAAAGCCAATATTATTAAAAGGCCTTAAAGATTTAAATAATGAATTATTATTTAATATAATTTTCATTTGTATTAAAATTCTAGATAAGTAAAACATTTATATGATTAAACAAGCAATTATTCCTTTAGCAGGTCAAGGAACTAGGCTTTTGCCTTTAACAAGTGTTTTTGCAAAAGAACTTCTTCCAATAAATGGAAAGCCTGGAATTGAATATATTTTAGATGAGTGCATTGAAGCTGGGATTAAAGAAGTTGTCTTTATCATATCAAATAAAAAAAAGATGATTAAAAATTATTTCTACAGTGACGCTTTTTATAAAAAAATTATAAAAAAGAAAAAAGATTCTAGAATAATTGCTGAATATAAAAAAATATTAAAATATAAAAAATTAATAAAGTTTGTATATCAAAATACACCTAATGGAACGGGTGATGCTGTATTTAAAACAAGAAAATATATAAAGGATAAATATTTTTTAATGTTATTACCAGATGATTTAATAATAAAAAAAAATTGTTCTAAAGATATGATTAAAGTTCATCATAAACATAAAGCATCCGTGATGGCTAGCATGAAGGTTAATTCCAAAACAGTTTCAAGATGGGGTATCTATAGTTTAAATAAAAAAATTTCAAAAAATGATTATTTCATTGATGGTGTGGTAGAAAAACCTGACGTTAAAAAAGCTCCTTCAAACAAAGCTGTTATAGGAAGGTACATTCTTCCTAAAACTATATTTAAAAAACTAGCTAAGCAAAAACCTGCTAATGGTGGTGAAATACATATAACAGATGCCATTCAAACTTTAATTAAAGAAGGCGAAAAATTTATTGCTCATAATTTTTTAGGAAACTATTTAGACTGTGGGACAATGCAAGGATTTATTAATTCAAATAAAGAAATAGGAAAACTATGAAACTTTGCATGATAGGAACTGGTTATGTTGGTTTGGTAAGTGGTGTCTGTTTTTCTGATGTTGGTAATATCGTTTACTGTGTAGATAAAGATAAAAAAAAAATAGAAGAATTGAATAAAGGTAATGTTCCTATCTATGAGCCTGGTTTAGAGGAAATTTTAAAAAAAAATTACAAACAAAATCGCTTGAAATTTACTACAGATTTAAAAAAAGCAGTTTCAAGTTCTGATATAATTTTTATATGTGTTGGAACTCCAACTAAAAAAAATAGCAATTCAGCTGATTTAAAATATGTGTTTAGTGTTGCAAAAGAATTAAAAAAAATAATTAAAAGTTATAAAATTATAATAACCAAATCTACAGTTCCAGTTACTACTGGCGATAAAATTGAAAACATTTTAAAAAATTTAAAAAAAAGAAAATTAGTTGATGTCGTTTCTAATCCTGAGTTTTTAAGAGAAGGTGAAGCTATTAGAGACTTTGTCTACCCAGATAGAGTTATTATTGGAACTGATAGTAAAAAAGCTGATAAAATTTTAAAGACACTTTATATGCCTATAATAAAAAAAAATAGCAGATA
Source organism: Candidatus Pelagibacter sp. HIMB1495 (assembly GCF_052047955.1). Classification (NCBI taxonomy): domain Bacteria; kingdom Pseudomonadati; phylum Pseudomonadota; class Alphaproteobacteria; order Candidatus Pelagibacterales; family Candidatus Pelagibacteraceae; genus Candidatus Pelagibacter; species Candidatus Pelagibacter sp. HIMB1495. The sequence goes on along the minus strand of NZ_JBNAIQ010000001.1, from coordinate 1,045,203 downwards.
CTTTAATACTTCTCGTCGTGGTGCCGAATTAATTAAATATGCTTCAAACGCATTTTTAGCTACAAAAATTACATTTATTAATGAGATTGCAAACCTTTGTGAAAAAACGGGTATAGACGTTAAAGATATATCTCTTGGTATGGGCTCAGATGAGCGTATTGGAGATAGATTTTTGAGAGCAGGACCAGCTTATGGAGGATCATGTTTTCCAAAAGATACTAGAGCTTTAATTGATACAGGTAAAAAATTTAATACTGATTTGTCTATAGTTAAAACTGTAGTTTCATCGAATGATAAACGTAGATTTTCATCAATCAAAAGAGTTGAGAAAATATTAAATAATAAACTTTCAAATAAAGCAATTACATTTCTTGGTGTAACTTTTAAACCTAACACCGATGATATGAGAGAAGCTTCTAGTATACCAATGATTAATTATTTTAATAAAAAAAATTGTAAGATAAGATATTTTGATCCCTCGGGTGAAAAAAAAGAATTTAAAAATTTAAAAAATGTTAAATATTTTGATAAAATAAAACCTGCATGTTTGAATTCTGATTTAATAATTTTACATACCGAATGGAATGATTTTAAATTATTGAATTTTAGAAAATTAGTTAATAAGAAAAATTTTAAGGTTTATGATATGAGAAATATGTATTCTCCAACTAAAATGAAAAAATTGAATATCAATTATTTTGGTATCGGAAGATAGTTTAGTTTAATTCAAATATAGCATCAACTTCTACAGAAACTCCAAGAGGCAAACTATTAGTGCTTACTGCAGCTCTTGTATGCATACCAGCATCTCCAAATATTGAAGCAACTAAATCTGAAGCTCCATTTATTACTTTTGGTTGTTCAATGAAGTCATCAGTTGAATTAACAAATCCTGTTAATTTAATACATGATTTTATTTTAGATAAATCACCATCACAAGCAGCTTTTGCTTGAGCAACTAAGCTTAATCCACATCTTTTTGCTGCTTCGTATGCTTGATCTGTACTTAAATCTTTTCCAACTTTTCCTTTAATTAGTTCTCCATTTTCATTTATAGAAATTTGACCTGATATAAAAAGTAGATTACCAGTTTTTTTAGTCGCAACATATGAGCCAACAGGAGGTTTTGCTTCTGGTAAATTAATATTTAATTCTTTTATTTTTTTTTCAAAGTTCATTTTATTTCTCCGTGAATTCTTTGTGTGATTTGCTATTTTTAAATTTAATTAGTTTCTCTTTTAAATTTAATTTATTAAGTTTTTTCTTCCCTTCTTTATATTTTTCAGAAGTCTTATTTTTAATTAATTCAGCCGTACATTTTGTATATTCTTTGCTTAATTTATCAAATTTATTACAATCATCTGCTATAGATAAGTTAACATTAGTTATTGTCAAAATTAATAAATAAACAAATAATTTAATTTTCATTATTTTTTAGTTTTTTTCTTTTTTTTAGTTTTATCGTATTCTTTCCTTTTCTCAATAAGGATTAAAGCCTCTTCCATTGTAAGTTCTGTTGGATCTTTTTCTTCAGGAATTGTTGCATTTAAAGATTTATATTTAATATAAGGACCATATTGTCCCTTCATAACCCTAACTGGTTTTTTATCTTCCGGATGTTCTCCTAAATCCTTAATAATTGAAGAAGACATTCTGCCTGGTTTCGCTTCAGCAATGAGGGTAATTGCTCGATTTAATCCTATAGAGAAAATTTCTTCTACATTTTCTATTCTAGCAGATTTATTTTCACACTTAAGATAAGGACCAAATCTTCCAGTATTTAAAATAATTTCTTTTTGATTATCAGGGTTGACTCCAATTGATTTTGGTAGAGAGCATAAAAACTGAGCTTTTTCTAAATCTATACTTTCTAACTCCAAACCTTTTGGTATAGAAACATTTTTAATTAATTCATTAACATCTGTTTTAGATTTTTTGGTTTTTTTCTTTTTTTTAGTTTTTGTCTCTTCTAATTCTTCTTCCTTAAGTTTTTCATATTGAAGATAGGGACCAAATCTTCCATTTTTCAGATATATATCATTACCATTCTCATGTTTTCCTAAAAATTTAGGTTCCGCTAACTGCGATTGAGCTGCTGCTTTTGCCTTAGACAAGGGTCTAGTAAATTTACACTCTGGATAATTTGAACATCCAATAAAAGCTCCACCTCTAAAACTATTTTTAAGACTTAGTGAACCTGTATCACATAGCTGACACTTTCGGACAATATTTCCATCTTTATCAGTATCAAAAATTAAAGCTCCTAAACTTTCATTTAAAAGATCTAACACTTCTCTTGTTCTTTTCTCTTTAACCTCAGAAACATTATTATTAAAATCTTTCCAAAACATCTCTAAAACTTTTATCCAACTTTCTTTACCTGATGTAATTTCATCTAATTGATCCTCCAGACCTGCAGTAAAGTTATAATCAACATATTTAGAAAACAATTTTTCTAAAAATGCAGAGATGAGTTTGCCACGATCTGTGGGGAAAAACCTTTTATTTATTATTTCTGCATAACCTCGGTTAGCTATTGTGGAAATTATACTTGCGTAAGTAGAAGGTCTACCAATTCCCAATTCTTCTAATTTTTTGACTAAACTTGCCTCAGAATATCTTGGAGGTGGTTGTGTAAAATGTTGTTCATCTATTAATGCCTCAATATTAATTGGTCCTTTAGACATTTCTGGTAAAATTTCTTCATCATCATCTTTGCTTGTATTTGAGTAAACTTTTAAAAAACCATCAAATTTTAATACAGAGCCACTTGCCTTACATATTGTATGATTATCTTCTGACTCTATTGTTATGGTATTTCTGTCAAATTGGGCAACTTCCATTTGTGAGGATAAAGCTCTGGACCAAATTAAATTGTATAGTTTTTGTTGATCACTGCTTAAATATTTTTTTAGAGTGTCGGGCGCTCTATTTATATCTGTCGGTCTAATAGCCTCATGAGCTTCTTGTGCATTCTTAGCTTTTTTACCAGAATAATTATTTGCGGAAGCAGGTAAATATTCATTACCATACTCATTTTTAATAAAATTTCTAAAATCATTTACTGCATCAGCTGATAAATTAGTTCCATCTGTTCTCATATAAGTAATCAATCCCACAGTATCCCCATCAATCTCAACACCTTGATATAGTTTTTGTGCAATTTGCATTGTTCTTGAAGCTCCAAAACCTAATCTACTAGATGCTACTTGTTGTAATGTCGAAGTTGTAAATGGACCTGAGGGGTTTCTCTTTACAACTTTTGATGAAATATCTGTTATTTGAAATTTTTTCTCTTTTATTTCTTTGATTGCTTTTTCAATGCTATTCTTGTCTCTAAAAGTAAATTTTTCTATTTTGTTACCATTTAATTGTGAGATGCTCGCATTAATAGTATTTTTATTATCATCTCCAAATTTAAGAGTAAGTGTCCAAAATTCCTCTGGATTAAATAATTCTATTTCATGCTCTCTTTCAGTGATTAATTTTAAAGCTACAGACTGAACTCTTCCAGCTGATTTTGACCCAGGTAGTTTAGTCCAAAGTATTGGAGAAATATTAAAACCAACCAAGTAATCAAGAGCTCTTCTTGCCATGTATGCATCTACCAACAATGGTTCGATTTGCCGTGGATTTTCAATGCCATGAATTACTGCTTTTTTGGTTATTTCATTAAAAACAACTCTTTCAATTTCTTTATCTTTTAGAAGTTTTTTTTCATCAAGATACTCTTTAACATGCCAAGCTATAGCTTCACCTTCACGGTCAGGGTCAGTGGCAAGTATTATTTTAGAGGATTCTTTTGCAACATCAGTTATTTCTTTTAAATATTTTTTTGAAAAACTATCAACTTCCCATTCCATTTTAAAATTATGATCAGGATCAACAGATCCATTTTTCGATGGTAGATCTCTTATATGACCATAACTAGCTAAAACAGTATAATTATCACCAAGATATTTGTTGATGGTTTTAGCTTTTGCAGGACTTTCAACTATGACTAGATTCATAATTTAACAAACTACTTAAAAGTGTTTGATAGTCAAATTAATAAATTTTAGTCTTGTTTTCTTGTTTATTTATCAGTCGTTTAATATTTTCTCTATGAGTATAAAATATTAAAATAAACATTATTCCATAAAATATTTCATTTTCTGCAACATCAAAAAGTAATAAATAAATAGGAACTGAGAATGATCCAACTAGCGATGCTAATGATGAAAATTTAGAAATAAAAAAAGTTGCAAGCCAACAAATACCAAAAATTATTCCAAACATTATATTCATACTGCACAATATACCAACATAAGTTGCTACCCCCTTACCACCTCTAAACTTTAACCAAACTGGAAAAACATGACCCAGAAAAGCACATAAAGCTGATACATAAATCAGATCAGGAAAATTTACCTTTACATATAAAACTGGAATAACTGCTTTAACTATATCAAGTATTAAAGTTGAATAACCAATAAATTTATTTCCTGTTCTTAAAGCATTTGTTGCACCAATGTTACCTGATCCAATATCTCGGATATCTTTTTTTAAAAAAATTTTAGTTAATATTAACCCAAAAGGGATAGAACCCATTAGGTATGAGATAATACCTATTGTTAATAATTCCATTTTTATATCTTAAATAATTCTTTACCTTTTACAAATGTATTGGTTACTTTTCCTTGAAGTTTTTTGTCTTCAATAGACGTATTTTTGGATTTAGAAATTAAATTTTCTTTTTTTACAATCCAAGGTTTATTTATATCAACAATACAAAAGTCAGCATCATTACCAATTGAAAGATTTCCTTTATTGATATTTAAAATTTTAGCTGGATTAGATGTTAGTGCTTGGATTATTGTTTCAAGTTTTACAGATCCATTATGAAATAGTTCCAAACTTAAAGACAATAAAGTTTCAATACCTGAGGCACCTGTTGCTGCTTGCGAAAATGTCAATCGTTTTGACTCTTCATCCTCTGGTTTATGATCTGAAACAATGACATCAATTGTTTTATCTTTTAATCCTTGGACTAAAGCCAATCTATCTTCTTCTTTTCTCAATGGTGGAGATAATTTTAAAAATGTTTTAAAATCTCCAATATCATTTTCATTTAAGGAAAGGTTATTTATTGAAACTCCACAAGAAAATTTAATATCATTTTTTCTTTGTTTAATGATTTCTACTGATTTGCCTGATGATAGTTGGGATATGTGATATCGACACTTTACTTTTTCTAACAATGTTAAATCTCGTTCAATAATTATTCTCTCAGCCACATCTGGTATACTTGATAACCCAAGTTTTGTAGCGATTATACCCGAATTTATCATACCATTTTTTGCCAACTCATAATCCTCAGCATGTTGCATTATTAGGCATCCCAAATCTTTTGCTGAATTCATTATTCTTGACATTAATCTAGTATTTTGAATTGTTTTTACACCATCTGTAAAAGCTATAATCCCTTTACTAGCTAACAATCCAAATTCTGTCATATTAGTTCCCTCTACATTTTGTGTAAGAGATGCGCATGGAAATATATTAATCTTGGATTTATCTCGTCCTCTTCTTTTTAAAAAATCTACAATTGAAACATTATCAATTACAGGATCTGTATTAGGCATTGTTACTACGGATGTTACTCCTCCAGATAGAGCTGCATTACTTAAAGTTCTGAAATTTTCTTTATACTCATACCCAGGTTCTCCAACAAAAACTCTCATATCAACTAAACCAGGGAATAAATGTTTTCCTTTTAAATCAATTGGTTTTTCTCTAGATGGTAAATTATTTGTATTTACTTTTTTTCCTACTGCTTCAATTTTACCTTCTTCTCCAACAATTAGTCCTCCATTTTCATTAATTGAATTTTGGGGATCAATTATATTTGCGTTAATAAAGTATTGTTTTTTCATTTATTCACAAAATATTTTTAAACAGGCCATCCTTACAGCAACTCCAAGTTCAACTTGTTCTTTGATTACACTTTTATTTATATCGTCTGCCAATCTGGTATCTATTTCGATACCTCTATTCATCGGGCCAGGATGCATTATTAGCGCATCAGGTTTAGCATGATCTAATTTATCAGGTGTTAAACCGTAATATTCATAATACTCTCTATTTGATGATAAATAAGAACTTGTCATTCTCTCATTTTGTAATCTTAGCATCATTACAATGTCACAATCTTTCAGTCCTTTTTTCATATCGGTAAAAGTATTGACACCAAACTTTTCAATTTCTTTTGGCATCAAATTTGTGGGAGCAACAATATTTACTTCAGCACCAAGCATTGTTAGTAAATAAATATTTGATCTTGCGACTCTTGAGTGAAGAATATCTCCACATATAGCAATTTTTAATCCTTCAATTTTTTTCTTTCTATTTCTTATTGTTAAAGCATCCAGTAATGCTTGAGTGGGGTGCTCACGCCTTCCATCACCAGCATTTAATACTACACAATTTACTTTCTGAGATAATAAATTGCATGCCCCAGAATCTTGATGCCTTATTACAATAATGTCAGGATGCATCGCATTTAGAGTCATTGCTGTATCAATTAAAGTTTCACCTTTTTTAATTGCTGAATTATTCATATTCATTGACATCACATCAGCACCAAGTCTTTTTCCAGCTAACTCGAATGAACTTTGTGTTCTTGTTGATGGTTCAAAAAATAGATTAATTTGAGTTTTGCCTCTAAGAACATCAATTTTCTTGTTCTTGCTCTGATTTAATTTAATAAAAGTTTCAGATTCATCTAAAATGTAGTTAATATCACTAACTGATAGATCTTGGATACCTAACAAATGTTTTTGAGAAATTTTAATAGCTTTGATGTTTTTTGCCATTAAAATTAACTCTATAACTATAAAGCCATGGAATGGCAAGGATTAATTATTTAGATAGTCTATGGCTCCCTGAAGAATAAAAGCTGCTGCGTTCTGATCTATATTCTTTTCCCTTTTAGATACATTAACATCTAATTGGCTTGATAAATTAAAAGCCCCAACAGTTGATAGCCTTTCATCCCAGAGACATACATCAACATCTATCTCTTTATCTATATTTTTAGATACATCATTGACTGACTGTGCTGAAGAGCCTGAAGATCCATCCATATTTAAAGGATAACCAATGATAATTGCCTTGATGTCATTCTCTTTAATAATGTTTTTTAACTCTTCAATTAATTCATTATTTTTTGATTTATGTATAGTTTTATAAGGGGTAGCAATTAATTGCTTTTCGTCACAAATTGATACACCAATTCTTTTTGAGCCCAAATCTAAACCTATCAAACGACATTTTTCTGACTGTTTTTTTTTAAATTCTTCTATTGTGATCATGTTGTATATTTTAAACTATAGTGATAGTTTGCGTCATATTTAAATATCATATGAGCATCGATCTTAAAACCATAAAGCATATATCTAAATTATCAAGAATTTCAGTAGATGAGAAAAAAGCTGAAAAACTTGCTAGTGATTTGAATTCAATTTTTGATTTCATTGAAAAACTCAATGAACTTAAAACTGAAAATGTTGAACCACTTACATCAGTGGCTGAAACGACTTTAAAATTAAGACCTGATGAAGTTAAAAGTAAAAATTTAAGGGAACAAATAATAAAAAATTCTCCAAAAGATAATGAAGATTATTTTGTTGTACCAAAAGTTATAGAATAATGTCTGATATAACCAAGCAAACACTTTCTGAATTAGTTAATAATATTAAAGAAAAAAAACTTTCTTCTTCAGAAATTACCCAAGCTTTTGTTGATAGATCAGAAAAATCAAAAGAATTAAACACTTATATTACTGAAGATTTTAGTAATGCTTTAGAAAAAGCTAAAAAATTTGATGACAACCCAAAATTGGATTTAAAATTACCAGGAATACCAATGGCTGTAAAAGATTTATTTTGTACAGCTAATGTAAGAACAACAGCTGGTAGCAAAATATTAAACAATTTTGTACCTACTTATGAGTCTACTGTTACTCAGAATATCTGGAATGAGGGAGCAATTCTTATTGGTAAATTAAACTGCGATGAATTTGCAATGGGATCATCAAATGAAACAAGTTTTTTTGGCAATGTTCAAAATCCTATTGATAAAAATTTAGTTCCAGGTGGTTCATCTGGTGGTTCATCTTCTGCTGTAGCAGCACAATTAACTCCAATTACAATTGGAACTGATACAGGTGGATCTATTAGACAACCGGCGTCATTTACAGGTACAGTGGGTTTAAAACCAACTTATGGTAGTTGTTCTAGATATGGAATAGTTGCTTTTGCATCTTCTCTTGATCAGGCTGGTCCAATGGCTCAAAACGTAAAAGATTGTGCATTGTTGCAAGAGGTAATTAGCTCATACGATCAAAAAGACTCAACTTCTATTGATTTTAAAAGAAACCAATACAGCAAAGAATTAACAAAAGACATTAAAGGAAAAAAAATAGGTATACCAAAAGAATATAGAGTTGATGGAATGCCAAAAGAAATTGATGATCTTTGGCAGAAAGGTATTGAGTATGCTAAAGATTGTGGTGCGGAAATAATTGACATTTCTCTTCCACACACAAATTATGCTTTACCAACTTATTATATAGTGGCACCAGCTGAAGCATCTTCTAATCTTGCAAGATATGATGGTGTTAAATATGGCTTTAGAGCTGATGGAGAAAACCTTATTGATATGTATGAAAAAACTAGATCAGAGGGATTTGGAGCCGAAGTTCAAAGAAGAATAATGATAGGCACATATGTTTTATCTTCAGGTTATTACGATGCATATTATTTGAAAGCTCAAAAAGTTAGAAAACTAATTAAAAATGATTTTGATGAAGCGTACAAAAAAGTAGATGCAATATTAACTCCATCAACGCCAAGTTCTGCTTTTAAAATTGGTGAAAAAACAAATGACCCAGTTTCAATGTACTTAAACGATATTTTTACTGTTCCTGTAAATTTAGCAGGTTTACCAGGAATTTCTATTCCAGCTGGTCATGATAGCAAAGGTTACCCTTTAGGTTTACAAATTATTGGAAAAGCATTTGATGAACAAAATATCTTAAACATCGCTTATGCAATGGAAGAAAAAATTAATTTTAAAAATAAAATTACTGATTGGTGGATTAAGTGAGTAAAGAAAAGTCAGAATATTTAATCAATAGAAATGATAATCAATACGAAGTTGTCATTGGTTTAGAGGTTCATGCTCAAGTACTTTCCCAATCAAAGTTATTTTCTACGTCAGCTACTAAATTTGGTGCTGAACCAAACACACAGGTAAGTTTAGTAGACGCTGCTTTTCCTGGAATGCTTCCAGTGATTAATGAATTTTGTGTTAAGCAAGCAATTAAAACTGGAATAGGATTAAAAGCTAAAATTAACAAAAGATCAGTATTCGATAGAAAAAATTATTTTTATGCTGATTTACCACAAGGATACCAAATCTCTCAATTTAAGGACCCAATAGTTGGTGAAGGTAAAGTTATTTTGGATATGCCGGATGGTCAAAAAGAGGTTGGTATTGAAAGATTACACTTAGAACAAGATGCGGGTAAAAGTATCCATGATTTAGATCCAAAAAACACCTTTGTTGATTTAAATAGGTCAGGTGTAGCTTTAATGGAAATTGTTAGCAAACCTGATTTAAGATCACCAGAGGAAGTTAATGCTTATATAAAGAAATTAAGATCAATAATGAGATATTTAGGAACTTGTGATGGTAATATGCAGGAAGGATCTTTGAGAGCAGATGTTAATGTTTCTGTGAGAAAAAAAGGAACAAAAGATTTTGGTACTAGATGTGAAATCAAAAACGTTAATTCTATTAAATTCATGCAAATGGCTATTGAATATGAAGCAAATAGACAAGTTGATTTAATTGAAGATGGACAATCTGTTGATCAAGAAACAAGACTTTTTGATACTAAAAAAAATGAAACAAGATCCATGAGATCAAAAGAAGATGCTCATGATTATAGATATTTTCCAGACCCTGATTTATTACCATTAGAAGTTTCTGATGAATTCATAAATCATTTGCAATCAGAAATACCAGAGTTACCTGATGAAAAGAAAAAGAGATTTATAGATCAATTTAAATTAACTCCATATGAAGCAAATATCATGGTTTCAGATATAGAAACCTCAAATTATTTTGAAGATGTTGTTAAAAAATCTGACATTAAATTAGCAACAAACTGGATCATAGGTGAATTATTTGCTGCACTTAATGAAAAAAATTTAGAAATAACCGATAGTCCAATTAGTGCTGGTAATTTATCAAAATTAATTAATTTAATTAAGGATGGGACAATTTCAGGAAAAATTGCAAAAACTGTTTTTGAACAAATGATGGAAGGGGACAAGGATCCTAAAAAAATTGTTGAAGAAAAAGGTTTAAAACAAGAAAGCGATCCAAAAGCTTTAGAGGCTTTAATTGATAAAGTAATTGATAGCAATAGAGATAAAGCTACTGAATATAAATCTGGTAAAGTTAAATTATTTGGCTTCTTTGTTGGACAAGTAATGAAAGTTTCAGGTGGAAAAGCTAACCCTCAGTTAGTAAATGAGATTTTAAAGAAAAAACTTTAGGTTTATGGGCTCAGACCTAAAAAATAGTAACAAAATTCAAGAGTACATTTTAAATAATGGACTAGATCTTCATCCAGTTCAAAAAGAGATTATTTCTTATAATGAGACTCTGGGAGATATTAAAAGGATGCAAATATCTATCTCACAATCTCAATTTTTACACTTAATAGTAAAAACATCTAATGTTAAAAAAATACTAGAGGTCGGAACTTTTACTGGCTTAAGTACTTTGTCAATGTCTCTTGCTTTACCAGAAGATGGTAGAATTATTGCTTTGGACAAAAATCAAGAAACTAAAGAAATTGCAATAAAATTTTTTGAAAAAGCAAAACAAGGTCATAAAATTCAAACAATAATTAAACCTGCTTTAGAAAGTTTGAGCAAAATAAAAGAAAATGATTTTGATTTAATCTTTATTGATGCTGATAAGAAAAATTATAAAGAATATTATGAAAAATCTTTAATATTATTAAAGAAAAATGGCTTAATAATAATTGATAATGTTCTATGGTATGGTCAAGTTGTCGATGAAAATAGTGATGACAAAATCACTTTAACTATTAAAGATTTTAATAATTATGTTTCTAAAGATAAAAGAGTTGAAAAAATTATAGTTCCATTAGGTGATGGTATGACAGTTTGTAGAAAATTGTAATGTTTGATGTTTTTGGATTTTATAAGTTTATTAAAATTTCTTATTTAAAGAAAAATCAAAAAAAACTTCTTAATCAATTATTAAATAAAAACATACGTGGAACAATTATTATTTCCAATGAAGGGTTAAATGGAACAATTTCCGGAAAAAACAAAGATATTAAATTAATTAAAAGTTATTTACACAAATTATTTAAATTTGAAAAATTTGATAGCATTAATAATTCAAAAAGCTCTTTTCAGCCATTTCATAAACCAAAAGTAAAAATTAAAAAAGAAGTGGTTCCAATGGATTTAAGTTTAAAAAAGAGAATTAAAAAAAAAGATAGTCATGTTAACCCTCAAAAGTGGAACTCATTAATTAAAGATAAAAAAACAGTTTTAATTGATGCGAGAAAACCTTTTGAATATAAAGTTGGAACTTTTAAAGGTTCAATTAATCCAGATGTAGATAATTTTCGAGATTTTCCAAAATATCTTAAAAAATTAAAAAAAAATCAACCTATTGCTATGTTTTGTACTGGAGGTATTAGGTGTGAAAAAGCGTCAGTCTATTTAGAAAATAAAGGCTACAATAATGTCTATCAACTAAAAGGTGGTATTTTAAACTATTTAAAAAAAACAGACCCAAAAAAAAGTTTATGGAAAGGTGAGTGTTTTGTCTTTGACAACAGAATTAGTTTAAAGCATGGTTTGAAAATAGGTTCTTACTCAATGTGTAGTGGTTGTAGAAAACCTATTTCTTTAAAAGATAAAAAATCTAAAAAATATGAAGAAGGGGTTTCTTGTCCAAATTGTCACGATAATTTAACAAATGATCAAAAATCGAGATTTAGAATGAGACAAAAACAAATTAACCTTGCCAAAAAAACTGGAAAAAGTCATATCTTTCAAAAAGAATATTAAAATATTTTTAGTTTAAAGAAATGAATTTATTAAAAGATGACGTCTCTCAACTTATAAAAAAACTTGCAATACCAGCAAGTGTTGGGACATTATTTCAAACATTATACACTTTAGTTGATACTTTTTATGCTGGGAAAATTTCACCTGAAGCTTTATCTGCATTAAGTAAATCCTTTCCAATCTACTTTCTAATTATTGCCACGTCTATTGGTGTCACTGTTGCTGGGACTTCATTAATTGGTAGTAGTATTGGGGAAAAAAATAAAAAAAATGTATTAGGTTATTTTACAAATATCATTCTTTATTCAGTAATAATTTCAATAATTGTATCAATAATTGGATTTAGTTTTTCTGAAAAATTATTTTTAACAATGAATTCATCTAGAGAGGTAATTACTCTTGGCCTTGAGTACACTAATGTAATATTTTATGGAACTATTCTCTTTATTCTGGTTGTTGCTTTAAATTCATTTCTTCATGCTGAGGGAGATACAGTTACATATAGAAATGCTCTTATATTATCTTTTTTTTTAAACATTCTATTAAATCCAATATTTATATTTGGATTTTTATTTATCCCAGCTTTTGGTGTTGCGGGTATAGGTTATGCAACTTTGATTGCCCAATTTCTTTCTCTAATAATCGTTTTAATTAAATTGTTAAAAAATAAACGTATTAAAGAGATCACTATTCAAAATTTTAAGATTAAATTTTTCTACATTAAAAACATTTTCTTCCAATCAATGCCAATCACAATAGCTATTCTTGGGTATTCAATTGCTGCAACGATTGTATTTACTTATGTTGCATTTACAGGAGAATATGCTGTAGCTGGTTATGGAGCAGCAACAAGGATAGAGCAGGTTGTCTTACTGCCTGTATTAGGGATAAATACAGCAATAATATCAATTATTGCACAGAATATAGGTGCGAAATATTATGATAGAGTAAAGCAATCTTATTTTACATCAGTAAAATACGGCTTGATTATAATGTTAGCCTCTGGAGTATTGGTGTTTGTAACTGCAGATTTAATGCCAAAATTTTTCTCTTCTAACACGGAAGTTATTGAATATGGGTCAATGTATTTAAAAATTTCTGCATTTATCTTACCAGCATACCCAATTTTTTTTCTATCAAATGGTTTCTTTATGGCTTTAAAAAAATCTGAGAAAGCAATGATTAACAATATATTAAGGAACGTTTTGGTTCCATTTTTATCTTATTATATAGCACGTTCTATTGATGCAGACTTTAAAACTTTCTTTTATATCTGGGCAATATTGCAATGGTTAATATCAATCTTACTATTCTTTTATGTTAAATATTATATTAACAACAAATTAACTATCGATTAATGTTTTATACAAAAAAGAAATTAATAATTTTGATAATTATTTCATCTATATTTTTTATACTTACATATAACGATGTAAGATCTGAAAATATAAATAAAATCTCAGGTTTTGCTAAAGTTGTTGATGGAGATACAATCAAGATTAATAAAAAAAAAATTCGATTATACGGTATTGATGCACCTGAAAAAAAACAAAAATGTAAAAAAACTTATTTAACAATATCTTTTATGTCTTTTACTAAAGATTATATGTGTGGAGAAGTATCTACTCAAAAGTTAATTAAAAAGATTAATAATAAAAAATTGAATTGTAATATTATAGACGTTGATAGGTATAAAAGGTTAATAGGCGAGTGTTTTAAAAAAAATATAAATTTAAATTCTTGGATGGTTTCAAATGGTTATGCAGCAGCATATAGAAAGTATTCAAAAAAATATGTTTCAGATGAAATTAATGCCAAAAATAACAAATTAGGTATTTGGCAAGGTAAATTTGAAATGCCGTGGGATTATAGGCGTAAAAATTAATCTTTATAATCTTGAAGAGCTATCTTCCATCCATTCCCAAAGGTGTTTAGCAAATGATCTTCTAACAAATAAATTAACAATATTTTCGTCCTTATTGTGAATAATAACATCTATATGATTTAGCAAAGTTTGAGTTGTTGACCCTTTTTTTTCACGAAATAAGTTAAAATTAAAAGGACATCCTGAGGAAAAAAGTTCATATATTTTTTCACCTTTTATCTCTAATTGAACAAATTGGTCAGTTACATCAGTTACTGCTCCTAATGATGTTTTTGAAATATTGTTAAATAATATATCATTTAATTCATATGTATTGGTTTCTTTGCTGGTAGTCTCATTTGAGACAATCATCCATTCATCTGGACTTAACCATATCGCAGTAAGTTTATCACTAGATGAAGATGTATTCGCCTCAGTTGGCAAAATCATATTTAAAGTTTTTCCTACATTTGTAAAAAATTCTCTTGTTTTGCCTCTTAAATTTAATTTCATTATTGGTGCAATTTCTTTTATGGAAACACCGTTGTTATTAATTTCACTATTTGTTACTTGATTATAATTAAGCATTTAATCTTTCATTAGTTTGATCAAAAAATACTGGATTTGAAACAGTTACATTAATTGTTTTATCTTCCATAGGGATAAATAGTTTTTTACCCATCATATCTTTCCCACCTCTGACAACGGCTAGCGCTATAGATTTATTTAAATTAGGACTAAAGTAACTTGATGTAACATGACCAAGCATTTCAACAGGTTTTTTATCTAGTTCAGAAACAATTTGTGCTCCTTCTTCTAATACAACCTCAGGGTCATCTGTTAATAATCCCACCAATTGTTTTCTGTCTTCTCTCATAGTATCTGATCTGTAAAGAGATCTTTTGCCAATAAAATCATATTTCTTTTTACTAACAATCCAATCCATCTGTAAATCTATTGGTGTCATTGTTCCGTCTGTATCTTGGCCAACAATAATAAAACCTTTTTCAGCTCTCAGTAAGTGCATCGTTTCTGTACCATAAGGAGTAATATTAAATTCTTTACCAGCCTCTATACATTTCTCCCATAGATCTTTTCCATAACTTGCTTGCACATTAATTTCAAAACTTTGCTCACCTGTGAAACTTATTCTCATAATTCTGCAAACAATACTTCCGATTTTTGCTTCTTTAAAAGACATGTGTGGAAAATTTTCATCAGACAAATCTAAATCAGGAATAATTTTTTTAAGAATTTTTTTGCTATTAGGGCCACACAAACTTGCTGTAGCAAATTGATCTGTAACTGAAGTTAAATATACATCTAATTCTGGCCATTCAGTTTGAAGGTAATCCTCTAATTTTCCAAGAACATTTGCTGCACCACCAGTTGTTGTTGTCATTAGATAGTGATTTTCACCTAATCTTGTAGTAACACCATCGTCATATACCATACCATCTTCATTTAACATTAAACCATATCTACATTTGCCAATACCAAGTTTTGACCATGCATTTGTATAAACTCTATTTAAAAACTCCGAGGCATCACTTCCTTGTATATCAATCTTACCAAGTGTGGACGCATCCAATATTCCTGAACTTTCTCTTGCAGCTTTGCTTTCTCTTTGAACTGCTTGGTGCATAGTTTCTCCATTGATAGGGTAGTACCAAGCTCTTTTCCATTGACCAACATTTTCAAATTCTGCTTTTTGTTCAACATGCCAATCATTCATAGGTGTTCTTCTAAAAATATCAAAAAACTTACCAACATTACGTCCTACAATTGTTCCAAATGTTAAAGGAGTATAAGGAGGTCTAAAAGTAGTCGTTCCTAGTTCTCCCATCTTAACACCTGCTGTATCTGCTATTATTCCTAAAGCATGCATATTTCCTAATTTTCCTTGATCAGTTCCCATCCCAGTTGTTGTATATCTTTTGACATGTTCAATAGATCTGAAACCCTCTCTTAGTGCTAATTTTATATCCTTTGCAGTTGCATCATTTTGATAATCAACAAAAGTCTTAGTTTTGCCTAAAACTTTATCAGACGGTAATAACCATATATTTCTTTTTGAAATCTCTTGGTCGTTATTAACAGTAATATTTTCAAAATCTGTTTTATTTATATCTAAAAAATCTTTTAGTTTTTCATTTAAGTTTTTAAGTATTTCATCAAGTTTAAAATCACCACAACAAGATCCAACACTTATTTGATCTGAATTATTTTTATTTGGAATAAATATTTTTTTATCTTCATCAAAAGCAAGTTTGCTACCTGACTGAGTATATAGGTGAACAGCCGGAGTCCATCCACCGGCAACGCCTAAACAATCACATGAAATAGAAATTTTATTTCCAGTTACTGAAGTTCCATCATTTGATAGTTTCATTATTGAGACATTGTTTAATCTTTTATAACCAGAGGTATCAACAACTGTATGTTCCCAGTATATTTTTACACCTACATCAATAACTTTTTTTTCTAAATTTGTTTCGGATTGCTTTCTAATATCAACTATTGCTTCAACTTTGATACCTTTATCGTTTAATGAAAGTGCACTTTCATATGCACTGTCATTATTTGTAAAAAATACAATCTTTCTACCGCAGGCTACACCATAAAAATCACTATATTTTTTAATTGCAGAAGAAAGCATTATTCCAGGTCTATCATTATTATTAAATACCATTGGTCTTTCCAAAGCACCTGTTGCCAAAATTACCTTCTTTGCTCTTATTTTAAGTAACCTTTGTCTAATTTTATTTGTCTTATCTTTTTTTTCTAAATGATCTGTTAAGTTCTCTCTTGCAAGCAAATAATTATATTGATGGTATGCAGCAACACTTGTTCTAGTTTTTATTTCTAAATTTTTAATATTTTTAAGTTCTTCAATTTCTTTTTTTAACCATTCAGATGAAATTTTATTATCAATTTTATTACTTTCATTGTTTTCATAAATAGTTGATCCACCTAATTCATTTTTTTCATCTAAAAGTAAAGTTTTGTAATTATTCTTCGCAGCATTTTTAGCTGCTAGAATTCCAGATATACCTGCGCCAACTACAAGAACATCACAATGAATATTTCTGTGATCGTAAATGTCAGGATCTTTTAACGTTGGTGATTTTCCTAATCCTGCTGAGTGTCTTATAAAGTATTCATATTTTTCCCAGAAGCTTGCAGGCCACATAAATGTTTTGTAATAAAATCCTGCTGGAAGTAGGGGTGATAAAAAATTATTTATTCCACCAATATCAAAGTTTACACTTGGCCAGCAATTTTGACTTGATGCCTCCATTCCTTCATATATTTCAACTTCAGTTGCCCTAACATTTGGTTCAGTTCTATTAGTATTTTGATTAATTTGAACAATTGCATTTGGCTCCTCAGAACCTGATGTCATTATACCTCTTGGTCTATGGTACTTAAAACTCCTACCTACTAAATGAACATTATTTGCCAATAAAGCAGAAGCAAGAGTGTCTCCTTTAAATCCATAATAAGTTGTACCATTAAATTTAAACGAAACTCTTGTTGTTTCATCAATATATTGACTAGATTTAACTCTTAAATTTTCTGACATTTGTTTTATATCGATGGGGGTTTTTCTCCCATTTTATAGATTGCTTTAATCTCATCATTCGAAGTGTCTCTAATCATATTAAACCATTTACGACAACCATGAGCATGGTTCCATCTTTCATATTGAACACCTTTAATATTTTTTCTCATAAATAAATATTCTGCCCATTCATCATCACTAAGTTCTGTCGGTTGTTTTGGTCTTTCAATATGAGCTTCACCACCAGCTTTAAATTCTTGCTGATCTCTCTCACCACAATATGGACAATTAATAACAAACATTAGTGAGCAACTGCTGCAGCGCCATGTTCATCAACAAGGTCTCCACTTACAAATCTATTTAAATTAAATGCTGCGTTAAGTTTGTGTGGCTCATCATTAGCAATTGTGTGTGCAAATAAATCTCCTGATCCAGGTGTAGCTTTAAAACCCCCTGTACCCCAACCACAATTAAAATAAAGTCCTTTGATAGAAGTTTTACTTAATATTGGACTTGCATCAGGACAAATGTCTACTATTCCTCCCCATTGTCTTAGCATTCTCATTCTGCTGAAAATTGGATACAATTCTAAAATAGCATTTAGAGTTCCCTCGACTATTTGATGACTTCCTTTCTGAGTGTATGAAACATAATCATCTGTTCCAGCGCCAATAACTAATTCACCTTTATCAGATTGACTTACATAAGCGTGTACAGCGTTTGACATGACAACTGTATCTATAATTGGTTTCACAGGTTCTGATACTAGTGCTTGAAGAGGTTTGCTCTCTAGAGGAAGTCTTATTCCAGCCATATTAGCAATCACACTTGAATGTCCAGCTGCCACAACTCCAATTTTTTTTGTTTTAATAAATCCTTTTGTTGTTTCTATACCTTCAACACTATCACCATTTCTTTTTATACCTTTTACTTCACAATTTTGAATTATATCAACACCCATTTCATCGGCACCTCTAGCATAACCCCAGGCAACAGCATCATGTCTTGCTGTACCAGCTCTTCTTTGTAATGTACCACCAAGTACCGGATATCTTATATCTTGAGATGTATTTATAATTGGACAAAACTTTTTAACTTCTTCTGTACTCAAGTAAACGGCATCAATACCATTTAGTCTATTTGCGTGTGTTCTTCTTTTTAAATCTCTTACATCTTGCAAATTGTGAGCAAGATTCATTACACCTCTTTGACTAAACATTACATTGTAGTTTAACTCTTGAGATAATCCTTCCCAAATTTTTAGCGCGTGATCATAAAGTCCAGCACTAGCGTCCCATAAATAATTTGATCTGATAATTGTAGTGTTGCGACCAGTGTTTCCTCCACCAATCCATCCTTTTTCAACAACAGCAATATTTTTCATATTGTGTTTTTTTGCTAAATAGTATGCTGTCGCTAAACCATGACCACCTCCACCAACTATGACAGCATCATACTCTTTTTTTGGAGTAGGGTCTTTCCATGCTCTTTGCCAATTCTCATGGTATGAAAAAGCGTTTTTGATTAATGAAAATACTGAGTATTTATTTCCCATAATAATTGAATAATTACTTTATAAATATTGAATTTTCAATAAAATCACTTATTACACAATGTCATACGGAGAGATGGGTGAGAGGCTGAAACCAGTCGTTTGCTAAATGACCGTGCGAGGAAACTTGTACCGAGGGTTCGAATCCCTCTCTCTCCGCCACTAATATAAAGGCTGATCTTTAAAAAAATCTTTCATTACTATAGGGTTTTGTTCCAGCACATATCTGTAAACATTATAATTTTCCAATACACGCTGAACATAGTTTCTAGTCTCTCTAAATTTAATCAGCTCAACCCAATCAACATAATTTATTTGTTTTTTTTGTGGATCCTTATTTAATTTTTTCCAATATTTAACTCTATTTGGGCCAGCATTGTACGCAGCTATTGCAAATGGATAAGCTCCATCATATTGCTGAATTAAACCAGCAATATAATGAGACCCTAAATTTATATTATACTCTGGGTCGGTTGTTAATCGAGATTTTGTATAGGGAAGCTTTGCTTGTTTAGCAACTAATTTTGCTGTGTAAGGCATTAATTGCATTAAACCTTTTGCACCCGCATGACTATTTGCTTTTAAATCAAATTCACTTTCTTGTCTTATAATTGATAAAATTAATGCGCTTTCAGGAATCTTTCTTCCATTAATGTATTTAGGTGTGCTTATTAATGGATAATTGTATTTGTTATGAAATCTTTTTTGATAAGAGGCAATTTTTGATACTTGTATTGCAAAATCATATCTATTGATACTTGTAGCAAGTTCAGCAGCTAAAAGTTCACTGCCTTCAGAAACGTTATCATTAGCAAGATGTCTTAAGATAAATTTTGTATACTTGTCTTTATCTAATTCATGCAAAAGATGTGTGATTTTTACTAATTCTTTATTAAAAAAAGCTTTTCTATATTCATCTTCAACCAACATTGTTTTATCAAGTTCAAATTTTCCATTAGGATTAATTTTTAAAAATGCTAGTTGTCCGTAATATGTAGTTAAATATTTTGTAGCCTCTTTATACCATTTTTCCGATCGATCTTTATCTTTTAGTTTTTCATATGATCTACCTAACCAATATGCGCCCCTAGAAACACTTATTGGATAATTAACATTATCAAAAAAGTTTTTAAAATGATCTTTAGCAAGAAGTGGATCATTTAAAAAACTTAGTGCTATCCAACCACTCATCCATTCTGCTTCAGCAAATTCAGATCCTTCAGACATTCCGTGATTGCTACTAATTTTATAAGCTAGTTCATATTGTTTTTTATAAATTAACTTTCTAGAAATGATTTCTCTTTCTTTCCACCATTTGTCAGGTCTAACTAAATAATCTTTATCATTTCTTATCTTGAGCAAAATTTCAGTAGAAGACTCCAATCGTCCTTTTTTTCTTCTCCACTTTAAACGATCATAGTTTAATCCAGCATCGTTTTTAAATTTATTTGGAACATTTTTGATTGCTTGATCTACACCGTATCCCTTGGTCATTAAAATATGTCTTGCTGTATAGAGCAATTCATAGTCTTTAGGTAAATATCTGATTAGTCTTTTTAAATCCCAATGATCACTATTCCATGCAAGATGATCAGCTCTCTTAATATAGTCATTTGCATCAAGATATTTTTTATATTTTTTTCTGAAAAACCTTAACTCACTTTTTGATAAATCTGCAGAAATCCATCCATTTTTAATTAGAGCAATACCTTTTGCTTTGTCTCCTGATAAAATATGACTTTCACCTAAAATCATTTTACCATATCCACTTAAAGGTTCATTTTTTGAAAACCAATTGATTATTTTTTTTGGAGAAACTTTTTCCGTCGAAAGTTTATGCTCAGCCAAATATCTCAATCTATCTATTCTTGGATAATCTGAATTTTCTTCGATAAAGACTTGGTAATCAAAAAATGACTCTTTATTACCTGTAGTTAATAAATGTCTCCATTTTATAAAATTATGTATAGATCTATCTTTAGCTTTTTTTGAGATTTTAATTGCAGATTTCCACTGGCCTTTTTGCATTTCGCCAATAGCTTTTTTTGCAATCCCAAAATCTTTTTTATTATAAAATTTAGAAATTTTTACTGTTTCTGAATTAATTAATCCTCTAATAACTGGTTTTTTTTTAGGTAAAAGAAAACTAAGTTTGGTTTCTTTTTTAGCTACCTTTTTCTCAACTTTAACTTTTGAAGGTTTTTTTAGAGGTTTGATTGTGTTTAATATTATTTTTTTATTTAATTCCTCATAGGATAGCGATGGTTTTTTTAAAGGTACAATCTGTGCACCACTGAAATTAAAGCTAATCAAGGAAGTTATTATTAAAAATAATAATTTTTTAATCATAATCTTTTGGTATATGAATCTTTAAACTATGTTATAAGTATTTATGTTCAAAGGATCAAATGTTGCTTTAATTACGCCGTTTAAAAACAATCTCTTAGATGAGGAGGCGTATATTAAATTAATACATTTTCATATTGAAAATGGAACTAGTGGGCTTGTACCTGCTGGTACAACAGGAGAATCCCCAACATTAAGTCATGATGAACATCAAAAAGTAATTGATCTCTGTATAAAAGAAAGTAATGGAAAAATTCCAGTTATAGCTGGAACAGGTTCAAATTCTACTGAGGAAGCTATTTCTTTAACTTCACACGCTGAAAAGGCAGGTGCAAATGGTGCTCTAATCGTAACACCTTATTATAATAAACCTACTCAAGAAGGTTTGTACCAGCATTATAAAGCTATAAATGACAAATGCGGGATACCAATAATAATTTACAATATACCAGGTAGATCAGTTATTGATATGAATGTTGATACAATGGCAAGACTGTTCGAGTTAAAAAATATAGTTGGTGTAAAAGATGCCACTGGAGATTTGGATAGGGTTGATCAACAGTTATCAAAAATGGGTAAAGAATTTGTTCAATTGACTGGTAATGATGACAATGCGCTAGAATTTAATAAAAGAGGTGGAGTAGGTGCAATAAGTGTAACAGCAAACATAGCACCAAAACTTTGTTCAGATTTTCAAAAATTTTCTAAATCTGAAAATGATATTGGCGAAGCTGAAAAATTAGATAAAATTTTACAGCCAATTCATCATTCAATGTTTGTTGAAAGTAATCCTAGTCCAGTAAAATATGCTGCTAAGTTATTAAATCTATGCGAAGATGATGTTAGATTGCCTCTGGTAAAAGTTACCGAACAAACTAAGGAAATTGTTAAAAAGTCTCTTCAGTCAGCAAAATTGATTTAATGAACAAAAAAACCAATTCTGGTTTAAAAATAATTTGTTTAAATAGGAAAGCTAGTTTTAATTATTTTTTTGAGGATATTTTAGAAGCAGGAATTGTTCTTAAAGGTTCTGAAATTAAATCATTAAGAGATGGAAAAGTTAATATAGCAGACTCTTATGCAGTTGAAAAAAATGGAGAAATAATTTTAATTAATTCTCATATTTCACCTTACAAACAAGCAAGTTATTCCAATCATAACCCAACCGATGAAAGAAAGTTGCTACTAAATAAAAGAGAAATAAACAAATTGATTGGAAAAATGCAAAGAGATGGCTTTACTATTGTTCCAACAAAAATGTATTTTAAAAAAGGAAAGGCCAAAATTGAATTAGCAGTTGCTAAAGGAAAGAAGCAATACGATAAAAGAGCAACAAAAAAGAGCAGAGACTGGAACCGTGAAAAGGCAAGATATATCAGAAAATCAAGCTAAAATTGTTTACTTAGGTATTGGCTCTAATTTGGGTGATAGAAAAAAAAATATAGAAATTGCAAAATCTCATTTAAGCGAAAATAATCTAGATTTTTTATCTATCTCAAGTTTTTATGAAACACCTTCTTGGCCGGACCCCAAAAAACCTAAATTTTTAAATGTAGTTATCAAGGCAAAGTTTTGTTTTGATCCTGAAAGTCTCCTTAAAATATGTAAGAAAATTGAAATTTTATTAGGAAGAAAAAAAGGTAAAAAAAATGATCCACGTATTTGTGATATTGACATTATTGATTTTAATAAAAAGATTTTAAATGTAAAAAACAAATTAACTTTGCCTCATAAACTTATGCATAAAAGAAATTTTGTACTCATCCCTTTTTTTGAAATTCAAAAAGAATGGCATCATCCAATTATTAAAAAAGATCTTAAAAGCTTGATTTCTTCACTCTCTCAAGCAGACTTTAGGTCTATTAAACAAATTTAAATTAATGTTATAATAGGGTTATGCTAAATTCTAATGAACTAATTAATAAAGTTAAAAATTATAATAAATTTTTAAATCCTGAAAAATTAGATAAAGCTTATAATTTTGCTGTAAAGGCCCATAAGAGTCAAAAAAGAGCTTCCGGTGATCCTTACTCTGTACATCCAATTGAAGTTGCAAATATTTTAACAGAGTTAAAATTAGACAGTGCTACAATTGCCACTGGGTTATTGCATGACACTATTGAAGATACCTTTGCAACTTATGAAACAATAAAAGCTGAATTTGGTGATGAGGTTGCTGACTTAGTAGATGGTGTCACTAAAATATCTGTTTTTGAAAATACAGCTGGATCAAATTCTAAAGTAGAAAACTTTAGAAAATTAATTTTAGCAACATCAAAAGATATTAGAGTTTTATTAGTAAAAATTGCAGACAGATTGCACAACATGAGAACGATTAAAGCAATTACTAAAGTGGAAAAAAGACAAAGGATTGCTCAAGAAACAATGGAAATTTATGCTCCATTGGCAGACAGAATGGGTATGCACAGAATACGTGATGAGCTTGAAGATTTATCGTTTGAAATTTTAAATTACGATGCGAGAAAATTAATAAAAAAAAGACTTGATGAAATAAAATTAGATAGAAAAGATATTTTTGAAGAACAATCATATGAACTCAGTGAAATATTGAATGATCACGAAATTAATGCTGAAATTTATGGAAGAGAAAAAACTCCATTTTCAATATGGAGAAAAGTTCAAAAAAAAAGAGTTTCATTAGAGCAGATAACAGACATCATTGGCTTTAGAATTATACTAGATACTATTGATGACTGTTATAAAACTCTTGGTATATTTCATAAGAAATGGAACTGTATTCCTGGTAAATTTAAAGATTACATCTCTTCGCCCAAAATAAATGGATATAAGTCAATTCATACTTCAGTTATTGGTTCAAATAAAAAGCCTATAGAGATTCAAATTAGAACTAAAGAAATGCATGACTTTGCACAAAGAGGTGTTGCATCGCATTGGCAATATAAATCTTCTGAAAAATTTAATTCATTAAGTTGGAAAGAGTATGATTGGTTAAAAGATTTAGTGGAGATTATTGAAAAAAATGAAAATCCTGAGGACTCTTATGAATATACAAAGCTTCAAATGTTTCAGGAAAATGTCTTTTGCTTCACACCAAAAGGATCTGTAATTAAATTGCCAAAAGATGCAACAGCAATTGATTTTGCTTATGCTGTTCACACTAAAATTGGTAATTCCGCAATTGGTTGTGAAGTAAATGGAAATAACTGTGAATTACAAACAATATTAAGAAATGGTGATAGGGTTAACATTCTCACATCTAAAAATAGTTCACCATCTCTTCATTGGATACCTACCACCAAAACAGGTAAAGCAAGAGCTGCTATTAGAAGATATTGGCATGACAAAGGTGAACAAAAAGAGGAAAAAACAAAAAAATATAACACTACACTTTGGATTTCATTACCTGATAAACCCGGTCAACTTGGCGATATAAGTTCTTTAATTGGAAGTCGTAAACTTAACATTTCTAATTTAGAGATGGCAGGTAAAAATCCAAACTATATTAATTTTAAATTTAGATTAATAATTAGAAATCTAAAGAATTTTACAAATTTTATTGCAGAGCTAAAGCAAAAAGGTATAAAATTTAAGATAATTAGACACGAAGAAAAAAGAAATGCTTTCACTCAAAAAATCCTTAAATATTTTAAAAAAGACTGATGCGTTATTAGAAGGACATTTCGTTTTATCCTCAGGATTACACTCCCCAAAGTACATTCAGTGCGCTAAACTTTTAAGCTTTCCTAATTTAGCTGACGAAATTTGTAGATCATTAGCAAATAAAATAAAAAAAAATTTTAAAAAAATAGATTTAATACTCGCTCCTGCTATGGGTGGTGTAATAATAGGCTATGAAATTGGTAAAATTTTAAAAAAAGAAACAATTTTTTGCGAAAGGGTGAATGGAAAATTTACTCTCAGAAGAGGTTTTAGTATAAAAAAGGGAGCAAGAGTTTTAATTATAGAAGATGTGATTACGACAGGTAAATCTAGTTTGGAATGCGTAAAACTTATAAAAAAATCAAATGCAAGACTTGTTGGATTTGCTTCTATAATTGACAGATCAACAAAAAAATCTCTGAAAATAAAAAATAAAATTGTTTCTCATTTAAAAATAGATGTGCCTAGCTATAACCTTAAAAATATACCTAAATCTCTAAAATCAATTCCCATTACTACTCCAGGAAGTAGATTTATTAAGTGAAAAGATTAGGTGTAAATATAGATCATATTGCAACACTGCGTAATGCACGTGGTGAAAAACATCCTAATCCAGTATTTGCAGCAAAAAAAGTTATAAAATTGGGTGCAGACTCCGTAACTATTCATTTGAGAGAAGATAGAAGGCACATAAATGATTTAGATACTAAAGAGATTTGTGCTTTGAATAAAGTGTTAGTTAATCTTGAAGTCTCGATGAATAGTGAAATAATTAAAAAAGCTTTAAGATATAAACCAAATTACATTTGTATTGTTCCAGAAAACAGAAAAGAAATAACCACAGAAGGTGGTTTAAATCTAAAAGATAATTATAAAAAATTAAAAGAAATAATTTTTAAATTTAAAAAGTCAAATATTAGAACTAGTTTATTTATCAACCCCAACTTAAATGATATTAAACTTTCAAAAAAATTAAATGTGGATTGTGTTGAAATCCACACTGGAAAACTAGCTAATTATGTTAAATCATATAAAAATTTTTCAAGCGAATTAAATAGAATTAAAAAAAGCTCAAAACTTGCATCTAAGCTAGATATAGAAGTACATGCAGGTCATGGTTTAGATTACAAGACTACTAAAATTTTAACAAAAATTAAAGAAATCGAGGAATTCAACATAGGACATTTTATTATTGGAGAGTCGATATTTTATGGTCTACCCAAAGTAATTAAAGATTTTAAAAAAATTATTAAAAATTAATGAAAATTTTAGGTATTGGAGTTGATATAATTGAAAATAAAAGAATTAAAGAAGCTATAAAAAATAAATCTTTTATTAATCGAGTTTATAGTGTGAGAGAGCAAAGACAATCAAACTTAATAAAGAATAAAGTGGCTTTTTTTTCAAAAAGATTTGCAGCAAAAGAAGCATTTGCCAAAGCTTTGGGTACCGGATTTAGAATGAAATTGAACTTTAAAGATATAGAAGTAGTTAACGATAAAATGGGTAAACCAAATTATGTTACAAACAAAAAAATCACCAAAATGATCCAAAATAAATTTAAAATTAAAAAATATAATTGTTTTCTATCCATTTCGGATGAAAAAAAATATTCAACAGCATTTGCTATTATTCAATCATAATGAAACTAGATAAAAAATTTTTTTCAGAAAATATAAAAACTTTATTTTATGCTTTGATAATTGCAGTAATAATTAGATCACTTTTAGTGCAACCTTTTTATATACCTTCTTCTTCGATGGAACCCACATTACTTGTAGGTGATAGATTATTTGTTACAAAATATTCATATGGGTATAGTAAACATTCTTTCCCTTTTAGTCCGCCAATACTTAGTAAAAGAATAATGTTTAAAAGTCCTGAAAGAGGAGATGTAATTGTATTTAAAACACCAGCTGACAATAGAACAGATTATATAAAACGTTTAATTGGGCTCCCAGGAGATAAAATCCAGTTTATTGACGCCAATCTATATTTAAATAGTAGCGAAATACTTAAATCTAAAATCCCACTTAAAACAAAAATTTATTGTGGTGACACAACAATAGATGTCTTAAAGTTTGAGGAAAAATTACCTAACGGTAAAAAATTTCATACAGTTTATTTAAAAAATTATACATATCAAAATTCAGATGTTTTTACAGTTCCAGATGATCATTATTTCTTTTTGGGTGATAATAGAGATTGTTCTAAGGATAGCAGATTTCTTTCAAGTGTTGGTTATGTTCATAAAGATAACCTGGTTGGTAAGGCTCAATTTATTTTTTTTTCATCTGATAAAAAAATAGGAAGTTTTATTGAATTTTGGAAATGGCATAAATCTATAAGATTTAAAAGAACCTTTAATGTTATTAATTAATGAAAATAAAGCATCAAGAACTAGAAAAAAAAATAAATATAGTTTTTAAAAACAAAAATTTATTAGACCAATCTCTTACTCATAAAAGTTTTAATTCCTCTAAAAATAATGAGAAAATTGAATTTTTAGGTGATCGTGTACTTGGGCTGGTCATGGCTAAAAAATTATTAGAAATTTATCCAAATGAAAAAGAGGGAATACTTGATAAGAAATTTGCTTCACTTGTTAATAAAAAATCTTGTCTTGAAATTGCAAAATCAATTAATTTAGAAAAATATATTAAAACTTTTAATCCAAGAAATAAAAAAATAAAAATTGAAGATAAAATTATTGCAGATAGTTGTGAAGCTTTAATAGGAGCAATTTATCTCGATAAAGGCTTTAATATTGTTGAAAAATTTATTTTAAAGCAGTGGGAAGCAAAAATTAGCGATAGTGTTGTTACCGAAATTGATGCCAAAACCAAGTTACAAGAACAAACATTAAAAAAATTTAAAAGTCTTCCTAAATATAAATTAATCTCAAATACTGGTCCAAGACACAAACCTGTATTTAAAGTAGGAGTAAAATTACCCAATACAAAATACTTTATTGGCATTGGCAATTCCAAAAAAAATGCCGAGCAAAGTGCAGCTACAGAGTGTTTAAATAGTTTCAATAAATAATATGAATTGGTCTGATGAAGGTTTTTTGATAAGTAAAAATAGATATAACGAAAACTCCTTAATTGTAGAAATTTTCACCAAAGAAAAAGGTAAAGTATCAGGC
The DNA here is from genome assembly GCF_052047955.1 of Candidatus Pelagibacter sp. HIMB1495. NCBI lineage: Bacteria > Pseudomonadati > Pseudomonadota > Alphaproteobacteria > Candidatus Pelagibacterales > Candidatus Pelagibacteraceae > Candidatus Pelagibacter > Candidatus Pelagibacter sp. HIMB1495. Next base: position 1,016,919 of record NZ_JBNAIQ010000001.1, on the reverse strand, counting down.
ATCATATTTGGTGGAACATCAAAAAAAATTAAAAATTATCTGCAAATAGGAAATAAGTTGCATGTTAATTATAATTCAAAAAATGAGAATAGGATTGGCTATTTTAAAGTTGAAATTTTAAATGCTTACAGCCCTTTGTATTTTGATGATAGACAAAAATTATCATGCTTAACTTCTGCAATGAATTTGATTAAAATTTTAACAGCAGACGCACAATCAAATGAAAAAGTTTTTTTCATAATTCAGAATTTCTTTTTAATTTTACAAGATAAAAATTGGTTAAAAAAATATATTTTTTGGGAATTAGAATTACTCAAAATATTAGGTTATGATTTAGAATTAGAAAACTTAGTAGAGAAAGATACTGAAAATAACGAAACTGTTTACTATGTTTCATCATCAAATGAAAAAAAATATGTTCCAAACTTTCTTATTGAAAAAGACAAAGAGGTTGAAGATATTAAAATTTTATTAAAAGGTTTGAAGTTAGTTAATGATTATCTAGATAAAACAATTTTAAAACCAAATAATATTAATTTTCCAAACAATAGATTGTTATTTCTTAATACTTTAAGGTAATCACTTTATTATTTTGTCAATTCGATCTGCGTAATAACTTACAATCGCATTTGCGCCAGCTCTTTTGAAAGCTACTAAACTTTCATACACTGCATCTTTATTTACAAGGTTTTTATTAATAGCATTTTCTATTAGACTATACTCACCAGATACTTGATACACAAAAACTGGAATTTTGAATTTTTCTTTAATTGATTTAATTATATCCAAATATGGCATTCCTGGTTTAACCATAACCATATCAGCTCCTTCTTTTATATCCATAGCAACTTCTCTTAATGCTTCATCAGAATTTCTAAAATCCATTTGATATGTTTTTTTATCTCCTTTTAATGAACTTTTTGACCCAACGGCATCCCTAAAGGGACCATAAAAGCTGGATGCATATTTTGCTGCATAAGATAAAATCTGAACTTCTTTGAAATTGTTTTGATCGATTGCTTTTCTAATTTTACCAATCCTACCATCCATCATATCTGATGGAGCTAAGACATCGCAACCCATTTCAGCTTGAAGTAAAGATTGGTTTATTAAAACTTGAATTGTTTCATCATTTAAAATTTTATCAGATTTGATTAATCCGTCATGTCCATGAGAGGTATAAGGGTCCAATGCAACATCACACATAATTCCAATTTGATTTTTGTATTTTTTTTTAATCATTCTTGATGCTCTACAAACAAGATTATTTTCATTGAGTGCTTCTGATCCAAGTTCATTTTTCAATGATTTTTTTGTATTTGGGAAAAGGGCAACCATCGGAATTCCTTTGCTTATCGCTTTGTCGATAATTTGACTGATTCTATCTACTGAATACCTATAGACGCCAGGCATCGATTTTATATGTTGTTTTTTATTTACTCCATCAATAAGAAAAATTGGAAGAATAAAATCATTAGGACTTAGGGTATTTTCCTGTATTAGTTTTCTAGTCCAGGAAGATTTTCTGTTTCTTCTTAATCTTAGGCTTGGATATTTTCCTACAATCATGTTTAAATTTACTTTATTAATGCGACAAATGTATTATACAAATATCTCTTAAATTAAGTACAAAACCATTTTTATGAACATTGATAACACAAAAGTTGTAAACCTAAACCTAAAAAAAGAAGAAAGAATTTTAGATTTTAGTGATTTTCAAAAACAAAACTTGAAATTTGATATAAATAAACTTCAAGAGGCTTATAACCAAATTATTAAGACAAAAAAATTCGAAGATGCTGGGATAACACACTTTGGAGCTATTTCATTAACTCAAATTCCTGGTGATCCTGATTCAATCAAAGGCAATAAAGCTAGAGGTGTTTATTGGACTAAACCTGATAAAACTGGAAAAGAGGTTTCTAGAGATGTAGAAATTGATGAAGCAGCTTATTCTGAATTTATAAAAGATTATGAGAATACTTATTTTAAAGAAGTTTATGATGTTTTATCAAGCAAATATAAATTGGGTAGAGTAAGGATTTTATTAAAAGAACCAAGATCAACTTTAAGTTGGCATAGAGATCCAGAACCAAGATTGCATATTCCAATCGTAACTAATCCTGGATGCTTAATGGTTATAGATAATGTTGCAAAACATATGCCTGCAGATGGTTCTGTTTGGGTGACTAATAACACAAAATATCATAATGCATTTAATGGTGGTGAAGAAAATAGAGTCCACCTTGTTGCTTGTGTGCTAGATTATAAATTCAATTAATTTGAAAAAGATATTTATCTCTTCAGATCACGCTGGTTTTAAACTTAAAGAAGCAATTAAAATTTATTTAGAAAAGAAAAAAATTAATTTCCAAGATTTTGGTCCTTCAAATGAGAATAGCGTTGATTACCCAGATTATGCACATAAAGTTGCAAGAAAAGTAAATTCATCTAAAAAAAATATTGGTATTTTGGTATGTGGATCAGGAACTGGAATGAATATTGCAGCAAATAAACATAAAAATGTTAGAGCCGCTCAATGCTTTAATGAAAAATCTACTAAATTATCTAGATTGCATAATGATGCAAATATCATTACATTAGGATCTAGATTACTAACTAAAAAAAATGCATTAAAATTTATTAGCATTTTTTTAAATACAAAGTTCGAAGGTGGGAGACACTTAAAAAGATTAAAAAAAATATAATTAATTATGTCTAGTGAAAAAAGTTATTTAAACGATAGTTATAAGAGTTTCTTCGAAGATGGTTTGTCTAGCAAGGACCCTGAATTATATAAAGCTATAAAAGACGAACTCTTAAGACAACAACAACATATAGAATTAATTGCATCAGAAAATATAGTTTCTCAAGCAGTTCTTGAAGCTCAAGGATCAGTTTTAACTAATAAGTATGCTGAAGGATATCCTGGAAAAAGATACTATAATGGTTGCGAACATGTCGATGTTGCAGAAAGTCTTGCAATTGAGAGATTAAAAAAATTATTTAATTGTAAATATGCAAATGCACAACCTCACTCTGGTGCCCAGGCAAATGGAGCTGTATTTTTAGCTTTATTAAATCCTGGAGATACATTTATGGGAATGAGTTTAAATTCAGGTGGACACATAACACACGGATTGAAAATATCTATGTCAGGTAAATGGTTTAACGCTATAGGTTATGACGTTGATAAAGAGTCTGAACTTATTGATTATGATAATGTTGAAAAACTTGCTTTAGAACACAAGCCTAAATTAATAATAGCAGGCGGCAGTGCTTATTCTCGAGTAATAGATTTTAAAAGATTTAGAGAAATAGCTGATAAAGTAGGAGCCTATTTAATGGTTGATATGGCACATTTCTCAGGACTTGTGGCTGGTAAAGGTTATCCAAATCCATGTGATTACGCTCATGTTGTAACCTCAACTACACATAAAGTTTTTAGAAGTGCAAGAGGTGGAATAATTTTGTCTAATGACGAGGAGCTTGGTAAAAAGTTTAACACAGCTGTTTTCCCTGGTTATCAAGGTGGACCTTTGATGCATATTATTGCTGCTAAAGCTGCTGGTTTTCTAGAAGCTCTTCAACCAGATTTTCAAGATTATATAAAATCTGTTTTAGCTAATGCAAAAATCTTAGCCGAAACTTTAAAAAACAATGGATTTAAAATTTATTCAGATGGAACTGATACTCATTTAATGCTTGTTGATTTAAGACCTTTTAATGTTAAGGGAAATCTTGCAGCGGAAAGTCTATCAAGAGCCAACATAACATGTAATAAAAATGGAATACCTTTTGATACAGAGAAACCAATGATTACATCGGGAATTAGATTGGGTACTCAAGCTGCTACTACACGTGGATTTGGATTAAATGAATTTAAAACTGTAGGTGAATTGATAACAAAAACTATTAAAGGTTTATCTGAAAACCCTGATGATAACAGTAAAGTTGAAAACGAGGTAAGAAATGAAGTTATTAATCTAACTTCGTCATTTCCAATATATAAAAATTTATAAATAATGATTTGTCCTTGTGAAAAAAAAGGTGATACGTCAGTTGTAGATTCTAGACCAACTGAAGATGGAACTGCAATAAGAAGAAGACGATTATGTATATGTGGCGAAAGATTTACTACCTTTGAAAGAATTCAATTTAGAGAATTAATGGTTGTTAAAAAAAATGGAAGAAAATCTTCTTTTGACAGAGATAAATTATCTAAATCAATCTATATAGCATTAAAAAAGAGACCAATTGATACAGAAACTGCTGAGAAATTTATAAGTAAAATCTCAAGATCATTAGAAGAACTTGGACAAACAGAAATATCAACAAGTACAATTGGAACAATGGTTATGGAAGGATTAAAAGAGCTTGATCCTGTAGCATACGTGCGTTTTGCTTCCGTTTATAGAAATTTTAGAGAAGAAAAAGACTTTGTACAATTTGTGGACAGATTAGATGTCTACAAAAAAAGATAAATTTACCAGTAAAGATAAGCAATTCATGCAAATTGCCCTTAATTTGGCAATTGCTCGCGAAGGTTTAACCGGTACAAATCCATCTGTTGGATGTGTAATTGTTAAAAATAATAAAATTATATCTATAGGACAGACTTCACATGATGGAAGGCCTCATGCTGAACGAAATGCAATTAAAGACTCTATTGAAAATGTTGCTGGTTCAAAGATGTATATCACATTAGAACCGTGTTGTCATAAAGGAAAAACACCGCCTTGTACAAATTTAATAATTAAATCAAAAATATCAGAAGTTATTTACTCAAATTCTGATATTGACGAACGTGTTAGTGGAAAATCTTTTAAAGTTTTAAAATCAAGTAAAATAAAAGTTAGAAAAAATCTTTTAAAAAAAGAAATCAGTCGGTTTTACTATCCTTATTTTTTTAACAGAAAAAATAAAATACCTTTTGTTACAGGTAAAATTGCAGTTTCAAAGAACAATTTAATTTATAGTAAAGAAAAGCAAAAAATTACTAATATTTATTCTGATAAGTTTTCACATTTTTTAAGATATAAAAATGATACGATATTAATTTCACACAAAACCTTAAATAAGGATAATCCAAAACTCAATTGTAGACTTAAAAACAAAAATAATTTTTCACCTATAAGAGTCATTTTAGATAATAAGCTAAATTCTAATCCAAATTCTTACTTAATAAAATCTGCAACTAAAATAAAAACAATTATTTTTTATAATGAAGCAACAAAATCAAAAATCTCATTATTTAAATCTAAAAAAGTCTTATTAATAAAATCTAAAATTAATAAAAATAAAGAATTCAATTTAAAAGAGATATTAAAAAAAATTTATTCTTTAGGAAGTAGAAATTTATTGGTTGAAGGTGGAGATAAACTTACAAAATCATTCATAAATAATAAAATTTTTAATAAATTTTATTTGTTTAAAAGTTCCAAAAATTTGTCTAAAAATTCTGAATTTGTTGAATTTAACAGTTTAAATACTTTAAAATCAAAATATAGATATAAGTCAAAACTAAACCTTAAATTAAAAAAGGATAAAATAGAATTTTACAAAAACTATGTTTAACGGAATTATATATAACCAAGGTACTGTCAAAAGAATTACTAAAAGACCAAAAGGCATCAATATATTTGTTAAAAGTAACTTAAAAGTTTCATCAAAAGATATGGGTTTGTCAGTTGCATGTGACGGGGTATGTCTCACACTAATTTCCTATAAGTCAAAAATAATGGAATTTTATTTATCAAATGAAACTTTAATTAGGTCCAAATTTAAATTTCTCAAAACAAATGATGTTTTGAACTTAGAGTTGCCTTTGAAATATGGAACTAAAATTTCTGGTCATATCTGCCAAGGTCATGTTGATACGGTTGGAATAGTTAATAATATTAATAAAATAGATAAATCTTATCTTTTTGATTTTGAGATTCCAAAAAAAGAAAGAAAACATTTAATAGAGAAGGCGTCAATATGTGTAAATGGCATCTCTCTTACAATTTCAAAAATTACAAAAAAAGGTTTTCAAATTTGGATTATTCCCCATACTTATAAAGAGACCAATTTATCTACTTTAAAAAAATCTAGTTTGGTAAATATTGAGATTGATATCTTGTCTAAATATGTAAGAAATTATTTTAATGACAAAAAATAATTTTGCATCAATAGAAACTATTATCAGTATTGCTAGAAAAGGTGGAATGTTCATTTTAGTTGATGATGAAAAAAGAGAAAATGAAGGCGATTTAGTAATATCCACATCAGATACTAATTCAAAAAATATAAATTTTATGGCCAAGTATGGCAGAGGTTTAATTTGTTTAGCTCTAGATAGTGTTCAGGCAAAAAAATTAAACCTTTCATTAATGTCACCAATTAATCAATCAAGAAATAAAACTGCATTTACCATTTCTATCGAAGCTAAAAAAGGAATTACAACTGGAATTTCAGCGAAGGATAGAGCCAAAACAATTAAAGTTGCTTCAAAGAAAAATGCTAACAAAAATGAAATTGTATCTCCAGGCCATGTTTTTCCAATAATAGCAAAAGATGGAGGTGTACTTGTTAGAGCTGGGCATACAGAAGCTTCAGTTGATATCTCAAAATTAGCAAAAAAAAATAATTCAGCTGTTATTTGTGAAATTATGAACGAAGATGGAACAATGGCCAAAGGTAACGATTTATTTAATTTTGCAAATAAGCATAAACTTAAAATAGGTAAGATTGAAGATTTGATTGCTTATAGACTTAAAAAAGAAAAATTAATTAAATTAAAAAAACAAAGCTCAATAATTGTAAAAGATCAAAAGTATAATATTCGAATTTATGAGAATTTAATTGATGGTGCAGAACATTTTGCTCTAATTAAAGGAAAAATAAAAAAGGGTATTACCCCAAGGGTAAGAGTGATCTCTTCAAATGTAGTTCAAAATTATTTAATTAATCAACAATTACCAAACTCATTTAACAAAACTTTGAATTATTTTAAAAAATATAACAATTGTGTATTAATCTTTATTAAAGACTCTAATTTAAAATCTGTAACACAAACTCTAAAAGATTATAAAAATAAAGATTTTTATAAAAAGGGTAATGATAAATTAATAAGAAATTACGGAATTGGAGCTCAAATTATAAAAGATTTGAAAATTAAAAATATGATATTAATCACAAAATCTCCAAAAAAAGTTATTGGTTTAGATGGTTATGGTATAAAAATTACTAAACAAGAATTGATATAATGAAGAAAAAAATTTTGATTGTTATAGCTGATTATTACAAAGATATTGCAGATGGACTACTTAAAAGTGCTTTAAAATTAATCTCAAAAAAAAATAATATAAAAGTTATTAATGTTCCAGGAGCTTTTGAAATCCCAGTAACTATTTCAAAAAACATAAATAAGCATGATGCCTTTTTAGCTTTAGGCTGTGTTATTAAGGGTCAAACTCCTCACTTTGATTTTATTTCTCAAGCAGCAACTAATGGTATTATGGAATTATCAATTTCAAGTAAAAAACCAATTGGGAATGGAATAATTACTTGTTTGAATATGTCTCAAGCTAAAGCGAGAAAGAAAAAAGGTGCGGAAGCAGCTGAAGCAGTAATTTCTGTTCTATCTCAAAAATGAGAACACATTTTAATCCAAAAAATAATCCTAGGGTTATAATAATTCAAAAACTCTATGGTAAATTTTATAACGAAGATGATGAATTACAGTTTCCAAAACACAGATTTAAAAAATTTATTAAAGATATTGTACTAGGAACTATCGAAAGAAATGATCTAATTATAGATGAATTAAAAAATAAATTAGGTGATGAATTTGTCTTTGAAAATTTAGATAAGGTTTTTCAAACTATTTTAAAAGCTGCTACATACGAATTAATGTACAAACCTAATTTATCCTTAAACATTATTATTAAAGAGTATTTAAATTCATCAAATTATTTCTTAGAAAATTCACAAACTAAGTACCTAAATGCTTTGCTTGATAATGTTGGAAAAAAATTAAGAACAAATGCATGAATTTGAATTAATAAATAATTATTTTTCTAATATTTCTAAAAAAAATAAAGCTGCTTTAAGTTTAAATGATGATGTTTTTTTTGATAAAAAAAAAGGATTAGTTATTTCAGTAGACACATACAACATAGGTACACATTTTATAGATTTTAAAAGACCAGATTTAGTTATTAAAAAAATTTTAAGATCTTCAATTTCTGATTTGATTTGTAAAGGAGTTAAGCCAAAATATTATTTTATTGCTGGATCAGGGAACAAAAAAAACTTTACAAAAAACAATCTTAAAAAAATATCCAATTCTTTAATAGAAGAGCAGAAAAAATATGATTTATTATTAGGAGGAGGGGATACAACTTTTTCTAATAAACTTAGCTTTACAATAACCTCCATTGGTTACTCAAAAAAAATAATCTATAGAAATCAATCTAATGTAAATAATGATATATATGTTACAGGAAATTTAGGTGATAGTTTTATCGGATTACAGATTTTAAAAAATAAAATTAAGTTGAATAAATCTAAAACTAAGTATTTTATCAATAAATATTATATGCCCGATATCCAAAATAAGTTTTCTAAAAATTTACTTTCTCTAGCAACAAGTTCTATGGATATATCTGATGGTTTAATCGCAGATTTGAATAAATTAATAAACAAGCAAAATGTTTCTTATAAAATTTATGAAAAATCCATTCCTGTATCAAGAAATCTTAACAACCTAATTAATAGTAAGAATTTAAATAAAATTGATCTAGTTTCTAATGGAGATGATTATCAAATTTTGTTTACTGCTAGACCAAACAATGCCAGAATCATAAATAAATTAAGTAAATCTCTTGGTGTAAAAATTTCTAAAATAGGAACTATTTTATCTGGTAAAAACAAGTCTTTAATTTTAGATCAAAAAGATAGAGAAATCGCCAATAATACAGGTGGTTATATCCACCAATTTTGAAGTTAATTATTGTCTTTTTTGACTTTTTTTGTATTGTCCGGGCTTAAAAATTAACAACCAACAACTAAGGGTTATATGAGTGCAACTGTCGAAACTATTTTATTATACACAATCGGAGCTGGTTTTTTATCTATCGTTTATGGATTTTTAACTGGAAAAAACATTTTAAATTCAAGTGCAGGAAATGCAAAAATGCAAGATATTGCTTCAGCTATTCAAATCGGAGCAAAAGCTTATCTAGCAAGACAATACAAAACAATTGCAATTGTTGGTGCAGCTGTTCTTGTAATTGTTAGTATTGCGTTTAGTCCATTAGTTGGTCTTGGTTATTTAATAGGTGCAGCATTATCTGGTATTGCAGGATATGTTGGTATGTTAGTTTCTGTAGAAGCTAATGTTAGAACTGCTGAAGCTTCAAGAAAAGGTCTAGCTCAAGGTCTTTCAGTGGCTTTTAAATCTGGTGCTGTAACTGGTATGTTGGTTGCTGGTTTAGCATTGTTGGCTATAGCAGTTTATTATTTTTTATTACTTAAATATGAAGTTGATGAGAGAGAGATTGTAAATGCTCTAGTTGCTTTAGGTTTTGGTGCTTCTTTAATTTCAATTTTTGCAAGATTAGGTGGAGGTATTTTCACTAAAGGTGCAGATGTAGGTGCCGATCTAGTTGGAAAAGTTGAAGCCGGTATTCCTGAAGATGATCCTAGAAATCCAGCTGTAATTGCAGATAACGTTGGAGATAATGTTGGTGACTGTGCAGGTATGGCAGCTGATTTATTTGAAACATATGCGGTTACTATTGTTGCTACCATGGTTTTATCATCAATTTTCTTCGTAGGTGATCTCAATATGATGATTTATCCTCTTACGATTGGTGCTGCTTGTTTATTAACATCTATTATAGGTACATTCTTTGTTAAACTTGGAAAAGACAACAATGTGATGAACGCATTGTATAAAGGATTTATTGTATCTGCTGTTGCATCATTGGCTATTCTTTGGCCTGTAACAGATCACGTTATTGGTTTTACAAATGAATACACTGTTAATGGAAATACGTTTAATGGAATGGATTTATATTATTGTGGGGTAATTGGTTTAGTTATTACTGGTTTACTAATCTGGATTACAGAATATTATACTGGAACAAATTATAGACCTGTTAAGTCTGTTGCTTTATCATCAACAACTGGTCATGGAACTAATGTTATTCAAGGTTTGGCTGTATCAATGGAAGCAACAGCTATACCTGCATTAATCATTGTTGCAGGTATCTTAATTACAAATTCTATTGCTGGCCTATTTGGTATTGCAATCGCTGTTACAACAATGCTTGCATTAGCTGGAATGGTTGTTGCGTTAGACGCTTACGGTCCAGTAACTGATAATGCTGGTGGGATAGCCGAAATGTCTAACTTGGATAAAAAAGTTAGAAAAACAACAGATGCTTTAGATGCCGTTGGTAACACCACAAAAGCTGTAACAAAAGGATATGCAATAGGTTCAGCTGGTTTAGGTGCGCTAGTTTTATTTGCGGCTTACACTGAAGATATTAAACACTTTTCTAAAGAAGCAGGTTCTGCTCTTGAAGGAATAGTTGTAACTTTTGATTTATCAAATCCATATGTTGTTGTTGGTTTATTAATCGGAGGAATGTTGCCTTACTTATTTGGTTCTATGGGAATGCAAGCAGTTGGAAGAGCAGGTGGTGCTGTAGTAGTAGAAGTAAGAAGACAGTTTAAAAAATTCCCAGGTATTATGAAAAGAAAACAAAAACCTGATTATGCAAAATTAGTTGACTTGTTGACTGTTGCTGCAATTAAGGAAATGATAATTCCGTCATTATTACCTGTGTTGTCACCTGTAGTTTTATATTTTATAATTTTATCAATAGGTGGTCAGGTTGCTGCTTTAGCTGCAGTTGGTGCAATGCTTTTAGGAGTTATTATAACAGGATTATTTGTAGCTGTTTCAATGACCGCTGGAGGTGGTGCATGGGATAATGCTAAGAAATATATTGAAGATGGAAACCATGGTGGAAAAGGATCAGAAGCTCATAAAGCTGCAGTTACTGGTGATACAGTCGGAGATCCATATAAAGATACCGCGGGTCCAGCCGTTAATCCAATGATTAAGATTACAAATATTGTAGCTTTGTTATTATTGGCTGTTATCGCTTCATAAGCTCTTTACGTTTTTTGGCCCTCTGACCAAGAGGGTCATCAATTTTCTGTCTCATACTACTGAGAAATTCATATATGAAGGAATTTTTCTTGAATCCTGATTGTGTAGTTGCTTCACTTATTTTGATATTTTCCATATCATCTTTATTATAAAACTCTTTTTTATTTAAAATCCCATAATCATCGATTTCTAAAACAAGAATGTCATTTTTGAATATTTTCATTCTTCCAAGGTTTTTTAATCTTGATTGTGTTTGTTTTCTTTCTATGTATATCCATACATCATTATCAAATTTACTTGTTGTTGATGGAATACCAAGTATTTTTATTATATCGTTTTTATTGGTTTTACTTATTATTAGAGATTTTTGTTTCTTTTCTAAAGATGGAACTCCATGATGTTTTACAACAGGTTTAAAAGAGCAATTTGAAAGTATTAAAAATAAAAAAAATATATATAATTTATTCATGAGTAATGAGTATATACATATTTATAACAATTTAATTAATTTCACTAGAAATAAAGATTTATATAAGAATTTAAACAGGGAAGATAGTTTTTCAGACAGATTAACTTTATTTTTGCTCCATTTTTCATTTTTTTTGAAAAATTATAAAAGTGAGGAAAATAAAAAAACTCTACAAGAAATTTACGATTTTAACTTCAGGCAATTAGAATTAAGTATTAGAGAGATTGGATATGGAGATCAATCTATAAATAAAAAAATGAAAAATTATATTAACTTATTTCATTCCATGGTTTCAGAGATTCATTTTTGGGATAACTTATCCAAAATTGATAAAATTGAAAAATTATCAATATTTTTGCAAGATTTTAATAATATTGAGGATTTGCTTAAATATTTTGAGGAATTTAACTCAAATTTATCAAAAAAAACTTTGAATTCTTATTTAAAAAGTGTAAGTAACCCATAATTATGGCTGTACCTAAACGAAAACAAACCCCATCCAGAACTGGAATGAGAAGGGCACAAACAATGAAATTTTCAACTAAAAATATAGTTGAGGATAAAAAATCAGGTGAATACAGACTTTCTCATCACTTAGATTTAAAAACTGGTATGTATAAGGGTAGACAAGTTTTAGACCCAAAAGAATAGTATAATTATCTTAATGTCCGAAAAAATTAAAATTGCAGTTGATGCAATGGGAGGTGACGGTTCACCAAAAAAAGTTATTGATGGTATTGTTTACAACCACCAATCAAATAAAAACATTTTTTACAAAATATTTGGAGATAAAAATAAAATTTCTCCATTAATTGAAAATAAAATTAATAAAGAGTTCTATGAAATTTTCCATACACAGAATGCAATTAAAAGTACGGACAGTCCTTTAGAAGGGGCAAAAAGAGGAAAAGACACTAGTATGTGGCTTGCTATTCAAAGTGTCAAAGAAAAGCAGGCTGATATAGTTATATCTGCTGGTAATACTGGTGCTTTATTAGTTGTATCAAAATTAAATCTTAAAATGATCGAAAATATAGACAAACCTGCTTTATCTGCGCTTTGGCCAAATAAAAAAGGTATGAGCGTTGTATTAGATCTTGGAGCTAATATTGAGTGTAGTTCAAAAAATTTAAGTGATTTTTCTTCTATGGGAGCTGCTCTTTATAATTCATTATACCCAGATGAAATAGCCAATGTTGCTTTATTGAATATTGGCTCAGAAGAATTAAAGGGTAATGAAGTAATAAAAGAAACATATCAAGTTCTTAATGATAAAAAATCTGAAAACTTTAATTTTTCTGGATACATTGAGGGTAATCATATAATGGATGGTGAAGTTGATGTAATTGTATCTGATGGATTTACTGGAAATGTCGCATTAAAAACAGCTGAAGGGACAGCAAATTTTATTACAAGCGAATTGAAAAAAGCAATGACTGGAAATTGGATAGGAAAACTATCTTCTCTTCTAAACATTTCAAATTTAAAAAAATTTAAAAAAAGATTAGATCCAAGACTCTACAATGGTGCAATTTTTATAGGTTTAGATTCTCCAGTAGTAAAAAGTCATGGTGGCACTGATTACGTTGGCTTTGCTAACTCATTAGATGTTTGTCATAGAATTGTTAAAGGTAATTTGATAGAAAAGATTAAACAGAATCTTTAAATGAGAATAAATTTAACTAAAAAAGATTTAGTTAATTTAGTTTATATGCAACTAGGTTTTTCTAAACAGATTTCAGAAAATTTAATTGATGATTTTTTATCTACGATTGTTTCTAACATTAAATCTGAGAAAAAACTTAAATTATCTAAGTTTGGAACTTTTTCCATAAGACAGAAAAATAGCAGAATTGGCAGAAACCCAAAAACTAAGGAAACTAAAGTAATATCTAGTAGAGATGTTGTTTTATTTAAACCTTCAAAAGAATTTAAAGAGTTTATAAATCTTAAAGATTATGGATAAAGCTGATCAAGCTTATAAAACTATTGGTGAGGTTGCTAAAATTTTAGACTTAAAAGTCAATAAGAAGGGTTCTTTGCCTACTCACATAATAAGATTTTGGGAAACACAGTTTAAACAAATCAAGCCAAAAATTCTTAATTCTAATAGAAGATATTATGATGAAAAAAATATTGATCTTCTTAAGAAGATTAAATATTTGCTTAAAGATCAAGGAATGACAATTAATGGAGTTAAAAAGATCCTTGATAATGAAGATACTTTAAAGCTTGACGAAATGGCAGATAAATCTATAAAAGCTGAAAAATTAAAAAATAAGTTAACTAAAATATCAAATATTTTAAAAACATTAAAATAAATGGCGAAAAAAACACACGTAAAAGTTAGAATGGTACCTGAAGCTAAACCAGATAGTCCTTACTTTTACTATGTAAAAAAACCAGCAGGTGGTGAAAAAGCAAAAGTAAAATTATCTGCAAAAAAATACAATCCTGACACTAGAAAACACGAAATGTTTGTGGAGAAAAAACTTCCACCGCACAGTAAATAATTTATTTTTTTTTAAAATTTCTTCTTTCGTAATCAATATAAGACCAAATCATATTTTTCCAAATACGATTAGTTATCTTTGGATCAATGCCTTGTTTTAATGATTTTGCTTTAATTTTTTTTAAAATAAAATTAATTCTTTTCTTATCTACGATTTCTTTTTTAAATTCTTTAAGTTTTAAAACTTCCTCAACTAGATTTGTTCTATATTTTATAAGTGATAACAGTTTATTATCTAATTTATCTAGCTTAACTCTTATTAAATCTAGTTTTTTTTTATTATTTGGCGACATTTAATTTATTGGAATACTTAATAATTATTATATTTATTTGAGCATGTACAGTGAGAATAATCATTTAAATAATCAACTTAAATTGTGGATGCTATCATTATTAGTTTTAGTTTCTTTAATAATATTGGTAGGAGGCTTGACTAGATTAACTGACTCTGGTCTATCAATTACTACTTGGGAATTATTTGTTGGTTTTTTTCCTCCTTTTACAAATGAAAAATGGTTGGAATATTTTAGTTTATATAAAACAATTCCTGAATACAGCCAACAAAACTTCAATATGACTCTTGACGAATTCAAAGTAATATTCTGGTGGGAGTGGGGTCACAGGCAGTTAGGGAGAATAATTGGTTTAACTGTATTACTCCCAATGGTTTATTTTTCATTAAAACAAGGAGTTTGGATTATAAAAAAATATGGACTTATTTTTTTACTGGTTTGTTTTCAAGGATTTTTAGGTTGGTACATGGTATCTAGTGGATTAGTTGAAAGAATTGATGTTAGTCATTATAGACTTGCAATACATTTGGTAACAGCTTTTATCATTTTATCAATTGTATATTGGCAATTTTTAAAGTTATCATCCTCTTCAAATCAAACAGTTTCTATTAATCTTTTTATAGTAAAAATTTTTTTAGTCTTATTATTTTTGCAACTAATTATAGGTGCTTTTGTTTCTGGTATGGATGCTGGTAAAATTTATAACACTTGGCCATTGATGGGTGTTAATTATTTTCCTGATGATAGTAGTTTTAAAGAGTTTTTGAATTTAAAAGTTTTTGATAATCCTTCTATTGTTCAATTTATACATAGAAATTTAGCATACTTAATTATCGTCATTTATGTCCTAATCCTCTTAAAAGTAATTAATACTGGAAATAAAAAATTATACAAACCTATCACAGTAATTGGTTTGACTTTGGTATTTCAAATTTTTCTTGGAGTGATAACTATTTTATCTGGAGTAAAAATGTTATTTGCATCTTTACACCAGATAAATTCTATTTTGATAATACTTTCAACTTTGTATTTTATATTTATCATAAAATACAAAAGACAGATTAATTAATTTCTATTTGTAGACATATAAATAAATTTAACTAACTGCCTTTAAATTACCTTTTGATGATTTGTCTAAAGCTTGATCTAAATCATCAATGATATCATCAATATGTTCTAAACCAATACAAAGCCTAACATATCCTGGCGTTACACCTGAAGCAGCTAATTCATCCTCATTTAATTGACTGTGAGTAGTTGTTGCTGGGTGTATTGCTAAACTTCTAGCGTCACCTATATTCGCAACGTGGTAAAACATTTTTAAAGCCTCAATGAATTTTTTACCAGCTTCGATACCACCAGCTAATTCAATACCAACTAAAGCACCATTACCATTTTTCAGATATTTTTTTGCTCGACTTGATATCTCTTCATTATGTTCAGTGGAATAAATTACTCTCTCAACAGCTTTATGATTTTTTAAGTACTCTACAACTTTTGCGGCATTATCACAGTGTTGTTTCATTCTTAAAGCAACTGTTTCAAGTCCTTGTATGACGCCGAATGCATTATCTGGTGAAAGTGCTGATCCTAAATCTCTTAACAAGGTTACTCTTGCTCTTACTGCAAAAGCAACATTTGCACCTGTTAATTCGGGCACAGCTTTACCCCAAACAACACCTCCATAACTTGCATCAGGTTCATTAAATAGTGGCTGTCTTTTTGGATCTGCTGTCCAATCAAAATTTCCACCATCTACTAGTGCACCTCCAACTACTGTTCCATGACCTGCTATATATTTTGTTAAAGAATAAACAACCACAGCAGCACCATGTTCAATTGGTTTACAAATTATAGGGGCAGCAGTGTTATCCAAGATTAATGGAATGTTATATTTTCTACCAATATCCGAAACTTCTTTAATTGGAAAAACTCTTAAATATGGGTTTGGTAATGTTTCTCCATAAAAAGCTCTAGTTTTATCGTCTATTGCTTTTTCAAAGTTTTTTGGATCCGACGGATCTGCATACCTTACTTCTATACCAAGCTTACTTAAAGTATGCGTAAATAAAGAAACTGTTCCACCATAAAGATCTGTTGAACTAACAATATTGTCTCCGGCTTGAGCAACGTTTAATATTGCAAAAGTAGACGCTGTTTGACCAGAAGCTACAGTTAAACTTGCAAGACCACCCTCAAGAGCAGCGATTCTCTTTTCCAACACATCGTTAGTTGGATTCATTATTCGTGTATAGATGTTTCCAAACTCTTTTAACGCAAATAAATTAGCTGCATGTTCAGTGTTATTAAATTGATACGAGGTTGTTCTATAAATTGGAACTGCTACTGAATTTGTAGCTGGATCACTTCTGTAGTCTCCACCATGTATCGCAATAGTTTCTGGATTATTTCTTTTTGTACTCATTTTTACTCCTTTTTTAGTGCTTTTGCTTTATGCAAGGCGCACAATACAGTTCAAATGCCTACCGATTATAATTTTATGAAAATTCCATTTTAGCAGTTTTATGCCCGCAATAGGATCAAATCGGCAAGTGATAAATAGCATATTAGTTATGTTTTACAAGCTAAATATAAAATTGACTTTGAATAATTTAATAGTATTAATCCTCGCACAATGACAAAATTCACAAAAAAAGATCAAGTTACTTCGTCTTGGTACGAGATAGACGCAAAAAATGCAGTTGTTGGAAGATTAGCGACTGTTGTATCTAATATTATTAGAGGCAAAAATAAGACTACTTATACACCTCACATGGATGATGGAGATTTTGTTGTAGTAAAAAATATCGAACAAGCAAAATTTACTGGCAAGAAGTTTCAAAACAAAAAGTACTATAGACACACAGGACATCCTGGTGGAATTAAAGTTACCACACCAGAAAAACTTCATGAAAAAAAACCTGGAGAAACTTTGAAATTAGCAGTTAAAAGAATGTTGCCTGGTGGTGTTTTGGGTAGAAAACAACTAACAAAATTAAAAATTTATTCTGGAAGTGAGCATCCACATGCTGCACAAAACCCAAAACTTATAGAATTAGATAAACTAAACAATAAAAACATTGCAAGAAATTAATATGGAAAACGTACAATCAAACACAAAAACTCCTAAATTAAAGTTAGACTTTAAAGATAGTAAGTACGCGACAGGTAGAAGAAAAACTTCAATAGCAAAAGTTTGGTTAAAAAAAGGTTCTGGTAAAATTTATGTTAATGGCAAATTATATAATGAGTATTTTGCTGATGAAATTCACAAAATGCAAATTACAAGACCTTTTGAAATTATAAATCAAGCTACAGATTATGATGTTAGATGTAGTGTAAAAGGTGGCGGACCTACAGGTCAAGCTGGAGCAATGGTTCATGGTATTTCTAAAGCTTTGGTTCTCTTTGATGAAAATTTAAAAACAACATTGAAAACTGAAAAGCTTACAACCAGAGATTCTAGAGCTGTTGAGAGAAAAAAACCTGGTAGAAGAAAAGCTAGAAGAAGCTTCCAGTTTTCTAAAAGATAATTTTTTTTACAATTTAAACTGCTATAATAAAAAATGCCTAAGCTTAATGCATTAGTTGCCGGATCTACAGGATATATTGGTGTTCAATTAATTAAGTTATTAATTAACCATAAATATATTAATATTAAATATCTATGTGGAAACTCGTCTGTTGGAAAAAATATTTCTAATTATGATAAATCTCTGTCAAAAAAAAAATTACCTAAAATCGTAAAATTTAATCCTAAACTGTTAAATGGTATTGATGTTGTCTTTACAGCTCTACCAAATGGTGAAGCTCAAGATATAGCAAAAAAACTTAATGATAATGTTACTTTAATTGATTTAGCAGCAGATTTTAGATTAAAAAAAGCTAATGATTATTTAAAATGGTATAAACAAAAACACCGAGCTCCAAAATTACAGAAGAAAAGCATTTATTGTTTACCCGAAATAAATCGCGATGAATTAAAAAATCACAATATAATTTCATGTCCAGGATGTTATCCAACATCAATATTATTACCTCTTGTTCCGCTAATTAAAAAAAAATTAGTTAAATTAGACAATATAATCATTGATTCAAAATCTGGATATTCTGGCGCCGGTAGAGGAGTTCATAAAAAATATAAAGATAAGAATTTATACGAGTCTTTGAGTGCTTATGGTGTTGGTTTTCATAGACATAATTCTGAAATTCATCAATTTTTAAGCAAATTTACAAATAAAAATTTTCAATTTAGTTTTACGCCACATTTATCTCCAATGTTTAGAGGTATATTAAGTACAACTTATTTAGATTTAGAAAAAAATGTTAATCAATCAAAAATCATCAAAACACTTAAGATGTCTTATAAAGGAGAAAATTTTGTTAAAATATTAGATTCTGATAAACTGTTGAGCACAAATGATGTTATCAATACAAACAATTGCTTTATCACAGTGTGTAGATCAAAATATAAAAACAAAATAATCATTATTTCTGCAATAGACAATTTAATCAAAGGTGGAGCAGGTCAGGCTGTTCAAAATTTAAATAATAAATTTAATTTTCCTGAAAGAACTGCTTTAAAATGAAATATTTGTTAATTATTTTTCTAATTTTTTTATGTAATTGCTCTTTAAATAAAGATTCTCAGTATTGGACAGAACATCCTGCTGAAAATAAAAAAAATCAAAAAAAAATAACTGAAATACTTAAAAAGTCAGACGATATAACAAAAATGACATTAGAAGAATATGAGATTTATATAGATGACTATACTAAAAAAAGTAAATATCCAGATATAAGCAAATGAAAAATATAGTGAATGTTGCAGTTGTTGGACTTGGTCAAGTCGGCAATTATTTATTTAATGAATTAATTGTTAAAAAAAAAGATATTGAACTTAAAACAGGCAAAAGAGTTAACGTAGTAGCTATTTCCGCAAAAAATATAAATAAAAAAAGAAAATATAAAATTAATAGAAAAATTTTTTATAAAAACCCTTTTGAAATTTTTAAAAAAGAAAAAGTTGATATATTATTTGAAGTAATTGGACAATCTGATGGGGTTTCTAAAAAATTAGTTGAAACTGCTTTAAAGAATAAAATTCATGTAATTACTCCAAATAAAGCTTTAATTTCAAAACATGGAAACAATTTAGCAAAACTAGCTGAAAAAAATAATGTCAATTTAGAATTCGAAGCATCTGTTGCTGGTGGGATACCGATATTGAGATCTATTAAAGAAGGATTAGCTACTAATAAATTATCTAAAGTTTATGGAATTTTAAATGGTACTTCAAATTATATATTGTCAGAGATGGAAAATTCTGAGCAAAATTTTGCTGATGTTTTGAAAAAAGCTCAAATGCTTGGATATGCTGAACCAGGAAATCCAAAATTAGATTTAAATGGTTTTGATGCATTTGCAAAAGTGAGAATTTTATCTGCTTTGGCTTTTAATAGTAAAATATCAAATAAAAAATGTTTAATGGAAGGAATAGAAAAGATTGATTTAAAAGATATTAAAATTGCAAATCAATTAGATTTAAGAATTAAACTACTGGGTATCTCTGAACTCAAAAATAATCAACTTTTTGAAACTGTTCATCCATGTCTTGTAAGTAAAAAATCATATATTGGTAATGTAAATGGAGTAATGAACGCTGTTATCCTTAATGGCAAACCAGTAGGAGAAAGTGTATTACAAGGGGAGGGTGCTGGACCAGGTCCCACTTCATCATCTTTATTATCTGACTTATTATCTATTTTAAGAGGAAACATTAAAAAGCCATTTGGTGTAAGTGTAAATAAACTTAAAACTTTAAAGACTTACAATGTAAATAATTATGTTAATTCTTTATATTTAAGATTTGAAGTTAAAGATAAACCAGGCGTTTTATCTCAAATAACCAATCGTTTAGCTAAATATAAAATTTCTGTCAAAAGATTAATTCAAACTCCAGATAAAAAAAATAATAAAGCTACAATAGTAATAGTTACTCATAAAACCACAGAATTAAATTGTAATAGCTGTTTATCTATATTTAAAAAAAATAAGAATATCTTAAAATCACCTACGTTAATTAGATTGCTTGATTAATGGAAATATATTTCAAACTTATTGAAGTATTATTTCCTGTATTTTTTGTGGTTGGGATTGGATATTATCTTGGTAAGAAAAAACCAGATTTTGATAATTCCTTTATAACTACTTTTGCCTCAAATGTTGGTACACCTGCAATGGTTATATATTCTATTACTTCTACAGGTATAACATTTGAACAATATACCAGTTATTTTATTTATTATTTAATTGCTATTGCTGGTTTTGGTTTAACAGGCATAATTATTTTATTTCTATTAAAAACTAAAGATATCATTAGAGAAATCCCAGTATTTCTTCTTCCTAATAATGGAAATATGGGTATTCCTATTTGTCTTTTTGCTTATGGTTCACAAGGTTTAGGAATAGCTGCATCAATATCTTCTCTTATAATTTTACTTCACTTTACATTAGGAGTGTTTCTAGCCGACAGAAAATTTGACTTTAATATTTTAATTAAAAATCCACCTTTTTACGCAATTATATTTTCAGTTACTTTTATTTATTTTGACTTGGAGATGCCCAAGGCAATTATTAATTTAACTGAATTGTTAACATATACAGCAATTGTTTTAATATTAATGTCGTTAGGAATTGCATTAACAAAATTAAAAATTTTTTCTTTCACCAATTCAATAATTGCCTCTATTGGAAGAGTAATAATTGGACCTGTGATTGGTTTTTTAATTATAATTTTTTTCGATCTTTCTGGATTTGGTGCAGGTGTAATTTTAATTCAATCTGCTATGCCAAGTGCTATTTTAAATTATTTAATTGGATCAATGTACTCACCAAAAGAAATAGTAGATAACATCGCTAGCACTATTGTTGTTTCTACATTAATGTCATTTATTACAGTTCCAATAGTTGTATTCTTTGCTTTAAAATACTTCTATTAAGATATATCTTTCAGTTGTGAAGGCTATAATTTTAAATGCATCTGCTTGGATGATTGTTCCTGTTATGGATGCGTTTGCTAAATATTTAAGCTCATCAATGGATGTTTTGCAAATAACATGGGCTAGATATTTTTTTACCGTAGTTTTTACTCTGTCTTTAATGCTTATATTTTATAGAAAGTCATTAGTTTGGACTAAAAAACCGGCTCTTCAACTAATAAGAGGTTTGATATTTGTTTTTTCTACGTATTTATTCTTTTATGCGATTTCTGAAATTTCACTCCCTAAAGCTTTAACTTTAGCATTTGTAGCACCAATTTGTGTCACAGCTTTATCTCCATTTTTTTTAAATGAGAAAGTAGGGGTGAAAAGATGGACTGCTGTATCGTTAGGATTTGTTGGTACTTTGATTGTTATTAGACCTGGATTTATTGAACTTAATTTAGCTACTTTAGCTGCTTTAGGTAATGGAATTTGTTATGGATTTTACCTTATTATAACAAGAAAACTTAGC
The DNA here is from genome assembly GCF_052047955.1 of Candidatus Pelagibacter sp. HIMB1495. Lineage (NCBI taxonomy): Bacteria > Pseudomonadati > Pseudomonadota > Alphaproteobacteria > Candidatus Pelagibacterales > Candidatus Pelagibacteraceae > Candidatus Pelagibacter > Candidatus Pelagibacter sp. HIMB1495. The sequence goes on along the minus strand of NZ_JBNAIQ010000001.1, from coordinate 994,960 downwards.
ACTTCAGATAACCCTCTTTTAACGCTTTTGCTTTCAGGTTTAATAGGAACGGTCATTATTAGCTTATTTATGCCTTCTGTATGGGTAAATCCTACTACAAATCAGTGGATTTTAATGGCTTTAATCGGCCTTATAGCCTCTGTAGCCCATCTTTTCCTAATTTTATCACTCAAATATGCTGATGCCTCAAAATTAGCTCCTTTGGGCTATACAGAAATCATAACAAACATATTAATTAGCTATTATTTCTTTTATGAATTACCGGATAATTGGACTTATTTAGGTCTTTTTATAATTGTCTTAAGTGGTCTCTATATAACCAGAAGAGAATATATTTTAAAAAGAAGTAATAAATAGTATTTATTTGTATACTAATTATTAATGTTTTACATTAATATATATTATTAAATTATTGTAATTATTGAATAAATTATTTATATATAAATATAATTAAAATGTATTAATATTTTTTGAAGTAAAGTAATATTTTGGTTTTTTAACTAAAATCATAAATATTAATAGCTTTTTTGGATCACATTGATTTAGAAAAAAATACTAATTTCAGCTAAAACGTTGAAAAATAATTTAAATTGCTAGAAGTGTTTAATTGCAACATTTTTTTACTAATAAAATTCTAAATTGTATCTTTGCATCAAAAATTATAGGGCAGGTGGCTTAAAAAAGCTGTAAAATAAAGCAAATTTAAGACATTAAAAAAGGGTTGATATCATTGAATAATAGAGCAATGCAGTAATAGAATATGCTCTTTAATCGCCCATAGAGGGTATTTATTTAGTTATATTAGAATACATAGTACAACTGAAGGGAGAATAGTCCTATTTACATGATTATTCATGAAAATCGTCTAAAAATCTTTAATTTCAACACTTTTTTAACCTTAAATGTCAATTTTTTCAGATCTAAGTAAACGCAGCTTAGTCTTAATTCCGCCTTTTCCTGAGTATCCTCCAAGAGATCCGTCAGTCCTAATTACCCTGTGACAAGGTATTTTCGGAGGATATGGGTTTTTCCCAACTGCATTTGCTACCGCTCTATGAGCTTTAGGCTTCCCAATAGCTTTTGCCACCTGAAGGTAAGTTCTTACTTCTCCTTTAGGTATTTTTTTCAAATAATTCCAAACTTTTATCTGAAATTTAGTCCCTTTTAAGTTCATATAATTCAAATCCTGTATTTTTTGCAATTTTATCATATAATTTTTTCGCTGTCTCATTGGAAGAGTGAGTTATCCAACGAATTCCATCCCAATTGTTCTCTTTAGATAAGGATTCTATGTATTTTATAAGTTTTTGAGCTATTTTCTGGCCTCTAAAATGTTCATCTACAAATAAATCATCTAAAAATCCAATATATTGACCTTTAATTGGTCTTGGCATTGTTCTGTAATGTGCAATTCCAACAATTTTATCCTCAATTTCGTAACATATTCCATTCACAACATGATTTTCATCGTGTATCCAACTCCATAAAGTATCTAAAATCTCTTGTTTCATAGGAACTTTGTAAAATTTTGCGTAACCGCAATATAATTTTATCCAATTTTCCTTATCTTTTCTTTTAATTTCTCTAATCATTTACATTAGTTATTTGTCTTAAATTATTGTAATAATTATCTTTTTTGGTTTATAAAATTATATAGTTCTTTTATTCCATTACTCGCATTTCTTTGGAAGATTGCAGGTATTAATCCATGAATTAAAGCCATAAATCCACCAGTAATCATTTTTGAGCTTACTTTGAACGCTACGTTCATATGTTCTGCATAACTTTCATTAACTGAATTAAGATGTTCTTTTGATTTTTTGATCATAATTTTTATAATTATTAGTATTGACTATTAAAATCTATTAATATATTACTAACGATAATTAATTGTTATCATTACTAATTATATGAACGAACTAACAACAGACTTAAAATCTCTTCATGAAGCAACTTTAAACAACCTTAAAAACTCAAAGGCAAATAATACTTTAAGAGCTTATAAATCTGACTTTAAGGACTTTGGAGCTTTTTGTGCAAAGCATGGATTAAATCCATTGCCAACAGAGCCAAAAATAGTTTCTTTATACCTAACCCATCTTTCAAAAAACTCAAAAATTAGCACTTTAAGACGAAGATTGGTTTCTATTAGCATGGTTCATAGGATGAAAGGTCATTATCTAGACACTAAACACCCAATGATTGTTGAAAATTTAATGGGAATAAAAAGGGTCAAAGGAAGTATTCAAAAAGGTAAAAAACCTTTATTAATTAATCATTTAAAATTAATTATTAATATAATAAATGAACAAAAAAAAAAAGAAATAAAAAAACTTAGAGACAAGTCAATAATCTTAATTGGCTTTGGAGGAGGCTTTAGAAGAAGTGAGCTCATTTCAATTAATCATGAAGATTTGGAATTTGTTCCTGAAGGCTTAAAAATTAACATTAAAAGATCTAAGACTGACCAATTCGGAGAAGGAATGACAAAAGGACTTCCCTACTTCGAGAATGAAATTTACTGTCCTGTTACAAATTTGAAAAAATGGTTAGAAATTTCAAAAATTAATTCAGGACCTATTTTTAGAAGATTTTCTAAGGGATTTTTATTAACAGACAAAAGACTAACTGACCAATCTGTAGTTTTATTAATGAAAGAGTATTTAAATTTAGCAGGCATTGAAAGCAAAAATTTTGCAGGTCATAGTTTAAGGTCGGGTTTTGCAACAGTAGCCGCTGAATCAGGCGCTGATGAGCGAAGTATAATGGCAATGACAGGTCATAAAACAACACAAATGGTTAGAAGATATATTAGAGAGGTAAATATATTTAAGAATAATGCTTTAAATAAAATTAAATTATAAATTAATGAAAATTAACCAAAATCTCTCAATTATAATAATTTCTTTTCGTAGCAGAGAAAAAGTAATTAAATTAGTTAATAATATTTCATCAGAAATTCAAATAGTTGTTATAGATAATTCAGAGGATAAAAAACTAAAGAAAGAGTTAGAGAGATTTAAAAATATAAAGGTTTTTCTTAAGAGAAATATTGGCTATGGAGCTGCAGCAAATTTTGCAAAAACAAAAATTAATACTAAATTTTTTTTATTATGCAATCCCGATTTAGAAGATCTAGATAATAATAAAATTAAAGAATTTTATAAAATTGGAAATAGATTGTATCCAAATTTTTTAGCAATAGGTCCAAATTATAATTTTAATAATCAATTAGAAAAGTTTGACTATGAAATTAAAAAAAAAATCAGTGGGTCTTGCATGTTTTTTAACAGCAAAAAATTTGAAATGTTAAAAGGTTTTGATGAGAATATTTTCTTATACTTTGAAGAAGATGATTTGTGCAAAAGAGCAAATAAAGAAAAAATATATTCCTATGTTGCAAATTTTATAAAAATTAATCATAATATTGGTACTTCTGTTAAATCTGATCACATTTTTCAAAGAAACAAGTTAAAAGAATTAACTACTTGGCATTTCATATGGTCAAAATTTTATTACTATAACAAACATTATGGAAAATTAATTAGTGTTATTATTTTCATCCCAACAATTTTAAGAATATTTTTTAAATTAATTTTTTCAAAATTAATCAACAACAAAAGTAAATTTAAGAAATATAAAATAAGACTTTCAGGTTTATTCAGTTCAATAATTGGGACAAAATCATATAAAAGATTGTAAGAATTCAATTAAATAATTTCCAATAACTTTTTATATTCAATAACTCTCATAAATACATGATGTTTCTTATAGTAGTCTCTAAACTTTAAATTTTGAAAATTTGAAGTGTCCAACTTCAAAATATCTGTATTTTTTCTATTAAATATTATACCTACACCGTAATCTATTTTACAGGTAAAGGTATCAAAATTAGGGTTAGTTCGCATTTCAACAATAGATTTCCAAACATCACCATTCCACGAACCTCTATATCTTGGCACAGCCTGATGAGCAATAGATCTAGGCAAACAATCATGAATTAAAACATAGCCATTTTCTTTTATAATTTTTAGTGAATTGTATATATCTCTTATAACTTGATCGTAATGATGTAGACCATCAATAAATATTAAATCAAATTTTTGAGTATTAGACTTAAAAAAATTATCACTAGTATCTCTTATTGTGCCTCCACTAACAGGATCAACACCAACTTTATTTTTAATTTTAATCTTTGAAAATGATTGATCTTTATCACAACCAATTTCTAAATAATTTTCAAATGAATATTTATCAATTAAATGCTGGATTAAATGCCACCTATATATGTCCTTAGGAAAATCAATTTTTAATTTTTTGAAAAATCTTTCTACAAAAATAAAATAGTACAATCTATTAAAAATTAATTTAAATATATTTAAATTTTCCATAATTAATTTTTAATTAGATTGTTAATATTTTTATAAATTAACTTCAAATAAATGTATTGAATTTTGCATTTAATAAGAGCAAAAAAATAGTTTAGATCTTTTATAGGTTCTTTCAATTCTCCATAGTAATTTTCCATTGATCTAAGGTAGTATTTTTTAAAAAATTTTATAGATATTTTCCACTTCATTAGAAAAAGTTTACTACTTTTACTGCCAATATAATTTTTTTCTTTCCTCATCGTTTTAATATCAAAATGATATACTTTTGAATTTCCTAGACCTTTAAAAACTCTTACACCTTCTTTCCACAACTTCATATTTAGGTCAGGATCTGATCCAGAGCCTGGAAAAAATTCTTCACTTAATCCGTTAACTTTTTCCCAATACTCTTTGTGTATAATATGGGGCGCCCAAGTACTCCCTTGAAAATCTCTAAATTTTTTTTGCTTATAATCGTTTAGTAATTTTGTCTCATTAAAATTTTTATAATCTGTTCCACAATTTAATGAATAATTACCATTTGTTGCAATCATTGAACCTGAAAAATAAAATCTATTATGTTTAAGTTTATTTATTTCGTTTAACATTGTAGTGTCCCAACCTGGACAAAAATAAAAATCATCATGTGAATATAATATATAATCATGAATAGTTTTTTTAGATGCTAAATTTAATCCTTTGCAGATACCAGAATTGTACTCTGTGAATGTATGTGTTATTTTTTTCTCTTGAATATATTCTAAAGTCCCATCGTTACCTATGTTTACATGAACAATAACTTGATGATTAAATCTTGAGTTTTTTTGTATACTTTTAATGCATATTTTTAAATATTCTAAATTATTTAAGGTTGGGATTAATATTGAAAACATTATAATTTAATTTTAAATTTTAAATAACATTATATTTTTTATATATTGCAATTTTGAAATTAACAACAACCAAACCAAAATTACTATTTGAGAGATAAAATAATTACTGCTTTTTAATGAAAAAAAATAAAGTATTAGTAACAGGAGGATTGGGCTTCATCGGAAGCAACTTAATAGATTTACTTATTAAAAAAAAAAAATACGTTATTAATTTAGACAAAGTTACCTATGCGTCAAATTCTTATAATGTTAAAAATGTTAAAAATAATAAAAATTATAAATTTTATAAAGTTGATATTGGTGATCAAAAAAAAGTTTTAAATATTTTAAAAGAGGAAAAACCTAACATAATTTTTAATTTAGCTGCTGAAACGCATGTAGATAGATCTATAGATAGTCCAAGCAACTTTGTAAAAAATAATATTTTATCTACTTTTTATTTTTTAGAAACTTTAAGAAAATTTTATAAAAAAAACAAAAAACTTAAAATAATTCATGTTTCTACAGATGAAGTTTATGGATCCATATCATACGGCAGAACTAATGAAAATTATCCATACCTGCCCTCATCGCCATATGCAGCTTCAAAAGCTTCAGCTGATCATTTGGTTGCATCATATGTGAAAACTTTTAAACTTCCTGCAATAATAACAAAATGTTCAAATAATTATGGACCAAGGCAACATCCAGAAAAATTAATTCCTAAATTAATTTATAATATCTTAAATGGTATGCATTTGCCAATATATGGAAATGGAAAAAATTCTAGAGAATGGATTTATGTTACCGATCATTGTAATGCTTTAATTAAAATATCATCAATAGGGAAATTGGGAGAAAGTTACAACATAGGCTCTAATAAAAATTTTAACAATTTAGAAATTGCAAAATTATTGATCAAATACTCAAAAAATACATCAAAAAAATCAAATGAAATTAAAATCAAATATATTAAAGATCGTCCAGGCCATGATTTTAGATACGCTTTAAATAGTAAAAAAATTAGAAAAAGTTTAGGATGGAAACCTTTAATTTCATTAGATGAAGGTTTAAAAAAAACTATAAGTTGGTATTTCGGTAATAAAAAATTTTATAATCGTTTGAATAAAAATGATTTCACAAAAAGGTTAGGAACTAATGATTAAAAAAGGAATTGTGCTTGCTGGTGGAAAAGGTTCAAGATTAAGTCCTCTGACTAAGGCTGTTAACAAACAATTACTTCCAATTTATAGCAAACCTCTCATATTTTATTCTTTATCTATATTGATGTTAGCTAGAATTAAAGACATACTAATTATAGTTAACAAAGGTGAGTTAGATCAATATAAAAAAATTTTACCTAATGGCAAAAATTTAGGTATTAAAATTCAATATAAAGAACAAGAAAATCCAAATGGTCTACCAGAGGCATTTATTATCGGTGAAAGTTTTATAAAAAATCAAAATGTAGTTTTAATTCTAGGTGATAATTTTTTTTATGGTCAAAACCTTTCATCCACACTTATTAATGCTTCAAAAATGAAAACTGGTGCAAAAATAATTTTACATCAAGTAAATAAACCTCAATTATACGGAGTAGCCAAAATAGATAAGAATAACAATATTTTAAAAATTGAAGAAAAACCAAAAAAATTTATAAGCAACAAGGCTATTACGGGACTATATTTCTTTGACAACAAAGTCATTAAATACTCAAAAAAATTAAAGAAATCAAAAAGAGGTGAGCTTGAAATAACAGATATATTAAAAATCTATAAGAAAAATAATAAACTTAAACCTGAAATTTTAGGCCGTGGTGCGGTTTGGATGGATACTGGATCTTTAGATGATTTTTATAAAACATCTTCATTTGTTTCAGCTATCGAAAAAAGACAGGGAATACAAATTGCATGTTTAGAAGAAATAGCCCTGATTAATAAATGGATTACATCAAAAGAGATAAAAAAGGCAATTAAATTTTATGGAAACTCTGAATATTCTACTTATTTAAAAAATTTATTATGAGGAAAACCAAAACAAATTTCAAAGATTTGATTATTATAGAAAATAACAGTTTTAAAGACAAAAGAGGTTATTTTAAAGAATTGTACAAAGAAAATTATCAAAAAAAAAAATTTATTTTTCAAGTTATGTCATTTTCAAAGAAGAATGTTATTAGAGGTTTGCATATACAGAAAAAAAATCCACAGGGTAAATTTATAAGTGTAATTAAGGGAGTTATTTTTGATGTAGTTGTTGATTTACGAAAAAATTCAAAAACTTTAGGTAAAAAATTTTGTATTATACTTTCTGAAAAAAATAACAAATCTTTATATGTGCCACCTGGTTTTGCGCATGGTTTTTGTGGATTAGATAAAGAAAATTATATAGTATATAATTGTTCTGAATATAGACACGAAAAAAGTGAAATTGGGATAAAATATAATGATAAGGATTTGAATATTAAATGGCCTTCTAATAATCCAATACTATCTAAAAAAGACCTTAATAATATTTCCTTGCAAGAATATTTAACGCAAATATGAAAAAGCTTGTATTTGTTACTGGTGGTAATGGAAGATTTGCAAAAGTTTTAAAAGAAAAAAATAAAATTTTAAATCTTAAATTTTTTTCAAAAAAAGATTTTAATATTCTTAACATTAAATCTATGGAAAGATTAGTAAAAAAATATGAGCCTAAAATTATTTTACATTGCGCAGGATTATCTAGACCAATGAAACTTCATGATAAAAATATTTCGAAAAGTATAGATTTAAATATAATTGGTACTGCAAATGTCGTCAAAGTATGTAAAAAATTCAAAATTAAACTTATTTATTTTTCAACAGGATATGTTTACGAGTCTATAAAAGGAAATTACTCTGAAAAAGATCCTGTTAAACCTATTAATAATTATTCTTTGTCTAAATTAGGTGGAGAATGTTCAGTTCAAATGTACAAAAATTCTCTGATATTAAGAATTACAATGACTCAAAAACCATTTATTTATAAAAAAGCTTACACTAATTTGTACTCAAATTTTATGTTTCATGAGGATCTTGTAGATATACTGCCTAAAATTATTAATGAAAAAGGAATTTTAAATGTTGGGGGCAAAAAAAAATCAGTTTATGAATTTGCTAAGTTATTTAATGAAAACATTCTGAAAACTAAAATTAATAGAAAAAATTTGCCGTTAAATCAAACAATGAATTTAAATAGATTAAAAAAAATTTTAAAAAAAAATTAATTATTATTAATAAATTTTTTTATGTAGTCTTTAATATCTATTTTAGCTTTATAACCTAATATTTTAAAAGCGTTGTTGTTGATAGTTGTTGATCCTCTTCTTTCCCCCACTCTACTAGGTAATAATTTTATTCTTGTTCTGTACATTCTTGCAATTTGCATTATTGAATATGTTTTTTTGGTTCCCAGCATATAATCTGTTTGTTTCCCATTTTTCCATGCAAGATAACAACCATTCACAATATCATCAATATGAGTAAAATCTCTACGTTGTGTACCCGGTCTGACGACAGTTAATGGTATATTTTTTTTATATTGATTTTCAAAAATTCCAATTACAGCCGACATCTTAGACCCCATAATTTGACCTGGTCCGTAAACGTTATAAAAATAGATTAGTTCGTATTCTAGTCCGAACCATTTGTTGTAATTTTTTATCAGTTCTATATTTTTTGTTTTTGACCAAGTATATGGAGATAGATTTTCATCTTTTCCATTATTCCCCAAATTGCTGGATGTTGCTGAATAAATAATTTTTATTTTATTATCTTTAGCAAATTCAATAACTTTTGATGAATGATGAATATTATAATCGAAACATTTTTTGTAATTTTTAAAACTTTGAAAAATTCGAGAAAATTCACCAAAATGAAATATTACTTTTATTTTTTTTTTATATTTTTTTAAAAGTACGTCTATATTTTTATTATCACCTTTAATGTATTTAACATTTTCATTTAAAATATGGTTTTTTTTATAACCAGAAGAATAATTATCTAAACTTATAATTTTTTCTTTAGTATTTTTATTAATTATATATTTTATTAAATTAGAACCAATAAATCCTGCACCACCTGTAATTAAAATAATATTTTTTTTCATTTAGAATTATTTTTTACCAATAATATTTTTTATCAATATTAAATGTTTTACTTATTATATAATCTGCTACCAAAAGAGAGTTGAATTTTTTATGATAAGATTTTCTTCCTTTTCTTGCTATTGATGTTCTTGTTTTATTATTTTTAATCATTAAGTTAATTTTATTATTTAAGTCTTTTTTTGAACTATAAAATATTGCCTCTTTTTCAGAAAATAATTTATTAAGTTTTGTTCTTTTATCTATTAGTGTTGCAATTCCATTTCCCATTAGTTGAGCAATTCTATCACTACTATAGTATTTTAAAGGTTTTCCTTGACTTAAATTTAATGCTATTTTTGAATTATAAAGGTTTTTTTTAAATTCATCTCCCCAGATTGGTTGAACATTGTTCATACCAAAAATATTAAATTTTAAATTTGGGTTTTTTTTAATCAAGAAATTAATTATATTTTCTCTTTCATCAAATTTACCTTTTTTCAATACACCTCTATGTACTCCATGGGACATTGCAAAAAATAAATCATATTCAGGTGTTTTATTCTCATAAATTTTCATATCATCAAGAGATTCATCTACGGGATTAGGTATAAATGAAACTTTGTGTTTATTTAAATTTAAAACATGTGGATCAGTAGTACAAAAACTGTAATCCATATATTTGATTTTATCCATAAATCTAATTTTATTATTTTTCCATTTAGTATCCATTCTATCTAAAAACCATTGAGAGATTTTAATCGATGGAAACTCTTTTTTCACTAATTCTAAACTTTCAGATTTAATTGAATCCGCGTGACCTAAAAGTATTAAATCTGGTTTAAAGTTTCTAACTGTTTCAATAAAAGTTAAATTAAGCTTTTTTGATCCAGTTATATCACTTAAAGTTTTATAATTAGTCAAAAGGTCTCGGTCACTTAAAGTTAATACTTTATGGTTTAATTTAATTAAACCATTATTTATTCGTCTGCCAGTGTTGTAAAATAATCTGCCATTATGTTTTTCATTAAGGTTTGTTATATGTAAGATTTTTAATTTTAAATTTTTTGATATGTTTTGATTGCTTGAAATTAGTATTTTTCTATATTTGTCAATTTTTTCAGATGCATAATCATTTGTTAAATAAAAATTTTTAAGTGAATTTTCTTGATAAGATCTAAGTAATTTTGGATTTTTGATTAGTTTTTTTATACTGTTAAAAAAATTTTTTGAATTAATTTTATTAATAATAATGCCGTCAGTTATTGTTTCTTTTAGTCCACCTCTATTACTAATTATTACTCCACATCCACGACTGGCTGCCTCTAAACTTGACCTTCCGAATGGTTCATTCCATCTAGAACAAACAACTGATATTGATGTTTTTTCGAGATTTTTTAAAACTTTTTTATGACTTTGAAACCCTAAAATTTTTAATCTTTCATGATTAAAAAAAATTTTTTCTCTTGGTTCATCTCCGATAACAATAGCAGACCAATCTTTAAATTGATCTAGTATTGGAATTATTGCTTTACCAAAAATATCGTAACCTTTTGCTGAATTTAATTTGCCGACGAAAGTAATTATTTTTTTTTTTTCATTCAAATTAATTTTTTTAGTATTTATTGATTGTTTAATAACCTGAAGTTTATTTGAATTAATATTTGTATCTTGCAAGTCTCTTATAAATCTTGATTTAGACCATTCACTATTAAAAATTATTTTATCTAAGTTTTGTATAAGAAAGATTCTATCACTTACATTTTTTGAACCATTCATCTCAAGAGGATCATTGTGGAAATACAAAACTTTTTTTGCGTAATTTAAATTATTTAAATATTTTAGATAAGATGGTCTGTTATGAAATTCAATAATGTTAGATTTGTTTTTTTTTTCTTCTTTAAGAAATTCAAGTATATAGGACTTTGAAGAACTTTTTAATAAAGATTTTTTAAAATTTAAATTAATATAATTAATATTAAATTTATCTTTAAATGTAGTATTACCATATACAACGGTATTTTTTTTAAAATTACTAATTTGCAATGTATCTTTAATAAAAATCGATACAGCTCCTGCATAACTTGGTGAAAAGTTTTCTTTATATGGAAGTAAAATTGATATTTTCATTTATCAAATTTTTGTAAAATTTTTTTTCTAAATATTCTATCCTTTTTAAGCTTATATTCATATGACATAGCATCAGATTTTGATTTAAATTTTTTTTGAAAAACTAATTTCCATTTATAACCTTTAGTAGATTTTGCACCATTGTTGGAATTATGTTTAGATAATCTTTTATCGACATTCGAACTATAGCCTGCGTAAGTTTTATTAGTACCAGGTGTTATTGATTTAATTATATAAGCATAATAAAACATTTATTGGCGGTCCCTAGGGGAATCGAACCCCTCTTTCGAGGATGAAAACCACGTGTCCTAACCGATAGACGAAGGGACCGAATTGCTGCTTTTTATTGTAAAAAAGATGATTAATCAAGCTTATCATATTAATTTTTGATTTAATTTTACAACCTTTTTAAAATTTGAGTGTTTATGTGTCACTAAAGTTTCTGAAATAAATTTGTCTTCTTCAATTTTAATGCCTGCAACTAAATCACCTGAAGTAATGCCAGTCGCACAAAAAATTGAGTCACCTTTAATAATTTCATTTAAATCATATTTTTTTGAAAGATCTTTTATTCCCATTTCTTTGGCTCTTTCTTTATCTTTATCTGTTTCAAAAAGAAATCTACCTTGAAAACCACAATCAAAAGCATCTAATGCTGCAGCCGCTAAAACACCCTCTGGACCTCCTCCAGTACCTATAAAAATATCAACAGAATATTTTTCATCAGTGACTAATAATGCTCCAGAAACATCTCCATCAGATATAAATTTAATTTTAACTTTTAAATTTTTTAATTCTTTAATAATTTCATTATGCCTTGGTCTTTCTAAGATACATGCTGTTAAATTCTCTGGTTTTTTGTTTAAGTATTCACTTAAATTAAAAATATTTTTTTTAACCGAATAATCTAAATCAATAACGTTTTTTTCTTTTACTTTAGTAGAAATTTTTTCCATATAAGTTTCCGGAGCTTTAAATAGATTATCTTTTTCTGAAATTGCAATGACTGATAAGGCACCTGGAAGGTTATTTGCTGCAAAATTAGTTCCCTCTAAAGGATCAACAGCTATGTCAAATTCTGGACCATTTTTACTACCAAGTTTTTCCCCGATGTACAACATTGGAGCCTCATCCAACTCACCTTCACCTATAACTATTTGACCTTTTATATCCATATTATTTAATTCTGATCTCATAGAGTCCACAGCTGATTTATCTGCTGCAATTTTATCTTTCTTACCTACAAAATATGAAGAAGCTATTGCTGCTTTTGAAGTTACATTAACGAATTGATCAATAAATTTTTTATCGATGGTCATCAGGTTTTTTTATCATTAATTCTTCTTGCATAATTTTTGACTCAAATTCTCTTAAACGTTTATATACACTAGCAAGTTCAATTATGGTTGGCCAGGCCTTTAATATATATTGCATAGAACCTTCAACTCTACCAAAAGCTCTAATTATCTGTTGCATCACACCAAGTGTAACGGCTCCAGCTACAATTGCTGGTGCTAAAAAAACATATGCAGATAATACATTTGCTTGCAAATAAGCTATTCTACCAATATTAAAATATAAATATCTAATATAACTTAAGAAGTGAATATTTCTTACACCATCAAATAATTCTTCGATAGTTTTTGGACGTATAGTTCCATCATCTTCAGCAATAACAAGTATTTTTCTATACGCAGCCTCTTTTTTTTGGAGATCATACTCAACACCTACTAACCTTAAAATTAACCCCAGCAAAATTAAAAATATTGTTCCACCTATTGACCAAATTAAAGCACCAACTATCAATCCGTAATCCCAATCACCAAAGAAAAAAATTGGAATTCCAACACTTAAACCAAATAAAATTGGCATAAATTCAATTAATATCATTAGAGCTTCAATTAAACTTGTTCCAAGAGACTCCATTATTCTTGAAAATTTAATGGTATCCTCCTGAACCCTTTGTGCAGCTCCTTCTATTTTTCGAGCTTTATCATAGACGCCATGATACCATTCAACCATAGCAGTTCTCCATCTGAATAAATAGTGTGATGTAAAAAAACTAACAACAACTGCAACACCAACATACATAGCAGCTAAGGTTATGAAAGATAATAAGCTTGCCCAATACTCGTCTATAGTGATAGAGTTTGGTGCACCTAAAGCTTTTTGAATCATATCGTAGAATTGACCAAACCATTCATTAATTTTTACATCAATTTTAACTTGTATCCAAAGTGATGATAAAATTATTGCTGAACCAATCCATGACCATAGTAACCAATGTTTTTGAGTGAAAAACCTAAACATTTTTTATTTTAAAAAATTATCAGCGTAAGATTTTTTTACTGTTTTTCTTTTTCTAGGCTCAATTAATTCAAATTCTATTTTCTTTTTTTTTGCATAATTGATTGCTAGTTCTTTTGACGAGAATTCTAATTTTAATTCTGAATAAGTATCTGATGAACTTTCCCAGCCCATTAAAGGATTATTTGTTGGATCTTTGATTTTAAATTCTAATACCCATTTGTCATTTTTTGCTAATCCCGATTGCATTGGGTTTTTATTAGGAATGTAAATAATTGCTTTTTTCATAAAGATGGTCGGAGTGGCAGGATTCGAACCTGCGACCCTCTGGTCCCAAACCAGATGCGCTACCAGGCTGCGCTACACTCCGATCGAAGTACTAATACAGTAGTTATTGATAATTTCAATGCATAAAGAAGCCTAAATTAAAAGAATTTTGAGTAAAATCTGTTATATAACGAAGCATGATTATTACTTGTCCATGCGAAAAGAAACAATTCAAAATTGATAGTTCGCTAATTCCCAGTGAAGGACGTGAGTTACAATGTGGATCTTGTGAAAGAGTCTGGTTTTACAAAACACAAAATGAAAGTGAAGCTTCCTTAACATTAGACAATAATTTTTCTACAAATAAAACAGAACAAAATATTGAGGTAAAAAAAAATTTAGAAATTAGCAAAATATTACAACAAGAAAAAATAATTGAAGCTGAAATAAAAAAAGAAAACTTAAAAACAGTTGAAAAGTCAGAAGGTAAAAAATCTAAATTATTTTCTTATTTAATAGTTTTTATTATATCTTTTTTTGCTTTAGTTATCTTGGTTGATACGCTTAAAACACCACTAATTAATGTATTTCCTGGACTAGAAGTAATATTATTCAACCTTTTTGAAACATTGCAAGATATAAAACTATTTATTATAGACCTAATTTAAATTTTTATGATTAATTATATATCTAAATCTTTTAGATGGTTTTTTAAGTTAGAGGCTGCGAGTGGACTCGTTCTCTTGTTTGCCGCAGTAATTGCGTTATTTATAAGTAACTCAGGATTAGCAGATTTATATTTTGCTACTTTAAATAAATACTTATTTATAGGTATTAATAATTTTGGACTAAAATTATCAATATTGCATTGGATAAATGATGCCTTGATGGCAATATTTTTTTTCTTTGTCACCTTAGAAATAAAAAGAGAATTTCTACAAGGTGAACTTTCAAATATTAAACAAGCTTTACTGCCTATCATAGCTGCTGTAGGAGGAATGTTAGTTCCTGCATTATTTTATGTTTTTATTAATTTAGGCGATAGCGAAACGTTAAATGGATGGGCAATTCCATCAGCAACAGATATAGCTTTTTCTTTAGGAGTTTTGTCATTGCTTGGAAAAAGAGTCCCTCTATCATTAAAAGTATTTTTAACAGCTCTAGCTATAATTGATGATTTAGGAGCGATAGTAATTATTGCGCTATTCTATTCTGGAGATTTGAGCATTAAGTATTTAACCTTAATGCTTTTAGCTTTCATCGTTTTGTTGTTGATAAATAAATTTAATATTAAAAAATTTTTACCTTATTTAGTTGTTGGACTTTTCCTTTGGGATTTTACTCACAACTCAGGCATCCACGCTACAATTGCTGGTGTTTTATTGGCTATAACAATCCCACATAGAAAAAAGGATAAAGATTTTTCTTTATTAATAAAAATAGAACACGCAATTAGTCCTTATGTTGCTTTTGGAATAATGCCTTTATTTGCATTTGCAAATGCAGGTGTTTCTCTTGAGGGTTTATCTTTTGCTTCTTTGTTGGATAAGGTTCCACTAGGTATTGTGCTTGGTTTATTTTTAGGTAAACAACTTGGTGTATTTGTATTCTCTTATATATCAATAAAATTAAAAGTTGCCCAAATGCCAAACGATACAAGTTGGTACAATTTTTATGGAGTTGGAGTTCTTACAGGTATTGGTTTTACAATGAGTTTATTTGTAGGAAATTTAGCTTTCGTCGAAAACATGCAATATATGGATGGTGTAAAAATAGGTGTTTTGACTGGTTCATTACTATCCACTTTATTTGGTTATTTTTTAATATTACTTACTCCAAATAAACCCAAAAAATGAGTAAAGTAATATTCGTACTTTCTATAGTTATGTTTTTTTTTAAAACCTCAGCAACAGCAAACTATGAAAAAAAGTTTTATGATTTCACAATTGAAAGCATAACAGGTGAAACAATAAATCTAAACGACTACAAAGATAAAGTTATTCTGGTAGTCAATACAGCTAGTTTTTGTGGTTTTACCAAACAATATGATGAATTACAGGAATTATGGGATTTATATAAAAATAAAGGTTTAGTTGTTCTTGGAGTCCCTTCAAACTCTTTTAATCAAGAAAAAAAAAATAATGCTGATGTAAAAGAATTCTGTGAAGTAAATTTCAATATTAATTTTCCACTAACAACAATCACAGAAGTTAAAGGAGAAAATGCTCATGAACTTTTCAAGTGGGCAAAAGATAATCATGGTAAATCTGCAATTCCAAAATGGAATTTTCATAAAATTTTAATTAACAAAGAAGGAAAGGTTGAAGATACATTTGCGTCTTTTACTAAACCAATGTCTAAAAAGTTAATTAAATCAATCGAAAATATATTATAACTCTAAGGTTAAACCATCATGAGCAGGTATAACATTTTTGGGTAATAACTTTTTAAGTACTTTATAATCTAAAACTGGTGATAAATTTGTAAGAACAGCTTTTTTGGGCTTAAACATTTTAATTATGTTGAGTGAATTTTCTAAGTTGAAATGTGATGGATGAAAATTATACCATAAACAATCAATTATTAAATATTTCAAGTTTTTAAAATATTTAGAATCCTTTTTAAATATTTTACTTACATCACTGATATAAGCTAATTTTTTATCAATAATAAAACAATTTGAATTTACTCTGCCATGCTCAACTGTAATAGATTGAATATTAATTTTCTTATTCTTATTTCTTGTATAAATATTTTTTGGTAATTTATTTAAATTTAATGTTGCTGGATATTCTTTTGAGTAACTTTTGAAAATGTATGAAAATGAATTTTTAAGATATTTTGATGTATCATTATCTGCATAAACATTAATTTGTTTTCTGCTGTTTATATAAAAAGATCGTAAATCATTAATTCCATGAGTTTGATCTCCATGCATATGTGAAAAAAGAACTTTATTAATTTTTTTAATTTTATGTCTTAAAAGTTGTTCCCTTAAATCAGGAGAGGTATCTATTAGTATATTTTCATCAGTAGTTTTCAATAAAGCTGAGCATCTTGTTCTATAATTCTTTTTATTATTTGGATCACAATTTCCAAAAAAACCATCTGGTCTTGGTACACCCATTGAACTACCACAGCCTAAAATAATAAATTTCATATTATTTAATTAAAAAAAAGTTTATTAAAATTATTAGTAGTTAGTTCTATCAATTCTTTTTTAGAAATATTTTTTATTTCAGCAAGTTTTGCAGCTGTAAAATCTATAAATGATGGTTCATTTTTTTTTCCTCTATTTGGAACTGGTGCCAAAAAGGGACTATCGGTTTCAATTAAAATATTTTCAGTTGGGATTGATTTAAATGTCTCTTGTAAATCAACTGAATTTTTAAAAGTAATGATTCCACTAGCAGAAAAGTAAGAGTTTAGAGATAATAATTTTTTAGAAAATTCTTTTGTACCAGTAAAACAATGCATTAAAATTTTAATATTCTCATCTTTATATTGATTTAGAATTTCAAATGTTTCATCCTCAGCATTTCTTGAATGAACAATTAGAGGAACATTAGTTTTTATTGATGCTTGAATATGTTCTTTAAAACTTGCAATTTGTTTTTCTTTTTCACTGTTATTATAATAAAAATCTAATCCAGTTTCACCAATGCCTATAATTTTCTTGTTATTTTTTAAGTTATCAATGATTTCATTAGCAGTAATTGTGTTTGTAGAACTTTCATGTGGATGAATTCCAATTGTGCCATAAATCATCTCATCTCTATTAACTAATTCTTTAATTCTAGAGAAACTTTCAAAGGATGTTGATATAGTTAATAGTTTTTCAATACCCACATCTTTTGATCTTTGTAAAACATTTGTTAAATCACTCAACAAAGGTTCGTGATCTAAGTGACAATGAGAATCAATCATTTTTTTTTTCTATTTTTTTAAATAGTATATCAATTTTATTAATATTATTTCCTTTAGTTAAATACTCATTATCTGTTAGGGAATTTAATTTTATTTGATCCTCATTAATATTAAAAATTTTTAGTGCTTTTAAAGAAGACTCTGGAATAATTGGATATAATAAGAAACTTATTTTTCGAACAATTTCTAATGTAGTATAGACAATTGTGTTTAATCTGATTTGGTCATCTTTTTTTTTCCACGGTTCTTGATCATTAAAATATTTATTTGCCTCAAATAGTGAATTAACAATGTACTCTATATAAAAGTTAATATTTTGATGATCAATTTTAGATCTAATATTATCTAAATTTTTTTTATACTTGTCTAAAATTAACAAATCTTCATCTAGAAATTTAATTTCAGAAGGAATTTTTCCATCACAATTTTTGATCGCAAAAGCGGTAACTCTTTGACATAAATTACCATAGTTATTTGCTAAATCACTGTTTATACAATCTTCCAATCTTTCTTGAGAAATATTACCATCATTGCCAAAAGAAACTTCTTTGATTAGATAATATCTTAATGGATCTAACCCATACTCATCAATTATTTCTAATGGATCCAAAATATTCCCTTTAGATTTGGACATTTTTTCCTCTCCGGATAAAATCCAACCATGACCATAAACTCTTTTTGGTACTTCAATCTTGGCAGCTAATAAAAAAGCTGGCCAATAAACAGCATGAAATCTAAGTATATCTTTGCCAATTAAATGTATTGATGCAGGCCAAAATTTTTTGAATAATTCATCATCTTTATTTGGGTAATTTAGTGCGCTTAAATAATTTGTAAGTGCATCTAGCCAAACGTAAATTACATGATTTTTATTACTTGGAACTGGTATACCCCATGAAAAACTTTTCCTACTAACTGATAGATCTTTTAGACCACTTTTTACAAAACTAATAACTTCATTTCGTCGAGACTCTGGATAAATAAAATCAGGATTATCTTCATAATATTTTAAAAGAGGTTTTTCCCATTTTGAGAGTCTAAAAAAATACGACTCTTCCTCAATCCATTCGACAGGTGATTTTGATGATATAGCTATTTTTTTACCATCTATTTCTTCTATCTCATCTTCGCTATAAAAAGCTTCATCTGATACTGAATACCAACCAGAATAATTTGATAGATAAATATCATCATTCTTTTCAAGTTCAGACCAAAGATATTGCACTGTTTTTTTATGCCTCTCTTCGGTTGTTCTAATAAAATCAGTGTTGCATAAATTTAGAGTATCTGAAAGATCTCGAAAAGTTTTGCTTACTTGATCACAAAATTTTTGAGGAGTCTCCCCTGCTCGTTCAGCTGATCTTTGAATTTTTAAACCATGCTCATCTGTACCGGTTAAAAAATGTACTGCATAATCATCAATGATTTTAAATCTTGCAAAAAAATCAGCAGCTATACTTGAGTAGGCGTGACCCATATGAGGTTTAGCTGATGGATAATAAATAGGTGTTGTAATATAAAAATTTTTATCCATTTAAAACTTTATCTTCAAATTCCATAAATAATGTCTCTTCGTCTAAATTATAAATTTTAGTATCATTGATTTTTTTTAAAAAGTAATGATAATGGTGAAATAATTTAATATTTTTCGTAGATATATTGTTTCTAAAATAAACTTCAATAAAAGAATAGATTAATTGAATAATTGGTTTGTTTTTTTTGTAAGTCTTACTTGATATTAGACTTTGCAAAAAAGTGTCTAAATTATAATCCTTAAGATTTAAATCAAAGTTTTCTGCAAGATTTAATAATTCATATAATTTACCTGGTGTTGTAAAGTAATTTACTAAATCTTGATTTATAAAATTATAAACATCATCGTTTATTAATTTATTAACAATTTCAATAGATTGAGCATTCGTTAGAAAAATTTTGAAATTTAAACATCTAGATTTAAGAGTTGGTAAAACTCTTTTATTATTATTAATTAAGATAAAATTAATATTTTCGTTAGGTTCTTCCAACACTTTTAGTAATGCATTAATAGAATTCAAATTTAATAATTCTATATTATCTATTAAAACAAATCTTTTTTTATTATTAAATGAAGATTTATTTAGATTATCAATTAATTCTCTTATTTGATTTATATCAATGTTTTTTTTATCTTCAGCTACGTCTATAAGATTAAAATTTGGATTAGATTTATTTTGTATAAGTTTGAATGATTTATTTTCTAAATTAATTTTATTATTTTCAACATCATAAGAATGTTCTTCATTTTCTGATAATACAAAGTTTATTAGATGATAACCTAATGTTGCTTTGCCAATACCCTTTTCACCAGATAAAAGAATTTTATTTGGTAATTTATTATTTAAATATAATTTAGATAAATGGTTGAAAATCTCTTGATGTTTGTACAAATTAAGTTGTGTAGAAGAATTTAGGCTCATTTAATTAATTTTTTAACATGATTGATAATTAATTTTTCATTTTTCTTAATATCTAAATTTGAATCAATTATCTTGTATTTTTTCTTATTTAGTTTTGACATCTTAAGAAATCCATTTTGAACTTTGTTATAGAAACTGGTATTAAATTGATCATATCTATTTAAAGATTTTCTCATTTTTAATCTTAAGAAAAGATTTTTTTTATTTACAACATTAAGAAATGTAAAATTAACCTTAATATTTTTTAATAAATATTTATTAATTATATTTATAATTTTAATATCAACACCCATACCATAATGTTGATATGCAATTGTAGAGTCTATAAATCTATCAATTAAGATAACTCTTTTTTTATAATATTTTTTAATAAGATTAATATTTTCACTTCTGGCAGCTAGATATAAAAGTAAATCAGTTTTTACATTAAAATTGGATTTCTTATTTAATATTAATTTTCTAATTTTTTCAGAATTTAAACTTCCTCCTGGTTCTCTGATTTTTAAATATTTAACTTTATTTTTGTCTAAATACCTTGAAACAATTTTAATATGATGACTTTTGCCACTGCCTTCTATACCTTCAAAAACAATTATTGGCTTCTTAGACATCGCCCCAAATTAAGTAGTTTAATGATTTAAGCAATCTAGAAAAGAAATTTACTTTTTTAATTTCTTTTAAAGCAAGCAAATCATACTCACCTAGTAATTCTTGGTCATAAACTACTTTTAATGTTGCAACTTTTTGATCTTTGATTATTGGTGCTTCTACAGGACCATCATAATTTACAGAAACCTTTAATAATTTTTTTTTGGCCTTTTTAATAGTTTTGTAAATATCTTCATTTGTATAAACATCAACTGTATCTTCTTTTCCCAACCATACGTCAATTTTTTGAAAAGGTTTATTAGCTTCAGTAATTTTAACTAAATCAAAATTTGTAAGTCCATAAGTTAACATTTTAGTACTTTCTTTTGATCTGGCGTTTTTTGAATTAAAACCACTGCCAACAGCAATTAATCTTCTTCCATTTCTCTCTATAGACGAAGCTAATGAATATTTTTCTACAGCTAAATAACCAGTTTTGATACCATCTGCTCCAAGATTTTTATATAGCAAAGGATTTCTATTACCTTGTGTTATTGGATCTCCTCCTGTTCTATCCCAAGTAAATTCTTTTTCAGCAAACATTTTATAAAATTCTGGATGTTCTTTAATTAAGTATCTAGACATGATCATTATGTCTCTAACTGTTGAATTATTATCAGGGTGATTAATTCCTGATGAATTAGAAAAGTTTGTATTGTCCATTCCTAACTCTTTAGCTTTTGCTGTCATTAAGATTGCAAACTCTTCTTCAGTACCCGCTATACCTTCTGCTAATGCAATACAAGCATCATTACCAGATGCTATGATTATACCTTTTAGTAAATTTTCAACCGAGATCTCATCCCCTACCATTATAAACATTGAGGAATAACCAGCTGTAGATAATCGCCAAGCTTTTTCTGAAATAATAAATTTTTCGTCCATACTTAAATCTCCTGATTTAATTAAGTCGAAGGCAATGATTGAGGTCATGATTTTCGTCATGGATGCAGGATAAATTGATAAGTCCGCTTCTTTTTCAAAAAGAATTTCACCAGAATGATAATCTTGAATTATTGCAGTTTTTGCTTTCACATCAAAATTAGCAAATGATTTAGATGTAAATAAAATGAATATTAAAATAATTAAATTTAATTTTTTAAACATCTTTAATAATTTTTAGGTTTTCAAAATTTAGTTTTTCTATTTCGTCAAATGACTCTTGAATTTTTTTTATATCATTAAATGGACCTAATAATACCCTATATTTTGTTTGAGATAATTTTTTTATAACAGGATTTGTTATCTTTGTTTCATCCTTAATTCTTTGGATCATATTTTCAGCTGAATCTTTATAATAAAAATCTGCAATTTTAATTGAATATAGAAAATTACTTTCAGAAGTCTTAGGCAATTCCTTTTTCTCTACGGTTCCTAAATTATCTATGGTTATTCCATCCACAGGAGCCTTTTGAGCTACTTTTTTTTCTTCATCAAACGTTTTAGCTTTTTTTGCTACAAAAGTTGATTCATTAGAAATTAGAGATAATTCAACATAGGGTTCATTTTCATCAAGCAATAATTCATCAACAATTCTTTTAGTGATTACTGAATTATAAAAATTTGAAAAAATTGCTTTATTAGATATTACTTGCGCAATAACAGTTTTTGTATTTTCAGGGTTAGTAATTTTCACAAAAGAATTTTTTCTAATTTTGGTATGAAAAATAAACAAACCTCTGTTATCGAGTTTTTTTGAAATACTTTTTTTATTAAAAAGATTTTCGTCGTAAATTAATGCAAAGCCTTGGTTGGTATACTCTCTATCAAAAATATATTTAGAACTATCTTCTTCATCTTCATCTGAAGATTTTAAAGTTGTTTCTGCTGTAGATGTATCTGGTTCTGTCTTAATAGTTTTTTTTTGAGTTGTTTCTAATTGTTTGCATCCAATAAAAATAATAAACAACAATAATTGCAATATTATTTTAAAGTTCATCTTTGAATTTATCCTTCAATGTGCAGACGGCTAAAGCAAATCTTAAAGATCTATTCCATTGTAAAATTATTTCATAATTATTAAATACTACATAAGCTGGATTTAATGTTTCCGCATCAGGAATTATATCTTTATCTGGTGTTATTATTGCAACTTCTAATTCATCATAATTATTTGAAATAATTGAATTGTTCTGAATGTATTGTCTAAAAAACTTTAATTGTTTCTTATCATGTAATTTTTTTGCAGAAATATTTAAATATTTTTTTGGAATATCATTGTTTAAATCAATTCTATAAAAACATGGTTCATTAGATTTCCAACCTATTTTCTTTAAATAATTACTCGCTGAAGCATACGCATCAGGGTTACTTTTTAAATTTATTGAACCATTGCCATCATAATCTGTTGCATAATTTTTCATAGTAGAAGGCATAAACTGGAAGTAACCAAAAGCACCTGCCCAAGATCCATATAATGTTTTATAATCAATTTGATTTTTCTCAATTAAATTTAAAAGTATTAAAAGTTCTTTGGTAAAAAATTCTGATCTTCTTTTGTCAAAACTTAATGTAGCTAGTGAAGAAAGAATGTCCATTTTACCAACATAAGTTCCAAAATTTGTTTCTATACCCATTAATGATAAGAGAAGTTCTTTTTCTATGTTAAATTCATTTTCAACAGAGGTAATTAAATTTAAATTATCTATATAAAGTTTTTTTCCTTTTTTTATTTTTTGGTCAGAGGTTCTTTTTGATATGTAAGTTTTTGTATCTTCATAAAATTCTGGTTGATATCTATCATATTTAATTACATCGGGTAAAAACTTAGTATTAGACATAACTAGATCAAATGTTTCTTCAGAAATATTATTTTCTAGAGCAATTTTTTTGAAATTATTTTTCCATTTTTCGAATTCTATATTGATATCTGCTAATGTGTTTGAATGAAAAAAAAGAGACAAAATAAGTATAAGTTTAATTAGTTTCATATAAATCTCTCAAATATATTATTACCGCAATCCAGATTAAAATGAAACTTACTAGTTTATTAAATGAGAAAACTTCATCATAATAAAAAAAACCTAGTAAAAATTGAAGAGTTGGAGTGATATAGAAAATCATCCCAGTCGGTCCTAATCCACATAATTCAACTCCTCTTACATATAAAAATAAAGGTATTATTGTCATTGGACCTGCCAAAAATATTATTAACATCATTGAAGGGTTGGATAACGAAAAATCATTGTAACCATTAACTGCAATAAGATAAAATGCAACAATTGCAATTGGTAATATAAATAAACTTTCTATTAAAAGTCCAATATCAGTATCAACATTAACCTTTTTTCTTACTAAATTATAAAAGCCCCAACTTAGTGCTACAAGTATACCAACCCAAGGAAGTGATTTTAGACTTACAAAAATTAAATATAAAATTGATAAAATAACTAAAGTAATTGAAAAAATTCTTTTATTATTTAATTTTTCTTTAAAAAAAATATAACCAAGAAGAACACTTAATATTGGCATTATAAAATAACCAAAACTCGCATCTATTATTCTGTTGGTGGAGATTGCATAAATCCACACACCCCAATTCATAAAAATCAAAAACCCTGACATAAAAAGATAAACAAGATTTTGTTTACTTTTAATTATCTTAAAAAAAATATCCCACTTTGAAAAAAAGAAAGTTGTTAATATTAAAGTCAAAGTTGTCCATAAACATCTGTGAACTACTAGTTCAATATAACCAATAAAAGTAATATATTTAAAATATAAAACCCCAAAAAAACCCCACCAAAAAGATCCAAATCCAGCAAGTAAAAGCCCTTTATTAAATTCTTTGTTCATGAGGCTTTGATATTAGTCGTTAATGAGTTTTTTTCGACTATTTTATGGTTGAATTAAATAATTATAATTATAAAACCTTGCTCACGGAGAGATGGCTGAGTGGTTGAAAGCACCGGTCTTGAAAACCGGCAAAGGGGCAACTCTTTCCTGGGTTCGAATCCCAGTCTCTCCGCCATCAAATTAATATTTAAAATTTTTAAACAATAAGCTTATATTGTTTTTTTCTATTTCGAATTCAGTATCAAAACCATTATAGAAGTTATACAAATTTGTGTCATCAATATTAAGAAATTTATCTAGATCAATTAAATCCTCTTTTTGCAAATCATTAATGTATTTTTTTACAAATTTACCTAAGAGCTTATCCATCTCCTTTGTACCTCGATAATTAGAACGATAAATAATTTTTTTTTTTAATTCATCTATATTGATGCTCATTATTAGAATATAATTAATTTATTATGGATAATAAAACTAATTTTGAATATTTATTATCTGATCTAACTGCTTTAAATGGCGTTGGTATAAAAACAACAAATTTACTTAAAAAAAAGAATATAAATAATATTTTTGATTTACTTTGGAAACTTCCAAAGGCTTATACGGATAGAAGTTTGTCAACAAAAGTAAAAGATTTAAAGATCGGCGAAAATCAAACTGTTACTATTGTGGCAAATAAATATTTGTTTCCAAGAATTAGAAAATTACCAAATAGAGTTAAGTGTTCAGATGAAACAGGTGAGTTAGATTGTGTTTTTTTTAATAGTTATGAGGGATATATTAAAAAAATATTACCTTTAGGAAAAGAAATAACTGTAAGTGGGAAAATTGGCTACTTTAAAAATAAATATCAAATAACTAATCCTAAATATGTATCTGAGGACTCTAGTTTAATTAAACAAGTTCATAATAAATATTCATTAACTGAGGGAATATCTGAGAAAATTTATAATAAAATTATAAAACAAATAATAGATAAATTACCCAACTTAAAAGAATGGCACTCAAGTAAAATTTTAAATAAATTCAATAATATCAATTGGAATGATGCCATAAGAGAATTACATAAGCATGAAAATATAGGAAAATACAAAGATCATTTTTATCAAAGACTTGCCTTTGATGAAATATTTGCAACATTTTTAGTTAATTCAGAAATAAGAAAGAAAATTAAGAAAGTAAAAAAAAAAAATAAAATTATTAATTTAAATAAACAAAAACAACTCATTAATAAATTAGATTTTTCATTAACTGATGATCAATTTAAATCGATTAACGAAATTAATGAAGATTTATCATCCTCAACCAAAATGTTTAGATTATTACAAGGAGATGTCGGAAGTGGAAAAACAATTGTTTCATTATTAGCTGCATTTAATACTATCAATTCTGGTTTCCAAGTGGCTGTTATGACCCCTACTGAAATACTAGCAAGACAACATTATAATTTAGCAAAAAAAATTTTTCCATCAAACATATCAACAGAATTAATTTCTGGTAAATCTAACTACAAGGAAAAAAAATTAATCCTCAATGAACTAATAAATAATAAGATTAATATAATCTTTGGTACTCATGCTATTTTTCAAAAAACAGTTAAATTTAAAAAATTAGGATTAATTATTATTGATGAACAACATAAGTTTGGTGTAAATCAAAGAAAAAGGTTATCTGACAAAGGAGGAAATAATTGTGATGTTTTATTGATGACTGCCACACCAATTCCACGAACTTTAACAATGACAATTTATGGTGATATGGATTTGTCAATTATTAGAGAAAAACCTAAAAACCGTAAAATAATAAAAACTTATAGTAAATTAGAAAGTAAAATTGATGATGTAATTAAATTTATAAAAAAAGAAATTAATTCAGGAAATCAAATATTTTGGGTTTGTCCATTAATCGAAGAGTCTAAAAAATTGGATCATACTTCTGCAATTCAAAAATTCGAATATTTAAAAAAATTATTTCCAAAACAAGTCTCTATCCTACATGGAAAAACAGATATAAATGAAAAAGATGAAATTTTAAAAAAATTTTTAAATAAAGAATTTAAAATATTAGTATCTACAACTATTATCGAGGTTGGAATAGATTTTCCAAATGCCAATGTTATTATAATTGAAAATGCAAATAAGTTTGGCCTATCTCAACTCCATCAATTAAGAGGTAGAGTTGGTCGTGGAGAGAAAGAAGCTACTTGTATTTTGATGTTTAAGTCAAATTTGAGCGAAAATGCTAAAAAAAGAATAAATATATTAAAAGAGACCAATGATGGATTTGTTATTTCCGAAGAAGATATGAAGATCAGGGGTTTCGGTGATATTTTGGGTTTTAAACAAAGTGGTGTTAAAAATTTCAAATTAGCAGACCCAATTCAGAATGGTGACTTATTTGAATTAGCTGAAAAAGAAATAAAAAGGATTGAACTTGAAAATGAAAATTTAAGTAAATTTAAACCTCTAATTAAATTGTACGACAGAGCAGATATAATTAACGATATAGCTTAATTTTTTTCAGTTGTTGTCGTTCCGGCCGATACAATAAATTTAGAAGCTTCTTCAAAAGTCATGTTTAAAAATATAACGTCATCTTTAGGGAACATTAGCAAAAAACCACTTGTTGGATTTGGAGTTGTTGGAACAAATACGTTTATTAATTTTTGATTTGTTTTTTCAGCAATTTCTCCAGAATTTTCTTTAGTAGCAAAACCTACGGCCCATACACCTTTTCTTGGATACTCTACCAGAACAACACTCTTACTTTTACTGCCACTTTCTTTAAATGATTGTGACATTTGTTTAATTGCAGACCAAAAAGTTCCTAGCAGTGGTATTTTTTTGAATAAACTGTCTATTAACTGAAGGAATTTTTTCCCCAAATAAGATAAAGATATAAATCCAATGATTGTTATAAAAATAATTGAAATAATTATCTCTAGGCCAGGTATATTAAATGGCAAATAATAATTAGGATTTATTTGAGACGGTAAAATTTTTGAGGACGTATTTATTAAAAATTTACTTAAATAAATAGTTAGTCCTATTGGGATTAAAACAACGACACCTGTAAAAAAATAATTTCTAATTTTTAAAGATAATATATAGAACCATAGACCTATAATTTCTCTCTTTTTTATAGGTTTTTTTTTATTATCTTTCATTTGTTAACTATAACTTGAATATGTGACAAAAATTATTGCAATGATAAATAATACAATTAAGATTTTGTTGTTAAGATTCATAATTTATATTTAATATCAATTTATAAAGAAAATGGATAGAAGAAAATTTTTGACTTATGTTGGCTGTGGTTGTGGTAGTTTACTCCTACACTCTTGTGCTAGTGCACCTATTACTGACAGAAAACAATTAAAATTAATCCCTGAAGCAAAATTAAATGCTCAAGCGGCTCAAGTTTATGAGAAAATTAAAGAGAATGAAAAAATGAGTGATGACACCAAAACACTCAATGAGATAAGAGAAATTGGAAAAAAAATGGAGGATTCTATTAGTGAATATTTTTATAGAGCTAAATTAGATGATCCTACTGCTAATTTTGATTGGGAATATATTTTAATTGATAAAAAAGTTAGAAATGCATGGTGTATGCCAGGAGGTAAAATTGCATTTTATACAGGCATGCTTGATGTTACAAAAAACACGAATGGACTTGCAGCTGTGATGGGACATGAAGTTGCACATGCTGTGGCTAAACATTCTGTAGAAAGAGCAAGTAGAGGCGCATTGTTAAATACTGGAGCACGAATAATTGATATAGCAAGCGGTGGTATATTGTCTGATATAAACAGGACAACAGGAATGAATACAGTTGGTATGTTAACTCAATTAGGAATTATGAATCCGTTTAACAGGAAACAAGAAAGCGAAGCTGATTATCTTGGAATGATTTTTTCTTCTTTATCTGGTTATGATATTAGAGAAACAGTTAAAATTTGGGAAAGAATGAAAGAATTCAACAAAGGTAAAGAACCACCACAATTTATGAGCACACATCCATCTTCAGATACGAGAATTAAACAATTGAATGAATGGATGAATGAAGTGATTTTGGATTATCCACCAATAAAAATTACTTAATTTGTTAATTTAATGTAACAAATATTGCTATATTGAACATTTAATTCATCTTTGAGCTCATTGTCTAAATGTATTTTTGAATTTGAAAAAATTGGAAGCTTTACTTTATAATCTTTGGGCACGACTCCTTTAAAATTATTAAGTATTTTTTTAAATCTTTTTTTATAATTAAATTTAGTTATTGGAGGAAATTCATAGTAAATTTTAATATTTTTTCTGAAAATATCGAAATCGTTTTTAAGTTTTTCGTTATTTTTAGCTGGATATGTAATTCTTATATACTTATTAAAAACTTTTATTTTTGTATTATCTTTAAAATCTTTTTTTAAAAATCTTATAATAAATTTTATTAATCTAAATAAATTAGAATATTTAATAAATTCTTTTTTGACTAAATACTGATTTTCAAAAATCATTTTAGGAGTGTAGTAACTAATATGATGATTTGGTAAATTATCATCAAATATTATATGTTTAAATTTGTTATTTTTAATAAAATTTAATCTTTTTGAAAAACAAACATGATCATCGAAAATAATTAAAGTTTTATTTTTATCTAATTTTGACCAATTATATTTTGTAATATCTTTTTCTAGATATTTAACGTCTTTATAAATTAAATCACGCTGAGATAAATCTATATCAATAGAAAAAACCTTTGTATTTTTTAACACATTTTTAATTAACCATGTTGTTTGGCCTTTCCATACACCAGACTCAATAACATATTTAGGTTTTATTTTTTTAAGCAAGATAAATAAAGCATAACAGTGGTCAATTTTCATGCCACTTTGGTTATTTTTAATTGGTCTATATTTATAAAAATTTAAGAAATCAGAAAAATTATTTTTTAAATGAGATTTACTAAACATCTAAATATGGTGAGCCGTGATGGACTCGAACCATCGACCCATTCCTTAAAAGGGAATTGCTCTACCAACTGAGCTAACGGCCCACATAGTTTTCATTTTTATGAAAATGAATATGGTTTGTATATAGATAATTTTTAATATTTCAATTCGTTCAATGTATTTTTTTCTAAAAATAAATTGTTATAAATGAAGGGTTTTTACTGATTAGTTTTATACATAACAGCACAGTTGATAAGACTACAACTTATCAATGTATTTATCGTGAAATTGATCAAAGGTACTACTCATAATATTTTTTCTGATTTCAGACATTAATTCTTGATAAAAATTTATATTATGAAGTGTTAATAGCATTGATGCTAATATTTCATTAGTATTAAACAAATGATTTAAATAGTTTTTTGAATATTTATTTAAATTTAAATTTTCACAATTAGGATCTAACGGCGTGTTATCATGTTGATATTTATTATTTTTAATATTTACCCGTCCATTCCAAGTAAAAGCAAGACCTGTTCTACCTGATCTAGTTGGAAGAACGCAATCAAACATATCTATACCTCTTTTTACCGCTCCTAAAATATCCGTAGGTGTACCAACTCCCATTAAATAATGAGGTTTTTCCTCTGGCAAATGCTCTTTGATACCATCCAAAGTAGTGAACATTTCCTCTTGAGTTTCACCTACAGCTAATCCTCCAACTGCATAGCCATCGAATCCGATGTTTGTAAGACCTTCAAGGGATTTTAATCTTAAATCTTTAAATAATCCTCCTTGAATAATTCCAAATAAAGCTTTGTGAGGATTATTTCCAAAAGCTTTTTTAGATCTCTCAGCCCAATACAAAGAAAGATACATAGATTTTTTTATTAAACTATAATCTTCAGTTTTTTTTGGACACTCATCCATTATCATTACAATATCTGAGTTTAAGCCTAATTGAATCCTAATACTTTCTTCAGGGCTTAAATAAAATTTTTTTCCATCAACGTGTGAATTAAATATTGCTCCTTTTTCACGATCTATTTTATTTAACTTTGATAGAGACATTACTTGAAAACCACCTGAGTCTGTAAGTATTGGTAAATCACAATTCATAAACTCATGTAAACCGCCTGCTGACTGAATTCTTTCCACTCCAGGACGGATCATTAAATGATATGTATTAGATAGAATTATTTCTGATCCAGTTTTCTTTATATCGTCAATTGTACAAGCTTTAACTGTTGCTTGTGTGCCAACAGGCATAAATGCAGGTGTATTAATCACACCTCTATGAGTTTCTATAACACCACGTCTAGCAAATTTATCTTTGTTTAAAACTTTAAAGGCAAAATTTTTTAATGCCATTTAATATTTTACAAAGATTTAAAACTTATAATTTTATCAGGATCTGTTACAGCACCATTGTTATTTTGGTCACCTCTTTTAATTTTATCTACAAACTCCATTCCCTCAATAACTTTGCCAAAAACAGTATACTGTCTGTCTAAAAAAGGTGCTGGTTGAAAACAAATGAAAAACTGACTATTTGCACTATTTGGATCTTGAGCTCTAGCCATAGATAATGTGCCTCTATCATGAGGCAAACTATTAAACTCCTGTTCTAAATCAGGCATATCAGATCCACCCATACCGGCTCTTCTTAAATCAAATTCTTTAGAATCTGAATTTCCAAATTTAACATCACCTGTTTGAGCCATGAAACCATCGATTACTCTATGAAATACAACGTTGTCATATTTTCCGCTATTAGCTAATTCTTTTATTCTTTTGACGTGGTTAGGTGCCACGTCTTCAAATAATTCAATTTTTACATCACCATCTTTTAGTTTTAAAATCATTATATTCTCCTCAGCTATTAATTGATTTGCACTTACAAAAAATAAAATAAATATGTACGATAAAATTCTATTCATATTTTTCTTTTAAAGATTTTATTGTGCTTTTGGTAGTAAATTTTTTAATATTTCCATTTAATTTTACAATTTCTTTAACAAACCTTGAGGAAATGATTTGATTTTCTACATCTGACATTAAAAAAATTGTCTCAATATTTTGGTTGAGTTTTCTATTCATTCCGGCAAGTTGAAATTCGTATTCAAAATCAGATACAGCTCTCAAGCCACGCAAAATGATGTTTGATTTATATTTTTTGCACAAATCAGTAGTTAGTGAACCAAAGGATACAACTATAATTTTTTTTTTATTTAATTTTAAATCCTTAAATAAAGCTTTATTAACAATTTCTATTCTTTCCTCTGATGAAAATAAATAATTTTTATTACTAACATCTGAAACTCCAACTACTATTTTATCAAAAAGTTTTAGTGCTTTTTTAATAACATCTATATGACCATAAGTAATTGGATCAAAAGTTCCTGGATAAATAGCAATTTTATTCATTAAATTAAATTATCATCAATTTTAATTGCTGAAACAACTTTTTCATCACCAGATAATTTTATAATTCTTACACCTTGAGTATTTCTGCTAGCGGTTCTTATTTCTTTCACTGCAACTCTAATAACTCTTCCTTTGTTTGTGGAAATTAAAATTTCATCACCTTCAAAAACTGGAAAAGATGAGGTTATATTTCCATTTCTTGGAGAATTTATAATTCCAATAATACCCTTTCCACCTCTATTAGTAACTCTGTAGTCAATATGAGAAGTCTTTTTGCCATAACCGTTTTCACTTATTGCTAAAACAAATTTTTCTTTTGCTTTTAATTCTGATTTTTCATCTTTTGATTTTTTTCCATTTTTATTTAATTTATCGTTATCAATTACGGACAATGAAACAATTTGATCACCAGATGCGAGTTCAATTCCTTTAATTCCTTTTGAAGATCTTCCCTTAAATACTCTTAGTTTTCTAGCTTCAAAACGGATACATTTACCAAATCTAGTACTTAGAATTATATCTTGGTCATCTTTACAAATTTTAACACCAACAATTTTATCGTTGTTGTCAAGCTTCATTGCAATTTTTCCAGAAGCATTAATTGAAGAAAAATCCTCTAAACTATTTTTTCTAACTTTACCTTGTGCGGTTGCAAAAATAATTTGATAATTTTTTGAATCTGTATCTTCATCAGGCATTGGCATAATTGAACTAATGGATTGATGACTCTTTAGCGGAAGAATATTAAATAAGGATTTACCTTTTGAAGCCGATGATCCCTCAGGTATTTTCCAAGCTTTAATTTTATAAACAAGTCCTTCTGTAGAAAAAAATAAAACTGATGTATGCGTATTTACTGAAAGAGTTTGTATAACAGAGTCTTGATCTCTGGTAGTAATACCCGATTTGCCTTTTCCACCTCTTTTTTGTTGTTTCACATTATTTAATGAGCCTCTTTTAATGTATCCTTGCAAAGTTACTGTGATAATTACAGATTGTTTTTGTATTGTTTCTTCGATGTCGTAATTTAAAACTGCATCAATTATTTTAGTTCTTCTTGGAACTGCAAATTTTTCTTTAATATTTTTTAACTCTTCACTTATTACTCTCAAAAGTTCTTTTTTAGAGGATATAATTTTTTTATATTTTGCAATTAATTCAGCTAATTTTTTAATCTCAACTTCAATTTCATTGATACCAAGAGCTGTTAATTTCTGTAATCTTAATTCTAAGATAGCTAACACTTGTGGTTCGGATAAAGAATAAATATTTTTACCTTTTTTTCCCTCTACTAAAGAAATTAATTTTTGTGATTTGTTTATTTTCCATTTAGTTTTAAGAATAGCATTTTTTGCATCTTCAGGTGTTTTGGAAGATCTAATGATTTTTATAATTTTATCTAGGTTTTCTACAGCTACAGATAGACCTATTAAGATATGAGCTCTTTCCTCTGCTTTTTGAAGATCAAATTTTGTTTTTTTGATTACTACATCTTCTCTAAAGGATAAAAAATTAGAAAGAAATTCTTTTAATGTACATGTTTTTGGTTTCCCTTCTACAATTGCCAAAGTGTTAAAACCAAAAGAACTCTCTATTTGAGTATTTTTGTAAAGTTGTCTTTTAATTGTTTCTGGTTCAACACCATTTCTTAAATCAATAGCAACTCTTATACCTTCTCTATTAGACTCGTCTCTTATATCTTTAATACCTTCAATTTTCTTTTCTCTAACTAATTGTGCAATTCTTTCATTTAGTACAGCTTTATTTACTTGGTATGGAATTGAAGTAATTACTAATCTATCTCTACCATTCTTTAAGCTTTCAACTGATACTTCACCTCTTATTTTAAATGAACCTCTTCCATTGTTGTAACCTTGTTTAATTATATCTTTACCGATTATTACACCTCCAGTTGGAAAATCTGGTCCTGGAATATGTTTCATTAATTCTTTTATTTTAATATCTTTATTATCTATTAAGGCTAAAGTACCATCAATTATCTCACCTAAATTATGTGGGGGAATACTAGTTGCCATTCCTACAGCAATACCACCAGCACCATTAACTAATAAATTTGGAAATTGAGCAGGTAATACACTGGGCTCTTTTTCTGTTTCATCGTAATTACTTTTAAAACTAATCGTATTTTTTTCGATATCATCAATCAAATATTGTGAAACTTTTGATAATCTTGTTTCAGTGTACCTCATAGCAGCTGCCGGATCACCGTCTATAGATCCAAAATTACCCTGACCTTGAACCAAAGGTAAACTCATAGAAAAATCTTGCACCATTCTAACTAATGCATCGTATACAGATTGATCGCCATGAGGGTGGTATTTACCAATTACGTCCCCGACTATTCTTGCTGATTTTCTGAATTGTTTAGACCAATCATAACCACCTTTATACATTGCATAAAGAATTCTTCTGTGAACTGGTTTCAATCCATCTCTTACATCAGGTAATGCACGACTTACAATAACACTCATTGCATAAGACAAGTAAGACGAGCTCATCTCGTCATGCATAGAGATTAGATTAATATTCTTATCTTTTGGTTCTTCAGTTTTTTGCATAGAAATTAAAATGGTATTTCGTCATCCATATCATTTGACACTTGAGAAGAATCCTCAATATTATTTTGTTGAGTTGTGTCATTCTGAATTCCACCACCTGTATTTCCTCCACCTAACATTGTAAGTGAAGAATTGTAACCTTGTATAACAATTTCTGTTGAATACTTATCCTGGCCAGATTGTTCATCTTTCCATTTACGTGTTGTCAGTTGTCCCTCTACATAAACTTGAGCACCCTTTTTTAAATATTGTTGAACAACATTTACCAACCCTTCATTGAATACAACTATACGGTGCCATTCAGTTTTTTCTTTTCTTTCACCAGTATTTTTATCTTTCCATGTTTGACTGGTTGCAAGACTTAGTCTAGCTACACTCTTCCCGTTTACCATTTGTTTAATTTCAGGGTCTGCGCCCAAACGACCAATTAATAATACTTTATTTAAACTTCCAGCCATAATATTTTAATATTTGTTAAATTAATTAATAAGATTTATATCACAATTCTTCTGAATATTAATTTTATTGACTCAAAGCAACTAAAAATATGATGAAAAAGATAGTTATTAAGGGCGCTAAAGAACACAATTTGAAGAATGTGACTGTAGAGATTCCAAAAGATAAATTTGTAGTCATAACAGGTTTATCTGGGTCAGGAAAATCTTCATTAGCTTTTGATACCATCTATGCAGAAGGTCAAAGAAGATATGTTGAAAGTTTATCTGCTTATGCACGCCAATTTTTAGATAAAATGAAAAAGCCAAATGTTGATTTAATTGAAGGCTTAAGTCCAGCCATAGCAATCGAACAAAAAAACACTTCAAAAAATCCCAGATCAACTGTTGCAACTGTTACGGAAATTTATGATTATATGAGGGTACTCTATGCAAGAGCAGGTATTCCCTACTCTCCTTTTACAGGTAAGCCAATAACCTCTCAAACAATTACTCAAATTGTTGATTTAATTAAAAAATTACCAAAAAAATCTACAATTTATATTTATGCTCCAGTAGTTAGAGGTCGTAAGGGTGAATATAAAAAAGATATTTTAAGCTACAAGAGACGTGGATTTAGAAAAATAAAAATTGATAACGTATTATACGATATAGAAAAGTCTCCTAATCTTGATAAAAAATTAAAACACGACATTTCAATTCTAGTTGATAGAATTGTACTTAATTCAAAACTTGGAAACAGATTAGCTGAAAGCGTAGAAACAGCCGTAAATTTAGCTAATGGGTTAGTTTTTGTTGAATACGAAGATGAAACTCTTCCTCAAAAGTTTAGAAAAATTGAAAAATTAATTTACTCAACAAAGTTTGCTTGTCCAGAAAGTGGTTTTACTATCGAAGAAATAGAACCAAGATTGTTTTCTTTTAATAGTCCCTATGGTGCTTGTGAAGAATGCGAAGGTATAGGAATGAAATTAAATGTAGATCCAAATTTAGTAGTGCCTGATGAGCGAAAAAGTTTAGCAGATGGGGCAATTGAACCATGGGCCAAATCGACAACTTTATATTATGCCCAAACATTAGCGTCTCTTGCAAAGCATTATGAATTTTCTCTTGATGAAAAATGGAAAAAGCTTCCAAAAAAAATAAAAGATATAATTTTATATGGTTCAGATGAGGACGAAATTAAATTTAATTATGATGATGGATATGAAAAATATTCATATAAAAAAACCTTTGAAGGAGTGATTAATAATCTTGAAAGACGTTTCTTGGAATCAGATAGTGAGTGGAAAAGAGAAGCAATAGCCGAATATCAATCTGATACCGCATGTGAAGCTTGTAATGGTGATAGACTTAAAGAAGAAGCATTATGTGTTAAGATTAATGATTTAAATATTAGTGAGGTTACTAAAAAATCAATCCATGATGCTGCTGAATGGTTTAAAAGCTTAGAAAATAATTTAGACAAAAGACAATTTAAAATTGCAGAACATGTCCTAAAAGAAATAAATGAAAGATTAAATTTCTTACTTAATGTTGGCTTGGATTATTTGACACTTTCAAGAGAGTCTGGAACTTTATCGGGAGGAGAATCCCAAAGAATTAGATTGGCATCACAAATTGGATCTGGTTTAACAGGAGTATTGTACGTTTTAGATGAGCCATCAATTGGTTTACATCAAAAAGATAATGTTAAATTAATAAATGCATTAAAAAGATTAAGAGATCTTGGAAATACAGTAATTGTTGTTGAACATGATACTGAAACAATGGAAAATGCAGATCACATTATTGATCTTGGGCCTGAAGCTGGAACGAATGGTGGTCAAATAACAGCTCAAGGAACTTACGAAGAACTTAAAAAGGATAAGAAGAGTATAACTGGACAGTATCTTGCAAATAAACAAAAAATTGAAATTCCTAAAACTAGACGATTAGCAAAGAATGGTAGATTTGTAGAAATAAATGGTGCTAGTGGAAATAATTTAAATAATGTTAACCTTAAAATTCCTACAGGAACATTTACTTGTGTAACCGGGGTTTCAGGAAGTGGTAAATCTACATTAGTATTACAAACATTATTTCATGCACTAAACTTAACACTTAATAACAAAGCTAGAAAAACTCCTAAAGCTTTTAAAGGTTACAAAGGAGTAGAATTAATTGATAAAATTATTGATATCGACCAATCCCCTATTGGTAGAACTCCAAGATCTAACCCAGCAACATATACTGGAGCTTTTGGTCCTATAAGAGATTGGTTTACTAGTTTACCTGAGTCTAAAACTAGAGGTTATAAACCAGGAAGGTTTTCATTTAATGTTAAGGGCGGTAGATGTGAAGCGTGTGAAGGTGATGGAGTTATTACTTACGAGATGCATTTTTTACCAGATGTTTATATTCAGTGTGATGAGTGTAAAGGAACGAGATACAACAGAGAAACTTTAGAGATTAAGTTTAAAGGAAAAAGTATAGCTGATATTTTAGATATGTCTGTTGATGAAGGTTGTGAATATTTTGAAAACATTTCAAATATTAAATCTAAATTATTAACCTTAAAAAAAGTTGGACTTGGTTACATTAAAATTGGACAACAGGCCACTACACTATCAGGTGGTGAAGCACAAAGGATTAAACTAGCCAAGGAATTATCAAAAAGATCAACTGGTAGAACCATGTACATATTAGACGAACCAACAACTGGACTGCATCAGCACGATATTAAAAAATTACTAGAAATTCTTCACACCTTCGTGAAATTAGGAAACACCGTAGTTGTAATAGAGCATAACTTAGATGTTATAAAAACAGCTGATCACATTGTTGATATGGGTCCTGAGGGTGGTGTTAAAGGTGGTAAAATTGTTGCAGAAGGTAAACCTGAGGAAGTTTGCAAAGTAAAAGAAAGCTACACAGGCCAGTTTTTAAAACCTCTTTTGTATTAAATATAAAAACTTATAAAAAATCTAAATTTAGTGTATATTAATTAAGAATCATGAGCAGTTTATTATCATCACTATCTAAAACAATTCATGCATCACTTGCATTAGCAATTATATTGTTTTTAGGTCTTTCCTATTTAAATGATGGTATTGCATTCGATACTCTTTTTTGGAGCTGGTTATTTAGATACATTCATGTTGTTGTTGCAATAATGTGGATAGGATTATTGTGGTATTTTAATTTTGTTCAAATTCCAAATATGGGAAATATACCTGATGAACAAAAACCTGCTATTGGGAAAGTAATTGCTCCTGCTGCATTATTTTATTTTAGATGGGCAGCTGCGTTTACTGTTCTTTCAGGATTAATTTTAGCTCTGTTAAATGGATATTTACATGATGCTATGACTTTTAGCATTGGATCTGGTGTTCCAAAACATACAGCAATAGGAATTGGTATGTGGTTAGGAATTGTAATGGCTTTTAATGTTTGGTTTGTGATTTGGCCAAACCAAAAAAAAGCTTTAGGAATAGTTGAAGCTGATCCAGAAACAAAAGCTAAGTCTGCTAAAACTGCAATGTTATTTTCAAGAACAAATACACTTTTATCTCTACCAATGTTACTTTCAATGGTAGCTGCTCAAAACTTATATTAAACTGTTTTATTATCGTCTTCTCTTAAGACTGTTTTTTGTGACACTCTTAATCTCACTAAAACTGTATTAGATATATAAATCGAAGAATAAGTTCCAAACACAACACCAAGTATCATTGCTAAAGAAAAACCTTTTAAAATTTCGCCACCAAAAAAGAATATCGCCAATAAAGCTAACAAAGTTGTAGCTGAGGTTATTATTGTTCTAGATAAAGTTTCATTAATTGAAATGTTAGTTAATTCAAAAATTTTAATGTCTGAATATTTTCTCAAATTTTCTCTAACACGATCAAATATTACAACCGTATCGTTCATAGAATAACCAACAATAGTTAGAACAGCTGCAATAATTGATAAATTAATCTCAAGACTAAACAATGAAAAAATTCCCAATGTAACAATTACATCATGAAATAATGCCAAAATTGCGCCCAAACTAAATTGCCACTCAAAACGTATCCAAATATAAATAAGCATTACAGCTAGAGATAAAGAAATTGCTATCACGCCAGCTTCAAGCAACTCAGCACTAACTTTAGGACCTACATTTTCAACTCTTCTAAAATCATAGTTATTTCCAAAAGAACTGTCTAAATCTTTTTTAATTTCTTCTATAATATTTTTTTTATTATCTTTATTTTCAAATTTAATTAGAAAATCAGTGTCATTTCCAAATTTTTTAACAGAAACATCTCCTAAATCCATTTGATTAAATTTATCTCTCAATGAACTAACGCTAATTTTGCTATCTGATGACCTTAGTTCAATCAATGTTCCACCTTTAAAGTCTATACCGTAATTTAAACCTTTAAAAATTAGTAATAAAAGTGATGCTGTAATTAAGAATATAGATAGTATGTTAAAGTGATTATAGTATTTGTTAAATGCTATCATTAGATTAGTTTTTCCTTATTTTTATTTCTTGTCACATAAAGACTAGTGAACAATCTTGCTATAAAATAAACTGAAAATAGTGTTGTAAAAATTCCAACACCTAGAGTAACAGCAAATCCTTTTACTGGACCAGAACCCATAAAAAATAAAATTATAGCTGCTAACAAAGTAGTAATATTTGCATCAATAATTGCTGTTCTTGATTTTGTGTAACCTCCATCAAAAGCTAAAATATTATTACTTTCATCTTTAAGTTCTTCTTTAATTCTTTCAAAAATTAATACATTTGCATCAACAGCCATACCAACGGTTAAAATTATCCCCGCTATACCTGGAAGAGTTAGTGTTGCTTCAAATAAAGTTAAAATACCAAGTAATAAAAATAAATTAATTATTAATGTTACGTTAGTGATTAGTCCAAAAACTTTGTATTTAACAAACATAAAAATAATAACTAATAAAAAGCCTATAGCTAAAGCAATCATTCCTGCATTAATCGAGTCTTGACCAAGATCAGGTCCTACAGTTCTTTCCTCTATGATTTCTAATGGTGCAGGTAAAGCTCCAGATCTTAATAATAAAGCTAAATCTGTAGCACTTTGGAAAGTAAATCCCCCACTGATCTGTCCAGATCCACTTGCTATTGTATCTCTCACAACAGGTGCGCTAATTATTTTTCCATCTAAAACAATCGCTAATTGTTTTCCAATACCAGTAGATGTTGCTTTACCAAATCTTTTGGCTCCTACTCTATCTAATGTAAATGACACAACAGTTTGATTGTTTTGAGTGTCCATTTTTGGTTGTGCATCTAATAGATTTTCACCACTGATGATTATTCTTTTGCTTACTGTTGCCTCTTCTAAGCCGTCTTCAAATTTTAACTTCTCAACACCAAATCTGTCACTTTCATCATTAGTTACAAATCTAAATGTAAGATTTGCAGTTTTTCCTAATAGTGATTTAATTCTTTGAGGATCATCTAGACCTGGAAGCTCAACAAGTATTCTATCATTACCTCTTTTTAAAATATTTGGTTCATTAGTACCGACTTCATCTACCCTTCTTCTTACAATTTCTATAGCTTGATCTTGCGATGAATTTTTAAGATTGATTATGCCTTGTCTTGAAAAACTTACTTTTAAATTGATACCATTATCTTCGATATCAAGTTGGTGTGATTTAAATCTTGGGTAATAAGGATTTAGATCACTGTTTTCATCTTGAAACACATCTAGCACTGCTTGTTTGTCTAAATCAGCAACATTGAAAAAAATATTTTGATTATCAATTTTAATATTATTAACTTTGATGTTTTTCTCTTTGAAATAATTTCTAATAGTGGTTGTTAAATTTTGTAATTTTTGTTCAATTACAGGCTCATTATCAATTTCAAGTAGAAGATAAGAGCCACCTTGTAAATCTAAACCAAGATTTATTTTCTTATTAAAAAAACTATCATCGAACTTAAATAAATTTGATGAAGCAATTAAAATAAATAATAAAGAAAATAAAGTTACAAATAAGATTCTTAGTTT
Source organism: Candidatus Pelagibacter sp. HIMB1495 (assembly GCF_052047955.1). NCBI lineage: Bacteria > Pseudomonadati > Pseudomonadota > Alphaproteobacteria > Candidatus Pelagibacterales > Candidatus Pelagibacteraceae > Candidatus Pelagibacter > Candidatus Pelagibacter sp. HIMB1495. The sequence continues at coordinate 953,636 of NZ_JBNAIQ010000001.1, read as the reverse complement.
AGAAAAATAAAGCACTTATCTTAATTGATTATTTTTTAACTTCTGGAGTATTGTTTAAGAGACTTTGAATACCTGTAGCTTTAACAATTTCTACTTTAACATTTTCAGCTATTTCAACTTCTACTTTGTCGTTATCAATTAATCTTTCTACTCTTCCTGTTATACCACCTGATGTGACTACTTTATCACCTCTCTTTAAACCTTCGACCATTGCTTTATGCTCTTTAACTTTTTTTTGCTGTGGTCTGATTAAGAAAAAATAAAAAATAACAAAAATTAAAATTAGCGGTATAAATTGACCTATTCCTGAACCTTCCATAAATCTCCTTTAAATTATGGCATTCTTATACCATCTAACTAATTAAAACAACTTTAATTGTTAGAAATCAATTCCATATTATTCATATAAGGTCTTAGAACTTTAGGAATTATAATAGAACCATCTTTTTGCTGATAGTTTTCCATAATTGCAATCAGAGTTCTTCCAACAGCTAAACCGCTTCCATTTAACGTACCTGCAAAAACATTTTCCTTATTATTATTTTTATATCTTGCCTTCATACGCTGTGCTTGAAACGTTGAACAAGATGAACATGAAGATATTTCTCTATATTTATTTTCTGATGGTAACCATACCTCAATATCATAGGTCTTCTCTGCGCTAAAACCCATATCACCTGAACATAAAATTACTTTTCGATAAGGTAATTCTAATTTATCTAGTATGTCAGTGGCACAATTTGTCATTCTCTCTAATTCTTCTAAACATTTTTCATTCTCAACAATACTTACCATTTCAACTTTGTAAAATTGATGCTGCCTAATCATGCCCCTTGTATCCTTTCCATAACTTCCAGCTTCTTTTCTAAAACAAGGAGTTGAAGCAACAAATCTCATTGGTAAATTTTTAAGATCAATCATTTTATCTTTAACAATATTGGTTAAAATCACCTCTGCTGTTGGTATCAAAAATTTTCTATCTGAACCTTCGTCAAATTTAATTTCAAACTGATCATTTTCAAATTTTGGCAACTGTCCAGTGCCGTACATAGTGCTTTCTGATGCCATTAATGGAGGTGATATTTCCTGATAACCATTTTGATGAATATGCGTATCAAGCATAAAATTTGATATTGCTCTTTCTAAAAGAGCCAATTTATCTTTTACAAATACAAATCTTGAACCAGTAGTTTTTGTAGCTAAATCAAAATCAAGCATATTTAGTTTTTCACCTAATTCGTAATGTGTTTTAGGTTTAAATTCTAGATTGGGTATCTCTCCTGATTTTAATATTTCTTTGTTATCATTTTCGTCTTTACCATTTGGAACATCTTCATGTGGTATATTGGGTATGCTAGACATTATACTATCTAAATCAAACTTAATTTGTTTTTGATCTTCTACAATTTTCTCGAGTTCCTTGCTAATTTCTTTAGATTTCTTAAACAAACTCTCATCTTTTGATTTAGAAATATCTTTTTTTTCTTTTTCTAAACTTTCTTTTTTTTGAATTAAATTTCTATTTTGTTCATCTAATTTTTGAATTTTTTCAAAATCTACTTCTAAATTTCTTTTTTCAAGAGATTTTTGAAATTTGGAAAAATCTTTTCGTATTTCTTTAATGTTATGCATCTTCTTTTTGTAAATTTTTATTTTCTATAAATTTTACTGAAAATATTGATAATTCATACAGAATTAATAAAGGTATTGCTAAACCTATTTGAGTAATTGGATCTGGTGGTGTTAGCAATGCAGCTGCTGCAAATATTATAACAACCACATATTTTCTTCTCTCTTTTAAAAATTGACTATCAACAATTCCGATTCTAGCTAATAGACTTAAAACAACTGGTAACTGAAAACTGATACCAAAAGCAAAAATTAATTTCATAACTAGTGATAAATATTCATTAACTTTAGCCTCTAATTGGATTGGTAAATTTGTAGAAAGACCTGTGCTTTCAAATGAAAGAAAAAATTTAATCGCAAGAGGCATTATCAAATAATAAACCAGCATGCCTCCTAAAAAAAATAATATTGGTGTTAATATAAGGTAAGGCAGAATTGCTATTTTTTCATGTTTGTACAATCCAGGTGCAATAAATTTCCAAATTTGCATCAAGATAAATGGACATGTAACAAAAAAAGCAGTGAAGAATGATACTTTAATATATGTTAAAAAGGTCTCTTGTAAAGCTGTAAATATCAATCTTCTATCAGAGCCGTCTTCTTTTACAGCTCTTGCAAATGGATCAACAAGAAAACCATAGATATGTTCTGCAAATAAGTAACAAATAACAAAAAAGATAAATAAAAAGATAAAGCTATTTATTAACCTTTTTCTTAGTTCTGTTAGGTGACTTACAAATCCACCTTCCTGATCTTCATTACTCATCTTTTTTAATTTCTTTTTTTATTTCGTTATCAATTTTTTCTTCATCTATCTCTAGATTTGAAACTTCATTTTGAATATTATTAACGTACCTTTTTGCTGATCCAATCCAGGAGCCTGCTTTCTTTAACATCACTGGAAAATCCTTTGGTCCAAGAACTATTATTGCAATAGCAACAACAATTAAAATTTCAAACCAACCGATAGTAGGCATTTAAATTAATTTTTGTTATCCGAGTCTTTGTTATCGTCAGATATATTTTTTGGCTCTGTATCGTCAGTTACGTCTGACGCCATTCCTTTTTTGAAACTTTTAATACCTTTAGCTACATCACCCATTAAGCTTGAAATTTTTCCTCTTCCAAACAATAAAACAACCAATATAACTACAATAGCTATTTGCCAAATTCCTATACTCATAAAAAACTTATAACCTTTTTAAGGTTATTTTGAAAGTTACTTTTTACTATTCTTTCTCTTCAGGATCTAGAGTGCTATTAAGCATTTCATCTATATTAGAATAAATATCTTCTTTTTTCTCTTCTTGCTTTTCTTTGTAAAATTTTCCAGTCCCAAAAATAGCATTATCAACACTTGAACTATCAATTAAACCAGCAGCTCCTAATTCATCAATTGTTGGAAGATCAGATAATTTTTGTATGTTAAAATGACTTAAAAAATCATCAGTAGTTATGTACTGAATTGGTCTACCTGGAACATCTTTTCGACCACCTGGTTTTACCCAATTTAATTCCATTAATATCTCTAAAGTATTAGTGCCAAAAGCAACTCCCCTTATTTCTTCAATTTCAGCTCTCGTAACCGGTTGGTGATAAACAATTATAGCCAATGTTTCTACTGCAGCTCTTGATAGTTTCTTTTCAACAGTTTTTTCTTGCGACATCAAACTTGATAAATTTGGTGACGTTCTAAAAGACCACTTATCTTTAATACAAATTAGATTAATTCCCCTGTTGGAATATTCTTGTTTTAATTTTTCTAAAGACTCTGGAACGTTACCTTTTTTAGAAACTTTACTTTCTATAGTGTCTACATCTAAAGGCTCAGCTGCCGCAAAAATAATTGCTTCTATTTCTTTATCCAAATCTGATAATTTTGATGGAAACTTTAAAACATTATCTTTTGAAGCTTTTGCTTTTTTAATCATTTATTTCCTTTACATATATTTCATCAAACAATTTATCTTGTTTGATTGATAAATTTCCTTCTTTAACTAATTCTAATGATCCAGCAAAAATTCCAGCCTTACCAGTTTTCTTGTATTTTGAACCACTTTTAAAATTACTTGGTATTAATTCATCAAGTTTTTTCCATTCAAATAGTTTGCCAAAAAATTCTCTAATTGTTTTAATTCCATCTTCTGTTGTGAACACAGGAAGTTTTGGAATATTCATTTTTTGAAAATCTTTAGTCATTATTATTGTTGAGTAAGCTTTCATTAGTTCAAATAAGCTTAAATTATATTCAGTACTATAAATTGATCTAATATTTCCTTTCATGCCTCTAGTTCTTATCTCTCTACCTAATCTTTTTCTCTTAAGCATTTGTTCAGATAATAATCTAATTAATTCTAATTTTTTTAGCTGTAATTTTAACTTTTCAGCAACTTCTTGAACTTTAAATTCTTCTTCAGGGGTACCAGGTAAAAGTAATTTTGATTTTAAATAAGCTAACCACGTAGCCATTAAAAGATATTCAGAAGCAATTTCTAAATTTAAGTTTTTTTCGTTAGTAATATACTCATGAAATTGATCTGCTAACTTAGTTATAGATATTTCTTCAAGATCAACTTTTTGAGCTTTTGCTAAATCTAAAAGTACATCTAATGGTCCATTATAATTATTTATATCGACATTAAACAATTCAGAATCAGTGGCAGACATTAAAAGATATTAACTTAAAATTTTATAAAATTGAGATGTTTTTTTAACAATAAAACTATTCACTTGAGGTGAATTTTCTGCAACTATCTTCATTTCTTTCATATTTCCATTACAATGAAGTGCTATATTACAACCTGCGCTGAATAAATTAATAGTATTAAGTTTTAAATCATCACTTAAACTCTTCATTGATAAGTCATCTGAAATTAAAATATTCTTAAATCCTATATTTTTCCTAATAATATTAATTATTTTTTTAGAGTGAGTGGCAGTGTTATTTTTATCAATTTTTGAATAAACAACATGACCTGTCATTGCAAATAAACATTTCTTCTTTTTAAATGTCCAAAAATCGTTTTTAAGAAGATATCCAAATGTTTTGTTAATAATCGGTGTTGAATAATGACTGTCGACTTTTGCTAAACCATGACCAGGTATATGCTTCATTACAGTTCCTATTGAGTTATTTTGAAATAATTCAATACAAATATCCCCTAATTTAGAGACAATTTTTTTATTTTTTGAATAAGATCTATCGCCAATTACCTTGCTTGCGCCATTAACTCTAAGGTCTAAAACTGGAACAGTATTAATATTCACACCAATTAAATTCAATAAATAAGAAGTCTTGTCTACAAATAACTTATAAACGATTTCAAATTTTTTTTTATCTTTATTAAACAAATCTCCAAAATATTCAGATGTCATATTATCAAAGGAAATTAAATTTCTTAATCTGTTTACTCTTCCTCCTTCCTGATCAATCATAATTGGATATTTTTTATCCTTAAAAATTTTTCTAATGCTAGAGGTTAATTTTTTAACTTGATCAAAGGATTTAATATTTCTAGTAAATAGGATAATTCCCCAGGGTTTATATTTTTTTAGAAATAAAATTTCATTTTTAGATAATTTTGTTGATTTTAAACCAACTATAAAAGATTTTCTTTTACTTATCATTGTCTAATAATTTCCAAAAATTAAATTTTTTCTTTTTCTTTTTGTTTGTTTGCTTAACATACTCAATTACATTTTGAGTATCATTCTCTAAAACTGGTAAATTTTTTGAATATAATTTTATTTTCTCATCAATATTTTGATGAGATCTGTATGATTTTTTTTGGTGTTCATCGGAAAAATAATATTTTCCTGTAAAAAATATAAATAAAAGTATTACTAAAACAAATATTAAGTACTTTATTTCTTTAAGCATTACATTTGATTTGGTGTATCGACACCAACAATATTCATTCCTGTTTTTATTACATTAGAAATAGCCTTCAAAAAGATCAATTTATCTGGTGAGACTGTTTTTTGATCATTAATGAACCTTTTTTCAGGAAATTGTTTTCCTAAATTCCAATACGAATGGAATTCTGATGCAAGATCGTATAAGTAAACAGGTATTCTATGTGGTTCTAATTTTGTACTAGCTGCGTCAATACATTTTGGCCATTCAGATAATTTTTTTAAAATTTTAATTTCATTATTAGAATATTCAAAATTGAAATCATTTAATTCAATTTTTGAATTTAAGTCTTTATCTATATGTCTAAACACAGATGAAATTCTAGCGTAACAATATTGAACATAATATAATGGATTGTCCTTAGATTTTTCTTTGACTGCATCGAAATCAAAATCTAATTCAACATCACTACTTCTGTTAAGCATAATAAATCTTGTTGCATCTCTTCCAACTTCTTCAATCAAGTCATCTACGGTAATATAATCTCCTTTTCTTTTAGACATTTTGAAAGGCTTGTTATCTTTAATTAACTTTACCAACTGACTAATTTTACAAATTAACGTATCTTTTTTTCCAGACAGTGCTTCAACCGAGGAGGTAATCCGTTTTATATAACCTGCATGATCTGCTCCAAGAATATTGATTAAGTAATCAAAATTTCTATCAACTTTATTTTTATGATAAGCAACGTCACTTGCAAAATAAGTCCATGTGCCATCAGATTTTTGAAGTGCACGATCTTTATCGTCACCAAATTCTGTTGATTTAAATAATAATTGCTCTCTTTCAACCCAATCTTTGTTATCTTCACCAGCTGGGGCTTTGATTTTTCCTTTATAAATAAAGTTATTTTTTTCTAAAAAATCTATTACACTTTCAACTTCATTGTTTAATACGATATTTTTTTCACTAACAAAATTATCATGTTTAATACCCAAGCTTTTAAGATTGTTTTTGATAAGCAGAAGCGCCTGCTCTATTGATAAGACTGTTAATTTATCTCTAATTTCATCAAAATTATCAAATTTAAGTTCTGAGTTATTTGAAATTATATTTTTTGCAAAATCAATTAGATAATCCCCAGGATACAAATCAGGATTATCCTCAGGAAATGTTTCTTTAAAATGAACTTCTCTAATTCTAAAATATACTGATTTAGTAAAATTTATAATTTGGTTACCATAATCATTCACATAATATTCTTTTGTAACTTTGTGTTTATTAAAAATTAGAACATTAGAGATAACATCTCCTAGAATAGCACCTCTACAATGTCCTACATGTAAAGGACCTGTTGGGTTTGCTGAAACAAACTCTACTAAATAATTATTTTTTTTCTCTTTGTCATTTATTCCAAAACTATCTGCATTATCAGTGATATTTTTAATAAAATTTGACCAATAAGATGGTTTAAATTTAATATTAATAAATCCTGGTTTGGCTACAGATATTGTTTCAATTTCGCTGTCATTATTTTTAATTTCGGGAGCAAGTTTTTCTGCGAGCTGTAATGGTGAAGTTTTATTGATTTTTGATAAAACCATCGCAACATTTGTTGAAATATCACAATCAAATTTTGGTGGAGGTATTTCTGCATTAATACCAGTAAAATTCTCTGGAATTTCTAGTTTATTATTTTTATTCAAATCAACGATAACAGATTTAATTTTATCTAAATATAATTCAAAAATATTCATTTATTATCGTTATAAAGGTTAATAGCATATCTATCAGTCATACCAGATATAAAATCTGAAATAGCTCTATATTTGTCTTTAGTCAATTGATCTTTGGACAAAAATTTTCTTGGATTTGATTTAATTATTTTAAACAATTTCTTAATTATTAATTTACCTTTATGATTTTTTTTCAATACTGACTTGTTGTCGTACATTTTGTCTCTTAAGAAAGATTTAATTTCTTTTTCTGCATTCTTAATTTGGTTAGAAAAACAAACGATTAACTCATTAGATTTAGCTACATCTCTTGAGGATTTTACCTTAAGTTTTTGAATATTTTTTTGGGTATTGTTCAATAAATCTCTAACCATGAGATCAATTGAGTCTCTTATAATTTGATAAATTACAATTTTATAATTTTTATTAGTAATTTTATTTTTATATTTTTTATGAATATTTTTAAAAAAATCTATTTCGATCAATTCCTCCATTTTAAAAAGATTAGCTTTTATTCCGTCTTGAATATCATGATTGTTATATGCAATATCATCTGAAATTGCTGAAATTTGAGCTTCAAGAGAGGGAAATGAATTATATTTAATTTTACCTTTAAAGGTTTTAAGCCCTATTAGCTTGTTAACTAAACCAATATCCTCAACTGGTCCGTTATGTTTAAGAAGACCTTCTAACGTTTCTATAGTTAAATTTAATCCCTTAAATTTAAAATACTTATTTTCTAAAAACATAACTATTCTTAAAGTTTGAATGTTGTGATCAAAACCACCATAATTCTCCATGCATTCATGTAAGGCATCTTCTCCAGCATGACCGAACGGAGTGTGGCCTAAATCATGTGCTAAACTTAAAGTTTCGGCTAAATCCTCATTTAATTTTAAATATTTAGCTATTGATCTTGCAATTTGGGCAACTTCTATTGAGTGAGTAATCCTTGTTCTAAAATGATCCCCCTCAGTATTAACAAATACTTGGGTTTTATGTTTTAACCTTCTAAATGATGCACTATGAATAATACGATCTCTATCTCTTTGAAAAGGAGATCGATATTTTGAATTAGCTTCCTTAATTAGTCTGCCTTTACTTTTGTATACCCCTAACAAAGCGTCTTTTTTCATCCTTTAATTAAAATAATTAAGTATTATATTAGTAATATCAGTGTTGAGACATGATTAAAGAAATTAAATTTACAGATAATGCGTTAAAACAAATAGAAAGTTTGTTAGCAAAAAAAGACAAAGGTTCTTTTTTTAGAATCGCTATTAAAGGTGGTGGTTGTTCAGGATTTCAATATGAATTCACTTTCGATAAATCAAAACAAGACGACGATTTAAATTATCAAAATATTTTAATTGATAAAACCTCTGCAGATTTACTTAAAGGATCTGAAGTTGATTATGTTTCTGAGTTAATAGGTGAACAATTTAAAATATCTAACCCACAAACAAAATCCTCTTGTGGTTGCGGTGTTTCTTTCTCACTTTAATGCTGATTTCATCCTGGAATGTCAATTCTGTAAGAGCACGAATTGAAAATATCAAAAGTTATTTATTAAAATATAAACCAGATATTTTAATGATGCAGGAAATCAAAACCGAAGATATCAATTTTCCTTATGATGATTTTTCTTCAATGGATTATGAAAGCCACGTATTTGGTCAAAAAAGTTATAATGGTGTAGCAATTATTTCTAAAAATAAATTAAAAAATACTAAAACTGATTTAATTAAAGATAAATTAAAACAATCAAGAATAATTTCTGCTGAATTTGAATATAAGAAAAAAACTATTCAATTAATTAATATATACACACCAAATGGAAATCCTGTTGATACTGAAAAATATGACTACAAAAAAAATTGGCTTGATCAATTAATCAAACAACTAAAAACTTTATCTAAAAAAAATCCTAATTTAATTTTAGCTGGTGATTTTAATATAATTCCATCAGCAGAAGATGTTTATAATGTAAAAAGTTTTGAGGATGACGCTTTATATAGGTTGGAAATCAGAAAAAAATTTAGAGAGATGATAAATCTAGGTTTCAATGATGTGTATAGATATTTTAATGAAGAGAAAGAAGGATATACGTTTTGGGATTATATGAGAGGTGCATGGCAAAAAAATAATGGCATGAGAATTGACCATTTTTTAGTTTCAAATTCACTAATTGATCAAATTAAAGATATAAATATCAACAAAGATCCTCGTGGAAGAGAAAAACCCTCTGACCACACTCCTATTGAAATTACTTTAGCTTAAAGATTTAATTTTATTAACTAACTCTTCGTTTATATTTCTTGGACCAGTGTCCAATCTATTTTTATGACGTCTTTCACCTGGTAATCTTACTTCACCCATTGATTTCATCTTCTCAAAAAATTCTTCTGCATGTTTCTGCCAATCAGTTCCTGAAGTTTTATCTGGATTTATTGCTAATATAAATTCACCACCGCTTGGAGGTCCGCCATCGTTATTATCTTTAGCAGCTGTTTCATAACTAAAATTATCACCAACTAAAGCGCCCGCTAATAATTCAACCATCATTGCAATTGCAGAACCTTTATAACCACCGAACGGTAATAATACTCCACCATCAGCAATTTCACCCGGATCAGTTGTTTCTTTTCCATCTTTAGTCAAACCAGTTCCAAGTGGAACTTTGTGCCCTTCTCTTTTAGCAACCTGAACTTCACCCATTGCCATCGATGCAGTTGCCATATCATAAACAACCGGAGTTTTGCCAGGTCTTGGCCAAGCAAATGAAATTGGGTTCGTTCCAAATAATGGTTTTATTGCTCCTGCTGGTGCAACAGCAGGTTTGTAAGACGTACATGCAAATGCAACTAAACCATCTTCAGCTAGTTTTTCTGTTTCAGGCCACATAGCAGCCATATGATGTGAATTATTTATTGCTAATACCGCAACACCGTTTTCTTTTGCGGCTTTAGCTAATTCTTGTAGACCTTTATTTAAAACAACTGGTGCTAAACAATTATTTCCTTCAACTTTAATTACTGATGGAGATATTTTTTTAACCTCAGGTTCACCTTTACCATTGATCTTTCCACTTTTTAGTCCTGTAACGTACGCTGGTAATCTAAACAAACCATGTGATACTGAACCATCTCTTTCTGCATTTTTTATTAAATCTGATAAAATTGATGCTGTTTCATCATCGCATCCATTAGCCAACAGAGTTTTTTTGGCAAGTTCAAATATTTCATCTAAGGTTAAGGATACTGTGCTCATTACTTCGATTTACACTTTTTACATAAACCAAAAAATTCTAAATTATACTTGTTGTATCTCATTCCTGAGTCATCTTGAAAATTTGATAAATATTTTGAAAGTTTTGAATTATTTATCTCTGAAACTTTTTCACAGCTTTCACAAATAGAAAAAGCTGTTGCTTTAGAAATTTGGCAACTAGAATTTTGACATGCGATAAAAGCATTTCTACTTTCAATCTTATGAATTTTTCCAATTTCAACTAACTTATCTAAAGCTCTATAAACTTGCAGTGGTGCTTTAATCCCTTTTTTTTGAACATTAAAAAGAATTGAATAAGCCTTCATAGGTTCGCCAGATTTATCAATAAGATCAAAAATTATTTTTTGGTTTTTAGAAAGATTATGTTCTTTTTGCATTTATAAATTCTTATCAATTAGTCATTAGTTTTTCAATTGAATGGATTGCTTTATTTTAAATAAGGACAAAATGAATAATAATAATGATGCAGCAATTATTGATGGTCCTGAGGCTGTATTAAACTCAAGTGAGGAAAACAATCCTAGTATTACAGATAATAAACCACCTATAATTGAGAAGAATATCATTTTTTGAGGGCTGTCTGAGATGTTTCTGGCCATAGCTGCTGGAATGATTAGCATTCCGGTTATTAATAATAATCCTACCATTTTTATTGAAATTGCGATGATTGCTGCCATTAAAATTGTGAATACGGCTTTAGCGCGCTCAGGATTTAATCCTTCAGCCTCCGCTAATTCGTAATTAACAGTAGACGCAAATAAAGGTTTCCATATCAATTTTAAAATCAGCAAGATGATAGCACCACCTATCCAAATTATTAGTATGTCATTTGTAGTTACAGCCAATATGTCACCAAACAACAGACCCATTATATCAAATCTAATGAATGTTAAAAAACCTATCACAACCAAGCCTACTGCTAAAGAAGAGTGGGCCAACAAACCTAGCAAAGCATCACCAGGTAGATTAGTTTTTTTTTGAAGTTGAATAAGAATTAAAGCAACTACAGATGAAATTACAAAAACAGATAAGGCTATATTTAACTCTAAAGAATAAGCCATAGTCACTCCTAATAAAGCTGAGTGAGAGAGTGTATCACCGAAATAAGATAATCTTCTCCAAATTACAAAACAACCCAAGGGTCCAGTAACTAAAGCTACACCTATTCCAGCAACTAAAGCTCTAATAAAAAAATCATCAAACATATTAATTTTTCTCTATCTCTCCTTCCTCTGAATGAACATGATCATGTTTATGTTCATATACAGAAAGAATTTGAGATGCTTTTTCACCAAATAAGGTTTTATATTCGTTATTTTTTGCCACATCCATTGGTGTACCAGAACAACAAACGTGACCATTTAGACAAACAACATGATCAGTAGCTGTCATGACAGTGTGTAAATCATGTGAAATTAATAAAATTCCACAATTAAGAGTGTCTGAAATTTTTTTAATCAATTCATAAAGAGCAATTTCACCTGTGTAATCAACACCTTGAACAGGTTCATCTAAAACTAATAATTCTGGTTTTTTTGAAATAGCCCTTGCTATTAAAACTCTTTGAAACTCACCCCCAGATAAATTTCCTAAATTTTTATTTTTTAAGTGAATGACACCAGTTAAATTTAAAGCTTCATCTATCACTTCCTCATCAATATTTTCTGTTAACAGCATAAAATCATAAACACGAAGAGGTAATGTCCAATCTATAGATATTTTTTGAGGAACATATCCAATCTTGTTAGTATATTTTTCAACATTCCCTTCTATATTTTTATATATTCCTAAAGCAATTTTTGCAGTTGTACTTTTTCCTGATCCGTTAGGACCAATTAAAGTTACAATTTTTCCTTTTTCAACTTTTAACGAAACACCTTCTACCAACCACTTTCCATTTTGTCGAAAGCCTGCATTATTTAGTTGAACCAAAGTTTTATTCTCAGAATTCATTTATTCCTTGACTTGTAAATGTTATATTATTACATAATGTTATAATATAACAACTTTTAAATAATTACTTATGATAAATCTAAAAAAATTACCAATAATCTTTTCATTAATATTCTTTTTAACAATATTTTCATCAGCAAATGCTGAAATTAAAGTAGTTGCTTCTATTAAACCAATACATTCATTAGCAAGTTATTTAATGGATGGTGTAGGTAAACCAGATCTAATAGTGGATGGTTATAGCTCCCCTCATGGATTTTCAATGAAGCCCTCTCATGCAAAAATGCTTCAAAATGCTGATCTTGTGTTTTGGGTAGGAGAAGATTTAGAAAATTTTTTAGAAAAACCGTTAAGTTCAATCGCAAAAAAAGCTGAAAAAATTGAACTAATAGAAATCAAAGGATTACAAGTATTAAAATTTAGAGAAAGAAATATTTTTGACGAACATGATCATGACGACCATGGACATGATGATGACCACGGTAAAAAAGAAGATGATCATGACGACCATGGACATGATGATGACCACGGTAAAAAAGAAGATGATCATGACGACCATGGACATGATGATCATGATGGACATGCACATGGCGAATTTGATCCGCACATTTGGTTGGACCCAATTAATGCAAAAGCTATATTAAATGAGATGGCAGAACATTTAATTGAAAATGACCCAAAAAATGAAGCTAAATACAAAAGTAATTTAGCTAACGCTTTACAAGAAATCGATAAACTTACAATTGATGTAATGACAGACTTAAGTAACAGTGTTTCTTCAATTGTATTCCATGATGCTTATCAATATTTCGAGGAAAGATTTAACGTTAAAATATTAGGTGCATTTACCGTTAATACGGATGTAATGCCTGGTGCAGAACAACTCGCTGAAATAAGAGAAATTATTGAGCATGATAAAGTAGCTTGTGTGTTCTCAGAGCCTCAATTTAATCCTGATATTATCAATGCTGTAGCAAAAGATATGAAGATTAAAACTGGTGTTTTAGATCCTCTAGGTGCAACATTAGATCCAGGCAATGATCTATATTTCAATTTAATTAGAAATATGTCTGCATCTTTCAAAGGTTGTTAATTAAAAATTAGGTTTAATCCGGGAATTTTTTTAAATTCTCGGATTAATATATAACATTCACTGATATTTTTATAATACAATAAGCATTGTAATTTTTTCTAAGAGGATTTATTTTCTTCATAATTCGATTTTATGAATGATTTAAATTTATTTAAAAAAAATGGCTATCTTGTTAAAGAAAATTTAATTTCTCAAACAAAGATAAACAAAATAAATAAAATTGTTAATGAAGTAATTTCAAAAGAGAAAAAGAAAAAAAATGGCAATGGTGCAAATGGAACTCAATCCTATAATAATTACCATTTTGTTTACAATTCAGACTCATCAAAGAATAAAGAAATATTAAGACTAAATAACCCTCAGAACAGGCATAAAATCTTCTATGAATTATCTAGGGATAAAAAAATTATATCCATAGCTAAAAAATTGTTAGGTGGAACAGTTAGATTTCATCTTGGTAAATTAAATTTTAAGCTTCCAAATAAGAAAAAGGGAAGTGAAATTGGGTGGCACCAAGATTGGGCTTTTTACCCTCATACCAATGATGATTTAATCACAGTTGGTATATATTTAGATGATTGCTATGAGAAAAATGGGCCTCTTAAAATAATAAAAAATTCACACAAAAAGAAATTATACAGCCACCACAGCAAAGAAAATTATTTTGTTGGAAAAATAGATACTAAAAAAAATAAAATAGGAACTAAAGATAGTGTTTCCATAACTGGAACGGCTGGAACAGTTGTTTTTTTTCATTGTAGATCAGTTCATGGGTCTGGACACAACCAAATGAATAACTCAAGACCCTTAATTTTATTTGGTTATAGAGCTTGTGATGCTTGGCCATTAATCAATGATGGAAACCCTCATCCAGAAGTCAATTTAGAAAATTATGATAAAAATATTATTGTAGGAAATAAATCAATAAAACCAAGATTAACTAAAGTTCCGACAATAATCCCACTACCTAAAAAGAAACACTACGTTTCAATCTATGAACTCCAAAAAAATTAAATTACATTAAAGTTCTTTGTAATAAATCTTTAACATAACATTCATATAAATTTTGAATGTTATTTTTAAAAAAATATCTTAAATGGATAAGTACATTCTTAGTATTAACTGGTATTTTGCTTACAAATCTTAATATTTATCCACTGAATATATATTTTCATGGACTGGGTGTTGTTGGATGGACAATTTCAGGGTTCTTGTTAAAGGATAAGGCTATTTTAACTAATTTTGGATTACAAATTCCACTATTTGTAATCGGTATTTACAAAATTATTTTTTAATGAAAAATGTTTTATTTGTATGCACTGGTAATTCTGCAAGAAGTATTATAGCTGAAAGTATTATAAATAACGAATACTCAAATAAATTTAAAGCTTTTAGTGCTGGAAGCAATCCTTCTGGAAAAATCAATGAAGATGTAAAAAGTTTTTTAGAGAAAAATAAAAATTACAATCTAACTAATTATAATTCTAAAAACTTTGAGAAATTTATAAATAATGAAATAAAAATGGATTATGTAATAACAGTTTGCAATAACGCAAATAATGAGGTGTGCCCTATCTGGCCTCAAAAGGAACAAATAATACATTGGGATATTGAAGATCCTGTATCCAAACTTCAAAGTGCAAATAATGAAGAAAAGCAAATAATTATTAGAAACACATTCAATATTATAAGTATTAAAATTAAAGATTGGGTAAATGAAAAATAAAAATAGATATTTTCTTTCAGAATTTATTGGAAGTTGCTTTCTAGTAATGATCATAGTTGGATCAGGCTTAATGGTTGAAAATCTGACTAACGATATAGCTGTAATGCTAATTGCCAATACTATAGCAACAGGCGCTGGTTTATTTGTATTAATTACAGTATTTGCTGATTTATCTGGTGCTCATTTTAATCCATTTGTTAGTATTGCAATGACAATTACGGGAAAATTAAAAAAAAGATTACTTCCCTTTTATATTTCAGCTCAAATCTTAGGGTGTATGTTGGGAGTTGCTCTAGCTAATTTTTTTTTTGAACATCAAATATTTGAGCTATCAACAAAATCAAGAGATGGCATTTATATATTTGTATCAGAAATAGTAGCTACATTAGGTCTTATAATGATAATTTTTGGTTCTATGAAATCGGGTAAAATTGCTGTAGCAGCTTCTGTTGGTTTATATATTACAGCTGGTTACTGGTTTACTTCTTCAACGTCATTTGCAAATCCTGCTGTTGCTATAGCTAGAACTTTTACAGAGTCATTTACTGGTATAAATTATTTGAATACACCGTTTTATATATTGGCTGAATTAATTGGAATGATAATAGCTGTTTATCTAGTAAAAAAAGTTTTTTTAAATAAGTGAATAACCAGAAGATCTTACAGTTCTAATTAATTCCTTTTTATTTTTTAAATTTACAGATTGTCTTAATCTTCTGATATGGACATCAATAGTTCTGCTTTCAACATTTACATTATTTGGCCAAACATTTTCTAAAATTTGATCTCTTGAATAAACTCTCTTAGGATTAGTTAAAAAAAATTCTAACAATCTAAATTCTGTTGGTCCAAGCTTAATTTCTTGTTGATCTCTAAACACTCTTTTTTCAATTCTATCTAAGCTTAGATCTTCATACTCTAAACTGTCAGATACTATATTTGGATTAGATCGTCTTAACACAGCCTTCATTCTTGCCATTAATTCATTAAAGCTGAATGGTTTAGTTAAATAGTCATCTACACCACTATCTAGCCCTTTTATTTTGTCTTCTTCTTCACCTTTGGCGGTTAGCATAATCACAGGTAAACTTTTAAAACTATTATCTTTTCTTATACTTTTACAAATTTCTACCCCTGAAAGATCAGGTAACATCCAATCTAATAATAGTAGATCAGGTTGAAATTTTTTTAATTCTTTTAAACCATCATTACCATTTAATGATGATGATACTATAAAACCGTTTTTTTCTAGATTATGTTGAACTAATTGAATTATTGAAGGTTCGTCTTCAATAATAAATATCTTGCCATTCATTTTTATTGTTGAATAACTTTTCCTTTAGGTCTGCTACCTTTTAAGTATTCACCTTTAATTAAAAAACAAATTGTTTCAGCTATATTAGTTATATGATCTCCAGCTCTTTCAAGATTTTTTGTTGCAAAAATTAAATGTGTTGAAAAATCTAAATTCTTTTTATCTTTTGAAAGAAAATCAATAACACTTTCCATGGCTATATAGGTCAAATCATCAACTTGTTCATCTTTTTCCCATACCTCTTTAGCTTTGTCATAATTTTTATTTACGTAACTATCTAGAACATCATTTAATTGTTTAATTACTAAATCTCCTAATCTCTTTAAATTTCCTAATAGTTCCTCAGGCAAATCTAATGGTAAAGGTTTTACTTTTTTTGCGTTACTTTTTGATAGATCACCTATTCTTTCTAAATCTTGAGATATTTTTAAAGAACTGATTGTTTCTCTTAAATCAATAGCCATAGGTGCTCTTTTGACTAGTAATGTCATAATCTGTGTATCTATTTTGGATCTGAATTTATTTATTTCTTCATCGCTTTTAATAATTTTATCAATAGAGTCTTTATCAACTTTGATTACAGCATCCATAGAGTCAACCATTTGAGACTCTGTTAAACTTCCCATTTTAATTACTGAATCAATTAAGTATCTTAATTCTTCTTCGTATGATTTTACTGTGTGCTCATTACTCATAATTTATCCAAATCTACCTGTAATATAGTCTTGTGTCATTTTATTGTCAGGATTTTTAAAAATTTTCTCTGTTTTACCTACCTCAATTAACTTACCCAGATGGAAAAAACCTGTTTTTTGTGAAACTCTAACTGCTTGAGCCATTGAGTGTGTTACAATCACAATTGTATATGTTTTTTTAAGTTCATCGATTAATTCTTCAATTTTTGCTGTTGCTATAGGATCTAAAGCTGAACAGGGCTCGTCCATCAATATAACTTCAGGATTTACAGAAATTGCTCTTGCAATACAGAGTCGTTGTTGTTGACCTCCGGAAAGTCCTGTACCTGGTTCGTCAAGTCTATCCTTTACTTCTTCCCACAAAGCAGCTTTTTTTAAGCTACTCTCAACAATTTCATCTAACTCACTTTTAGTTTCACCTTTTCCATGAATTTTTGGACCATATGAAATGTTGTCATATATACTTTTAGGAAATGGGTTTGGTTTTTGAAAGACCATTCCTACTCTCTCCCTTAAAGATACTACATCTAAATTTTTGTCATTAATTTCAATACCATCAATTTCAATATTTCCAGTAACTTTACAGATATCAATTACATCGTTCATTCTATTCAGACATCGAATAAAAGTAGATTTTCCACAACCAGAAGGACCAATTAAAGCTGTAACCTCTTTTTCATTTAAATCTAAATTAACATCAAACAATGCTTGCTTCTCACCGTAATAAACATTTAAGTTAGTTGATTTAATTTTTACTTCGTTCATTAATTCCATCTTTTCTCAAATTTCTGTCTTAAATATACCGCTAAGAAATTCATTACAATTAAAAAACTTAATAACATCATGATAGTAGCTGATGTTTTTTCCACAAACCCCCTTTCGGCAGACTCAGACCACAAATATACTTGAACAGGTAGAGAGGCTGAAGGATCTATTGGTGTTGAAGGAATATCAACTACAAATGCAACCATACCAATTAAAATTAATGGAGCTGTTTCTCCTAAAGCTTGTGCTAATCCTATAATTGTTCCAGACAAAGTTCCGGGCAACGCTAAAGGAACAACATGATGGAATACAGATTGAAATTTGGAAGCACCAACTGCTAAAGCTCCTTCTCGTATT
The DNA here is from genome assembly GCF_052047955.1 of Candidatus Pelagibacter sp. HIMB1495. Taxonomy (NCBI): domain Bacteria; kingdom Pseudomonadati; phylum Pseudomonadota; class Alphaproteobacteria; order Candidatus Pelagibacterales; family Candidatus Pelagibacteraceae; genus Candidatus Pelagibacter; species Candidatus Pelagibacter sp. HIMB1495. The sequence continues at coordinate 935,220 of NZ_JBNAIQ010000001.1, read as the reverse complement.
GATGGAGGTACTGCCTTCAATGAAGCTCTACAAGGTATAATTATCCTAGGCAGTGTCATTAAGGCTAGAGTTATTCCAGCTACTAATGGTGTGGATCTTGGCAATTGGATTGTGGCTAATAATATTTGTAAAGCTAATAAACCATAAACTATTGAAGGAACAGCAGCTAAATTATTTATATTAATTTCTATAAAATCAGTAATTTTATTTTTTGGAGCAAATTCCTCTAAATAAATTGAAGCCAACACCGCAACAGGAAAAGCTAATAATAAACAAATAATTATACTGTAAAAAGATCCTACTAAAGCACCACCAATACCAGCAAGTTCAGGATCACGAGAATCTCCATTTTTAAAAAAATAATTATTAAAATTCTTAATAATTTTTTTATTTTCAACCAATGTATCGTAAATAACTAATTGGAAATCAGATATTCTTCTTCTGTCTTCTGGTAAATCTCTTGGATAATTTCCTTTATGTAATTGATCAATATCATCTGATGCTGTTATCTCTACGTTTAATGTTTTTCCAATTAAATTGTTATTTTCTAAAAAAGCTCTTCTAATTTCAATCTCTGCATCTGTAGTGAATAAATCAATCAATTGATTTTCTTGATCTAAATCTTTAGCAGGGTAAACTTTTAACAAACTTTCAATGGTAACATCATAGAAATCAGCATCTAAAATCTCATTTTTTGTAGCTCCATTTTGTATTTCTAAAAGTTCTTGATCATAAAAAACTTCAACATTTATAGCAGTTTTCATGAATGCAGAACTTCCTTTTGAAAAAATATTGTGAACTAAAATAATAACAAACAACAATGCTACAAAAATTGATGCTAGACCATAAAATCTAAATCTTTTTTCAGCATTATGTCTTTTTTTTAATCTTTGTTCTTTAGTCATATTTCTCTCGGTATTTTTTAACTGCTCTTTGAGCAATATAGTTAAGTACAAGGGTTGCTATAAACAAAGTTAATCCCAAAGCAAAAGCAGATTGAGTTTTCGGACTATCAAACTCTTGGTCACCAACTAAAATCATTACAATCTGAGTGGTTATAGTTGTTGTGGACTCTAATGGGTTAATAGTTAAATTTGCTGCAAGACCAGCTGCCATAACAACAATCATTGTTTCACCAATTGCTCTTGATACAGCAAGTAAAACTGATCCTATGATACCTGGTAATGCAGCAGGTATAACAACTTTTTTTATTGTTTCAGACTTTGTTGCACCTATTGCATAAGAACCATCTCTCAAAGATTGTGGTACTGAATTTATAACATCATCAGATAATGATGACACATAAGGAATGATCATAATACCCATAATCAATCCTGCTGCTAGAGCACTTTCCGATGATACAGTTAATCCTAAATTTTCACCGATTTGTCTAAAAAAAGGACCAACTGTTAAGGCTGCAAAAAATCCATACACAACTGTTGGAATACCAGCTAAGATTTCAATTATTGGTTTTGATATTCTTCGTATTTTTAGTGAAGCGTATTCAGCCATATAAATTCCAGAAAATAACCCAATTGGAACTGCAACCAACATAGCAATTAAAGCAATAAATGAAGTACCTGCAATCAATGGAATAAACCCAAATGCATCTTTAAGCTCTTCGTATTCGGCTGCAGTGATTGCAGAAGCATCACTAACAAAAGCTCTCTGAGGACTCCAATTAGTCCCAAATAAATAATCGAAAATATTTATCACTGAGAAAAACTTTATACTTTCAAATAAAAGTGAAAAAATTATTCCTAAAGTGGTTAAAATTGCAATTAGAGATGAAGCAAATAATAATCCTTTTAAAATTTTTTCGACATCATCTCTTGCTTTGTTGTTATTTTTGATTTTTTTTAACGAATAAATTACTGAAGCAATGACAATAGTAAAAATTAATACTATTTTTGAATTAGTAAAAATATTAATAAATTTTGCATATGAAATTGCACTTTCTTTTAAAATAATATCTATATCTCCAAAAAAAGTGCCAGCATAAATAGCTTTAATTTTTTCATAAACTAAATTTGCTTCATTCTTATCATTAAAAATAGCTCCTTTATTTGCAGCAGTTTCAATAATTATTGATTTAATAATTACTGGTTCGAACAATGTCCAGATAACCAGGAACACTAAAGAAGGTATCGAACACCATAATACCAGGTAGTATCCATAAAATTTTGGGAGTGCGTTTAATTTAATATTTTTGTTTATTGAGATACTTTTAGTTTTTGATTTACCGTAAAAAAATAAAGATAATGAAAATATTGATATTAAGAATATTAAGACGAAGTTCATTCGAAATGATTTCTATCTTCTAAATGTTACAGTTTTGTTACAAATTAAATTCTAGATTGAATAAAAAAAAGGCCAGATAAACTGGCCTTTTTTTGAAAATAAGATTTTAATTAATTAATACTTATTGTGTTTAAATCTAATGCTGCAGTTCGAGTAACTTTGTACTTGTCAGATGCTAAAGGAACTAATCCAATTTTTCCCAAGTATCCTCTGTTACCCATAGCTTTTTTAGAAGTAAACTCTTTTAAGTATTCCTCAATACCAGGGACAACACCAATATGTGCTTTTTTAACGTAAAAGAATAATGGTCTTGCAATTGGGTATGAGTAATCTTGAATACCCTCTAGAGATGGTTGTACACCTTCAATAGAAGCTGCTTTTACCTTATCTTTATTTGCCACAAGGTAACTGTAACCAAAGAAACCATAAGCATCAGGGTTTGATGTTAATTTTTGTACAATAAGAGTGTCATTTTCACCAGCCTCAACTGCATAACCATCTTCTCTCATTTTTGCACATTCTTTTTTAGCTTTATCACCAAATAAAGATTTTGCTGTTTTAGAGCAACCTTTACCCATTACTAATGAATTCCAAGCATCTCTCGTTCCTGACGTTGGGGGTGCAATTAAAATTTCAATTTTTTTGTTTGGAAGACTTGCATCAATTTCACTCCATTTTTTATATGGATTTTCAACAAGTTTACCATCAACATCAACTTTAGCTGCTAAAGCTCTCCATAATTGCTCTTTTGTAAAGTTAGAGTCTGGAGCACTAACTGCATGTGCAAAAGAAATACCATCATTACCTACTACAATTTCAATAATTTCAGATACACCATTTTTTTCACATAATGCTTTTTCTTTTGGTTTAATCGCTCTTGATGCATTAGTTACATCTGGGTGGTTAACACCTACACCAGCGCAAAACAATTTCATTCCACCACCAGTACCTGTACTCTCAATAACTGGAGTTTTAAACTTCCCACTTTTACCGAATTTTTCTGCAACCACTGTTGCGTAAGGATATACAGTTGATGATCCTACAATTTTGATTTGATCTCTTGAGTAACTAGTTGTTGTAAAACTTAGTACTAAAAGAAATCCAAATATTACACTTATTACTTTTTTCATAATTCTCCTTTTTAGATTCATATGCGAACTAAATAGATTTGATTCTTAAATATTTTATTAAAGGAAGGTTAAACTTTTGTTACAACCACTAACTTTTTAGTTGTATTATAGTGAGTTAAATTTGATATCTATTGTTGTTCCTTGATTTTCTACACTATTAATATCCATTTCAGCTCTATGTTGTGAAACTAAATGTTTAACAATAGCTAAACCAAGCCCAGTTCCTCCAACACTACGACTTTTGCTAGGATCAACTGTAAAAAATCTCTCTGTGATTCTATGCAAAGATTCTTTTGGTATACCTATTCCCTGATCTGCTATTGAAACAATATTAAGTTCACCATCTTTTTTTGCTAAAATTGTAATTTCTTTATTTTTGTCACTATATTTAATTGAGTTATCAATAAGGTTTGTAAAAATTTCAATTAATTTATCTCTGTCACCAATTATTTTAAAATTTTCAATTTTATTAAATTTAATTTTAATATTATTTTTAATAATTATTTTTTCGTATGTTTTAATTACATAATCTAACAATTCTATTAAATCTATCTCATGAGTTGGCCTTATGTGCTCTTGCAGTTCTATTTTTGATAAAGACAATAAATCTCTAATCAAATTTTCCATTCTTTCTGATTGAGATATCATTACTGGTAGCAAATTGTTTATTTCTGAATTTTTTTTTAATTCTGAATTGTCATCAAAGGTCTCAAGGCCCATTTTAATTGACTGTAATGGTGTTCTAAGTTCATGAGAAACATTAGCTACAAAATCTGATTTTAGCTGCTGGAATTTATGGAATTCAGTTAAATCTCTCATTAGCAGCACGCATGATTGTTCATCAAAAAAAATGTTATTGTGATCCAAATAAGCAGTTATATTTAATCTTTGAGTTGTTTGATTTCTAATTTCAATCTCTAAATCTGTAACATTTGAACCTTGAAAAGCTTTATCAATAGAATTTAGAAGATCTGGATTACGTAAAAAGCCACTAATATTTTCATTTAGCTTTATTTGAAAAAGTTTATTTGAGGAATTGTTGCTAAAAATAATTTTTTTACTTTTATCTAATATGATTACAGCTTCTGGAATATAATTTAGTAAATCATATAAATTCTTTCTATAATCTTTGCTTTCGATAATTTTAATTTTTTTTTTTTCAGAATTATCTTCAGTATTAATCCCAAATACTCTCTCTTTTTTTAACAATAAAAATGTTAATACAACAATAATTAAAACTAAAATTATTAATAAAAGTTCCATAAAATTATAGTATTACGAAAATACTATTAGTAAATAATCAAAAAATTAAATTGTTATAAAAAATGTAATAATTAAAATTAATAAAATCAAAAAAACTGCTGCACTCGATAGATCTTTAATATTTTTAATATCACTATCATAATTTTTAGTAATTTTATCAGACAATTTTTCAATAGCAGTATTAATTACTTCTGTGGCTAGTAACAAAAAATAAAGAACAAACAAGAATAATTTATGATTAAATTCGATATTAGATAAAAAAACATAAGGAATTAAAAATAAACCTAAAAACAATTCCATTAGAAATGATTTTTCATTAATTACAATTTTTAAACCATTTAACGAGTTGATGAGATTTTTATAAAGTTTAGTTATCATTTTATTCTTCCGTAGACGTCTTGATATCTTACAATATCAGTTTCCTTTAATATTGATCCCACTTGAGCTTCCATAATTTTAACTGGTTTTTTCCCAAGATTTTGAACTCTGTGAATGGCTTCTAATGGAATAAATATATGTTCTCCAGGTTTTTTAGTAATTATATCTTTATTAAGTGTTATTTTGGCTTTTCCTTGAGTAACCAACCAATGTTCAGCACGGTGATGATGTTTTTGCAAACTTAAAATGCCTTTTGGTTTTAAATAAAGTTCTTTAATTAAAAACTCTTTACCTTCAAATAGGTTTGTGTATCTACCCCATGGTCTGTAATAAACATTTTTCTTCTTAATGTATTTGTTTTTATTTTTGTCATACATTTTTAAAATCTCTTTCCAACTTCCAAGATCTGACCAAGGTAAGTCTAGTTTGATCGCATTAATTTCTTTTGTTTTTTCAAGGATTGCATAATCAAAAGATTTAGCAGTTGCTTTTATAAATGATGCTTTATTTAAATGATAAATGTTTGATTTATAATTTGCCTTATTAACAGCTGTGACACAATTTCTGTATATGGTTGGGTTGTATTTTTTAAAGTTATTGATGATTGAATCTTTTCTAAGATAAAACATTCCTGAGTTCCAATATCCATTTTTTCGAATGATTGCTTTTGCTTTTACTTCTTTAGGTTTTTCAATAAATCTAGTTACTTTATCAATATCACCTTTAATTTTTTTAGTTAAAAAATAACCGTAATAACTTGTTGGTGATTTTGGTTTAATACCAAACACAAATATATTATTTTCATTAAGATTGGACTTATTTTTATTGATGGCCTTATTAAATATATTCATCTTTTCAATCAAATGATCGGCTGTAAAAAACATTAGTGGCTGATTATCAGGGATATCTTTTATTAAAGCTGTGCTTAAAATAGCTGGAGCCGTATTTCTTTTAGTTGGCTCAACAACAATTTTGTATTTATTGATTTTATTTTTTCTTAAATGTTGCTTAACTTTACTTAGATATTTTTTGTTTGTACTTATAATAGGTGCATCATAAATGGATGCTTTTGTTCTCTCTAAAGTTTTTCCAAGTAAAGTCCAATTACCAAAATCAATAAATTGTTTTGCTTGATGATTTTTAGAATTTGGCCAAAGACGGGTACCAGCACCACCGCATAAAATAACTGGTCTTATTTTCATTAAATCTCTGAGTAATCTTTAACTTCCTTTTTCTTACCTGGATGAGTTGGAGCACCTAAGTATGCAGGTCCAACTGTTTGAGCATATTTCCATAAAGTTCCCGATCCAAAGTCAGATTTTTTAGCTTTCCATTTTCTTCTTCTTGATGCCAATTCTTTTTTAGAAAGTCTTACATTGATAGTTCCTTTTTTGGCGTCAATATCAATGATATCTCCGTTCTTTAATAGACCTATAGGGCCCCCTAGAGCGGCCTCAGGCCCTACGTGACCCACACAAAAGCCTCTTGTAGCACCAGAGAACCTTCCATCAGTTATAAGGGCTACTTTCTCACCTTTTCCCTGACCATAAATTGCACCAGTTGTAGATAGCATTTCTCTCATACCAGGACCTCCTACTGGTCCTTCGTATCTAATTATAATTACATCACCATCATTATACTTTCTGCTTTGAACAGCTTTCATAGCGCTTTCTTCATTATCAAAACATCTTGCTTTTCCAGTAAATTGTAATTTTTTAAGTCCTGCAACTTTAACAATTGCTCCTTCTGGAGCTAAGTTTCCTTTTAATCCAACAACACCACCTGTTGGAGATAATGGATCTTTGTAAGATCTCATTACTTTTTGTTTAGGATTAAATTTAATATTTTTTAAATTTTCTTTCATGGTTTTACCTGTAACAGTCATACAGTCTCCATGAATATATCCACCCTCATATAAAGTTTTTAATAACATTGGGACACCACCTGCTAACCACATATCTTTTGCAACATACTTTCCACCAGGTTTTAAATCTGCAAGATAAGGTGTTCTTTTAAATATTTTTGCAACATCCATTAAATCAAATTTAATTCCTGCTTCATTAGCAATAGCAGGTAAATGAAGTCCTGCATTAGTAGATCCTCCTGTTGCAGCAACAATTGTTGCAGCATTTTCTAAAGCTTTTCTGGTAACAATGTCCCTTGGCTTAATTTTTTTCTGTAAAAGGTTCATAACCATTTTGCCACTTTCTTTTGCATACTTATCTCTTTCCTCATAAGGAGCAGGTGTTCCTGCTGAATAAGGTAACGCTAAACCAATTGCTTCAGATACACATGCCATTGTGTTTGCAGTAAATTGACCTCCACAAGCACCTGCACTTGGGCAAGCAACTAATTCTAACTTTCTAAGTTCTGCTGCAGACATTTGACCTGACGAATGTTTTCCAACTGCTTCAAATACATCTACTACAGTTACATCTTTTCCTTTGTAAGTACCTGGAAGAATGGACCCTCCATAAATAAACACACTTGGTACATTTAGTCTAACCATTGACATCATTAAACCTGGTAAAGATTTATCACAGCCAGCAATACCGACTAATGCATCATAACAATGTCCTCTAACAGTAAGTTCAGCAGAGTCTGCGATAACCTCTCTTGAAATTAAGGAAGATTTCATTCCTTCATGACCCATTGCAATTCCATCAGTAACAGTAATTGTACAAAATTCTCTTGGTGTTCCACCATTTGCTCTGACACCTTTTTTTACAGATTGTGCTTGTCTCATTAAAGCTATATTGCAAGGTGCTGCTTCATTCCAAGTTGAAACAACTCCAACAAAGGGTTTTGCTACATCTTTTTCAGTTTCACCCATTGCATAGTAAAAAGATCTATGTGGTGCTCTATCTGGTCCTAATGATGTATGTCTACTTGGAAGTTTCTTTTTATTAAATTTTGCCATTATATACCCTTTATTGTTACTGATATTTTCTCAATATCATTCTTTAAATTATTATAATTAGTTTTTTCTTGTTCAACAATCTCTTTTGGAGCACGATCTACAAAACTTTTATTCTCTAATCTTTGAGATATTTTATTCATTTCTTGTTCTAATCTGCTTTGTTTAGCTATTAAATTTTCTTTAATTAATTTTAAATCTACATCTTTATCAAAATAAATTTTGAATAAGTCACCTGAGACAACCATTGTTGCAGCAGGTTTTTCTAAATCATCATCAAGTATGCTGTTTATTCTTCCAAGTTTTTTTAAGATAACTTCATTCTTATTAATAAATTCTTTTTGATTGTCATTAATACCTTTAACTGAAACATCAATAAATGACCCTGGGCTAACATTAAGCTCATTTTTAAAGGATCTAAGCTCTGAAATAATATTTATGATATTTTCTACCTGCTCAGTGCTATTATCTTTTTTAGCTTCTCCTGTTACCCAATTTTTATGCATTAAAAAATCGCTTCCATTCTTATCAAATTGGTCTTTGAGCCATATTTCCTCTGTTACAAACGGAATAAATGGATGAAGTAAGATTAGTATATGTTTAAATACATAAGATGATACTTTTTTAACCTCTGCTTTTGCATCATTATCATCTGAAAATAAGATAGTTTTAGATAACTCGAGATACCAATCACAATATGAGTGCCAAGCAAACTGATAAGCGTTTTTTGCAGCTTCATCAAATCTATAATCCTCAAGATTTTTTTGTATTTTATTCTTTGCCTCTATTAACTCTAAATATATCCATTTATTAATATTTACCTTTAAATTAGGTAGATCATCAATATCTTTAAAATCACATTTATTTGTTATTAAAAAATTATTAGCATTCCACAATTTATTTAAAAAATTTCTATAACCTTTAACTCTATCTTCCGATAATTTTACATCTGTTCCAGGTGAAGCCATTGAAAGTAAAGTAAATCTCAATGCATCAGCACTGTATTTTTCTATTAAATCCAAAGGGTCAATTACGTTTCCTTTTGATTTAGACATTTTCTGTCCTTTTTCATCTCTTACAAGTGCGTGAACATAAATGTCTTTAAACGGTTCTTTATTTAAAAATTCTGTTCCAAACATAATCATTCTAGCAACCCAGAAAAAGATAATATCAAAACCAGTTACTAATACTGAAGTTGGATAAAATTTCTTTAAATAATCATCATCTTCTGGCCATCCAAGTGTAGCAAAAGGCCATAAACCAGATGAAAACCAAGTATCCAAAACATCAGGATCTCTATTTAGTTCTACTTCTTTTTTGTAAAATTCTTTTGCTTGTGATTTTGCTTCTTCTTCATTTATAGCTACAAAGATTTTATTGTCGGGTCCGTACCATGCTGGTATTTGATGTCCCCACCACAACTGCCTTGAAATACACCAAGGCTCAATATTGTTCATCCATTGGAAATATGTCTTTGACCAATTTTCAGGAAAAAAATTTGTTTTTTTTGAATTAACAACTTCTTTTGCTTTAACAGATAATTTACCAGCATCAGCAAACCATTGTTCTGTAAGAAAAGGTTCAATTATAGAATTAGATCTATCACCATATGGAACTTTATTTTTAATATTTTCTTCTTTTACAAAAAATTCTTTTTCTTTGAGTTCTTTTAAAATTCTTTTTCTAGCTTCAAATCTATCAAGACTTACGTAATGCTTAGGAGCATTTTCATTTATCTTACCTTCTTCAGTAAAAATATTTATGATTTCAAGATTATTTCTTTGACCAACATCATAATCATTAAAGTCATGTGCTGGGGTTATTTTTAATGCACCTGTACCCTGTTCAGGATCAGCATAATCATCTTCTATAATTTTTATTTTTCTACCAACAATTGGTATTGTTACTGTTTTGCCAACAAATGATTTGAACCGATCATCTTTTGGATTAACAGCTATAGCGGTATCACCTAACATTGTTTCAGGTCTTGTAGTTGCTATAGTTATAAATTCACTAGTTCCATCTATAGGATATTTAATGTAGTAAATTTTTGAATTTACCTCTCTTTGATCTACTTCTAAATCTGAAATAGCTGTCTTAAGAACAGTATCCCAGTTAACTAATTTCTTATCTTTGTAAATTAAACCTTTATTGTAAAGTTCTACAAAAACTTTGATAACTGATTTAGATAAATTTTCATCCATTGTGAATGCATTTCTTGACCAATCACAAGAACAACCAAGCTTTTTTAATTGATTAATTATTATGTCACCATATTGCTCTTTCCATTCCCAAACTTTTTCAATAAACTTATATCTACCAATCTCATTCTTATCTATTTTTTCAGAAGTGAGTTTTTTCTCTACTAAGGCTTGTGTTGCAATACCAGCATGGTCAGTTCCTGGTTGCCATAAAGTTTCATAATTATTCATCCTGTGGTAGCGCACTAATAAATCTTGAATAGAATTATTTAATGCGTGACCCATATGAAGACTACCAGTTACATTTGGTGGAGGAATTACTATTGAAAATTTTTTAGAATTTTCTTTTGGTTTAAATAATTCATTTTTTTCCCAATATGAATAAATCTTATTTTCAACTTCAGAATGGATATATTTATCGTTACTCATTGATTTTAAAGTTTATAATTTAATAATCTTATTTAACAATAATCAATTTGGAACGTTATTTAATAGACTAATATAAAAAATTTAATATAAAAAGGCTTGAAGCTATTCGTCTAAAACAAGAGGGCAACGTGGCGGAATGGTTACGCAGAGGATTGCAAATCCTTGTATCCCGGTTCGATTCCGGGCGTTGCCTCCAAAAAAAATCTTGTTTTAGTTTTAAAAAAAAGTAAGTTGTGATTTTTACATTCCTCGGTAGCTCAGTTGGTAGAGCAGTTGACTGTTAATCAATTGGTCGCAGGTTCGAGTCCTGCCCGAGGAGCCAAAAAAAAATTAATCTAAAATATTAAGAATGAACAATTAACCAAAGGGGTCCCATTTTGGTTATGATTAAACTGCTTTAGAAATATTAGATCCTGAAATTTGTAGTATTTTGTTAAATTTTAATTTTTGATCAGCGTTAAGTTCTGAATAAACTTTTGCTAAAAAATTATAATTAACATTCATATGTCCTTCTTGGGATTTTTCTAAGTTAACTAAATATTCTGAAAAATCTTCGAAGAAATAATTTATTGGTACTTTTAGATAGTTAGATAATTGAAGCAATCTTATTGAACTTACTCCATTAGTTCCTTTTTCATATTTTTGGATTTGTTGAAATGTTACGTTAATAGCTTTTGCTACTTTTGTTTGAGTTAAACCTAAAGCCAATCTTCTTAACTTAAGTTTGTTCCCTAAGTGTTTGTTGAAATTATCTTCCATTAAGACCCCTCTTAATTAAATTTTAAAAGTCTATTGAACAAATTTATTTCAACTACTGCAATAGAAAAATTTATTTATTTTTTTAAAAAAACCTTAAAAACTAAAAACCTGTCAAGCAATTGTTAAGATCAAAATGTATATATATATTTTACAAGATTTGACTTAAGAAAAGCTTAGTACGATCACTCTTTGGATTGGCAAAAAACTCTTTTGTATCGGCTTTTTCCACTATCATACCTTCGTCCATAAAGATCATTTTATCTGCAACTTCTTTAGCAAAGCCCATCTCATGTGTAACAACGATCATCGTCATACCTTGGTTAGCTAAATCAACCATTACATCAAGAACTTCCTTAATCATTTCAGGGTCAAGGGCTGATGTTGGTTCATCAAACAACATAATCTTTGGTTCCATACATAGAGCTCTAGCAATTGCTACCCTTTGTTGCTGACCGCCAGAAAGTTGACCTGGAAATTTTTGCGCTTGATCAAGAATTTGAACTCTTTCTAAATGTTTTAGTGCTAATTCCTCAGCTTCTTTTTTTGGCATTTTCTTTACCCAAATAGGAGCAAGTGTACAGTTATCTACAATTGATAAATGTGGAAATAAATTAAATTGTTGGAAAACCATTCCAACTTCAGCTCTAATTTGTTCAATATTTTTTGTATCCTCTGTTAAAGTATTGCCATCAACAATAATATCTCCTTGTTGATGCTCTTCTAATCTATTTATGCATCTAATTAATGTGGATTTACCAGATCCAGACGGTCCGCAAACAACTATTTTTTCTTTTGGTTTAACTTCTAAATTTATGTCTTTTAATACTTGAAAATCTCCAAACCACTTATTTACATTTTTAATTTGAATAATACTCTTAGACATAATTATCGTTCTGTTTTATATTTTTGTTCTAAATTATAGCTATACTTACTCATTGCATAACAAATAATCCAGAAAATTATTGCTGCAAATACGTAGCCTTCCATTGCAAATCCTAACCATTCTGGATTAGTTTTTGCTAAATTTAACATTCCAACTATCTCTAATAAACCAACTACAAATATTAGAGGTGTATCTTTTACTAATGCTAAGAAAGTATTAGCGATACCAGGAATTACTAATTTAAGTGCTTGAGGTAAAATTACAAATATATGCATCTTCCAATAACCCATACCTAATGATTTTGCTGCCTCGTATTGACCTCTTGGTAAAGCTTGCAAACCTCCTCTTATTACTTCTGCAACATACGCAGCTTCAAATAATGAAATTGCAATAATTGCTCTAACTAATTTATCTATGAAAAAATCTTCTGGTAAAAACATTGGAAACATTACAGCTGACATAAATAGAACTGTAATTAATGGTACCCCTCTCCAGAACTCAATAAATCCTACAGATATATATCTAATCAAAGGTAGGTCAGATCTTCTTCCTAAGGCAAAAGCCATCCCTATAGGAAAACAAAAAATTAAACAGAAGAAAGAAATAATGAATGTTAGAGACAATCCTCCCCAAGCTCCAGTTTCAACCCAATTTAAACCATCAAGTTTACCAAGTTCGATTAATTCTTCATAAAAAACAAAGTACTTAAGAACTATATAGATTGTTAATGGAACAATTAAAAAATAATAGAATTTAAATCTACTTGGAATAAAAAATCCAAGAATAATTGAGATAACTGCAGCGATTATACCGTAAGAGAAATCAAAAAACACTGGTCCACCTGAAATAAAAAAGAATATAAACAAAAATGCAATAAAAGGATAAATAACTACATAGTACAAAGTTAAATACTTTTTAAATTTCTCTGTCGCAAAATAACCAACAGAACCAAGTAATGCTAAAGAAATAAAAGATAAATTTATTCTCCACTGCTCAGCGTTTGGATACATTCCATACATAAATCTATTGAACCAAACTTTTATATAAGTCCAGCATGCACCTGTTCCTGAACAAACATCTTTACTATCTCCAGCAAAACTAGCGTCAACAAAAAACCAACTTAGAACTGGTGGTGTTGCTTTAATTGTTACAAAAATAATTAATAATGAAAGAACAGCATTAAAACTATTAGTATTAATATTTTTGTTTAGACTATCTAAAAATTTGTACCCACTATGCTCAATTCTAATAAAGTGAAGACCTATAAATCCAATCACTAAAGGGATCACAAAACTTAACAAATTTGGTAGGAAACCAGTGATGTTAACATTAAAAAATGAATTCAAAAACACATCTAAAACACTAATAAAAAATAACAAAGAACCTAGATACAAAAATGTATTCAAATTTTCTTTATCAGGTCTTAAAAAATTAATTTTTGACATTTATTTTTCCTTAATAGCAATTTTTTTGTTATACCAATTCATCAGTATAGAAATTGATATGCTCAAACTTAAATAAGTAAGCATAGTAATAGAAACGATCTCAATAGCCTTCCCTGTTTGCATTAATGCAGTACCTGCAAATACTAAAACTAAATCAGGGTAAGCAATTGCAGCTGCTAATGATGAATTTTTAGTTAAATTTAAATATTGGTTAGTAGTTGGTGGTATAATAATTCTTAAAGCTTGAGGCATCACTACTAATTTTAAAACTTGATTTGGATTTAGCCCAATCGATGCAGCGGCTTCTTTTTGACCTTTTCCTACACCTTGAATTCCAGCTCTTACACATTCTGCAATAAAAGTTGCTGTATATAGCGCTAAAGATAAAGTTAGTGCAATTAATTCAGGAGGTAAGCTTACGCCACCTTCATAAATGAATGATGTGGTTGCAAGCTGTTTTAATTTTGGAATTTCAAAAGATAAACTTACTCCGCCCATAACAAAACTTAATAAAGGTAATATTAAAATTAATCCTAAAGATATCCATAAAACCGGTAACTGTTTACCTTGAGTTTCTTGAACTTTTCTTGCATGAATTCTGATTACAACTATCGCAATTATTGCTGCAACTATTGAATAAAAGAAAACATTAAAGTTTTCCCAAACAAAAGCTGGAACATATAGGCCTTTAATGGTTAAAAAGAAAACACCAAACATTGCATCGGCGTCTTGTGGTAAAGGTAATGCTCTTAATGCAGCAAAATACCAAAAAAATATCTGTAAAAGTAATGGAATATTTCTAAAAAATTCTACATAGAATGCAGCAAATTTATTAATCAAATAATTTGGTGAAAGTCTTGCAACACCAACTATTACTCCAAGTATGGTTGCAAATATAATTCCAATAACAGAGACTAAGATCGTGTTTAATAATCCAACTAAATAAGCTCTAAAATAAGAGTGAGATCCATCGTATTCAATTAAAGAAAATTGAACATCAAATGAAGATTCTTGAGATAAAAAACCATATCCAAAATCAATACCTCTATTTTCCATATTGACTTGGGCGTTATAACTAAAGAAACCAAAAACTAATATGACTGCTAAAACTGTAACTAATTGAGGAACTATTTTTTGTAATTTGAAGTTCATTTAAGAGCTTATAAAAAAAAGGGCTAGAAAAATCTAGCCCTTTTTAATTAGTTAAATATACAATTATCTTGCAGGTGGTACGTAAAGAATTCCACCTTTAGTCCATAATTCATTTGGACCTCTATCTGGTAAAATTCCAGTGTCAGCTATATTTCTTTTGTAGCTTTCACCATAGTTACCAACTTGCTTGATAATTCTTAAGCTCCACTCATTGTCTAGACCAAAAGCAGCGCCTAATTCACCCTCAGCACCAACTAATCTTTTTACAGCTGGATTATCTGAAGATTTCATCATATCTGCATTAGCTGAAGTAATTCCATACTCCTCAGCTTCGATCATAGCATTTAAAGACCATCTAACGATATCTTCCCATACTGAGTCACCTTGTCTAACAACTGGTCCTAAAGGCTCTTTAGAAACAGTTTCAGGTAATACAATGTGATCATCTGGATTAGTCATTTTAGTTCTTTGTGCAGCAAGACCTGATTTATCAGTAGTGTAAGTATCACATCTACCAGCATCATAAGCAGCTACGACTTCGTCAGCTTTTTCAAAAGCAACTGGCTCATAAGAAATTCCTTTTGAGTTAAAGAAGTCTCTCATGTTTAACTCAGTTGTTGTACCAATGTTTGTACAAGCTGAGATACCATTTTTGAATTGGCTTGTTGAAGTAATACCAGAACTTTTCCTAACCATGAAACCTTGACCATCGTAAAAGTTTACTCCAACGAAAGTTAGTCCGATATCAGCATCTCTAGAAAGAGTCCAAGTTGTGTTTCTTGATAAGATATCAATCTCACCAGAAGTTAAAGCTGTAAATCTTTCTTTAGCACTTAATGGTGTAAACTTAACTTTGTTTGCATCACCTAGTACTGCAGCAGCTACCGCTCTACATACATCAACGTCGATACCAGTCCAATTTCCTGCAGCATCAGCATTAGAAAATCCTGGAAGACCTTGAGACACTCCACATCTTACAAAACCCTTCTTTTGAGTGTTTTTAAGTGTTTTAGATTTTTTAGCAGCCATAGTTTCTGTTGTAAAAGTAAACAACACCGCAACCATTGCTACTAAAGAAGTTAATTGTTTTAAGTATTTAAACATTATTCTTCCTTTTTAGTTATTATTATTTGTTAACAAATAATTCAAAACATAGTTTTGAATTCGCAGGATTAAACCATTTTAGAAAAACTACTTCAAGAAGAAATTATGGTAAAAAAGACTAAGTAATGGCGCGCCCTGAAGGATTCGAACCTACGACCCTCGGTTTAGAAATTTGATGAGTGATCCTAAACCAAAGAACACGTTATTAATTTTGCTTTATTCTTTCTAAATAACTGACGAACTTAATGACAGTTAATAATAAAGTTATCCTATCAAATCATGGATTCTGCGTCCACTGTTTCGTCATACAGTCGTCAATCAACTACAACGAGTCTTTTGATATATCTTGTGTGTATAGGAATTATTCCGTCTATATCTTTGACGATATTGAATCCGAAAGTCGTCCTGCTGTTGCAGGACTAATGGATCCTAAACGATACCAAATTTTGAATCTTTTTCTAAGGTTAATATGGCTTTGTACAGGAAGGAGTCCCAACTGCTTTAGGTTTATACAAACGTTCACAAAGTTATTGCTGTTAAAAAGTTCTTCGTTTTAATTGTTAGTGCCAAAAAAAAATATTATAATTTTTTTTAAAATGAGAAAAAAAGGAACTAAAAAGGTTGAAAATAATAAAACTCCACTAGCAATTATTTTTGGAGCTATTGTGATAGCTTCAGCAATTTATATTTCAAATCCAAGTGAAGAACGAAAAGCTTACAATAGATGTTTAATAGATGAAGAATATTCTGAATGTTCATCAAGCGCTTGTAGAAAAATGATAAGAGAAGATTGCAAAGAAGCAATAGAATATTATCTCGATCGTTAATACATTTTTAATTCTCACACGGATACATGTCTTGCATTCCCCAAATATATAATAATGGTACTAACGCTTTATTAACGTCTTCACTAGTCTCACTTTTAATTCTATTAGCTTCAGTTTGAATCATCTCAACTGCATGTTCCATGCTAAATTTAATATCATCTGGAGGACAATAGAGCTGTTCATTTTCAGGTTTCTCAATGTACATGTATCTAGAATGAGATAGGTTGCCGTTTATAATTCCTCTCAAATACCATTTGGCACTTGTTTCATCTGATAATATTAGTTCTTTAAACTCACCATAAGTCATGAAACTGTGAGCGTTAGTAGTTAATGATATTATAGCTAGAAATGTTAATAATAATTTTTTCATTTATAAAAAATCTTGCATTATATTTTTTTCAACAGTCCAAATACTTTTAAAAGTGTAATTAAATATTCCTTCTGTGACTACCAAAGTTGCGTGGGTATCACAAAGTAATATGAAACCTTTTCCAACGCCAGAATGTGCTATTCCTCTTCCTCTTGTTGCTGCTCCTATTGGTGTTTTATCTACTGCATGCCAACTTCCACATCCACAGTTATATGTTTTATCTTTCATCAATGTGCTTAATGACTGATCAGGAGGAAATAATTCTTCACTAGCTAATTCGTTTTGCAATTCATTTAATGATTTGATTATTTTCATTTATTTTTTTTCTTCCACTTCTTAATATCTTTATCAATAGATTGCTGAATATCTATGTCTGCTCTACATTCATAATAAATATCACTCTGTTTAAATTTGTTTGATGTCATGCTCCTAGCTAAATCACCACAGTATTTGTGTTCTTTAGAATTAACAATCATATCTATCCATCCTCCATAATCTGAATAAGCACTCCCCCCAAACAACAAACTAAGAACCAGGATCGATAGGAGTTTTTTCATCAATTTATTCTACGGTTACAAAGCAAAGTAACATCTTGAACTACTCTTTTTGTTATTTTTTTTTTCTCTAATTTTAATAATCTATCTACACAGTTTGATAATTGATCATTTTTTGAACTAAGAATGATCGCTATACTAATAATTAAAGATGCAAGTATTATTGCTATAGAAAACTGATAATCTTTCATAATCCTAGATTACCAAATCCTGAACAGAGAGTCTAATTGCTATTAAATATAAACGTATATTAGATTTTTTTAGGTAGAAATGTTCCTAATCCTCTAAAGAATTCTGGGCTAGGTTTATTCCTTGCCTCCTCTAATCTTTCTAACGTCTTATCTTCATCAAGCAGATATAATACTTCCTTTTCTATTTGAGGAAACTTTACGTCTAATTTTAGAGGTACCACCCTTTTTCTCAAATTAGGTTTAGATTACTGCTCTACGTAATACATTGATTGTCTTAGTTAGAGTTATAGATGGCAAAATATTTTAAAATTTTTTTTCTAATTTTGTACAGGGAATTTCCCATAAACGATTAAAATTGTATTGTTTTCCACTACCAGTCCAAGGTTCAGTAGATCTATAAAAACCTAAATATCCTTTCACTCTCTCAAGCTGAATAGTGTATATGTGCGTTTTAATATATTTATCTTCATCCCACCCATCCGAGACTCGAAGATGGGTGTCATAACTTGTGGTAGCTTTATCTAATCCTCTACCCATTCCTTCAATTTTATAGTCATCAATAAAATCTACTTTAAATTTAATTTTATTTTTTTTTGAAGGCTCAACTATCTCAATCATTTTTTTATTAATTTTTATATAAAGACGTTCTACATCTGATCCACATTCCAAACTAATTTTAAGAGCATAAGCGTTCCCACTAAAAAACAAACTAATAAACAGGATCGATAGAAGTTTTTTCATTTTGTATTCACTTTATAAATTGGCATTTATTGGACACAGTTGCGTTGCATTAATATTCATAGCTTTTGTTGTTCCACCACAATTATAATAACAAATTTTACCAAGTCCTGATTTTGCTTCACTCGTTTTAAAGCATATACTTGACTTTGTCGATGAGGGACTCAGTACACTATTTCCTGTTGTCATGCCCAACAAAGCTGCCCAGGCTTCTTGATCTCTAGATGCTTTGGCTTCTTCAGCAATTTTATTTTGAATATCTGTTGCTTGTTCTTGTATCTTGGCTTCTAATGATGCTCTTGACTCACTATCAAGTAAAGCGGCCTGACGAATTTCATTAATTTCTATCAACTTTAAGATACATTTTGCAAAATTTTCTGTATTGGGAGTAAATCCAATTTGTTCACATTTTTTTTTATTTTCTTCCATTATTTGTGCTTCATAGATTTCTTTAGCTATTTGTTTTTCTTTCTCTTCTTTAATTTTATTTTTTTTATACTCTTCATTTGTTAACTTAAGTTGATAATTCCAAATTTCATCTACGTATGAATTTGAAATTTCTTGATAGCCCAATCCTAAAGTCCAAATTGGATAGGTTGTGTAAGTTGTTCGAAAAACAAAGCATTTATCAGTTTTTTTTAACGACCTTATCTTCAAAATTCTCTCAAAACTTTCTTTTTCACATTTTGCTATAACTTTTTTCATAGCATCCTCTTCTGATATGAGGCTATCTTCAGCGAATTTATCAACCTTATAACCATAAGGATCTTGATCTTTATTTATTTGCCAGACGTCATAAGCAACAGCGTATGCATCCCAGTGATTTTTTTTTCCAGAAGTGTCTTTGCTACTATTTTTTTCTTTTGAAGTGTCTTTGCTACTATTAGAATTTACGTCTGGTTTTAATGCTTTATTACCTCCAGTTGTTTCACAACCGCTTAACAACAAACTAAGAAACAGGATCGATAGAAGTTTTTTCATTACCCTCCTAATAAAGCCCTTGGATCAAAGTTTAAAACAATCTCTTTCCATCTTTCGTAACCATTATTAGGTACCCTGAAAGGCTCACATAATTTTATGGCTCTTAGAGCGCTATCAGCTAAAACTTTGAAGTAAGCTTTATTTTCTTGATTTATATTTTCTTTATTTAGTATTTCAGTTTTTTCAACACTTCCATCTAACCTAAAATCAACTTTAATATTTACCACCAAGTCTTCACTGTAAGGTAGACCCATAGGAATACTCCAGCATCCAAAAATTTGAGATTTAATATCCTCTTCTTCAGCAAGTGTTAGAGATGATGAGTGAGTGTTACTATTTTTTTCTCCTATTTCTTTTTTTGATAGCTCTAAAAGATTTGCAATATTATTTGGATTAAAATGTTCTTTTTCACCAAAGGAAGACTGATCTAACGTTTTTGAATTAGCATTTTTACTAAACTCTTTTATGGTGTTATCACCAAATGCTATTTTTGAAACATAAAGTTCAACAGTTAAATCAGATAATCTTGCCATCTTAACCTTAGTACAGCTGTTTCCAAACATACTGTCATATGAGCCTTCCCTAGTTTTTGTAAGTCCTGGATCTAAATAAAAATCACGTCTGATAGTTCCTTTAAAAACTAAATCACCAAATAAATCTTTTGCAACAAAATATGCATCAACAAGTTTAACTTGTTGTTTATAGTTATTAGTTATTTCATACCTGATAAATATTTCATCGTACAAACTATCATTTTTACAGGACAAAAAGTTTAGCTTAAATCCAATTTGAGTTTCAGCAGGTATTCCCTCTTCCTCAAGTTTTTCATTATTTCCTAAGATATTCTTTAGAAAATTAGTACCATCAACATCTTTTTCAATATCATCTAGTCTTTTTTCTATATTATCTAATCTTTGTTTAACTGTTTCGGCAAAAGAACTTCCAATAAATAAGAAACAAATAACCATGATTGATAGAAGTTTTTTCATTTATAAACTAGGTCTTTGTTTACAATTAAATTTTTCTGAAACTATTTTGTTATTAGAAGATGCGTATATTCCAGCAACTCCATTTTTTCTGTTTACTTTCCAGTAAATTTTTTGACCGAACAAACTAGCTGTAACAGAATTAGCAGGATCTAGAACAATACTTGTTACCTCTTTAGAATTAAACTTATCTACTTTGGTGCATTTTGAGTCACCACCCATATTTACACAAAAATTTCCATCTTCAATATCAATCATAAAAAAGTCGTTACCACTCTCCTCAGTAAAATAACAATTGATATATAGCTCCTTAGAAAACAAACCAGCGTAAACATTTCCACTAAACAACAAACTAAGAACGAGGATTGATAGAAATTTTTTCACTAATCAGTTTTTTTAAAACCTTTAATGAAGAATAACAAAATAAAATATATTACAAACGGTAGTGCAATCATTTGAAATATATCTGTCCAGGTAAACCCAAATACATCGTCTTTATTTACGCTTCCAGAAAAGACATAATACAACGGTAGAATTAACCATAACCCTGCTAACGTAAAATAAATTCTCTTAAACCCTTTACCAAGATCTAATTTTGATTTTTTCATAATCCAAGATTACCAAATCCTGAACAGAGAGTCTAATTGGAATTGATTTTGGTCGTTGGGGTGAGCGCCCATGCTCATTTATAACTTTCTAATTTATTCTGTCCTGAACAAAAATTAGCAGTCCCCAACGTTATTTGTTTAAATTTTCAAAAGTCATCCGCAGCAGGTTTTTCACAACGTCTCTTTCAGCATCAGTTAATTGTGAAATAGCTTTTCCAGGTGCAACAGAATCTAAATTTAATTTTTTTATTTTTGGTTTTTCCCTTTGTTTTAAGTAATCAGTTATTGATATAACAGTTCCACCTTCTTTTAGACCAAGTGGAATTCTACGAATATAATCTTCGTCTTTAGTGTCCAGCCACTCTAAGAACGACTGACCTTCATTTTTTTCTTTGTTGTACTGATCTTGCAGTATTTCGATTATCTCATTTTCTACATCAAATCTTATGTCAGCTTCATCTTTAGCTAACTTAATTAGATCATCTCTTCTTAATTCTTTTTTTGTATTTTCTATATTTGAACGCATTAGTTATCAGTCCTTCCTTCGTTTAAAATTTTATCAATTAGTGCTTTATCTTTTTCGTCCTCTTCTCTTCTCTTTTCATATTTGTCAGCAACGCATCTTCTCCACCTTGAGGCATATTTATTTCTATCTATCTTTATTTCTTCGACGTCTCTATTAAGGGATCTAATCATGTCATTTTTGCAACCAACCTCATCCCATAAATTCTTTAATTGATCTGTTAATTTTGAATTGGTTGAAATCACTTCATCTAATTGAAGTTCTTTTCTATTTAACTGATATTCTAATTTTTCTATTTGATCTTCTAATTCGTATTTTTTCATTAGGTTTCTCCCATTAAATAACCTAGTCCAGAAGATCTAATTCTTTGCTTTTCTTTTTTATTATCTTCAAGCATCTTGAAAAATCTGTTGTCTTCCTCCGATCGCTTAACATCAACTTTCGGAGGTAGTACAATGGGACTTGGATCAAGCTTTAAATCTTTTTTGAATATTTTTGTTCTATGATTTGATTTGTTCAAATTCTCTTTAAACGGTTTGACCTGAGTATTAGGTTTGATTGGTTTTGCTAATATACGTTGACCTGTGTTCGATATTTTTTGCGTTTTAATGTTATCTCTTGGCTTTGAGTCCATTAAGTATCTAATTTCATCTGCATCTAAATCTCTTGTTTGCATCTCTTCAATCAGCAAATTTCTAACAATATCCCCACTTGGTTTTAAATCTTCTTTTTTTAGATCAGCTTCAGTTGGTTGTTTTGGTCTTTTTAAATAACTCATCATTTGTTTGTATTCTCCAATTTTCATTTAATAATATTTCGTTGTTGCAGGTTCAGTTTCTACTTCATCGTATTCTGTTCTGGGTTCAGGGAACAAAGGTCTCCAATTAGTTCTAACGTCTATAATAGAACCGCTGTTGAACCCTCCATAATTTGATTTATTTAATTTTTTTGAATGTTCTAATTCTTGTTTTTTAATTCTGTCTCTTCTTCGTTGTTTAGCTACTTCAAAAATATCATCTGTTATTTCTGCTATTTGTTCTTCATTTAATCTTCTATTTATTCTAGCTAATTGTCTAAGGTCATTGGTCAGTTTTAATTGATGACCGTTTCTAGCCTTATGGTAGTTGGTACTTGCATCAGGAACATTGCGCCTTCTGATCTTTGAACGTGAATTTTCTGCCGTGAATGTACCCTTGTTTGGACGGTCTTGAAGAGGTGTTGAATAAAAATATTCTGAACCTTTCTTTATAAATTGACCTTCAAGTTTTCCTGATAATCTTCTTTTTCTTAATGCTGACGCTGTTATTCCTTCTAACGTTGCATACTCTTTAGCGTTTAATTTAAATTTTAAATCCATAATGCGCAAATATACCAAACGTGAATATTCACGCATTAAATGGACGGAACTTTTTTATTCTAACGTATAGAAAGCAGTCGCACTGTCGCAACGTCTAAAAAAAGACACAACGACAACTACGACAGATATTTATATTAACAAATATCGTTCCCTTCCTTATCTTTGCCGTCATGGAATAAATACGTTCCATATTTTGGACCTTTCACTAGCTCAAATTGATTAGCCATTCTTTGCATAGTTCTAGACATTCTACGACCGTCTTTAGAATTAACAGTAACGCCATAATATTTTGCAACATCTGACGGCCTGATAAAATCTAATTCCTTGTGCAACTCTTTCATGGCTTTAGTTATCTCAAGTCTATTTTCGTTTTGATTGATAATATCTAGATTGCCTTCAAAAGAATAAGACATAGATTCGTTAGACCAATTCAGTGCATATTCAAAGTCTAGGATATCTCTTCCCCTACCTTTTAATGATGCTTTTGAATTAGGCCCGTCTCCACGATCTAACATCCACATTGCATCAGTCATTCCTTGAACACCTACAGATCCCTGAATTTTATCAAAGCTATATTCTTGAGCTGATTTTGATAAGTGCGTTATGAACAAAACAGTTAAATTATTTTGAACTGCTAATTTTTGAATTCCATTCATAAGAAGGTTGTCCTGGTCATATGCTGTGCCAGATTTAGATTGTCTTGGTTTGATCCTTGCTAGTGTATCAATAACAACTAAACGAGGGTTCTGCTTTGATTTAACCCAATTTTCTAGGCATTCTTCAAAGCCAAAACCTAAGTAAGGAATGTCCCCACCTAAAACAATTTGTGGCTGTTTCAGTTTTTCAAAACCTAACTTCCTAACACGATCTTGTATTCTACGTTTGGAATCTTCTAATCCAAAATAGATCGCATCTCCTTGACTAGAAGAATGACCTAAAAACTCAGTACCGTTCTGAACAGAGTAACAAAGTTTTAATGCAGTCCAACTCTTCATAGCTTTTGGACGGCCAGCCATACAAATAAAACCTTCAGGTAATATTCCAGATACAGCCCACTTCATAGGTGGTAGCTCTGTTTTCATAAGCGTTGGCATATCCAAAGATACAGAATTGAAATCAACGATAGACTTTGTCTTTTCAAAACCGTCACTAGAAGGAATAGATCCAATTAATGAAAAAAGATTTTTAACTTCTTTTTCATCTGCACCTATTTGATTTGCAAAAGATATATAACCAGAATTTTTCTTTTCTTTGTTATTAGATCTAACATGATTTTGCATTTTCTTCAGTGAACAGTCCCTACTATTTGGATCTGTCTTTTGAACAATTTGCCAAATGAAGTCTTCACGTTCAGAATCTGACCAATCAGTGTAACGCATGATGCAAGAATCTAACTTCAATACACCTTGATTAGCACCTACATTGTACATGCACATTGCAACAGCAACATAGATCTTATTCACTATCGACTGCAGGTTATCTACAAAAATTGGTTTTTGTTCATCAACATAAAATTTTCGCATAACCATAACGTTGGAGTTATCTTTTGAAGGTGTTGCACCATAGACAACTGTTTGACCTGAACATCTATGTTCTAGAATAGTTTGACCTTTGAATTTTTTAACATCATTGTCTTTCAAAGATTTATTATTCACATAGAAATAATGAGTTATCTCTTCAACACCGTTAGTTATTCTAGCTAACTTCAATGTATTATACGGCAACCATAGTCGTCCAAAATGAACAGCTAAGGCACAATCTAAATCAACATCAATTAAGTTTGATTGACCCAAATTAATACCAACGTTGCTATCATCTAAAACATCATCAATTAGATATTTTTTATTTATCCAATTTTGATCATGGGTTTCTTTAGCGTTAGGGAACAAGGGTACAATACTGTACCCCTGATCCATGATTTTTTTAGCGTAAGCTTTAGCTCTAGTAATCATTCTATTCCCTCCGCTACAAGTGCATTGGAAACAGCACAGCCGCCGCCTCTTTTCCACATCTCATTTTTGATTGATTTAAAATCTTCTTTTTCCCAATCAGCTAAAAGATCATATCCTTCGAATGTCGAAGGTTTCCCCGCTACATCCAAACTATGTTGAATAGTCCAATAGTGATGATGGTCTAAAAGATAATCAAAAACATATCGATGATCATAATCTTTTTCTATTAACAAATGCCAAATTAGATCTTTTCTATTCATCATAGTATTCCTCCCAATGTTTGTATGCTTGTTCAGAATAATCATCACATGCTTTATAGAAATCAATCGCATCCATTTCTATTGCGCCACCAAGATCATGCTTAAAAAATCTAGTTTTGTAGTTTCTAAATTTCTTTTGCCATAGATAACGTTCATAGAATTTTTCTTCCTGAAACGTATCAGCAGTCCATGATGAATTTTTATATTTGATCTTTAATGTTAACCAATCAAACGTAAAAAAGTTTTCACCCTGTGCTGATCCAAATTCAGTGGTCCAATGAACTTCTCTTCTGCAAAGAGGTTCAATGCACATTCTGTACATGGTTTTTATCTTAGAAATTAGAGGATAATTTTTCTTAACACTCCAAATATCTTTGATTGTTTTTGGAATATTTTTGAACGGCAGTTCTTCTCCTCTTGTACCTGCAGTCCAATCCCATATTAAATGTATTCCTGTAATGTTGGGATCTATTCCATGTTTTGTTTCGGCATAACTACTGTCGTTTGCATTTTTCCAATAGCTAAGCAACCAACCATACATCTGGTTGGCATTTCTTTTGATATTATTCATACGTTTTCTTTTGTTGCGGTATGAGGGGCGACCAAACCCCTCTACCTAATCACAACGCGGAACAGCTATACGCTGAATAATGTTATTGTTATGAAACTTGTAGTGATAGAAATGAACGTTATTAAGCTAACGTCTATAAAATATTGCTGATCCAAATATTCCTCTTTCAAAAATTCTATTTTCATAAATAACAGTTATTTTGGTCACCGCGTTTTTATGATCTTTTGGAGAGTACAGCGCTGATCTTTTGCGCAAAAATTTTTGGAAACTTTTCAAACCACATGGAGTTTTTAACCTTTTGGGTCTATTCGAGTTCACGAACTCCATACATTCATTTAACTTCGTCACTACTGATATATATTTCAAAACTGAAAATTCAAGCTCTTAAAAAGACTCTAATTGCTAGCTTTTTAATTTAGCGACCACTCATATTTGTAGAATATACCCATTCTTGGGTAGGTTTGATACTCAATAAATAATCAACTATTCTTGGATCTAATTTTTTTGGTTTAAATTTCTTTTTATCAAAATTTAAAAAATGTTTTTCGACCTCAAATAATGTGTTGTATAGCTTTTTAACATTATCATTTTTAATTTGGTTTAAACCAAATTGTCTTGGTTTAGTTTCTCTATAGAAACCCCATTCATTTTTCCGCCTTTTCTCTTGTACTGAAAAATCTATATATAAGTATCCATTGAAATTTTGATAATGAACATCACTTTTTAAAATATAAAAACTGTATGAAGTTTTATCATCTTTTTTAATGATTATTTCAGCAAACAAAATAGGATTATCTTGATCTTTTTTTATAACTCCTTTTCTTAAAAAATCTCTTTTGACTTCACGTGAAAATGTTGGACTTTTCTTAAAAGAATATATTAATCCATCCTCTATAATTAAGGATCCCGCATCTGGATCATTAGTAGTATTATTCTCAACACACCTAAAAAAACCTATTGTTTTTGAAATAATATTTTTTGAATTTTTGTGGGCTTCAGTTCTTGATCCAACTGATGGGCAATCATAACTACTATTCCAATGAGCTGCAGTTGTGGTTTCTATATCTACCCATGTATATTTGTTATTATTGTATCCAATATGGGATTTATATTGGCGTTTGATATTTTCTTTAACGATTAGATATTTAGCAAATGAATTGAAAGGATAAAAAATTAAAAGAAAAATAATTATTATCTTCATAAATTAAAAACCCAATCTTCCTGAAACAAGAAGTTTTTTGAAATGCGCTTGTCTTAAAATACTTCCGTTTGGAACGTTTCTAAAAAGATTTGGTAGAAATTGACCTGGTTGAGAATAAGAATAAGAATTAGCAGGTGCAGAAACGCTAGTACTTCCTGCAGATGTTGAGGAAGATCCAGAAGAAGCAGTTAGTTTATCAATAACTTTTGGTACAACTTTGCTTGCAACATAGCTAATTGCTATAATTGCTACAATCAAAATTAATGTGTCTCTAATTTGTTCTGATTTATCAACTAAAACAACTACTTCTTGATCTGGAATAATAACTCCACCATCATTAATAAATAAGTTTTGTGATATTTTATCGAGCATAAGTTCAAAATATTTAAACCCTTCATTTTCATTAAATTCTATTTTCTCTTTATTTAGATCAACAAAAACAATTTTTTTTCCATTTATGTTCATTAATAAATTAAACATCATCTCCTCAAACCTAGCTTTGTTTTCAAGGTTATTCTTTTGATAAATAGGATAAGTTCTAAATTCTTCGTTTATACAATTTATAAAAATAGGAAAATCACCTTTATCTAAACATTTAGATGAAAGGATAAGATTTTCTAAATCTTTTAATATAATATCATTATCAGCTTCGATAAGTTGTTCATATAATTCATAGGCTTTATTATTGTTAATAATTTTTTCATTAACAAGATCTGCATAAATGAAGTTCATGTTTAAAAAATTAATTGCATCTTTTCTATACTCAAATGAATTTTTATATTTAGCTTGAATTGTTAATTTATCTTCAAGACATTCGATAAAGTTATCGAAATTATTATTTTGATCACAAATGAATTTATCTATTCCGAAATAATTGTTTAAATTATTTGCATAAGAAATATTGTTAAAAGAAAAAATTAAAATTGTTAGATATACAAAAATTCTTTTCATAAAGAATCTATACCAAACTTGATTTCCCCTGTCTAATTGCTAGCTATTGAGAAATATTATTTAACTTTTTTGCAACAATTGAAGGGTTATGCTGACTGTATGTTTTAAGCATAAGTGATAGCGTTTTGTGACCTGTGAACATTTGAACTTCACTAATAGATAAACCAGATTCCATTAATCTAGAACAAGCTTCCCTTCTTAGATCGTGCCAATGCAGGTTGGTTATTTTTGCATTCCTAGTTATTGAACGCCATGCACGTTGAAAATTATTTAACGATACAGGGAAAACCCTGCCGTTGATATGACGTGGTATCTGATTCAGTATTTGAATTGCTCTTGGTGTTAAAGGTATTTTTCGTTGAATACCTGTCTTTGAATGTTCAGCTAATATCGTTATCAGCATATTATTAAGATCAACTTGATCCCACTTCAGGGTTAATTGTTCATTCAAACGCATAGCAGTTTCAATCGCAAATTCGATCATGGAACACCAATAACTATTCCGTTTGGTCTTGCAGTGTTCCATAAGCTTATCAAACTCCCCTTCTTCTAATCGTCTATTTCTAGGTGCGTTTTCTTTTGGTTTAATATCGTTGGGGATAGGATGTTCAGGCAACCAACAATTATAAAAACGTATAGCCTTTTTAATAGCAATACTCATAAAAGATAATTCCCTGCATACTGTAGATGCAGAAATCCCTTCATCTAATCTTTCGTCCCTATAACGTGCAAATATTTGAGGCGTTAAATTAGATAAATATCTTTTAACAATTTCGTTCTGAACAATGACATTGAACCTTGATTGCTCTTTCTTCGGCTCTCTCACGACCTTTAATCGCTCTTTAAGATGACGTTCTAAAACCGACTTCAATGTAGTCTTAGATGCGTTGGATGTGTCCCTGTAACGTGATTGATCTAATTGTATTTCAACAGATCTACCCCACTTCATTGCATCGGTTTTTTGTTTAAATGTTTTGTAGATATTCTTATGACCTTGTCTTTTGATTTCTACAAAGTATTTGCCTAAACGCTTTCTAATATACATTTTTTGACCTTTCGTTTCGTCATCAGGTCGTCAAAGCATGTATTTAGAAGAATGGGACAGGCATCATGGTTAAATAAGCCTTGATTTTAATGGCGCGCCCTGAAGGATTCGAACCTACGACCCTCGGTTTAGAAAACCGATGCTCTATCCAGCTGAGCTAAGGGCGCAATACTTAAAATACATATATATTACAAATTTAATATTTAAACAGAAATTTTTTAGCTATCAATAATAAAGATAACAATTCAATTCTACCAATAATCATAAAGAAAATAAGAAAATTTTTAGTAATAAAATGTAAATTTTGAAAATCAAAATCTCCCATTCCGTAAGCTGAAGAATTAACAGTATTCATTAATGTTAGAACTGCCAGTTTAAATGAATATTCAAAATTGATTTCACTCAAAGATAAAAAAATTGTTAATGAAAAAAGTGAGATTATAAAAATAACAATTGTAAGAAAATATTTATTTATATCTTGAGTTGCAAAATTAATTTTAGAAAATACTAGCTTATTCATAAAAACATTTTTTGGTCTACTGAAAGAAAGTATTTGATTTAAAGAATATTTTGTTAATGAATATATTTTCAAAAATCTTAATCCTGAACTTGTTGAAATAAATGAGCCTCCAATTATTACCAAGAGTAAAAACAAAAATTCAAGATTGGTTTGTTCGACATTCAATGAAATTCCAATATTAGAAATACTACTTACTAAAGATAAAAAACTAAGAGAAAAGGAATTATCGTAACTAAAAAATATAAAAAAAATTCCAACAGCTATTACAAAGTATAAAAATAAATGAATATCCTCATGAAAAAAATTAATGTTTTTTCTTAAAAAAATTAAATTATATAAAAAGAAAATACTAAAAAAAGAAACTAGCATTAATAAAGAAAAAATTATTATCTGTGAATTTTGTACAAGTATAGTTGAAAGATCGTTCACAGGTAAAAAACCACCTGATGAAATAATGCTCATTGCTAGATTTAATGAATTAAATGACCTAATTCCAAATAAATTAAGAAAAACAAAAATAACTAATGTTAAAATTGAATATAAAATAAATATTTTAATTGTTTGTTTTAAAATTTCAGTCGTATTAAATGATAAAAAATTTGTGAGAGATCTTTTTAAGTTTTCATCATAAATATCAATCAAAAAAATTATAGAAAACAAAAAGTACAAACCACCTATCCATTGAATAGATGATCTCCATATTATTAATCCTTGATCAATATGTTTTATGTTTTCAAAAATTGTAAAACCAGTTGAAGTAAAACCAGAAACTGCTTCAAATAAAGAATTTAAAAAAGTTAAATTATAAATACTAAAATAAAATGGAATGGATAATACTAATGGCATAATAAAATATCCCAAAAGCACAGTTAAAATTTTTTCAAATATTGATGGTTTTTTTTCTGATTTATCAATTTTGTAAAACAAAAAACCAATTAAAGCAGAAATTACTAAACTAAAGTAATAAGTATTTAAGTTTAAGTATAAATTAAAATAATAAGAGTAAATAATATTTAAAAATGAAAAAATTGAAATTAATAGAAAGAAAAAACTTAAATATTTTACCCTAAGTGTTAGCATTTAATTAAATTGAGCTAATTCTAAAAATGTTTTCAACAACTGAAATTGAGTCT
This sequence comes from Candidatus Pelagibacter sp. HIMB1495, assembly GCF_052047955.1. Lineage (NCBI taxonomy): Bacteria > Pseudomonadati > Pseudomonadota > Alphaproteobacteria > Candidatus Pelagibacterales > Candidatus Pelagibacteraceae > Candidatus Pelagibacter > Candidatus Pelagibacter sp. HIMB1495. The sequence goes on along the minus strand of NZ_JBNAIQ010000001.1, from coordinate 904,490 downwards.
TTTTTGGCTAAAAAAACAACTTTATCATCTTTTTGAAATACGAAGTTTGATCTAGGTATAATTACTTTATCGTCTCTAAGTACGGCACCTATTCGAATTTCTTCTGGAAGATTTGAGTTTTTTAATTCTTTATTAATTAATTCAGATGTCTCAATTATCTCTGCTTCTATCACCTCATATTCACCGTTCATAATTGTATAAGCAGTTTCAATTGTACCTTTGTGGATATGTTTTAAAATACTAGATACTGTATTCATTCGAGGATCAATCAGATCATCAATTTTAAGTGAACTTTGTAATAATGAATAATTTGGCTTATTAATTAATGCCATTGTTCTTTTGTCGTCAATTTCTTTTTCATCTTTTGCAAATTTTTCGACTAAAACACTTACCATTAAGTTATCCTCATCATCATTTGTAAGAGCTAGAACAGTTTCTGCTTCTTCTAAATTTGCCTCAGCTAAAACTTCTTCATCTAAGGCATCTCCATTGATAACTATTGTATTATTTAATTCACTAGCAAGGAATTCTGCTCGTTCTTTATTTTTTTCAATAATTTTAACTCTAGCTGCATCTAAATTTTCTTCAATATTTTTGGCTAAATTAAAACCAATATTACCTCCACCAACTATAAGAATTTTTTTGGAAACTTTTTCGATGTGCCCAAATGCTTCCAATGTTTCAGACATTTGGGTTGAATTTATAATCACATAAATTTTATCATTGATTTTTATTTCATCAGTTTTTTTTGGAATAAAAAACTTATCCTCTCTTATGACACCAATTACATTTGCTTTGAGATTTGGGTATTTCTTTGTTAATTCACTTAATTTAATATTAATCAAACTGCAATTTTCATTAATCAATATTTCAAGTAACCTAATTTTATTTTCTGCAAAAGGCACACTATCTAAAGCACCAGGGGCTTCTAATTTTCTTTGAATTGATTTTGCAATTTCAATTTCTGGTGAAATAATAACATCTATTGGTAAGTTTTCTTTATTGTAAACTGTTGTAAACTTTGGATTTAAATAATCTTGTGATCTTATTCTCGCAATTTTTTTGGGTATTTTAAAAATAGAAAATGCAATTTGGCATATAACCATATTGATTTCATCATTTCTAGTAACAGCAATAATCATGTCTGCCTCTTGAGCATTAGCTTTTTCTAGTATTGATGGATAACTTCCTTTTCCAACTATAGCTTTAACATCAAGAGCATCATCAATTTTTTGAATGTCTTCACTTGATGGGTCTATAACTGTAATAGAATGACCTTGATCGCTAAGCTGTTTAGCAATAGTGAATCCCACTCTTCCCGCACCACAAATGATAATATTCATTTAATTAAATTCTTTAATTCCTAAGCCTTTTAATTTTCTATGTAAGGCAGTTCTTTCCATTCCAACAAAATTTGCGGTTTTTGAAATATTTCCATTAAATTTTTTTAATTGAATAGTTAAATACTCTTTTTCAAACTTTTCTCTAGCTTCTTTTAAGGGCACAGATAGGCTATTTTCAGTCAATTGTTCATTGAAATTTATATTTTTTAAAGATTCTTTGATTATATTTGATATTTTATCCTTTGTGTCAGGCTGTAGTATTGCAATTCTTTCTATCAAATTCCTTAATTCTCTAACATTGCCATGCCAATCATGATTTAATATGTAAGAATTGTCTTCATCTATCTCTAATTCGTTAATATTGTAATTTTCAGATATTTTTTTTGAAAAATATTTAATCAGAAGTGGAATATCTGAAATACGTTGACTCAACGGTTCAACATTTATTTCAAAAACATTAAGTCTATGAAATAGATCTTCTCTAAAATTTCCTATTTCAATTTCTTTTTTTAAATCCTTACTTGATGAGCAAATTAATCTAACGTTTACTGTTACGTCATTTGAACCATTAACTCTTTTGAATTTTTGATCAGTTAATACTCTTAAAATTTTTGATTGTATATCCAAGGGTATTTCTGAAACTTGATCTATTAATAAAGTTCCTTTGTTAGCTTTTTCAAGAGCACCATAAGAAATAGATCCGTTATCTTTTTCTTCTCCAAATAATTCAAGTTCATATTTATTTGAATCTAATAATGCCCCATTTAAAACTACAAAGGGATATTTATTTCTTTTAGATAATTTATGAATTTTTCTTGCAATTAATTCTTTCCCAGATCCTGATGGACCATTAATAAATACCCTACTTTCTGTTATCGAAATTTTATCAATTTGATCGTTGATATTTAAAATATTTTTACTATTTCCGATTAATTCATAAGATGAAAATAATTTTGTTTCATACTCTTTATTTTGTCTTTTGAGATTGTAATTCTCAACTGCTCTTTTAACAAAATTAAGCAACCTCTCTTGATCAAAAGGTTTTTCAATAAACTCAAAAGCTCCTTCATGGAGAGATTTTACTGCCATTTCAATATTTGCATGACCTGAAATTATAATAACTGGCACGTCTTTATCTTTTGATTTGATATGAGATAACAATTCTATTCCATCATTATCACCTTTATCTAACTTAACATCAAGGATAGCAACATCTGGAAGTTTTTTATCTATTTCAGATAATGCTTGATTATAATTTGCAGCAAGTCTTGTTTTGTAACCAGCATCCAAAATTAGCTCATTAATTATGTTCCTAATATCTGCATTGTCATCTACAATTAAAATTTCTGAGCTCATTCTATTTAATAAAATCTATTTTAATTTTTGCACCTTTATCTAAGGGTATAAATTCAATTTTTCCGTTATGGTCATTTATAATTTTACTTACTATTGAAAGACCCAATCCTGTTCCGTTTTTTTTAGTAGTAAAGTATGGGTTTAAAATATCTCTAATATTTGCTGCAAAAATCCCAAAACCAGTACCATTATCTATAATATTGATTTTGATGTAGTTATTTTCTTCATTAACTTCAATAGTGATTTTTTTATCTAAATTACTATCATTTTCTGCTCTTTGCTGAATGCTTTCAATAGAGTTTTTAATTAAGTTAAAGAAAACTCTTGCAAGTTGTTCTTTGTCACTATTTAAAAAAATTTCTTTTTGATTGCTGTTAATAGAAATATTAATTGAATTATCTAGCTCATTTAACAATTTTATATTTTCCTCAATTATTTGAATTAAATTATTTTCTTTTAAAATAGGCTTTGGCATACGCGCAAAATCTGAAAACTCATTAACTAAATTTCCTATTTGTTTAATTTGATTATTTATTATCTGTAAATTTTCATCAAAATTTTTTTTATCATCTTCATTAACTTGATTAGAATATTTTGTTTTCATTCTATCAATTGTTAATTGAATTGGAGTTAATGGATTTTTAATCTCGTGAGCTAGTTTTCTTGCTAAATTACTCCAAGCCTCATGTCTTTCATTAATTATTAATTTTTCTTGTTGATTTTTAAGTCTATCAATCATTAAATTGAAATTTCTATTTAGAGTTTCTAAATCTTTGTCCGTTTTTACTTCAGGAACTTTAGTGTCAAATTTACCCTCTCCTATAGATACAGATGCATTAATTAAATTATTAATAGATCTAAAAAATCTTGACGAAAATCTTATTGCAATAGAGATGGATACAAATAGTAAAACACTAACAACAATAATATAGATAATAGCAAAAGAAATTTTGATACCTGTACTTTTTTCTTCTACTGTATAATAAAAATTAATTGCCTCCTGTGACTCTGTCAAATATTTTGAGATATCTTTATCTAAAAATTTAACCACATATAGAAAACGATTATCAAAATTTTGTAACCTCATTATTGCAGCAGACATATTTTCTGGTGCATTTAAAATTTTTAATGGACGATCATCATCAATAACAAGTGACAATGCTCTATCCAATGGTGGTACATATGGTTGATCATCACTTAAAGTGCTAAATAATAATTTTTTATTTATATCAATAACGTGAACTTCATCTACATCCCGAATTAATTTTTGAGTTTTTAGAAAACGATTATACTCTCTTACGTCATCATTTAAAAATTTTTTGCTTTTATTTATGTCAAAGGCTATCAAAACGATATCTGATTGAATATTATTACGTATTTCATCGACATAATTTTTAGCAAGCTCGTAAGAATTATTAACAACAGTTGTAACTTTTTTGTCAAAATATTTTTCCAAGGCAAATGAAAAAAGGAACAATGAAAAAATAGATATTAAAACTGAAGGTATTAAAGTAAATAAAGCAAACACAGTAATATATTTTTTGTTCGATTTTAATCCGTCTTTATCGATATCTGTTTTGATTGCTCTTCTAATTTCAAAAAAGATAAATACAAAAAGTGAGGTTAAAAGTAAGATATTTACTATTAAAAGATATTGTAAATTTTTATCAGTTAGTTTGATAAATCCTTTATCAATAAAAGTTAAAAATGTTAAAAAACCTATCGATAATGTGATAATAAATAATATTATCAAATAAATATTTTTCTTAATAAAATCTGACATTTAGGTATAAAATTTCTATAATTATGAGTAACTATTTTATAATACTAGCTTCAGGACAAAGCAAAAGGTTTAATTCAAAAAAACCCAAACAATACAACATTTATGAAGGCAAACCTTTATTCAAACACTCTGTTGATAAGGCTTTAAAGTCAAAACTTTTTAAAAAAATAATAATTGTAGTTAACAAAAAAAATGAAATTAAAGAAAAATTTCCAAAAAATGTCTCCATTATAATTGGTGGGAAAGAAAGATCTGATTCTTCGTTAATTGCTTTAAAGTTTATTAAGAAACACAAACCTACCAATGTTCTTATACATGATGCAGCAAGACCAAATTTTACTTTACTTCTTTTAAAAAAATTAATCAGTACACTAAAAAAACATAAGGCTGTAATACCTGTAATTAAATCAAAAGACTCGATTAAATATAAGATTAAGAATCTGATATTTAATTTAAATCGTGATAATTCAATTTTAACACAAACCCCCCAGGCTTTTAAATTTAAAGATTTATATAATTTATCAATAAAGCAAAACAGGTTAGTTACAGACGAAGCAACATTATTTATTGAAAACAATCTAAAAGTAAAATTCATTAAAGGTGAAAATTTAAATACTAAAATTACTTTCAAAGAAGATATTAAAGAAAAAATAACTTACTTTGGTATTGGATTTGATATCCATAGATTAATCAAAGGTAAAAAACTTTATTTAGGAGGCATTAAAATACCTTATCACTCAGGATTAAAAGGACACTCCGATGGTGATGTAATTATTCATTCGATAATTGACTCCATATTAGGAGCTATGAGAAAAAAAGATATTGGAACTTTTTTTCCAGACAACAGTAACAAGTTTAAAAATATTAGATCTCCAAAAATGCTAAAACCAATAATAGAATTGTTAAATTCAAATAAATACCATATCAATAATTTAGATATAAATTTGATATGTGAAAAACCAAAAATATCAAAATATAGAGATAAAATAATAAATTCGCTTTCAAATCTGTTAGATTTAAATAAAGATTTAATTAATTTAAAAGGTAAAACTACAGAAAAACTTGGATTAATAGGAAAAGAAAAAGCAATTGCCTGTGAAGTAATTTGCTCGATATCAAAATGAAAAAAATTAATGTTTTAATCTCAACTTTCTTTGGGTACGGATACTTAACAAAAATGCCTGGTACTGTTGCTTCAATTGTCACCACAATCTTTATTTATATAGCTTATGAAATTCTTGATTATACAAGTTTAAAATTCTCGATAGTTTTTTTTATTATTTTGTTTTTTTACTCTTTTTATGCAGTCAAAGATACAGAGAGTGAATTTGAAAATAAAGATCCTAGACAAATTGTAATTGATGAAGTTTTGGGTCAATCGATGCCTTTGATACTTCTACTATATTTAAATCAAACCAATCAAATCAATATTGCTATTGAATTTTATTATATTATTTCTTTATTATCCTTTAGATTTTTTGATATTTTAAAGCCATTTCCGGTAAGCTATTTCGATAAAAATCATAAAAATTATTTTGGTATAATTATGGATGATATAATGGCTGGTCTTTACTCAATGATTGTAGTCTATTTAGTTAGTTTTATATTTTGATGAATTTAAAAAAACTACATAAAAAATTGATAGATAAAAAATTAACAATTTCTGTAGCTGAATCTTGTACAGGAGGTTTGTTGGCTAGCAATCTTACTAAACTAGCAAATTCATCTAAGTACTTTCAAATGGGTTTAATTACTTACTCTAATGAGGCAAAAATTAAAATCTTAAAAGTAGATAGAAACATCATTAAAAAATATGGTGCTGTAAGCAAAGAATGCTGTGAAGAAATGTTAAAGAATTTATCTAAAATTTCTAAAAGTAAAATTAATGTATCAATTACTGGTATAGCTGGGCCCGGAGGAGGATCAAAATTAAAACCAGTTGGTCTTGTCTATATTGGGATTAAAACAGGAAAATATTTATTAATTTTAGAAAATAAATTTAAATCTAGGAAAAGATCAAGTATACAAAAAAATACAGTAAGAGAAGTATTAAATAAAATTATAAAAATTATTTCTTAAAGATTTTCAGCTCTTTTTTGAAAAGCATCAGCTATTTTGTTTAAACCAAATTGAAATGATTTTTCCATTATTAAATTCAAAAACTTATTTTTAATTTCAAAATCAACATCAAATTGAACTTCTGTTAAATTATTTTTTTCTACAAATTTCCAATTATTTTCAAGATGTTTTAGGGGACCATCAATATTAGTTACATGAATAGAGTCATTTTTTTTATCATATCTTACATCACTTTTATAAGTATCTATAAAGGGTCTTTTACCAATGGTCAGATCAGCAATTATTTTTTTTATATCTCCATCATCATTTGTTTCATAAACTTTTGAGTCTATACAAAATGGAATAAATTCTGGATACTTTTCAATATCTAAAACAAAATCAATTAACGTTTGTTTATCACGCGCAATGTGACGTGTAACTGATGCTTTAGGCATTAATTACTTTTTAATCTGTTTTGTTGAAGCTTAGCAAAATCCTCGTCTGCATGATAAGAGGACCTTGTTAAAGGTGATGAGGAAACTAATAAAAATCCCTTAGCTTTTGCTATAGTTCCTAAGTCATCAAATTCTTTTGGGGTATAATACCTATCTAATGGAAAATGTTTTGTTGATGGCTGCAAGTACTGGCCGATAGTTATAAAATCTACATCAGCTGCTCTCAAATCATCCATAACTTGCAATATTTCATCTCTTGTTTCTCCTAAACCAACCATAATTCCAGATTTAGTAAAAATATTTTTATCAATTTTCTTTGCATTTTTTAAAAGTTCTAAGGATGCAAAATATCTAGATCCTGGTCTTACTTTTAGATAAAGACTGGGTACAGTCTCAATATTATGATTAAAAACATCTGGTTTAGCTTCAATTACTTTTTTATAAGCTTCCCCTTTTCTTAAAAAATCTGGTGTTAAAACTTCTATGGTTGTATTTGGATTTGATTTTCTTGTTCGATTAATCACATTATAAAAATGTTCAGAACCTCCATCGTCTAAATCATCTCTATCAACTGAAGTTATTACAACATGTTTTAAATTTAACTTTTTAACAGCTTCTGCAATTTTGACTGGTTCTAATAAATCTAAATTTCCTGGAACGCCAGTTTTAACATCACAGAAAGCACATGCTCTTGTACAAGTATCACCCATTATCATAAAAGTTGCGTGTCTCTTACTCCAGCACTCAGTAATATTTGGACAGTTTGCTTCCTTACAAACAGTTACTAGGTTATTGTTATTAACTATTGTTTTTGTTAAAAAAAATTCTTTGCTATTAGTAAGCTTTGATCTAATCCAATCTGGTTTTTTTTTAATTGGATTAATCGGCTTATTTTCTTTTTCAGGATGTCTACTTTTCATCTTTTTTAATTAAATAAATTGTTTCACCTTTTTTACCAAATAAAAATCTTTCTCTAATCAATATTTCTACATAATCTAAATCTAGATTTGTACTTAATAGAGAATTTTTATGATCCATATCCTCTATTTTCTTAATTAATAATGTCTCTTCTTTTTTCAAGTCAGACAAAAGTTCTTTTTTTTCAAAATATGAAAAAAGCCCTCTTTCTCCAGAAACTAAATTAAATATAAAATAAAATATTAAAAAAATTGATGTTAATAAAAAATAATTTCTTTTTATTAATGTCAACATTAATTGATTTTATTCATTCTTGCCTTATTTCCAAGTTCTTCTTCAATACGAATTAATTGATTGTATTTAGCAACTCTTTCTGAACGTGCTAAAGATCCTGTTTTAATTTGATTAGAATTTGTTCCAACTGCTAAATCAGCAATGAATGTGTCCTCACTATCTCCAGATCTATGAGAAATTATTGTTTTATAACCAATTGTTTGAGCAAATTTAATTACATCTAGAGTTTCAGAAACAGTGCCTATCTGATTAAGTTTAATTAATATCGAATTAGATGAAATATTTAAAAATCCTTTTTTTAATCTTTCAAGATTTGTAACATAAAGATCATCTCCCACAATCTGAACTTTTTTGACAGAACGCATTAATTTATTCCAAGCTAACCAATCATTTTCTGCAAAAGGATCTTCTATAGATTTAATTTTATATTTCTTAATAATTTTTTGGTATTCTTTTATTGATTTTTCAACAGAAACAAAATTTTTTGAATGGATTGAATATTTGTTTTTTTTTAATAGTTCATTTGCAGCTACATCCAAACAAATTGAAACATCTTTACCATTAACAAATCCAGATTTCTTAATTGCAGAGACAATCAAATCTAGAGCCTGGTTATTGCTACTAATCATTGGTGCAAAACCACCTTCATCACCAACTGAAGTAGAATAACCTTTGTTTTTTATTAAATTACTTAGATTTTTAATTACAACAAAACAAATCCTCATTGCTTCTGAGAAACTTTTTGCTCTATCTGGTCTTATCATAAATTCTTGAATTCTAAGACCATTGTTGGCATGAGCTCCACCATTAATAATATTCATTAATGGATAAGGTAAGTGAAAATTATTTTTTAAAAAAAATGTTTTATACAAAGGAAGTTTTTTTACTTTTGCAGAAAGTTTTTTTACAGCCATTGATACTGCAAGAATAGCATTTGCACCTAAATTAGTTTTTTGTCTCGTGCCATCTAAATTAATTAATAAGGCATCAATTCTCTCTTGATTATGAACGCTTTGACCTTTTAATTTTTTTGAAATTTTTGAATTTACTAATTCAACAGCTTTTAAAACACTTTTACCTAAATATTTTTTATTATTTTTATCTCTTTTTTCAAAAGCTTCGTATGTGCCAGTTGAGGCACCTGATGGACATATAGCAGATGCACTTAAATTATTTGTATAGACCTCAGCTTCTACTGTCGGATTTCCTCGACTATCAAAAACTTGTCGTGCTTTAACTTTTATTATTTTACTCACTTAATAAGTTTATCAATTTCGGTTAACTGTCTTAATAAATTTTCTAATTTATCTAGAGGAACCATGTTAGGCCCATCAGATGGTGCGTTATCAGGATCCTGATGTGTTTCTATAAATACACCAGCAACCCCAACAGCAACAGCTGCTCTTGCAAGATACTCAACGAATTCTCTTTGACCACCAGAAGATTCTCCTTGTCCTCCAGGTTGCTGAACTGAATGCGTTGCATCAAAAATAACTGGATAACCATTCTTGGCCATAATAGGTAAAGATCTCATGTCAGAAACCAAAGTGTTGTATCCAAAACTTGCGCCTCTTTCGGTAACAAGAATATTTGAGTTTCCTGAGTCTGATATTTTTTTTGTAACATTTACCATGTCCCAAGGAGCTAAAAATTGACCCTTTTTAACATTTATAATTTTATTTGTTTTTGCAGCAGCAATTAAAAGATCAGTTTGTCTACAAAGAAAAGCTGGAATTTGCAAAACATCAACATGATTAGCAACTACTGAACATTGCTCTGAATTATGAATGTCAGTCAAAATTGGAATATTTAATTCTTTTTTAATTTTGTCAAACACAGGTAATGAAGCTTCCAAACCAGCACCCCTCTTACCTTTTAAACTTGTTCGGTTAGCTTTATCAAAAGAAGTTTTATAAATAAAACCTAAACCATATTTGGAAGTTATTTCTTTTATTTTTCCAGCCATATCCATTGCATGCTGTTCTGTTTCAAGCTGACATGGTCCAGCAATAATACAAATTTTTTTATCGTTTGAAATTTCTATGTTCCCACAATTGACTGTAATACTACTCATTTATGATTTTTTGCTGCTTTGATAAATGAAGAGAATAAAGGATGAGGAGATAAAGGTCTAGATTTAAATTCAGGATGGAACTGAACTCCAATAAACCAAGGATGATTTTTAAGTTCAATTATCTCAGGAAGTTTATTATCTGGTGATAAACCAGAAAATATTAGTCCATTTTTCTCAAATTTTTCCTTAAATGAAATATCCACTTCATATCTATGTCTGTGTCTTTCTTTGATTAATCTAGATTTATAGATATCTCTAATTTTAGACTTATCGTTTAAAATTGCATCATAAGAACCAAGTCTCATTGTTCCACCTAAATTTTTATCTGTACCTTTAACTTTTTTTCCACTTTTTTCCCACTCATTCATTAAACCAATTATATGAACACCCCCTTTATCAAACTCAGAAGAAGTTGCTTTTTTAATTTTTAATTTATTTCTAGCAAATTCTATTATTGCCATTTGCATACCGTAACAAATACCTAGAAATGGTATTTTGTTAATTCTGGCATATTTAATTGCTTCGATTTTTCCCTCAGTTCCTCTTTTTCCAAATCCTCCTGGTATTAGAATACCTGAAACATTTTTAAGTTTACTTTTAATTTCTGAAACTTTTAGTTTTTCTGAATCAATTCTAACTAAATTTACCTTCAGGTTGTTTGTAATTCCTCCATGCGTTAAGGCTTCATCTAATGATTTATATGCATCTTTTAATTCTACATATTTACCTATTATCGCAATATTAACTTGTTTTTTTGTATTAAGTGTAATTTTAGTAATTTTCTTCCAAGGGTTTAGGTTATTTGATTTTTTAGATTTTATTTTAAAGTAATCTAAAACTTGAACATCTAACTTTTCTTTAGCAAAACTAATCGGGGCTTCATAAATTGTTTTAACATCAACTGTTTCAATTACATTTTTAATATCAACATTACAAAATAGAGATATTTTTTTTCTGTGCTCTAAAGGTATTGGTCTTTCTGATCTACAAATAATTATATCAGGTTGAATACCAATACTTCTCAATTCTTTTACAGAATGTTGCGTTGGTTTAGTTTTTATTTCATCTGAAGCTTTTAAATATGGAACTAAAGTTAAATGAATAAATAAAGCATTTTTTTTTCCAATATCATTTGAAAATTGTCTTATAGCTTCAACAAATGGTAAGCTTTCAATATCTCCTACAATTCCGCCTATTTCACAAATTACAAAATCTTCTTTTGACGTATCGTATTTAATAAATTCTTTAATTCTATCGGTTATATGTGGAATAACTTGAACTGTCTTTCCAAGATATTCTCCTTTTCTTTCTTTCCTCAAAACATCGCTATAAATTTTTCCTGTAGTAATATTATCTGTTTTCTTTGCAGTAACTCCTGAAAATCTTTCATAGTGACCTAAATCTAAATCTGTTTCAGCGCCATCATCTGTTACAAAAACCTCTCCATGCTGGAATGGACTCATTGTTCCAGGATCTACATTTAAGTAAGGATCTAATTTTCTAAGCCTAACTTTATACCCACGTGACTGTAATAGATAAGCTAATGATGCTGATGATAGACCTTTTCCAAGGGATGAAACCACGCCGCCAGTGACAAATATATATCGCGCCATGGAATTATCTTATAGCTAATAAAAAAAGAAATAGAAAGTATTAATTAATTATTTTCAGGAATTGATGGAGTATCTTCAGTTTTTTCTTCAACCGTGTCTAAAACTGATCCTGTGGGTGTTAATTCTGCTCTAGAAATTATTGTAAGCGCTAAGCTACAAATGATAAATAAAGTTGCAACTATCGCAGTTGCTTTGGTAATAAAACTACCAGCAGATCTTGATAGCATGAAATTTTCTTGAGAAACACCAATACCTAAAGCGCCACCCTCTGATTTTTGAAGTAGCACAAGCACAACTAAAATAAATGCAAGTATGATGTTAATTACAAGTAATAATGTTTCCATGGTGGTCTAATTAATGGTTTTTTTAATTATATCAATAAATTTCTTTGGATATTGTGATGCTCCGCCTATTAAAAAACCATCTATGTCAGGAATTATTTTTAATTGATCAATATTTTTGATGTTAACAGAGCCTCCATATAAAACTTTTGGAGATTTTTTTCCAAATTTACTTTTTATAAATTTAATTGATTTAGACAGTTCCTCTGATGAAGGAATTAAACCAGTTCCAATTGACCATACTGGTTCGTATGCAATAATTATATCATTAATTTTTTTGATAGATTTTAATCCTTTCTTTAATTGACTATTTAAAACTTGATTAGTCTTTTTATCTCTTTTTTGTCTTAGAGTTTCACCAATACAAAAAATAATTTTTAAACCAGATTTAATTGAATTTTTTATTTTAAGATTAATTAGATTGTCATTTTCTCCAGCCATTCTGTTTTCGGAATGACCCAAGATCACATATTTTGCTCCAACACTTTTAAGCATTCTTGCATTAACCTGACCTGTAAAAGCTCCATAATCTAAATTTTGATGAGAATTTTGTGCACCAACTTCAATATTTGTTTTACTAAGTCTTTTTGAAATTGGACGTATTAGAGTATTTGGAGGACAATAAATTAGTTTAAACTTATTTTTTTTATGACTTTTTGAGAATTTAATAACTTTATCTAATGAATTTATAGTTTTTAAATCTCCAAACATTTTCCAATTAGCTATAAAATACATATATTTATTTGTCATAATTGACTTTTTAATCTATAGATTTGTTTTTTACAGATCAATAAATTTATAACGTTATGGTTGAAAAATTAAAAAATTTAGGTTGGAAACAATTTGGTGGATTGGTTCTAATAGTAATCATCATAATAGCTTTTGGCTTTGGTGGATTTGGCGGTGGCTTTAGCACTAACAATCAAAATAACATTGCTAAAATAAATAAAACTAACGTTACCACTCAAGATTTCATGGACTATGTTAATCAAAGTGGAATTTCACAAGAAGCAATAAGAAATAATTTAGACAACAATATTATAGAAGAATTACTATCAGGACTTATTTCAACAACTTTAATTGATCTAGAGATTGAAGATTTTAAACTTTCTATAAACGAAAAGACAATTTTAAAATATTTAAAAGACAATAAAAATTTTAAAGACGAGAATGGTGCTTTTGAAAGAATTAAATACGAAAAATTTTTACTTTCAAATAATATGTCTGCTCCTTTGTTTGAGTTGAAATTAAAAAATCAAGGTTTACAGAAACATTTATTTGATTTTATCGGTGCGGGTACTGTTACCCCTGAATTTCTAATAGAAGGTAAATTTAAAGAAAACAATAAATCATTAATTATTGAATACTTTGATATGGAAAATTTATATAAGATTAAAGATGATTATACATCAGATGAAATCAACACATTTATTGAAGAAAATAAAGATCAATTAAAAAGACAATATATTGACTTTAAATATGTGGTTTTAAATCCAAAAAATCTAATTGGAATTGATGAATTTAATCAAGATTTTTTTAATGAAATTGATGCAATAGAGAATAAAATTTCTCAAAATGAAAGTTTTAGTTCAATAATCGAAAACATAAATGTGGATGTGAATAATATTAATGAATTTGCTCCAGATGAAAACACTATCACAAACGAAAAGTTAATTTACTCTAAGAAATCAAGCAAATTAGATATATTTGAAAGTGGCGATAATTATATTCTTTATAATATAGAGAATGAATATGATCGTTCACCAGATCTAAATGATGAGATAGTAAAAAGTGAAATTGTCGAGCTCATTTATCAAAAAGGTAAATTTGATTACAATAGAAAAATAATTGAAGAAATACAGAATGATGGATTTAATGAAAGTAAATTTATAGAGTTAGGTTCAGGTAAAATCCAAACTGGATCAATTAATTCGATTAACGATGATGGAATATTTGAAGTAAATTCAATTAAAATGCTCTACTCATTACCTCAAAATTCTTTTGCTTTAGTAAATAATACTAATAATCAAATATTTTTAGTCAAAATAAAAGATATAAATAAAAATACTATAAATAAACAAGGTGAGGAATATAAAGGATTTGTAAATTTACAAAATACAAACAACAGAAAAAGTATTTTACAATCTTACGATACCTTGTTGAATAATAAATATCAGGTTCAATTGAATCAAAAAACTATTGATAGAATTAAAAACTATTTCAAATGATAATTAATCGAAGCTTCAAAGATTTTAAGTTTCGACATAGAAGCAAAAAAAATCAGATTATATACACCTCTAAAAAAGTAAATTCTGATGATGAAGTAATAAATTTAATTGATAATTTTTTAGAGGAAAAAAATAGTTTTATATTTGAGTCTGTCGAAAAAGGAAAAATTAAAGGTAGATACACAATTTTTGGTAAAGATCCTGACAAGATATGGGAGTTTAACAACCAAAAGTCATATTTAATCACTGAAAATAAAAAAATCATTCTTAAAGATAAACCAGGAGAGTTAATAGAAAAAATTATTGAAAATTTTAAATTTGATACACCTAAGAATTTACCAAAGATTTGTTCGCTAATTTCAGGTTATTTTTCATACGACTCTATTAGGTACATAGAAAAAATTCCTAACACATGTAAAAATGATCTTAATTTACCAGATGTAAGATTAATGAGACCAAGAACCTTGGTTATTCATGATAATTTAAAAAAAGAAATATTTTATATAAGTAATGTTTTTAATGATGAAAAAATTAAAAATTATCAAAAAAAGTATGACTCTATAAAAACTGATCTATTTAAACTATCAATTCAATCATCGATCAAAAATATTTATACAAAAAGATTGTTAAAAGAAAAAAAAATTAAAGTTAAATCAAACACATCTAAAAATAAATTTCTTGCAATGGTTAATAAAGCTAAGAAATACATTAAACTTGGTGATATTTTTCAAGTTGTTTTAAGTCAAAGATTTGAAGCAAAATTAACAAAAAAACCTTTGGAAATTTATAAAAAACTTAGAGTAACTAACCCCTCTCCTTTTATGTTTTACTTCAACTTTAATGACTTTCAAATTATTGGTGCAAGTCCAGAAATTTTAGTAAGACTAAGAGATAACAAAATTACAGTTAGACCAATAGCAGGTACTAGACCAAGAGGAAAAAATATAAAAGAAGATCTTTTTTATGAAAAAGACCTTCTTAAAGACAAAAAAGAACTTTCTGAACATTTAATGCTTTTAGATCTAGGAAGAAATGATGCTGGTAAAGTATCAAAAATAAATACTGTAAAGGTAACTGAAAGCTTCATAATTGAGAGGTACTCTCATGTAATGCATATAGTTTCTAATGTAGTTGGAGAGTATAATAAAAAGTTTTCAAAATTTAAATCGCTATTGGCAGGATTTCCTGCTGGTACCGTATCTGGTGCTCCTAAAATAAGAGCAATGGAAATTATTGATGAATTAGAAACATCGAAAAGGAAAGTTTATGCTGGTGGAATTGGATACTTTTCTGCTAATGGTGAATTTGATACTTGTATTGCTTTAAGAACAGCTGTGGCAAAAAATAAAAAATTCTATGTACAAGCTGGAGCAGGTATCGTGGCTGATAGTAAACCTATAAATGAATATGATGAAACAGTTAACAAGGCGAAAGCTTTGATAAATGCTTTAAGATAATGAAAATATTATTAATAGATAATTATGATAGTTTTACATTTAACCTTTATCATTACATTTCTTCATTAAATGTAAAAGTTGATGTTAAAAGAAATGATAAGATTAACTCTAAAGAAATATTAAGAAAAAAATATGATAAAATTGTTATTTCACCTGGACCTGGAAATCCAAATCAATCTGGAAATTGCATAAGCATTTTAAAATCATTACATAAAAAATTGCCCTTTTTAGGTGTTTGTCTTGGACATCAAATTATAGGTCAAGTTTTTGGATCTAAAATTATTCAAGCAAAAAAATTAATGCACGGAAAAATTAGCAAAATTAAATCGAAAAAAATTGGAATTTTAAAAAATCTACCCAGTACCTTTGAAGCTACAAGATATCATAGCTTAATTATTGATAAAAAAACCCTATCGAAAGATTTAGAGATTACAGCTGAAACTGATAATGGGGTAATTATGGCTATCCAACATAAGCAATTTAATATTCATGGTGTACAATTTCATCCAGAAAGTATTAAAACTAAGATGGGAATGAAAATTTTAAAAAATTTTATTAATTATTAATTTTATGGAAAAGATTTTAGAAAAACTTAAAAATAAAGAAAATTTAACCTTTGAAGAAAGTAAGTCAGCATTTGACATTTTAATGACTGGTAAAGCTGATGAGGATCAAATCTATAATTTTTTAACATTTCTGTCTGAAAAAGGAGAAGTTGCAGATGAAATTGCTGGAGGTGTTTATGTACTTAGAGAAAAATCTAAAAGAGTAAACGTTCAAGATTGTATAGATACATGTGGTACAGGTGGTGACGGTATGAACACTGTTAATATATCAACTGCATCAGCCTTACTTTTAGCTGGTATGGGTATAAAAGTTGCAAAGCACGGAAATAAAGCGGTATCCTCAAAATGTGGCTCTGGAGACGTTTTGGAAGCACTTAATATTAAAATTGATTTAGAGCCGAAAGAAATAGAAAAAGAAATAAGCAATAACAATTTTGGTTTTATGTTCGCTCCAAATTATCATAGTGCTATGAGATTTGTAGGTCCTGTAAGAAAGAAAATTGGTAAAAGAACTATTTTCAACATGATTGGTCCTTTAAGCAATCCTGCTCTAGTAGAAAGACAGGTTGTTGGAGTATTTGATAAAAAATTGTTAAGGATTTTTGCAGAGGGATTAAAAAATTTAAATATAAAATTTGCATGGATAGTAAATAGCGAAGATGGATTGGATGAAATATCTCCTTATGCAAAAACAAATATAATACAATTGAAGAATGGAGAAATATCTGAAATCTTAGTTGATCCTAATTTAATTGATGTGAATGCAGAAAAATTTGAGAATTTAATTGGTAATGATGCAAAATTTAATGCAGATAAAATGATTGAAATATTTAAAGGTAAAGATAATGATTTTTCAAAAGCAGTTTGTTTAAATGCTGCAGCTGGTTTAATTGTTGCAGAAAAGTTTGTTGATTTTGAAGAGGCCTATAATCATGCAAGACAATTTATTCTTTCTGGTAAAACTTTTTTACATTTGGAACAAATACAAAATGTCTGAAAACGTTTTAGATAATATAATTAAAAAAAAAATCGAAAAAATTGATAGTCTAAAAAAATCAATAGATCTTAAAAAATTAGATGAATTAATACAAAAAAATAAATCATACATAAATTTTAAAGATAAAATTGAAAAAAATTTAAAAGAAAATAAAACTTCAATTATTGCTGAAATAAAAAAAGCAAGTCCTTCTGCAGGTGTTATAATTGAGGACTACAATCCAGTAGAAATTGCTAATATTTATTTAAAAAATAATGCTACTTGTTTATCAGTTTTAACTGAAGAAGATTATTTTTTAGGAAATTTAATCCATATAAGTAAAATAAAAGATAAGGTTAATTTACCAATATTATGTAAAGATTTTTTTATTGATACTTTTCAAGTGCCACTTGCCAAAAGTTATGGTGCAGATGCAATTCTGATTATTTTAGCTGGTGTCTCAGATGATCTTGCAAACAATTTATATCAAGAGGCATTGAAATTAGATATGTCAGTAATTGTAGAAGTACATACTGTTGAAGAGGCTCAAAAGGCATTAAATTTTAAAGATGCACTAATTGGTATTAACAACAGAAACTTAAAAACACTTAAAACTGATATAAATACAACCTATGATATTTATAATGTTGTAAAAAACCATAAAGGACCTCTAATTTCTGAAAGTGGTATTAAATCTAAAGAAGAATTATTGGAATTAAACAGTAAGACATCAATTAATACTTTTTTAATTGGTGAATCACTTTTGAAAAAATTGGATGAAAATTCAATTTTTTCAGTTTTGTAGTCAATTTAAGCCCTATTTTACTCACTTTTTTTAGTATTGTTAAAACAAAAGAACTTTTGTAGAACATCATTTGTACGATATTTGTTCTTATGCTAACAAAAAAACAAAAAAACCTGCTTTTATTTATCAACAAGAAGTTGAGAAGCTCTGGTGTATCTCCTTCTTACGAAGAGATGAAACAATCTCTAAACTTAAAATCAAAATCAGGTATTCATAGATTGATTAGCGCCTTAGAAGAAAGAGGATTTATTAAAAGATTAGCTCATAAAGCAAGAGCTTTAGAAGTAGTAAAATTGCCAGAAACAGCTTCAGCAAACGATATTTACAATAGTTTTTCACCAAGTGTTATCAAAGGTGGTTTAGACGAAGAAATTAACAATTCAGATGAAATGGAAGTGCCAGTATTAGGAAAAATTGCAGCAGGTACTCCTGTAGAAGCAATACAAAATGAAGTTTCAAGAATACCATTACCAAATAATTTAGAAAAAAATGGAGATTATTTTGGATTGAAAGTTCAAGGAGACTCAATGATTGAGGCTGGAATCCACGAGGGAGATACGGTTATTATTAAAAGAACAGATACAGCAGATAATGGAAAAATTGTAGTAGCATTAATTGACGAACACGAAGCAATGTTAAAAAGAATTCGTAAAAAAGGTAAAGTTGTTGCATTGGAAAGTGCAAATAGAAACTATGAAACCAAAATATTTGGCCCCGATAGAGTAAAAGTTCAGGGTGTTTTGGTATCTTTATATAGAAACTTTTAAAAAAATAGTCTAAACATCTCTGATGTCAAAAGTAGCAACTCGTTTTGCTCCCTCTCCTACTGGGGCTCTTCATATTGGTGGTGTTAGAACTGCCTTGTTTAATTGGTTATATTCAAAAAATCAAGAAGGCACTTTTCATTTAAGAATTGAAGATACTGACAAAGAAAGATCGAAAGAAGAACACAAAATACAAATAATTAAATCCTTAAATTGGTTAGGGATAAAACATGATGGTGAAGAATATATTCAGTCAAATAAAATTGATTATCATGTAAAAATTGCGAATGAATTATTAAAAAATGGGTATGCCTATAAATGTTACTGTTCACCTGAAGAGATAGAAGAGCAAAAAAAAAGAGCTAGACAAAAGAAAATACCTTATATTTACAATAGAAAATGGAGGGATTCAGAAGAAAAAGATGCTCCTAAAGAAATTAAACCTGTAATTAGATTTAAAAGTAAAATTGAAGGAAGTTCAATTCTAAAAGATTTGGTTCAAGGTGATGTTGAAATAGAAAATAGCACAATAGAAGATTTTGTAATATTAAGAAATGATGGAACTCCAACTTATAATTTGTCAGCGACTGTAGATGATCATAAAATGGGAATGACACATATAATTAGGGGAGATGACCATAAAATAAATACCTTCAAACAAATTCAAATTTATGAAGCAATGAAATGGGATGTACCACTGTTTGCCCACATACCTTTAATTCACACAATAGAAGGTAAAAAATTATCTAAGCGAGATAATGCTTCAACATTAGATGACTATTCAAAAATTGGAATTATGCCTGATGCTTTAAGAAATTATTTGCTAAGACTAGGGTGGTCATATCAAGACAAAGAAATATTTACTTTAGAGGAAAGTATCAAATTTTTTAACTTAGAAGGTATTGGAAAATCGCCATCTAAATTAGACATGAGCCGTATTTTATCAATGAATGAACATTATATCAAAAATATTGATGAAAATGATCTTTTCGATCATCTTTTAAGATATTGTGAAGAATATAAAGATAAAATTGATACAGAAAAAGCAATAAAAATAAAATCATCTTTAGTATTTTTAAAAAACAAAGCAAAAACACTGGAAGAAATATTTAATAATGCAAAATATATTATTAATGATGAAGTTAATTTTTATGAAAATGATTTAAAACTAATTGATGATAAATCAAAAAAAATAATTAATGAATTTCAAGATGAAATTAAAAACTTAGAAAGTTTAACTAGAGATAATTTAGAACCAATAGTCAACAACTTGATAAAAAAACATGAAACAAATTTCAAAGGTGTAGGTCAACCGTTAAGAGTAGCCCTAACAGGATCTAAATTTGGACCAGGCCTATATGATATTGTTATATCTTTAGGTAAAGCAGATGTTGAAAAAAGGTTAAGAAAGATACTTAATTAAGATTGAACTTGCCTCACCAGCAGATGAAGTTTTGGATCTGATGCCCTCTAACGTTTTAGAGCAATCACTTACTTGTTTTTTCATTAACTCTGGATTTTTAAGAAAATAAATGACAGATCTATATATTTCATCTGCATTACATTCTTTTTGAAGTAATTCAGGAATTACCTCACGGTTATTAATTATATTTATAATATTTGCAAATTTTACATTAACTAACATTTTAAAAATCATAAAATTAATAAAACTAAGTTTATAAATAATAATTGATGGAACATTTAAATTACAAATTTGTAATGAAATAGTGCCAGATTTTGAAACAGCAAAAATGGATTTAGACAAAATTTCAGATTTAATATTTTCTTCAGAAACTATATCTATATTTTCAAAGTTATATTTTTTTACATATTCTAAAATTAAACTTTTATTTTCTTCAGTTGCATGAATATAAAAAAAATACTCATTATGCTTTTTGTTCATTAATTTAATAAAATCTAATAATATAGGTAGCAAAACATTAGTTTCAGAATTTCTGCTACCAGGAAATATAGACAATATTTTTTTATTTTTAGGTAAAATATTATCAATATTAGTTTTGTTATTTTGATTTTTTTCTATTAAAGGATGGCCAACAAAAGTATTGTTAATATTTTCTTCATCAAAGTATTTTTTTTCAAATTCAAACAATAAAAGAATGTGATCAATAAATTTTTTAATTTTTTTAACTCTACTCTTTCGCCATACCCATACTTGAGGTGCTACATAATGAATTGTTTTAATTTTGTTGTTTATTGTTTTAACCTTCTCTGCTACTCGCAAAGTAAAATCTGGACTATCTACACTTAACAATATATCAGGGTTAAATTTTACTATTTCTTCTACAGTTTTATTTATTTTTGATTTAATTCTAAAAATATTAAGTAATACACTTGTAAATCCTAAGTATGTAATTTCCTTCAAATCATAAATAGATTTAATTCCTAGATTCTTTAAGTGAGAACCTCCAACGGATAAATATTCAATTTCAGAATTTTCTAATTTTAATCTTGAAATTAAAGTCGATGCAAGTTTGTCTCCTGATGGTTCGCCTGTTAATACAAAGATTTTTTTCATATAACTTTAACAAAAATTTTGTTCTTATTTGCAAAATTTAATACTTCTTTCTTATCAAGAAAAATATTCTTTTTAGATTTTAAAACTAGACCCTTTAATCCATATTTTTTAATATCTTTTAAAGTTTGTAAACCGACAGTTGGTAAATCCATTCTTAAATCTTGTTTATTTTTAGGTAATTTTATTAATATACCTTGTGAATTTTTCTTTACTTTTGAAAGCATTTTTTTTGTCCCTTGCCTACCCTCTTTTGCAATTATTTTTTCATCTTTAACAACTAAAGCCTGTATATGGTCTAAACTATTAATTTTATTAAAATAATTCTTAGCTTTTTCAATTGAGTTTTTATCATTCTTATTAGGCTTAGTTTTTGTATAGTTTCCTTTTTTAAGAGATAATTCTGGGTTAAAATATATAGAACTAATTACTTTTATATCCTCATTTGCAAGGATATTAATTATTGATTTGATAATTGCAGCATCACCAATTTTGGAGGCTCTAATTACACTTGGCATATAGTATATGCCTTTAAAATCCAATCTAAGAGAAGTAAAATTAGGCTTAGCTATTTTACCTGCAAATAAAACTTTTTTACAATTTTTTTCTTTAATTAAATTTATTATTTTTCCAAATTTTCCAATGCTTATCCTGAAAGAATTTTTATCTCTTTTAAATTTATTATTTTTAGAAAAATCAATAATAAAATATTTTTTTTTTATTTTTTTAACTTTCTTTAAAACTATTTCAGGAAAATCTGTATCACCTAAAAACAAACCAAACATTTTATTTTGAAAAGGGAGTGCAAATTGGTCTTTTCTTATCTTTTTTTATAAAATTAACTACTTCAGAAACTAATTCATTTTTTCTTAAATCGTTTGGTAAATTACTTAAATTCTCTGTCAAATTCTCATTCATAAATATTATTTTATAAGCTTCACTAAGAGATAAAATTTCTTTATTTGGAATATTTTTTCTTCTCAAACCAATTAGATTTAATCCTTGCAATATACTTCTGTTCCCATGTGCTATTCCATATGGTATTACATCTTTAACTACACCACACATACCACCAATCATTGCAAATTTACCAACTCTAGTAAATTGTTGTACAGCTGAATTACCACCAATTATAGCATTATCATCCACACAAGCATGGCCTCCCAATGGAACATTGTTTGCTAAAATAACGTTATCACCAACTATGCAATCATGCGCAATGTGAGAAGACACCATAAACAAACAATTATTGCCTACTTTAGTTTTTCCTCCACCGCCTTCTGTGCCTGGATTAATGGTTACGTACTCTCTTATTTTGTTGTTATCACCTATCTCTAATAATGTTTTTTCACCTTTATATTTTAAATCTTGTGGATCATTTCCTATAGACGAAAATGGATAAAATTGGTTATTTTTACCTATAATTGTATTACCGGTAATATTAACATTAGATTGTATAACTGTGCCATCACCGATTACTACATTAGGTCCAATTACAGAATAAGGTCCTATTTTTACATTTTCAGAAATTTTAGCATTTGAATCTATAATAGCAGTCTTATGTATCATTTATTATCTCTTAAAAACTCTCTAATGTTTTTTGCTGGATAACCCATTACTTTTGTATTATCTGGAATATTTCTTATTACACCAGATCCACCTCCAATTTCTACATTATTACCAACTTTAATATGTCCTGAAATTCCTGCTTGGCCACCTATTTTTACATTTGAACCAAGAATTGAGCTACCAGCAATTCCTACTTGGCCTGCTATTATAGAGTTTTCTCCTATTTTAACATTATGAGCTATGTGTATTTGATTGTCTAGGTAAGTGTTTTTACCAATTACTGTATTTGACATTGATCCTCGGTCAATTGTAGAACCACAACCTATTTCACAATTTTCCTCAATAATTACAATACCAATATGTGGATATCTTAAATTCTTATTTTTATTTGGAAAAAAACCAAAACCATGCTTTCCAATCACGCAATTGTCTAAAACTTTTACGTTATTACCTATCAATGAATTTCTTATTATTGTATTGGAACCTATTGAACAATTATCTCCAATAGAAACATTTTTTTCAATTATTGTGTTATGGCCTATCTTGCAATTTTCACCTATAGATACATTTTTTCCAATTAGAACATTTTTACCATAAATTGCTTTATCCATAAAATTTGTTTGATTAATATTAATAGCGCTATCGTCAAAATCATCGTTGACCGCATCAGGATAAAACATTGAGGTTATTTTTGATAAAGATACTAATACATTTTCAACAATTAAAGGAACACATGATGTTGGAAGTTCTTTTTTTAATGATTCAGTGGTTATACAAAAAGAAGCTTTTGTTACTTTCGCAAATTCTATATATTTTTTTGAATGTAAAAAAGTAATATCTAATATTTTTGATCTATAAAGATCTTTTACATCATTTACTTTATCGTCTTTATTTAGATGATTGGCTTCAATGTTTATCAGTTTTAAAATATCTGAAACTAAAAAAGGTCCTTTATTTTTAAAAAACGGATTTGACATAATTACTTTTAACAGAGCAATTATTCTTAAGTTATCAATAATTATTGCTATTTATTTCTTATCTACAATCGTTGCAGACCAAATTGCATCTGCCATTTTTTTTTCGTCTACAAAAGCTTCACCTTTGTATTTCCATACTCTTCCATGAGATCTTATAGCTTCAATTTTTAATATTAATTTACAATCAGGTATTACTGGATTTCTAAAACGTGCTTTTTCAACTCCCATAAGAAACACTAATTTATTTTCATATGTAGATTTATCTAAACCATGCGCTGTGAGAGCAGCTGCAGCTTGTCCAAATGACTCAACTATTAGTACTCCTGGCATTACAGGCTGACTAGGAAAATGTCCTTGAACAAAAAAACTATCTTTTTTAACATTAACTACTGCTGTTGCAGAATGAAGTTTTTTAATGTCATACAATTCATCAATTAATAACATTGGATCACGATGAGGCAACAAATTTATTATTTGATTTTTATTTAAGACATCCATTTTTAAATTTTATTATTGATTTCTTTAATTAATTTTTCTGTTAAATCTGATTCATCAATTCCCATGTAAATAGTTTTACTATTAAAAATAATATCAATAGCATTCTTTTCCATATAATTTTCAATTATTGGATTTATTGTATTAAAAAATATTTTTAATTCTTCATTCTTGGTGTCTTTTAATTTTTTTACCATCATTTCTTTCTTTTTTTTAAATTCATTAATATTATTTCTATATTTATTAATCTCATTTTCAAATTCTTGTTCTGATAAAATATTTTTTTTAGATTTTACTTCACTCTCTTTTTTTCTTAATTCATCATCAAGTATTTTCAATTTTTGAATATTTGATTGGTCTAATTCTTTAATTTTAGACAACATAAGTTGGCCAATTTTAGTTTCCTGGACTATGGTATCAATATTTAAAAATTTATAATTTTCTTTGGCATTCAATTTTTGATTATTAAGTGTTAAAAAAAACAATATTATAAATATTTTTGTAATAAAATTCATTAGAATGTAGTCCCAATATTGAATCTAAAAGACTCTGTTATATCTGTGTTAGCTTTTGATATAGCCTCTGACAATGAAAAGTTTACTGGACCAATAACAGTATACCAATCAACACCAATACCAATTGAGCTTCTTATTTTATTACTATCATCTATTGAAGAATCGTAATCTACACCCCATATATTTGCTACATCAAAATGAAGAGATGCATCAAACAAATCAGAATTTTCGAATATAATAGGTAGAGTAGTGGAGACATTTAGAGATGAAACAAAATTTCCACCAACAAAATCATTTCCATCTTTTGGTCCTACCTTACCTTTTTCAAAACCTCTTAATTTTTTAGATGGCAGGAATAACCTTTCTGTCAACTTGATATCATCATTTTTAATTGAATTTGCAGCTTCAATAAAAAATCCGAAAGTTGAAACATTATTATCGTATAAGGATGTAAATTTTTGAAAACTGTAACTATTCGTTAAAGTATAATTATCGCTAATTATGGGTAAGTCTAAAGTATAAATTGATCTGATGCCATCATCAGTTTTATATTTTTGATTTCTTTTATCATAGTCAAAACGTGTATTAAAAAATGTATCCCAATAATTTCCCTCTTGAGCCTGTTGTCTTGTAGAGGCTGTTGAATCAGTTTCAATTTTTTCATAAAATGACCTGGTTGAAAGTCCTAATTTAAAATCTTCATAATACTCAAAAGTTGTACCAAATTCAAAACCAGTTTTATTTGTTTTATAACCATTTGCCTTCATTCTATCAATTTCTATTGCTTGCACATTTCCAAATATAGATTTTTCTGAATTATTAAAATTAGGATTTTCAATACCAATTGATCCTTTAAAAGTTTCAGATGTGATCGTTGCATTCGCATCTAATGCAAGACCTTTGCCTAAATAATTATTTTCTTTAACTCCAAATAAAAAAGTTCCTCCAGAAGTACCCACACCAGCTCCAGCCGAAATTTCACCTGTAGGTTTCTCTTCTACACTTACATTGATAATTTTAGAATTTTGCTGGGTACCATCAATTATTTCCGATGAAACAGATTTAAAAAAATTTAAACTTTTTAAATTATTTTCACTTTTTTTTTGCAAAATTTCATTAAAAGGATCTCCCTCATCAATTTCTAGATTATTTCTAATTACGTTTTCTCTAGTAATATTATTTCCAAATATGTTAATCTTTTCAACAAATAGTTTTTCAGCTTCCTCAATATTAAAAATTAAATCTAACTTATTTTCAATAATTTTTTCCTCAACTGTCGCATTTATTGACTTATATTCATCTTCCAAAGTTATATTATCCAGTTCTTTAATAATTTTGTTAACTGTGTTTATTGAATAATGTTCTCCTTTTAAATCTTTAAAGATTTTTTTTAAATTAGAGAAATTATTTAAATTAAAATCATCAGGAATGTTTAAATTTATATTATTGAAAAATACTTTTGACTTTGGATTAATATTAAAGATTAACTCAAAGCTCTCATCATCTAACAACTTTGCAAAAGAGCTATTAATTTCTACATTGAAATATCCTTTATTTAAGTAAAAGTTTTTCAAAAGTCTGTTATCTAATCTAACAGTTTCTTCATTTAAATATTTTCTACCAGAAATAAATTTCCAAAATTTATATTCTTCACTTACAATTATGCCTCTTAATTTATTATCTTTAAATATTTTATCACCTAAAAATGAAATTTTTTTTATTTTAGCTCTATTACCCATTTCAATATCATGGGTTACTTTTATAAGATTGTCATCAAGTCTTTTAATTGAAGTTAAAACTTTTGAAAAATAATATCCATTACTTTTAAGATAAGATTTTATTAAATCTCTATCTTTAGATAATAAAAAATCGTTATAAGATGATCTGGATTTTAATTTAATAATTTGGTTAAGATCTTCTATTATTCTTTTAGCTTTAATACCTTCAAATTCAACCTTATCTATTATAGGTGACTCTATTACTTTTATCTGAAGCTCATTATTTATAAATTTAACTTTTATATCTTTAAAAAAATTTGTTTCATATAAATTTTTTAAAAAAACATTTAATTTTTCATTATTAATTGTTTCATTTATTTTTATATCTGCAAACAAAATAATAGTTTCTTTTGATATTCTATCATTTCCTTCGATGCTAATTTTTTTTAGCAGATTATTAGAGTCTGCTAAGGAAAATTGGATATTAAAAAAGAATAGAAACAAAAAAATAAATTTTTTAAAAAATGTTTTCATATCAATAATATTTATTATTTTTTAATATTGTTATTACTTCTTTGTTTAGGTTAAATATATCAGTAATTTTATCAGCTTCTAGAAATTTATACTTAACAAATTGTCTTTTATTAACAGATTTAAATATATTTTGAATTAATTCTAAATATGAAATTTTTTTGTTGAGAAACAGTCCAACAAAATAATCATTTACTGAAACAAGAACAGTTTCAAATAAAGAATCTTTTTTTGGTATCATGCTTAATAGTCTTGTAAAAGGAAATTTATTTTTATCAACATTAGAGAGTTCCATGTTGTTTAATTTATTAAATTCTATTTTTTTTGTTTTAAATTTATTTTTATTTGAGTAAGGCAAAGAATTTAATATTGGAATTTCCATTGTTGTTTCATGTGCAATTAAATTAATCATACCATCCTTATATTTTATAATTGCATGAACATATGAGCTTGGATGTACCATTATAGAAATTTGTTTATAATTTAAATCAAATATTTTTTTGGCCTCAATTATTTCAAAAACTTTATTCATCATTGTTGCTGAATCGACGCTAATTTTTTCACCCATTTTCCAATTTGGATGATGAATAATTTTACTGATTTTTAATTTTTCAAATTTTATCAAAGGTATTTTTAATAAAGGTCCACCTGATGCTGTTAGATATAACTTTTCAATATTTTCTTTAGAATTATTTTTTAAAGAATACCAGATTGAAAAATGCTCAGAGTCAACAGGTACAAATTCTGTATTATATTTTTTTAATTTTTTTTTGATTAAATGCCATGCACATATGATTGTTTCCTTATTTGCTATTGCAATCTTATTGGTATGTGGAATGATCCTATAAGTTGGATCTAAACCATCCAATCCAACAATAGCACTCATTACATAATCAATTTTTTTTTTAAAAATATTTTCTAAATTGTTAAAATTATTATAAATATTTATCCTTTTATTTTTATTTTTAACCTTTGCTAATTTAAAATATTTTTTGTTTGTGATTATTATATTTCTAACATCAAATTTTTTAGCTTGTGATAAGACTAGCTTGTAATTTCTATCTGCAGTTAATAAAAAAATTTTAAAGTATTCTTTATCTTTTGAGATAATTTTTAATAGAGATTTGCCAATTGAACCAGTTGATCCTAAAATTGCTATTTTTAATTTCATTTAAAAATCCCTAAAAAATTTATCAATATTAAAAAATAAGATAATGGAAATGCAAAAATCATGCCATCAATTCTATCTAAAAGGCCCCCATGACCAGGAATAATATTACCAGTATCTTTTATTTTCGAGACTCTTTTAAAGTATGAAATAAAAATATCACCTAACTGACTGGTACCAGAAACTATAAAAGTAAATATTGCTAAACTTAAAATAGAAGCACCATTTATAAAATCGAAAATAAAATTAATAGGAATAATACAGAATGATAGAACAAAACTACCCAATAAGCCAGAATATGTTTTGTTTGGACTATATTTAATTAATTTAGGACCTTGAAAAATTTTTCCAAAAATAAATCCACCTAAATCAGTTAAAATGCAAATTATTGTAACAAATATAAATAAAGATAACCCATTAGTAAAAGCAAATCTTAAAAGAAAAACAATGTATAATGAAAAAATTAAATACAAAATACCATATACATAATATGATTTATATTTGGACATTTTATGCCACTCTATTAAGGAAATAATTAAAATTGAAATTAGTAATATATTAAATAAATATGAACCTTTAATTATGCAGTAAAAAGTTAAAATTAAAAGTATAATTGAACTTATAACTCTTTTTAATATCTCATTGGTCACTATATCTTTCCAAAGTTTCTTTTTATTTTATTATATTTATTCAAAATATTTTGAAAATCTTTAATATTAAAATCTGGCCATAATTTTTTGGAAAAAAAAATTTCAGAGTATGAAATCTGCCACAATAAAAAATTACTTAATCTTTTTGTATTACCTGTTCTAATTAATAAATCTGGATCAGGAATATCTCTAGTGTAAAGTAATTTTGAAATATTTTTTTCACTAATTTTAATTTTATTTTTTTTTAATAATCTTATAGCATTAATTATTTCATTTCTTGAACCATAATTAAGCGCTAAATTTATTTGTAATTTTGAGTTTTTTTTTGTTTTTGTTTCACAATCATTTAAAAGTTTGTTTAGTTTTTTAGGAAATTTTTTTTCACCAATTATTTTTAATTTAATTTGGTGTTTATTAAATTCATCAATTTTTTTTTTTAAAAAATTCTCTAATAATTTAAATAAAAAATTCACTTCAGTTTTTGGTCTTTTCCAATTTTCAGTTGAAAAAGCAAATAGAGTTAAATAAGGAATTTTTGTATTTATTGAATGTTTGATTACTTTTTCTACAGTTTTTAAACCTTCTTTATGACCTCTGTTTCTTGAATTAAAATGTTTGATACCCCATCTCCCATTACCATCCATGATAATGGCCACATGATTTAATGGGTTCATATTGTCATTATTTCTTTTTCTTTTAAAGAAACTTTCTCATCAACAGATTTTATATGATCGTCAGTTATAGTTTGAATAATTTTTTCTTTTGATTTTTCATCATCTTCACCAATTTCTTTAGATTTTAATAATTTTTTTAGGTCTTCGTTTGCCTCTCGTCTAATATTTCTTATAGAAACTTTGCATTTTTCACCAATTGATTTAATTATTTTTTTTAATTCATTTCTTCTTTCCTCATTCAATTCTGGTATAGGAAGTCTAATTAATTGACCATCTATTTGTGGATTAAGACCTAAATCAGATTTTTTTATTGCAGCATCTAAAAGATGTACATTGTTTGCATCCCACACTTGAATATTTATCATTCTTGGTTCAGGAGTTGTTATACTCCCAATCTGATTGATTGGCATTTGTTGACCGTATACATCAACTTTGACTAGATCTAGCATTGCGGCGTTAGCTCTACCTGTTCTCAGGGATGATAATTCTTTAGAAAATACATCTATGGCTTTATCCATTTTTACACCATATGCTTTTTCATCAAACATTTATTCTCCTATTTTTATTCTAAAGAATTCCTTAATTTTTAAATCTGCTATAGAAAGTTCTTTAACGATATCTTGGACTTTTTTCTTAGGTTCCATTACCCAAGCCTGAGTCAAAAGTGCATTTTCTTCTTTAAACTTGTTCATTTTACCTAAGCTTATTTTTTTAGCTATTTCCTCAGGTTTACCTGAGTTTTTCAATTCTTCAGCAACTAACTCCTGTTCTTTATCAATTATAGATTGATCAATTAAATTTGATTCTAATGCCAATGGATTTGAAGCTGCAATATGCATAGAAAGTTGTTTACCAAATGATTTAACTGTATCTGATTTATCACTCGTATCAAGAGATACCAATACAGCTAATTTTGCTACATTATCTTTTACAACTGTGTGTAGGTAATGGTTATTTACTCCACTTTTATTTTCAATAGTTTTTGATTTACCAATCGTAATCTTTTCACCAATTTTTGCAATTAGCGCTACCAAATTATCATCTACACTTTGCCCATTTTTCATCACAGCTTTTTTTAATTCATCTTGATTAGAGCTGTGTTGGTTGTTTAATTCACTTAATTCTTTAACAAAGCTTATAAAGTCATCATTTTTTGCAACAAAGTCAGTTTCACAATTTACTTCTATTACAGAAGTTTTGTTTTCATCACCTGATACTACAACAACACCTTCTTTGGCGTCTCTAGACATTTTTTTTGAAGCTTTTGATATTCCTTTTACTCTTAAAATTTCAATTGCTTTATCTAAATCACCACCAGACTCTTTGATTGCTAAATTACAATCTTTAAATCCAGCACCTGTTGCTTCTCTTAATTTTTTTACTTTTTCTATATCGCTCATTTTAATTTAAGTTTCCTTTATCTTCGTTAGAGAATTTTTTTTCTAACTTTTCTCTATCAATTTCTTGAATAGTTTTATTTTTATCATCACCATTATCTACTTTTGCTGTTACTTGCTTTGGTTCAGATGATTGAATTGAACTTTTTGCATTATTGATCGTTTCTTTAATTAGGTTGCAGTATAGATCTATAGCTCTTCTTGCATCATCATTACCTGGAATTGGATAATCAATATGATCTGGGTTAGAATTACTATCTAGAATAGCAATTATAGGAATACCTAATTTTGATGACTCAGCAATAGCTAATGACTCATAATTAGTGTCAATTACAAAAACTAATTCTGGAACTTTTTTCATTTCTGCAATTCCGCCCAATGATCTTTGAAGTTTGTCTTTTTTAACACTCATCTTAAGAAGTTCTTTTTTAGTAAAACCTCTATTTTCAGCAGCTAAATCAATTTCTAATTTTTTTAATTTTTTAATTGAATTAGATATTGTTCCCCAATTAGTTAGCATTCCACCTAACCATCTATAGTTTACAAAATACTGATCTGTATCTTTAGCAACTTCAGCTATAGCTTCTGATGCTTGTTTTTTAGTTGAAACAAATAAAATTTTTCCATTATTTGCTATTGTATTATATACTTTTTCTAAAGCTGCTTTAGTTAATTCAAGTGTCTGAGTTAAGTCTATAATATGAATTGAGTCTCTTTTTCCAAAAATGTATTTCTTCATTTTTGGATTCCATCTCAAAGTTTTGTGTCCAAGATGAACACCAGCTTCTAATAATTGTTGAATTGTAACGTTAGGTATTTTCATATTTATTCCCGGTTAAGCCACCACAGTAATTTCCAATTAAGGACCGGAGGTATAAAACCAACAACTGTGTGCGTGTTAATTTAATTTAATGGTTATTTACAAATATTTGTTAAAATTGACAAGTTTTATTTAACTAATTTCTGCTTGAATTTGCTGTTTTCTTAAAAGATTTAAAGATTTTCTATCAAGATTCATTGGTTTTTTTAATCGAAAATTTAAAATTTGATCCTCTGTTGAGAGATTAAATTTTACTTGGGTTTTGCCATCTTGATTTAAGAATTTTGAAATCTCTTGGATTTGTTCAATAGATTTAACATTAAAGGATATTTCATTAATTGGACTATTAAACAAATCTTTTAAAGAAGTTATTTTTTGAACATTAATTCTTTTAAAACGGTTTTCATCATTAGAAATATTCTTAACTAAGGTCAAAATTAATGAGTTGCCTTCTTTTAGAATTTCTCTATTTAATTCTAACAAATCTGAAAAAATAAATATTTCAAATACACTATTTAAATCTGTTAACTTTAAAACAGCATACGCATTTCCTTTAGCAGTTTTTCTCTCTTGAACTTTAAGTAATGTTGCAGCTACATTAACATTTTCTGAATTATCATCTGATATAAATTTTGCATAATCATTAATTTTATAGTCTTCAAAAATTTCTGTAAATTGATTTAATGGGTGATCAGATATAAAAAATCCTAATGCTTCAAATTCTTTTGATAATCGCTCTTCAAATTTCCAATCTTCTATTTTAACGATAATGTCTTCTTCTGTTTCAATGTTATCAGAAAATAAATCTATTTGATTGGCTAGCTTATTTTCAGAAATATTTTTATTTTTTAAAATTAAATTAGGTATTGAGTTAAAGATTGCTTGTCTATTTGAGTTTAAATTGTCAAATGCTCCAGCTTTTACTAATCCCTCTAATTGTAATTTATTTATATCTTTGGGATTAACTCTATTTATAAAGTCATTAATAGATTTAAATTTTCCATTTAACTCTCTTTCTTCAACAATATTAGAAATTGCCTCATAACCTACAGCTTTAATTCCACCTAAGGCATAATAAAATTTTCCATCAATAGTTCTGAAATCAGCAAAACATTCATTAATATCAGGTCTAATTGTTTCAACATTAAGTCTTTTTAATTCTTCATAAAACTCACTTAATTTATTTTGATTAGAAATATCCATAGTCATTGATGCGGCAATAAATTCTTTAGGATAATAAGTTTTTAAATATGCAGTTTGATAAGAAATTATTGCATAAGCAGCAGCATGACTTTTGTTAAAACCATATTCTGCAAAAGGTTCGATTTTTAAAAATATTCCAGCTGCAACATCTTTAGCAATACCGTTTTTAACTGCTCCAGCAATAAAACCTTGTTTTTGTTTCTCTAGTTCTGCTCTCTTCTTTTTGCCCATTGCTCTTCTTAAAAGATCGGCTTGACCCGCAGTAAATCCTGAGAGTTTTTGAGCAATTTGCATTACTTGCTCTTGATAAATAATTACCCCATATGTGGGTTTTAAAATATCTTCCAATAATGGGTGTAAGTAATCAGGTTTTTGCTTTCCATGTTTACAATCATTATAGGTTGGTATGTTGCTCATTGGGCCTGGTCTATATAATGCTACTAGTGCAATAATATCTTCAATATGATTTGGTTTCATATGAAGCAAGGCTTCTCTCATTCCAGCACTTTCAATTTGAAATAAGCCTACTGTTTTACCAGATGATAATAGATCAAAAACTTTCTGATCATCAAAATCTATTTCTTCAATATTAAATTTTTTATCTTTTTTTCTAACTAATTTTTGAGTGTTATTTATTACTGTTAATGTCTTTAACCCTAAAAAATCAAATTTAATTAAACCAGCATTTTCAGCTGAATACATATCAAATTGTGTTGAAGGTAAAAGTAAATCTGCAGAAGTATCCTTATATAAAGGAACTACTTCTGTTAATTTTTTATCTGCAATCACAACTCCTGCTGCATGAGTAGCAACATTTCTGTTCAGACCTTCTAATTTCAATGATAAATCTGTTAATTTTTTCACTCTGGTATCCTCATTAATGAGTTTTTGTAATCTTGGCTCTCCAGCTATACATTGAGTTAAATTTTGTGGTCTGGAAGGATCAAAAGGTATCATTTTTGATATGCTGTCAATAAACCCATAAGGTAATCCCATAACTCTACCAACGTCTCTGATCACCATCCTTGCTTTAAGTTTACCAAAAGTAATTATGTGAGCTACACTATCTTTGTATTTTTTTGTTAAGTATTCAAAAACAAGGTCTCTTTTATCCTCACAAAAATCTATATCAAAATCAGGCATAGAAATTCTGTCTGGATTTAAAAATCTCTCAAAAATTAGATTAAACTTAATTGGGTCAACATCAGTAATTGATATACACCAAGCAACCAATGATCCAGCACCTGAACCTCTACCAGGACCAACTGGTATATCATTTTCTTTAGCCCATTTTATATAATCAGATACAATTAAAAAATAACTCGAATATTTCATTTTAATAATTATAGAAAGCTCATGGTCTAATCTTTCTTTATAGAGAACAAAATTTTTATCATTTTCAATTTCATCATTTTTAATATTAAATACTTTTAAAAATTTATCTCGCAGTCCTTCTAAAGAATATTTAGTTAAAAGATCATCTGCATTACCATCTTTATCAGTACTAATGTTTGGCAATATAGGATTAGAGAATAATGGTCTAAAATTACATCTTAAAGGAAAGTTATAATTGTTTTCTAATGCTTCTGGTATATCAGCAAATAACTCTGTCATTTCAGAGTTAGTTTTTAAATAATGTTGATCGCTTAATTTTAATCTATTTTTTTCATTAATATAGGTTTTGTTACCAATACAAATCAAAGCATCATGTGCTTCATGCATATCTTTTGATAAATAAAAAACTTCATTAGTAGCAATTATTGGTATTTCTAGTTCTATAGACTTTTTTAGATTAAATTTTTCAAACCCATTTTCATTAGTGTCGTTGTGTCGTTGAATTTCTAAATAAAACCTATCTCCAAAAACTTCTTTAATTTTTGAATAAATTTCGTTTATTTCTGTAAATTTTCCTTTATCAAATAATTTTCCAAAAAGACCTAAAACTGTACCTGAAAAAACTGAAACACCATCAGAACTTTTTAATAATTCATCAAAATTGACATGAGGGTCACTTAATTCATCATTTTCTAAATATGAATTCGAGGATAATTCAATAATGTTTTTATAACCTGTTTCATTCAAAGCAAATAAAGGTAACAATCCAGTTGTATCATTTAATTTAAAATTAATTTGAGTACCAATAATTGGTTGTGTTCCTGATTTAGAAATTTTTTCTGCAAATTCTAAAGCTCCACATAAATTAGAGGTGTCACTGATTCCTAAAGATTTAATTTTCTTTGATTTGCAATATTCTTGTAAATCATCAATCTTGGCTGCACCTTCACATATAGAATATTGTGTATGGACTTTTAGATGATTAAAGTTTTGATTTAATGACTCAGACATTAGATGATTTTATAATACCATCTCTCATCTCCAATAGGCAATCTGCCTTATTAGCAAAAAATCTATTGTGAGTTGCAAATATTATTAATCTATCTGATTTTTTTTGATTGTATAAAAGTTTAAAAACTTCTTTTGCAGTATTCATATCCAAACTACCTGTTGGCTCATCTGCCAAGATTATTTCAGGATCATTTACGATAGCTCTTGCTATAGCTACTCTTTGAGCCTCACCACCAGAAAGTTGTGAAGGAAAGTGATTTGATCTATTTGAAAGACCAATTTTTTTTAATAATTTTTTAGCCTTTATAATTGCTAATTCTTTGTCATTATTGTTAGCAAGTGATGCTAAATAAATATTTTCGATGGCAGTAAAATCAGAAAGAAGATTGTTTTGTTGATAAACAATACCAATTTTTTTTGATCTAAAAATATCATTTTCTTCTGTGTCATTAAAATTAATTTGATTTTGATTAAACATAATTTGACCTGATGAAGGTCTGTCTATTAAAGAAATTAAATTTAACAAAGTTGATTTACCTGAACCTGAAGGGCCCATGATTGAATAAATTTTACCTTTTTCAAAATTTTGTGACAAACCTTTTAAGACTTTAATCTTTTTTTCAGTCTCAAAGCTTTTGGATATACTTTTTAATTCTAAATACTTACTCATATTTTAAAGATTTAATTGGATCCAATCTAGCCGCTTTAAATGCTGGAAAAATTGATACTAAAATAGTTATAATTATTGAGCAAACTGAAATTAGAATAATTGATGTCGAATTGATCTCAGAAGGCATCTTGCTTAAGAAATATATTTCTTCAGGAAATAAACTTATATTGAAAACTGAGCTTAAAAATTGTCTAAAATTTTCAATATAAATAGAAAAAGTTACACCTAAAAAAATACCAAAAATTGTTGCAGAAGTACCTATTATTACTCCAACTAAAAAAAATATTTTAATTATTGATTTATTTAATACTCCAATTGATTTTAAGATGGCGATATCCCTTGTTTTGTTTTTCACTAAAATAGTTAAACCTGAAATAATATTAAATGCAGCAACAATTATTATTAATGACAAAATAATAAACATAACATTACGTTCAACTTTAAGTGCTGAAAATAATGAACTATTCATATCTGCCCAACTAAAGACAAAATCATCATCAAAAACTTGTTTCACTATTAATTTTTGAGACTCAATATTATTTGGATTTTTCAGATAAATTTCTAAATTTCTTTCGTCAGGATCGTATCCAAAAAACTCTTCTAAAACATTAAGTTCTATAAATGCAATATTGTTATCAAATTCTGCTAAACCACTATTAAAAATTGAATTAACTGTAAAAGTTTTTTGTTTTGGCATGCTACCAATTATTGTTTGAACACCAGATGGTGACATTAAGGTCAATTCATCTCCTATTTCAAGATCTAGAGAAAAACTTAGTTCACTTCCAATTGATATGAAATTTTCATCAAATTGATTTAATTCACCTTTGAATTTTTTATTTGTTAATACTTCTAAATTTAAAAAATCATTTTGTTTATAGCCTCGTAACAATATTCCTTTGGTATTATTGTTTTTAAGAATAATTGCCTCTCCTGAATTGCTAAAAATAATATTCTTAGAGATTAACTTTAGCTTATTATTTATTTTAGTTTCGTCTATTGAATTTGAATAAGGTTTAACAGTTACGTGTGAATTAAATCCTACAATTTTATTGATTAATTCAGTTCTAAAACCATTCATTACTGACATAACAATAATTAAAACAGCAACACCCAAACTTATTCCAATGAAGGAAAATATTGAAATGACATTTAAAAAGCCATCTTTTTTTCTAGCTTTTAAAAATCTAAAAGTAATTTCTTTTTCTAAAGTAGAAATCAAATTGAATTTTTTTGTTTATTAATAATTTCTATAATTTTGTTTAAAGGTAAGTTTTGAGTTTCACCACCTGTTTCTTTGAACTCTAGTAAATCACCCTCACTCTTCTTACCAATGATAATTTGGTACGGAGCCCCAATCAAATTCATTTTTTTAATTTTGGATGAAAAATTTTCATCAGTGTCATCAATAAGAGCATCAATATTATTTTTTAATAACTCACTGTTAATATTATTTGCCTTATCTAATGCTGAATTATCGTTTTTATTTATCATTGGTATCAAAGCAATATCATATGGAGCAACAGACAATGGCCATTTCATGATTTCATTTTTTTCATCATATTTTGCCTCTATTATTGCCCCAACTAGCCTTGATACACCAATTCCATAAGAACCCATTTTAACAAAATCTTTTTTTCCACCTGGTAAATCTACTGATGCATTCATAGGTTTTGAATATTTGTCTCCAAAATAAAATATATGGCCCACCTCAATACCTTTTGTGATTAATTGATTTTCTTTAGAAACTATTTTTTCAAATTCATCTTTATTAAACTTTTCATCCGTCACAGCATAGAATTGCTCATATTTTTTTCTCATTTCTTCTAATGAAGATTTTTCTAATTGAGTATCATCGCTGTTTAAATCAAAAATTCTTTTATCAGTAAAAATTTTACTTTCTCCTGTGTCTGCTAAGATAATAAATTCATGAGATAAATTTCCTCCAATAGGACCTGTGTCAGCAGCCATAGGTATTGCGGTTAAATCTAATCTTTTAAAAGTTTTTAAATATGAAAGAAAAAATTTATTATAAGAAAAAAAGGCTTCTTCATCTGATACATCAAATGAATAGGCATCTTTCATATAAAATTCTCTTCCCCTCATTATTCCAAATCTAGGTCTTATTTCGTCTCTAAATTTCCATTGTATGTGGTACATAAGTTGAGGTAATGATTTATAAGATTTAATTGAAGATCTAAAAATTTCTGTAACTTGCTCTTCATTGGTAGGTCCATAAAGCATTTCTCTATTTTGACGATCAGTTATTCTAAGCATCTCCTCACCATAATCATCATATCGACCACTTTCTTTCCATATCTCACTAGATTGAATTGTTGGCATTAATATTTCTTGAGCGCCAATCTTATTTTGCTCTTCTCTAACAATTTGTTCTATTTTTTTCATTACCTTGAAGCCTAAAGGTAACCATGAGTATATCCCTGCAGAAGCTTGCTTTATCATACCAACTCTCAACATTAATTGATGTGATTTAATTTTTGCTTCAGAAGGATTATTTTTTAATATCGGAATAAATGAATTTGATAAAAGCATCTTAACTAATCATATTTCTTAAATTTAAATATTCAAATTTTATTAGTAAATAAATAATGATAAAAATTACAGTTGTTATACCAGTGCAATACAAGAATTTTTTCAACATTTTTGGGTTTTCAGGTGATCCTGGATCTTCACCATCAATTTTTACTGTTTTTGCTCTGTTTACATCAATAGGAAGTATAGCAAAGAAGACTATCCACCATATAATTACATAGATAATTACTAAACCAGTTACACTCATTAAATTCTAACTAGGTTAATATTAGTGAATGGTTTTTTCCCTGTTCTTTCTTTAGAAAATTTTCTACAGGCAATTTTTAATGCATCAATTAAATTATGCTCTTGTTGCTTGCTTCCAATTTTAAAAGTTCTAGAAGTTTTTTCTATTTCTTCTTCTAACCCATAAACAAATTCTTCTCTATCATCTACTGGCAACCCACGAAAAGAAAGCACAGGATTGTTGTGAATATTTCCTTTAGGCGTTATCATTAAAGTTACTTCAAGATATCCATTAGCACTCAAATTTTTTCTATCTTTTATTGACTGTGAATCTGGATCAACACTTACATTGCCATCTAAATATAATCGCCCACTTGGAGCTTTGTCGTAAACTTCAGGCTGATTACCAGGATACAACTTAACTATATCACCGTTTTCTACTTGTACAGGATATTGAACTTGCATTTCTTTTGCAAAATTTATGTGTTCTATCATGTGCCTATGTTCACCATGTACAGGTATTACGCATTTAGGTTTAACCCATTGATACATTTCTTTTAAATCTTCTCTATTTGGATGACCAGAAACATGAACAAATTCAGTTTCTTCAGATATCACTTCTATACCATCTTTAACAAGTTGGTTGTGCAATTTATAAAGTTTTTTTTCATTTCCAGGTATAATTTTTGATGAAAATATTACAGCATCACCTTTTTCAATAAAAACATCAGGGTGTACATAACTAGAAATTCTCATCATGGCTCCCATTGGTTCTCCTTGGCTACCTGTACAAAGATAAACTATTTTTTCTCTTGAGAAATTTTTAGCTTCACGAGGGTCAATTGGTTCAATTGTATTTTTTAAATATCCACACTGACGTGCAGCTTTGTAAATACGATGCATCGATCTTCCAACTAGTGAAATTTGTCTTCCTGTTTGCTCAGCACAATAAAATGCTGTCTCCATTCTTGCTACATTAGATGCAAATGAAGTAATTATAATTCTCTTTTTCAATCTCGACATTACATTTAACATATTTTTTCTAACATCAAGTTCAGATCCA
Organism: Candidatus Pelagibacter sp. HIMB1495; assembly: GCF_052047955.1. Lineage (NCBI taxonomy): Bacteria > Pseudomonadati > Pseudomonadota > Alphaproteobacteria > Candidatus Pelagibacterales > Candidatus Pelagibacteraceae > Candidatus Pelagibacter > Candidatus Pelagibacter sp. HIMB1495. The sequence goes on along the minus strand of NZ_JBNAIQ010000001.1, from coordinate 864,352 downwards.
GACTTGCCGGCACTAAAAACATTAGTAGAGTCGCATATCATTGCTAATACTCCTTCATCACCAATTTCTTTTAATCTCTTCTCATTTATATTGTCACCAATAAGTGGATTGGGATCTACTTTCCAATCTCCTGTGTGTAAAATTACACCAGCAGGAGTTTTTATTCTTAAGCCATTAGGTTCTAAAATTGAATGAGTTAAGGTTATATATTCAATTTCAAATGGATCTAATGAAACAGTTCCATTTAATTCAACAATTTGTAAATCATTAGTAACATCTATTTGTTTTTCTCGAAACTTCTCTCTAATCAAAACTGCTGTAAATGGAGTAGCAAATATTTTACATCTTAATTTTGGCCATAAATGTGCGATTGCTCCAATGTGATCCTCATGTGCATGAGTTAAAACTATACCCAACAAATTATCTTTTCTCTCAACAATAAATCCAGGATCAGGATAAATTAAATCAACACCTGGTATAGTGTCATCAGCAAAAGTTACACCAATGTCTACCATTATCCATTTATGATCGCTTGGTTGACCGTAACCAAACAAATTCATGTTCATACCAATCTCACCAGATCCACCCAGTGGACAAAATAACAATTCATCTTTCATATTATTTTATTTGCTCAGAAATTTTTATTAGACCTTTAATTGTAATATCTTGGTTATGTTTAACTTTTGATTTTATTGAACTTGTAAATAAATCAGAAAATCCACCTGTCAATACAACTTTAAAGGATTTTCTTGTCTCTTTCTTAATTAAATTAATCATATTGTCAATTAAACCAGAATAACCCCAAAAAAAACCTGATCTAACAGCAGAAAGTGTGTTGCTGCCTATTACTTTTTTCATACGTTTAAGCTCAATTTTTGGGATTAAAGTAGCTCTGTCTGACAAAGTATTAAGAGACAACTTGATTCCAGGAGCTATTATTCCTCCCATATATGTATTTTTTATTAAAACATCAAATGTTGTAGCGGTACCAAAATCTAAAATTATATAATTATTTTTGTTATCCAATAAGCTTATGGCATTTGTAATTCTATCAGAACCTACCTGCTTGTAATCAACTTTAATTTTGATCATTGATTTTAAATTCAAGTTTTTTACCTCGTTGCATTTAACTTTAGTGATTTTAGAAAAGTAGTGTTTTATAATTTTAAAAGTGTTTGGGACAACACTACAAAACAATATTTTTTCAATTTTATTTATTTGAATTTTATTTTTTTTAAATAAGATTTTTAATTGGTTATTACTTATTTTTTTTGAAATAAAAGTAATTCTTTTTAAAATTTTATTTCTTTTGGAAACTAAAAAAATTTTAGTGTCAGTATTTCCTATGTCACCTAAAATATACATATTAATTAATTTATTTTATACATTTTTGATATTTTATTTTCAAAAACTAGTTTCAAATTTTTTTCTAATTCAGATTTATTAATTTTTTTTCCTGTTATTCTATATAAATTTGTAGCTGGATAATTTTTAATATTTGGATTTTTTATTACATTGATCCCTATTCCTGTAATTAAAAATTTTTTATCTGATTTCGTTATAATTTCTTGTAAAATCCCACTAATCTTTTTTTTATTAATTAATAAATCGTTTGGTTTTTTAAAGTTAATTTTATTTTTTATATATTTAGAGAGTGTTTGTTTAACTAAATTACAATTTAACTTTGTAACTCTTTCTATTGAGAATCTATTTTCATCAAGTGGATGAAAAAAAGAGGCAAATAAATTACCTTTATATGAAATCCATTTTCTTCCATACTGACCTCGACCACTAAATTGTTTTTCAGCAACAACCATACCAAATTTATAGTTAGTTTTTTTTATTATTCTTGCAGCTGTATCGTTAGTACTTTTTATTATTTTAAAATTAAATTTCTTAAATTTCATTAAATAATATTAATTCTTGATACTACTTCAATTAACTGGCTTGGAAATATGAAGTACAAAAGAATTAATATTGTAGAAAAAGTTAATGAAAATTTTAACCACAAACTATGATCCATATCATATTTATCTTTTTCTTTATCAAAGTACATAATCTTAATTATTCTTAAGTAATAGAAAGCTGCAACAACAGTAGATAACAATCCAACAATAGCTAAAAAATACATTGATTGTTCTAAAACTGCTTTGAAAACATAAAACTTAGCAAAAAATCCTGCTAATGGTGGAATCCCTGCCAATGAAAACAATATTACAAGTAAAGAAAGTGATAATAATGGATGATTTTTCGATAAACCAGATAAATCATCAATATCTTCGTAATATTGATTATTTCTTCTAAGCATTAACAAACAAGAAAAAAGGGCCAAATTCATTACAACATAAATTGAAATATAAATTATTGAACTTTGAATTCCTTCATTAGAAGCAGTGGCAAGACCAGCCAATGTATAGCCTATGTGTCCAATAGAGCTATAAGCAACTAGTCTTTTAATATTTGTTTGTCCAATAGCTGCTATTGCACCAAATAGCATTGAGGCAATAGATAAAAATACAATTATCATTTGCCATTGATCAATTAGATTTAAAAATGGAACATATAAAAATCTAATAAATACAGTTAACGCAGCAATTTTTGGTACCATTGTAAAAAATAAAGTTACTGTAGTTGGAGATCCTTCGTATACGTCTGGTGCCCACATATGGAATGGCACTGCTGAAATTTTGAATGCTAAACCTACTAAAATAAAAACTATCCCAAAAGTCAGTACATACTCATTTGAATTAAGTTGTGTGGAAATCACATCAAAGTTTGTAGATCCTGAAAAACCATAAATTAGTGAACATCCATAAAGTAATAATCCTGATGATAATGCACTTAATACAAAGTATTTTAAACCTGCTTCAGATGATTTTAGTTGATCTCTGTTATAAGTTGCTAAAACATATAAGGCTAATGATTGTAATTCTAGACCCATATAAAACACAATTAGATCATTAGAACTAATCATAACCATCATTCCTAGTACAGAACTCAAAATTAAAACTGGATATTCAATATTAAAAATTTTAAATATTTTTAAATAACTAGAAGAAATAACCAATACTAGAAAACCACCTAATAATGTAATGATCTTCATAAATGAAGACATCTTATCTATTACAACACTACCATTAAACAAAGTTTCTCTATTCACAGAGAAGGTTTCGTTAATAGCAATTATTGCGGCGATCAAAAATACAAATAAAGACAAGTTAAAAGTAATGCCTGAACTATTTTTTTTAAATACTCCCAATACAAGTAAAAACATTATTGATAATGAGATAAAAATTTCAGGTAAAATTAAATTTAAATTTTCCATATTATTTGCTCGCTAAATTAATATTATGCATATTTATTAAATCTGAAACTGAAACCTCAATTGTGTTAATCAAAGGATCTGGATAAAAACCAAAAAATAAAGTTGGAATAGCTAAACATGTTAAGATTAAATACTCTGATTTATTTAAATCTAACATTTGCTTTAAATCTTCATTGACTAATTTTCCAAAAACAACTCTTTTATACAACCAAAGCATATAAGCAGCTCCTAAAATTACTCCTAAGCTTGCTAACACAGCTACTAAAAAATTATCCTTAAAGGCACCCATTAAAATTAAAAATTCACCGATAAAGCCACTTGTTCCAGGTAATCCTAAAGCGGCTAATGTAAACAACATAAATAAAATCGAATACTTTGGTATTATGGCAACTATACCACCATAAGAATTTATCATCCTTGAATGCATACGGTCATAAACAACACCAACACATAAAAATAGAGCTGCGGACACTAATCCATGACTAATCATCTGGATTATACTTCCCTCTATACCTTGTTGTTGAAGAGTAAAAATACCTAAAGTTACAAAACCCATATGTGCAACAGACGAATATGCAATTAACTTTTTCATATCTTCCTGCATTAAAGCGATAAAGGATGTAAAAATTATTGCTATAACACTCAAAGCATAAATAAGAGGTGTGAATACTTCCGAAGCTACTGGAAATAATCCAAGTGAAAACCTAATAAAACCATATCCTGCCATTTTTAATAGTATAGCAGCTAATAAAACTGAACCAGCTGTAGGAGCCTCAACATGAGCATCTGGTAACCAAGTGTGAACAGGCCACATAGGTGTTTTTACTGCAAAAGAACTAAAGAAAGCTAACCATAATAAATTTTGGTATTTAGCGTCAATTCCAATTTCATAAAGTTTAACTACATCTGTTGTACCTGATATCCAGTATATTGAGATGATTGCAACCAGCATTAAGACCGATCCAAGTAAAGTATATAGAAAGAATTTAAATGCTGAATAAACACGTTTTGGACCACCCCAAATACCAATAATTAAAAACATTGGAATTAATCCAGCCTCAAAAAATAAATAAAAAACAACTAAGTCAAGTGCACAAAACACACCAATCATGAAACTTTCCATGATTAAAATTGCAATTAAAAAATCTCGTAATCTATTTTTTACTGAATTGTTAACTGAAATAATACAAAGTGGAGTTATAAAAGTTGTTAAGATTATAAATAATATCGAAATTCCATCGACACCAACTTTATAATTTATAAATCCTTCAATCCATGTTCTATCTTCAACAAATTGAAAATCAGATACACTTTGGTCAAAAGATACCCATAAATAAATAGAAATTAAAAAATTAACTATACTTGTAAATAAAGCTACATATTTAGCTGTTGAATTATTTCTATCTTTATCTTTTGTAAAAAATAAAAAAAGAGCTCCTATAGTTGGTAACAAGATTAAAGATGATAAAATTGGAAAGCTCATTATTTAACTATCAAAAAGGTTAATAAAGCAGAAAAACCTAACAACATTACAAAAGCATATTGGTAGATAAAACCACTTTGAAATTTATTTGCTTTAATCGAACATTTTTTTATAAAAGAAGAAATTCCATCAGGACCAAATCCATCTATTATAGTTCCATCACAGACTTTCCATAAAAATGTCCCAAGTTTTTTCGATGATTTAATAAAGATAACCTCATACAACTCATCGAAGTACCATTTGTTAACAAGGAAATTGTATAAAGGTTTATTCATTGACGCTATTTCATTTGGCAATTCTTTGTTCTTAACAAATAAATAATAAGCAATAGGTATTGATAGGATAACTAAACTAGGTGTTAAAAGTAAAAACCATGTTGGTGGATGATCTGTGCTTAAAGGTTCTAAAAATTTGATCGATTCTGACCAAAAGTAATTTTCACCACCATCTCCAATGAACAAATCTTTAAATAACATGCCTGCAAAAATTGCACCAATAGAAAGCACAAATAACGGAACAAGCATTACCAAAGGTGACTCGTGCGTTTCTTCAATTTTAATTTCTTTATTATTATATTCGCCATGGAATGTTTTAAATATTAGTCTCCAAGAATAAACTGACGTTAAAAATGCAGTAACTATACCAATACCAGCTGCATAATAACCTGTTGTATTTCCTTTCAAATATGCAAATTCAATAATTGCATCTTTTGAGTAAAAGCCTGATAAGAAAGGAAAACCTGTCAAAGCAAGAGTTCCTATAATCATTAAAGCATAAGTGTAAGGTAATTTTCTCCATACACCTCCCATGTTATTAATATTTTGCTCATCTTTAAAAGCATGAATTACTGACCCTGATCCTAAAAATAATAAAGCTTTAAAAAATGCATGCGTAAATAAATGAAACATAGCTACATTGTAAGCGCCTACACCAGCTGCAAAAAACATATAACCAAGTTGGCTACATGTTGAGTAAGCAATTATTTTTTTAATATCTGTTTGAACTAAAGCTACAGTTGCAGCAAAAAAAGCTGTTGTCATTCCAACTACAGTAATCAAATTTAAAATTACTGGAGAAAATTCATAAATAGGTGAGCATCTAACAACTAAAAATACGCCTGCAGTAACCATTGTTGCAGCATGAATTAGAGCAGAAACTGGTGTTGGTCCTTCCATTGCATCTGGCAACCAAGTATGAAGTAAAATTTGAGCTGATTTACCCATAGCTCCGATAAATAACAATAAACAAACCAAATCTATCGCTTTAACTTCAAAACCTAAGAAGGATAAATTTTTATCTACCACAGTTGGAATTTGCTGGAAAACTTCATCATAATTGACAGTCCCAAACAAATAAAAGACTAGAAAAATACCTAATGCAAAACCAAAGTCACCTACTCTATTAACAACAAAAGCTTTGATTGCAGCTGCATTAGCACTCTCTTTTTTAAACCAAAAACCAATTAAAAAATATGAGCAAAGTCCAACTCCCTCCCAACCAAAAAATAGTTGAATAAAATTATCTGACGTTACAAGCATTAACATTGCAAATGTAAATAATGATAGGTAAGCCATAAATCTTGGTTTATGTGGATCGTGGGACATGTAACCAATTGAATAAATATGCACTAAAGCAGATACAGAAGTTACAACTACTAACATTACCGCTGATAGAGGATCAATTAACATTGACCAATTAACATCAAGTGAACCTGAATTAATCCAAGTTGCTATAACAATATTTTCTTCATATTGATTAATGATTACCTGATATAAAACAATTATTGATAAAATTGCAGATATAGAAACTAATGCACTAGTTACTATTTCAGAATTTCTGTCACCAATGTAACGTCCAAAAAAGCCTGAAATAATTGATGCTATTAATGGAAGAAATAAAATTGAAAGTTCCATTATTATCCTTTCAACTCATCAATTTCTTCAACTCTGATAGTTCCAGAGTTTCTATAGTAAACAACGATTATAGCTAAACCAATCGCAGCTTCTGCAGCTGCTACAGTTAAAATAAATAAGGTAAATACTTGACCAGCTAAATCTCCAAGAAAAATTGAAAAAGCAACTAAGTTGATATTTACAGCTAATAAAATCAACTCAATACTCATCAATATAACAATAATATTTTTTCTGTTAAGAAAAATTCCAATAACTCCAATTGAAAAAATCACAGCACCTAAAGTTAAATAGTGCCCTAAACCTATCTCAGTCATCTATTTTAACTCCTTTGTTAGAAGCAACTTCTACAACACTTACTCCTTCAGCTCTTTCACGAGAAATTTGTTTTATATAACTTTGTCTTTTGACGTTTGACCTTTGTCTAAAAGTCAGAACGATTGCTCCAACCATCGCAACTAACAAAATCATACCGCTAATTTGAAATACATGTATGTAATCAGTGTATAATATTTGACCTAATGAGTGTGTGTTACTTAAGTCTGAAACTTTTGATGAATTGTTAATATCAAAAATCTCTGGTTTGTATTTCCATCCACCAATTACAATAATTAGTTCAAAGAAAATGATTGTGCTAATAATTAATCCAACAGGAATATGTTTTGAGCTAGCAGCAGAGGCAAACCACTGATTTTTTTGTTGAGCAACATTTAGCATCATTACAACAAAAAGAAATAAAACTGCTACGGCTCCAACGTAAACAATTAACATTATCATACCCAAAAACTCGGCACCAATCATAATAAATAGACAAGAAATACTGATAAAATCTAATATTAAAAAGAAAACTGAGTGGACAGTATTTTTAGATACTGTAACCATTATTGCAGACACAACCGCAATTATAGAAAAAGTGTAGAAGAAAATAGCGTGAGCAATCATTTATCTATGTGAACTATCCGCTTTAATATTAGCGTCTAGAATATTCTCCCATCTGTCACCGTTATCTAATAATTTCTCTTTTGTGTAATATAATTCTTCTCTTGTCTCAGTCGAAAATTCAAAATTTGGACCTTGGACTATAGCATCAACAGGACAAGCTTCTTCACATAGACCACAATAAATACATTTCATCATATCAATGTCATAACGAGTAGTTTTTCTACTGCCATCTTCTCTTTGAGCTGATTCAATTGTAATAGCTTGGGCTGGACATACAGCTTCACAAAGTTTGCATGCAATACATCTTTCTTCTCCATTTGGATATCTTCTTAAAGCGTGCTCACCTCTAAATCTTGGGCTAATTTTTCCTTTTTCAAAAGGATAATTGATTGTTTTTTTTGGTTTAAACAATTCTTTTATTGCAATGAACAAACCACCTACAAAATCAAACATGAAAACAGTTTTAAAAAATCTGGATAAATTCATAATTAGTTTATTGGTAAAAGATTAAAGTAAAATAAATAACTTGCAGTTAAAACAACCCAAGTTAATGACAAAGGAAGAAATACTTTCCAACCTAATCTCATTAATTGGTCATATCTATATCTTGGTACAATAGCTTTTACTAAAGCAAATAAGAAAAATAAAAGTAAGATTTTTAAAATTAACCAAATTGCACCTGGAACTAAAGTAAATGGATAAATATCTATTGGAGATAACCATCCGCCTAAGAACAATATAGCTCCCATGGCACACATCAGTAAGATGTTTGCATATTCACCTAACCAAAACATAGCATACATCATTCCTGAATATTCTGTTTGGTATCCAGCAACTAATTCTGCTTCAGCTTCAGGTAAATCAAAAGGTGGCCTATTAGTTTCAGCTAAAGCAGAGATAAAAAATATTACAAACATTGGAAATAACGGAATTACAAACCACAAATTTTGTTGAGCAATTACAATGTCATTTAAATTCAATGAGCCTACACACAACAATACATTAATAATAATAACTCCAATAGAAACTTCATATGATACCATTTGAGCTGCAGATCTAATTGCACCTAAGAAAGGATATTTAGAGTTTGAAGCCCATCCTCCCATAATTATTCCATAAACACCTAGAGATGAAACAGCAAATAAATAAAGTATACCGACATTAATATCTGCTAAAACCTGGGTTGCACTAAAAGGTATAACAGCCCACGCAATCAAAGCTAATGTCATAGTAACGATAGGCGCTAAGATAAAGATTACTTTGTTTGAACTTGATGGAATGATTATTTCTTTGAAAATATATTTCAAAGCATCAGCCAATGATTGAAGTAATCCAAATGGTCCCACTACATTTGGTCCTTGTCTTTTTTGAACAAAAGCCCAAACTCTTCTATCTAGCCAAACAATCATAGCTACAGAGACCAAAACTGGAACCAGCAAAAATAGAATTTTGTATACCTCTTGAAAAACTATATTCAAATATTCCATCTTAACCTTCTGTGCCTGTTGATTTTAAATCCGTTTTTGCATTATTGCACTCAATCATTGTTTTTGATGATTTAGCAACAACATTAGAAAAATAATAATCTTTAATTTCAATTTTTAAATTTTCATTATTAAAATCATAATTCGAGTTGTTATTATTTTGTTCAGTTTGTTTTTCACTTTGTAATTTCAAATAATTTAACATGCTGCTATCTAGCTCTTCTTTATCATTAAACAATTTTCTATTATTCATGAATTCAGCTAGTTCATTTATTATCTGCCAATCTTCTTTTGCATCTCCAGGAGGATAAGAGGCCTTAAATGCTTTTTGAATTTTTCCCTCTAAATTTGTATAATAACCGTCTTGTTCTGTGTAAGCTGAGCCAGGCAAAATTATATCTGCACACTCTGCCCCTTTGTCACCATGGCTTCCTTGATAAATAACAAATTCATTTTTTTTAGCAAAATTTAAATTATCCTGACCTATTAAAAACACTATTTCAAATTTATTTGATTTTAAATCTTCTATTAAATTTGTTTTATTGTTTAAAACTCCTAAATCAAAATTTCCTACAGTTGCTGCATCACATGATAAAACATTCAAAGGATTCCAATCTTCTGAGAACTTGTTTTTTTTATTCAAAAAATCTTTTAAATTATTAAACAGATATTGTGCATTTTCTAATCTTAGTAAGGACTCACCAATTATGATCATTGGTTTTTTTGCACTTTCTATTTCTTTTGAAAGTTTATGTGTGTCATCTATAATTTCTTTAATTGTTTTAGTTTGTCCATCTAAGCTTTCATAAGGATAAGTTAGATCTCCACAATCATTTAATGATACAATTCTTGTACTATTATTTAGATAAGATTTTCTAATTCTTGCATTTAAAATTGTAGCTTCGTATCTAGGATTGGCTCCCAATAATAAAATTAAATCAGCATCTTCAATTCCATTAATTGAGGAATTAAACAAATAATTTTCTCTTTTTGAAATATTAATATATCTATTATCTGATCTTGACTCATAATTATCAGTTTCAACTGTTCGCTCAAAAAATTCTTTAAAAATGTAAGCAGTTTCCATGTTTGTTAAATCTCCAACAAAACCAGATACTTTTTCTTTAGATGTATTTTCTAATTTAGATTTTATTATTTTATAAACTTCTTGCCATGAAGCTTTCTCAAATTTACCGTTGTATTTAATATATGGAGTATCTAATCTTTGATGAAGTAAACCATCACACGCATATCTAGTTTTATCTGAAATCCATTCTTCATTAATATCTTCATTTATTATTGGGAGAACTCTTTTTACTTCCCAATCGTATGTATCAACTCTAATATTTGAACCGATTGCATCCATAACATCAATTGTTTCAGTCTTTTTTAATTCCCACGGTCTCGCTTCAAAAACATAAGGTTTTGATGTCAAGGCTCCTACAGGACATAAATCAACTACATTGGCAGATAATTCTGATTGCATTGATTGCTCAAGATATGTTGTAATTTGCATATCCTCACCTCTACCTATAGCACCAAGTTCTGGAACGCCTGCAACTTCAGTAGCAAATCGCACACATCTTGTACAATGTATGCATCTTGTCATTTGAGTTTTGATTAATGGGCCCATATTTTTTTCTGGAACTGCTCTTTTATTTTCTTTAAATCTTGATTTATCTACCCCATAAAACATTGATTGATCTTGAAGATCACACTCACCACCTTGGTCACATACAGGACAATCTAAAGGGTGATTTGCTAGTAAAAATTCCATTACACCTTTTCTAGCCTTTTCAACTAAACTTGTGTTTGTTTTAATGTTCATTCCTTCGGCAGCAGGCATTGCGCATGATGCAATAGGTTTCGGTGATTTCTCCATTTCCACCAAACACATTCTACAATTTCCAGCTATAGATAATTTTTCATGATAACAAAATCTAGGTATCTCAACTCCTGCTTTTTCACAGGCTTGAAGAACTGTTAGTCCTTCTTCAACTTCTACATCAATGTCATTTACTTTTAATTTAAGCATTTTTTTTATCTAATAAATGTTGATCAACCAAATAAGGTATATTATTTTTTTTCTGAACAATTGGGTCCAAATTGTTTCTTTCTTGAATTTCTTTTTTAAAATGTCTTAACAAACCTTGAACTGGCCATGAAGAACCTTCTCCAAACGCACAAATTGTATGACCTGCGATTTGGGTTGTTACATCTCCTAACATGTCAACTTCATCTTTAGTTGCATCGCCTTTTGCCATACGCTCAAGCATTCGCCACATCCATCCAGAACCTTCTCTGCAAGGTGTACATTGTCCACAACTTTCATGTTTGTAAAATCTAGCAATTCTCGCCATACATTTAATAATGTCTTGATCTTTATTGATAACCACTATTCCTGCTGTTCCTAATCCACTTTTTTCTTCGACACACGCATCAAAATCCATCTTTAATGTTTCGCATCTATCTTTTGGAATTAGAGGCATAGAAGATCCACCAGGTATTACAGCTTGTAAATTATCCCATCCACCAATCACTCCACCAGCGTGAACTTCTATTAATTCTTTTAGGGGAATGCTCATTTCCTCTTCTACATTACACGGATTATTAACATTTCCAGAAATACAGAATATTTTAGTACCTGTATTTTTTTCTCTTCCTAAAGAAGCAAACCATTTCGCTCCTCTTCTTAGAATAGTTGGCACCACAGCAATCGTTTCAACATTATTAATTATAGTTGGGCATCCATATAAACCAATCAAAGCTGGGAAAGGTGGTTTTAATCTTGGTTGACCTTTTTTACCCTCTAAACTTTCAAGTAATGCTGTTTCTTCACCACAAATATACGCTCCTGCTCCATAATGGATATAAATATCTAAATCCCACCCAGTTCCAGCTGCATTTTTTCCTAATAGTTTTTTCTCATAAGCCTCATCAATTGCAGCTTGGAGTTTTTGACCATCAATAAAATATTCTCCTCTAATATATATGTAGCAGACGTGTGCTTGAACTGCGTATGATGCTATTAGACAACCCTCTATTAATTTATGAGGTTCAAATCTTAAAATATCTCTATCTTTACAAGTACCTGGTTCAGATTCATCACCATTAATAACTAAATAGTGTGGTCTTGATCCAACTTCTTTTGGTGCAAATGACCACTTTAAACCTGTAGGAAATCCTGCGCCACCTCGACCTCTAAGCTGAGACTCTTTAATTTCATTAATAATCCAATCTCTTCCTTTTTCAGTAATTTCTTTAGTGTTTACCCAATCACCTCTTGATTGTGACGCTGCTACATCAGAGCCTTTATCGTTATATAAATTTTGAAAAATTCTATCTTGATCTTTAAGCATTTTTTAAATCCGTTAGTGTTTTTCTATTGTTCTCTGGCTCATTATTAATTCTTCCTCTGTATGAACCTGGTTTTGGAGTTTCTCCATTTAAAATTTTATCCAAAATCTCAGATGTTTTTTCTTTATCAAGATCTTCGTAATAATCATCATTTATTTGCATCATAGGAGCAGTCACGCATGCACCAAGACACTCAACCTCCATCCATGAACAACTCTTGTCGCTTGATAATTCACATTCATTTTCAGAAATTTTTTCCTTACAAGCTTCAACCAATTTATTTGCACCTCTAATCATACATGGTGTTGTAGTACATACTTGAACAAAATATTTTCCAACAGGTGATAGATTGTACATTGTGTAGAAAGTAGCCACCTCATAAACTTTTATATAAGGCATGTCTAAAAACTTAGCGATATACTTCATTGCAGCTAATGGTATCCAATTATTATTTTGTCTTTGAGCAATATAAAGTAAGGCCATCACAGCGCTTTGTTGTTTTCCTTTTGGATATTTTGCAACAATATTATTTGCAGCTTCTAAAGAGGAAGCATTAAATTCAAAACTTTCTGGTTGATCTTTTGCTGGTTTTCTTAAGCTCATCTGTCAACCTCACCAAAAACAATATCTAATGAACCTAGAACAGCTGGTACATCTGCTAACATGTGTCCTTTAATTAAATAATCCATTGATTGCAAATGTGAAAATCCTGGTGCTCTAATCTTGCATTTATAAGGTTTGCTCGAACCATCAGAAATTAAATAAACTCCAAATTCTCCCTTTGGTGCTTCAACAGCTGTATAAATTTCGTCCTTAGGTACTCTATAACCCTCTGTAAATAATTTAAAATGATGAATTAACGCTTCCATTGATTGTTTAATATCTTTTTTTGATGGTGGACTAATTTTACCATCTAATGATTTAATTGGACCTTTTTCCATTTTAGATAAACATTGTTTAATAATAGAAACACTCTCTTTCATTTCTTCAATTCTGCATAAATATCTATCGTAGCAATCACCATTTTTTCCAACTGGTATTTTAAAATCTAAATCCTCATAACAATCATAAGGTTGTGACTTTCTTAAATCCCAAGGCACTCCTGATCCTCTAATCATAACTCCTGAAAACGAATAATCTAAAGCATCCTCTTTACTTACAATTCCAATATCAACGTTTCTTTGTTTAAAAATTCTATTGTCTGTTAAGAGACTTTCTAAATCATTAATCACTTTTGGAAATGTGTCGCAAAAGTTTGAGATATCTTCCTCTAAACCTTTGGGTAAGTCTTGATGAACACCACCTGCTCTGAAGTAGTTAGCGTGTAATCTTGATCCAGAGGCTCTTTCATAAAAAGTCATCAATGTTTCTCGCTCTTCAAATCCCCAAAGTGATGGAGTTAAAGCGCCAACATCAAGCGCTTGAGTAGTAACGTTAAGAATATGACTTAATATTCTTCCAATTTCACAAAAAATAACTCTTATATACTGAGCTCTAATCGGCACATCTATTTTAAGAATTTTTTCTACAGCAAGGGCAAAGGCATGTTCTTGATTCATTGGAGCTACATAATCCAAACGATCAAAATACGGAACGGCTTGCATGTAAGTTTTGTTTTCAATTAATTTTTCCGTACCTCTGTGAAGCAAGCCTATATGTGGGTCTGCTTTTTCAACAACCTCACCGTCTAATTCTAATATTAATCTTAATACACCGTGAGCTGCTGGATGTTGAGGACCAAAGTTTAGATTTAAATTTTTAATTTTTTTTGTCATTATTTTCAATTTCTTCTTTAATGTATTTTGTTCCTTCCCAAGGACTCTCGTAATCAAAATTTCTATAGTTTTGCTCTAGTTTAACTGGTTCGCTGATTACTTTTTTTTGATCTTCACTGTATCTAACTTCCGAGTGACCAGTTAAAGGAAAATCTTTTCTTAAAGGATGTCCTTCGAAACCATAATCTGTAAGTATTCTTCTTAAGTCGGGATGATCTTTGAAATTTACACCATACATATCAAAAACTTCTCTTTCCATCCAATTTGCTGCAGGAAAGACACTTGTTAAAGAAGGTATAACTTCATTTTCAGAAATAGAGTATTTTAGAACTAGTCTTTGATTAAATTCATGACTTAAAAATAAGTAAACTACATGAAATCTTTGATTATTTTCTGGATAATCTACAACTGTAATATCTATTAACTGTCGAAATTTTGTATCTAAATTAGTTTTTAAGAATAAAATTACATCTAAAAAATCATCTTTATCTGTTTCTAGATAAATTTGATTATGTTTTATTTCTGAATTGTTAATTTTCGTGGTTAACTCAGAATTAATTTTTTTTTCTAGATCCTCTAAACTATTCATGGCTATCTTATAAAAGATCCTTTTTTTCTAATTTTTTTTTGTAATTGCAAAATTCCATATAATAATGCCTCTGCTGAAGGAGGACATCCCGGAACATATACATCAACTGGAACTATACGATCACACCCTCTAACAACTGAGTAAGAATAATGATAATAACCTCCACCATTAGCACAGCTACCCATAGAAATTACATATCTAGGTTCTGGCATTTGATCATAAACTTTTCTTAAAGCTGGTGCCATTTTATTTGTCAATGTTCCAGCAACAATCATTACATCTGATTGTCTTGGTGATCCACGTGGAGCAGCTCCAAACCTTTCCAAGTCATATCTAGGCATTGCTGTTTGCATCATTTCGACCGCACAGCATGCAAGACCAAAAGTCATCCAATGCAAAGAGCCAGATCTGGACCAATTAATTAAATTATCCAGCGATGTCGTTATAAAACCATTTTTACTAAAATCTTTAGCAAGTTGTTTAAACTCTTCAGGAACTTGTTCTATTTTATCGTTCATTAAATTAATTTTATTCCCAATCTAGAGCACCTTTTTTCCATTCATAAATAAAACCAACTGTTAGTATGAATAGAAAAATCATCATTGATGAAAAACCTAATAGACCAATGTTTCCTAATGATATTGCCCATGGAAATAAAAAGGCAATTTCAAGATCAAATATAATAAATAGAATTGCAACTAAGTAAAATCTTACATCAAACTCCATTCTAGAGTCTTGAAATGGTTCGAAACCACATTCATATGCAGATAACTTTTCTGGATCAGGTTTTTTAGGAGAAAGTAAAAAATTTAATACTACAAAAGCAACACTCAAACCAAGAGCAATAACTAAAAATAGAATAATCGGTAGGTAATCTTTTAAAAATTCAGATAACATGAAAATCTATATATCAGTTTTTATCTGATGTTGAAGGGAAGATAAGTCACATTTTATTAATATTAACAGACAGTTTATTGGGAAAAAGTGGCGGGAGTGAAGGGACTCGAACCCTCGACCTATCGCGTGACAGGCGATCGCTCTAACCAACTGAGCTACACCCCCACTTAATTTGTTTGGTGGGCAGTAAAGGACTCGAACCTTTGACCCCCTCGGTGTAAACGAGATGCTCTACCAACTGAGCTAACCGCCCCAAAACAGAGCTACTTATTACATCAACACTTAAATAAAGTAAATTAATTATTATTGAATACTAGCTTGAGATTTATCGTCTTTTTTAGCCAAATCTACCTCAACCCATTCCGTAGGTTTAAGTTCTTTAGTTAAAGCAATTTTAATTACTTGGTCGGCATATTCAACTGGTGTAATTTTAATATCATCTATAATTTTCTTAGGCATATCCACTAAATCTTTTTCATTTTCTTTTGGAATCAAAACTTCTTTAATTCCAGCTCTATGAGCAGCTAATAATTTTTCTTTAAGGCCACCTATTGGCAATACTTGACCTGTTAATGTTACCTCACCAGTCATAGCAACATCTCTTCTCACTGGTATATTCGTAATTGATGAAACTATTGAAGTAACCATTCCGATTCCAGCAGATGGACCATCTTTTGGTGTTGCTCCTTCTGGTACATGAATGTGAAAATCTTTTTTCTCAAATAGAGGTGGAATAATTCCGTACTCTAAACATTTTGATCTAACAAAAGATTTTGCAGCTTTTACAGACTCTTGCATCACATCACCTAGCTTACCAGTTATTTGCATTCTTCCTTTTCCAGGCATAGTTACTGTTTCAATTTTTAAAATTTCACCACCATACTCAGTCCAAGCAAGTCCAGTTACAATACCTACTCTATTTTCAGATTCTAATTCACCAAATTTAAATTTAGCTACACCAAGAAAATCAGATAAATTTTTATTATTAATTTGGACTTCTTTTTCTTCACCAGCTACAATTTTCTTAACAACTTTTCTAGCAAGTTTAGAAATTTCTCTCTCTAAATTTCTAACTCCTGACTCTTTTGTGTATCCTCTAATTACTTCTTTTATGATGTCGTCTTCCAATTTCATTTCTTTTTCTTTAACACCATTATCTTTAATTTGTTTAGGAAGTAGATATTTGTTAGCTATACTAATTTTTTCATCCTCAGTGTAACCAGCTAATCTTATTACTTCCATTCTGTCTAATAATGGAGGCAATATATTTAAAGTATTTGCTGTTGTTACAAACATGACGTCAGATAAATCATAATCAACCTCTAAATAGTGATCGTTAAAAGTTGTATTTTGTTCTGGGTCTAGCGCTTCTAATAACGCTGAAGATGGATCACCTCTATAATCATTTCCAATTTTATCTATCTCATCTAATAAAATTAGAGGATTTTTTGTTCCAGCTTTTTTCATCATTTGAATTATTTTACCTGGTAATGATCCGATATAAGTTCTTCTATGCCCTCTTATTTCTGCCTCGTCTCTCATCCCACCTACGGACATTCTAACAAATTCTCTGTTAGTTGCTTTTGCGATAGATTTACCTAAAGATGTCTTACCAACACCTGGGGGACCAACCAAACATAATATTGGGCCTTTAATTTTTTCCATTCTTTTTTGAACAGCTAAAAATTCAATTATTCTTTCTTTAACTTTTTCTAGTCCAAAATGATCTTTATCGAGAATATTTAATGCCTTAGTTAAATCGATATCAACTTCACTTTTCTTGTGCCAAGGTAGTTCTGTCATCCAATCAAGGTAGTTTCTAACCACAGTAGCTTCAGCTGACATTGGGCTCATGTTCTTCAATTTTTTAAGTTCCTGAAGACATTTTTTTTCAACTTCTTTTGGCATTTTTGCTTTTGTGATAGCTTTATTTAAGCTTGTAGTTTCGTCTTTACCATCTTCAATCTCACCAAGTTCTTTTTGAATAGCTTTAAGTTGTTCGTTTAAGTAATATTCTCTCTGAGTTTTCTCCATTTGAGTTTTAACTCTTCCTCGAATTCTTTTTTCTACTCCGATTATACTTGTTTCATTCTCCATAATTTTAATTATGGCGTTTAGTCTCTTCTTAACATCTACAGTTTCAAAAATTTGTTGTTTTTCTGAAATTGTAGCTGTGATATGTGAAGCAATATTATCAGCTATTTGTGAAGGATCTTTTAACTGCTTAATTGTGTTTATTGTTTCGTTCGAAATTTTCTTATTTATTGAAGTTAACTTTTCTAATCTTCTTAAAGCAGTAGCTGCTAAAGGAAATAAATCTTCCTCTTTTGGCAAAATATCATTGAAATATGTATAGTCACACGTAATAAATTTCTCGTTATCTTTAAAGTCTAAAATTTTAACTCTTTTAATTCCTTCTACTAAAACTTTTACAGTTCCATCTGGTAACTTTAATAATTGTAGGATGCTTCCCTCACAACCATACATAAATACATCTGTTTTCTTAGGATCATCAATCTCTGAGTTTTTTTGAGTTACAAGAATGATCTTTTTATCTTTTTTCATCACCTCATTAAGTGCAGAAATAGATTTATCCCTTCCTACAAAGAGAGGTATTACCATGCTTGGGAAGACTACAATGTCTCTTAAAGGTAATAACGGCAATGATATTTTAACGTCCATAGGATTAATATGGATATTATATATTATATTGCAATAGGTTTTTGTTACTTATTAAGGGTATTAAGCCGCTGATGTTTTGCCAGACTTAGATTTATTTTCGCCTTTAGAATGAACTAAAATTGGTTGTGATTGACCTTTTGCGGCTCCAGCATCAACAATTACTTCTTCAATGTTGTCTTGACTTGGGAGATCATACATAGTTTTTAATAATATATTTTCTAATATTGATCTCAAACCTCTTGCACCTGTTTTTTTGCTAATTGCTTTTTGAGCTATTTCTTTAAGAGCATTTTCTTTAAATGTTAATTTCGCTCCATCCAACTTGAATAGTTCTTGATACTGTTTAGTTAAAGAATTTTTAGGTTCTTGTAAAATTTTGATCAATGATTTTTCATCTAAATCCTCAAGAGTTGCTATCATTGGTAGTCTTCCAATAAACTCTGGTATCAATCCAAATTTTAATAAATCCTCAGGTTCTAGTCCCTTCATCCACTCTCCTGTTTTCTTGTCTTGAGTGTTTTTTACGTCTGCTCCAAAACCAATTGAAGTACCTTTGTCTCTTTGAGAAATAATCTTGTCTAATCCAGCAAAAGCACCTCCACAAATAAAAAGAATATTTGTTGTGTCTACTTGTAAAAACTCTTGTTGAGGATGTTTTCTACCTCCTTGAGGTGGAACACTTGCGACAGTTCCTTCCATTATTTTTAATAAAGCTTGCTGAACTCCTTCTCCAGATACATCTCTAGTAATGGATGGATTCTCAGATTTTCTACTAATCTTATCAACCTCGTCGATATAAACTATTCCACGTTGTGCTTTTTCAACATTATAATCTGAAGCTTGAAGTAATTTTAAAATTATATTTTCAACATCCTCACCAACGTATCCTGCTTCTGTCAAAGTTGTTGCGTCTGCCATTGTAAATGGAACATCTAAAATTCTAGCAAGAGTTTGTGCTAATAAAGTTTTACCGCAACCAGTTGGGCCAACTAATAAAATATTGGATTTAGATAATTCTACATTCTTACTAGTTTTGTTTTCATAATTAAGTCTTTTGTAGTGATTATGTACTGCTACTGACAGAACTTTCTTGGCATGCGCTTGACCAATTACATAATCATCTAGCACTGTACAAATTTCTTTTGGTGAAGGAAGGCCGTCTTGATGTTTAACAAAAGTATCTTTGCTTTCCTCTTTTATAATATCCATACAAAGCTCAACACATTCATCACAAATAAATACAGTTGGACCTGCAATTAATTTTCTAACCTCATGTTGGCTCTTTCCACAAAAAGAACAGTAAAGAATATTTTTATTATTTGTACTCATAATTTTTTAAACGAATCAATTTCATTACTTTATTATAGATGACTCATACTAATCAAGTTTGGATTAGTAAGTTATCAATATATTGTGTATTATGATCTTTTTTCTACTACTTCGTCAATAAGACCAAATGATTTTGCGACATCAGCAGTCATGAAATTATCTCTTTCTAAAGCAGATTTTATTTCATCAACAGTTTTGCCTGTATGTTTTGAATAAATTTCATTTAATCTTTTCTTTAATGACAAGACTTCATTAGCATGAATTTCTATATCCGTAGCTTGACCTTGAAAACCTGCTGAAGGTTGGTGAACCATTATTCTTGAGTTGGGTAAAGAAAACCTCTTACCTTTAGTTCCTGCAGCCAACAAAAATGATCCCATTGATGCAGCTTGCCCAATACATAAAGTTGAAATATCAGGTTTTACATATTGCATGGTATCGTAAATCCCAAGACCAGCTGTAACTAATCCACCAGGACTATTGATATATAAATAAATTTCTTTTTTAGGATCTTCAGCTTCTAAAAATAATAACTGAGCTGTTACTAAGGATGCAATATTGTCATTTATCTGACCTGTTAAAAAAATAATTCTTTCCTTTAAAAGTCTTGAATAAATATCATAAGCTCTCTCACCTTTACTTGATTGCTCTACAACCATCGGCACTAGATTGCTCATATGTTCTGATAATTTTGTAGTCATAAGTTGATTCTTTCTACTTATACAACTTGTGATTACTTTTTGCTAACTTTTTTTGTTTTTTTAGCAGCTGGTTTTGCTTTAGCTGTTTTTGTAGAAGATTTTTTTTCCTCTGAGGTTTTTGCTGCAGGTTTCTTTTTTGTTTCTTTTTTTGGTTCGTGATCATGCGAATGATCATGGTCATGATCGTGATCATGTTTATGAGCTTCTTTTAAGATTTTTTCCGCTTCTTCTTTTGAAATTTCTTTTTTATTTGGTTTACCTTTTTCTTTTATAAGATTTAAAATTTTCTCCTCATAAACTGTCCCTCTTAGACTGGCTAAAGCAGATGGATTTTTTTGATAAAAATCCATAACCATTTTTTCTTGTCCTGGCATCATTCTTAATTGTTTTTGAACTTCAGCTTGAATTTCTTGTTCACTAACTTTGATTTGATTTTTTTCACCAAATTCATTTAAGATTAATCCAGTCTTAATTCTTGTTTTTGCTTTTTCTTCAAAAGATTTCTTGTTCTTTTTAGCCTCATCTTCAGACATACCTTGTGAAAGAATTTTAACTTCTTCCTCGACTAAGTTTCCTGGAACTTCTTCAACTTTAATTTTTTCAATTTCTTTTAAAATTTGATTTTTTGAGAGTTGATCTAAAGAATTTTTATACTCATCATTTATTTGTTTTGAAATTAAAGTTTTAAGATCTTTCAAATCTTTAGCTCCTAAATTTTTTGCAAAATCATCATCTATTTTCACCTCTTGTGGTTGTTTTACTGATAAAATTTTACAATTAAATTTAGCTTTTTTATTAACTAATTCTTTTTCAGGGTAATTCTCTGGAAGTGTTGCTTCAACAACTTTCTCATCATCTTTTTTAACACCAATTAGTTGCTTATCGAAACCTTTCAAAAATAAATCTTTACCTAATGTAAGCTGTGTATTTTTTCCTTCACTTCCTTTAAATTCTTTTCCATCAATTGTTGCTTTGTAATCTAGTGCTACTAGATCACCCTCTTTTGCTTTTGTATCTGCAGCACCTTCCTTGAAATTTGGTTGGTTCTTAGCAATTTCTTTTATTCTTTTATCTGTCTCACTATCATCAATTTTAACAGTGTATTCATCAAATTTAATGTTTTCTAATGATTTAATCTCTACTTTAGGTAACTCTGTAACTGATAAAACATATTCTAATTCTTTATCTTCGCCGTATGTTTTTAGATCTAACTTTGGCTGACCTGCTGGTTTAATTTTATTTTCCTCTAAAGCTTTTGCTGATGTATCTTTTAAAACTTTGTCTAATACTTCACCGAATACAGCTTTTCCAAATTGTCTTTTTAAAATTTCTTTTGGTACTTTTCCAGGTCGAAAACCTTTTAAATTTACTGTTCCTTTAATCTCTTCATATTTTTCATCCATATAAGAGTTCATAGTCTCTTTATCGATAAAAATTTTTAGATCTTTATTTAAACCTTTTTTATTTTCTACAGTAACTTTCATAATTATTTAATGGTAGGGCGAAAAGGACTCGAACCTTCACCGATTGCTCGACTGGTTCCTAAGACCAGCGCGTCTACCAATTCCGCCATCGCCCCAGTTAAATTAGGTGCTTTATATATTATTGAACTCATTTGTCCAATCCGAATAATAGTGTAAAAGGATATAAAAATATAAATAATATGATTATTTCGCCTTGTATCAGTATTTGCAAAACAGATCCTTCAACTGGTTATTGTTATGGATGTGGAAGAAATAATGATGAAAAAAAACTGTGGAAACAAGAAGAAACTACAGATGAATGGAAACAAAACAATTTAGAAAGTATCAGAAAAAGATTAACTGGATGGCAGTTAGATAGTTTCAACGAGTCTTATAAGCATAAAATAAATAACGGAATATCTCTATTCAAAAAAAATCTAAAAAATGAGTAAATCAACAATTGTAGTTATAATTTATATCATAGGACTAATCTTTGGTGCTTTAGTTCTAGATATGTGGAGCGCTGAAACTAGCCCAAAAGCGTTACTGGGTATTGGGTGGACAGCACTTTTTTTAATTGGATTATTTTTTGCTGAAAAAAATGAAAAAAAATAAATTATTTTTTTTTTCTCTCATTTTATTTTCTTTCTCATTTATAAGTCATTCATTTTCAGAAATTATAATTTTAAGTAAATGTGATCACAAAGAAGATAAATATTTAAAAAATGAATACATATTTAATCTTAATGAATTAATTATGACTAGAAATTATGTTTATGCAGAAAAAACTTATCAAAAATATAGAATTACTGATTTAAGTGTAAAAAAATCAAACTCCTATGTAAGAAATATTTACGAAGAGGATGGTAAAATTTTTACTTTAAAACATGGTTATCCTCAATTTTATACTCAAATATTAATTGAAAAGAACAAGCCTGAGATATTTATTAAAAGTGTTATGAACGATATCGAAGGGATTTCAAAAATTTCTACATGTAAAAAAATAGAAAAATTTGCAAACCAAAGTTAGGTTTTCTTTTTTTTATTTTCTTTAAGTTTATCTAAATTTTTTTTTTTAAAATCAAATCTACTATTTGAAATATTAGATCTATGTTTAGCGAATGCTTGTTTTTGTGCTTGTCGCATAGCTCTTTTTGAAGACATAAATTCTAATTTAATATTCTATTTCTAAAGTATCAATTACTTTTAAATTTTTATCTGAAATAACAATCTCACCTGATGATGGTGCATAGTTTAAAAGCTCAGATATTACCACGTAATGTGTTACAAAAATTATATTTTGTTTTTGATCCCACGTGTTTAAGAATTTATTAAAATCAATAACTTGTTGTTTTCTATTTTTAGCAAATTTTGTACTAAAAAATGAATTCAAAAAATTTTTTGTTTCATAATTTTTAAAGGCTATTTCTGCAGTTTCTTTGCATCTGCACCATTCACTAGAGTAAATTTTGTTTATTAAAATTTCATTTTGTTTAAAAAAATTTCCAATTTTTTTTGATTGTACTCTTCCCTCGTCATTTAAGTTTCTTTGGGTTTCACAATTATTGACATCAAAATTAGAAGGATCCCCTCCTCCCGGTGCATAAGCATGACGAATAAATATTAATTTACCACCTTTTTGAAGCTCACCAATCATAGTTTCACTTGAATCTGCTTTAATTGGAGAACTTAAAAATATAAATATAATTAAAAAATATTTTAAAATTTTCATAGATGAATAATAAATTAAAACAACTTAATAAGAAAATTATTAAATGTAGAAAATGTCCTAGATTAATTAATTTCATTAAAAAAATATCTACTGTAAAACGAAAACAAAACATTAACGAAACTTATTGGGGTAAACCAGTTCCTGGATTTGGTAAGATAAATTCGAAATTATTAATTTTAGGTTTGGCGCCAGCTGCACATGGGGGAACCAGAACAGGAAGACCTTTCACTGGAGACAAATCAAGCGATTTCTTGTTTTCTTGTTTAAAAAAAGCAAATATTTCTAATCTACCTTATTCAGAAAATTTAAATGATGGATTGGAATTAAAATCAACTTTTATAACCAATATACTGAAATGTGTTCCTCCTGGTGACAAACCAACAAATGAAGAATTATCAAATTGCTCAAATCATTTTCAAAATGAGATTGAAACTTTAAGCAAAATCCAAACAATTGTTGCTTTAGGTAAAGTTGCTTTTGATAATTGTATTAAATATTACAAAAGTAAAAATAAATTAAATGGAAAGTATACTTTTAAGCACGGGAAATATTATGATTTGTCAAATAAAATCAGATTGTACGCTTGTTATCATCCAAGTCCTAGAAATGTAAATACAAAATTAATATCTGAAAAAATGATAGTTAATTTTTTCAAAAAAATAAAAAGAGTAACAGCTATTTAGATTTTAAAATATAAGGTTCAAAGTTGTTTAAAAC
Organism: Candidatus Pelagibacter sp. HIMB1495; assembly: GCF_052047955.1. NCBI lineage: Bacteria > Pseudomonadati > Pseudomonadota > Alphaproteobacteria > Candidatus Pelagibacterales > Candidatus Pelagibacteraceae > Candidatus Pelagibacter > Candidatus Pelagibacter sp. HIMB1495. The sequence continues at coordinate 839,966 of NZ_JBNAIQ010000001.1, read as the reverse complement.
TATCTCAGGAATTTTTGTAGGTTTTCCGATTGTATTTACAAATACTAAATGTATTTTTGCATCCACAATTAATAAATCATCTCTGTAAATTGACTGATCCATTACAAAAGAGGTTTTTGACAAAGACGATATGAAAGATTTTATTGTTAAATTATCTTCTAAGTATGCTGATTTTTTATATTCAATATTGCATGACTTAACGATTATTAAAGAATTAAACTCTTCTTTAATTTTCAAATTACTTAAACCAATAGCTAATAATGCTTCTGTTCTAGCTCTTTCAAAATATTTTAAATAATTTGCGTAATAAACTACTCCTCCAGAGTCGGTATCTTCATAGTAAATTTTAACATTATGGCTAAAAGTTTTATGCATTGTTCATTAATATCAAATAATGAGAAATTTTTATACAAACTAAGATATAATAACTACAATGAAAGTTTATATAATTTGGTTGATTGGAGTAATTTTATGGAACTTTGGTGTTCCTAATGCTACTCCAATAGAGGACGTAATTGTAGCAATCATACTGTCAATCCTGAGTATGGGGCTAAAAAAATATACTAAACTTTAATTAATTTGCTGAAAAATAAATGTTTTGAAAATAAGCCACAGATTTCATTTTAGAATTATCTGTATCCGCCATAACTGCTAAACCATCTAATTCGTCTAAACCTAAATCGTGGAATTTCTTAAAATCTTCTTTTACATTTGATTTAACTGTTACCCATTCATTTAAATTAGTTTTGGTTGTGGCTATAACATTGTCTATAGATTTTTTTGTGTATGGACTTGGTGAACTAACACCAACATCCCTGTTGCTTGAAAAAACATAGTTAATTGCTCTATTTGATAATGGTGTTGCACCTGTTTTTTTAACAGCAAAAACTCTCGCTGCAAAATCATGGCCTTTTTTTGTATCTTCTTTAATTCCAGATAAATCTTGCTCAATTTTCCATGTAATATTTATAAAAGGTGTCTTGTTTAGATCAATTTTAACTTCTTTGCCAAGACCAGATGCTGCATTATCGGCAACAGCCTTAAGGAAATTTCCATTTTCATTTTTCCCAACAGTATATTTTGTCTCGTTCTTTGCTCCCCTTACTTTTCTGACAGTTAATTCTGAAAGTTCTGCTTCTGTAAACTCAAAAACTACAACTTCATTTGCAACAACTGAGCTGATTGAGATCAAAAAAATTGAAATGAGTTTTAAAAATATTTTCATAATTTAAGTTCTTAATACATTATTTAGACAAGATTTAAACATGCAAAAATCAGAATTAATTTTTAATTAATTACTATGAAAACAATTTCAATTTTTTTACTTTTAATTTATTGGTCAATAATGATATCAGCACCAATTATGTCTAATGACCTCAAAATGGGTAGTTCTAGAGCTATAAAATTAAATTCTAATTCTAAGGTATCAATATAATTTTAGGTGCAACACAGGTGCCATCATGAATTTGTTTAAAGGCATCACCACCATTTTTTAAATCTCTAAATTCAATCCAATCTAAAGATCCTATATCCTTGTTAGCTAATATTGCTAACGTTTGCTCAAAATCCTTATTAGTATAGCAATAAGTTCCTATAACAGTCACCTCTTGAAGTGTCATTTTTCTAAAATTAAAGGTTCCAGCTGGCTGAGTTAAGCCTATATGAATAATTGAACCACCCGGTTTAACTACTTCAATAGCCTGTTGTCTTGAAATTTCCAGCCCTACTGTATCAAATACAATATCAAATTTATTACTTTCTATTTCGTTATGGTCTGGTGCAACATATTTTGCATCTAAATATTTTGAGCACTCATTTAATCTCAATTTATTAGGATCGGAAAGAATTATATTTTTACTATTTTTAATTTTAGATAAAATTAAACCACATAATAATCCTATTGCACCACCACCTTGGATCAAAATTTTACATTCAGATAAAGGTTTTTTTAAAGATTGTTCACCAATTAATACTGCGTGCAAAGAAACTGCAGTTGGCTCTGCAACTGGTGCTTCATTTTTATCTAATCCATCTGGGATTTCATAAATATTTGTATCAGGTGTCGATACAAACTCTGCAAAAACCCCTTGTCTTTCAATTGGTTTATTCATCCCTAAAATAATTCTATGAGGACAAAGATGCTCTCTTCCACTTGTGCAGTATTCACATTTACCACAAGTTATCAGAGGATTTAAAACAACGTTTTTACCCTTAAATTTACCATTTTGTACTTCACCACTAACTTCATGACCTAATATTAATGGAGGAATTCTTCTCTCATCATGTCCATGATATGCGTGCATATCAGAACCACATATTCCTGAAGCATGGATTTTTAAAATACTTTCTCCCGAAACTTCAATTGGATTAGGTTCATCTCTGTAAACTAATTCTTGTGTTCCAGTATATACTAAAGCTTTCATATTATTTTTTTGCCAACAAGTAATACGTTATCCAGGCTACAAATGCACCAATTAACCACGCATAAGACTGTAAAAACATAAAATTTGTGTTCCAAATTGTTGATGCTGAAAAAATAAAACCTAGAAATACTGAGTAAACACCTTTGATATGCCACCCTCTTGAATAATAGTAACTACTCTCTTTTTCTACTGAATACAAATCTTTGTTACTCAAGCTTTGTTTATTGATCAGATAATAGTCAGCAACTATTACTCCAAATAACGGACCAAAAAATGCACCAAATGTATCTATAAAAGATAAAATACCAATTTGACTCAAAATTGTAAGCCAAAAAATAGCCACCAACAAACCGAGGAAAGAAATTATATAACTTGCACTCCTTAAAGATAATTTATTTGGAACAAAATTTATTAGTGAATATTGAGATGGAATATAATTGGCTACTAAATTCGTGGATGCTGAAGCAATTACGATAAAAAATAGTACCAATGTAGTTATTTGAATATTGTCATATTTGCCAATTATATCAGTGGGATTTGTAAAAATTCTGTCTATGTCTGAAAATTTTTGATTTAAAAGTGCATCTGATCCGGCAACAATAAATATAGAGAAAAAAGAGAAAATAATTAAATTAAAAAGCAAACTTAAATTCCCTTTACCCAACTCTTTAGTATTTTTAACATTCCTAGAAATGTCCCCAAAACTAATTATTAATATTGAAAAATAAGCAAAGACAGTTCCTGCTACAGTTAAAAGTGGTAATAAATTATTAAGATCAAAAAAGTTTTTGGTATTAAAAATATTTACAAAGGCTTTTGATGTTAATTTGACATCACTTAAAAAAACAAGGAAGAAAAAAATAACTATCCCCACATAAACGGTAATTGCTGAAAAATTAATTATTTTTTTATTATATTGAGCACCAATACTAAATAAAAATGTTTGAAAAATAATTGCAATTAAAATTGATGACCAATCTATAATATTTAGACCAAAAAAATAAAAAATAAATATATCTTGGACTAACAATGACTCATCAATAGTGAAAAGAAATATTCTAATAAGATAAGTTAAAATTTTTGATAAAAAATAAGTTTGAATTCCAAATAAGAAAATTCCAACCAAACTTCTAATTAATCCAAAAAATTTTGCTCCATTAAATCCTAAAGAAGACCTCAGTAAAACTACAAAAGGTAGTCCAAATTTTTGTGAAGGTTTTCCAATAAAATTAGCAAACAAATAAACAAAAAACGAACCTAATAAAGTTCCTATTAAAACCACAAATGTGTTTAGATTGTACATTATATATAGTGAGGCTATTAGAGAAAAACCAATTACACTTTGTACATTAACTCCCCAGTAACAAAAAAGGTCTTTCCAATTCCAAGTTTTGTAATTTGGATTTACCGAAACTAAATCCCAATTTGAGAGGGAGTATTTGACTTTAGGTTGATTCACTAAAAATTATTTTAAACTAATAATTTCTACTGTCCATATAGGAGAGTTGGTAACCAAAGTGCAATTTTAGGAAATATTATAATTAAAACCAAACCAATTATTTGAAGCACCATAAATTGCATCATTCCATAATAAATATCTTTTAAATCCCATTCAGGCACAACCCCTTTTAAGAAATACGCAGACAAAGCCACTGGTGGGGACAGCCAGGCGGTCTGGAGATTGACAGCAACTAATATTGCAAACCAAGTAAGATTAAAGCCAAGAGCTTCGATCAATGGTAAAATAATTGGCACAATAATCATTACGATTGGTACCCACTCTAAAGGCCAACCTAATAAAAATATTGCAACCATTACAATCGCTAATATTAAATATTTGTTCATGTCTAGACCTAACAAGAATTCAGTTAATAAAGTTGGAGTACCTAGTCTTGCGAAAACTGCACCAAAAAAATTTGATGCAGCAACTAAAACCATAATTAAAGCTGTGATCTCTAAAGTTTTAACAAGTGCTTCTTGAAGTTTTGAAAAAGTTAATTTTTTGTATGCTAAAGAAAGTAGTAAAGCTCCCATTGCACCACAACCAGCTGCTTCTGTTGGAGTTGCAAAACCAAAAAGTATACTTCCTAGTGCTGCAAAAACTAACGCTGCTGGTGGAACTAAACCTAAGAAGAATTCAATCCAAACTTCTTTCATACTAGCAGCTCTCATCTCTTCAGGAATTACAGGTCCCAATTTAGGATTAATCATACATCTTATTGTTGTGTATCCTGCGTATAAACTTGCTAGAAGAATTCCTGGAATTATAGCAGCCGCAAATAAATCAATAACTGGAATTTCCATAATTGGTCCCATAACAACAAGCATGATACTTGGAGGTATTAAAATTCCTAAAGTACCACCAGCTGTTATCGTTCCTGCAGCAAGTCTAACATCATAGCCAGATCTATTCATTGATTTTGCTGCCATGATACCGAGTATAGTTACTGAAGCGCCAACAATCCCTGTTGCTGCTGCAAAAATAACTGAAACAAAAAGAACAGCGTAATATAACGCTCCTCTAACTCTCGCAAGCATCATTTGAAATGATGAGAATAATCTTTCCATCAAACCTGCCTGCTCCATCATAATACCCATAAAGACAAAGAGCGGGACGGCGGCGAGGGTTTGTTCGGTCATGACCATCGAAAACTGGAGCGTCATTAAATAAAAGACCAATTTTCCAAACCCTAAATATCCAAATACAAAACCTAAAAATATAAGTGTAAATGAGATAGGAAATCCTACGAAAATTGCAAAAAGCATTACTCCTACCAGAATAAAACCTAAATATGCTGGATCTATAAATTCAGCTAACATTATTCATCTTCTCCTGGCCATTTTCCTCTAGTAGCGGCCCAATAACTTTTTAATAATTCTGAAATACCTTGGATTAATAAAAATACGATACCAACCAATAAGCAACTCTTAATCGGCCACATATAAGGCATCCATGTAGTATCCATTCCTCTTTCGCCTCTTTGAATAGACTCACCTACATAACCAATTGTCATATAAAGAAAGACAATTAGTCCTGGGAAATAAAATAAAATATATAACCAAAAATCAATCGTCCCTTGGTTTTTTGTTTTGAAATTTCTGTATAAAAAATCTGCTCTTATATGAACACCTTTTGAAAGTGCATAACCTGCACCTAACATGAATAGTGCACCATACAAAAATCTACTTATATCATAAGCCCAAATTGTAGGTGCATGAAAAAGTTTTCTTGCCAAAACTTCGTAAGTCATAGCAAAGATAAGTGGCATCAGTATCCAACAAACAACGTTACCTATCCATTTGCTAAATTTATCAATATTTACAATGGAACTTGCCATCCATGATGGCATGTCATTTGGCATCTTTCCCGAACCACCTCGCCTTTCGGCTATCATTTCATCTGATATATCTAGTTTAGTTGGTTCTTCAGCCATAAAAATTTTGTTAGAAAAATTAGAGCGGACAATTAAGTCCGCTCTAATTGAATTATAGATTAATTATTGGATTACTTTAATGTTGCTGCGTGAGCCATTCCTAGCTTCGCATTAGACATTTGAGCACCACTCCAGAAAGGAACTGCTATATCAGCAAATTCTTTCATAGAGTCCCATACTTCTGCAAAGAATGCATTGTTTGCAGCGTTTGTTTCCAAACTTTTCTTAGCTGCAGCCATGTATTCTGTGAAGTAATCAGAAGGTGTGTCCTCTAATTTAACTCCATGAACTTCAGTAAGCTCTCTTAAAGCTTTACCATTTTCATAGATTCTGTAACTTAAAGATTTAGCTAATGATGCATTAGCTGCAACTTCAAGAGACTTCTTCTCATGATCGCTCATAGCGTTATAAGTTTTTCCAGTAATATAAAAGTCAGCATTTACGACTACTTGGTGTAGACCTTGTAGGTAGTAGTGCTTTAATACTTTTTGGAAACCAAACGTTAAGTCTGGTTTTGGACAACACCATTCAGCAGCATCAATTGTTCCTGCTTCTAAAGCTGGTAGAATATCTCCACCACCCATAGCTACAGATGCAATACCGATGTCTTTATATGTTTGTCCTGGAATTCCTGGAGGAGTTCTGAACTTATATTTTCTAAAGTCAGCCATATCTTTAATTGGTTTTGGAAACCAACCTAAAGCCTCTGGTCCAACTGGTTGAATCATAAATCCTTTGATGTCTCTTCCCATTTCTTTCCATAGTCTGTCGTATAACTCTTTTCCACCGCCATACTGAAACCATGATAAGAATGCAATGTTGTCAATACCAACACCACCACCAGCTACTGGAGAACCGAATAGCATAGCTGCAGGATGGTCACCTGACCAATAGTGAGTCCATGCGAAACCACAATCGATTAAGCCTTTGTCAACTGCATCTAAAGTTTCTTTTACACCAACAACAGCTCCAGCTGGCATAATTTCAAACTTAAGAGATCCACCAGTTAACGCTGTTACTGTGTCAGTAAAATCCTTTAACATCTTAACTTCATCAGCTTTTGTGTTAAGAACAGTCTGACATTTTAGTGTTTTTGCAGCATTAGCATTTGAAATAAATCCAAACACCATTGCAACTGCAAATAACATTGAAATGATTTTTTTCATTTGTTTCCCTCTCTGTATTTTTAAAGACGAAACTTTGTCAAAGAATGAAAACTAAAACAAGTGTTAATATTGGTATATTTTAAAATTTTTAACAGATTTATTAGAAATATAATTTTTTTAATTTATAAGAGTTCTAATTTATGAATAATTTTGATTTCATTATACTAGGAGCTGGATCTGCAGGCTGTGTTTTAGCAAATAGGCTATCAGAAAATCCTTCACACAAAGTTCTTCTAATTGAGGCTGGAGGTAAAGATAATTATCCATGGATCCATATTCCAGTTGGTTATTTTAAAACAATGCACAACCCTAATACTGACTGGTGCTACAAGACAGAACCAGATGAAAGCATGAATAATATTTCAATACGTTATCCCCGTGGAAAAACTTTAGGAGGAAGCTCTTCTATCAATGGACTTTTATATATCCGAGGACAACACAGAGATTATGATATTTGGAGACAGCTTGGAAATACTGGCTGGGGTTGGGATGATGTTCTGCCCTATTTTATAAAAGCAGAAAATCAAGAAAGAGGCAAAAGTGAATATCATGGAGTTGGTGGACCTCTCTCTGTCTCAGATCAAAGAATACATCTTCCTCTATTAGATGAGTTTCAGAACGCTGCTGAGGAATTTGGTGTACCAAAAACAAAAGATTTTAATACAGGAGACAATCATGGCTGTGGTTATTTTCAAGTAACAGAAAAAGATGGATTTAGATGCAGTACTGCTGTTGGTTATCTAAACCCTGTTAAGCATAGAAAAAATTTAACAATTATTACTCACGCTCATGTTAAAAAAATTAACTTTGAAAATAAAAAGGCAAAATCAGTTGAGTATTGGCAAGATAATGAATTGAAAACAGCTGAAGCAAATAGAGAAGTTATAGTTTCTTCTGGTGCAATAGGCTCTCCTCAAATATTGCAAGTGTCAGGAATTGGAAATCCAGAAAAACTAAAAAATTTAGGAATTGATATGGTTCATAATTTAAATGGTGTCGGTGAAAATCTACACGATCACTTAATGTTAAGACCTATTTATAAAATTAACGGTTTAAAATCTCTTAACAAAAAAATTAATAGCTTGTTTGGAAATTTGCTTATCGGATTAGAGTATGTTTTTAAAAGAAGTGGTCCAATGACTATGGGAGCAAGTCAGCTTTGTATGTTTGCAAAAAGTGACCCTTCTTTAGAATTACCAGATTTACAATGGCACGTTCAGCCAATGAGTATGGATACTTTGGGAGCTACAAAAAATCATGATTTCCACGCGTTTACTCCAACTGTTTCAAATATAAGACCTACAAGTAGAGGTCACGTAAGTATTGTTGATAAAGACTCGCGTGTTTACGCAAAAATAAAACAAAACTACCTATCAACTGATCACGATAGAATGATTGCTGCTAAAGGATTAAAATTGACAAGAAAAATTATAATGGAATCTGAAACTTTTAAGAAATATACACCTGAGGAATATAGACCTGGTATTCATATTGATGATGACGAGGAATTGGTGAAAGAAGCATCAAATTTTGCACAAACCATCTTTCATCCTGTTGGTACATGTAAGATGGGACAAGATGAGATGTCAGTAGTTGATGAAAAATTAAAAGTAAGAGGAATAGAAAATCTTAGAGTTATTGATGCATCAATAATGCCTAACATTACTTCAGGAAATACTAATGCACCTACGATTATGATTGCAGAAAAAGGTGCTGACATGATACTACAACAATAATGTTTGCAGAATTTTTTACTCCCGAACAAATTGCTATTTTAACACAAATAATTTTTATTGATTTAGTGTTAGCTGGTGACAATGCCATTATAATTGGAATGGTAGCCTCAAAATTTCCAGTTGAACAAAGGAAGAAAGTTATATTTTGGGGAATTGGTGGTGCAGTAATATTACGGATAATATTAACGTTACTAACAGCTTATTTGTTACAAATTACAGGACTAAGGCTTATTGGGGGAATTTTACTCCTTTATATTGTTTACAAACTTTATGTTGATGTAATCAAAGGTTCAGATTCAGAGGAAGATATAAAAGTAGACAACTCAAGTTTTTTAAAAGCAATTTGGACTGTTTTACTTGCTGATTTTACAATGAGTTTAGATAATGTTTTAGGTGTTGCTGGTGCTGCAGGTGATCATTATGGATTACTTGTATTTGGATTGGTTCTATCAATTGTTTTAATGGCAACTGCTGCAACATTAATTTCTGGATGGATAAAAAAATACAAATGGATTGCATGGGTTGGGTTATTAGCAATATTAATAGTAGCTGTTGAGTTGATTTATACAGATATTAAAATAATATTCTTTTAATGTATCTTCAAAAAATTAATCTTAAAAATAAGTACGCACTAGTTACTGGTGCTGGTAAAGGACTTGGGAGAGCTTGTTCTATTGCACTAGCTGAAGCTGGAGCAACAGTAATAGCATTAAGCAGAACTCCATCTGATTTAAATAAATTAGAAAAAGATATTAAAAAAATTAAAGGTAAAGTAATTAAAGTTCCTTGCGATGTAATGAATTATGAAGATCTAAAAGCAAAATTAGAAAAAATCAAAATTATTGATGTTTTAGTAAACAATGCTGGAACTAATATTCCTGAACCTTTTGAAAAAATTAAACAAAAAAGTATGAACTACTTGGTAGATTTAAATCTAAAAGCTGCATTTAATGTTGCGCAATTAGTAGTTAAGAAAATGCTTAAAAATAAAAAGAGACCTGGCTCTATTATTAATATGTCTTCTCAATTAGGTCATGTAGGTATGGGTGGGAGAAATGTTTACAATATGACTAAATTTGGGATTGAAGGTTTGACAAAAGGTATGGGTGTAGAGTTAGCTAAAAGAAATATAAGAGTTAATACAGTAGCTCCTACGTTTGTAGAAACTCCAATGGTTAAAAATTTTTTTAAAAATAAAAAATTTAAAAAACTAGCACTTGGAAATATTCCAATGGGAAAAGCAGCAACTGAAAGTGATGTGGCAACAACAGTTTGTTTCTTAGCCTCACCTGCTTCCTCAATGATAACTGGAACATCAATTATAATAGATGGTGGATGGACAGCTCAGTAATAAATAGATTTTTTTTAATATTTTTCTTATTTTTTTCAACTGCAAACGCAATAGAATTTCAAGGTAAATTCTTACAAGGTCATTTTATCTTAGGAAAAACAAATCCTGGTGCAAAGATAATTGTTGGAAAAAAAGAAGTAAGAGTATCAAAGGATGGTTTTTTCGTTTTTGGTATTGATAGAGATCAAAAATATGATCTTACTTTTACAAAAATTTTTGATGGAAAAAAATCTACAATAACCAAAAAAGTTTTAAAAAGAAAATACAACATTCAAAGAATAGATGGCTTAGAAGAAAGCAAAGTAACCCCACCCGAGTCAGTCTATAAAAGAATTAAAAAAGAAAATAATGCAATTGGTGAAGCAAGAGCAATTAATTCTGAATTACAGTTTTTTAAGCAAAAATTTATAATGCCCGTTGAAGGAATAATTAGTGGTGTTTATGGGAGTCAAAGAATTTTAAACGGTAAACCTAGATGGCCACATTACGGAATTGATATAGCAGCAAAACAAGGGACAATGATTAAATCATCAGGTTCAGGTAAAGTTACAATGGCTGAAGATGATTTATATTACACCGGTGGTACAGTAATTATGGATCACGGTCATGGTATATCAACTATATATTCACATTTAGAAAATGTTTTAGTTTCTATAGGAGACTTAATTAATCAAGGAGATATTATTGGAACCGTCGGATCGACAGGTAGATCAACTGGACCTCATCTTGATTTTAGAATTAATTGGTTTCAAACTAGATTGGACCCAATGTCTGTTTTGGAAAATTAATAAAAAAACATCCAAATACCAACAAGAATTAATATAAATCCACCTATTTTATTTAAAACTTTTAAATATTTTGATGCTATGAATTCTCTAAACTTGCCAAATACAAATGCATATGAGCTATCAAATATTGTAGCTACAATTATAAAGATTATTCCAAAATAAATTATTTGATAGCTAACGGGTTCATTTATATTAATAAATTGAGGAATAAATGCACCAAGGAACAAAAATATTTTTGGATTAGTTAAAATCACTATTAATCCTTGGAGAAAATATTTTTTTTCAAATTTAGTTACTTGAGTTTTGTTTAAATCAATATCTGACTTAATTGTAATTACTCCAAGTGAAATTAAATAAATTGAACCTAGAATTCTTACATAATTAATAATCACTTCTAGAAAAGGAGAAACTATCTCAAATCCAAGTGCTAATAAAAATAACAAAATTAAAACGCCAACTTGGGTACCAAAAACGTTTAATAATCCTGCTTTTACACCAGATCTCAAAGAATTAGCAATTATCAGACTGACAGTGGGACCAGGCACTATCACTATTAAAAAACTTGCTATAACAAAATATAGTAATACAAAATCCATGACCGTTTGAATTAACCAATAACAACTTGAAATAAAATTAAAACAAAAAAATGAAATTTAAATCAAGAGAAACACTGGGAATTATTTTTGCAATAATTGCTTACTTTTCTTTTTCAATTCTTGATGCAATTCAGAAAACTGCAGTTATTCATTACTCTATATTTCAATTATTATTTATCAAATATACTTTTGTACTTTTGTTAGGCTTGATAGAAGCAAGAAGAGCTAACAATAATAATTTTTATAGATCTAATAATTTAAAACTTCAAATTATAAGAAGTCTACTATCTATTTTAGAATCTGGTTTTTTTGTTTTATCTTTTAAACACCTATCTTTAGCGAACGCTCATAGCATAGGTGCATTAGCACCTATTATTATAGTTGCCTTATCTGTATTTATTTTAAATGAGAGAGTATCAATCAAAACTTGGGTAGCAATTTTTATAGGTTTTATTGGAGTTTTGATAATTATTAGACCTGCATCTGATGTATTTAGTGTAAATTCTTTTATTCCGTTGCTAGCAGCTTTTTTTCTGGGTCTTTATCAAATCGCAACAAAAAAAATAACTGAATATGATGCTCCTGAAGTATCCTTGTTCTACTCTTCTTTAGTTGGGATTATTATAACCTCAATAATGGCATTTAATTTTTGGCAACCTGTAAATCTTAATTCTTTATATTTCTTTGTGCCAATTGGTTTATTTTTTTCATTAGGTATATACTTCCAAATATTAGCACTTAAAAATGCAAGAGCTAGCATAATACAACCATTTCATTATACTTTAATTTTTTGGGCAATAATTTTTGGATTTTTCTTCTATGATGATGTTCCAGATTTATTTACTATTATAGGTGCAATAATAATTACAACTTCAGGAATATTTGTTATTAATCAAACATCAAAAAAATAAATTAAAAATTCTTATGACAAAAACACTTAAAGATAAAATTTCAGATAAATTAGTTAATGCTTTTCTTAATAATAAAATTATCTCTCCTATACCTAGTAGATTTACAAAAAAACTTACTGAGGCAGACAAATTTAGAAAATTATGTGAAAGCAAAATAAAAGATCCAACAATAGGTTTTAAAGCTGGTGGAACTGGCATTCCGTTAATGAAAAAATTAAAAGAAAAAGAGCCTTTTATTGCATCTGTTTTCAAAAAAAACTTAATAAAAAGTGGAAAGAAGGTAAAAATAAATAAATATGCTTTAGGGATTGAACTTGAAGTTTGTTATTTAATCAAAAAAACTTTTTTTACTTCAAAAGGTAAGATCACAAATAGTAACGTAACTAAATATATTTCACACATGGCACCATGTATAGAAGTAGTTGGATATAGGCAAAAAAGAAAAGGTATTACTTCTTTTGGAGATTTAAGTAGTGACTTTGGAGGTAATATTAAATTTTTGATTGGTCAAAAGAAAAAATTTAAAAAAATTAACATAGGTAATTTAAAAACAAATATTTCAAATAAAAAAGCTAAGCAAAGTGTAGATGGAAACACAAATGCTGTTTATGTAAATCCAATAAATTCATTAAGATTTGTTTTAAATAAAGTTAAAAAAGATAAAATTAATTTAGACAAAGATTTTTATGTTTTTACAGGATCCACAGTTGGGGTTGTGCCTATTATAAAAAAAGGAACATATACAGCAAAAATTGATAAGCTTGGATCTGTAAGAGCAGTTATTTCATAATATTATAATCATAAGGATAATTTTATTCATAGAATACGTGTGTAAAAATTAGCTAATCATGAATAATATTATTCTTTTTATAATCACTCTTTTTTGTTGGTCACCCACTTGGTATCTAATTAAATTTCAATTAGGCTATGTTGATCCACTGGTATCTGTATTTTATAGATTTTTAATAGCTTCATTTATAATTTTTATTTTTTTAATAATTAAAAAAGAAAAATTAAAATTTTCAATTAATCAGCATTTTTGGTTTTTGTTTTTTGGAATTTGCTTGTATTCGGTAAATTATGTTTTCTTCTATTTGTCTAACACTTATTTAGTTAGTGCTTTTCCAGCAATTGTATTTTCAACTGTGGTAATAATGAATATAGTTGGTGAAACCTTCTATTTTAAAAAGAAGCCTTCTATAAAAACTTTAATTGGAGCATCAATTGGTATGGTGGGTATTTTAATCATTTTTAATGATGAAATTTTCAATTTTAGTTTTAGCGAAGGAACCCATATAGGATTGTTTCTAGCTTTGATTGGAACATTTAGTGCATCAACGGGCAATATGGTTCACCAAAGGAACTTAAATAGTAATTTTCCTCCAATACAAACAATAGCATATGCTATGTTTTATGGTTCAATTGTTACACTGATAATTACAAAATTTAGAGGAGCTGAATTATTATTTGAAACTAGTTTTAGCTACATTTCTTCACTGCTTTATCTCTCAATTTTTGGTTCAATATTTGCTTTTGTATCTTATTTAAAGTTACTTGAAAAAGTTGGACCTGGAAGAGCTGGTTATGTTGGTGTTGTAATGCCAGTATTAGCATTAATTATTTCAACAATATTTGAAAATTTAGAATGGCAATATGATCTAATAATGGGTCTTCCAATTTTAATTATTGGTGCTGTTCTTGTGATAAATCAAAAAATTAGAGCCAATTAGATTTCTGATTTGGCTCTCAAACGTTCATAAACCAATCTAGTTTTTATTCCTATATTCAAAAATGGTTGAGGTGGTAACCAGGTAGGTTTGTTTCTTGATTCAATTGTTTTTATTTCATTTGTACTTTCATTAATTGCTTTAAGAGCAATTTGTTCACCGAATAAAGTTCCTACACCGATACCTGAACCGTTATAACAACCAGCGGCAAAAATATTACTATCAATTTTTTCAAATATTTGAGAACTGTTCCTTGTTCTTGATACTATTCCAGACCAAGATGATTTAATTATATCATTGGGTAATTGTGGAAATCTTTTTTGTATTCCAAGTTTCTGATTGAAAGATCTTTTTTTAAGAGTGGAATTTGACATACCAAATGGATTGTGGACTTCTGCTGTATTTCTTATCAAAATTCTTCTGTCTTTTGTCATTCTAATTGTTGCACCCATTGGCCTTACAGGTAGTACTCCCCATTCTTTTGGTTCACCAATAGATTTAAATTCTTCATCAGATAATCTTCTTGTCATGCTCGCAGTTAACGTAATAGGAAAATTATAATTTGTTTTTATCCCTAGAGATTTTAAGAAACCATTCGTAGCAAAAATAATATTTTTTGATTTAATTTTTCCATTTTTGAAATTACAAAAAATGAAATCTTTATTTTTATTCCAATTTAATAAACAAGAATTTTCATACAAAAAAACATTAGCAGGAAGAGCATCAACCATTGCTCTAACTAATTTTCCTGGATGTATTAGAATACCACCCTTTGTGTAAAGTCCGATATTATAAAAACTAGTACCTAATTTTTCAGACAATTCTTTGTTTCCTAATAAGCTGTGTTCAAAGCCTAACTTAGATAATGTATTTGAAAAATTTTCTAAAATTTTTTTATCTTCAATTTTTGATGAAGCGAAATATTTACCACATTCATTCCAATCACAATCTACTTGATGTTCTTTAATAAATTTTTTTACTACATCTATTCCTAATGAATAAATATCAGCTTTCTTTTTGTAATTTTGCAGTTCTTTATTTGATGTAAAACCATCGTTCAAAGTTGTATCAACCAAATAACCAGAATTTCTTCCACTAGCACCCTCACCTGCTAGTTGGGCATCTGCTAGTATAATTTTTAAATTTGAATTTATTTGAGCTAATTTTCTTGCAGCAGACAGACCTGTGTAACCAGCACCTATTATTAACCAATCACACTCATCGTTTGATAGAAGAGACTTGATGTTTGTTCTTGGATTAAGGTCATTAATCCAACTACAGCTATTATCGTTAGTCACTTCCATGAAGTGACTTTACGATAGTTGATAAATTTTTAAAAGATTTTAAGAGTTTAATGAAGGTTGTTTCTTCATATCTGCTTTGTTGATACCAGCAACTCTTACCGGTTTCTTCATCGCATCTCTTCTAAATGGTTCTCCAAGTTCTTGGTTTAGAATTACTTCTATAAATGTTGTAATTCCTTTCTTTTGATCTTCACAAGATTGCTTGATTGCATTTGTTGTTTCTTCCATTGTTCTAACAGTTACACCCTTTAAACCACATGCATCAGCAACTTTAGCGTAACTTAATTCAGGATCTAATTCAGTTCCAACAAAATTGTTATCAAACCATAGAGTAGTATTTCTTTTTTCTGCACCCCATTGATAATTTCTGAAAATTACCATTGTAATTGCAGGCCATTCTTCTCTTGCACATGAGCTCATTTCGTTCATGCTAATTCCAAAAGCACCATCTCCCGCAAAACCAATTACTGGAGTATCAGGGCAACCAATTTTTGCTCCAAGTATAGATGGAAATCCATAACCACAAGGTCCGAATAAACCTGGGGCTAAATATTTTCTTGGTTTTTCAAAAGTTGGGTAAGCATTACCAATGGCGCAGTTATTTCCAATATCACTTGAAATAATTACATCATCAGGCATACCAGATTGAATTGCTCTCCAAGCTTGTCTTGGTGACATTCTGTCTGTATCTCTTTCTCTAGCCTCTTTATTCCAAACTGTTCCCTCATCATCATCTTCATGATCTAAACTTGAAAGTTTTTGTAACCATGCAGATTTTGTTTGGTGAATTAAATCTTTTCTAGCTTGTCTATCAGTATCTCCAGCGTTTGAAGATAGTTTAGCTAAAATTTGCTCTGCAACTAATTTTGCATCACCACTAATTCCAACTGTTACTTTTTTAGTTAAACCAATTCTATCAGGATTAATATCTACCTGAATGATGTTTGCATTTTTTGGCCAATAATCAATTCCATATCCTGGTAAAGTTGAAAATGGATTTAATCTTGTACCTAGTGCTAAAACAACATCAGCTTTTGAAATTAATTCCATTGCAGCTTTAGAACCATTATAACCTAAAGGTCCTACTGCTAATGGGTGACTTCCTGGAAAACTATCATTATGTTGATAACCAGAACATACTGGTGCATCTAATTTTTCAGCAAGATTTTTAGTAGCATCAATAGCTCCACCAATAACAACACCAGCACCTGAAAGTATTACTGGAAATTTTGCATTAGATAATAAATCAGCAGCTTTAGAAACAGCGTCGTTACCTCCACCTTGTCTTTCTAATCTTACAATTGGTGGTAAATCAATATCAATAACCTGGCACCAATAATCTCTTGGTACGTTTATTTGTGCAGGGGCTGAGCCTCTTATAGCTTTTTCGATTACTCTGTTTAGAACTTCTGCCATTCTTGATGGGTCTCTAACTTCTTCTTGATAACAAACCATATCTTTAAACAGGTTCATTTGCTCTACTTCTTGAAAACCACCTTGGCCCATAGTTTTGTTTGCAGCTTGTGGTGTTACCAATAATAGAGGAGTATGATTCCAGTATGCAGTTTTAATTGGAGTTACTAATCCTGTTATTCCTGGTCCATTTTGTGCAATGACCATAGACATTTTACCTGTAGCTCTTGTGTAACCATCAGCAATTAAACCACCATTTGTTTCATGAGCTACATCCCAAAAAGTAATTCCTGCATCAGGAAAAATATCTGATATTGGCATAAAAGCAGAACCAATAATTCCAAAAGCGTGCTCGATACCATGCATTTGTAAAACTTTTACAAAAGCTTCTTCTGTTGTCATTTTTGTCATAAGACTAGAACCCCTCTAAAGTATAATTATTAAGAATTTATAAAATTCGTTTGTCAATTTTCGCGATTAATATATAAGATTTTCTAAATTTCAAACAAACAATTCGACACAACATTATGGCTACAGACATCATTATACACGACGAAAAAGACAACGTAGGAGTAGTTGTTATTGAAAAAATCACTCCAAAACAAGACTGCTCTTGCTGGATTATGGAAAATGACAAGACAGTTAACATTCAATCTGAAGATGAAATCCCTCTAGGACACAAAATTGCTATGAGCGATTTAAATGAAGGTGACACTATTATTAAATATGGTCATGATATTGGTAAAGTAGTCAAATCAATCAAAAAAGGTGAACACGTACATGTTCACAACGTTAAAACAAAGAAGTGGTAGTAATATGGAAATCCCAAAAAGTTTTTTAGGTTATAAAAGAGAAAATGGCAGAGCTGGAACAAGAAATCATGTAATCATTTTGCCTGTTGATGATATTTCAAATGCTTGTGCAGAAGCTGTCGCAAACAATATTAAAGGCACAATTGCGTTACCTCACTCATATGGAAGATTACAGTTTGGTGCTGATTTAGAGTTACATTTTAGAACAATGATAGGTACAGCAAAAAACCCAAATGTTGCTGCTGCTATAATTATTGGTATTGAGCCTAAATGGACTAAAAGAATTGTTGATGAAGTAGCAAAAACTGGAAAACCTGTTGAAGGTTTTAGTATTGAGGGTGCTGGTGACATTGAAACAATCATGAAGGCTTCAAAAAAAGCTCAAGAATTTTCAATGTGGGCTTCTGAAAAACAAAGAGAGGAATGTCCAATAAGTGATCTTTGGATTTCTGTAAAATGTGGAGAGTCTGATACCACTTCAGGTCTTGCATCTAATCCAACAGTTGGAAATTTAATGGACAAATTAGAGCCATTAGGAGTTCATTTATGTTTTGGTGAAACTTCAGAACTTACAGGTGCTGAAACTGTTTGTGAAAAAAGAGGTAAAACTCCAGAAGCACAAGAGAAGTTTAAAAAAACTTGGAATGAATACAATGATTTCATTTTAAAAGAAGCAACAGATGATTTATCAGAAAGTCAACCTACTGCAGGAAATATTGCTGGAGGACTGACTACAATTGAAGAAAAAGCATTTGGTAATTTCCAAAAAATAGGATCAAGACAATTTGTAGATGTATTAACACCTGCTGAAGAGCCACAAAAAGGTCCAGGATTATATTTCATGGATACTTCTTCAGCTGCTGCAGAATGTGTTACGTTACAAGCTGCAGGTGGTTTTAATATTCACTTATTCCCAACAGGACAGGGAAATATTATTGGAAACCCAATTGAACCAGTTGTAAAATTAACAGCCAATCCATTAACAGCTGTAAGTATGAAAGAGCATATTGACTGCGATGTTTCTAAAATACTTTCTAGAGAAATGAATTTGGATCAAGCTGGTGATGAACTAATTAAAGCAACTATTAGAACAGCTAATGGAAGGTTAACTTGTGCTGAAGCTTTAGGTCATAGAGAATTTGTAATGACTAAGCTTTACAGAAGTGCTTAATTAAAAATCCTACTTTATGGCTAAAAATAAGTACCTGGTACTTTTACCTGGTATTATACTTGCGTTTGTTCTTTACACGCTATCGCAAGGTTTTAATAATATTATAGGCACAGAGTTACTAGGATATGAAAAAAGTCCTATATCCACTGCAATGATAGCCATCCTTTTAGGAATGTTCTTTGGAAATGTTTTTAAAATAAGAGAAAGTTTCATAAGAGGTTTGGATTTTACTCAAAAAAATATTTTAAAACTTGGAATAATTTGCCTAGGTATTCAATTAAAACCTTTTGAGTTTCTAGAATTTGGTGCAATTGCTATTCCTTTAATAGTAATTTGTATCGTTAGTGTATTGGTAGTCATTAAACTTTTAATTAAGAGATTAAAAATCCCAACAAGAATGGCTTACTTAATATCGATTGGCAGTACAGTGTGTGGGACAACAGCAATAATGGCTACAGCACCTGTAATTGGTGCCAAAAAAAATGAAATATCTTATGCAATTGCTAACATCACTTTGTTTGGAATTCTTTCAATGTTGATCTATCCATACTTTGCAAATTTTTATTTTAATGGTGAACCACTTCTAATCGGTTTATTTTTAGGAACTTCTATACATGAAACAGCGCAAGTAGCAGCTGCTGGATTGATCTATGATCAGCAATTCAATAGTCCAGAGACTTTAAATGTAGCAACAGTTACTAAACTAATTAGAAATACTTTTTTAATTATTATGATACCCTTGTTTGCGTATCTTTATAACAGAGGCCAAACTAAAGAAAAAAAATACTCAATAATTGATATTTTTCCCTATTTTGTACTTGGATTTGTTGCAATGATTATTGTTCGAAATGTTGGTGATCAAATTTTTATTACAAACAATAGTGAAATTTGGCTTGGCACTATAGATAGCATTAAATCTTTATCAAAAATATTCCTAACAATGGCAATGGCAGCAATTGGTATGTCTACTAATTTAAGAGATATAAAAAATATGGGATACAAACCTTTTGTAGTTGGATTTGTGGGAATGGCTACTGTTGGAATTGTTTGTTTAGGGACTATTGAATTATATCTTTACTTATTTAATTAAGATTTCATCAACATTTGTTTTTTAAAATTTGAAAAAAATCTTCTTATAAAAGCTGCTGCTACACCTAAAAATATTGCAAACATAATTGAAAATAATCCATAAAAGAATGGCATCTCATTAGAAAAATCTAAAATAAATTGTGAGAAAAAATTTAAATCAGGAATTACAGAAGTGGTTGTTGAATTTGTATCATGATCAGCAAAAAATGAATCATAAGCAATAGCAATACCAACTGCTAAAATCAAAATAGCCATCAATGCTCGTAATCCTGAGCTATCAATTTTCTCTCCTAATTTTTGTCCAATCTGAACACCAATTATTGATCCAATAACAAGTAGAAAAACTAAAAGTAAATCAATCGAACCATAATTAAATGAATGCAGGAAAGTAACAATTACACTGACAAAAATAGTAACAAATAATGAAGTTCCAGGAACAAGTTTGGTTGGCATTTTAATTATGTAAATCATTGCTGGCACTAATATAAATGCTCCACCTATTCCCATTATTGCAGCAATAAAACCAACTACTAAACCAATAACTATTGGAGTAAAAATACTTTCATATAATTTTGATTTTGGAAATCTCATTCTTAAAGGAAGACCATGGATCCAATAATGAACATGTAATTTTTTTTTAACTAAAATATTTCTTTTGGCTTTATCAATCTCACCAAGACTTTCGACTAACATTAAAGATCCAATGATTGCTAAAATATACATGTAAGCTAAAGAGATTACGGTATCAATTTTTCCAATACCTTTGAAATAAGAAAAAGTAAAAATTCCTAATGAGGTACCTATAGCACCACCAATGACAATCATTAAACCCATTTTGTAATCTAAAGTATTTTTTAAATAATGTGTTGTTGAACCAGAAACTGAAGTAGCTAAGATATTGTTTGCTTCATTTGCAACTGCGTATGCAGGAGGAATTCCTAAAAAAATTAAAAAAGGTGTCATTAAAAAACCACCACCCACTCCAAACAATCCAGAAAGGACACCAACTATTGCGCTTAATATAAGAATTTCTATTGGATTAACAAAAACTTGCGCGATGGGTAAAAATACATCCATTTAAATAAATAAATTGTTTAAAAACAACTTAGTTAAAAGTAATAAAAGTTCCAACTATAATAACTCCCCAATAAGCAGCTAGACTTAAAAATATACTTGTTTTCATTAAAGAAACTTTTAAGCTAGTTAGTTTATTGAAAATTTTTACGTTAGAAATTTGCATTAAGTGCGTCAATACACCCAGAAAACAAATTGTCAAATATTATTTTAAAAATTAGATAAATTTTTTTTAATAGATCGTTGCACCAAAAACTTTAACCATTTCATCCTCAACACCTAAAACTAACCTTCCCAAAAATTCTCCTGGTATTTCTTTGTTGGTCTGTTTTATCAGAACGGTTATATGCTCTCCCCTTCTAAGACACCCAAAAGGCTCGAACGTTTCATGAAGATTAGTGATAAGCTTATTGTTAGCCCATTGTTTTCCAAGTTCTACTTCATTGGCTCCAAAGAGCATCTGAGTTGAAAAATCTCTAGTAAATCCACCATAATCTTTAAGGTTTGATGATTTTACCAGGTTGAACCAAATAGGTTTAGCCAACTCATATATTTCATCATCTTTTTTTGATAAAATATCCATAACTTATCTATTTTCTAATTAAAGTATCTTAAGAAGCTTTTTTCTTCTCGTTCTCATCCACGATGTGGTAGACAGGAACCTTCTCCATACTAAATTTACCAGTTTTCGGATCTCTTCTAGAAACTGTCAGACAATGCCAATTATCATCATCAAGTTTCATATGATCTCCTCTATAATAGTATCCTGGCCATCTAGTTTCTTCTCTAAATAAAGTATGTTCAGTTACACACTGAGAAGTTAAAGCTCTATGTTTCAATTCCCAAGCTCTCATTAATTGGTGATAATCCTCAGCTCCAACATGCTCAAGATCCTCTTGAAGCCATTCAAGCAATTCAAGACCTCTTTTTAACATATTGCCATTAGTCATATAATTAGATGTAATTCCACCTACATATTCATCCATAATCTTCTGTAGTCTTTGTAGACCTTGGATTGGTGATATATAGCTAGGAGAAACAGTTCCCCCTGTGATTTCGTTTTGTGCAACAGTGAAGTTTTCAAGTGGTTTGTAGACCATAGCTTTGAAATCCTCACATTGTTTGTCTGAAACCTTAACTCCTTCAGCTTTTTTATCTTCGATATACTTAACAGCAGCTTTAGCAGCTAATCTACCTTCTGTGAAAGATCCAGATGAAAACTTATGAGCACTTCCACCCACAGTGTCTCCAGCACCAAATAACCCATCAATTGTAAGCATTCTATTATAACCCCAGAAATATTCTGGTGGAGATAAATCTTCAGGACCACTTACCCAAGCTCCTGAACAAGTAGCGTGTGAACCCATAACATATGGTTCTGAAGTTGTTAATTCAGGATTAGTATATTTAGGGTCAATATTTTGAGACGCCCATACTACAGCTTGACCAACAGTCATTCCTAAGAAATTCTCCCAACCAACTGTTTCTAAGTGTGGATCTTGGAAAGCTTCAGTTGTAACCATGTGAATTGGTCCACCACCAGCAGCAACTTCTTGTATAAAAGCATGATTTCTTAAACAAGTAGGTGTTGGGTGATGATCAATATATTCGCCAACTAACTCTTTAGTTTGGTCATACCATTTCTTCTCATAATTTTCCCCATTAGCATTCTGAGTATATGTTTTTAAGTGCAAGAAATAAGCTCCAACAGGCCCATAACCATCTTTAAATCTACATAACACAATTCTATTTTCCATTTGTGTCATTTTAGCTCCAGCAGCAATAGGAAGAGCATATGCTGAACCGTTACTCCAAGGAGCGTACCAAGTTCTACCCATTCCTTCTCCAACTGCTCTTGGTTTGAAGATATGAGAAGCACCACCAGCTGCAACTATTACGGCTTTTGCTCTAAAAACATGAAAATCACCTGTTCTCATGTTAAAGCCAACGGCTCCACCAATTCTATTATCTTGAGACTCATCCATAAGTAAATGAGTGATCATTATTCTATTATAAATTTTGTCAGCAGATTTTTTTGCCGCTTCAGCAACAATAGGTTTGTAACTTTCACCATGGATCATGATCTGCCATTTACCTTCTCTTAAATATCTTCCAGTTTGTTCATTTTTCATCATTGGAAGACCCCATTCATCAAACATGTGAACAGTAGAGTCTACGTGTCTAGCCATGTCATAACCTAAATCTTCTCTGACCATTCCCATTAAGTCATTTCTTGCATATCTAACATGGTCTTCAGGTTGATTTTCTCCCCATTGCATCCCCATGTAACAATTGATCGCATAAAGACCTTGAGCAACAGCTCCACTTCTATCTATGTTTGCTTTTTCCACACAAACAATTTTCATATCTCTTCCCCAGTGTCTAGCTTCGAACGTAGCACCCGTTCCAGCCATACCACCACCAACAACTAATATATCGCAATCCTCGTAATGTGTCTTATGTCTAGCCATTAGTAATAAACTCCTTTTTTAAACGACTCCTTTGGAACTGATGGTAATTCACCATCAATATTTAAACCTTCTGGCTCAGTGTAAAGTCTTTGTGAATTAATCTCACCTTGGTTTGGTTTGTCACCTTCAGCAAGTTTTGGGATAAATTTACCCCATGGTTTTGTAGTAATTGGAGAAACAAAGTTTTTCTCTGTTCCATTTCTAAATTTGATCTTCCATGAAATTGTTCCTTTTTCTTCTTCTCTTCTAACTCTAACGCTATGACCCATAGGAGCAAAATCAGCATAACCTCTTACGTCTATTGCATGATTTGGGCATGCTTTTACACATGAATAACATTCCCAACAAAAGTTAGGTTCAATATTTTTTGCACGTCTGATATTTTCATCTATGTGCATAATATCTGATGGACAAATATCCACACAGTGACCACAGCCATCACATCTTGTCATGTATACGAAAGTTGACATAATTATTTATTCTCCTTTTTTAATTTCATCATATTAATAGTGTTTAGGTTGCTCTCTTTTAATACCTAAACCAAACTGTTCAGGCGCGTCAGCAGGAGGAGGTAAGTTGTCTCGTGAACCATCTGCTTCTGCTAAATTTTTTTGTATTGCTGCACCAGGTTTATAAAACATGTGTGCAAATTTAGACCAATAAACTCCTCCAAATAAAACTAAATTTGAAAGAACAAATAAAGTCAAAAATAAATAAGATAAACCTGCTTGACCATTAGATTGTGTGTAAGACCACAACAAACCAAAAGTTGAGCAAGCTAATAAAGCTAAAACAAATAAATCAGCTTTAATTATTCTGTACCAAGGATGCGCTTCCGCAGATACGTCTACTCTTAAGAAAAACCAGAACCAATATCCACCGATACATGTAAGTATTGCACCTACATGCCAAATCATTGACCATGTAGATGAGGTTGGTTTATCAGCTCCTGTATAACAGAATACTAGGACTGCTGATGCAACCCAAAATAATATTGTCCCGTACATACCAAGTACATGTGCAAGTCTTCTTTTTCCAAATCCAAGTTCTGCAGTTGTGCCGATATCATAAACTGTTGTCTTTGCGATAATTGAAGCTCTTTCTCCTGAACTCAATTCCTTAACAGCATTTGCTTTTGCTTTTTTTGCATTGTTAAAAAAATAAGTAACATTTTTATGAACAATCATCTGTATAATTGTTCCAGCTGCAATCAAAATTACCATAGCAATTATGAAGCTTTGCATTGCAAAAGGTGAAACAGTTTCAGCTAATATTGAAAAAGGATTTGTAGATAACATAATTTTTAATTATTTTTAAAGTTAGTTTGAGATTTTCTAATCTAGTTAAATAAAGAGTTCAACCAAAACTATTGGTCAATATTGTCATTAATAACAACTTACGGTTTACGTTTGTAATGTTGTTTGTTGGGTATTACTGATCTAACCCCACCTTGGGGGTTATCTACGTCACCTTCTCTTCTTGGTATCAAATGTATATGACAATGCAGTATAGATTGACCTGCAATTTTTCCAGCATTTGTGCCAATGTTAAACCCTTTTACAGTATTATCTTTTTTTAAAATCTCATTTTTAATCATTTGCAATAAATCATTGCATGCAATTAACTCATCATTAGTCATGTCAAAATAGTCTTTAATATGTCGCTTAGGAATTATTAAACAGTGATGATCAGAAACAGGATAAGAGTCGTAACTTGCATAAGCAAGATCATTTTCGTGAGCAATACCACTTTTTTTTGAATCGCAGAATAAACAAGGGTTGTTAGGATCTCTCATATTTAAATTAGAGTATTATATATTTTTCTAAGTTTTTTAAAGGAAACATTATTTTGACTTTGCCATTTTAATTCATCAATTTTTGATACTGATGCAACTCCCTTACCTGATCCAATAAGAATTATTTCTTCATAATCATTAATTTCTTTAATTGATACATCTTTAAAATTAATTTTAACTTTTTTACTTATGAACTTAAGTGTGTTTCCAAAATAACAATTTTTTTTTGGAGAAAATATTTTTCCATTTTTAACAAAAACTAAATTTGAAGTACCAGTTTCTAAAATTTTATTGTTTGCAACTAAAGCAATATCAAATTTAGATGAGTCAATCTTACTAAGTTTTGCTAAAATTTTTTTATAATAAAGATTTTTATAATTTGGTTCAATTCTTTTATATTTAAATAATAAAAGACTAAAATTTTTTTTAAGTTTTGGTCTTTGTCTTATAGATACAGATATTAGTTTTTTATTTAAAGCAATTCGAAATAAATTATCAGGACCTTTATAGAGTGTATTTTTCTTAATTAGATCTAAAATAATATTCTTTAAGTTTTTTTTTCTAATTCCATATTTTTTTGTAGATTTAATTAAGTTTTCGATATGTGGTTTTAACAATATTAACTTAGAAGGTTTTCCAACCATTCGCATTGTTGTAAATACACCTCTGGACCCCCAAAGATCTTTAAAAGAAACTTCTTTAAGATTACTTAATTGATAAGATTTTTTTAATAAGAGTGTTACCATTGATTGTTAAAAATGATTCTGGGTGAAATTGAAATCCATAAACTTTATCAACGTTATTTTCTATAGACATTGCAGAACCTGAGATAGCACATCTCATAGTTATATCAAAATTTTTAGCCTTAAAAGGCTCTTTTAGTTTTAATGAATGATATCTTCCTACTTTAAAAATTTGACCTTTTTTAAATAACTTACTCTGTTTATTCACTATGACATTGGATTGAAAACCATGATAAATTTTATTTTGTTCGACTATTTTTCCTCCTTCAGAAAATAAGATTTGTTGAAATCCCAAACAAATTCCTAGTATTTTTTTTTTTCCTTTAAATTTTTTATAAATTTTAGTTGTTAAAGGATAATCTTTTGGTGAACCTGGCCCTGGTGATAGTACTATTGTTGAAGCTTTGTGAAGTTTAGAATAATTAATTTCATTAAAATCACTGCACTCAACTTCATCAAATATAGAAAGTTGATGTACTACATTGTGAGTAAATGAATCTTTATGATCAATCACATAAATCATTTAAATAAATCTATTAATGCTTTTGCCTTTATATAATTTTCATTGAATTCATGTTTGGCATTACTATCTACAACAACTCCTGAGGCTACGGAAATTTCTGATGTATTTTTATAATTTAAAATTGATCTAATAATAATATTAAATCTCATATTTCCATTAAATTTCATATAACCAAAACTTCCTGTGTAAATGTTTCTGTTTTCTTTTTCTTGGTTATTTAAAAGATTTAGAGTGCTTATTTTAGGACAACCTATTACTGAACCTCCAGGCATCATTGCTTTAATTATATCAATATTTTTAACACTCTTTTTTAATATTCCTTTAATTAAAGTAACATAGTGATAAAGATCCTTATACTCTTCAACAGTTTTCTCTTTAATAATTTTTACACTTCCTGGATTACAAATTTTTGAAAGATCACTTCTCTCCATATCTACAATCATATTATGTTCTTTGGTTTCTTTAATATTTTTTCTAAAAAAACTTAACGCTTTTTTTTTGTTAAGATTTCTATTTTTTCTAAGTGTTCCAGCAATAGGTTTTGTTAAAATATTTAGTCCTTTTTTATCAATTAATGTTTCAGGTGAGCAACTTACTATAGAGTAATTCTTATCTCTTATCATAAAAGCTTCTGGGGACGCATTAACTTTCATTAATTTCCAGAAAAAGTTGATAGGATCTATATCTGATTTATTTTTGTATTTAGTACAAATTTTAATTTGGTAGGTTTCACCTTGTCTAATTTTTTTTGAAAAAACATTAAAAATTTTTTCATATTTTTTGAAATCAATATTTAATTTAAAAGGTGATAATATTTTTGTAGGTTTAAAGCTGCTGTTAAACTTTTGTTTCTTAATTTTAGAAAATATTGAAATTTTTTTTCTTATTTTTATTACTGTTTCAGGTTTATAAAATATACCTTTATAAAAATTTAACTTTTTTTGTTTTTTAATTTTTAATCCAAGCAAATTGCATAAAATTTCATAGCCAAAAAAACCTATAAACATATCTGTTTCTGATTTTTTTTTTGATTTATTAAAATTGTTTAAAAAATTATTAATATTTTTATTGGTTAAAATAATCTTTTTAGAAAAATCTGTATAAATATTATATCCTCCACTTACCTTGTAGATAATAATAGGTTTATCTGATTGATAAAGATCCTCTAAATAAGGATTAAATTTATGCCGGTTGAGTTCTTTCAATTGCTTTTTCATTAATAGGCAAATGTATCAAACCTGCAAAAATTGATAATGCGATAGATCCGTACCATGCATAATCAAAATTTCCTGTAAGTTCATAAAAAACTCCACTTAAATATGCTCCTAAGAATGATCCAAATTGATGACTCACAAATACAATACCATAAAGCATTCCCACATACTTTGTTCCAAATATATGAGCAACTATCCCATTGGTTGGTGGAACGGTAGAAAGCCATAAGAAACCAAAAGTAATACCAAATATTATTGAATTAATTACACTTGGAGGAAAAGAAATAAAAACAATTATAGAGACACCTCTTAATAAATAAATTGCACTTAATAAATATTTTTTACTATATTTAGTTGCCAGATAACCACTCACAATAGTTCCTACCATATTAAAAAGTCCTATTAATGAAAGAACAGTTGTTGCACACCAGTCAGGCAAACCTTTGTCTACCATATAAGTTGGTATATGTGTTGCCACTAGTGCTATGTGCCATCCACATACAAAAAATCCTAAAGTTAAATAAATGAAACTTTTATTATTAAGTGCTTCTTTTAAAGCCTCTCTCGCAGTTTGATTGTTATTATCTTTAACGCCAACAGGAGTTTTTGGAGTACTAACAAACAAAGAAATGATTAATCCTAGCCCCAATAAAAAACAGAAGTAAAGCATCGTGCTCTCCCAACCATTTTCAACAAGAGAATAACTTACAATTAAAGGTGAAACAAAATAACCAAAAGAACCTGCGCTTGTGACTATTCCTGTGGCCATTGTCCTTCTAGATGCTGGATAATGTTTAGCTACAACAGAAACAGGTATACTGATTGCTGTAGATCCTAAGCCTACACCTATTAAAATACCTATTGTATAAATAAAATTAACTCCAGTATTAAAACCCAAATAAAAAAGAAAAACTCCTAATAAATAAAAAAAGAAACCAATGAAAATTGCAATATTGCCTCCATACTTATCAGTAATAACTCCAAACAGAGGATTAAAAGCACCCCATAAAAATAATTGCAAACCCATTGCAAAACCAAATTGAGAAATAGTGATGTCGAGATCTGTAGAAAAATCAAAATAAAACAAACCAAATGTTTGTCTAATTCCAAGAGATATAATCACAACTAAGCAACATGCAATGAGCGTGATCATTGCTGTTTTGGTTGGGAAAAAATTATTCACAGTTTACTTTAAGTGTTTCATTGACTGCTTAATATCAGCGATAAGGTCATTTGGATCTTCTAAACCGATGTGTAATCTAACAATGTACTCATTTTTTGCTAATTTAAGATAACTTCTATTACCTTGCTCTCTAACATTTTGATGTAAAGCTAAACTTTCAAAACCTCCCCAACTGTAACCGTGTCCAAATAATTTTAAATTATTTACAAATTTTACAACTGCCTTTTCACTTTTTGCTTTAATTCTTAAGCCCATTAAACCCGAAGCACCTGAATAATATTTCTTCCACATTCTAAAATTGTAAGAATCTTTTTTGTAAGGATATAATAATTTTATATTTTTAAATTTAGATAAAAATTCTGCTACTTTTTTTGCATTTTCTCTATGTCTATCTAATCTTACATCTAAAGTTCTTAATCCTCTTGTAATTAAATAAGCATCATCAGGTCCTAATCTTAAACCTGTAACTCTTTCAGTTGCTTTTACTTTTGGAAATACTTTTTTATTAACCGCTAAACTTCCTCCCATTACATCAGAGTGACCTGAGTAATATTTTGTTGCTGAAACAATTGCCATATCAAAACCAAGTTTGATAGGTTTTAAAAAATATGGAGTTCCCCATGTATTATCAATTGCTGTTAAAATTTTATGTTTTTTTGCTATAGAAACAATTTTCCCTAAATCTTGAAAATCAAAAGTATTACTTCCTGGGTTTTCTACAAAAATTAATTTTGTTTTTTTTGTAATTGCTTTTTCTAATGTTTTCAGATCGTGTGGATCATAAAAAGTTGTTTTGATATTAAATTCCTTTAAAAAATCTTGTGTCAAAAGTCTTGTTGGACTGTAAACTGGGTCAGCTGCAATAATTTCATCACCAGGTCTTGTAACACTAAAGATTGCAAGGAATACTGCTCCAAATCCGGTAGGTGTTAAAAAAGTAAAATAACTTTCTTCAAGCTTAGATAAAATTTGCTGCAAAATATGAGTCGTAGAAGTTCCTTGTCTTCCGTAATCAAAATGTCCACCTGTTGGGTTTTTTTTAGCCTTCTCTTGAGTTTTTCTAATATCTTGCATCGATTTGAAAATAATCGTTGATGCACGCACAATTGGAGGATTTACAGACTGATTGTGAAAATCTTTAGCAGTATGTTTTAAAAATGTTTTAAAAGAATTACTCATAATAAAATTTGATATGTTTAAAAGACAATGCTATATCCCGTAAAAAACGTCAATAAATTAATAAATAGGACTAAATGAGTTATCCGAAGAAACATAGGGGTCGAAGAAAACAAGGCTCCAAAAAGAGAAGAGCAAAAAGAAAAAATAAGAAGAAGTAATTCTTTTATTCTTTAATCCAACCACCGCCAAGAACTCTATGACCATATTGGTCTTTACTATAGAATACGCATGCCTGTCCTGGAGATATTCCATCCTCAGGATTTAATAGATGAACATTTGCAGTATTGTTATTTTTTAAATCTACTTTTGCCTCAAGAAGACTACCTGTTGATCTAACCTTTACAAATATATTTTGATCAAGGTCTTTTTTATCAGTTAATAAATTTAAATCTTTTAAAGATATTTCTTTTTTTCCAAGGTTTTCTTTGGGTCCTACTATAATTTCATTTTTATCTGAATTTATTTTTAAAACATATAAAGCTTCTTTATCCGAAACCTTAATTCCCTTTCTTTGTCCAATTGTAAAATTAATAATACCATCATGAACACCAATTACTTTTCCATCTAAATTTTTAATATTCCCTTTTTGAAAAGAGTCCGGTCTAAATTTTCTAATTACTGATGCATAATCTCCATTAGGCACAAAACAAATATCCTGACTATCTGGTTTATCAGCTACATTTAAATCTAACTCTTTAGCAATTTCTCTTGTTTTATCTTTTAACATTCCACCTAATGGAAATCTTAAATAATCTAGCTGCTCTCTTGTTGTGTTAAATAAAAAATAACTTTGATCTCTATTTTCATCAATTGCTCTATACATATTATTGGTGTTGTTTGATGTAATATTTTTTACATAATGTCCTGTAACTAATGCATCTGCTTTAAGATCTTTTGATACTTCAAATAAATCTTTAAACTTTACTGTTTGATTACATTGAACACATGGAATTGGAGTTTCACCTTTTAAATAACTATCAACAAAATTATCTATTACTCCTTGCTTGAATTTATCTTGATAGTATAAAATTTTATGTTCAATACCTAATTTATGAGCAACACGTTTTGCATCCATAATATCTTGACCTGAGCAACACTGTTTAGATTGAGCTACCTCTTTTCCATCATCATATAGTTTAAGTGTAATGCCTATAACTTTGTAACCCTCATTTTTCATAATTCCTGCTACAGTTGACGAGTCTACCCCGCCAGACATTGCAACAACAACCGTTGTGTCTTCAGGTTTTTTGTTAATTCCGATAGAGTTTAATTCTTTATTCATTAGGTGGTATTTATACTTATTTACAATATAAGTTAAATTAAATGATTTTAGATTATGAACCAGGTGACAAAGTCACTAATCCTGAGAATAAAGACTGGGGTATTGGACAAGTACAATCAATCATAAAAGATAAGGTTACTGTCAATTTTGAAAATGCAGGTAAAAAAGTAATAAACGCAAAAAATATAGAATTAAAAAAAATTGGTAAATAAAAAATGGACTTACAAAAAATTATTGAAGATTTAGTTGATGCTTTTTTATCAGCAGGAGATTTATCTCTTCAGCTTAGAGAAAAAGGATTAAGTAAAGAAATTAAATCTGATAATACTCCAGTAAGTAATGGTGATATTGAAGTAAATAATTTTATTTCTTCTCAAATATCAAAATTAACACCAGACATTCCAATTATTTCAGAAGAAACTTCTGAAAATAAAGATAATTCTAAATTAAAAGATTTTTGGTTGGTTGATCCTATCGATGGAACTTATGATTACATAAACAATTTAGAGGAATTTACTATTAATGCAGGTTTAATTATCAATAATAAACCTGTTGCAGGGTTAATAAATGCGCCTGCTAAAAAAAGAATGTTTTATTCATATGGGAAGGGCAAATCTTTTGAGTTTGCTAATGAAAAAACAATAAACCTTTCTGACTTACCATCTAAAAGAACAGAGCCACTTAATTTCATTTCTTACAGCAATAAAATTAAACCTGAGATACAAAAAATTTATGATGAATTAGGTGTTAAGGAACATACTAGAATGAAAAGTTCTTTAAAATTTTGTGTTGTTGCTGCATGTGAGTTTGATGGTTATGTTGCTGAACCTCGAGCTTACGAGTGGGATATTGCGGCAGGACATGCGATTTTAGAAAATGCAGGAGGGTCTGTTAGAGACTTTGATGGTAATGAAATTTTATATGGTAAGAAAGATTTAAAAAATCCAAGTTTAATTTTGAAAAGTAAAAATATAATTTAATGGATGAGCAATTAAGAATTATTTTAATTATAATAGTATCCGTCTCAATTTTTGGATTGCTAGTTTTTGTTTTTGTTAAAAATTATATTAGAAACAAAATAAATCATCTTGTTGATGAAGAGAAAAAAAGAAAATTAAAGTAATTTAATTATCTTTTCATATTCATTTTTATCAATATCCATCACTTTCTTAGATGTTTCGAAATCAAATCCATTTCTTGCAAGTAAAGAAATATCTTTTTTATAAAACAAAGTTCTATTATCCTCTGCTCTTGCTGGTCCTATTCTCTTTTTCTTACATAATTTTATTGCTGAAAAGAAATCCTGATCAGAATTATCTTCTTTTATTTTCTCAACTGTATCCTTAATAAAACTATCATCAATTCCTTTGCCCATTAAATAATTTCTAATTTTATTTATAGAGTTTCCTCTTTGGATCATGTTCTTCGCTTTGCTTTCTGAATAAAATTGATCATTGATAAATTTATTTTTTTCTAGATCAGATAGAACAATATCAATTAATTTGTTTACATCTTTCTTTCTAGAGTCTGTTGCAGAGAGTTTCATATATTTTTTTAATAAATATGTTTTAAGTTGTTGTTTTGAAGGTGCATATTTTTCAACATAGGCAAACGCAAAATTCCTCATTTCATCAACAGTAACTTGAAGTGTTTTTCTCTTATTTCTTATAGGAATCATCGTTAGATTTTATATAATATAAAATTTTATATAATATAAATATGATCGAACAAATTTATAACTACTTCACAATTGATGTGCTTTATATGTGGATCAATTTAGGAGTTATACCTTTTTGGTTCATCTTAATTGTATTTCCCCAGTCTCACTTGAGCAGATATGTAGTAACTACTATATTTCCATTTCTATTATTAAGTGCGGTTTATATTTACATTTTATACAGATCTTTCATCGTTGGTTATGATTTCGATGCTAATTTTAGTTTGTATCTTGGTTTAGTTGAGTTATCTCGACTGTTTGAAGATAATCTATACCTAACTCTTTTCTGGACTCATTTTGTAGCTATAAATTTATTTGTTGGTGGATGGATGGTTAAAAACTCTCAAAAATACTATATAAATAAAGTATTAATGTCAGTTCCTTTAATAATTACATATCTAATTGGACCTATAGGATTATTTATTTATTGGATAATTAGAATTTTTTACGCCAAAAGACTAAATCTATATGAATGATCATATAGATTTTTATTTCGATATTATTAGCCCTTACGCTTACATCGCATATAAAAAAATTTTAAAAATTAACAATGTTGATTTTAAATTAAAGCCAATATTGTTAGGTGGTCTTCACAACTTAGCAGGTATTACTGCTCCTGCATTTAACAAATATAAAATGAAAAATATGCAAAATGATTGTGAGCTTGTATCAAAAAAAAATAACATAAGTTTTAAATGGAATTCTAGATTTCCAATTAATTCTTTAAGTATAATGAGAGGTTATCTTTGTGTTAAGGATGATAAAAAAGAAGAGTACTTAAATAGTTTTTTTGAGGCTTATTGGAAAGAAGATCAAGATTTATCTAATGAAGATACGATTAAACAACTATTAAAAAAATTAAAAATCGATGAAAATGATTTTTTTAATTCTATTAATAGCCAAGACATTAAGGATAAATTAAAAGAGTTAACACAAAAAGCATTTGAAAAAGAAGTATTTGGAGCTCCTACTTTTATAGTAAATAATAAAATTTTCTGGGGACAAGATCGTCTAGAATATGCTTTAGATGAAATTAAAAATAATTAAACTATTTTAAAACTACTATTGCTAATAGACCCAAAACCGCCTTCAATGTGAGAGATGTTTTTAAAACCTTTTTCAGTTAAGGACTTTACTGACATTTCAGATCTAATCCCTCCAGCACAAAATAAGACTACCTCTTTGTCTTTATCAATTTGGCCATCCTTAAAAATTTCACTATTAGGATCAAGAAGAGCTTCTAAATTTCCCATAGGTATATGGTTGGCTCCTTCAACTCTTCCAGTAAGTTCTAATTCATTTAATTCTCTAATATCAATTAAATTGCATTTATTTTCTTGAACCATTTTAAAAGCTTCATCAGCATTTATAGTTTTAATTTCACTCATAGTATCAATAAATAAAGTTTGAATTGATTTAACTGTTATTATTAATTATTTCTAGCTTATGAAAGTTCAAAATAAAACAATTAAATCAAATTTTTTTAAAAAATTGTTCATTAAAATTTGTAGAATTTTTGACTTTGAAATTATTGATCAAGGTAATTTAACACTTCCTGTTAGCAACAAAAAAGACATAAAAAACCTCTCTAATATAGGCAAAGAGTCTTTAATCATTCCGATGGGTAGAATTAAGATTACACGGTCTGTTAAATCTTTAGATATAATTTTAAGAACATGTGCCTCAGTAAATATGTTGTCACAATCAAAAAAAAGAGTTTTTAAAAAAAATAAATCTGAATATTCTTTAAAAACATTAGTTTCGATTATTAACTCAATTAATAATAATAAAAAAATATTTAAAAAGATTAAACTAAAATTGACAATTATTGATCACAATAGTGACAAAGTTATCATTAAAAAATTTGAAAAAATTTTAAATAATCAATTTTTTGAAAGTGAAATAATTCAACTGGATATAAATAAGTATAAAAGAAATATAAAAAAAATAAATCAACAGGGAAAAATTGTTACCAATAATCAAATTTCAAACATGTCTAATATAAATCAATCTTTAAATTTGGGCAAAAATTGTGAAGATTTAGTATATTTTGTAGAGGATGATTATATTCACAAACCCGATGCTATTGAAGAAATGATATATGCTTACGAAAGAATATCTACTCAACTAGGTACTGAACTTATAATGTGCCCAGCAGATTACCCTTATTTATATAACAAGATGGAGAATTCAAATATTTTGTTAGGAAACAAATATCATTGGCGTAAAATTAACGAAACTTTATGTACATTCCTTACTAGTAAAAAAATAATTAACAAACATTTTAAAAAATTTGTAAGTGCATGTGAGTTTGAACATTATCCTTTTGAAAAACCTTTTCATGATATATATAAAAAGGAACTTTGCATTAGTCCTATGCCAGCAATAGCTGTACATTTTACTAATATAAATTCTATTTACGGTTTATCACCGTTAATAGATTATAAAAAATTATGGGAAAAAAATAAATTATGACATTAAAAATAAACTCAAAAGCTCCAACATTTGTAATACCATCAACTTCAAAAGATAAATATTCTTTAAAAGACTCACTTGGTAAATATGTGGTTCTGTATTTTTATCCAAAAGATGACACGCCTGGATGTACAATTGAAACTAATGACTTCAATAAATTGTTAGCAAAATTTAAAAAGCTAGACTGTGAAGTATACGGGATTTCAAAAGACAGCTTAAAAAGTCATGATAAATTCAGAGATAAATATAAAATCAAATTTGATTTACTTGCTGATGAAGAAATTAAAGTATTAAAAAAATACAAAGTCTGGGGTAAGAAAAAATTTATGGGACGTGAATTTATGGGGATAAATAGAACAACTTTTTTAATTGATAAAAAAGGTAAAATCTTAAAAATCTGGGAAAACGTTAAAGTAAAAGATCACGCCAAAGAAGTCTTGGAAACATTAAAAGATATTTCAGAATAAAAAAAGGCCCCTTATTTCTAAGGAGCCTTTAATTGTTATATATTGAGAGATATTTTAGTCTCTTATTGCGTAGGCTTTAACACCAACTTCAGCAACATCAGTTCCAAGTTTTTCAGCTTGAGAACTAATTCTAAGACCAATTGTTTGTTTTAGAACTTTAAATGTAATGTAAGAAAGTATGAAACTAAATGCACATACAGCAATTACACCTGTTAACTGAGTTCCAAAATTTGTATCTGGATTACTTAATGGCACAACTAAAGTTCCAAAGATACCAGCAAATAAATGAACAGGAATTGCACCAACCACATCATCAATTTTTTTACTTTCTAAAAACTTTGTACCAAAATACATGATGATTGATCCAACCGCTCCAATAGCGATTGCAAGTACTGGACTTGGAGTTAAAGGTTCTGCAGTAATTGCAACTAAACCTGCTAATGCTCCGTTAAGCATCATTACGATATCTGTTTTACCACCTAATAATCTTGTAACGACTGCAGCAGTAACAGTACCAGCAGCTCCTGCTAAGTGAGTGTTAACTGCAATTTTACTAATTGCATTTACATCATCAAAAGTTCCCATTGCAAGTTGACTGAAACCATTAAATCCAAACCAACCAAACCATAATAAGAAAGTTCCTAATGTAACAAGTGGTATTGAGGATGCTGCAAAAGGTACTAAAGATTTTGTTTCACCTTTTTTATTAAATCTTCCTTCTCTTGCTCCTAATAATATTACACCAGCTAGAGCAGCTGCTCCACCACAAGCATGGACTAAAGTCGAACCAGCAAAATCAGAGAAGCCTGAAGTTGCTAACCAACCTCCGCCCCACTGCCAACCCATTGAAATAGGATAAATGATACCAGCCATGATCGCTGCGAAAATAAAAAACGGCCAAATTTTAATTCTTTCTGCTACAGCACCAGATACTATTGATGCAGTTGCACAAACAAACATTGTTTGGAAAAACCAATCAGAATAATCTGAATAACCTGTTGAAAGTTCAGAAGCATCGCTCCACATTGAAAATGATCCAATAAATCCACCTTCAGGTATTCCATAAGCTAAATTATAACCACAGAAAAAAAATATTAATGAACAAATTGCAAATTTACCAATATTCTTTGCTGCAATTGTAGAAACACTTTTAGTTGTAACTAGTCCACTCTCAAGCATACAAAAACCTGCTGCCATGAATGCAACTAAAACACCACCAAGATAAAATCCTAGGGAATTGAAA
Source organism: Candidatus Pelagibacter sp. HIMB1495 (assembly GCF_052047955.1). Classification (NCBI taxonomy): domain Bacteria; kingdom Pseudomonadati; phylum Pseudomonadota; class Alphaproteobacteria; order Candidatus Pelagibacterales; family Candidatus Pelagibacteraceae; genus Candidatus Pelagibacter; species Candidatus Pelagibacter sp. HIMB1495. Next base: position 802,679 of record NZ_JBNAIQ010000001.1, on the reverse strand, counting down.
ATATATTGTCCTTCAGCTGACATTGTTGTTTCTGCTGAAGCTAAATTAGTGAAGCTTAAAAATATTAATAAGCTTAATGATATTTTTTTTAAATGATTAATCATTATCTCTCCTTTTTTTTGATTTTGTCGTTTTAATAAACATTAAAATTTTAAGTACTGCTGATAGATCAAAAGAGTTATGAGAAATAAGCATAAGTGTAAAAAAAAGGCCCCATTTCTGGGGCCTTTGGTTATTAACTAACTAGAGAGAGATATAAGTTAATTCTTTGTTTAGAGGCTCTTCAATGAGATAACGACATGGAGATCGAAGAGCCTCTATATTGCATGCAATTAGTCACGTATTGCGTAAGCAATTACACCTGTTTCAGTAACGTCTGTGCCTTTAGTTTCAGCTTCTTTACTTAATCTGATTCCAAACGTACCTTTCATTATTGACCATACGATGTAAGACACTGCAAACACAAAAATGTTAATTGAAAGTACACCAATTAATTGTGCACTGAACGATGCATCAGCGTTTGTTAATGGCACTGCAAGTGTTCCCCATATACCAGCAAACAAGTGAGCTGGGATTGCACCTACAACATCATCAAGTTTAAAGCTAAATAATAATTTAGTTCCAAACACTACGATTAATCCACCAACAGCTCCAATTAAAATTGCTGCAAATGGAGATGGTGCTAATGGTTCTGCAGTGATTGCTACTAGACCACCAATTGCTCCGTTTAACATTTGAATAACATCTGTTTTACCGTACATTAATCTTGTAATGATACCAGCGGCCATTACTCCACCACAAGCTGCAAGATTTGTATTGATAAAGATTGATGAGATCGCAACTGCATCATCAAAAGTACCTAATGCTAATTGTGAACCACCGTTAAATCCAAACCAACCTAACCATAGGATAAATACACCTATTGTTACTAATGGAATTGAAGATGCAGCAAAAGGTTGTAACGCTTTTGGTTGACCTTTACTGTCAAATCTTCCTGATCTAGCACCTAACAATATGATACCAGCTAATGCAGCTGCACCACCAGTTGAGTGTACTAGTGTTGAACCAGCGAAATCAGAGAAGCCTAGTTCTGCTAACCAGCCTCCACCCCACTGCCAACCCATTACGATTGGATAAATAACTCCAGCTAATAAAGCTGCAAATAAGAAGAACGGCCATAACTTGATTCTTTCAGCCATAGCACCTGAACAAATTGAAACTGTTGTTGCACAGAATACCATTTGGAAAAACCAGTCTGAACCATCTGAATAACCAGTTTCAATTGCACTTGCATCTGACCATGGTGTAAATGATCCAATGTATCCGCCTTCTGGAATACCATAAGCTAAGTTGTAACCAACTAGCCAAAACATAATTCCAGCAATTGCATACAAACCAATGTTCTTTGCACAAATTACTGAAACACTTCTTGAAGTTACCATTCCAGATTCTAACATTGCAAAACCTGCTGCCATGAACATGACAAGGAAACCACAAATTAAAAATAGTAGAGTGTTAAATATAAACCCCACTTCAGCAGAAACAGTTGTCTCTGCCATACCTGCACTACTCATGTTTAGTAAAAATACCAAACTTAGTAATGGTGCAGATATTCTCTTTATTATTTTAGTCATAAGACCTCCACTTGTTAAAGTGATGGTTTATAAATTTAAAAAAATTAAAAACTAACGCTGATTAAGAAAATTGGGTATGCAGTTTTTGCATATAGTAACAGCCCTAAACGTTTTTTTTCAATCGTTTAGGGCTGTTAGGAAGAATATTATCTATTGAATACTTCTTTTAAAGCTTTCGCTGGTAAGAATTTTACCTTCTGAGAAGCAGCGATTTGAATCTGCTCACCAGTTCTTGGGTTTCTTCCAACTCTAGCTTTTCTTTTAGCTACTTTGTACGTACCAAATCCAGCGATTTTCACTGAATCATCACCTTTTAGTGCATCTAAAATAGTGTTGGTAATTGTATCAAAAGTTCGCTCAGCGTCTGCTTTGCTCAAGTTTAATGAGCCAGAAAGCTTTGCTACTAGTTGTTTTTTGTTCATTTTAGCTCCGGTTTTGTTGGTTAATATTCATACTTGTCATAAACGTTGATAAATCAAGCTTTTTTTTAGTAGCTCAATATTTAGACCATACAATATATTGTATGGTTAAATAAGCCTTATTTTATAGGGTTTTTTGTTAGTTTAAAAAACGGGCTAAAAAGTTACTTAAATCGTTAAAAACAGTAAAGATCATTAAAGCAGCAATTACTGACATTCCGATTCGGAAAGTATAATCAAGGGTTTTTCGATTAAATTCTTTACCTCTTATAGCTTCAACAGTGTTTAGTGCTATGTGTCCACCATCTAATAAAGGTATTGGAAATAAGTTAAATAAACCAAGGCTAATAGAAATATAAGAAATAATCATGATAAATGGGAGTATTCCCATCTTTGCAACATCGCCAGATACTTGAGCTATTTTTATTGGGCCACCTAATTGTCGTAAATCTCCATAACCTTTACCCCATAATTTTTGCAAATAACCCCAAGCCATCTCTAAAGTCTTTTGACTTACAAAAACAATTTCTTTTATAGCATGATATGCAGCTTTAGTTGGTCCTAATTTAACGTGATTAATATCGTTATTGTTTGGACCAATCATGATCCCTACCATTCTTTTTTCAAAAGGGTTTCCAAATTGATCAACACTCTCTACTAAATTAGGTTTTACTTTTATTGTGTATTCTTGATCATTTCTTAGAACAACAAAATCAATAAAGTCATCCGTTGAAAGAGTAATAAACTTAGATACATCCATTAAACTCTCAACTTTATTTCCATCAATATTAAGTAAAATATCATTTTGCTTTAAACCATAAACTTCAGCAGGGCTTTCTCTTTTGACTTCAGCAATTAAAGCTGGTGTCATATCTTTACCAAAAAACATAAAGACACTCACAAATATAAAAAATGCTAAAATGAAGTTTGCTAAAGGTCCGCCAAAGGCAATTAAGTTTCTTTGATATAAAGGTTTAAAAGCTAATAGTTTTTTTTGTTCTTCTTCATTATATTTTTTCCTTAGCTCTTCTCTATTAAAGTCACTAAAAATATTATGATCTCCAAAAAATTTTACATAGCCACCAAATGGTATTGCTGAAAATTTCCACCTTGTTCCATTTTTATCAGTGTATCCAAATAATTCTTTTCCAAAACCAACTGAAAATGCAGTAACACCTACACCATATTTTCTTGCAAAATAGTAATGTCCATATTCGTGAACAAACACCACTATGGTAAGCAATATTAAAAATGGAATTATATAACTAAGCATACCTTTATATTTTAAGTTAATATTAAACTAATCACAACCTCACAATCACCAATAATACTGATACTTTTTGTCTTTGCTTTTAAATTTTTCTGAGCGAATACTGACATAATTTCCTTGTTCATAAGCATTACACCAATAAATGTATTTTCGTTCACGATTATAAGCAGTTCTATTCCGTTCTATTCTCTCCTTTTCTTTTTGCTCTTTTAATTTCTGTTCTTTTAAAGCTTGTTCTTTTTGTTTTCTTACATTTAGCTCTTGTTCTAATTGTTTATCTAGTTCCTCAGGACTTAATTTAGATTGAGGAGGTACATACGCATTAACTGGAGCTACAACTACTTTTTGCTTCATATATTTTTTCGGAAGTTTCCTATTAATCATTGAATAATAAATTTCAGGTTTATTATTTAATAAATATTGTTTGTTTGCTCTTAAGAAATTTTCTGTTTCTTTTTTCAATAACCGCATGAAGTAATGATGATTTGGGTTCGTTTTTCCAAGATTAGAATTTCTCCACTTGCAGGTATAATTATTAAAATGATCTCTCTTATTTCTCCAGGTCATGTCTACCCTCCTGCATCATTTTTAAAATATCTAATTGTCTGTAATATTTATTAATCAATTTATCTTCAATTGTATTTAGCTTTAAAATGGCACTTCCGTATTTACAATCTCTTGCAAAAGCTAAACCCTTTAAATTGATAGATCTATCTGAAGACTGAACTAATTCTTGATCTTTAAATTCAATTTTCTCAGCCATTTTTTGCTTATACTCATCAAGTTCATGATGGAGTATTTCCTGATTATAAATACCAGCCTCAATTCCACCTATTCTTCTAAGTCTAAAACCTACATCAATGATTTTAAACACTACTTGTTCTTCTAAAATCCCTTCTGGTTTTAAAGCTTCAATCATATGATCTCGGTATTTCTCAAATTCATTTAGGTCTTCACCGATCACTAATTGCTTAGCAGTTAGACCATGTTTTAATGAATTTTTAGATGAGTTTATTTTCCCTAAATCTGTTTTAGGTCCTTTAGAAAATAATGCATTTTTTCTATTAGCATTAATTTGTTTGATAGTTGCCATAAGGCCTCCTTTATATAATTTATAGGATTGTCCTATAAAAGTTTGTTTTTTGATTTTTTAAGGCTCACCTAAAAAGGCATTATTTAAGGCCGCATAGCATTTGCTAAGAAAATACTAATTATCATAAAAATATAATAAAAAAACTGAACATTTATAGAACGCGACAATTTCTTTTATGATAAGTTAGGTATTAAATATGAAAGATTGTTACGAGTATAATCAATTAAAATTAATTTATAAAAATGAGCAAAATATTTAAAATTGAGTGTCCAAAATGTGGAGAAGAATTTGATGCAGGTTCAGCATTTAATTCTCATATAGAAAACGCAAAAAAACAACAAGAAACAGAGATTAGAGAAGAAGCTGAAAAAAAATTTAAATCTCAGTTAGAACTTAAAAATAAAGAGATAGATAAAACAAAAAAAGAAGCAGAAAAAAAAGCACAACAAGAAGCAGAGAAAAAGTTCAAAGATCAATTGCAATCTAAAGAACAAGAAATTGCTAAAACAAAAAAAGAAGCTGAAAAGAAAGCTCAGTTGGAAGCTGAAAAAAAATTAAAATCTAAGATTGAAGAAAAAGATAAAGAAATTGAAAAAACTAAAAAAGATGCAGAAATAAAAGCACAACAGAAAGCTGAAAAAATTTTAAAAACTAAATTGGAAGAAAAAGATAAAGAATTAAAAGAAGCTAAGAAATCTGCAGAAAAATTTGCCCAAGAACAAGTTGAAAAAAAATTTGCAATAGAATTAGCAGCCAAAAATGAAGAGATAGAAAAAAATAAAAAAGCTAAAGAAATTACAGAACAAAGACTTACAAAAAGAATTGAAGACCTAAACAAGATGGTCAATCAGAGAAATGTTGAGCTACAAGGTGAAATTCAAGAAGAACGTCTACAAGATTACCTTCAAAAAATTTTTCCTGAAGACGATATTGATGAAGTTAGTAAAGGAGCAAAAGGAGGTGATTGTATACAAACTATAAATTACAAAGATAAATCTAATATTGCTCAAATATATTTTGAAAGTAAGGATACAAAATCATTTAATGAGGGTTGGCCTGATAAGTTATTAAAAGATATGCAGGATAAAGGTATATCAAATGGTATTATCGTTTGTTCTCCAAGTTGTATGCCAACTGACTTTAATAGACAAAAATCATATGTTGAAAGACATGGAAATGTAATAACAATAATTCCTTTTGTTAAACCTATCATTCATGCAGTTGTAAATAGAATACGATCTATTCTAATCCTTAAAAGTCGAGAAAATAAGGAACATGAAATTCCACTTGTTATGAAAAAACTTTTTGAAGTTCTTAATAGTCCAAGCTTTATATTGCCAGTAAAAGTTATGGTATCTGAAATTAAAAATATGAAAGAGCAATTAGAAAAAGATAAAACTTCCTTTTTACTTTCATTATCAAAAAAAGAAAAAACTATAGATAATATCAAAGATAGTTTAACTGATATGATGTTGCCATTAATAAATACAGATAAAAATCTTTTCCCAGAAAATATTTTAATTCCTCAAGAAAAAGTAAAAAAAATAAAAAATGAAATAAAAAATGTAGGTGAGGAAAACAGTAAACCTTGGATGAAAAATTTTAAATAATTACTTAAATATCCTGGAAGTTAATATCTTTAGTTATATTCATTCCAAAACATAATCTTACCATATTTAATTATTATATTAAGAATTGTTAATCTTTTTAAGAAATAAAAAACTCAATTACATTTATGGAAAAAAATAATCTACCGGAAGGTTGGAAATACGAAGTATTTGATAAAAATGAAAACCCAATAGCAAAATACTATTCAGCGCTAACAGATTATGGAGATATGATTAAATTTTCTGACATCACTCATCCGAAAACAAGTAATATCTTTGCTGAATTCGATGACTACGTAAATATCAAAAAGGAAGACTTAAACAGAATTACATTTGAACAAATATTATTATATTTAAAAAATGTAGTACCAAAAGAAGGTCAAACTAAGAAAGATTTTTTAATTAAATTTTTAGATCAAAGACATATACAATATGATGAAGGACTTTGGGATGAAGCAATTTAATATGGTTGATTGCAATCTAGAAAAAAGCACAGATTTAAAAATCTTAAATGTGAATTCTAATTATATCAGTACGTTAATTGTTACTGAGAAATCTTATGTCTATGCCGAAAAATATTATAAAGATGCTCAATTGCAGTCTTGTCTTACGTTTGAAATATTTAAAAAACAAAATTTAGCTAATATTAATTATAATTTTATTAAATATCTGATTTTTTCAAATCTAGTTGAAAATCATGGGTTTGATGAACTAGAATTTTCAAAAACATTGAGAAAAAATAGAATTTACTTTCACAAATGGTTTGAAAAAGATGGTACGATAAAAACCTAAATTAAGTTTATTTCGATGAGTAATTTAGAAGACATAAATATCCTTACAGAATGGGATCTCACCACAAGAACACATAATGCATTAAAGGATAACGGTATTTCAAAGTTAAGCGAATTATTAGAATGGCCTGAAAAAAAATTTCTTACAATTCCAGGTTTTGGTAAAAAAGGTTTGGAAGAAATTAAAAATCATCTAGATCGTTATAATTTAAAATTAGGTTCTGATTTTCAATTAATAGAAAATGAAAACAAACAACCTATAAAAGTAGATGAAATTAAAAGTTTAAATATTAAAAAAGAAAAATTAGACTTAGATATTTTAAGTATAAATATTTTAGAAGATTGGCCTTTATCAGCTAGAACATTTAATGCTTTAAAAAGTGAAAATATTTATCTTTTAGGCGATCTTATATCTCAAGAAGAAAAATATCTTCTAAAACTAAGAAACTTTGGAAAAAAATCTTTAAGTGAAATAACAGACTTATTCCAAAAGTATAAAATAGACAAAAGCTACCTATATGAAAATTTTAATTTAAATGAGTGGCTTGAACACAAAGAAACAGTAAATAAAGTAAAAAAGAACGAAAATTTAAATATAGAAAATATTAGCGTTAAATCTTTATTAAAAGATTATAATAAATTTCAACAAGAATATTTTCAAAAAAAAATTAAAATTAATTTTGACTCAACCAATGCAGAAACAGAAAACTTAATTATTAATGATTTAGAAAAAATATTATCTAACTTAAAAGATAAAATGGTTTTCTTGTTCAAGGGTAGATATGGTTACAACGAAAAATACAAAACCCTTGAAGAAATTGGATCTGAGCTTGATGTTACTAGAGAAAGAATTAGACAAATTGAATCAAAACTTAATACTGCTTTGCCAAAATTATCCTCAATCGAAATTCCCTCTTTAGTAAAATTCTTAAATAAATTTGATTACATAAGCTTCCATAAGATATTTCCTAATTTAAATAAAAAATTTTCAAAAACAGCATTAGGAGTAAAAGACACTGAAAATAATAAACTTACAGATTTTATTGAAAATTACTGCGGTGTAGATCAAAATTATTTTAGAACACCTGAGCGGGAACTTTGGAACTTTAATAGTTTAAAACTAACACAAATATTTAAACTAATTGAGTCTGGAATAAGCTTAGGAGAATTTACCGAGATAATTAAAGATTACTACGGTTATAAAGATTTTGTAGCAAGATCAGCTATAGATTTTATGGAAAAAAATAAATTGATATTGCTTAAAGAAAACAAAGTTTTTGCACTAAAGATGACTAAAAACGTTGAGGTTGTTCATATTCTGAACTCATATCCTGAGGGATTGCATTGGAAAAAAATTGCTGAAATTGGAAATCAATCTTACACAAATAATAAATGGGATTTAGACAGAGTTGTTGGCGACCATTCATTAAACATGATCTCGAACAATGATATATATTTGATTGATAGAGGCAGCTATAAACTTTTAAAATATTGTCCTGAACTTTATAGAAAAAACAAAATTATTAATGCGTTTGTTGAATATTTAAAAAAAATACAAAAAGATCAAGTAGCAATGGAAATTGCTTTCAATGAAATAATCCAAAACGACGAATTCAAAAATTTAAATTTTTATGATGCTAGAGCAATTATTAAAAATTTTGGTGCAGAATATGGTATATATCATAAAGGGGTATCCGGGACGAACACGTTGGGTTTTAACAAAGATTTAAAAACCATATCTTTAAAAGATAAGATTAAAGAAATTATAGACAATAATGGCTCGGAAATTCATTTTGATGAAATTAAAAAAAAGTTGCTTAAGACAGATGAAGATCTGCCTTTAGAAACCCATTTAAACGATCTGATAAACAATTTGTATGTATTTAGAATAAGCCCAGGGACTTACTTAAATTATAATGATGCAATCAATCTATGCGATAAAAATAAAGTTTTTGATGTAATAAATGAATTATTAAATCAATATGAATTTTTGACTATTGGTTTTGTAAGGGAAAAAATAAATAATACCTTAGAATACAATTTATCTTCTTTTTATTATGCTTCTCTAATAAAAATTTTGGCTGAAGAACAAGATTGGTTTATTTCAAAAAATAATTTTAGTAAAAAAAATAAAGATGAAATAAATTTAGACAAACTCGTATTTGAAGAATTTTCAAAACAACTTAGTATTGATGAAAACTATAAGATATTTTCACAAAAAGTTGGTATTTTAAAATCAAATTATATTAAAATACTTTCTCAAATTAATAACAATGGCTAAAATTTTTCCTTCAATTTTTCCTTATAATCTAGATGATCCTGAGATGCTTAAACTTGGGATACAAACAGAGTATGAAGTTTATAATAAGCTTAAAAAATTCTCTGATGAATTTGAAATTTTTTGTGGACCTAAATTTTTAAAAAAGAATATTCATGGTGACATGAGAGATGGTGAATATGCTGATTTTATTATTATTCATAAAAATAAAGGGATTTTATTTCTAGAATGTAAAGGTGGTAACATTTCATATAATCCTAATGAGGTAAGGTGGTATCAAAATAAAAAACAATTAAAAAAAAGTCCAATTAAGCAAGCTAATGATGGCAAACTTAATTTAATAAATTTTCTTAAATCTCCAAAATATAGAGAAGAAATTAATATAGATGCAATTCCAACAATTCATGGTGCTATTTTTCCAAACACACCAAAACCTGATAATTTACATTTAGGAGCAGATATTAAGCCTGAAATGATAATTTGGGCTCAAGATTATGATGAATTCGAAAAAAGTATAATTAATCTTTTAGATATCAATCAATCCACAAAAGATATCACTGAGGATGAAAAAAGATTAGTTCAAAGGATTTTATATGGTGATCGATTAGACAATCCGTTTAAAGAAATTTTAAAACATGGTGAACATATGCAAGAAATTGAATTCGATGAAGATCAGAGAATGCTTTATAATTTTATGTTCAGCAACAAAAGACTCATTATAAGAGGCTTGGCTGGTACAGGTAAAACTATTCTTGCAGCTAAGAAGGCAACTGAGGAAAGTAATAATGAAAAAAAAGTTTTAGTTTTAACTAAAACTGTTGGAGTTGGAAGATTTCTTTCTTTGTTAACAAGATCAAAACAGTTTAAAAGAAATTTTTTAGAAATTAGTTCAATTGATGGATTTGTTTCAAATTTAGCTAGACGATTAAAAATGGATATTAGTAATCCTCAAAAACTTGAAGATGATGAGAAAAGAAAGCATTTCGATGAGTATCTTCCAAATCTTTGTAAAAAAATTTTTGAAGAAAATGTAGATAAAAAGTTTGATGTATTAATAGTTGATGAGGGTCAGGATTTTCATAAAAATTGGTATGAAGTTTTAAAACAAATGGTCAAAGATGATGGACATATGTTTCTTTTTTATGACCCTCTTCAAAAACAAATATCAAATAGTATGGCAGAAACTTTAAATGAAAACAAAGACAACTATCCTTATTTTAATTTAACAGCTAATTACAGAAACAGTTCCTCAATTACTAATTTTTTATCTAAACTTATTAATAAATTTTACAGTGATGTGAATGCTAGTTACTCAAAATTTAGTAAGTTTGATGGAAAAAAACCTGAGTTTATTGTTGCTGATACCTTTGATGAAATTGTCGATAAATCCAAAAATAAAGTTTTAAGATTAATTAGTGAAGAAAAATTTAATGGTAGTGATATTGCTATTTTGAGTGATTTGTCTATGAAACCTGCAAATTATAATTCCAAAAATTCATTAAGAGCAAACTTGGAAGAAAATGACTTAGAAGTGATTTCTGCAAGAGAATATGCAATGCCCTATATAAGAGAAGGATATGAAAATAAAATTACTTTCGACTCTATAAAAAGGTTTAAAGGATTGGAAAAACCTATCATTATTCTGGTAAATTTAGATAATAATTTAGATAATGAAGATAAAATGAGAGATATTTATTCAGGTTTATCTAGGGCTCGAGGGCACTTAATTATTGTTTCAAACCAACAATCAATTAGTTATTTAAGAGATCTTTATAAGAATTAAAATTTAAATGATATTTTAAAGAAAAAAAATAAATGGAAATTAAAGATTTATTACTAAGGTTAGGCACTGAAAATCTAATAAAATTTATTGATGGAGATCTCTTTAAAATTTTACATGTAAGAAATAAGTCTATTATCAAACAGAAGAATTTTACAGAGACAATTTTAAAATTAAATTCTGAAAAAAAAATACTAAGTAACACTGAACATAGAAATATACTTCTTAATTCTCTAAAAGAAAATGAAGCTATAATAATTGGAAAGTTATTCAATTTAAAGGGACATGATATATGGAAAAAATTAATAGAAATAGATTTTAAAAAGAAAAAGAATTTAGATTTATTATTCAATGTATTTAACATAAAAAATAATGAAAATTCTGAAGTCAAAGACAACTCTGATAAAGAAAATCCAATTATAATTGAACCTAACTATCCTTTATTTGATCATCAAATTGAAGTTCTTCAAAATGTAAAAAAATTTTTTAACACTTCGATAAAGAAAACATTGCTTCATATGCCTACAGGGGCTGGTAAAACCAGAACAGCAATTAACTTGGTGTCTGAAGAATTAAAAAATAAACCAAAAAATCTAATTATTTGGCTAGCTCATACTGAAGAGCTATGTCAACAAGCTCATGATGAATTTTCTAAAGCTTGGGAAATCATAGGAAATAGAAAAATTAAGTCATACAAATTATTCAAAAATTTTAGATATGATTTGAATGATATCAATTCTGGTTTTGTCGTATTGAGTTTAGATTATGCTTATTCATTAACTAAAACAAAACAAAGTCTTTTTTTTTCACTGGCAAGAAAGTGTAACTTTGTAGTTATGGATGAAGCACATATGTCAGTTGCGCCTTCATATCAACAAGTACTTGAAATTTTAGTGAACAAAGAAACTTGCTTGTTAGGTTTAACAGCTACACCTGGTAGAGCAGAAATTATAAGTAATGAAAATATTAAGTTAGCAAAATTTTATAATAAACAGAAAGTTACATTAAATATAAAGGGTTACAAAACACCTATAGATTTTCTTCAAGATAAAAATTATTTGGCAACAGTTGAAAGAGAGCAGCTAGAAGTATCAACTAATATAAGAAAAATATTTTCAAAGAAAGAAATTTCAAAAGAATTAAAAAGAATTCAATCGGGTATGGATTTTAGCAATGAATTTGTAAAAAAACTTTCTACAAATGAAACAAGAACCAACATGATTATAGAAAAAGCAATAATAGAAAGTAAAGAAATCAATAACAAGATTATAATTTTTGCAGGGTCTATAGATACAGCAAAAAATATTGATTTAGTTTTAAAAATGGAAAATATAAATTGTTCATTAGTCACTGGTGAAACTAATTTATACGAAAGAAGAAATAGTATTGAAAAATTTAAAGATACAAAAAGTGGAATGAATATAATAATTAATTATGGAGTATTAACTACAGGTTTTGATGCGCCTAAAGCAAACGTTGCGATAATTGGCCGTCCAACACAATCAGTTACTTTATATAGTCAAATGGTTGGTCGAGTAATGAGAGGGAAAAAAGCTGGTGGAAAAAAAACCTGTAAAGTAGTAACAGTAAAGGATCCAATTAAAGGATTTCGAGACATGAGCGAAAGTTTTACATATTGGGAGGAATTATGGCAATAAATGAAGATAATTATAAAGTTTTTTCTGCAGAACACTCAACAAATTCACTTACAAAAACTGGTTTTAAGAGTACTCATTACGCAATAGGTGAGCTAATTGATAATAGTATTCAATCTGCTTTAGAAGATAAGAAAAATAACAAATGTAATATTGAAATAATTGCCATTGATAAAGATGATAAATTATCAAAAGTAATAATAATTGATGATGCAGGTGGGATGAGTCCTGAGATTTTAAGACAATCTTTAGGAGTTGGAAAAGGTAATGCTACTGAAGAAAATGAAAAAAATAGAAAGGGACTAGGTAAAACATCAAAATTTGGACTCGGTCTAAAACAAGCCTCTCTATCGCAATGTAAAAGATTTGAAGTTTATTCGTGGCAATCTAATAAAACTTTTATGAGCTACCTTGATACTGAATTAATGAGAACTGGAAAACTAGAAGTTGTTCCAAAACCTGAAGCAATTGATGTACCTAAAGAAATTTTAAAAATAACCAAAATCAAAAAATCTGATGCAGGCACATGTGTAATTTGGAATGATATGTTAATAAAACAATTAACATGGAAAACTTCTTTCGGGCTCTTAAGAAATGCTGAAATTGAATTTGGGAGAATGTATAGGCATTTAATTGCTGAAGGAAATGCAAAAATTATTATTTCTTCTTATGACGAAATTTCTAAAGGAGTCTACAAAGAAAAGAGTTCAAAAGAGGTTAGAAAAAATGACCCTCTGTTTTTAATGAAAAATTGCGTTGTTAGAGACCACTGGAAAAATGAAAGTCAATTTGATTATGTAGATAAAGATATTTTTACAGCAAATAATGGATCTGAAATAAAGATTATATACTCTGTAGCCAATAAAAAATTTAGAGAAGCTGCAGCAGGATCCAGAAACGTGTTAAATTCTCTATGTGGTAAGAATTCTGGAGTTAGTGTTTTAAGAAATGGTAGAGAATTAGAATTGAATCGTAGTTTTTTAAATCAAGATCCAAGAGATAGATTCATTGGAGTGGAAATTTGGTTTGACGGAACGCTAGATGATCTTATGGGTGTTGATGGAAAAAAACAATCAGCAACTAATTTTTATAAAAGAGATATTGAAGAATTAGCTCAAGATGCTGAAAAAGATGAAATTGAATATTTAAATTCTATAGAAAACGAGAGTACAGATGAGAATTTATTAATTCAAATTTCAACATCAATTACAAAACGAATGAATGCCCTTTTAAAACAAGTAAGAACTTATAGAAAAGGCACTCAAAATAAGCCGGGCGGTTCAGGATCTGCTGAAACACAAGGGACAGATGTTGTAAACAACCCAGATACAGAAACTGAAGGTGATAAAGAATGGAAAGCAAAATCTGATGCTGAAAAATTAAGAATTATTAAAGAACAATTAGAAAAAGCAGGTGATGAAAATGCTGACGAAAGTGCAAACGAAATTGTAGGAAAAAAACTTAGATTTCACTTTACAGATGTAAACTTAATGCCACAAATACTTTTTGATATTGAACTGAAGGCAGGAATTTACAATATTAAATTAAATAAAGATCATCCTGCTTTTTTAAGTTTTTTTAAACTTTTAGACGATCTCTCTGAAGAAGATAATGAGGAAGATTCTCCACTTAAGGGTCTTAAACTATTATTAGAGTCATGGGCTAGACTTGAGGATGAGGCCTCAGATAATTTAAAAGAACAACTTCAAGAGATTAGATTTAAATGGGGACTATTAGCTCGAAAATTTTTCAAAAACTAATCTTTTAATTTAATTATTTCAGAATAATTAGGTCTATTGTATTGAATATTTTTAGGTTTAAAATATTTAATGTAACTGTAGAGGTTGCTTTGCAATTGTTTTACATCTTTTCTATAAGGTTTAGGATCATCAACTAAGTTGTCATGTATTACAGATGACAATCTTCCAAAATAAATCTCTTTGTTATCCTCAGATTCGAGTTTTTTAATTAGCCAATTAAATAACTTAGATTGAAAAAAACTTTCTTTTAAATTTTTTTCAAATTTTGATTTTTCAATATTTACTAAACCAAACAATTCTAAATCATGCGTAACATTGTTTTCTTTTTTTTCAGTATTATTTATTAAATATTCAACATCACACCATGGAAAATTATTAACCCACAGTTTGTCAAATTTTTCTTTAAAAGTTTCCTCAATAGAGCTTGGAAAATTTGGAATTTTTGGTTTTTCTATATTTGGAAGGTTTTTTTGCCATTCTTCGAGTTCTTTTATAATGCTTTCATTAACGTTAACCGCATCCTCAATTAATTGATTTATAATTTTTAAATCATCCTTAAGTGGTTTAACTTTGATTCCAAGTTCCTCATTAGAAATTGGGGGAACTAAACTCATGCCTCTTCCAGTTAAGTTTGGACTACCTATAAATAAAACATCATCATCTATCAGCATTACTTTAGCATGAAGGTCTTGAAGAACTTTAAACATCCAACCATTTTCTTTAGCTAATGAATAACATTCCAAGTCTGATGAACCTTGCGCCAAATCTCCACTATTCCATCTTGTGACAATTGTACATTTTACATTTTTATTTATTATTTTTTTTTTAAGCCAATGTACTCCTACTGATTTAACATATGCTGACAAAATAATTACTGATTTTTGAGATTTTTCTAAAGCACTTCCAAGTAAATTTCGAAAAGTTTCAGTATTTAACAAACTACTTCTCTCTGTGCTAAACGGAAAGTCGTTACTCATTATTTATGACAAATTAAGCATGAAGATGAAACATCATCAAGAGCTAGATTTTCTTCAACATTAATGTCTTCATCTTTCAAAAAAGGATTATTTTGCATTTGTTTATCTTTTTTTAATTTTAATTTTTCTAATTGTTTTTTATGTTGTTCTTTAACTTTGGCTATAACCTCAGGTTTTTCAAGCTCAGTTAAAGGCATATCTTTAATCCAAGTAAATGCTGAAGCGCTATCTGTTGCTTGTTTTTCAAGACTTTTAGCATGCTCCCAAGCTTTTGGATGGTTCTCTTTAAGACCAATCCACTCCGATCTTTTTTGAAAAAAACAAAAAGTACATCCAGATCTAGATCGCCATTTGTAATAATCAGGCAAACCTAAACCAGATGATTCTAATATTTCTATTACACCTTCTTTATCTATACAGTCTTCAATAAAAGGAAACTTAGCTTTAATTAAATCATTTGTTGGTTTGTATCCAACACGTCCCCTTTCATCATATCTTATTCCAACGTAGGTTATAATTTCTTGTCCTTCATCAAGGGCTGGTTTTAACCAAGTCTCCATTGATTTTAATTTCATCTCAATCGTGCACCAACGTGCAGTCTGTGATGGAAGAAAATTGTTATATTTTTTTAAATAGTAATCAAAGGTGTTTCTAGGGTTTATATAGTGAATAGGTTTATCTAATCTTGTTTTTAATTTATTTAAAAAATCATAAGTTTCTTCTAGCTCATAACCCGTATCAGTAAAAAAATATTCTATATCAAGATCAGGATATTTATTATTCATGTGAACTGCTAAAGCAGCACTATCTTTTCCTCCGCTTAATCCAAGGATATGTTTTGTTTTGCTCATGCTAATTTTTCATCTTTAGAGTTAGAAAATTTCATTATTTTTCTAAGAACTTTTAATACCACTTCACCCTTTTCTGTTTCTGATAAATTTTGATCCTCGATTAATTTTAAAACATCTTGTGAAACTTTTTCAACTGATTGACTTTTATCATTTTTGAATTCATAAAATTTTGAAGAACGCTCTGGACTTTTTCCATCAAAGATTGCTATATCAATAATTTTTGTATCACTGTGATCTTCTCTTAAAGTATACAATCTGTATGACATTATAAAATGTCGAACCATTTCTTCAATTGCAAGTCCTGCTTCATTATAATCTGTATCTGTCCATTCATTTGCAGGTTTGCTTGCTGCATAAGAAATAACTTGTTCTAACCACTTATCATCATCAAGTTCATTTATCTTGGCAGAAAAAGGATCTTTCTTATTTATTTTCTTTGCCCATGATTTAATTGTTTCAAAATCAATATCTGAAATATTAGGATCAGATTGAAATACTTTTATGATTTTAGATTTAAAGTCTTTTATTAAGTTTTCATAAACTTTATTTAGTTGAGAATAAACTTTGTCAAATTCTTTAATTAATTTTTTAGGATCCTCAGTCCCACAAATTTCTGGAATTTTTTTGTAAAGAAGTTCATAAGGGTTTTGAGTTGATAGTAATTCGTCTCTTAAAACTAATACCCTCTTATCTTTAAAGTTCCTGGTCTTTCTTGCATAATTTGGAAGTTTATATGCTTTAACTACAATCGGTTTTAAAACATTTAGTGGAGATGGATTTTCAATTTGCTTATTATTTAAAAAGCTCTTCTCTACATAAGATTTAAACTCATTTAGAATAACTTGTTTTTCACCTTCAATTTTAACAAACATTAGTTTTAATGTTTCAGGTAAATGATAAAGCCTTTCAGATATTCTTTGGTCAAACTCTGTTATTAAGCTTTCTCTTCCTTGCTCATCTTTATTATAAAAAGCACATGATGCTTCACTAGATTTAAAGAATACGGCTAATAATACTGGCAAAATACCAGCTTTTATCCCATATGGCTGTTTAACAAAGTGAGTATAAATATCAGAAACGTTTATGGCTTCTTTTGATTTCTTAATCATACTTAAGAAATCTTCATACATTTTCTTTAAATTAGTATTTTTTGTTTTCTGCATAGTGATCTCATGCTCATCACCATTTTTAATATGAAGATTATTTGATTTAATGATTGATAAGTAAATACCAAACTCTGCAGGATGACCTTCCATGCCTAAGTTTTTCAAATGAGCTTTATTGAACATTAGAGTAATTAGATTTGAAGCACCACTCATAGCCATGCTACTTAACTTCTCTCTTACAACAAGCTCATTATGTATAACAGGTGTTGAATGAAATACTCTGTCGCAAACACTAGATGCGATTGAAGATAAATTATTTTCTTTTAATTGCTCTTTGTTAAAAGTCCAAGATGCACTTTCAAAGTTTAGATAAAGTGAATTGAATAATAAATTTTGATAAGCATTTAATCTACCTTTCAGTTCTTTCTTGGCAATTGAATCTCCTTCTATTGCTGTAACTGTTGATCTAACTCTTTTTAGAGCTGCAATTTCTAAGGCATAATTAAAAAATTCACTGAAATTTTTTGAAGATCCAATGATAACAGGTTTTGGAAATTTAATTTGTGATAACTCAACTAATTTTTCTTCAAAATCTTTTTCACTATCAGCTTTTGTTCTGCATAAAAATATAAATGCACCAGCGCTTGCTGCTGATAAATCTAATCTTACGATTTCTTCTACTGTTTTCTTGACATTAGTTAAAACTAAACAAAATCTTTGAAATATTCTTTGAGTTCCTGTTTCGTGGAAATGTTTTTTAGCTACAATTGGTTGTAACTGAGGAAGCTGAGATAAAATAATCTCATAATCATCTTTAATCTTTGATTTATTTAATTCAGTAACTTCGTCAAGATCAATGTCAGATCCTGAGAATAATGCATAAGCATCTTTGAATTTTCTAAAGACAATTATTTTTTTATTTTCTAAATCTTTTAAAATTTTATTTAATTTATTTTGAGAAAGATCTAGTGCATAGCTTAATATTTCTTTTGAAGGAAATAACGAAATATTTTTTCCAAATAAATCAATCATAGAAATACATTTCGTAACTTTAATTACATCTTTGTCATCTAACGACTCTGCTCTTCTAATTGAATCTGCTGCCTCTGACCACGCTTGACCTATGTTTGAAACTAAAATACTTGGTTCTAAGTTAACTTGTAAGTAATCAAATAATTTATCTAAAGTATAAATTTCTTTTTTATTTTCTTGGTGCTGTAAAAAATACAAAAATCCATTTGGTTCTCCAGAATTTAAAAAACTAAAAATACTTCTTTCGTTTTGTCCAAACCTTTGTCGTGAAATTGGATTAAGCAATAATGTTGCCAATGGATGAATTGGATTACATTTACCAAGCACCTCGCCATATGATTTATTTGCCTTACCACTAATTGACTTAATGATGTTGTTAGATAACTTAATAAAATTTTTATCTTGTTTTTTTTGTTTGATTGCCTTTGCAATAAGATGAGCTGTTTCTTCTGTGTTGATTGAAAATGGAATATCTTCAAATCTACCTTGTATTTTTTGCCAATCTTCTTGTACTGATCTACCTAAACTTAATGCATATTCCTCAAAAGGTTGGTGTAAAATACCAATAAAAATGGGTTCGCCTTCTTTATTTAGTCTTGAATTAGAGAAATTTTCAGCAATTTCCTGAAACAGATTTAGATCAGAGCCAACACTTGATGCATAATCTAAAAATTTACCCATCTCATCAACAATCAAGATCAATCCATGATCTTTTTTATTTAGCTCTTTGATTAAATTATTTAGGCTTTTGACAACTCCAGCAACAGTCTTCTTGGTTTTGGTTTTTAATGAAGTAGGAATACCTTTTGTTATCCATTGATCTTTAATTGTTTCATCAATTTGTTCTGCAATACTTTCAATTGGGTCTTTTTTTGATCCTATTACATTTAGTGTAAACCATTTCTTTTTATTTAAAAAAACTCTTGCAAACAAATGCTTGTTATTAAAATTTGCAATTTGTTCAGCTTGTTTTTTAATAGATGCATCTTTTGAAATCAGTGCTTTTAAAAACAATGCTAATGAAGATTTTCCAGTTCCATAAGGACCAGTTAAAGTAAAACCTGATTGATTTGAATTTAATAGAGAACTTGAAATTTGATTTAAAACTTTCTTACTCGTATCGTGAAAAACAAAATTATCTAAAAATTCTTTAGAAATTTTATTATCAATTCTAGCTGATCTTTGAAAACTAGTATTAATATTTACTGATGAGAATAAATCTGTCATGCAACCTTCTTATAACAATTCTTTAACAATTGATTTTCTGAAATTTCTTTTACTTTTGTAATTTGTCTTAGTCCTCCTGCACCTCTGCTAAATACAAAGTTTTTCCCGTCTGTTTCTAATTTTTCTAGATATTTTTCCATAGATTTTTCATCTAATTGGAAAACTTTTCCTGGTGAGCCATAATCATACATAAGTTTTTCAAAAGTAATAATTTGATTTGTTTGATTAGACCAATAGTCATTTAGAGCATATTCAAAAATTTTATCGCTTAATGTAAGTTTTGGGCCTCTTTGAATTTCATATTCTCCTTTTGTATAAGTTGGAACAATTAACCCCAATTCAGCTAAAGGACATTCGATACTATCTTCAGTAAACTCTCCTTTTTTATTTGAAAAAGTGTAAGTTCTTGCAAAACAATCTACGTCTCTTTTAATTGTATTAGCGCTTATTCCTTTCCATTTAGAAAACTTTCCAATGGACACTAATTCATTTGCTAATTTTTCTTTATTAATAATTATCGATGGATGATAATTAAAAATATAATA
The DNA here is from genome assembly GCF_052047955.1 of Candidatus Pelagibacter sp. HIMB1495. NCBI lineage: Bacteria > Pseudomonadati > Pseudomonadota > Alphaproteobacteria > Candidatus Pelagibacterales > Candidatus Pelagibacteraceae > Candidatus Pelagibacter > Candidatus Pelagibacter sp. HIMB1495. The sequence continues at coordinate 782,654 of NZ_JBNAIQ010000001.1, read as the reverse complement.
CCAAGTAGTAAGCAAAGGATCACTTGCTAGCATCCAATGCAAAAGCCATAAAGTTTCAGATTTTTCTAAATAAGGGTCAAATGATTTTGTTTTTGAAAATATCATTTTCCCAAAATCAGTTAACTTAAAATCTTTATTACAAATCTTTGTTGCAATACTCCAATGTCGTATTGATTTAACCATATTTAAACCGACACCGAAGTCAGCGATGGTATTTAATTTATTTTGTTCAAACTCTTTTATTTTTTTGACATTGCCATCTTCTAAATAATGCACAAGTTTAGTAAGCCACGCATATCTGAAAGGAAACGTATCATGTCCTGAGAATTTCGGTTTGTATTTGTTGTTTCCTAAAGGTCCTCTAAGCATATAAAATTGGTGGATTCGTTGATAGATCTACCAATTTGTAATATATACTTAATAAGTAAGAGTTTAATGTCAAAAACGTGTTTATTAACAGGGCTTTTAACGTATAGTAAGCAAGTAGAACAAAGGTAAAACAGAATCAGAAGCTAAATGAGCAACAAAATCTATCTAGATTATCAAGCAACAACACCTGTTGATGAAAGGATTTTAGATAAAATGATCCCTTATTTCTCAGAGAATTTCGGTAACCCTCATTCAAACAATCACGAGTTCGGTAGATCTGCTAACACTGCTGTCGATGAAGCAAGAACTAATATTGCAAATTTAATCAATGCTGAAACAAGTGAAGTAATTTTTACATCAGGTGCAACTGAAAGTAATAATTTAGCTATTAAAAGTATCGCTAAAAACTATTTTGAAAAAGATTGTCAGATAATAACAGTTAAGACAGAACATAAATGTGTTTTAGAAAGTTGTCATGAACTAGAACAAGATGGATTTAAAGTTACTTATCTTGATGTCAATGAAGATGGTATCATTAAAATTTCTGATTTAGAAAACCTATTAAAAGAAAAGCAAGCATTAGTTTCAATTATGCATGCAAATAATGAAATAGGTGTTTTACAACCAATTAAAGAGATAGGTGAACTTTGTAAAAAATATAATTCTATTTTTCACAGTGATATTGCTCAATCAATAGGAACGCAAAAAATTGATGTTGTTGAAATGAATATTGATGCTTGTTCAATTTCAGCGCATAAAATTTATGGTCCAAAAGGTATTGGTGCTCTGTATATATCGAATAATATCAAAAATACTTTAAGACCTCTTATGAGTGGTGGAGGACAAGAAATGAATTTAAGAAGTGGGACATTGTCCCCTGCTTTGTGTGTTGGTTTAGGAGAGGCTTGTAAAGATTTAACAGACAATAGAGAAAAATATACGAAACACTTTGAAGAAATAAAATCTATATTAGTTTCAGAATTAAATAACTCTAACCTTGATTATGTAATTAATGGAAATACTGATCGAAGAATTCCAAATAATTTAAATATAGCAATCAAAGGAAAGGTTGCTGAACAATTGTTTAACTTTATGCCTCACATTGCGTTATCAAGCGGTTCAGCTTGTACATCTGGTACAATAGAAAGATCTCATGTTTTATCTGCTATAAAATTAGATGATGCTAGAATTGATGGATCATTTAGAATTAGTGCTGGAAGAAATACAACTATGGACGAGATTAAAACTTTAGTTGAAAATTTATCAAAATTATAATGAGTTATGTAATGCTAATTTGTCCTTCATGTAATAGTAAGCACGAAGTTTCAAATTACTACATTAAAGAAAATAACATTACATCACTTGAAGACTTAGCGAAACAACTCTGTACTTGTCTAAATATTATAGAAGTTTCTGAAATAACAGAGCCAACTGATCAAGAGTTACTCGAAAACACTATTTTTAATGACAAAGCCTTTAAACAATTAAATAAAAAAACGAATTTGAGAGGAAATCTGATTGTCTATTCAGTCTATAACTATATCCCAATGAACAGACTAAATTTTAACTATTTAAAAGAGTTTCACTCGGCAGTCCTAGATATTGAAAGTATTTTTAGCAATAAATGGAATAAAAAAGAATTATTATTAAAATTCAAATGTCAGAAGGATTTAAGATCATCAAGGTATTGGGAAGATAAATTCAAGTTCGTACCAGGCCATAATGAAGATCACGACAATAGTTATATTATTATGAGAGCTTTAAAGAATAGAGATAAAAAATATATAAACTTTTTATCAAAAGCGCTAAACACAATTTTAAAAAAACAAAAAATAACAATATGCAGAATACCTTCTTCAAAGGTTTCTAAACCAAATGGTTGTGAGGATCTTATTGGAGAACTTTGTAAAATTAACCCTGAATTTGAAAATGCAAGCCAATCAATTAAAAGAACTCAGGATATTATTCCTGCACACCTAGGAGGTTACAGAGATGAGGAATTGCATAAAAAATCATCTTCGATTTCTGATTTAGAACTCTTCAATAATAAAGACGTATTACTAATTGATGATATTATTACTACAGGTAAATCAGCTATAGCTTACTCAGAATTAATTAAAGAAAAAACAAACCCAAAATCATTAAATTTATTAATATTCGGCAAAACTACTGATGACAACATTAAACATTAACACTTTAATTTTAACTCTTTCTAAAATTAAAAATTTTGGAAGAAAGAAAATATTTAAATCTATCTCATTAATTGAAAACCTTAATACTTTACCTCTAAATGAAGCTTACAAAGCTTTAGAAATAGATACCAAAATTTCAGAAAAAGAATTCTTATCTAATTACAAAATAAGCAAGGAAGATTTAAAAAAAATTAATAATGGTAAAGTTGAAGTAATTAATATTTTTGAAAATGATAAATTTAATTTTTTTAAAAATAAAATGTTTTTAAATAATAATTTTGAACAGTCAGAATTTCCAAATCAATTATTTCTAATAAATAAGACTAATTTAAATCTAAATAATAAAAAAATATTCACAGTAATTGGAACCAGAAACAATTCTAAAGAGTCAAAAGAAATAACAGAAAAAATTGTAAATTATCTTGTTAAAAAACAAATTATAATTGCTAGTGGTTTAGCGAAAGGAATAGATACTATCGCACACCAAAAGGTTGCTAATTTGAATGGTATTGGAATTGCTATTTTAGGAAATGGTTTAGACTCAATTTATCCTGCAGAGAATAGAGATTTAGCAAAAAAAATTTTAACTAACGGTATTTTATTATCTGAATATCCTTTTGGCGTTAAAGCAGAGGGATTTAGATTGGTCGAAAGAGATAGAATTCAAGCAATGATGGCAAGTGATGTAGTTTTAATAGAGAGTAAAATTGACGGTGGTAGTATGCATGCCATAAAATGGGCAAGAAAATTAAATAAAAGAGTATGGTGTTTTGACATAAATGCTTCAGGAAATATTGATACTATTAAAAATGGTGCAATAAAGTTCTCAAACCTTGAAGAATTTATAAGTAGTTATAACAATGAAATAAAACAATGAAACATTACGTAAACTTAATATCAAATATAGCTCATTCAACTTATTCTAAATCATACACAGTAATTTATGATCAATTTAACGAGGCGATTAAAGTGCCTCAAAAATGGGTTGAAGATATAAAACACGTTGAGTTCAATGAATTACTTGCAAGTTCTATTGGTCCACTAGCATTATTTTTTAGTTGGAAAAAAAGACACAAAGAAGAATTTTCTGAAATAGCATCTGGTGTTTTAGCTTCTAGTTTTGTTCATGGCGATCCAATTGGAACGATAACTTCTATTGTAGTTCTTGCTTATCGATATAATCAATCAACTAATAAACAAGAGATGCGAAATCTTAAATGGGGTATTATTAAAGGAGGAGCTAGTGTAAGTGCATTTGCTTTGACAGTTAAAGCAATGGGAGTTTCATTGATTAGTTTTTTAGTAGGTTTATGTATTGCTGCTGTTGTGAGAAAGACTGTTTCTACTCTAAGATTTTTTGAATATTTAAAATTTATTAGATCTCTTAAAGTTAAAATACCAAAATTGAAAAAGAAGATATCTAGACGAGATTTTATATCACTAAAATTATTTGAATTTAAGAACGCTTAAAATTGAATACTTGACCCAAACAAAGTGTTTAGTTCTTTGATTAGATCTTTAAACTTTCTAGGAAAACTTTCATACCCAGAACAATAAATTGCCCTACCCTTTTTATCTCTTAACTTTAACTTCCAATCTCTACTACAAGTTAAAGGTTGATATTTTGGTGTCCAATAAGGATATTTTTTATTCCACTTCCAAACACCCATCTCTTCAACTTTTTTCCAAAAATGATTTAATTTACTATCATTAATTTTTGATGAATTTTCATCTAAACAGAAACCAAATTGACCCCCATACCAAATAACATTAAGTTCAATTACTTCTTTCTTCATATTTCATATTTTTTGTCTTGAATTTCTGAACCAAAGAGATTGTTCAATTCTTTAATGAAGTCATTGTAGTTATCTGGATATTTCATGTGTCCGTAGAAATTTCTAATCTTGCCTTCTCTATTTCTTAATTTTAATTCCCATTCATGACCATCTAAAATTCCTTCCATTATATATTTGCTTTTCCATTTCCAAACTTGCAATTCGTTCATTTTATCCCAAAAATGTAAAATTTTATGTTCCTTTAAATCAACCACTTCTTCAAAACCATCAAATATTTTACCCTTATTATTCTCTAACAACTCAACACTGACTCCAGGATCCATTGAACAGCTTGAGTAATAAATAATTTCTTTTTTGTTTTGTTCAGTCATAACAATTAATCAATATATGTTGTTTCTACATCACATTCATAGTGAGCTAAAAATTTATCATTTATAAAATCATATTTAGACATAGTTATAATTTGCTCTGTTTCACCAGCATATACTATTCTTTGAAAACCTAATTCATATTCTGGAAATTTAGCAACAAACATGTCGTCTCCAAATACCAATTCGTCTGATGGAATAACCCTAAATTCGTTATGATCTTTATCAAAATAGTGAAATCCGGTTACTTCAAGCTTAAAATTTAAAGGTTCATATTGTCTTCCAAGAGCTGATAATAAATTTTTACAAGAAAGATTAAGACCTTTGTCAGCATGAGAAATATTAGGAAACAAAAGTATAATTAATAAAAAAATTCTAAGCATTTTAACTCTCCATGTCGTTTAATTGTTTACAAAGTTTATGAGCTGCTAAGACAGATGGTACTAAGTTATCTAATTTCCAACTGTTTACAGAAATATCAAAGTATTTATCTGCTTTAAAATCAATGCCATCAATAATTTTGATTTCATATTTTTTTTCTTCAATATAAAAATTATTTAATACATTGATGTATTCTTTCACAGGATATGTGCCGATGGTAAAAAGTACTCTCCAACCAAGTTTTAAGAAAGGAGAAATAAATTCAACTTTTGCTGTTATTTCTTCACCATTAATCGTTATTGGAATATGTTTTCCTATAAGCTGCTTGATGTCTCCAGGATCATTGTAAGTAACAAATGTAAAGTTATTCCATACTTTTTGACAATCATCTCTAGAGTCGATGAAGAAATTTAAATTATCACCATGAATAACTTCTCCTGAAACTCTTGCATAAGCCATGGTTTCTAAACTATCTATCGTCCATTCCTCATCTTCAGCATGTGCTTGGGCTTGATAGGCAAAGACAATAAAAAATAGCAATAAGTGCGATAAAATAATAAGCAGAACTCTCTTCATGATTTGAGCTCCACTTTGTATCCATGCTTCCTAAATATTTTTATGATTTTATCCCAGACTAAGCTGTTATGTTCTCCTGGTTTTATTTCAAATTTAAATGATTGTTTGTAAACGGGGCTACAGTTATCGTATGCAATGTATGTATTCACGTGGCAATACTTACAGACACGGTTTATTTCCATGTATTAGAACTCCTGGGGTTTGTTGATTTTTTTAAAGTTAAAAGTTTATAGTTGGTAATAGACTCAATCCTTTTCTGTTTGTTCGAATTACGCAACAAGGGAGATAATAAAAACAGCGGAATACGATAGAAAAGGATTGAAATCCAATGCATGATCCCACTAAATCAATAGTGTTTGTTTGAATTTTGCTACAAACTTGTTTTATTTATGAAATAAGAAAAAAAATTATTTTCTTTTTTTTCTAAATGTTTCGTTGATTTGATTTAAATAAACTCTAATTTTTTCACCTTCGGCCACTTCTCTGCCATGCTTTAAAGCTTGTTCTACTTTCTGTTTCTCAACTTTTTTTTGATAAGAATAATAAATAGGCATCACTATAGACAAACCAACAATTAACACTGCTAAAGCTATTTCCCAATTTATCATTTGTTTACTCTCTAATTTTATCAAATAAAGCTAGAGAGTTCAATTTATGGTTATTTTTTATTTTTTCTTACCTTGGGCTTTTTTCTATTTTTCTTAAAATTTTTTTTAGGTTTAAAAATTTCATATGTTCCTAAAAGACCCATTGGATCATATTTATCAGTTGCGAGCCTTGCACTAATTATCTTTCCCATCATGCCCTCCTTTAATTTTCCAACCATTTTCTTTTAAGACTCTAATGAGATTTTGAAGTTTTTCGTCTCGGGTAGAGTTTTTGTCTCCTATTTTTTCAAAAAATAAAGGCTTTAATCCTCTATCTTTCGTTGATTGGAAGTAGTCCTTAATAGAACTAATGGAAAACCCTTTTTTATAAATTGGGTCATCTTTTTTTGCTTTTTTGATTTTATATTTCATATGCTCCTTTAGCGTTAATGTTTAATGTCCGAAGCAAGTAGAGTTATTTCTAAATCACGGACAGTGTTTATTTTATATAATAAGGTTTATAAAAAGTACACCACTCCTTTGCATATTTCATGCTAGGTGTAATTCCTATATCAGTATCTCTCCATGGATTGGGTTCATATAATTCAAATATTCTTATCTCTGGATAATCAATATTAGTCCCACCAGCAAACCAATATTCTAAAGTAGTTGCAAAATAAATATCTTTGCTTTTTATTTGCTCACATTTTGATGCAAGATCAATGAAGCCCCAAACACCAGATATTTCCTTAAATTTATCTAACTCTTGGTCGTATTCCCAAATAATATGGCCTCTTACAAATTGCTCAATAAAAATAAATTTACCATTATCTAATTTGTATATTCTTTCTATATCTGCATCTTCATGAGGTAACTTGGTTACTTTTAAAATTGCATATGATGATTGTGTCAGTAGGAAAAAGGTAAATATAAAAAAGATAATTCTTTTCACTGATAAATCTTAATTCAAAAAATTGTTTGAAATATGATTTTGTTAATTTGACTTCTTTTAATCTATGATTAATTTATAAGCTAAAAAAGCTAATTCTACTGCTATTAATACTTCCAACATAAAATTTATTCACACGGATATGTGTCTTGCATTCCCCAAATATATAATAATGGTACTAACGCTTTATTAATATCTTCACTAGTCTCACTTTTAATTCTATTAGCCTCAGTTTGAATCATTTCAACTGCATGTTCCATACTAAATTTAATATCATCTGGAGGACAATAGAGATGTTCATTTTCTGGTTTTTCAATATTCATGTATCTAGAGTGAGACAGGTTTCCATTTATAATTCCTCTCAAATACCATTTAGCACTTGTTTCATCTGATAATATTAATTCTTTAAACTCACCATAAGTCATGAAACTATGAGCACTACCCCCAAACAACAAACTAAGAACCAGGATCGATAGAAGTTTTTTCACTTATCAAAAAATTTTTTTCTAATATATCCTACTTCAGTAGTTTTAAAATGCTTGAAAGGTACATTTGTATCTTCAATTGCTTTTATAGTCTCTTCTGTAATATTCCCATAAACTTCTATTTCAAATCTGTCAGCAATCTCTTGATGTTTTTCAACATAGGCTTGAACGGGAGGATTATTAAGGTGATGCACCATAGCTTCACTGTTTCGGTAAACTTCACTCCACGTAAATTCTAAAGGATCTGTTGGATCTTGATCAAAAGTATGAATAAGCATATCTGGTTCTGACTCATTAACGGCGTCATCTGCTTCTTTTGCTATCTTAAGATATTCTTCAACCTTACCTTCTTTGACACGTATTCTAGCTATTAAAATAAAAGGATTAGACATTGTTTATAATAACAAATCCTGAACAGAGAGTCTAATTGCTTATTATTTATTCTTTTTCTTCTCCATTCTCCAAAGAATAAAAAATAATAAAATTAAAGCAGGTTGTAAAATTACAAATATGACGATGTTTGCAAGTTCGTAGCCCATGCCTGTTACATTTCCTATAACCTCTAAGACATAAACACACCAATTAAAAAAATTATGAATCATATAAATTAAAATTTAATCATTGAATTTGTCTATTTTAAGTATAAGGTGTGATTTAGGTAAGGTTTAATAATTTGATGAAGGCAAGATATATACATTAAGCTTTACTGATCAGTGTATATTTCCTGCCTTCAGCTACATTGCCAACCTTTTAAGAGTTAAAACTTTTTAGTTTTAGCTGATGCTTAACGGGAATAAATGTACCAAATCTTTAAATCGTTTTACCTAAAAACTAACAATTAAGAACGAAAGTTTTTAAATGGTAAAATATATATGGTCAGTAAAATAGACAGGTTTATCTTTTTTGAGCTTTACGTTCAGATAGGTAAATATGAAAAAGAAAATATCAAAGTTATCCGATCACGATAAGCTTATTAATTTAATCGCTGTTCAGGGTGAAAAAGATGTAAATCATCTACTTCAATCTGTAGATCAAGTATTTTTAGAGGTTTTTAAACTTAAAAAGAAAGATCTACCCTGGTTATCAAATAATTCTGAGGAAGAATGGGACAGTGTCATGAGAAAAGTAAGGCTTGGTATCTTTAAATTGTATTTTGAGTATTTGAAGAAAGAAAGGACTTACCACTGATGGATAAAATTACTGAAATTAGAATTGAGGAAGTTTTTGATGAAGAAAATAATGAGCACTACTATTGGATTTATTATTTTAAAAACGATGAAGTAAAAATCATTGGTAAATCTTCAGTTAAACCACAATGTTACAGACAAATTGCGAGGTATAAAAAATGATAAATTTCCTAATCACTATGTTTAATGATAATCTTAAATGGAGGAACAATGAAAATTAGTAGATCTAAATGGGATAGTTTTATTAAGTGCCCTCTTTGCTTCTATCTTTTGGAAAAACATAAAATTAAGCCACCAAGTACACCTGGATTTCCGATTAATTCAAGGGTTGATGCTTTATTAAAAGAAGAATTTGATGAACTTAGAGCTAAAGGTAAACCTCATCCTATATTTGAGGAATATAAATTAAATTTTGTTCCCTATAATGGCTTAGATGAGGAAACATTACGTAAGTACAGACACAACTTCAGTGGTGTAAGAGCAACTTCTAAAAAAACTGGGATTGAAATTTATGGTGCTTTAGATGATTTGTGGCTTAACAAAGATACAGATGAAATCGTTGTATTAGATTACAAAGCAACATCTAACAAAAACCTAGAGGATTACACAACATCCTCAAAACATTATCACAAAGGATATTTAAGACAGTTAGATTTTTATGCTTATTTATTACAACTTAATGATTTCAAGGTCCATGATACAGGCTATTGGTTAATCTGTAATGCTGCAGATCAAAGTCAAACTTCATTTGATAAAAAAGTAAATTTCAAAACTACTCTGTTACCTTACAAACTTAAAACAGATTATATTGAAGACATACTTGTAGATTTAAAAGCATGTTTAGAATCTGATAAATATCCTAAGTCAGGTCAAGATTGTGATAACTGTAGATGGTACAATGAAAAAAGAAGCTTAGGAGATAAATTAAGATCAGGCTAACTTTATAAAAAATTAAAATGAATATAGGTAAACTTTTTGATGAATATTATGAAAATAGCTATCGATTAGTAATTCAATCATTATTTTTATTTTTACTTGTCCCTTTAATTTATTTAGCATTTATTGAAATAGTGAGCACTGATGAGGCTAGGTTTATAAATGATTTTACAAATCCAAATTATTTTAATCTAGATATTAAATATGTTTATTATTTTCAAATCCTATCAAAAATTTTAACTGCGCTTATTGTATTTAATTTATCAGTACTATTAATTATCAATTGGTACGTAGGAATAGATCATAAAAGATTAACAAGTATATACATAGCTTACTACAGATTAACATGGTTAATAATTAAAATAACGACACTTTTAGTTATCTTAATTTTTTTATTTATTATTGTTGTATCCATAAATAATATTTTTCCAGAATTTAAACTAAGACATTGGTCATTTTTAATATTAAGTGCAACAATACTTGGCACCTTAAGTGCATTCTTTGTTGTCATATCAATAATTTATAAATTTGAAAAAAAAACTAGTCTTGATGTTGTTGGATGTAAAATAAGTAAAAATGATCAGCCTGAGTTATTTAAACTTATTAAAGAATGTTCAAATAAAATAAAAACTAAAATTCCTGACAATGTTATCTTGGGAACTAATGAAGGTTTTTTCGTAATTTCTTCTGATGTAAATTTAATAAATAGAGACAGTGAAGAATTGTTAACTGGCAGAACTCTTTTTATTTCCTATTTAATGTTAAATATTTTAACTAAAGATGAATTGCGTGGACTTATTGGACATGAATTAGCTCACTTTTCTGGTGAGGATACAGAATATAGTGACAAGTATAAATCTCTTTATTTTACACTCACTGAAAAATTTAAATTCTTTAGAAAAGGATTTGAAGAAAACGAAAAAAATCAAAAAGAAATGGGTATCACCGGAACGATATTTGCATTTTTTGAAAAATTTTTTTTAATGATGCTGTTCAATCCTATTATGTACATAACAATTAATATGTTAATTAAAAACTTTAAGATTTGCATGGATCAAGAATTTAGGGCTGACACAATCGGGTCTAAAATATGTAAAGATAAAAAAAGTATGATTTCTGGGTTATGTAAATTTCATATCTACTCGCAAATTAATAGAAATTTATTTGATAATATTTTAAAAAATAAAGGGAAATCACTGACTTCTGAATTCAATAAAAATTACAGAGAATATTTAGTATCTTATAAATTTAAAGATATCTTAACAATGATAATAGCTTATGAAATGTATCACCCTTGTGACACACATCCTCCAATTATTGAAAGAATGAAAAATCTAAAAATTAATTTTGCTGATATAAAGGAAAGCGATTTAACTAAAAAAAATCCATCAGCATCAAGCTATATAAAAGATTATGACCAACTAGATGAGTTATTATTTAAATTTATAATATAAAGAAAATAAAATAAGACCTATAAGCACAACTCCTACAAATATCCTTAAGTATTGATTAAAAAATATATCTATAAACTCAATCATTAAATATTAAACTTATCCTTAATTCTATAAAACCACACTGCTAATTTAAAATAAAATACTCTTAATTGTGGTAAAATAAATTTCTTAGGCAAACCTTTGTAAATTAACGATATATCTAAGTCTTTACTATTCGATGAAAAAACTAGCTTAGATAATTGTTTTCCAGTCCAAGGAGCTGCACTAACTCCTACTCCGCTATAACCAAATCCATAATAAATTTCTTCATTATCTATTTTACCAATTGAAGGAGTTAGTTTTTGTGATAATGCAATTAAACCTCTCCAATTATAATCAATTGTAACATTGCTCCATTTAGGAAAAATATTTTTTAAAAATTGTTCCATATCATTTGCTCTATTTTGATTTGATTGATTGCTTCCTTCAAAATCTCCTCTAGTGCCAAACAAAATTCGATTATCTGGTAACTTTCGATAATAATACAAAAGGTTTTTAGAATTAGCTATTGGGGCATAAGTATTAAAGTTATGTAAGCTAAGCTCTTCATTGGTAAGTGGTCTTGTTACAATAATATTTGATATAACAGGTAAAACTCTTCCATCCATTTCGGGAATTAATCCTTCTTGATAAAATCCATTAGTTGCAACAACTATTTTTTTTGTTTTTATTGAACCTTCATTAGTTTTTAAAAGAAAAGAACCATTTTCTTTTTCTATTTTTTCAACTTTTGTGTGTTCATAGATTTTTAACTTTTTAGACAAAGCATGTTTTGCAAGGCCGTTTACAAATTTTAAAGGATTGATTGCAAAACCAGGTTTATATGAAAAAGCTCCAAATTGCTCAGTTCCACCATGACCTACTTCATCAAATTCTTCTTTTGAAAAAACTTTAGTCTCTATACCAAATTCAGATTTATAAACTTCAGCTTGATCTTTAATTTGGTCAAATTTGTTTTTATGATGAGCTACTACAAAGTTATTTTCACCCGTTACATCACAATCAATATTATAATTATCAATTAATTCTTTAGTGTAATTAGCTCCTTCAACAGAATTTTTAAAAAATTTTCTAGTCTCCTCTGTTCCATAAACAGATTGCATTTTTTTATAAGACATCTTGCTTGGAGGAAGACAGCAAAACCCCGCATTACGAGAAGAAGCACCCCAACCTACTTTTCCAGCCTCAACCAAAACCACATCTAAATTATAATTTTCAATTAAATTAATTGCACAAAGTAAACCTGTGTAACCCCCACCTATGACTACTATTTCAGAACTAATATCTTTTTGAAGTTTGTCTAAGTTTAAATCCTCACTTGAAGTTGCTTCCCAATAACTAGGAACAGGTTTATTGAACTGATAAATATCTGAATGATAAATATTACTCATTAGTTAACGTTAGGTTAACATAACCCTTAATTATCTAAATAATAATTTACTTAAATTTATCTTCCCAGAATACAACTCTATCGTCTGTTTTTTCTATTAAGTCCTTACAAAATATTCCGTATTTATCTAAAACTTTTGAAAAGTTTTTATAATCTTCACCCATCTCATTTTTCATACTTTCAAAGGATGTTTTAACTCTATTTCTCATTGTATCTGTGTTCATGCCTAATTGCTGACCAATCATAAAAACAGATTCTAATGATAAATCTGCTGATTTATTAAGTCCTGCGATAGTTTCATCATTAGCACTACCACTTTTTTTAAAACCTTCTTCAGATAACAAGTAATAACTATAACAAGTGGTGAAATCTCCTTGTAGGTTATTAAACACAAAAGTTTGCTGATCATCAGCATTAGCGCTTGTGCTTAAGATGCTAATAATTATTGCAGATATAAGTTTTTTCATTTTTTGTATTTTTAAATTTTAATTGAAAGCATCCATATGCCAACCAAAAATAAAGACAATGAGAAGATTTTGTTTAATATTTTAGAATATTTTTCATTTCTAAATTTTGCACCAAGTAAGTCACCAAATAATGTCCACAGAGTAAATGATACGCAGTTATTTACTGTAAAAATTATACTGATTAAAATTATTCTTATTAAACTTTGAGAACCGTCTAAAAAGATTGTGAACATTAAAGAAATTATCACATAAGCTTTTGGGTTAAATACTAAAAGTATAACTCCATCAACAAAAGTACATTTTAAATTTTGATTGTTATTTTCATATGTGCTTGCTTTGAAAAATTTATAGGCAAGATAGATTACATATAATGATCCAATTATCTGAATGTATTGATATTGATCATTAATAAATGAAAAAAATATATTAAAACCAAAACCTATAAGAAAAGTAACTATAATCGTTGCAAGATGATAACCAAAATTTGCTGATAAAGTTTTAACAAAACCAAATCTAGCTCCATTAGCTGCAAAGAACATGTTCCCAGGTCCTGGGCTAAAAGCTAGAGGAAATAAAAAAATTATTAAAGCTACTATTTCAATTAGAGTCATATTTTAATAGGTAATTAAATTTATAATATTCTTTAATTTAGGTTTTTTTATTTTTTTTATACATTCTCATCCACTTTTCAAAGATTACAATTGCATCATCCATATCTTTAGTTTTATTGGGATGATTTTTTGCTCTTCCAAGCATTGTTGCAATAACATTTACTTGATACTTAATTGATCTTTTTTTGATAGCTTTAACTGTATAAAGAGCCTTTTCTTTATTCTTAAAACCTAAACCATGTAAAGTTGTCTCAGGTTTATAATCAGAAAATAATGAAAGATTTAAAGGTTTAAAACTTTTATCTTTTATCATTTTATTCATTGGCATTTTATCAACCAAGTTAAATATCTTTTTAAGATTTATTGTATCTAACTTAGCTTTTTCGGTTCCATCAAAGCCAATTAAACTCACACTAAAGTTTTTAGCTTTATCTAATCTTGTCACTAATTTAATAAATCGTTTATGAAATTCTTTTATGTGTTTTTGATAAATATCTTTTGAATTTTTATACTCTTGATTAGTGTAATTTGGAGTATTCAAAACTAACAATCTACATTTCCATATATATTTTTTAAAATTCATTGGTATATTAAGTATTTTAGTTAATAGGATATATGAAGGAAAAAGTTATTAAATCTCATTTAAAGAAAAAAGTACTATCTAAACTTGCTTTATCGATAAGCTTTTTCTTAGTTCTTTTAACTTCCACTGGATACATATTTAATTCTAAAGCTGCAATTTTTCTGTTTTATATTTTCAGTTTTGCATTCATTTACAATTTATTAATCAATTTCTTATTAGAAAAATTTGATATCTGAAAAATTTATTCCACACGGGAGTATTCCGACTTTACTCTTCTCAAAGGTATAGAGGTTTCAACAGAAGAAACGCCCTCTATTACAGTTAGTTTTTTAGTTAAAAAATCCTCAAATTCCTCAACATCTTTAACTGCAATTCGTATTAAATAATCTTTAGCTCCAGTCATTAACCAACACTCAACAACTTCAGGAAAATTTAAAATTTTTTTCTCAAATTTATCAAAATTTTTTGATTGCTGTTTTTCTAAGCTAATAAATATGAAGGCAGGAAATTTGTAACCAAGTGAGGTTTCATCAATATTTACTGAATAATTTTTAATTATATTGTTTTCTTCTAATTGATTTATTCTTCTTGCAGTAGGGGCAATACTTAAATTTATTTTCTCACTTATATTTTGAAGAGTGGTTTTACTGTTATTTTTAAGTATTTTTACAATCTTTTTATCAACTTCATCCATATTTTTAATAAATTTTATTAATATTTACTAAATATCTTATATAATTTACTAATATTCAACTATAAATTAGTAATAATAGAGAAAATTTATTTTTTATTTCATGTAATTAATTACTACATGAATAAATCTAAATCATTTGATCCACTTTGGGTCCCAATTATTTCTCATTATCAAAACACAAAAAATTTAGAGCTAGATGAAAAGCTTATTCAAAAACATATCAATTGGTTAGACCCATATGTAAAACAATTCTTGGTATGCGGGACTACAGGGGATGGGTGGAATTTAACTGATGAATTAATAATCAATTGGTTAGATATATTAAATGATAATTCTTTAATTAAAAAAGATAACAAAATATTATTTGGAGCATTTGGAAAAACAACAGAAGACGTTCTAAGACGAACAGATATAATTGAAAGATACATAATTAAAAATGGAACTTCTGCAGGATTTTTTGGATTAACTTTATGTGCTCCTGTTGATGAAAACATCAAACAAGAAGAAATTATTTTACATTTTAAACGTATTATTGAAAATACGTATTTGCCAATTTCTATCTATCAACTGCCTCAAGTAGTAAGATGCAATATTGAACCTGAAACATTAAAAATTTTAAAAGACAATTTTCAAGATAGAATTCAATTATTTAAGGACACTAGTGGTGAGGATGATGTTGTTAATTCTGGAATTAATTTTAATGATTTAATATTTTTAAGAGGAGCAGAGGAAAATTATTTTGATCATTTACAGCCACACGGAAAATATGATGGATTTTTATTAAGCTCAGCAAATTGTTTTGGGAAAATTTTAAGAGAAATTTGTAATAATGTTGAACAGGGTAATTTTAGAGATGCAGAAAAGATGTCTCAAGAGCTAAGTGATATAATTAGAATTTCATTCTCAGAAGGTCAAAAACTAGATTTTGGAAACCCTTTTTCTAATGTAAATAAAGCTTTTGCTCATGTCTTGATTAATAAAGATAATCTTAGCTGCAAAACTTGTTTTGATAGAAATATACCTGGTGAGTTTCTAAATGATATGTTTTTATTATTAGCTAAATACAATTTAACAAAATCTTTAAACGTATAAATTAGATCTTAATTTTAGTATTTTCAGCCTATCAAAATTTGATGCATGATACGTCCTGGATAAAGCGTAAAAAAGCCTGTAAGAATTAAAGCAAAAAAATAAGTTGCGATCATTACTTGTTTGTGACGTTTAATATTACCAACTCTTACAAAGTAAATTCCAAGACCAAGAGAGAAAATTGTCCACAAACTCAATAAATGTATAGGACTATAATCTCCCCACATTTTTGTTTCGTGTATGAAAAAAGAGGTTATCGCTACAATCAGCATTAAGGCTACCCAAATACGACCTAACAATTTATGAATTGCTCCACCTTTTTTCATAGAAAGTTGAATACCACCTAAAATTATTGCAATCATTGCCATAATTGCATGAAGTGGTATAGGGTGCGCTTCATTGAATAATAAAGTCATGATCAAGTTTTATCGAAATTTATTTGTAATTTTTATCTTACCGTTTCTTATTACTATATCTCATACTTATGCTGCAACTGTAATTGTGAAAGTTAGTAATATTGAGAAAAAAGGTGAAATGCATTTAGCTATTTATGATGATGCAGAGGTATTTGAAAATGATGATGGTGAAAAAGGTGGTGCAGCAAAAGGCATTATTCAAGGTGTAATCGAAGATGTAGAAACTGGAAGTGTCACTTACACATTTGAATTACCAGATGGTACTTATGCTATCGGTATTTTTGTTGATAAAAACTACAATAATAAAATGGACAGAAATTTATTTGGCGTACCAAAAGAGCAATTTGGTTTTAGTAATAATGCCAAAGGTAAGTTTGGACCACCCTCATTTGAAGATGCTTCCTTTACTGTTTCAAGTGATATGAAACTTGAGATTAATTTATAAATTTATGATTAAAGACATAAAATTAGTTGATTATGTAAAATGGATAGCAACCATCATTCAATTAATTGGCTATGGGATGACTGGATTAAACATGACTCCCTATAATGTTTATTTATTTTTTTTAGGAATTTTTCTTTGGTTTGCAGTTGGAGTTATGTGGAAAGATAAAGCAATAATGGTCGTACACGTAGGTGCTTTTATTTCGTTACTAGTTGGTTATCTAAACGCGTAAGATTTTATTTAGATATTAAAAAATTTTTAATTTCCTAACCTCTTTGAAACACCTTGCTCTTGTAGTCTGTTAAACTCATCATCGTTTAAGTTATACAATTCTTCTATTCTAAGATTTTTAGTTGTGATTGTTGGAACATTATTATTTTTCATTCCAAGATGTCTTGCAAACACTGCTTGTTTTTTGCTCATTTGATGAGGTTGAAAATCTTTAATGTCTTCAATTCTTAAATCGTGTCTAAACCAAAGTATTTTTTTCATCTTAAATTTGAAAATTCAATTAAACCAAATATTTATGATCTTAAATATTAATTAATTTTATCTAAAGTTTCTTTTAACTTGTCTTTAACCTTATTAAGGGGATCTTTCTTAGCAGTTTTTACTTTAATTGGTTTTGAGCATGATTGCTGTATTGTCCATTTAGCTACTACTTGATCATTTAATTTGTAAATTTTATCCATTTGCTTTCCATATTCTGCATCACTAATTTTTTTTTCACTTCTACTTTTAACTAATTTTTTGGTATCTTTTTGGACTTTAATCCAAGTTGGATCTTTATCTAAACCTTCTTCGCTTAGAGCGATTAAAAGAACTTCTTTACTATTTTTATCAGTACCCGCTCCTACTCCATAAATATTATTTTTAATTTTCATTTGGGATTTATTGATAAATACCTCATCATTTTTGACTCCAAAACTTTTATCATCCCATTTATTTGAAGTGTATTTTACATTGGTATTATTTATTTTTGCTAGAGCAATCATCTTTTTTTCATTATTTATGTACCAAACAGAAGTCTTAACACTTTTGTTGCCTCCTCTAATTACATCTGTGTACTTACAATTTAATTTATAAATTTCTGCATATAAATTTGATGAGTTTAAAAAGACGAATACAAAGAGTATTTTTAATAATTTCATTACTTTATTTTAATGAACCTTCTAAAACGTATTTTAAAATTCTAACTACTTGTTTTTGATCTGAAGCAACAGCTGAAGCTGCAGCATCTACCTCTTTAAGGGCATGCTGATGGTCGTCACTATGAATAACTATAATTGATTTGTTTAATGCAGATGCATATCCAGCATCAAATGCTGCATTCCATTGTTTGTATTTTTCACCAAATTTAACAATGATCGCATCACAATCTTTGATCGATTTTTTAGTTCTAATTGAATTGATATTAGCCCCTTTTCTATCTTTCCAAAAATTTTTCTCTTCAGGTCCTAAAATTTCAACACCACAATCATCTGAAGATGCATGATCTGTTACAGGAGACGAAAATTGAATGTCTAAATTTTGTTTTTTACATTCATCAATAATTTCATCACGCCAATTTGTGTGAATTTCTCCTGCTAAATATACTTTCAACATATGTTCTTTATATATAGTAACTAGTATCCTAAATTTCTATCTATTTGATTAATTAATTCTTTATTATCTGTGAATAATTTTAAATTTTTAAAGAAAATTTTAAGAACCATCTCAATATAATTCCCCTCACTATCAGATGAAATATGAGGAGTGATAATTAAATTTGGAGTATCCCAAAGGTTTGATGATTTTGGAATAGGTTCCTGTGAAAATACATCTAAAATTGCTCCAGCAATTTCATTTTTTTGAAGTTTAATCCTTAAAGCTTCATAATCTAAAACAGATTGCCTTCCAATATTAACAATCCCACACGTAGATTTTAATTTATCTAATCTAGATTTATTAATTAATCCTTTAGTCTCTTCCGTTTCTGGAACTGCTAAATATAAAAAATCAGCATCAGGTAACACTTCATCAATTTTATCAAATGTAATAACTTTAGAGCACCCCTCAACATTTTTTCCTTTTCTATTTACACCAATAACTTCAGCTCCAAGCTTACTGATATGTTTAATCATTGAACCACCTAAAGAACCAGTTCCAACAACAACTACTTTCCTTCCCTCGATTGGTTTTCCAAGTAAAGATACAAATTCTTTATTTTTTTGGTTGGTTACAATTCTAGTCATGTGATTTTGGAGCATTAATATACTCATCAAACCAAATTCCCCTGCTTTTTTAGCATGAACACCACTACTGTTTGTTAAAACTAAATCTTCGTTCATCCAATCAAATGGAGATAAATGATTAACACCAGCGGAAATCACATGGATCCATTTAAGGTTAGGTGCAATTTGTTTTAAATCTTTTGTTGGAAACTGCCAGCCGAGTAAAATGTTAGCTGATTGCATTGATGAGATAAAATTATCGTCATCCCAATCAATTACATATTCAACTTTGTCCCTTAACTCAGGATATTGATCAAAACCCTTTTCAATTTCTTCCTTAGTGATTGTATTATTTTTCTCACCTTCAGCATCACAAGGCAAAAATCCCTCTTTCCAATGATTATTTCTGATATGGATTTTAATTTTTTTCATATTTTAAATTAATATTATCTTTAATTTCGTTTAATAAAAAATAGATTATTGTATAAATAAATTATGCCTTCTTTTGATGTAATCAGTAAAATTAATTATCAAGAATTTGATAATGCTTTAGCAAATTGCTTAAGAGAAATTAGCAATCGATATGACTTTAAAGGACTTCACATCACTATAGAGCGAAAAGATAAATCAGTTACCACTAATGCTCCTGATGAATTAAAATTAAAGCAAGTTAATGAATTATTACAAACTCATTTAGTAAGAAGAAAAGTAGATCCAAGAGTTTTAGAGGTTAAAAGTTCCGAAGGTGCTTCAGGTGGAGCAATTAGACAAGTAAGTGAACTTAAAGAAGGTATTAGCCAGGAAAATGCAAAAAAAGTAATTGCTGACATTAAAAAACTTAAGCTAAAAATTCAGGTAAAAATTCAAGGTGATGAATTAAGAGTAGATGGTAAAAAAAGAGATGATCTTCAAGAAGCTATAGCAGCAATTAAAGCTATTGATATTGGACTTCCAATAGATTTTGTAAACTTCAGAGATTAATCCTCCCAAACTATTTATTGTATTTGGTACAAAAAGATATAAGCAGACACTCAATTTCTTAAAATTTATATCAATCCCAGCATAATGAACTTCTCTGATCTAAATATTGAAAATAAATTAAAAAGATCAATTGAATTAGCTGAATTTAAAACTCCAACCCCTATTCAAAGTCAATCAATACCAATTAGCTTAGAAGGAAAAGATGTTTTAGGAACTGCTCAAACAGGTACCGGTAAAACACTAGCATTTACAATTCCAATGCTAAATAAGCTTTTAAAAGATAAGCAAGCAATGGCATTAATAATTTGTCCAACAAGAGAACTTGCAACACAGGTAATGGAAACTGTTTTAAAACTTAATATTAGAGAAATAGGAATTGGCAATGCTCTTTTAATTGGTGGTGAGAGTATGCAAAAACAACTAAGACAATTAAAAAAAGGAGCAAGAATTATAGTTGGAACCCCTGGAAGAATTAACGATCACATAGAACGAAAAAGTTTGAACTTATCTAGAGTAAATTACTTAGTTCTAGATGAGACAGATCGAATGTTAGATATGGGATTTACTCCTCAAATAGAAGTAATTTTAAAATTTATTCCAAAAAATCATCAAACATTATTGTTTTCTGCAACTTTACCTGAAAACATTTTAAAAATTTCTCAAAAGTATCTTAACAATCCTGAAAGAGTGTCTGTTGGATCTTTATCAACTCCAATTGAAAAAATTAAACAAGAAACTTTTCAAATCACAGCAGACAAGAAATATCATGAGTTGATTAATCAATTAGTTGAAAGAAGTGGATCTATTTTAGTTTTTGTTAAAACTAAACATGGTGCTGATAAAATTGTAAAAAGATTAAAATATGATGGCCATAAAGCTGATGCCATTCATGGAAATCTTAGACAAAGTAAAAGAGATAGAGTTATTAGAGGATTTAGAAATGGTAATAGTAGGATTTTAATTGCAACAGATGTTGCAGCAAGAGGATTAGATATTCCAGTTATAAAACACGTAATCAATTACGATCTTCCACAAGTTCCAGAAGATTATATTCACAGAATAGGTAGAACTGGTCGTGCTGGAAAAGATGGTTCTGCTTTAACTTTTTTAACAAACAACGACAGAAGTATGTGGAGATCTATACAAAAATTAATAGATCCTGATTTTAAAGTTAAAGAAGAAGCAAGACCAAACAATCAAAAGAATAAGAAATTTAATAAAAAAAATAAATTTAAAAAGAAATTTAAGAATAAATTTTCTAACAATAAATTAAGTAAAAAGAAGAAATTCAAAAAATTTGAAAACAAAGATAATAAAAGAAAATTTAAAAATAGAAAAAGACCTAAAAACTTTAAGTTTAAAAAAAAATAAAAGAAAATAGATTTATAATTTTTGTATTAAAGAAGCGCTGTTATTAGTAGGCTTATTTACATCTTTTGAAACTTCATGAAATATAAGATCTGGTGATTTACGTTCATTTAGAAACGCTGATCCTTGTAATTCTAAATTTAAATATCTATTAACATCCGCTTGATTAAGAATAACTGGTTGTCGGTGATGAATTTCCTTAATATTTTCTTTTGCTTCTTCTGTAATTAAACAAAACTGATCATCTTCAAATATTCCAGCAAAATAGATGGTATTGGTGTCTTTACGGGTAAAATAATGAGGAGTTTTTTCTTTCTCTTCCCTCTTCCATTCATAAAATCCATCTGCAACGGCAACACATCGATTATTTTTTATCAATTTTTTAAATGAAACCTTTTCATCTATGGTCTCAAGTCGTGCATTAATCAGAGCTTTAAAATCTTTATCTTTAGCCCAGCTTGGAACCAAACCCCATTTCAAAGATTCTAAGGTATTTCCATTTTTATATTTTTTTATAACTGGAAGTTTTTGATAAGGATGAGCATTATAGTTTTCACTATCTTCAACCTGAATTGCAGATTTAACTAGAGAACTAGTTTTAGTAACTGGATTTTTAACAACGTATCTTCCACACATTTTAAATTGTTTGTTCTTTCATCAAATCTTCGATTTGTTTTATCATGATTTCTGGAGATCGCATGGACGGATAAATCTCTTGTGCTTGTTTGTAACTTCTAATTGCTTTTTCAAAATTTTTTAATTGAATGTTCACTAAACCTTGTCCTGCTAAAGCACCAAAATGTCTTGGCTCTAATTCTAAGACTTTATCAATATCATCTTGTGATTTTTGATATTCTCCTAACATATAAAGAACAGTTGCTCTCTTATTCCAAGCTTCAGCCCAATTTTCATCAAGATTTATTACTTCAGTAAATATTTCTCTTGCTCTTTTTGGCTGTTGGTTTCTAACAAACATTGAACCTTCTTCTAAACGAGCAGTCAGCTTTTCATCAGTTGGATGAGTACTCCATAAAGACCAAATTTCCTGTTCAACAATAGATGCTACTTTTGCTTTATTAACTTTGAGCTCATTAAATAATTGATTTAGCCTTATGTCTCGATCATTTGCAAAAGATTGCAATTGTGAAAGTAATAAAATTAAAATTACTATAAATGACTTTTTCATAATTAAATATTAACAAATATGAATAATAGAGTCTTTATTCTTAAAACAATTTGATCATATTTTTACAACTTCAAAATGAATTTATAAATTTATTAAGATGAAAATTCTTAAGGTTTGTAACAATTCGTTGTTTCTTTTTTTATATTATAAATACAAGTAATTAACTTAGGTTCAAATTGCATTTTTGACGAACCATTATTTTTAAGATTATACAATATTTTTTGATCATTTATTAAAATTGTACTCTCTAAATTATATCCATTTGATAGATAATGATTTACTGTTCTAAGATTTCCAAGAGAGTCAGCAATAGCTGAAGAAAAAATAAAATTTAAACAAAATAATGTAATTAGTACTTTTTTCATGAAATGATTATTTCACTTTAAATTATTATATGGAAAAAAAAATATTTATTTATCAAAAAATCTGTTTATTGCTTAATAGATTTAAATATTTTGTTTATTTTTTAGTGATTTTTAGGACTATAGAAGATCAATGAATTTTTTAAAAAATTTGATTAAAGGTGACTACGGACTTGGTAAAACATTCTGGGTTTATGGAACCCTATACCAGTTAATATTTAGCTTAATAATTTTTATAACATTTTTTTTTGCTTTAGATTCAATTGATAAATCTCTTATAAATTATAATCAAAATCCTGAGTTAATTATTAAACAAATCTTTTCTAATATTAATAATTTTTACGCAACAATACTCGTAATAGAGTTAGCAATACTGTTGATTTATACATTAATAATTACTGTTGCGATGTGGAGAAGTGCAAGTAATAATAAAAATTGGTTTTGGCCAAGAGTTGTGAAAGTTTCTATAGCACTTTCTGTAGTTTATTATTTATATAAATTGATAATATTCCTAGAATTATTTGGTTAAAATCATCAAGTATTTTGATTTTTATTCTTGCAGTTGTAAAATAAAATTTCTTTTTCCTTTTCTTTTTCTTTTTGATTAATATTTTTTGTTATTTCGTGAATAAGTTCTCCTGTTTTAAAAGTTAAAACAGCTGATTCTGAATAATTTTTATTTTCATCAAGAGCTTGAATTAAAACGACATCTTTATTAGAAATTTTTACGTCTAGTTCAATTTTATCAATAAAATTAGATAAATTTTTAATGTTTAATAGATTTGGTGATTTAGACTCTATTACTAATTTATTAATATCATCCCTCTTAATTTGATCTT
The DNA here is from genome assembly GCF_052047955.1 of Candidatus Pelagibacter sp. HIMB1495. NCBI lineage: Bacteria > Pseudomonadati > Pseudomonadota > Alphaproteobacteria > Candidatus Pelagibacterales > Candidatus Pelagibacteraceae > Candidatus Pelagibacter > Candidatus Pelagibacter sp. HIMB1495. Next base: position 758,691 of record NZ_JBNAIQ010000001.1, on the reverse strand, counting down.
TTGTGAATGTTTCAAAGTTATGATCTGGATTTTTTAAAATTACTTTTTCAAATGAACATGAAAGATTTAAATTTCTATCTATGGTAATATTTGTATTCTGTGCATTGGCATAACCAAAACAAATAAAACTTAAAACTACAACAAATCTTTTCATTAAAAGGTCTTATAACTTTTTCTGATTGATTACTACGTCCACTAATATCGCAATCAACAAATTAAGCATTGTAATTCCGCATATAATTATAAAGCTGAAAAAATAAATCCAAGCCCACCAGTAAACATCTTGTAATGGCAACATTACTTGTTCCCAACTAGATAGAGTTAAAACCTGAAACAACGTAATCATAGCAACACCAACATCGCTCCATCTTTCAGGAATATCTGTGCTAAATAAAATTGAGCCTATAGTTGCGTATATATAAAGAATGATAAACAATAATAATCCAACATAAAACACTCTTTTGACGGAAGTAAGCAGCGCTTCAATGATTTTTTTTAATTCTGGAACAACTGAAATAATTCTTAATACTCTAAATACTCTTAATAATCTTAAAAGTAAGAAGCTAGAATTATTAGGTATAGGAATTAATGAAATTAAAACAATTAAAGTATCAAATACATTCCATCCACTTTTAAAAAACTTTAGTTTTTTAGGTTCTCCTACAAATCTAATTATAATTTCAATTACAAAAAATATAGTAATTGAATAATCTAAATAATTAATTGCTTGTCTGGTGAGATCGCTTAATTCATAAGTGTTAACCCCAATTGTAATTGCATTTAATATGATAATTGAAATAACAACAAACTGAAAAATTCTGCTTTCTTTAAGATTATATAAAAATTTATTCATTTAATTTAAAATATTAATAATACTTTTTTTAATAGTTTCACTTACTTTAATTGTTCCTTCTTTGTTTGGGTGAATTCCATCTTGTTGATTTAAACTTGGATCGAGTGCCACTCCTTCAAGTAAAAATGGGATCAAGGGTAAGTTATATTTTTTTGATAGTTTTGGATAGATTGCATCAAACCTTTTTTTGTATTCAGCACCATGTGTTGTTGGAGCAACCATACCTGCAATAATAATTTTGATTTTTTTATTATTTGCTATCTTTATGATTTCTTCTAAATTTTTCTCAGTTTCTTCTGGTTTTATTCCTCTCAACATATCATTGGCGCCTAAACCTAAAATGATTAAGTCAATACCGGGTTCAGATAAACTCCATTCAGCAATATTTAATCCTCCTGAAGATGTGCTTCCAGAAACACTGCCATTAATTATCTTTATATTTAAACCATCTTTTTTAAAATTATCTTCTAATACTACAGATAAATGATGTTCTTTAGGTAAACCATATCCAGCCATCAAACTATCGCCAAATAAGACAACCTTTTCTATTGCGAAAGCGTTTATGTGCACTAGAAAGATCATCAAAATTTTTATAAATAAACTTTTATTCATGAATGATCTTCTTAAATTAAAAAAAATAAATCTCAAATACCAAACTGGTAAAGAAAGTATCAGTGTTTTAAAGAATATTGATCTAACCATTAAGAAAAAAGAGACAGTTTCTGTCGTAGGTGAAAGTGGATCTGGTAAAACTAGTTTAATAATGTTGGTTGGAGGACTAGAAAAACCAACTTCAGGTAAAATTGTTTTTCAAGATCAAGAAATAACAGGTTTAAATGAAGATGAAGTTTCAGAGATTAGAAAGAAGAATATTGGAATTATATTTCAATCTTTCTATTTAATTCCAAACTACACAGCAGTTGAAAACGTTGCTTTAACATTAGAATTAAATAATTTTAAAAATCCTGAGAGTGAGGCAAAAAATTTGTTAGATAGATTTGGTTTAAAGCACCGATTTAATAATTTACCTAGTCAGTTATCTGGTGGTGAACAGCAAAGAGTTGCAATTGCAAGAGCTATAGCAATGAAGCCTGAATTAATCCTGGCTGATGAACCTACTGGAAACTTGGATACTGAAAACTCATTAATGATTTCAGATATTCTATTTAAATATGTAAAAGAGGAAGGGTCTTCCTTAATCATGGTAACGCACGATCCAAAACTTGCAAACAAAGCAAAAAGAAAAATCAAAATAAAAGATGGAAAAATTAAATAATCGATCTGAATTTAGTTTGATTTTTAAATATGCTTTAAAAGATTTAAGCAGAAACTATCACAAAATCTCAAGTATTATTGTTACTCTATTTATAAGCCTTTTTATATTAAGTGCTATTTTTACTATTGAAGATAGTCTTAAAAAAGAACTAAACGATAATGCTAAAGCTTTATTGGGTGGTGATTTAGAAATTGATTACAATCGTAACCAAGGAAATCTCGATCTAGTTAATCAGGTAAAAGAATTTGCAACTGTATCTCAAATGATTGAGTTCAGTACTATGCTTTCAACAACTGGAAGAGAAAAAAATAAATCTTTATTTACTAGAATTAAAACCGTTGATGAAAAATATCCATTATACGGCGAAGTAGTATTTGAACCTGAAGGTGCATATGAGCGAATGCAAAAAGAACCAAACACTATTTTAATTAATGAAAGTTTGTCAAAAACACTAAATATAAAACTTAATGAACAAGTTAAAGTTCAAGACCAAAACTTTACAGTTATTGGAATTATAAAATCAGTACCAGATGTAAGTGGATTTGTTGCTTTTGGTGATTGGGCACTTGCTGGAACACAAACCTTAGAGATATTAAAACTAAACGGGATTGGAAGCTTTTTGAACTACGAATACAAAGTAAAATTTAACGAAGGAGATAACCCTGAAGAGTTAGAAAAACGAATTGAGAATATTTTTAAAGATGATCAAAAAGTAAAGCTTCGTTATCCTGAAAATTCAGCAAGTGGAATAAAGAGAATAATTAACAATTTTTCACAATTTTTATCGCTTGTTTCCATAAGTGCGATGTTGATTGCTGGTATTGGAATTGCAAACACCCTTCTCTCTTTTATTAATCAAAACAATATGTCAATTGCAGTTAGAAAAGCAGTTGGATTTTACTCAGGAAATATAAAGACACTTTATTATCTTCAATTATTAATATTGTTGTTTGTAATTACTGTTATTTCTTATGGCTCTAGTTTTTTAATAGTCCCTATTGCCGACAAATACTTATCAGATGGACTTGGATTAAATGTTTATCCAGTATTCTCTATTGTAAATTTTATTAAAATATTTTTAGTAGGTTTGTTGGTACTTATAATATTTTCTATCCCAACAATAAGTTCAATTGACCAAGTAAAAGCTTCAAATTTATTTAGAAATGTTTTTCAAAACTTACAATTTTATTATTCAAAAAAGTCTGTTGTTTTAAGTTTTATTTTGCTCTCTATTTTAGTTTTATTATTTACAGTTGGCTCCGAACAACCAACTTACAGTCTTGGATACTTTGCTGCATTTTTTGTATGCTTGATTGTGTTTTTCTTTCTTTCAAGAATAATTATATTTTTTCTTAAAAAATTTAAATCAAGCTCCAATATTTCATTAAAGGTATCAATTAAGAATATCACTCAAACTAAAAGTATCACTCCAATTACTATAATGTCTTTAGGTTTAGGAGTTACTTTACTTTTAACATTGGCGTTGGTTGGAACAAATTTTCAAAGAGAAATTGCTAAATCAATTCCTGATATTGCACCTGATTATTTCTTTGTAGGAATTCAAAAAGGAGAGCGTGAAAAATTTGAACAAGGGATATTAAAAATGGATCCGGATGCGGATATTGAAGTGGTTCCTATGGTCTCATCTGGCATTACAAAAATTAATGGCATTAATCCAAATACTTATATTAAACCTGATAATGATAGTTATTGGGTAATAGGAAGTGAGAGAAGATCCTCATGGGTTGAAGATGTTCCTGAAGATAATCCATTAGTTGCTGGAGAATGGTGGGATTTGAATAAACCAAATCAACTTCAGATATCTTTAGATGCTAAAGTTGCAAGAGATTTTAACATTCAATTAGGAGATATTTTTACTCTAAATATATATGGAAGAGAAATAGATGGCGAAGTGATTAATTTTAGAGAAGTTGATTATCGAGATTTAAGTATTAACTTTGCAATGCTATTTAATCCTCAGTTCGCTCAAAATATTCCTCATGAATATTTAGCAACAGCAAAATTTAACTCTGATAAATTTGATGAAACTGAAATGCTGGAAGTTATGCCTAGCTTGTCTATGATTAAAATTGCAGATTATCTGACAAAAGTAACAGCTGTTTTAAATAAAGTATTCATTGCAGTTACTCTAATATCAGCTGTAACTATTGTGATTGGTTTAATTGTTATTTCAAGTGCAATTATGGTTCAAGGTAAGGTCAAAGAGTATCAAAACTTAGTATTTAAAATTCTAGGCTTTTCAAAAAAAGAAATAATCCTCTCATCATTAATAGAATTTATCATTATATTTAAATCAGTCATACTGATTGCAATATTTTTTGCAGTAATTGGTTCAAAATTTATTATGGAAAATATCTTTGAACTTGTATGGATGTTTGATTTTAAAGTTTTAATCTACTTAGGTTTTTCAATCGGATTTGTAACATTGATATTGATTATGTTAACAAATTTAAAATATCTAAATCCAAAAGTTTATCCTTTGATTAGAAATCAATAATTAAAATTTTGTAATTTTACTATCTAAAGCAATTACATTTAATTCCACTTTTAGTTTTGGAAATCTTTTTTTAATTTCTTTTTTAAGTTTATTAAATGAGTCTTGATGTATTTTTTTTTCATTTGCTGGTGTAAATTCTTTTTTTCCATTAGCAATTTTTGCAGCACCACAATCTTTGTGATTTATAACAATAAGCTTTTCTATTTTATGAAGCTGTATTGAAGTTCCAAGATTATCATAAAAAGTATTATGCCATTTTTTAAATTTATTGTGTGTGACCCCTACTGCAGCACCAGCAATTGTAAAAGCACTGTACTTACCAGTTAATTTTTTTTTCTTTAAATGATTGTGAACTAAATGTTGAAATCTTGGGTCCATACAAGATAACACCATTGCTTTAAATTTTGACTTCATGAATTAAACTCCACTTTATACATTGCCTCATTCCTTCTATTCATTGGAAGGGTAAAAGGACTATCATATGTAGCTCTAATAGGTGGACTTATAATTGAAATATTATTTTTGTTTAACTCTTTTTCTAGGATTTCTTTATGTTTTATGAAATTTCCATCAGAAGCTCTGCCAGAATATCTAAGTACAGCATAATATCCTCCTTCAATATTTACTATTCTTACATCATCTCTACTTGGGTTAGGTACATTATCTGAATTAAACTTTGAAGGTAAATAAAACTGCATAGTCATATTTCCATTTTTTTCGACTTGAGTAACCGGAGTAGTCATTGCTATCTTTTCTTGAGCATCATTTCTTCCAGAAATATAATTAAATAATTTTCTAAAATTACTATCTATTCCAGCTCTAGAGGTTTCAACTGCTAAACGATCAGAATATTTTCTGATCTCATAAATTTCATTTTTATCAACTACTTCATACTTTGCTTCTTCATTAGCCATGACAATAGAATATGGTAAAAGAAAGAAAGTACAAAATAGAAGAATTAATTGTTTTTTTATCCTCATGGTTAAATGATTTTATATTCAAAATTTTGTGTTGTTTCATTAATTTGAACTAATTTTGCTCCATTTCTTTCATGAAAATTCGTTGCCATCTCTGTTAAAGGTGAAAGTGTTACTAATCTGTTTAAATGATTGGATTTTTTTATCTTTTTAAACACTTCTTTTACAATTAACTTTCCTCCACCTTTTTTCTTTGACCAAACAGTATAAGCAATAGCGATTTGTCCACCTTTTTGATCTCTCATCGCACTTTGTAGAAAAGCATCAGTACTTAATTTTTCAAGTTCTTCGACACTTTTGGGAATTTCATTTGTATAAGCAAAACACATAACAGCATGGATTTCGCCTTGATACTCAACACCATAAATTTTTCTTCCAAATCCTGTTCTAAATTCATTATCTAATTCTGGTCGAACTGGATCTTCCTCTACATTACATTCTTTAAGTTCAACAAGTTTAGCACCTTTTACCCAACCAAAAAAATTATCAATTTTTTTATTAAAAACTTGTTTATTTTTTCTTATTCTTGCTTTTATTCTAGGATTAAATTTTTTTTTCATATTAAATAATCATATAAAAGTTTTGAACTACTTATAAAAATTAAAATATATAAAATATTATAAAATAATTTTTCATTTATAATTTTAATTAATTTATATCCAATTAGTATTCCTATAAAAGCAAGAGGAAATAAATATACAGATTGTTTAAAAGTTGCTAAATTTGTCATTGAAAGGTTAATATATAAAGGAAGCTTTATTAGATTAACAAAGGTAAAAAATATAATTCTTGTTCCCACATAAATTTCTTTCTGCATCCTTAAAGGAAGCATATAAACACTTACAGGTGTTCCTCCTGCATGGACACAGAAACTTGTAAATCCAGCTATAACAGAACAAATACTTCCTTTGATAGAATTTTTTTGAGATTTGGCTTCTTTATCTTTTTTAAAAAAGAAATAATGACCTGCAAATATAAATCCCATTAAACCAATCATAAATTTTAACAAATCTTCAGAAAAATATGTGAACGTGAAAGAAGCAATTAATATTCCAACGGCAGCAAATGGAACCATTAACTTTAAAGTTCCTAAGTCATATTCTTTTCTATATTTATAAACTGCAATAAAATCTGAAAATATTAAAATTGGTAAAATTATTCCTAATGCTTGATTCAAAGGCATCACAATGGTCATTAATGGAATAGATATTAATGTCATTGATCCACCCAAACCTGATTTTGCAATACCGTATAAAATTATTGCTGGAACTACTGTGAAGAAAAATAATAAGTTTATTTCCATTTGTTTAATGAATTTAATAGTTTTGATCCTAAAGGACTAATTGGTTCTTGAAGAATTATTTCTTTTCCTGTTTTTTGTTTAACTAACTGTAATAATTTTGTTGCTATTCCTTTTTTTCTAAAAATTGGATTAACAAAAATGTATTCGACTTCTCCCTTTTCATTAAATCGAACAAATCCAAGTGTTGTATTTTCATTTTTATAAGTAAAAACACCATCCGCTTCATCTAATTTATAAGTTGATAAGTCAATGCTGTTCATAAATCCTAGTAATTAAGGAGCAAAAGGATAATTGCTATTGCAGCAACTATAGAACTAACAACGATATAATTTAGCTTTATGTTGAACTTTTTCTCAACAAAATCAGTTATTTTTTCCCAAAATAATACGATCAGAAAAATTATTATAGCTGGTAAAATATATTTAATCATAGTTTAAGATTTATCGTCACTAACATAAACAGAAACCCCACGACTATTTAAGTCAACGTCGAATTTTTTATGTAGTGGTGGAAATGCTCTTTGTGAACAATCTAATCTGTCACAGGTTCTACAAGAAACACCAATAGGAATTTCCGTTGATTTATCATTAATGTTCATATTTTCAGTATAAATAAAATCTTTTGCATATTTTGCCTCACAACCTAAACCTATAGATAATACATTTTTAGATTGACCAAATCTTCCAATTCCTTTTTCTACAGTTTTTGCAATACAAACATATTTTTCACCATTATTCATTTTACTAACTGCTGTATGTAAAACTCCTGGAGTAGTGAATGCAGTATAAACATTCCATCTTGGACAAGCTCCACCATATCTTGGAATATCAATTCCAGATAATGAAAATCTTTTTGAAATATTTCCAGCCATATCAACTCTTAAAAAATGAAATGGAATACCTGGTAGTTTTGGATCTTGCAAACATGTAACTCTATGGGCTACTTGTTCAAATGAAGTTGCAAATGTATTTTGCAATAATTCTAAATCATATTTTAATTTTTTACATTCAGAATGAAATAGTTTGTATGGCATCAAAATTGCAGCACCACAATAATTTAACAAAGCAACTTTAGTAAGTTTTTTCGATTCTTCCGATGGAAAACTAAACTTAGTTAAATAATATTCAACATCTTTAATTGCACCCAGTTGTGCAATTTGAGAGGCAGCATGTAATTTTTTTGTTTCTAAAGAACTATAATCACTTAGTAATAACTCTTTTTTACTTTTGTTATAGATTTTTGAAAATGGTTTACTCTCATCCGGAATAACATCTTTTACAGTTATTGAATATTCTGACAGTAAATAATCACACAGAGATAAATATCTTGTTCGATTATTTTTTTGAATTTTATTAAAAACTTTATTTGCAAACTCTTCTAACTTTGGAAAATAATTTTTATTCTCTTGAAAAAAATCAACTACCACTTCTCCAGGAAAAGAATTTTTTCTATTATCTACAATTTTTCCTGATATTTTTTCAATCTTACTTATTAATTCATGATCTTTTTTTTTAAGAATATCTCCCAATCTAACGATTGCTTTTCCAATCTTTGGATTTGTGCTTACTAAATCTTTTACTTCTGGACCTAAAATATCTAAGTCTTCAAACAAACTATCATCTAAAATTTCTGAAATTGTATTTTGAAGATTAATATCTGTTTTAGATGTAAGATCCGATAATTGAATGTTTAATTTTTCACAAACATTTAATAGTAAATCGCCATCTATTTTTCTTTTACCACTTTCAATTAAGTTTAAATAACTAGGAGAAATGCTTAAATCGTCAGCTAATTTGTTAGCTTGCAGCCCAAGTTGTCTTCTAAAAGCTCTTATTTTTGGCCCTATTTTAAGATCTATTTGACTCATTTTACTATTTGTAAATTTTGTAAATTTATTTTTACAATATTTTTTCCCTATTTACAAAGCTTTTTAACGTTTTTTATAGATTTTGTAAATTTTGTAAAATATATGACTCGTATGGATAAAAACTTAAAAAACACAGAAAATGAAGCTCAAATCATCAAAAAAGAGGATTTAGATCACCATCATAATAAAGGAATTTACATGAGAGATGATCATTGTGATTGGGGTTCAAGTGGAATGAGTGAACTAATCGACGCTTTAAACGATAGTAACTAATTCAACTTTTTCAATTTTCTTCAACAAAGGATTATAAATAATGAGCGCAGAGAAAATCTCTTATGAGTTAAAAAGATTCGCAGGCATCAAACGAGACTACACTGATGAAGAAGTGGAGAGATTAAGAGGTTCAATTAAAATTGAGTACTCACTTTGCAAAAATCAATCTGAAAAACTTTGGCAATTATTAAATACTGAAGCTTATGTTAATACCCTTGGTTCTTTGTCGGGTAACCAAGCTGTTCAACATGCAAAAGCAGGTTTAAAAGCAATATATCTAAGTGGTTGGCAAGTAGCAGCAGATGCTAATACTGCTGGAGAAATGTATCCAGATCAATCTTTATATCCTTATGATAGTGCTCCTAAGTTAGTTGAATCTATGAACAACTCTTTAATTAGAGCAGATCAAATTCAACATATGGAAATGCAAGATGGTGATATGAAACCTGAGGAAAAAGTTGATTATATGCTTCCAATTATAGCTGATGGTGAAGCAGGTTTTGGTGGACCATTAAATGTATTTGAATTAACTAAAAAATTTATAAGAGCTGGTGCTGCAGGTGTTCACTTTGAAGACCAATTAGCTAGTGAAAAGAAATGTGGTCATATGGGTGGAAAAGTTCTTGTTCCAACTGGCACAATGGTCAAGAACTTAAAAGCTGCAAGATTAGCTGCTGATATTGCAGAAGTTCCTTTGATTATACTAGCAAGAACAGATGCCAATGCTGCAAAACTTATTACAAATGATTTTGATGAAAATGATAAACCATTTTTAACTGGTGAGAGATCTCCTGAAGGTTTTCATTATGTTAAAGATGGAATTGAACAAGCTATCTCTAGAGGTTTAGCTTATGCACCGTATGCTGATTTAATTTGGTGTGAAACAGCTACTCCTAATTTAGCTGAAGCCAAAAGATTTGCAGATGCAATTCATGAGAAATTTCCTGGAAAACTATTAGCTTACAATTGTTCTCCATCATTCAATTGGAAAAAACATTTAAGTGATGATGAGATTGCTTCATTTCAACAAGAAATTGCTAAAATGGGTTACAAATTCCAGTTCATTACTCTTGCTGGATTTCATACTCAAAACATTGCAATTTTTGAGCTTGCTGAGAAATATAGAAAAGAAGGTATGGCTGCATATTCTAGAATTCAACAACAAGAATTTGCTAGAGAAAAAGATGGCTATACTAGCGTTAAACACCAACGAGAAGTTGGTACATCTTATTTTGATGCAGTATCAAATACTATTAGTAGTGGCCAAAGCTCGACAACAGCAATGGCTGGATCTACTGAATCTGAACAGTTTTAAAAAAAAATAACTTCCCTCTCCATTTTTTTTGATAGCCCTTAGTATAACTAGGGCTAGTTTTTTTATTTGTAATTAATACTCAGACTGTTAATGCTCACAAATGTCTAATAAAAATTTTGGTTTTGGAACTCAGATTAGAAAATCTCCTTATTTCGATGCTACTGTAAAATGGGGGGCAACAGGTTTTTCTGTATATAATCACATGTATATTCCAAGGGATTTTGGAAGTCCTGAGCAAAACTTTTGGAACCTTATTGAAAAATCAATTTTATGTGATGTTGCAGTTGAAAGACAAGTCGAGATCACTGGTCCTGATGCATATAAATTTACTCAGCTTTTAACTCCTAGAGATCTTTCAAAGTTATCTGTTGGACAATGTAAATATGTTTTAATTGTAAATAATGATGGTGGAATTTTAAATGATCCAGTTTTATTAAGACTGGCTGAAAACCATTTTTGGTTATCTTTGGCTGATAGTGATGTTTTGTTATGGGCGCAAGGTGTTGCGGTTAATTCAGGTTTAGATGTTAAGATATCTGAACCAGATGTATCCCCTCTACAGTTACAAGGCCCTACCTCACAAGAAATAATGGTCAAACTATTTGGTGAAGATATCAGAGATCTTAAATATTATTGGCTTAGAGAATACGAGCTTGATGGAATTCCATTAATTGTTTCAAGAACTGGTTGGTCAAGTGAACTTGGTTATGAAATATATTTAAGAGATGGTTCAAGAGGTAATAAACTTTATGAAAAAATAATGGAAGCTGGTAAAGAACATGGTCTTCAGCCTGGTCATACATCTTCTATTAGAAGAATTGAAGGTGGTATGCTTTCTTATCACGCAGATGCAGATATTAATACAAATCCATTTGAATTAGGATTTGATCGATTAGTTAATTTAGATACTGATATAAATTTTATAGGTAAAGAAGCACTTAAAAAAATCAAGCAAGAAGGAATTAAAAGAAAACAAGTTGGTCTTTTAATAGATTGTGATCCTTTGTCAGGACCAAACACAACTTTTTGGCCGATCGAAAAAGATGGTAAGAAAATTGGTAAGGTAACTTCAGCTGTATATTCACCTAGATTGAAAAAGAATATTGCACTTGCAATGATTGAAGTTAATCATTCAGAATTAGGTAATAAATTAGATATAGAAACTCACGAAGGAAAATATTCTGCTACAATAGTAGAAAAACCTTTTTACGATCCAAAAAAGAAAATAGCTAATAGTTAAGATTTAATATTGTATCCTTTTTTCAATAGAACTGTAACCACAGTTACACATGACATCAAAAATACTACCATTGAAATAACGCTCACCCAAATATTGAAATCTGAAACACCATAAAAGGCAAATCTTAAACCATTAATTAAATAAACAACTGGGTTAAAATAAGTAACTGTTTGCCAAAACTCAGGCAACATATCTAAAGAATATAAACTACCACCTAAAAATACCATTGGTGTAATAACTAAAGTTGGAATGATAGACATTTGCTCAAAATTAGAGCTCATTAAACCAATTAAAAAACCAAATAGAGCAAATGTAAATGCTACCAACACTAATAAAAATATCATTAACAATGGATACATCACTTGAACTTCAACAAAGAACGTTGATGTTAAAAATATAACTAATCCGACTATAAGAGTTTTAGTAGCGCCAGCACCCACAAAAGCTAGAACAATTTCAAAAGTTGAAATTGGTGCAGCTAAAATTTCATAAATAGTTCCATTAAATTTTGGAAAAAATATCCCAAATGAAGTGTTACTGATTGATTGGGTTAACAATGTTAACATTAAAAGACCTGGAACAATAAAAGATCCATAACTAATTCCATCAATTTTTTCTACATATCCACCAATTACAGAACCAAAAACAATAAAATAAAGTGAGGTTGATAGAACAGGTGAAAACAATGATTGCATCAATGTTCTCTTAAATCGATCCATTTCATGCAAGTACATTGCTCTAAATGCGTAATAATTAAACTTCATTGTTCTCCTTTACTAATGTCACAAATATTTTCTCTAAAGTAGTTTGTTCAGTTTTTAAATCTTGTAATTTTAAATCTGCATCTTTTAAATCTTGTAACAAGTTAGTTATTCCAGTGCTTTTAGCTCTAACATTATATGTATAATTGATTGATTTCTTATCTTCTCCAATTTCTAGATTATACTTATCTAAACTGCTTGGGATTTCAGTAATTTCTTCTTGAAGATCTACTGTAAGCTTTTTATGTCCCATTTTTTTCAATAATTCTTTTGTTTCATCAACAACGATAATTTCTCCTTGATTGATTACTCCTACTCTATCAGCGATTGCTTCTGCTTCTTCAATATAATGAGTAGTAAGAATAATTGTAACACCAGTTTTTCTTAGAGTTTCAACTACCTTCCACATGTCTTGACGTAATTCAACATCAACACCAGCTGTTGGCTCATCTAAAAATAATATAGTTGGCTCGTGAGACAATGCTTTTGCAATTAATACCCGCCTCTTCATTCCTCCAGACAACTGTCTTAATCTTAAATCTTTTTTATCCCATAAGCTTAAGTCTTTTAAAATTTTTTCAATATGTTTTGGATCTGGTTTTTTTCCATACAAACCTCTCGAGTATGAAACATTGTTAAAAACTGTTTCAAATTGTTCTAGGGTTAATTCTTGTGGAACTAATCCAATTCTGGATCTTGTTTCTCTGTAATCATCAATGATATCAAAATCATCTACAGTAACTTTTCCTGAAGATGGTCTAACGATTCCACAAATAATACTTATAAGGGTAGTTTTACCTGCACCATTTGGTCCAAGCATTGCAAAAATTTCACCTTTTTTAATGTTTAGGTTTAATTTCTTTAAGGCTTCAAAGCCATTATCGTAGACTTTTGATAGATTATTTATGCTTATTTGATCTGACATGGACAAGCCATATATAGAGACAATTTATTGTATTACAATATTTTAAAATTTGTTTACAACCCACGATTAATGAGAAAAATTTTTGTATTTATCTGTTTTATCATTGCATTCACTACTAATGGGATGGCTAAAGAAACAACTTATACTAAAGAGCTGTTTGACAAGGCTTTAGCGGATGGAAAAGTTGTAGTGGTTAGTTCTTGGGTTAAATATTGCACATCTTGTGCTAGTCAAATGAAAGTTCTTGATAAAGCAAAAAATGATTTTGATAATATTGAATACTTTAAATTTGATGTAACAAATAAAGAAATAGCTAAATTTTTTAATGTTCAATATCAAACAACACTTTTAATTTTTAAAGACAATAAAGAAGTTTACAGAAGTATTGGTGAAACAACCAAAGAACTTATTTATGATGCTTTAAATTCAGTGATCTAAATTAATTACTTTTCAATTTCAAAATTACTGCTGGCAAAAAAGTTGCAACAACAAATGATAAGAATAATAAAGATTGTGCAACAAAAGGTGAAAATAGATCTTTAGACATCAATCCCCCGACCAATAAACTCTTAGAAAAATCTGGATAAGGAAATATTAAAAACCCACCAATTAAACCAATTATAATTGAAACATATGCAGTTTTTTCATTTACCTTGTTGTAAAAACTGTAAAAGACTGTGAACACAAACGCACAACAAAATAAATCTGCAAGTAAAAATAAATACAAAATATCAAATCCTTTTGATGCAACACCAAATGCAATTAATGATAAAAACACGATAAAGTATTTAGAAATTTTTAAGTAATCTGTTTTCTTATCTAAATTAAAAGTTGCTTTACCATCAACAACAAACAAACTTGATATGGCATTAACCAATGTATCAACTGTTGAAATTGTTAAAGCCAAACCAAGAACAATAATAATTAAGGATATTGTTTCGGTTTGTTCTTTTAACAATAAAGTGAAAAATCCTAAATCAGCTCTTGCTGAAGGGTCAATAGAAAATGAAACCATTCCAATAAAGCCCATTAAAAAAACTATCGGTACAATAACAAAAAAAGAAATGATCAATGCTGATTTTAAAGTATTATAATCTTTAGCAGCATAAACTCTTTGCCAATTTCCTTGGTGAAATAAATTTGTAGCAGCAACAGCTATAAAAAAAGTTAACCCAGCTGTATAACTTGGAATATAAGATGAACTTAATAATTGTGGATTTTTTTCTTTAATCAATGCAAATGAGAAATTATCTCCTGTTGATGAGCTAATAATTAAAATCAGGATTAATAAAAGAAAACCAATTACTATCATTTGAATATTATCAGTAAAAATAGAAGCTCTTAGACCCCCATAAAGTGTATAGGTTAAAGTAGCCAAAAGCACTATTAATGCAGTGATCCAAAGATCTGTACCTGATAAATAATTTATCAAAACTGCAACAGCAGTCACCTCTGCACAAAGAAAAATAAACATGTAAAAGATTGTCATTAACAAAATCAGTTTAAACAAACTTTTTCCAAATTTTTTTCTCATAAACTCAATTAGAGATGAGCCTTTTGGAAATTCTGATCTAATTTTTCTTCCAAAATAAATTAAGAAAATCATAGGAAAAGCTGTACCAAGAGCATAACCAATAACAGCCCCTATTCCTCCCCATGTAGCAGCAGCCACAGGACCAAATAAAATCCATGCTCCTAAAGCAGATGCAACAAGACTTGTTGTTAATGAAAATAATTCTATATTTCTATTTGCTGTTAAATAGTTACTTATTCCTTGGAATTTTTTAGAATGATAAATTCCTAATGCAGCAAATACCAAACTAATAATAATTACTAATGTTAATGATGATGATTGACTTAAAAAGTATGTGTTATCCATTTTATCCCTTTCTGAATTACCGGACAGGTTCGTAGGGTTTAATCTCAGTCTGTTAAGACACCCCTTTATTTTAAATATATATTTAATTTTATGTTTTTAAACTAAAATATTAAGTTATATTAAGAGTTATGAACTACAAAGCATCACCAAAAAGATATTCCAATATGAAATATAGAAGATGTGGAAAGAGTGGTGTTGATCTACCCTTAATAAGCCTTGGTCTTTGGCATAATTTTGGTGGTAAACAACTTACATCTGAAGCAAAGAAAATGTTGTTTTATTCTTTTGATTCAGGGATTACTCATTTTGATTTAGCAAATAATTACGGTCCCCCTGCAGGAAGTGCTGAGGCTAATTTTGGAAAAATTTTAAGTAAAGAATTTAAAAGATATAGAGATGAATTAATCATCTCATCTAAAGCAGGTTATGATATGTGGGAAGGACCTTACGGTGAATGGGGTTCTAAAAAATATATCATTGCAAGCTGTGATCAAAGTTTAAAGAGAATGGGATTGGATTATGTAGATATATTTTATTCGCATAGATTTGATCCAAATACACCATTAGAGGAAACTGCAGATGCCTTGGAGCTTATTTATAGATCTGGTAAAGCTCTTTATATTGGTATTTCTTCTTATTCTTCAAAGAAAACAATTGAGATGTTTAATATTTTAAAAAAAAGAAACATTAAAATATTTATCCATCAACCCTCTTACTCTTTAATAAATAGATGGTTTGAAAAAGATTTAGATAAAAATTTAATTAAATTAGGAATTGGAACTATTGCTTTTTCTCCATTAGCACAAGGAATGTTGTCGGATAAATATTTAAAAGGAATTCCAAAAGCATCAAGAGCAAGTGATCCAAAATCTGCATTAGATAAAAGTTTCATAACTAAAAGAAACATAAAGATAATTTCAGATTTAAATCAAATTGCTAAAAAAAGAGGTCAAACATTATCGCAAATGGCTTTGGCTTGGGTTTTAAATAATAAAGCAGTCACTACAGCTTTAATTGGGGCAAGTAGTGTAAAACAAATAAAAGAAAATATTGAAAGCTTAAATAATTTAAATTTTTCTAAATCTGAACTTAAAGAAATAAATAAAAAAGCTAAAGATGGAAATATTAATAAGTGGGCAAGATCTAGTTCTTATTAAAAGAAGTGTTTTTCAATTAAATAATGAAGAGTAAAAATAATTAAAGAAGCACAAATAATTAGAAATACTCTTTCTTGATTACTCATTATTGTTGACCTTTGTGATTCATTATTTCGATCATACACTGAGTAGCATACTCTCTCCACTCTGTAGAATTCTTATTTTTTAGGCTATTTAAATGATCGCGGTTACTTTGAATATCGTCTTTATGTTTTAGATAATCAGCCCCATTTAGATTTGCTTCCATGGAAGAAAGGTTGGTTTCCATTGCTTTTATCCATTCTTTTCCAAGCTCAACACATTTTTGATCATCTTTTTCATCACATATTTGTTTGAAAAAATTAAAAATAACATCATCAGTATTAACTGAAGTGTTCATATCTTATTGCTCAATACAGGTTCCGATTGAGTCTGGACCACATGTCTTACCATTAGTCCAAGTAGCACCAATCAGATTTGCATTTTCAAAATTTGCATTAGTAATGTTTGCAGAGGTAAAATTTGCTTCCATCAAATTTGCATTTTGAAAATTAGCTTCAATTAGAGTTGCTCCCATGAAATCAACTCTAGTTAAGTTTGCATTAGTAAAATTTGTTTTTTCAAAATTTCCACCAATACTAATTGTTTCATAAAGATTAGCTCTAACAAATGTTGATTCTGGAAAAGTTCCAAAAGATAAATTTGAATTCATCATAATGCTTTTATCTAAATTTACTTGTACAAAACTTGCAAAAGATAAATTTGAGTTTGGTAGATAACTACCTTGTAGATCCTGTGCATCTGAAAATCTGCATTTAGAATAATCTACACCATCTGTTAATGGATCATCACATGCAGCATTTGAATTTGAAACAAAAAAGAAACTAAAGAAGATTAAAAGAAGTATTTTTTTCATAATCAAAACTAACAAATAAAATATGTCAAAACAATGAAGGTTTATGTCTTTAAAAATAATTTAACATTATAAATTATTGTATTTTTGAAGTATAAAAATCAACCTATGAAAGAATATAACATTGCATCAATAGCAGGAGATGGAATAGGAAAAGAAGTAGTTCCTGAAGGCTTAAAAGTGTTAAAAGACGCTGCTGAAAAACATCAATTCAAAATAAATTTTACAGAATATGATTTTGCTTCATGTGATTATTATGAAAAACATGGAAAAATGCTTCCAGATGATTGGAAGGAAAAATTAGGAAAACATGATGCAATATTCTTTGGCGCAGTTGGAATGCCAGATCAAGTTCCAGATCATATATCTTTATGGGGATCCTTACTTCAGTTCAGAAGAGAGTTTGATCAATATATCAATCTTAGACCAGTAAAATTATTTCCTGGAATAAATCCTCCTTTAGCAAATAAAAAACCAGGTGACATTGATATGCTGATTGTTAGAGAAAATACTGAAGGTGAATACTCTTCTGTTGGTGGAAGGATGTTTAAAAATACTGATAGAGAAATAGCTATTCAGGAAACTATCATGTCTGCGCATGGAGTAGATAGGGTTCAAAAATTTGCTTTTGAATTAGCAAAACAAAGAAAAAGGAAAAAATTAACCAATGCAACAAAATCAAATGGCATTTCAATTACTATGCCGTTTTGGGATGAACGTTTTAATGCAATGAAAGAAAATTATCCTGATATTGAAACAGATCAATATCATATTGATATTTTGGTTGCTAGATTTGTACTAAATCCCGAATGGTTTGATGTTGTCGTTGCATCTAACTTGTTTGGAGACATTCTTTCTGATTTAGGACCAGCTTGCACTGGAACTATTGGAATTGCTCCATCTGGAAATATTAATCCTGAAAATAAATTTCCATCTTTATTTGAACCAGTTCATGGTTCAGCGCCTGATATTGCAGGAAAAGGTATTGCTAATCCTGTAGGACAAATTTGGTCAGGAGCAATGATGTTAGATTATTTAGGAGAAAAAGAAGCCTCTAATTCAATTGTTGAAGCTATTGAAAAATCTTTAAGCGAAAAAGAAAATAGAACTAAAGACTTAGGTGGAGATGCTGATACCTTAAAATGTTCTAATTCAATTTTATCTAATCTTTAAATCTTAATTTTCTTGCCAGTTTTTGCACTTTTTGTTATTGCAGCAAAAATCTTAAGAGAGATCAAACCATCATTACCATTTACTTTTGGCTTAACTTTTTTAGATACTACATCAGCAAAATGATCAATTTGGTTTACTAAAGTACTATCATCTTTCTTGTTTTTATCTTCATTAACAAATATTTTATTCCACCAACTTCGCTCATTTTTATAGAACCAATATTTTAAATTAGGAAACTGCAATGAACCCTTAGTTCCACCGATCATGTATGCGGATTGATTAGTTATAGGATAGGCTGGGTTTTCTCCTGCGGTTAACTCATAACTCCATGGAGCAACAATAGTATCTGACAAATTTAATGTACATAGCGCACCTGAATTAAAAATTAAGCTAATTGTTGCTGTATCTTCAACCGCAAATTTTCTGGTTTTGTTGGTTGTAAATGCTTGAACGTATTTAATAGATCCAAGTAAGTAGCAAATCATATCGATATCATGGACTAAATTAATTCCTAGAGGCCCTCCGCCTTTACTAATTCTCCATTTTTCTTTGTAATAAGCTTTGTGTTTATAAAGCCAACACAAGACATTTGCTGAAACGATGCTTCCTAATTTACCTTTATCAATTAAATCTTTTACCTTTGATACAATAGAGTTATGCCTTCTATGATAACCTATCAGTAATGGTGTTTTATTTTTATTAGCGCTACTAATAATTTTTTTAGCTGAATTAATGTTATCTGAAATAGGTTTTTCTAATAATACCGGAATTTTTTTCTTTAAAAAACTAACTGTGTGCTTTTCATGAAGTTGATTTGGAGTAGCTACAATTACTGCATCTAAATTCTTTGAATTTAAAAGTTCGTCTACATTTGAAAATAATGGAATTTTATATTTTTTTGATAAATTTTTTGCATTCATAGTAATATCAACTATCGAATGAAGATTAGCTTTTTTTGATTTTGAAATTGCCTTTATATGTTGCAATCCCATTAAGCCAGTTCCAACAATGGATATGTTTATTTTTTTATTCATTTTATGAAATATTTATTTTTGTAAAGTACTTATAAAGTTTATTAGGTTTAATTAAAGAACTTGGGAAATTTTTATTGTTTGGTGCATCTGGGTAGTGTTGTGTTTCTAAACAAACCCCCTGGTAAGGAGCAAGTTTATTTTTATATCTTAAACCTTGGCTAGTGTAGAGCTGTACACCAGGAAGATTTGAATAAAAGTCTAATTGAATATTAGTTTTTTTATTTGTTAGAGAGGCTAAATAATTTTTAGAATTTTTTTTAATACAATATGTTAAATCAAATCCCAATTGATTGATTGTATTAGATACTCTCTTTATTTTTTTGTTTTTAATAATGTCTATTTTTTTTCCAATATTTTGAAACTTATTAAAATCATTAATGGTATTATTAACTTTTTTAATTTTACCAGTTGGAATTAATTTATTAGTTACTTCAAGATATTTTTCAGAGTTAATTTTTAAATCATGATTGAAAATTGTCTCTTTTTTACTCTTATTCAAGTTCCAATAACTATGATTGGTTAAACTCACATGAGTTAATTCGCTTGATTTATATTGATATTTTATAAATAAGCTTTTGTTTTTGATTTCAAAAATACACTCTGAATTTAGATCTCCTGGAAAACCTTGGTCTAAATTTTTAGATAACAATTGATAGATAATTTTATTTTTTGAATGATGTTTTATTTTCCATTCTAATCTATCAAATCCTATTTTTCCTCCATGCAATGTATTTCTTCCTTCGTTGCCTTCAAGTTTATAAATCTTATTTTTAATCTTAAATCTTGAATTTGAAATTCTACCTGCGTACCGTCCACAAGTAGCCCCTACATAAAAATTCTTACTGCCATAATTTTTTGTAGAACCAAGATTTAAGATTAGATTTATTTTCTTTTGCTTGTCATAAACCTCATATAAGCAAGCACCAATATTAATTGATTTAACTCTTAAATATTTGTTTTCTATCGTTGAACTTTGTACTTTCACAAAGTCTCTTATAGCCAACCTTTATCAACGATGTAAGATTGATTTGTGCAACCAGAAGACTGTTCTGATGAAAAAAACAATACAGTTTGAGCAAGTTCATGTGGCATTAATTTCTCTTTTAAACATTGGTTTTTCATCAAATCTTTTTCAGACTCTTCGTTTAACCACATATCAATTTGTCTTTGTGTTAAGACCCACCCAGGTACTACTGAGTTAACCCTAATGTTAAATTCCCCTAAATCTCTAGCAAAGGATCTTGTCAAACCAACTACTCCAGATTTTGCAGCTGTATAAGCAGCCATTCCACCTTGTCCAACCATCCAAGAAGCGGATCCCATATTAACAATTACACCACCTTTGTTTTCAATCATTGATTTTTTAACTGATTGAACTGTGAAAAAATAATGTCTTAAATTTACGTTTATTCTCTCATTCCAGTACTCTTCTGTAACATCATCAATTTTGTGTCTTGTGTCATTGGCCGCGTTATTGATTAAAAT
The DNA here is from genome assembly GCF_052047955.1 of Candidatus Pelagibacter sp. HIMB1495. NCBI lineage: Bacteria > Pseudomonadati > Pseudomonadota > Alphaproteobacteria > Candidatus Pelagibacterales > Candidatus Pelagibacteraceae > Candidatus Pelagibacter > Candidatus Pelagibacter sp. HIMB1495. The sequence continues at coordinate 737,763 of NZ_JBNAIQ010000001.1, read as the reverse complement.
ATCAATTGGGCCTTTCTGATCAATAATATCTGCAATAGTTTTTTGAAGTTGTTTTATGTTTAATAAATCACATTCAATAAAAGTTGGTATTGAATATTTTTTATTTTTTATATCTTCAATTAATTTTTCAGACTCTGATACATTAATATCTATAAAGTAAACTTCTGAACCTTGTTCACAAAAATGTTCAACAATTGAAGCTCCTATACCTGATCCACCCCCTGTAACAAATACTCTTTTATTTTCTAAATCATAATATTTTACTTTCATTTTCTTAATCCTCCACTAGTTACAAAAATCTCTATCAGCATTATTTATAATTTTTATTTGATTAATTTTTTTAATGCTGTTTTTATTATTTTTACTATTTATAGAGTATTTAAATTAAAAATATATATTTTATTTAGCTTTATAACCTAAACCAATATTATTTATTTTTTTACTTGCATCCATTATTTTTGGATATTCATAATTTAATCCTAAAAGCTGTCGCACTTTTGGATTTGAATTATTTTTGAAGTCTTCCGATAAATAAGTAACTAAATCTTCAACTGGTTTTATATACTTTGGAAGAAACTCTATCAGTAATGCTGCTCTTTGGTGATCTGATTTATTTGGTGATGCTCCATGCCAACAGTTACCATTAAAAAAAACTAAATCTCCAGGATTAGCAATCATTTGTTGTTTATTTGAAAAGTCATCATTTTCATTTGGATAGTGTAGTTTCTTTTGTGATCCTGGTATGTATGCAGTTGCTCCTGATTTTTCTGAGCAAATATCTAGAGGTATAGTAGCCTGACAGTTTTGTGCAAACGAACTATTAAGACCCATCGGAAAAGTCTCACTATTATAAAAATCCCAATATGGATAATCGATATGTAATTCCTGACCTATAGATCCTGGTAACAACCTACTTGCGCAGTATGATCCACAAAAAAACTCTGAACCTAAAAGTTTAGACATTAAGCTAAAAATAATGTCATTTGTTATTAATTTACTAAATACCTCACCTTTACCAAATAAATTCCATATCCTTTGCTGTAGTTTAATTTTATCAGATGCTTCAGCTTCAGCATTAAAATGGGTTTCTTTTTGCTCTTGAGTGTCAGCAAAATGGTTAACAATCTCTCTTGCTACTTTGATTTCGTTTAAATTATATACGTTTTCAATAACAATAACTCCAGATTCATGCATTAATTCGTTTATTGCATCAGTAATATTAAAATTATCTCTTGAGAATTTACGCATAGATAAATTTTAAGTGAAAAAAAATTAAAAAAAAATAAAAAAAATTATAACTCTAATTCTTTAGCTAGATCGCCAATTTTAGCACCACCTGCCATCAATCTTTTCACATCTTCATTACCTAGTTCTGAAGACAATCCTGAACCAATTACTTCTCCTAAACTTAAAAAAGTAAATCGATCAGCTATAAGACGCGCATGAATTTCATTGTGTGTAATAAGTATAATTGCAATGTTTCCTAAATTTTGAACTTTTTTAATTGTCTTTAAAACTTCCATTTGCTGCTTTTGACCTAACGCTGAAGTAGGTTCATCTAATATTAATATTTTTGCACCAAAATAAATTGCTCTTGCAATAGCCAATGTTTGTCTTTGTCCTCCTGACATTGTTCCAACTGGTTGATTAGGGTTTGCAATGTTAATTCCAATTTTAGACATCTCCTCTATTGTAATTCTATCCATCTCATCCATTTGCATTAAACCAAATCCTGCGGGACCTTTTATTAATTCACGTCCAAGAAAAAAATTTCTAGTCACTGATGTTAAAGCGTTGAGTGCTAAATCTTGATAGACTGTTCCAATTCCTGCATCAGATGCTTGACGTGGTGAAGTAAAGTTAACATTTTCTCCATCTACTTTTATTTGTCCACTTGTCATAGGATGAACACCAGATAACACTTTGATCAAAGTTGATTTTCCAGCACCATTATCACCTAACAATGCGTGAACTTCACCTGGATAAACATCTAAGGAAACGCCATTTAAAGCAGTAAATGCTCCAAATTTTTTTACTAAATTTTTTATTTCAATTAATGGTTTTTTATCCATTAGATATTTCCCATAATTCGTTTTCTTATATTCTCGTTAGTAAAGGCAGCAGTAACAAGCACTGCTCCAAGGAACACTCTATAGAATGATCCATCAATTCCAGGAATATAAAAGAAAGCTTCTTTTGCAATTCCAAAAATAATTGTACCTAGAATTATTCCACCTATAGTTCCAAAACCTCCAGTTAAAACAACACCACCAATAACCGCTGCAGCAATTGCTTCTAATTCTTTTAAATTACCTTTCGCTGTATCAGCAGTGTTAACTTCAAATACTTGACAAGCCGCAAACATAGTTGCGCAAAAAGCAGTAAACATAAATAATGAAATCTTAACTTTATTTGTTGGCACACCATTAGCTTTTGCAGCATTAAGATTTCCACCAGTTGAATAAATCCAGTTACCTGCCTGAGTTTTACTTAAAATTAAATAACAAATAAATGCAATCAATCCCCAAATCATCAAACATGAATACATCCCTTTAGCAAAAATGTTTCCAAAGTTATTTACGTTCCAATCTACCGTATAATATAGCCAGTTAAATACTGGTTCCATAATATCGCCACCAAAGAAATTAGCTACAGGTCTTGCAGTAACTATTGTGTCGATATAAGCTTTTGCTATATCGATATCAGTAACAGCTTTTGCTGCAACTTCAGGAACATTAACACCAGCTTCAATTTTCTTTGTCAAAATTTCAACCATTGAGTCATTGCCAGATTTTTTTGCTCCAGCTAATGATTTTTCTAAAGTTGCAATCATCTTTTCAGCATTCATAGCAGTTTTGTAAGCTGCAACTTTTTCGTTAATATATGTTAATCTTTCAGTTAATTTTGCAATCGTGCTAGCTGGCACAGTGTTAAGAATTTCTAATAATTGGTCATTTGGTAAAGATTTAGCAGCATCTCTTTCCATTTCTCCATGACCTGGTACGTTTATAATGTTTTTGATATCTGGTAAATCTGTAACAGTTGTTGATCCAGCAGTTTGATCAGGAGCTTTGTTAAATGCTCTGTATGATACTTCGGTTAAACCTCTTAAAAAGAAAAGTCCACCTAGTGTAACGATGAATGAAGATATTCCACTCTTAACAATTATCCATCCTTGTATCCATCCAAAAGATAATGTCATACATAATGTAATTAATATTGCTAATAATGGAGATACATCTTGAATTTTAAATAATGTAAATCCTTCAAAATGAAAACCACCTTCAAAAGATATGTAAGGAATAACAACAGCAAAACCCCATTTTAGTATCATTGCCATGCAACCACCAGCAAAACCAATCATTGATCCAACGGAAAGATCAAATTCACCTGCAATGATTAACATTCCAGCAGCAAGTGCAACGATCCCTAATTGTGCAATTACCCTAAAATTATTTCTAATTCCTAAAGCGTTAAATCCTTCACCAGAAAAAGGATTAAGAGAAAATTGTCCTTCTGGAATAGAAAAGTATCCCAACATACAAAAAAGTAAAACCATAACTCCAAAAGGTCCAACTTCTGGTCGAGACATAAATGCAGAGTACCATTTTTTTTCACCTTGTCGGTCAGACTCTTGTCTTGGCTTTTTTGATGTTGATGTGTTCATTTATAAAAGACTTATTAATTTTGTTAAAAAAAAAGGGCCGATTGAATAATCGACCCTTTAAATTATTACAGACTATCTATCAATACCTGCTAAAGCAGCAACTGAAGAAGCGTTAGACTTGTCAACGAAGCCAGGTCCTGATGGGATGTTAGCTCCTGGTAAAAGTCCAGCACTGTTGTTGTACAAGTGTAATACGATAATTGGCATATAACCTTGTAGTCTTTGTTGTTGATCGATAGTGAAAGCAACTCTTCCAGATCCGATTAAATCCATAACTGCAGGACTTAAGTCGAAACAAGAGTGGTGTACTGTCATACCTAGATCAGCTAAAGCTTTATCAACAGCTTCACACACGTGTGGTCCTACTGAAAGGATCGCATCGATATCACTGTTAGCTTGTAAAGCAGCAGTTGCTCTAGTTTGAATAGTTGCAGGGTCAGATGTAGTATCAGTCATTTGCATAGGAACAGCAGAACCGTAACCTTCACATCTGTCTACAAGAGCTGTGTTGTATGCTTCTTGAATCATACAAAGTGCTTTAGAAGCACCTTCAGCTTTTGCTCTTTCACCAGCTTTTTGTCCAGCAAGTAATTCAGGCTGACCAACGTGCATTAAAGCACCTAGGCTAGCAGAAGACTCTAAACCAGAGTTCATTGTAATTACTGGAACACCAGCAGCAACAGCAGCTTTAATAGCTGGGCCTAATGCATCTGGATCTGGTAAAGAAATTACCATACCATCTGGTTGAGTAGCTGCAGCAGCTTGAATTGAGCTTGCCATATCAGCCATATCAGCAGAAGGGTTGTAGATATATTCGAAGTCAGCACCGATTGCTCTAGCTGCATCTTCACCACCTTTTTGAACTACTGGCCAAAAAGGATCTTTTCCTTCACCATGAGTAATCATGACATATCTTTCAGCGAACGCAGAAGTTGCAAATAATGCAAGAGCTGCAATCGAAAGTATAAGTTTTTTCATTATTTCTCCCTTTTTTTTATGTTTTTAAATTAATTTAAAAAACGAAATATACCTAGTTTGAGCAAAGTTCATAACAAAAAATATGGATACAACCTTCAATTGAAATTTTTTTTTTAAATTTTTTTCGCTTCTTTGCTTGTCTTTAAAATTTAGAATTTTTCTAATTTAATTTTTAAAACTAATATGTCGCGCTTCTTCCTAATCTTGCAGCACCTCTAACGCCACTAGCATCACCATATCTTGGTTTTAAAAAAACTCCTTCGTATTCTCTGCCAATTACAAATTTTCGCACCAGTGAATCTATTTCATGTAAGAAATCAATTTCATTTGAAACTCCTCCTCCAAATATAAAAGCATCGGGATCTAAAATATTTATTATACTTGAAAGTGACATTGCTAAATTGACTTTAAAATCGTCTATAAATTTTTCAGCATCTAAATCATGTTGTCTATTTAATTCAAAAATTTCATTTGTTTTTAAATTTTTTCCATAAAGTTTTTTAAATCTTTTAGCCAAACCTAAGCCAGATAAAAAACTCTCAATCTCTGCTTCTCTTGGATTACTCGAGTCGAAATTTTCTTTCTTAGCAGCAAAATAAGGAATTTGATTATGACCCCACTCTCCTGCAACACCATTAGGACCACTTACAATTTTTTTATCAATTACCAAACCACCTCCAACACCAGATCCTAAAATAATTCCATAAACAATTTTGTAATGTTTTCCTGCTCCATCTATAGACTCTGACAAAGCAAAACAATTTGCATCATTTTCACAAAATACTTCTTTACCTAGTGCTTTACGTAAATCATTTTGAAAAGGTTTTTTCTCTAACCAACTGATGTTAGGAACGTTTTTAACTAACCCTGTTTGTGGAGAGTGAACTCCCGGATGACAAACACCGATTGGAAGTTCTTGACTAAACTCTTCTTCTAATTTTTTATGAATATCTCTTATTGCAGTGATAATTTGAGTATAATTCTTTGGGCATGATATTCTTGATCTGTGTTTTTCTTGACCATCTTCTTCAAGTACAACACTTTCTATCTTTGTTGCACCAACGTCTATACCTACTTGCATAATTATTAATAAGTTGCTCTACCACCACTTAGATCGAACACTGCAGCTGTTGAGAAAGAGTTTTCTTCACTTGATAACCAAGCAACTAAAGAAGCTAATTCCTCTACCTTAGCAAATTTATTTCTTGGTATTTTTGAAAGCATATAATTTATATGCTCCTCAGTCATTTGGTCAAAAATTCTAGTTTTTGCTGCAGCTGGAGTAACACAATTTACTGCAATATTTTTTTGTGCAAGTTCTTTACCTAAAGATTTAGTTAATCCTATAACTCCTGCTTTTGAAGTGCTGTAAGCACTTGCATTTGGATTTCCTTCCTTACCTGCAATAGATGCAATATTTACAATCCTTCCATAATCATTCTTAACCATAAATGGAACAACTGCTTTACAACAATAAAAGACTGCATTTAAATTTAAATTAATTACTTTGTTCCACTCTTCTATTGGGTATTCTGCAACAGTAGTGTTCATGCCTGCTACACCTGCATTATTAATAAAGATATCGATCTTACCATGAGATTTTTCAACTTCAGATAATTTTGAATTAATTGTTTCATAGTTGCTCACATCAACTATTTGATAAGTTAAATTTTCTGAATTTACTTTTTCTAATGCTTTTTTGGCTTCTCCTTCATCGATATCCCAAATTACTACTTTGGCACCAGACTCTATAAATCTTTCAGTGATAGCTAATCCAAATCCTTGAGCTCCACCAGTTACAATTGCCACTCTGTTATTTAAATCAAATTTAATCATAGTTTATTTTTTAATTTTTCTAGATCTTATTAATGGAAAAGCTAGAGCAATTAAAGATAAAATAAAGAATGTTAAAGCTATAGGTCTTGTAAAAAACATTAACCAATTTCCATCAAATATAACCAGAGATTGTCTCAAAGTACCTTCAACTAACTCACCTAAAATTAATCCAATAATAACAGGTACAACTGAGAAACCATATCTTCTCATAAAGAAACCAAGCACACCAAAAAATAACATTATCCAAACATCAATTATAGATTGATTTAATGAATAGGTTCCACAAACTGAAACTGCAAAGATCATTGGCCATAATATTTTATTAGGTACCAATGTTATTCTTGCAAAAATTTTTGCACCAAAAAAACCAAATATAAAGAACAAAACATTAGCAATAAGCATTGCTCCAAATATTCCATATAAAAAATCAGGTTGTTCTTTAAATAAATCTGGACCAGGTCTAACACCATGTATAATTAATCCAGTTAAGATAACAGCTGTTGTTGCACTTCCAGGAATTCCAAGTGCAAGTGTTGGAACCATCGCACCACCTGTCGCTGCATTATTTGCAGCTTCTGCACCAGCTATACCTTCAATAGATCCTTTACCAAATTCTTCTGGTTTTTTTGAAAATCTTTTTGCTTCTGAATATCCAATTAAAGAAGCAACTGTTCCACCCTCTGCAGGCAACACTCCAATAAATGAACCAATACCACTAGATCTTAAAATTGTTTTCCAAGTTTTTTTGTAATCATCTTTACTTGGAAGTTTAATTGCTTTTAAAGCTATTCTGTTAAATACCTGATTAATTAAAGTTGATTGAGTTAACATCTCACTCATTGCAAACAAACCAACAACAACCGGTATAAAACCAATCCCTTCGGTTAATTCATTAATTCCAAATGTAAATCGATCAATTGATGTCATAAAATCTTTACCAACTGTTGAAATCAAAATTCCAAATGCACCTGCAATCAGGTTTTTAATTGGACTACCTTCTCCAATTGATGCAAGCATCGTTAAACCAAAGATCGCTAATGCAAAATATTCTGGCTGACCAAATTCATAAGCAAGCTGAGCTAATATAGGTGCAAAAAAGACAAGTATTACAACACTAAAAATACCACCAACTGTACTTGAAACAGTAGCCATTCCTAGAGCTCTTCCTGCCTCTCCTTTTTGTGCCAAAGGATAACCATCTAAACAAGTTGCTGCAGCAGCTGGTGTTCCTGGTGTATTAATTAGAACTGCAGTTATCGCACCACCATAAGTACCTGCACAATAAATAGAAGTTAACAATACAATTGCTGACAATGGATCAAGTGTCATTGTAAAAGGTAAAATTAATGCACCGCCGGTTGTTGGACCTAAACCAGGTAACACTCCTAAAATTAATCCAAACAAAGTTCCAAAAAATAAAACTAATAATAGCTTTGAGCTAAACAAAGGAGCCATCATTAATAATAAATTATCCATCTAGCTATAATAAATGTTAGTTATAATCCCAGGTGGAAATCTTAGACCTAAAATTGTTTCAAAGAAAATAAAGACAATCACAGGAAATATAATTCCAACAAGTAATAAATAAAATATTCTTTTCTCTCCCCAACAATAAGAAACAAAAATAGATAAAACTGAAATTGCTAAAAAGAAATCTAAAGTTTTTGAAATTACTAAAAAAATCACAAAACTTGAAAGTGTTAAAAAGAATGACTTTGGTAATTTTTTTTGAACCTTCCAAGGATTTTTAGTTGCTAAATAATAGATTAATAAAGTCATAACTATTATTAAAACCAAAAGTGCTTTTGGAAATGTTGCAGGCTGTATTCCTCTATTCAAAATAGGAGGAACAATATCAAAAGTAAAAGTTGTAATTAATAACGCTACAGATATAAAAATAATTACAAAAGAGACTTTAAATTCGTCTCTAAAAAAAAAGGGCAAACTTTTGTTTGCCCTTTTTTGTTTTTGTACATTTTTCATATGCAAATGTACTTTTAATTAGATTAGTTAATGTAACCTAAAGCTTTTAGCTGAGCAGTCATTTCAGCAAGCATTTCTTCCATTTGCTTACCCCACTCATCTGCACCAACTACACTAGTGTCATCAAGACCAATTTCTGTTAAGAAATTTTTGTAATAGTTGTGGCTCATAGCTTTCATCATTCCAGCTTCTAACTGTTTTACTCTGTCTGCTGGAGCACCTTTTTTAGTTACGAAACCTCTAACAGTGGATAAAGAAACAGGAATTCCTAATTCTTTAGCTGTTGGAGAGTCACCAATTTTAGCCATTCTATTATTTGCTAAAACAACTGATACACAAAGTTTACCTTCGTTGATTTCAGTTAATGCTTCACCTAAGTTTAAAACACCTACATCGATATCACCTTTGATTAGGTTAGTTTTAATTGGCGCTACACCTTTGTAAGCAACAATAGTTGGATCTGTTAATCCACCTTTTTTAGTAAATGCAATTGCACTAACATCATCAATACCACCAGTGTGTGTTGTTCCATATTTTAGTGATTTTGATTTTTGCGCGCTAATGAATTTTTTAGCATCTTTAATTTCATTGTTACAGTTAACAACAAATAATTGAGGATCGTCTGTACCTCTTGCTAAAGGCTGCATATCGCTTAATTTTACTTTAGTTTTTCCTAAAGCCATTGATACTGCGTGACCAGTAGTCCAAGTTAAAGTGTGGTTACCATCTGCAGGTAAAGACATCATGTAATCCATAGATGCTGCTCCACCACCACCTTTTTTGTTAACTAACTGCATATCTTGTTTAAGAACTCTTCTCGCTCTTAATAACATCATTCTAGTAGTAACGTCAGTTCCACCACCAAAACCAGCGTGAGTAATTGCTTGTATTGGATGTCCATCAGCTTTTGCTGAAGTGATCATTAATGGAAGAGCTACAACAAAAAATTCAGTTACTAAAAAAGCAGCTGCTAAAAATAGTTTAAAGCTTTTTTTCATTATTTCCCTCTTTAGTTTATTTAGTTTTTATATATATAACTTATATATAAATATATAATCATATTCTGATACAAAACGTAAAGTAAAAAATGACTCAAACAAAAGCTAACATAGCTCTACTACTTGGTGATCCTGCAGGAATAGGACCTGAACTTATTTCAAAATTATTAAGTGAAGAAATAACTAATAAAGCAAATATTGTTGTTATTGGCGAAAAACAAATTCTCGAGAGTGGAAATAATGTAACTGGCAATTCTCACCAACTTGAAGTCGTAGAAAGCTTTGATCAAATTGATTTTAATAAATCGAACAGATATTTACTAGACATTTCAAAAGGAAAAAACCATAAATATAAAATAGCTGAACCTTCAAAAGAATCGGGTGAAAGTGTTTTAGAGGCTTTAGATTTAGCACTAAATCTTGCTAAAGAAAAAAAAATTGATGCAATCAATTTTGCTCCAATGAATAAAACAAGTTTGAAACTTGGAGGAAATACCCATTCAGATGAATTACAATTAATGGCTGAAAAATTAGATGTAAAAAGTTTTTGTTGTGAGTTTAATGTTATAGATAATTTTTGGACTGCAAGAGTAACCTCTCACATTCCAATTAAAGAAGTTGCACAGCACATCACAAAAGAAAATATCTTAAAGCCTATTAAATTAATTAATGAAGTTATGGAATTGAATGGCGTAAAAAATCCTAGAATAGCAGTTCAGGCACTTAACCCACATGCTGAATTTGGTACCGAAGAAAAAGATGAAATTATTCCAGCAATAGAAGAAGCAAAAAAACTTGGATTTAATACAGATGGTCCGTTACCATGTGATACATCTTTTGTGGTTGCTTATAAAAATAAAAACCATGATTGTATGGTTGGAATGTATCATGATGCACTTCAGTCTGGACTTAAAGCATTTGGTTTTGATAGAGGGGTTACAGTTCAAGGTGGGTTAACAGTTCCTGTAACAACTACTGCACATGGATCAGCTTTTGCAATTGCTGGAAAAAATGAAGCTAATTTAGCTCCAATTTTAAATTCATTTAAAATTGCATTATCAATGGCTGAAAATAAAAAGAAGTTAAGCTAAGCCTCATATTAAACCAGCATCTACCGTAAAATTTTGTTTAGTGCATCCAGATGAAACATCTGATGCCAAATATAAAACCATCCTTGAAACATCCTCAGGTAATACTTGTTTTTTAAGACACTGTTTATCCAGAATTTCTTTTTTAAATTTTGGATTTAACCATAATTTTGACTGTCTTTTAGTTGCAACTGAACCAGGTGCAATAGAGTTTATTCTAATATTATGTTGTCCTAAATCTCTAGCTAAAGATTTTGTTAAACCAAAAATTGCAGCTTTTGCTGTGCTATATGCTGGAAACATCACGGCTCCTCTAATCCAACTAACAGAACCTAAATTTATAATTGATCCACCTTTGTTTTTAATCATGCTTTTTTTAACTGCTTGAATAGCAAACAAATAGTGTTTCAAATTTATTGCCATTCTGTCATCCCAGTATTTTTCGGTAACTTCTTCAAGTGTATGCCTTTGATCATTGGATGCATTATTTACCAAAATATCAATTGGACCTTTTTTTTTAATAATGCTCTGGATTAGAGTTTTGTATTTTTTTATATTTTTAATATTACAAAATTGAAAAGTAGGTATTCTTTGTTTTTTCTTTTTAATTTTCGAAATTAATTTTTGAGCTTCTTTTTTATCTATATCAAAAAAATAAACCTCAACACCTTGTTCACAAAGATGTTCAACTATTGATGCTCCAATACCAGATGCTCCACCTGAAACTAAAGCACGTTTATCTTTTAAGTCAAAATATTGGACTTTCATATTTTGATTATAAAGATTATTTCAATATTTTCTTTATATCTTTTGTTTGAAATAAACTTGGTTTTTTGCATGTAGTTTTAATTACTTGTGGCTTATTTGTCTTACATGCTTTCATTGTTGATTGAATGATATCTAAAACATGAAGAGATAGTTCTCCATTACATTTATTTATTTTTTTATTTTCAATTGAATAAGCCATTTCTGCTAATCCTGCTCCCCGGTAATTTGCATTTGTAGGAGATTCATTCGCTCTAGAACTTTGTGATCTTATGTTGATTTTACCAAGATGCATTTTGTTTGTTTTATATTCTTTCCAAGGATCCCCTAATTTATTACAAACATAAACAGATCCACCAAACATATTTGGGTCTGGTACAATCATGGAACCTTTACTTCCATATAATTCAATGTGATTTCTTTGATGCGCAATAACATCAAATGATAAAGTTAATCTTATAATTGTGCCATTCTCAAACTGAATTGTTGATAAATATGTTGTTGGGCATTCAACTTTAAAGGTTTTATTTTTTTTAGGTCCAATTCCAATTGTTCGTCTCTTTACTCCTTCCATTATACTTCCAGTGACTTTTTTAGCTGGTCCCAATAAATTCACTAAAGCTGTTAGATAGTAAGGGCCCATATCTATAACTGGACCACCTTCTTTTTTAGCAAACCAAGGTTCTGGATTTGGATGATAGGATTGAACACCTGGAAATGCAAAAATTGCATTTCCTAATGAAATTTTACCTAATATATTTTTTTCTACTAACTCTTTTGATTTTTGAATTCCACCACCTAAAAAAGTATCAGGTGCATTTCCTATATAAAGTTTTTTTCTCTTTGCAATTTTAACAAGGTCTAAACCATCTTTAAAGTTAATGGCCATAGGTTTTTCAGAATAAACATGTTTACCATTCAACAATGATTGCTTAGCAACTTGATAATGAGCTTTTGGAATAGTTAGATTTAATATGATTTCTACTTCTTGATCTTTTAATAAATCTTTTACCGATAATGCTTTAATTTTGTATGTCTTTGCACATTTAAGTGCATTAGCATGATTAATATCAGCACATTTAACTATCTTTATATTATTAAAATATTTTTCAGCTCTAAAATAAGTTTCTGAAATATGACCACAACCTATAAGGCCTACTTTAAATACTTTGTTCATAAAGGATTAAATACCTTGTCTTTGCTTGCTTCTTCCTTCTTTGTAAAGTTTTAAAGCTTCTTCATTTTCTTTAGTAGTTGGAATTTCTAAAGTTGGACTATCCCAAAAAGATGATCCTTCTACCCATTTGTAAGCATGAGTTTTAATTGAAATAACATAAGTTACATCGGATGCTTTAGCTCTTTTAAATGCAGCTTCAAGATCTGAAATTGAAGTAACGTGTTCAGATTTAGCCCCCATACTTTCTGCATGTTTTGCAAAATCTACATCAACTAAGCCAGGTGTGTTTGAGCTCTTTAATAAGTTATTATACTCTTTTCCACCTTTGAATAATTGAAGTCGGTTTATAACTGCAAAACCTCCATTATCACAAACAACGATGATCAATTTATTTTTTGTAATTACTGAAGAATAAATATCAGTATTATTTAATAAATAAGAACCATCGCCAACAAATGAGATCACTTCTTTATCTGGATTAGCCATCTTAATTCCTAATGCTCCAGATATTTCATAACTCATACAACTAAAACCCCATTCTGTTTCATGAGTGTTTAGTTCTCTTGGTCTCCATACTTGAATTACTTCACCTACCAAACCTCCTGCAGCTGTAACTGCGATATCTGTTGGATCAGAATTTCTGTAAATAGCACCAATTACCTGAACATAACTTGGAACTTCCTGATTAGTTGGAGCACTCTCTTTATCTATATGTTCGTTCCATGACTTAAGTTCAGTTTGAGATTTTTTATTCCAATCTTCTCCTGCTTTCCAACCACCTAAAGCTTGAGAAAGTTCAGTTAAAGAAACTTTTGCATCTCCAACAACAGCTTGTGCTAAATGTTTATTAGCATCATGTCTTGATACATTTATTGAAACTAATTTGAAATTTTCGTTTTCAAAGTTTGCCCATGATCCTGTTGTAAAATCAGCAAGCTTTGTACCTATTGCAATCGCAAGATCAGTTTGTTTTGCTAATGAGTTTGTATTTTTTCCACCAAGTCCTCCAATTTGACCTGCAAAATGAGAGTGATCTCTTTTCATTGTTGAGTAACCCATTACAGTTTGTGTAACTGGAATATTGTGCTTGATTGCAAACTGACTTAATTCTTCCATTGCATCTGAATAAAAAACTCCACCTCCAGATATTATGATTGGATTTTTTGAAGATTTAATTTTCTCAGCTGCCTCTTTAATTTGAAATTCATCTGGTCTTGGTCTTCTAATTGTATGAATTTTTTCTTGGAAAAATTCTTCTGGATAATCAAAAGTTTGACCTTGGATATCTTGACTTAACGCAATACAAGCAGGACCACAATCAGCAGGGTCTAACATTGTTTGAACTGCCATTGGAAATGATTGAATTATTTGTTCAGGTCTAGTTATACGATCAAAATATCTTGTAACTGGTTTGAAAGCATCGTTTGCAGTTACACTTGGATTATTAAAATGTTCAACTTGTTGCAATACCGGATCTGGCATTCTATTTGCATAAGTATCACCTGGTAAAAATAAAATTGGCAATCTGTTACTCATTGCAACAGCTGCTGCAGTAACCATGTTGGTTGCTCCTGGACCAACAGATGAAGTAGCAACAAAAATTTGTTGTCTTCTCTTAGCTCTAGCATAACCTATTCCAGTTAAAGCCATATTCTGTTCATGATGACCTCTATAAGTTGGTAATTCTTTTTGATTTTCTTCAAGTGCTTGCCCCAAACAAGCTACATTTCCATGTCCAAAAATTCCAAAGACACCAGGAAAGAGTGGTTCTTTTTTGCCATTAATTAATATTTTTTGAGCTATTAAATATTTAACGATTGCATGTGCACAAGTAAGAGTGATTTTTTTCATAAATAAGTTTATTTTTTTTTATGTATAGTGTTTATATATTTATATTTATAAAATAAAAAACCTAACTTAGTAAACCTTAAAAAAAATAAAAAATTATGTATAGCAAATTTGGACAATTCATTGATGGAAAATGGCAAGAAGCAGAAAAAAAAGAAACCTATGATGTAATCAATCCTGCAACAGAGGAAGTGATTGGAAAAGCATCAAAAGCATCTTCAGTGGATGTACAAAAAGCATTAAAGTCAGCTGAGAAAGGTCTTAAAGTTTGGAGTAACATTACACCATGGCAAAGGTCATATGTAATTAGAAAAATTGCAGATCTAATGAGAGAGAAAAAAGATGTTCTTGCTAAATGGTTAACACTTGAAGTTGGTAAACCTCTTGCTGAAGGAGTTGGAGAAGTTGGTGGAGGAGCTGATATATTTGAGTGGAATGCTGAAGAAACAAAAAGAATTTACGGTCAAACAGTTCAGAGTAGATTTCCTGATACAAGAGTTCATGTTTATTATCAGCCAGTAGGAGTTGTGGCTGCTTTAATACCATGGAACTTTCCAATCATTTTAGCTGCTAGAAAAATTTCAACAGCACTAGCTGCAGGTTGCTCTGTAATTTGTAAACCAGATGTAATTACACCAGGTGCAGTTATGGAATTAGTTAATATTTGCAAAGAGGCTGGTGTACCTGATGGTGTGGTTAATTTATTATCTGGTGATCCTGCAGAAATCTCTAATGAATTATTAGAGTCTGATATTATTAAAAAAGTATCAATTACCGGTTCAACAAGAGTTGGTAAATTAATATTAAAGAAAGCAGCAGATAAAGTTCAAAGAGTAACAATGGAACTTAGTGGTCATTCACCTTTTATTGTATGTGATGATGTTGATATGAATAAAGTTGCAGATATTGCGATTACTGCAAAATTCAGAAACAATGGACAAGTTTGTATCTCTCCAAATAGATTTTATATCCAAGAAAATAAAAAGGATGAATTTCTTGGAGCGTTTATGGATAGAGCAAAGAAGTTAAAAATTGGAAACGGTATGGATGAAGGAACTATTTTAGGTCCTTTAACAACTGCAAAAAGATTAGAGGAAATTGAAAAACTAGTTGAGACAACAAAAAATGAAGGCGCTGATATTTTAATGGGAGGAAAAAGACCTTCAGGTTTTAACAAAGGTTATTTTTATGAACCAACTGTTTTTGATAACGTAAAAGATGATTTTACAATTATGAGAGAAGAACCATTTGGTCCTTTAGTGCCTGTTCTTACTTTTAAAACATTTGATGAAGTCATTGAAAGAGCAAACAATAACGACCTTGGTTTATGTAGTTATTTGTACACAAATAATATGGATCAAGCGAATAGAGGCTCTGAAATGTTAGAGTCTGGTTGTGTTGCTGTTAATACTGGGGCAGTTGCTGTAGCAGAAGCTCCTTTTGGTGGTATCAAACAAACTGGTTATGGACGTGAAGGTGGATCAATGGCGATCAAAGATTATCTAAACGTTAAATACACGCACATGGCATTAAAGGTATAAAAATGAGAAAAAATAAAATTAAACAAATGATGAAAGACGGTAAACCCGTCATTAATGGTTGGTGCGCAATTCCAAGTACTGCATCTGCAGAAGCAATGGCACATCAAGGTTGGGATTCATTAACTATAGATATGCAGCATGGATTAGTTGATTACAGTAATGCTCTTCCAATGCTTCAAACCATTTCGACAACAGATGTCACTCCACTTGCTAGAGTTAATTGGAATGAACCAGGCCAAATAATGAAAATTTTAGATGCTGGTTGTTATGGAATTGTTTGTCCAATGGTAAGTAATAGAAAAGAAGCTGAAAATTTTGTTCAAGCTTGTATGTACCCACCTGATGGTTATAGAAGTTTTGGTCCTGTTAGAGGATTAATTTATGGTGGTGCAGATTATGCAGATCATGCTAATGAAGAAATTCTTAAATTAGCAATGATAGAAACTAAAGAATCTTTGGAAAATTTAGATGAGATAATGTCTACACCAGGTGTTGATGGTATTTATATTGGGCCTGCAGACTTAAGTTTAGCAATTGGAGAAAAGCCTGGCTTTGATCGAGCTGAAACTACAAAAGCTTATTCTGAAATTTTGAGAATTCTAGAACATGCAAAGAAAAATAATATTTTTGCAGGAATTCACAATGGTACAACAGACTACGCAATGAAGATGATTGAAAAAGGTTTTGATTTTGTAACGATAGCATCTGATTTAAGAGCTTTAAGTGCTGGTGCTAAAGCAACTGTTGATAAGATGAAAGGTTCTTTGTCTAAAAAAGACGACGACGCTACTTATTAATCAAGTTGATTTAAAAATTCTTCAAATTGATTTTTATCTAAATTAGAGGATTGTTTCTTACTTGGAAACTTTCCAGCCATAGAATCTTTTTTAAATGCTTTAAGAGCTTTAACTCTTTCAACCTTAATTTCATTTCTAAGTTTTAATAAATTTCCATAAGCTTTAGAATGTCTTGGAGGATTTTCGGTATCACCACAAATATCTTCCATAAATAAATACATCACATCAGCATTTCTTCCAGATCCTAATGAGACAGTAACAATATCTGTTCGTTTAGAAATTTCTCCCATCACATTTTCAGGAATTACTTCGCACTCAGCAGAAAAAGCTCCTGCATCTTCTAATCTTTTAAATTTTTGAAATAACTCATAAGCTTCTTTTGCTGTTTTACCAACAGCTCGAAGTCCACCTATCCAAGTTGATTTTCTTGGAACTAATCCTAAGTGACCCATAACAGGTACATCTTCCTTTGCTAACATTTCTACTATATCCATACTTCGTGGTGTCATCACGGCATCTGCACCATTTTCTAAAGCTTTAAACGCTCCACGTATAATGTCATCTGCTGTAACATATTCATTCAAAACTAAAGCTGCGGTTAAAAAAAGATTTTTTGACCCTTCCCTAACTGGAATAACATTCTTAGCATTAGCAATAATCATGTCAAAACCAGCTTTTTCTGCAGCTGATGCTTCATCAACAGTATTTGCGGTAACTTGAGTAAATTTTCTTTTACCTTTGGCTGCTTTTAAATCACCTACTGTGGTTGATCTTTTGGCTGGTTTTGCAGCCCATGTATATACATTCTTCATTAAATACCTTTATAAAGAACGTCTCTTCGATCAATAAATTCCTCAAAAGTCTTAATGGTAACAACTGATGGTAAAATAAAAATTGATCTTTTGTCCTTTTCGTTTCTAATAATTCTAAAATAACCTTTTTTGATTGCTGTATCGATATAAACGTTAGAAGTTAAATAAGATTTCTCTATAACTCTTAATAGTTCATTTTTTGTAATAGATTTATTTTTATAATAAGCAAGCATCACCATATGCAACATAATCCAGTGTTGAGGTGTCAGAGAAAACCAATTTAATAAATCATTTGCTAACCTTCCCTCAAAATCTCCAAGTGAAATTTCAGCTAATGTAATTCTTTTTTGAGTTGATTTTGAAATTTTTTTCTGTTCTTCAAAATTTTTTGGATACTTAAACTGTCTTTTCATTTAAATAAACTTAAACTTATTAAGTTTTCTATTCAATACTATTTTTGCTTAGTAGCTCTTTATAAATGTTATTTACTCTATGCACTTCTGAAGCTGTATTAAAATATCCCTCATATTCGATTTCATCTGGTGTTACATCAAAATGATAATGACCAGCATCTTTATCATGTTCATAAGAATGAAAATGCGTATGTTCACCAGACTCTCTTAAATTCAATTCTCCTCCTGTAGGATCTCCAGTCCATAGAACTGAATAACACTGCAATTTTGGACCAACAGGTTCATAAAATTGAAGAAAATCTTTTACACACTTCATTTGTTTTGGATCATAGTATTCATGTTTAATATCTTTATAATCTGGTTGAACATGCGATCTTACTTTTCCTTCTAAAATTCTAAACACACCTGCGATAGCAACTTGTTCATTTTCTTTAAGATTTAAATTATTTGATAATGAAGACCTCATTGCTTGCGGAAGTGAACCTTGATTACCTGATCTTCCTTTGATTTTTATTTTAATTACTTTTCCTTTTTTACCATCGGTATAATAAATATTTCCAAGTCCACCGTGTTTTCGTGCACTATATTTTTCAACAATACATTTTTTATCAGGACTTACTCTTGCAATTATAGATCTAGACTCGTCAGTAATTAAATTTTCATTAATTACTAA
The DNA here is from genome assembly GCF_052047955.1 of Candidatus Pelagibacter sp. HIMB1495. Classification (NCBI taxonomy): domain Bacteria; kingdom Pseudomonadati; phylum Pseudomonadota; class Alphaproteobacteria; order Candidatus Pelagibacterales; family Candidatus Pelagibacteraceae; genus Candidatus Pelagibacter; species Candidatus Pelagibacter sp. HIMB1495. The sequence continues at coordinate 719,187 of NZ_JBNAIQ010000001.1, read as the reverse complement.
TTCTCCGCAGTGACCATCTAAACACGACATTGCACCAGATCCTGCACCTAAAGCATAAGATTTTTCTGATCCAATCATTTTAGAAATTTCTTGGTAATCAAATTCAGCACCAATAAAATTAGGATCATGCATGTATGGCTCACCACCAACATCTATGATTTTTTGGTTACCGCTAATTCCTTCAGATGGACAATCCCATTCACGAAGATTAGGACAATCTACAACTTCTACTTCAACATTTTTAAAATTTTCTGAAAGTCCTTTTTTTAATGCACTCGCTATATCTTCAAGTGAATGATTTGTGAAAGTTCCTTTTTCTATTTTTAATTGCATGATGTTAATAAGCTATAATTTATTTTGCATATTGTCTATAGATAATATATATAATTTCTATACATAAATAATTTAAAAAAGGTAACGATGATAAATAAAGATTTGAAAGTAGCCGTATTAGGTGCAGGTGCTATGGGCTGCCTGTTTGGAGGATTGCTAGCTGAAAAAGGTTTAAATGTAACTTTAATTGACGTTTGGAAAGAGCACGTAGATGCAATTAATAAAGATGGATTAAAAATGGATGGTCACGGTGGTGATCGTATAATTAAAGTTAATGCTACTTCAGATCCGTCATCGCTAGATAAAATGGATGCCGTGATTGTTATGTGTAAAGCAACTGCATTAGAACCAGCACTAAATAGCATTAAAAATATTATTGGTGAAAAAACAGTTTTCATGTCTTTTCAAAATGGAATTGGTCATGAAGCAATAATTCAAAGTATCGTTGGAAATGAAAAGGTAATCGGTGGAACAACAACACAAGCTTCAAATATTTTAGGACCAGGTCATATAATGAACCATGGTGCATTACCTTCATGGATTGGTGAATATGAAGGAGGAGTAACTGAAAGAATTACAGAAATAGCTGACACTTTTACGGCACACAATTTAGAAATGATTGCAGCTGAAGATGTAAAAAAAAGAAAATGGATGAAACTTTTTGCCCTAACAGCAATTGGTCCTCTTTCAGCTATATTTGATCTACATCACACCGATCTATACGTAAATAATAAGGCTAATGATGTTTCAAGAGGACTTGGTAAAGAAATCATTTTAGAGACAAGAGAAGTAGCGCTTGCTGATGGAGTTAATGTTTCTGAAGATGAGTGTCTATTTATGTTCAATAAAATTGTAGATTCGATGCAAACTAACAAATCTTCAATGGCTTTTGATGTTCAATACAAAAGAAAAACAGAAATTGATTTTATAAGTGGTGCTGTTTCTAAAATTGGAAAAAAACATGGAGTAAAAACACCTTTAAATGACCTAATGTATAAAATGATTAAGGTGAAAGAAGGTATGTATAGTTAATGCTTAAAATTAATCGATTAAAAAAAATTAAAAGTAATTTTCCTGTACTAGTTGGAGACAAAGTTCTTGAGAAAAATACTTGCAATTTATTAATTGATGAAATTAGTAAATCTAAAGCTTTTGACGACATGATTATGGGTGGTCGAAGTAGAATTAATAAAGGCTCAAAAAATTTTAATAACTATATTAAATCTTCAAATAATTCTGCAAAACTCTTCAAACTTTTTAATAGCAAAGCATTTTATAAAAAAATTGAAACTCTTTTTTCTAAAAATTTTAAAGATGGATCTTGGACAAACACACATAAACCAAAAATATTTAATCAAAAAAAATTTACTATTAAAAAGAAATTAAATTCAAGTGAGTTAAAAAAAATGTTAGGAAACAATTACACTAACCCAAAAGTTAATTTAGATATTGATTTTTCGGTTTCTAAAGGAGGATACAGATTGCGTCCTCATAGAGATGATATTACGAGACTTTATAATTTCTTAATTTATCTAACGGATATTCCAAAAAAAAATGGAGGATCACTTACAATTTATAGAAAAAAATCAAAGAAAAATTTAAGAAAAAGTTTCAGACGATTTCCAAAAATGAGTGAATTAGAAATAGTAAAAGCATTTACTCCAAAGAAAGGAACTGTGGTATTTTTTCAATCTACACCAAATTCTTATCACGGAGTTAAGCGTTTTTTAGAAAAAAACTGTCCAAAAAGATTTTTTATTTATGGAAGTTATGCACTCAATAAACCTGTTATTTGGAATTTTAAAGGAACAGCTTACTATCCACATATCATCAGTACTAAGAAAAAAATGTTAACTTCTTTTCATGATGCAAATTATTTAACAACTGCTCCTAAGAATTGATATTGTTAATAAATTCTACTAGGTTCTATTAATGACAAATAATCTACAAAAGAAATTATTTGAACAAGGATATTTGAGAGTAAAAAATGTTCTTAACTATCAAAGAGATTTAAAGCCAATCCTTAATGACATGGAATTTGTAATGGATTGCTTAATCCAAAAATTTGCAAAAAAAAAGGATGTAAAAAAAATTCTTAATTTAGATTTTAAAAAAAAATATTCATATATATCAAAATTAAAAATTGATGATTTAGATCAATATTTTAATACTAGATTGCCAAGAGATCACGTTAAGAAAGATAGTGATTATTTTGCTACTCAATCTTTATGGAATTTGATTACTAATAAAAATATTTTAGATGTTGTCGAAAAAATTTTAGGCAAAGAAATCATGTCTAATCCAGTACAAAACACTAGAATTAAACAACCAGAAAAAAAATTACCAAAAGGTTCTGTATTTGATGGTTTAAGTGGAAGAACACCTTGGCATCAGGATGCTGCTGTTCTTAATACTAAAGGACAAAAACTAACTGACATGGTTACTGTATGGATACCTTTTACAAAAACCACAAAAAAAAATGGGTGCATGATTACGGTTAAGAAAATTAATAAAATGGGATTATTAAATCATATCGCTGGTTATAGGGGCCAAGTAGAAATTAAAGACAGCAAATTACTAGATAAAATGGAACATATTCACTTAGAGGCAGATGTTGGGGATGTAATTCTTTTACACAAACATTCAATTCATTGTTCTCTGCCTAACAGATCAAATGATTTTAGAATAAGTGCAGACCTTAGATATAACGTAGCCGGCCAACCTTCTGGAAGAGATCCACTTCCAAATTTCTACGTAAGAAGTAAAAACAAAAAAAATCTCAAAATTCAGAATTTTAAACAATGGTTAGCTCTTTGGGAAAAAGCAAAAGAAAAATGCATTCCACGTAAATATGCCTTTAAATATCCTTTACCAACGTTTAAGAATAGTAAAAGAGATCTTTCAAAATTATTATAAAAATTAATAAATGAATTCAGTAACAACCCGTGTCTACTCGGTAGACTTTTTTTTAGCAATTCTTGGCTATTCTTTATTTGTTATTATGGATTCTATAGCAAAAGAATTGACAAATTATTATCATGTAACACAAATCATATTTATTAATTCTTTATCTGCATTACTGCCAATTTTACTTTACACACAAGTTAGAAATTCCTGGAAAAAAATTAAAACTAAAAACTTTTTTGTACATTTAGTTAGAGCAATAACTTTAATAATTTCAATGGGATTATTTTTTCTTTGTATAAATAAACTTCCACTTACAACTATGTATAGCATAATCTTCTTTACACCCTTTGTATTAACAATTGGTTCTGTAATTTTTCTAAAAGAAAAAGTAAGTTGGAGAAGATATACGGCAATATTAGTAGGTTTTATTGGAACAATAATTGCAATCGATCCTTTTGGAAAAGAAATAAACAATTATGTGTTATTAGCATTGTTAATACCAATTTTTGGGTCTGTGGGTCATTTGTTGGTTAAAAAATATGGTCAATCAGAGAGTGTGTATTCATTTTTAATAATTGGAAAGTTAATTTTAATTGTTATTTCAGGTGTGATTACATTTGAGCTTTATATACCAATGACTAAAACAGATTTTTTCTTAAATTTTAACGCAGGTTTATTAAGAGGAATGGGAATGATTTTTATTATAAATTCTGCTCGACATCTTCCTGCTTCAATATTTGCGAACACACAATATGTTCAATTATTAATCGGTGCATTGATCGGTTTTTATATTTTTAATGAAATCCCTACTTGGAATATTTATTTAGGAAATGTTTTTATAATTGGTGCTGGAATTTATATCGTTTTAAGAGAGATAAAACTTTCTAGAAATATTGTTTCAAATTCAATAAGGCCAACAACTATTTCAATTAAAAAGTAAGTTATTCAATTTAAGTTAAAAATATATATAAGTAAGTATGGCTAAAATATTAATAACAGAGTTTATTAATCAAGACAGTTTGAACGATCTAAACAGGAGTTTTGAAATCAAATTTGATGAAAAGCTTTGGAAAAAAAAAGATGAGCTTAAAGAAATTATTAAAGATTATGATGGTTTAATTGTCAGAAATAAAACTCAAGCAAATAAAGATATTTTATCTAACGCTAATAATTTAAAATTTATAGGAAGATTAGGTGTTGGTTTAGACAACATTGATACTGAATTTTGTAAAACCAAAAATATTCATGTCCAACCTGCAACCGGCATGAATGCAGGCTCTGTAGCTGAGTATGTGATTTCATCCTCGATGTCTTTGATAAAAAAAATTCCTATGTTTCATCATGGAACGATCAAAGGTGATTGGCCTAGAACAGCTATTAAATCTGCTGAAATAAATGGAAAGTGTATTGGAATAGTGGGTTTTGGTACCATTGGCAGAAAAGTTGCTGACTATAGTATGAAAAATGGACTGAATGTTTTAGCTTATGATCCTTATATTAAAAAATTAGAAGATAATGAAAAAAATTATAAATTATCTTCATTAGAAGAAGTATTTAAAAATGCAGATATTATTTCTTTACATTTACCATTAACAGAAGAGACTAAAAATTTAATCAACAAGTCTTCATTCTCTAAAATGCAAAAACAGCCAATTATAATCAATACTTCTAGAGGTAGTGTTGTAAATGAGAATGATCTTATAGATGCTTATGATCAAAATCTAATTTCAGGATTTGCATTAGATGTGTTTGAAAATGAACCTATTAAAAAAGATTTATACGAAAAAATAACATCTGAAATGAATTGTATTTTAACTCCTCATATTTCAGGTGTTACTACAGAGTCAAATATTAGAGTTAGCAATTTTATAGTTAAAAAGGCAATTGATTTTTTTAAGTAATTATTTCGTTTAACTTAACTACTCTTCCAAGTTTAATTGATGTCTCAGCAGCTTCTCCAACAGCAACTGCAATTAATCCATCATTCAAAGATACCTCTGGCTTTAATTTATTTTTTACTGCATTTATAAATGCTAAATGCTCATAATAAGTTGAACCATGATGATGTCCTGCTTCAAGTATTTTTGGATCCACACTAACGCTTTCTTGTTTAATTTTTCCATCTCTCATACCAATTCTTACATCAGAAGTAGTTTTTCCAGACTCGTTTGAAGGAACTGAAGTTTCAATTTTACCGATGTTTCCCGTTGCGGTTAACTCTTCTTGCATTTCAGAATTTTCAGCAAACATACAAAGCTCAAGCATACTTCTAGAACCATTCTCAAAATTAACAATTACGTAAGCATTATCAATAATATCTGGTTTTTTCCCATCATATTCCTCATCTAAATGATTTACATCTTGTCCCCCACTCGCATAAACACTTACGGGCTCACTCTTAACAATAAAACGCATCAAATCAAAAAAATGACAACACTTTTCAACTAAAGTTCCTCCGGTATTTTTTTCAAATCTGTTCCAGTCATTTACTTTTTTTAGGAAAGGAAATCTGTGCTCTCTTATTGTTAATGTTTTTAGATCACCAATTGTTTTGTTGTGAATTTCTTTAATAAATTTTGAAACAGGAGGCATGTACCTATATTCCATTGCAGTCCAAAATACTGATGGATAATCTTTAGTAAGTTTTTCTATTTCTAAACAATCTTTTGTCGTAGTACACAAAGGTTTTTCAACCAATATGTGTTTCTTAGTTTGAATTACATCTTTTAAAATTTGAATATGAGTAAAATTAGGAGATGAGATTATATATACATCGACTAAATTTTCTTTAATCAAATCTTGGTGATTTTTAAAGCAAACAACTTCTGATTTAAGTAATTCTTGGCACTGTTTCAAAGACTCTTCGTGAGGATCTGAAAGAGCAACTACTTCAGCTTCGTCTATCAAAGATAAATTTAAAATATGTTCTCGAGCCATCGTGCCAGCTCCAATTATTCCATATTTAATTTTTTCCATATTTATTATCTATCAGTTTAATTAAATAAATTTAATCAATTGTTAATCCACTTGGTACTTTTTCTGGTTTACCGAGTGGTCTTTGATTTCCACTTTTTCCAGTTAGAGATTGTAAAAAAGAGACTAATTGATCAATTTCTTTTTCACTTAAATCTATTGGCTTGATATCTATACTTGAAATAATTCTATCCTGTTCTCTTTTGTCAGAAAAAGTCACAAAATCTATTTGTTCTAACCATGGAGCCTTTGGTAAATTTGCATATTGAGGTTTCCAATTTTTATTCATAGTTACTGGATTTAAATGATGTTTAATTATGCTCTTAAGTGTTGGATAAGCACCATTATGACCATAAGGTGCCGTTAAAGAAACATTTCTTAGAGCGGGTGTTTTAAATTTATACATGTCATCCACATCATCTGTTTCAACCATTCTTCCAACATCACGTGCATAAGGATCAAATGGTCTGGTTCTGCCTGGTCCAAATTGTGGAATACCTATTGAGTGAAATTTTTGATCAGACAATAAAGACCCTGAATGACATGAGCTACAATTAGCTTTGCCATAAAATAAATTCATACCTGCAATCTGATTTGAATTTAAAGCTGATTTATTTCCGTTTAAATATTCATCAAATGGAGAGTCAAAAGATGTCCATTCATGAATTTCAAAAGCTGCAATTGAGTTTACTATATGTGTAATATTTATGTCTAAAGCATTATCCACATCATCAAAAGCATGTTTAAACATCTCAACATATTCAGGAACTCCTCTTATTCTATGAGCGATTACTGGCCAGACTCTATCAATTCTCATGCTGTCTTTACCAACTTTTGAAACCAATCCTATAATTTCATTTTCACCTGGATTGCCAGCCATTTCGAATTGTCTTGTCATTGGAAATAAAGCTTGTACCGCTACTATATTATCAAGACCTTTTGGAAGCAGTTCTTGTGCTGGGGTATTAAAACCATTTCCAAATATATCAGATTTAGTCACTCTTCCATCGTGAAGTAATGTGGTAATATCTTTAAATCCTAAATTCCATAATGCTAGAGCGTTTCTTGGAATACGTTTTTTAATTTTATCATCCCCTGATCCAGCTGTTCTTTCTAATCCAATACCATGTCCTCCTTCACCAATTCCTAATGAGAGTCCATCAGACCCTCCTAGGTCATGGCTATGACAAGTTGCACAAGCAATATTACGATTAGCAGATAAAATTTTATCATGAAATAAAAGTCTTCCTATTTTTACTTTTTCCATATCAACTTTATGAAAATCATTACTTGTTAAAGGTTTTGGTAATTCAATTGAATATGTTTTGTTTGCTGAAATTAAAAATGGAATTATAAATATTAATATTTTTATATGTTGAGATACTTTTTTATAATTTTTTTTATTCCATCTATAGTTTTTGCAGAAATTGAAAATGCTAGAGACTTGATGGAAGCTGGAAAATTTCAAGAAGCTATGGAAGAGCTGATGCCAGCCGCTCGATCTGGAAACGCTGATGCTGAAGAGCTTATTGGAATAATGTATGCAATGGGTCTTGGAGTTGAGCAAGACGATGTTAGAGCTTTTGAATGGTATCTTAGATCTTCGATGAAAGGTCATCCCGGTGCTCAATCGGGTGTTGGATGGTATTATGAAATCGGTAGAGGACTTCCTGCTCCTGATCTTGTTAGAGCTTACATGTGGTATGGTTTGTCTGCTATTGGAGGCGATCCTGATGCTGCGATTTCTCAAGAAGAAGTAGTTAAAAAAATGACTCCTGAACAAATTGAAAAAGCGCATATACTTATTAAAGATTACAAAGCTTGGATTTATCCGTTTAGGTAATGAGGCGAATAATAAAATCCGCCCCATCATTAAATTAAGATTATAAGTCTTTGTCGTATGCACTTGATGCTTTTTTCTCAGCATCAGCAACTGCACTTGTTAAAGCGTCAAAGATTTGTCCTCCACCTTTAACGTTTGACTTAAACCAATCATAAACTGGACTAGCAGCTTTTTTAAAGCTAGCTTTTTGTGCTGGAGTTGGAACATATAAATCTCCACCGCCTGCTACAAAGTCTTCATATGCTTTGATTGATTTTCTTTTTGGAGATGCAAATGTTGCTTGTTGCAATGCATAAAATCCATCCGTAATAACTTTTTTAAGTTCTTTTGGCATAGATTGATATTTTGCATTGTTCATCCACCAAAGTGCTCCCATGTATGCATGACCGTCTAAAGTAACATATTTTAGACCTGCATCTGGAAACTTCATGTTCATGATGTCAGTTATTCCATTTTTAGAACCTTCAACTACACCTGTTTGAAAAGATGTAAATAATTCTGGCCATGGAATAGGAGTTGGAGATGCACCTAAAGCTCTTACAAGCTCTTGAGGTAAGTCAGCTACAACAGTTCTGATTTTTAGACCTTTCATGTCTGATGGTTCTGCAACTCTTCTTTTAGTGTTAGCAAAATTTCTCCATCCACCAGTGTTACCGATAGTCATTAATCTTATTGTATCGCCTGAATCTTTAAGAGCCATTTGTCTCATAGTTCTCACAAAATCACCTTGCATAACATCTTCAGCAATTCTGTCGTCTGCCATTAGATATGGTAAATCTAAAACTTGAACATACGGGAATACACCAGCTGCTCCTCCAGAAGTAGAAATGTAAACGTCGATGCTTCCATCAGAAACACCTTGTAAACATTCTGCTCCTTTAGAACATAACTGAGTACCTACAAAAAGTTCTACAGATATTTTTCCATTTGATGCTGCTTCTACGTAGTTTTTAAATACTACTGCACCATCATAGTCTTCATCTTGATCATTGGAGTTCATTGTCATTCTTAAATTGTAATCAGCTGCTGAAACAGAAGCTGTAAAACTAATTAAGAATAATAGTGAAAAGAATGATTTAATTAATTTACTCATAATTATTTCCCTCTCTTTAAATATATATTTAAGTATAGAAACTATACATAAATTGCACCTCTGTGTCTATTATCTAAAAATTAAAATTATTTTGCAAAACCCGTAAGTAAAGGGATGGTCATTGAGATTGATGGGAAGTAAGTAATTAAAAATATTACAATTGCTTCTACTGCTAAAAATGGCAATATTGCTTTTGATATAGTTTCAACTCTTTCACCAGAAACTGAGGATGCAACAAATAAAACTAAACCCATTGGTGGTGTTGCTAAACCAACAGTTAAGTTAACCGACATAATAATTGCAAAATGAACTGGATGTACACCTAATTCTACAAACACTGGTCCTAGTATTGGTCCTAAAATAATTATTGCAGGACCTGCATCTAAAAACATTCCAACAACAAAAAGTAAAATATTTATAAGAAATAATAAAATGTAAGGATTATCAGTTAATCCCAAAACAAATTCAGCAAGATATTCTGGTGCATGAGATAAGCTAACAACTGTTTTAAAAGCCATTGCAGCACCAACCAAAAGTAATACTACAGATGAAACCATTGCAGCCTTTGTCATAACCTTTGGTACGTCTTTCCACTCTAAAGATTTTAAAACAAACAAACCAATAAACATTGCGTAAGCAGCTGCAACTGCAGAGGCTTCAGTTGGAGTAAAAATTCCTCCAAGTATACCTCCTAGAATTATAACAGGAGTCATTAATGGGAAAAAAGCTTTCAAAGAAGCTTTTCCTCTTTGTCTCCATGTTGTCTTTTTTGTTACGGCAGGAAAATTATATCTTTTAGCCATAAACTTGATTGTAACCATCAAACTAACACCAACTAAAATTCCAGGAATAATACCTGCTAGGAATAAAGCAGCTACGCTCTCTCCCATAACGTATGCATAAATAATCATTATTCCTGAAGGTGGAATAATTGGACCAATTACTGAACTCGCTGCGGTAATTGCTGCTGAAAATTTTTTAGTATAACCTTGCTTCTCCATTGCAGGAATTAACATTGAACCAATTGCAGAAGTATCTGCAACTGCAGATCCAGATAAGCCGGCAAAGAGCATTGAAGTTAAAACATTAACATGAGCCAAGCCACCCTTTAAATGCCCCATCATCGCCTGGCTAAATTCTACTAACCTTTGAGTAATTCCTCCCCTATTCATTAGCTCACCAGCTAACATAAAAAAAGGAATTGCCATTAAAGGAAAGCTATCAATACCATTGTAAATATTTCTATAAAGCATTGCTCCATCTCTAGATTGATCATTCAACCAAAGTAAAATTCCAGGAGCAGCCAACAATCCAAAAAATACTGGTAATCCAATTAACAAAAATAATAAAAATAAAGGGAGAAACCAAATTAACATTATTGTGTCTCCAATTTTTGTTTATCTAAATCTTCAGGTAACTCTAATTTTGTAAAATTACTTAAAAAGTTTCTTAAAATTAACTCTATGTTTACTGAAATTAAAAAAACAATTCCAACAGGTAACGACATATACATCCAGGCTAATTTTATTGGCTCTGCTTTGCCGCCAATTAAATTAAATGGAATTTTAATTGAAGCTGAATTAAATATCCATCCAGCATTAATGTGTTTCAAACCTAATTCAAGTCCAATGATCAAAACAAATAAAGATATGATCAATAAAAATAAGGTTAAAAAAGTTGATATGATTTTAGGTAAAAATCTTTCCAGCATATCAATTGAGACAAAACCACCCCACCTATAAGCTGAAGGAGCAATTAACCCTGTCATCCATAGCATTAAAAATCTCGCAACTTCATCAGGCCAAGGTAATGCGTTGTTGAGAATATATCTAAAAAAAACCTGGATCATAATTACGACAACCATTAAAAAAATTGCGATCCATGCAAATTGTCTTCCAATTCTTAGAAAAAAAGTATTTATCTTTTCAAGAAAGTTAAAAATGTAAAGTAGAGTTTTTATAGTTAAATTCACAACTAAATTTATTTTAATAAGAAAATAATTACAACTTTTTAAAAAACTATTTTACTTTGTTAGATATTTTTCGTATTAGAAAAGCCTTCAACAGAAAAGCTTAAATAAAATTATGAGTAATAAAAAGAAAATTCTAGTTATCCAAAAAGTTCATGATAAAGGCATGGAATTAATTAATAACCATCCAGATTTTGATGTAGAGGTAACTGACGATGTTTCAGTAGAAAACTTAAAGGTAAAAATAAAAGATTGTGATGGTGCTTCAATTAGAATAGCAAAACTACCAGGTGAGGTAATTAACGAAGCTAAAAATCTTAAAATAATATCTAGACATGGAGTTGGCTACGATAATATTGATTTAAAAACAGCTAAAGAAAGAGATATCAAAATTGCTATTACAGCTAATGCAAATGCAGTTACAGTTGCAGAGCATGTTATGTTTGTCTTGCTAAATATTGCAAAAAGAAGAGAGCTTTATCATACAACAGTTAAAGAAGGTAATTTTAAAGATAGAAATAAATTACCCAAGACTATTGAAGTATGGAAAAAAAATTTCCTAATTATGGGATTTGGTAGAATCGGTAAAGCACTTATCAAAAGATGTTTAGGATTTGAAATGAATGTATTCGTTTATGATCCATTTGTAGATAAAGATACAATAGAGAAGCTTGGTGGAAAAAAAGTTGATAATCTTGAAGAAGCAGTAAAAACAATGGATGTAATATCTTTACATATGCCTTTAACAGAAAAAACAGAAAATCTTATTAATTATGATTTACTTAAAACGATGAAGAAAAACTGCATCATCATCAATGCTGCAAGAGGTGGAATTATTCATGAGGAAGATCTTGATAAGGCTTTAAATGAAGATTTAATATTTGGAGCAGGAATTGATGTATTCAAACAAGAGCCACCAGAAAATGATAATCCTCTTTTAAAGAATGAAAAAGTTTATTTAAGTCCACATACAGCAGCATTTACTGATGAATGTATGACAAGAATGGGCGTAGAAACAATTCAAAATATAATTGATTATTTCGATGATACATTGGAAAAATCAAAAATTGTAAGACTGTAGTAAGAAATTAATCTTAAAGTTTAGGTTTATTTTTATTGAAAGTTAACTTTTGTAAATCTCAATACCGCTAAGATTTAAAGTTTCGGTTAAATACTTGTAACCTATTTTTGCATATTCAAATGGATTTGCTTTTGCAGGATCTTGTTCTGCCTCTACTACTAACCATCCAGAATAATTTTTTTCTTTCAACGCATCAAATAAAGGCTTGTAATCAATACATCCATCACCTGGAACTGTAAATGCACCTTCTAAAAATGCTCCTCTAAAACTTAAGTCTTCTTTTAAAGATTTTTCTAAAACATTTTTTCTAATATCCTTACAATGCATATGAATTAATCTTTCGCTAAAGTCGTTTAATATTTTTAACGAGTCCCCCTGAGCAAATAACATATGACCAGTATCTAATGTTAGTTTTACACTATCATGAGTGTTTTCAAGTAATCTTACTGTATCTTCTTCTGTCTCTATTACGGTTCCCATATGATGATGATAAGCAAGCGGCATACCTTCGTCTTCAAGATATTTTCCCATTTCTGAAATTTTTTCATAATATTTTTTAGATTCTTCAAGATCCATTTGGGGTCTTGTAGATAATTTTCGATTTGGATCTCCTTGAATTGAGCCAGAAACTTCAGCAAAAACCATACATGGTGAATTACAATCTTTAAAAAGCTTTAACTGATCTTGAATTAGATTTTTTTCTTCATCAACACTATTTGTTCTTAAATTAGCTCCATACCAACCTGAGCATAAATTAAGATTAAATTCGGTAAGTTTTGGAATTAATTCTTCTGATTTTTTTGGAAATTTACCACCAGATTCAATTCCAATAAATCCTGCCTGACTAGCTTCAGACAAACATTGTTCTAAAGGAGTATCACCACCCAATTCAGGCATATCATCATTACTCCATGCAATTGGTGCTATTCCTAATTTTACTGACATATTAATTATTTAAAAAGTTAAATTTATTTTTAAATTATGATGTTTTGTGCATCAAGAAAATTATAATTTAATTTGATGTTTAATTCATCATTTAAAAATGTTTCTTGATTTTATTTTTTAATTCTGTTCTATATTCTTATGCTTAACTTTTCTTTAATGGGAGCAGGACGAATTGGAAAAATGCATGCTAAATTTATTGCAGCACATCCGAATGCAAAATTAAAATATATATATGATGTTAATTCAGAATTTGCTAAAGAAGTATCAAAATCAACAGGATGTTCAATTGCATCTTCACCTGAGGAAGCAATAAATTCAGATGATGTAGATGCAGTTCTTATCGCTTCAGCTACACCAACACACACTCAATTTATCACAATGGCAGCAAAAGCAGGAAAAGCAATTTTCTGTGAAAAGCCAATTGATTTAGATATCAATAAAGTAAATAAATGCATGGAAAATATAAAGGGAACAAACGTTCCTATTCAAATCGGCTTTAATAGAAGATTTGATGCAAGTCATGCAAAAGCTCAACAAGCAAGAGTAAATAAAGAAATTGGAGAATTAGAAATGGTTGTTATTACAAGTAGAGATCCTGAGCCCCCAGGGATTGACTATCTAAAAGCTGCAGGAGGATTTTTTAGAGATACAACTATACATGATTTCGATTTGACTAGATTTATTTTAGGGGATGATCCTGTAGTTCAGATATCTGCATTTGGAGGTGCTTTGTTTGATAAAAATTCACAGAAAGAAAAAGATCTAGATACAGCAATGTTTATTCTAAAATCAAAAAAAGGAGTTTTAATCCATATTAATAACTCTCGAAGAGCAGTTTATGGATATGACCAAAGAGTAGAAGTGTTTGGAAGCAAAGGTATGGTAATTTCAAACAATCAAACCCCAACTTCTTTAGAAAGATACACAAGTACATCTACAAATGAAAAAGAGCCCATACATTTCTTTTTTATTGAAAGATATGAGCAAGCTTACAGAGATCAATTTAATGAGTTTGTAAAATGTGTTGAAGATAAAACAAAACCATTAGTAGGATTTGAAGATGGGAGAAACGCTTTAATAATAGCTAATGCAGCATATGAATCATTTGAAAGTGGCAAAGTTGTAGATGTAAAATTCTAAAATGAGCATTCTTTCTTTAAATAATATAGAAAAAAATTTTGGAGCCATACAGGCTTTAACAGGGGTTAGTTTTGATATTAAAGAAGCTGAAACTGTAGGATTAATGGGTGATAATGGAGCGGGTAAATCTACACTACTAAAAATTATAGCTGGTAATTTTAAACCTTCAGATGGTGAAATAAAGTTTGAAAATAATACTGTATCATTTGAAAAACCAATAGATGCAAGAAAATCTGGTATTGAGGTAGTTTATCAAGACTTAGCTCTTTGTAATCATTTGACTGCAGCATCTAATGTTTTTTTAGGTAGAGAGATACAAAAGGGTATTTGGCCATTTAAGTATTTGGATTATCCTGCAATGTTTAAAAAATCCTCTGAATTATTTGAGGAACTTAAATCCGAAACTCGACCAAAAGATTTAGTTATGCAAATGTCTGGTGGACAAAGACAGGCTGTGGCTATTGCAAGGACAAGACTTACAAATCCTAAATTAGTTTTAATGGATGAACCAACAGCAGCAATTAGTGTTAGACAAGTTGCTGAAGTATTAGATCTTATAAAAAGATTAAAAGATCAAGGAATAGCTGTGATGTTAATTAGTCACAGAATGCCAGATATATTTGAAGTATGCGACAAGCTAGTAGTATTAAGACGAGGTGAAAAAGTTTGTGAAAAAAATATAAAAGATTCTTCTACAGAAGAAGCTACAGGCTTAATTACAGGAGCAATAGATAGAGTATGAGTTCAGTAAAATTTAATCAAGAAATAATCTCTAAGACTGAAAAAAATTTATTACAAAAACTTGTTTCTGAACAATCTTTTTGGGTAACAATAGCTTTATTTGGGATTTGTTTTATTATGTTTTTTGTAGAAGATGCTTTTTCTAGCAAAGATAATCTTTTTAATATTACACGAAACTTTTCTTTCATCGGAATAATGGCAATTGGAATGACATTTGTGATTATTACTGCTGGTATAGATTTGTCTGTAGGGTCAATAATGGGTGTTACAGGAGTTATATGTGGTTTATTTTTGGATGCTCAATTTTTACCTGAATGGTATTCCAAAGCCTCATATTTTGAAGGAGTTTATGTTTGGGTATCAATAATTTTAGCTTTACTTGCTGGTACATTAATTGGTGCAGTAAATGGATATCTAATTGCTTATGTTAAACTTTCTCCTTTTGTAGTCACTTTAGGAATGATGGCTGCTGCAAGAAGTTTAGCTTTAGTAGTCTCAAACAATAAAATGTTTTATGAATTTGGACCTAAAGATGAAATGTTTTATGAAATTGGAGGAGGTTCAATGCTAGGTCTTGCTAACGCAACTTGGTTATTAATATTTCTTACGATAGTTATGGGTTTAGTATTGAAATATACCTCATATGGCAAACATGTTTTTGCAGTTGGTAGTAATAAAAAAGCTGCTGAATTATCTGGAATTAACACGAGATGGATTGAAATGTCAGTCTACATGATCAGTGGACTATTTGCGGCAATTTCTGCTGTTATGATAGTTGGATGGATGGGCTCTGTAACTAATGCTTTAGGTTATACTTATGAATTAAGAGTTATTGCAGCAACAGTTATTGGTGGTGCTAACTTAATGGGTGGTGTTGGTGGTACTTTTGGGGCATTTATTGGTGCTGCATTAATGGAAACAATTAGAAACAGTCTTCTAATGGCTGGAATTGACCCTTACTGGCAAGGAACATTTTTAGGAATATTTATCGTAGGTGCGGTTTGGTTGGAAAAAGTTAAAAATAAGAAGAATTAATTAATAAACTTTTTTATCCATACAATTATATTTGTTGAAAATTAATATATCTGAAAAAAAAGAATTTTGATTATCTGAATTTTTCTCAAAATCTAAAATTTTATCAAATGCAACTTTAATTTCTAATTCAACATCATGGCCTATAACAAAATCCATTTTATTATTTTCTAAAAGATCTCTAGAATTTTTATTTAGTTCATGACCTACAAATACAATATGATCTTTTACATCCATTTCACTAATTGCTTTTGCGACACCTAAATTTCCTCCAGCAATATTATAAATTCCTAACGGTGGTCCATTTTCTTTAATATATTTTTTAACATATTTGTAACTTTGTTCCGATGTATCTAAATTAAAAACACTTTCTTTAATTTTAAGATTTGGAAATTCTGATCTTAATACTTTTCTAAAACCTAGCTCTCTTTCCTGTTGACACCTGTATGGCATACTCATGACCATCAAAATTGAACCTGATCTTTTCCCAACATTTTTTCCAATTATATTTGCAGCAGTAGATCCGGCATTAGATTGATTATTACCTATATAAGCTGATCTGCTCGAATTTGGAAAATCAGTGGTTAATGTAATTACAGGTTTTCCTTCACTTGCAATTTTACTTAGCTCGTTATTTATATTTTGATCCTCCTGTGAAACTATAATCACTGCATCAAACTTTGAAGTTTCTTTTAAAATTTTTACAAATTGACTAGGTTTAAATTCCTTTGCAGGAATAAAATATTTTATCAGATTAAACTTATAAATTTCATTATTAATTTTATCTAAACTCTCCTCAAGAGTCTTGTTATATGAAGGTCCTGATTGACTACAAATTAAAATATTTTTAGTTTGATTTGTATTATTTCCGTTTTGAAGGTTATTTAAAATTTTTAAGATTTTATCTTTAGTTTTTTTACTCACCCCTTTTCTGTTATTTAAAACTCTATCTACAGTCGCTGTACCATACCCTGACTCATCAGAAATTTTCTTTATAGAGACATTTTTCCAATGATTTTTCATGCAAACATGGTATCATTTAATGATGTAAAATCAATCATTTGATGTATCACTTTTTAGTTGTATTACATCATTTTACTTGAAACTAAGACTCATTCTAAATAGTATTTGTTTAATAAATTAACTAACTAATAGAGAGAGAGAAATATGAGAAAAACAATAATTGCAATGTTAGCATTTATTTTTGTATCAATTTCTGGAATTTCATATGCAGCTGATAAAGTTTTTGCATTAGTTCCAAAAGCTATGAACAACCCGTTTTTTGATTTAGCGAGAGATGGTTGTAAAGTTGCTGAGAAAGAAATTGGTGGGATAGAATGTTTATACATTGGACCTGGAGAGCATACTGAACAAGAACAAGTTCAAATTGTTCAAGATTTAATCGCTAAAGGTGTTGATGGAATTGCTGTTGCATCTTCTAATGCGGCTGCAATGGCAAAAGCTGTTAAAGGAACAGATATTCCAATTATTACTTGGGACTCAGATCTTTTAACTAAAGATGCTGGTTTAAGAGCAGCTTATGTTGGAACAAAAAACTATGACATTGGTGTATATCTTGCGCAAATCGTTATGATGTTAAAACCTAACGGTGGTGAAATTTGTATACAATCTGGTGGTGCTGCAGCTGCAAACCACAATGAAAGAATGTCAGGAATAAGAGACACTATTGCTGGAAGAGCAGATTCAGGAACTTATCCTAGTGCAGCTCTTAAAGGTGAAAATGGATGGACTGAAGCTAGCGGATGTCCTCTGTACACGAACGATGATTTCCCTCTTTCTGTACAACAAATGGAAGATATCTTTGCAAAACATCCAAACCTAACAGCATTTGTACCAACTGGAGGTTTTCCTCAATTCGTATCTAAAGCTTTCAGAAGAGTTGCTGAAAAGCACGCAGATAGAATTGGTTCTATGAAAACTGCTGTTGTAATTGCAGATACTCTTCCAATGCAAATGGAAGATTTAGATGCTGGAAGAACACATGGTCAAGTAGGTCAACAACCTTATATGATGGGCTACAAAGCTATGTATGTTCTTAAAGATATAGTAGATGGTAAAGCATTAAAATTTGACAACCCATCACTAAAAGCAATCTATACAGGTCTTGATGTTTGTATGAAGCCAAACATTGGATCTTGTATTGCGGGATAAAATCATTATTCTTCTTAAAAGTTTCTAAGCCCAATTTTTATATTGGGCTTAGTTATTTATATAACTTTAAATTTTATGACTAATAAATATATATCTGATCAAGCTAACCAGTTTAAAAATAAAATAATAATTGTAACAGGAAGTACTCAAGGTAGTGGAGCTGAGACAGCAAAATTGCTTGCAAGCAGAGGTGCTAAAGGAATAACTATCTGTGGAAGGAATAAAGAGAAAGGAAACAAGGTAAAAGCTGAAATAGAAAGTATGGACGTGGAATGCTTATACGTTCAAGCTGATTTAGAAAAACTTGAAGATTGTAAAAAAATAGTTTCTGAGACTGATAAAAAATTCAACACTGTAGATAGTTTTATTAATGTTGCTGCTTTTACAGAAAGAGGAACGATCTTAAGCACTACAGAGGAAAATTATGACAAAAATTTTAATGTAAATGTAAAAGCTCCTCTTTTTATGATGCAAGATGTTATAAAAATAATGATTAGAGATAAAAAAAAAGGAACTATTGCTCATATTTTATCAATGGCTGGATATAGTGGTATGCCTTTCTTAACTGCTTACAGCTCTTCTAAAGCAGCATTAGCTATAATGATTAAAAATGTTGCAAATTCAATATCTGGGCACCAAATAAGAGTGAATGGTGTAAATTTAGGTTGGACAGATACGCCAGCAGAAACCGTAATTCAAAAAAAATTTCATAATGCAGATGATGACTGGTTAAAAAAAGCTGAAGCCAAAGTTCCATTTAAAAGATTAAACAAACCTTTGGATGTTGCTAAGATCTTAGCTTTTTTGTGCTCAGATGAGTCGGGTATTATGACTGGAAGTATTGTTGATTTTGATCAAACAGTTGCGGGATGGCATTCTTATTCAGCATATGACACTAAGATTTTAGATGAAAGCATTTTGGGAGAGTGAACCTAATTTATAATAACTTATGAAAGTTATTGATTCACATCAACATTTTTGGGATCCTTCAAGGGGTGATTATCATTGGATGCCAAAAGACAATCCAATATTAAATCAAAAATATGAAGTTAAAGATTTAATTCAAGTTTCTGACTCAATAGATTTACACAAAACTGTTTTAGTTCAAGCTGCAGCAACTAATGCAGAAACTGAATATATGTTAAATATTGCTGAAGGTTCTGATTTAGTTTGTGGAGTTATTGGTTGGGTGAATTTTGAAGACCAAAATCAATTAGAACAATTAAAAATTTTCTCAAAACATCCTAAATTTCTTGGAGTAAGACCTATGATACAAGATATTCCAGATGAAAATTGGGTTTTAAATAAAAATTTTGATACTTTTTTTAAAAATATAATTAATTTAGATTTAAGCTTTGATGCACTAGGATTTCCAGTGCACTTAGAAAATTTTTACAAAATTGCTACAAAATATCCTTCTCTAAGATTTATCATAGATCATTTAATGAAACCAAAAATCTGTAATAATAAACAAGAAGAATTTATTCATTGGCAAAAAGGTATGAACAAATTATCTAAGCTAGAAAATGTATATTGTAAATTTTCTGGAATGGTCACAGAAGCCTGCGAAAATTGGACTGAGCAAGATCTAAAACCATATGTAGATGAGATATTAAATCTATTTACTGATAAAAAAATTTTGTGGGGATCTGATTGGCCTGTCTGTAACTTAAGAACAAATTATTCAGGATGGTATAATGCAGCAACAAATTTACTTAAAGATTTAAGTATAGATGAAAAACAAAACATCTTTTATAATAATGCAAAAAAGTTTTATAAACTTAAAATATAATTTATGAAAAAAAATAAAATCAAAAATACTGGTGTTGAAGTCACTGAATTGAGTTTTGGAACCTCCTCTTTAGGTAGTATGCCAGATACTTACGGTTATGAAGTACCTGAACAAAGAGCTCAGGAAACGCTAAAAAGATTTTTTCAAGGTCCAGTAAATTTGCTTGATACTTCAAGAAATTATGCAATGGGAGAAAGTGAAAAAAGAATTGGTATAGCAGTAAAAGAAAATGGTGGATGGCCAGAAAACTTTGTTTTATCAACTAAAATCGATAGAAATATGGATACATTAGTTCTTGATAAAAAAAGAACAAGGGAGTCTGTTGAAGAAAGTTTAAAAGCTTTAAACGTTGATTCTGTAGACGTTTTATTTCTTCATGACCCAGAATACGTAAAAGATATAAATGACGTAACTAAAAAAGATGGAGCATTGGATGAACTGTTTAAAATTAAAGAAGAAGGTTTGGCAAAAGCAGTTGGTTTAGCTATGGGAAGAATAGATATTATGTTCCCAATCTTAAGAAAGTGGGACTTTGATGTCATAATAAATCACAACAGATACACTTTGTTAAATAGAGAAGCGGATGAAATGTACAGTTATGCTTATAGTAAAAATATATCTATTTTCAACGCTGCCCCTTACGCGGGCGGTGTTTTGGCAAAAGGTCCAAGTAATTTTAAAAAAATAACTTACCAGGATGCTACTGAAGAAAAACTTGCACCAGCTAGAGAAATAGAAAAAGTTTGTAAGAAATATAATGTTGAAATGGGTGCTGCAGCTTTACAGTTTTCAATGAAAGATAAAAGAATAACATCTACCATTTGTGGTGTTACTAGTGTTCAGAGTATTGAAAAAAATATTTCTTGGGCTGAAACAGATATACCAGAAGAATTTTGGAATGAAGTTTTAAAATTACCTTACTCAACGAAAGATCCAGAGTCTGAGAGGACATATACTCCAGGTTAAATTTTAAAAAAATTTAAGACAAATAGATTTTATAATTAATTTGAATTAATTTCATAAAGGATTGGAAACATTTTACCACTTAAATCATCACCGTTTTTATATCCATTAGCTTCCATAATTGATCTTTCTTCTCTAGCCCAATCACCTCTATAAATTATTTTTGAATTTTCTTTCGCCATTCTAAGTGTAAATCTATTTACATCTGATTTTGGAGTAGTTTCGTGTAAAGCTCCATGCAAAGTCCTAATATCAAAATATACACAATCTCCTACTTCTAAATCCCATTCTAAAAATTCATAATTTTCTTTGTTAGAAATTATATCTGGGGTTAATTCATACTTAACACCATTAACAACTCCTTCTGCTCCATCAACTTTATGACCGTCTTTAAAACGAGTTCTTAGAAATAATTTATTCCACAAATGAGAGCCTTTTATCCAAGCAATAGAATCTTCTTTTCTTACTGGTTCAAGAGGTATCCACAAAACACACATGGAACCTTCAAAATCAAAATAAGAAATATCATGATGAAATGGTGGTTTAGATGCAGAGCCAGCTTCTCTAAAAAACCAATTATCCATTACTAAATTAATCTGCTTAGCATCTAGCAATTCAGAGGCAATTTTAGCTGTAGGTGAATTAAAAACAAAATTTTCAAATTCTTCATGTAAGTTCCATGTCCAAAAATCCTCTAAATAACAAGGTAAATTTGGATCTGTGGTATGATTAGTAAATCTTGGACTTGGATTATTTTTTGCTTTATTTATTCCAGATCTTAAAAGCTCAATCCATTTGATATCAAATTTATTTCTTAAAAATACCGCTCCATCTCTTTTAAATAGTTCGATCTCATTATCATTTAAAATTTGACTCATAGATTATTTAAGAAATAATACTCAATATATCATATGAATATTCTCAAAGATAGTTTTGGACGGAGGTTTCCATACATAAGATTGTCAATATCTGATGTGTGTAATTTTAAATGTGGCTACTGTTTACCTAATGGTTATAAAATTGATAAAAGTGATAACAGAACCTTTATAACTAAAGAAGAAATTGGAAGACTTGCAAAAGCTCTATCAGAATTAGGTGTATCTAAAATAAGATTAACTGGAGGAGAACCTACCGTTAGAAAAGATTTTTTGGATATAATTAAAATAATTAAAAAAAACTCAGGAATTAAAAAAACTGTAATTACTACTAATGGATATCACTTAGATAGAATTGCATATGATTTAAATGAAAGTGGTCTTGATGGCATAAATATAAGTATTGATAGTCTTGATCCAAAAACTTTTAAAAAAATTACAGGACATGATAGATTAAATGAGATTTTAGAAGGAATTAAAAAATTACAAAAACTAAATTTTAAAAATATTAAAGTTAATGCAGTTCTTCTTAAAGGAGTTAATGATAAAGAAGAAGATTTTAAAAGTTGGGCTAATTTTATAAAAAATAATCAAATTGATTTTAGATATATAGAATTAATGCAAACTGGAGATAATTTAGATTATTTTAATCAGTATCATGTGTCTGCAAATAAATTTACAGATTATTTAAATAATAATAATTGGGTGATTCAAACATTTGGTAAAGATGCTGGTCCTTCAAAGAATTATATAAATCCTGAATACAAAGGAAAATTTGGTGTTATTGCACCCTACTCAAAAGATTTTTGTAAGAGTTGTAATAGACTAAGAATAACTGCCAAGGGTGATTTAAGATTGTGTTTATTTGGAAATACTGGAATAAATATTAGACACTTGATGCAAAGAGATGACCAAACTGAAGAACTGAAAGATTTAATTTTGAAACAATTAAATTATAAAAAAGAATCTCACTATTTAGAAATAGGAGAAACAGGATTAACAAAAAATCTATCAACAACAGGTGGATAAGATGAAAAATTTAAAGATTGTAACTAACAACGATTTAAAAAACTGGGCAAAAGAAATTTTTAAAAAAAATTCATTTAAAATGATTGATGTTTCTGAAAAAAAAGAAACTTTCCGTAGAGCTTTGGCATCAGGAAAAATTTATGTTGGCAAAGAGGTATTTGAACTTATTAAAAGTAAAAAGATGCCTAAAGGTGATCCAATTACTTTAGCAGAAGTTTCGGCAGTATTAGGTGTTAAAAAAACAAGTGAATTAATACCTTTGTGTCATCCTCTTCCAATAGATCATACTGCTACTAAAATCATAATGAATGAAGAAGATAGTTCACTAGAAGTATACTGTGTGGTTTCCACCTATGCCAAAACAGGTGTAGAGATGGAAGCAATAATGGGTGTAAATACAGCTCTGATTACAATTTACGATTTAAGCAAAATTGTAAATCCTCATCTAAAAATAGATAATGTAAAATTATTAATTAAAGAAGGTGGAAAAACTGGATTATGGAAAAATCCAGATGGAATTCCGAATTTTTTAAAAGATTTTTTCTAAACTTTATGAAAGTTAAAATTGAGTTGTTTGGAGCTGCTAGAGATTTTAATGACCAAAATTTATTAGAACTAGATCTGGGTCAAAAAACAACAATCAAGGATATAAGGAATAAAATAATTCAATATGTAGATCAGAAATTTAATGGAAATGAAAATTATATAAAAATCATTAACTCTTCAGCTTTTTGTTCAGAAAAAAATAATATTGTTAGCGACAATTATAAAATCACAAACAATGAAAAAATTGGTATTATTCCTCCAATTGGAGGAGGCTAATGCTTCATACTGACATTTTAGATAGTAAAGTTAAAAAATTATCATTAATTGATGCTGAAAAATTTATAGCATCCAATGATTTTGGAGCATCGCTAATTTTTAGTGGCACAGTTCGTAATCAAAATAATAATAAAAGTGTTTTAGGTATTACATATGATAGCCATGATGCTTTGGTAATAAAAAGTTTTGAAGAAATTTATAGTGAGGCAGAAGAAAAACTAAACATAAAAAATAAGAGTGTTTTTATTGAACATGCCAAAGGTTACTTAAACTTAGGCGAAATTAGTATTATTATAGCAGTTGCGTGCAAGCATAGAGATGAGGCTTATGTACTATCAAGATATATAATTGAAGAAATTAAAAAAAGGTCTCCTATATGGAAAAAAGAACATTACACAAATAATCAAAGTGATTGGTTAAAAGGAAATCCTATTATTCATGAAAAAAATTAAGTATTCAGAAATAACACCAGAGAAAATTTATAAAAATAGAAGATCTTTTGTTAAATCTCTTGGGTATGGAGCAAGTTCTTTAGCTTTAGCCACAATTCCTTTTGCAAGTCAATCTCAAGCTGATGATAGGAATGAACTTACAAGTTTTAAAGATATAACAACTTATAATAATTATTATGAGTTCGGTACTTCAAAGAGTGATCCTTATGTTAATTCACAAAATTTTAAAACATCACCATGGACAATAAGTATAGAGGGTGAAGTTGAAAAACCTATCAAAATTTCTATGGAAGAAATAACCGAAACATTTACCTCTGAAGAAAGAATATACAGATTAAGATGTGTAGAAGGATGGTCAATGGTAATTCCATGGATGGGTTTTTCGTTAAGTAAATTATTGTCAAAAGTAAACCCAACTAGCAAAGCAAAGTATATTGAATTTGAAAGTGTTTATGATCCTGAACAAATGAAAGGTCAAAGATATCCGGTTTTGAACTGGCCTTACAAAGAAGGGTTAAGAATAGATGAAGCAATGCACCCTTTAACTACAGTTGTGACTGGTTTGTATGGTAAAAAGCTTCCAAATCAAAATGGAGCGCCTCTGAGAATATTTATCCCTTGGAAGTATGGTTTCAAAAGTGCAAAAGCAATTGTTAAGATAAAATTTGTAGAAAAAATGCCGACTTCATCATGGATGTGGGCATCTCCACGAGAATATGGATTTTACTCTAATGTTAATCCTAATGTAGATCATCCTAGATGGTCTCAAGCAACAGAAAGAATAATTGGTAAAGATATTTGGGTACCAAGAGTAAAAACATTAATGTTTAATGGTTACGGAGATGAAGTCGCAAATTTATACACAGGGATGAATCTAAAAAAATATTTTTAATGAGAAAATATTTTAAACCAGGTGTGTTTATTTTAAGTACAATTCCATTTTTATTAATTTTTTACAAAATATACTTTAATAAACTGGGGCCAGAACCTGTAAAAGAAATTACTCATTTTACTGGAGAATGGACTTTAATATTTATCTGTCTAACTTTAAGTATGACGCCACTTAAAAGGCTAACAAATTTAAATATTTGGATAAGTTTTAGAAGAATGTTGGGATTATTTGTATTTTTTTATGCATCTCTTCATTTGCTTACTTACATAGGTATAGATTATAGATTTAATTTAGAGCCAATACTTGATGATGTTCTGAAAAAAAAATACATCTTTATTGGATTTTCAGCATGGGTATTATTACTTCCATTGGCAATTACATCTTCTCAAATGATGATGAAGTTGCTTAAAAACAATTGGAAAAAATTACACAGATTAATTTACGTAATAGCGATATTTGGAGCTCTTCATTACATATGGTTATCTAAAACAATTTTTTTTAGACCACTAGTATATCTGGTAATAATACTTGTTTTACTTGCTTTAAGAATTAAAATTAAAAATAGGAATGTAAATTATGGATGATAATCTAAAAAAAGAAATTCAATCAGCTACACTCGAAAGATTAATGAAACATCTAGATGAAAGAAAAGATGTTCAAAACATTGATTTAATGAATTTAGCTGGATTTTGCAGAAATTGTTTGTCTAGATGGTACAGAGAAGAAGCTGAAAAAAAAGGAGTAGAAATATCAGATCCTGATGCAAGGCAACATATTTATGGAATGCCCTACTCTGAATGGAAAGAAAAATACCAAAAATAACTTTCTATTCAATTCAAGTTAATGTTTGCTTATTTAAGTCTATTTATTGTTTCATTTTTAGCAGCAACAATACTTCCTTTTTCATCAGAAGCTATATTAGCAACTTATTTATTATCAGAAATTTATAATAAATTTTTGTTAATATTTTTTGCAAGTTTTGGAAATATTTTAGGATCCATCTTCAATTGGTTTCTAGGAATTTATTTCTTGAAATTTCAAGATAAAAAATGGTTTCTTTTTAGCAACACACAAATTGATAGATCATCCAGGTGGTTTAAAAAGTATGGTAAATGGTCTTTGTTATTTGCGTGGGTACCAATTATTGGTGATCCACTTACTTTTATTGCTGGAACGATGAGAATTAAATTTTTAATTTTTTTATTGCTTGTGAGTTTTGGAAAAATAATAAGATATTTTTTTATTTCTCTTTTAGTCTAGGAAACAATTCAACAAAATTACAAGGTTTGTGGTTAATATCTAATTGATGTTTAAGAATACCGTCCCAAGCATCTGTTACTCCTCCTGAGGATCCTGGTAAGGCAAATATGTATTTACCATTTGATAGAACTGCACAAGCTCTAGATTGAATTGAAGACGTACCAACTGTTTTTAAGCTAATAGTCCTAAAAACTTCACCAAATCCTGGAATATGTTTATCTGCTATTTCATCAACAGCCTCGGGTGTGATATCTCTTCCGGTTAAACCTGTGCCACCAGTTGTAATGATAACATCAATATCTTTATGATTAGTCCAGTCTTTTAGAATTTTAACTATATCTCCTTTATTGTCTTTACAAATTTTTCTATCAATTAATTGATGATTGGCTTCTTTAATTTTTTCAACCAAGATCGCACCCGATTTATCGTTATCAATTGTTCTTGTATCTGTTACAGTTAATAAAGCTATATTTACAATCATAAATAATTTTTTTAATGATTATACTTACAATATTTTTTTTTATAACCGCAATATTATATTCGAGTATAGGATTTGGTGGTGGCTCAACTTATCTTGCTTTGCTTTTAATTTGGGATGTTCCTTACTATATTTTTCCAATTTTAGCTTTGATTTGTAATATTATTGTAGTTTCTGGAAATTCTATAAATTTTTTAAAATCAAAGAATATTAATTTTAATTTACTATATCCTTACTTAATTGGTTCTATACCTCTTGCTTTTATCGGAGCATCTATCTCAATTGACAAAAATTTATTTGAAATTTTACTTTTCTTTATTTTAATATTAGCTGGAGTCTTTTTACTTATTGAAAGCAAATCCTTTAACAAACAAGAAATTGTTGTTAAAAAAATACCCTTGGTTTTCTCAATATTAATAGGATCAATAATTGGTTTTATATCTGGTTTGGTTGGTATTGGTGGCGGGATATTTTTAAGTCCTATTTTATTTTTGATGAAAGCAGGATTACCAAGGCATATAACAAGTACTGCATCCTTATTTATTTTAGTAAATTCAGTATTTGGTATAGGTGGACAATTAACAAAGGATATGGTCTTCAACGAATTTTTCAATTACTGGCCACTATTTATTGCAGTCTTAATTGGTGGTCAAATTGGAAGTTTTTTAAATATAAAATTCCTATCTAACAAAATATTAGCTTTAATGACTGCATGCTTAGTAATTTTTGTCGCTATAAGAATGGGCATAACACTTATAGCTTGAGTTGAATTAATTATTTTTTGATATATTTAATTTCTCATGAAAAATTTTAAACCATTTGGGCCTTCAATAGGAAAATCTAAAATTTCTAAAAAATTTTTAGAAAAACTTAACAGGGAAGTTGACACAAAAATCTTCTCAAAATCAAATGATTATAGTCCAAAATTAGCAAGTCAAATTAGAAAAGAAGTTCAAATTTCTAAAAGTTTTATAAAGAAAAATTTAGAAAAAGAATTAATAAAAAATATTAAAATTTTTCTAACTAAAGAACATATTAAAAAAATTAAAGAAATTAGAATTTTAAATCTATGGGTCGTTAGCCAATATAAAAATGAGTATAATCCTATACATTATCATGAAGGAGACTTATCGGGTGTTGGTTATTTAAAAATTCCAAAACATATGACAAAAAATAAAAATGTTAAAAATAAAAAAATAAGAACAAATGGAACAATTGATTTTATAAATGGACAAAGAGCTTTTCTTTCAAAAAGTATTTTTAATTTGATACCAAAAACAGGCGATCTTTTAATATTTCCAAACTACTTAATGCATACAGCCTACCCCTTTAATATTGAGGAGGAAAGAAGATCGTTTTCTTTCAATGCTAAAATAATTTTTAATAAATAATTTACAAATTTTAAAAATATTATATAAGTCTAGTTGCCGATTTGATCCTATTGCGGGCATAAACTGCTAAAATGGAAATTCCCAATAGATCTAATTAGCAAGGTAGTTGAACTGTATTGTGCACCTGCATGTAGCTTAAGCACTAAAAAAGTGAGGATAAGATGGATAAAAATTTTTTTAAAACAACAAAAATTTTAGATGGTGGAATGGGTCAAGAATTATTGGCCAGAGGTATGGAGCCCAAGGGAACTTTGTGGAGTGCAAATGCTTTAATTGATGAAAAATACCACGACTTAATACTTAATATTCATAATGATTTTATTAAATCGGGGGCTGATGTAATTGTAACTACAACTTTTACAACGAGAAGAAAAAGATTGAGAGAGAATGGAATAGAAGATCAATTTAAATTCTTAAATAAGAAAGCCTGTGAAATTGCACAAAAAGCTAAATTAAATAATCCACATGTTAAGATTGCAGGAGGACTCCCGCCTCAAGATTTGACATATGAAGAAGACAAGAGAAGTGAAAAAGAAATTACAAAAGATCATTTGGAATTAGCAGAAATACTAAACCCTTCAGTAGATTTTTTCTATTTTGATGTATGGAGCAGTATCAAAGAAATTAGATGTGGAATAGAAGCTATTAAAAAATTTAATAAACCATACTTAGTTGGGGTTCATATTTCTGAAGGAAACTCTTTACCAAGTGGAGAAAAAATTTCTGCAATTAATTCAATAATTACCGAAAATTGCCTAGGAGTAATTCTGGCATGTGTTTCGCCTGAAAATTATGAGAATAATTTAGATGAAATTCAAAAACTTAAAGTTCCATTTGGTTTCAAATTAAACGGATTTATCACAACTAAACCAAAAGGTGGTTATACTTCTCAGTATAAAGAAAATGATGGATCGAACCCCAATAGTTTTTTAGGTCAAAGAAAAGATTTAGATCCTGAAAAAATATCAATTTTTGCAAAAAAATTTAAAGAAAATGGAGCAACTATTCTTGGAGGATGTTGTGAAACTCGGCCTTCACATATAGAGGCAATTAAAAACACTATTTAAATTTTGTACCTTTTCTTACAAAATAGATACCTGTAGCAACTGCTATCAATGAAATTATAACTTTAGTAGTAACCAATTCTTTTAAAAAGATATAACTTAAAATGGTACCAAATATTGGAATTAAATAAGATACTTGAGATTGAAAAATTAAACCATTGTTAATTAAAATTCTAAATCTCAATAACCAAGCAATTCCAGTAGATACCAACCCAAGATAAATAACTGAAATAGTAGAATCTAATCTTGGAACAGTTTCCCAAGGTTGTTCAATCAAACATACTAAAGGTAATAATATAATAGTAGCCCAAATCAAAATTGAACTGGTTACATTTTCATTTTTTTTCTTACTTATTTTTAATGTTAAAAGACCTCCAATTACATAACAAGTAGCACCTAACAAAATTAATAATGCTGAAGTAAAGTTATTTTCATTAATTAATAAATTATCTGAAAATAAATAAACTATTCCTGAAAATCCAATTAGAACTCCTGTTGTTCTAATTAAATTAAATTTTTCATTTTTGGTGTAAAAATGTCCCAGTACTACTGAGCTAAGTGAAGTTGATGACATTAAAATTGCTGCTAAGTTACTTTGAACAGATTTAACTCCATATGCTATTAAAAAAAATGGAGCTACTAAATTTATAAATCCAATCATTGCAAACCAATACCAATCTTTTGAAAATGCCTCGATTTTAATTTCTTTGTAAAAGCAAAGTAGTAAAACTGGAATTGAACCAAAAAAAACTCTTAGAAATGCAATTGTAACAGGACCAAATGAATAGGTTGCAATTTTAATATTAAAAAAAGCAGATGCCCAAATCAACGCTAACAACGTTAATAAACTATAATCAATTAGTTTTGGTTCTCTCATTCAATAATATCTTCTGGTGATCCGTTTGTTATTTCAATTAACTTATTATAATTTATTTTGAAAACAGCATTTGGATGTCCAGCTGCTCCAAATATATCTGGGAATCTCTCTAGACTTTTATCAATAAAGATTTTACATTGCTTTAAGTGACCTACTGGTGACACTCCTCCAATTGTATATCCAGTATTTTCTTTAACAGCTTCTGGGGATGCCATGGACACGTCTTTTTCATTAATAATTTTTTTTAACTTATTTAATGAGCAACGCTTGTCTCCAGATACCAAGCTTAATATATAGTTGTCACCTGCCCTAAAAAGCAAACTTTTAACAATAGCACCAACATTGCAACCCAAAGCTGTAGCAGCATCATTGGCTGTTCTTGCTGTTTTTTCTAAGACGATAACATTTAAATTTTGATCGAATGTTTTAAGAGCTTTTTCTGCCCTTTTTACCGGTTCTTTATTTAGTATTGATTCCATTGAATTTATAAAATTCCCTAATTTGATTGAGTAGATACACTACTTATGTAAAAAATGCATAGGTGTTATTTATTAAATAAGCATTATTTTTTAACTTTTTTTTGCTAATTAGGCTCCATCAAAATTACATAGGAGACAAAATGAGTGCAGAAAACGTTTTAAAATTTATTAAAGAAAAAGAAGCAGAATTTGTAGATCTAAGATTTACTGATCCAAGAGGAAAACTTCAACATTTAACTATGGATGCATCAATAGTAGATGCTGACATGCTTAATGAAGGAGTGTTTTTTGATGGTTCATCTATTGCTGGATGGAAAGCAATTAACGAATCTGACATGATTTTAAAACCTGATACTGCAAGAATGTTCATGGATCCTTTCACGTCTCATAATACTGTAGTTTTGTTCTGTGATATTTTAGATGCAATCAAAAAAGATCCTTACGAAAGAGATCCAAGAGGAGTTGCAAAAAAAGCAGAGGAATATTTAAAAGCATCAGGTATTGGTGATAAAGCATTTTTTGGACCTGAGCCAGAATTTTTTGTTTTTGATGATGTAAGAATTAAAAATGATATGAATGAAAGTGGATTTAAAATAGATAGTAAAGAAGGTCCATATAATTCAGGTAAAGAATATGAAAATGGAAATATGGGTCATAGACCTCAAATTAAAGGGGGTTATTTCCCTGTGCCACCTGTTGATAGTGAGCAAGATATGCGTGGTGAATATTTAAAAAATTTAAAAGAAGTTGGTATCAAAGTTGAAAAACATCACCATGAAGTTGCTCCAAGTCAACACGAACTTGGTATGTATTTTGGAACTTTAGTTGACCAAGCAGATAATGTTCAGCTTTATAAGTATGTAGTTCAAATGGTAACACATTCATTTGGAAAAACTGCAACCTTCATGCCAAAACCAGTTGCAGGTGATAATGGTTCAGGTATGCATATTCACCAATCTATTTGGAAAGGTGATACTCCTGTATTTTCAGGTGAAGCATATGCAGGACTTTCAGAAACTGCATTACACTATATTGGTGGAATTTTAAAACATGCTAAAGCGATTAATGCTTTTGCCAACTCTACAACAAATAGTTACAAAAGATTAATCCCTGGTTTTGAAGCTCCAGTATTATTAGCTTACTCTGCAAGAAACAGATCGGCATCATGTAGAATTCCAATTACCCTAAGTAAAAAAGGTGCAAGATGTGAAATTAGGTTTCCAGATGCAGCAGGTAATCCTTACCTAACGTTTGCAGCAATGTTAATGGCAGGTATCGATGGAATTAAAAATAAAATACATCCAGGTGAGTCTTTTGATAAAGATTTATATGAATTACCACCAGAAGAGGTAAAAGCAATACCAACTGTTTGTGGATCTTTAAGAGAAGCAATGGAAAGTTTAGATAAAGATAGAGAGTTTTTAACTCAAGGTGGTGTATTTACTGACGACCAAATCGATGCTTATATAGCTCTTAAGTTTGAGGAAATTCATAAATTTGAACATGCACCTCATCCTGTAGAGTTTGAGATGTATTACAGTAGTTAATATTTAATTACTGTCTGGTTGTTGCAATTGTATCTTTGTTAATACCTTTTTTAACAACGTAATCTTGAGTACCGTTTGCACCGGTCTCAACTTCTTTACGTAAATCTTTAAAGAAAGTTCTTTCTTTAATCGTATCTCTTAGGTTTTTAACAAGATTTTTAAATTCAAATTTATTCATACCTAGATATATATACTAGGTATGCATATGATGCAATACTGATATGCGTTAAATGGGAATATTCAACTTTTGCTAGATTTTAAAGGATTCCCCGCAACCACATCTTTCTGTTTCGTTTGGATTATTGAATACAAAAGAAGAAGATAGCTCTTCTTTTTTGTAATCCATTTCTGTTCCAAGCAAATACATAATAGCAGCAGAATCGACAAATACTTTCACACCTTTTTCCTCAATGACTTCATCATTTGGATTTACCTCTTTGGTATACTCCATGACGTAAGACATGCCAGCGCAACCTCCTGATTTAACTGAAACTCTTACACCTAAAGAGTCTTTTTCTGCATTAGACATAATTTCTTTAATTCTTTCCGCAGCATTATCACTTAATTTAATTATTGGATTCATTATAAATTTAACTCCAGTTTTGCAGCTTCTGACATCATGTCCTTATTCCAAGGTGGGTCCCAAACTAATTCAAGATCAACGTCCTCAATACCCTCAACTTGCATTGCGCCATCTTTAACTTCTTTAGGTAAACTTTCAGCAACTGGACAATTAGGAGTGGTCAAAGTCATTTTAATTTTTGCAAATTTATCATCCTCAACTTTTATATCATAAATCAAACCTAGTTCATAAATATTCACTGGTAACTCAGGATCATAAATTTTTCTAATTTCTTCAATAATTTGATCTTTTTTCGACATAATTAATTTTCTGTTTTAACCTCATCAGTTTTATTATCAAAAGCTGAGACTAGCGTATGCCAAGATAGTGTGGCACACTTTACTCTCATTGGATATTGTTTTACTCCAGATAAACACATTAGTTTTGTTTTTTCATCTTCTTTAAGATTTTCTGATTTAAGCTCAGGATTTTCTTTAATCATCCCCAAAAAATCTTCAACAATCTCTTTTGCCTCATTTTCATTTTTGCCTTTAATTAAATCAGTCATTATTGATGCAGAAGCCATAGAAATGGCACAACCACTACCTTCAAATGAAATATCTTCTACAATTCTTTGACCATTTAATTTTAAATAGACATGAACGTTATCACCACACAGTGGATTGTTGCCTTTGGCATCTTTATTAAAATCTTCTGTCTTACGAAGATTTCTTGGATTTTTTCCATGCTCTAAAATTATTTCTTGGTATAATTCTTTTAAATTCATTTTAAGTTAAATATCTTCTTACAGTTATTTATTGCATCATTAAGTTTATCTAAATCTTCTTTAGTATTATATATTCCAACAGAAGCTCTTGCGCTCGCTGGTATATTAAGTTTGTCATGTAAAATTTGACAGCAATGATGACCAGCTCTTATTGCAACTCCGTCTTCATCTAAAATTGTTGCGATGTCATGAGGATGCACACCCTCTAAAGTGAAAGACAAAACTCCACCTTTATTTTTTGGATTTCCAATTAATTGTACTGAATTATTTTTTTTTAATAATTCTTGGCCATACTCAACTAATTCTGCTTCATGTTTCATAACGTTTTCAATACCTACGCTCTCCAGAAATTTAATTGATTGATCAAAAGCAATAACTTGCGCTGTAGCCATAGTTCCAGCTTCATATTTATTAGGTAAATCACCATAGGTAATTCTATCTTTTTTAACCTCTCTAATCATTCCGCCACCTCCTTGGTAAGGAGGAAGTTCATCCAACCACTTTTTCTTACCATAAAGAACCCCTAATCCTGTAGGACCGTACATTTTATGACAAGAAATTGCATAAAAATCGCAATCTAAGTCTTGCATATCTAGCTTCAAATGAGGAGCTCCTTGGCAACCATCTACGACAACTATTATTCCTTTTGAATGTGCTAAATCAGTAATTTCTTTTACTGGTAATATTGCTCCAGTCACATTTGATAAATGAGTAATTGAAATAACTTTTGTATTAGGAGTAATTTTCTTTTCAATTTCTTCTAGTGTAATTTCTCCCTCTTCATTTATTTCTGCAAAATTAATTTTTATATTTTTAGATTTTCTTAAAAAATGCCAAGGTACATAATTCGAATGATGTTCTAGTTCGGTAATTAATATTTCATCACCTTCGTTTAAATGATTTTGACCTAATGTATTTGCAACAAGGTTTAATGCTTCGGTAGCACCTTTGGTAAATACTATTTCATTTTTATCTTTAGCATTAATATATTTTTGAACAGATGTTCTTGTATTTTCATATAAATTTGTTGCAGCAACCGCAAGATAATGAACACTTCTACCAACATTAGAAAATTGTTTAGTATAAAATTCATTAATTCTATCTACCACTACTTTTGGTTTTTGTGATGAATTTGCACTATCCAAATAAACTAAATCATTATTTTGGATTTTCTCATCAAATATTGGAAATTCTTTTTTAACTTGATCTATGTTCATACATTTATACCTGATAATTTTTTAACTAATTTTTTTACATCTTCATTAGAAATTTTTTCAATTACCTCGTTAAGAAAACCATTTGTTAATAATTTTTTTGATTCTGAATAACTGAGACCTCTAGACATTAAATAAAAAATTGAATTTTCATCAATATTTCCTGATGTAGATCCATGTGAACATTTAACATCGTCTGCATAAATTTCTAATTCTGGTTTAGCATTAAATTCAACACTTTCATTTAACAATAAAGCTCTACTTAATTGGTATCCATCTGTTTTTTGTGCTTCAGGACTTACAAAAATTTTACCTTGATAAATTCCTTTTGATTTATCATTCAATACACTTTTAATTAATTGATAACTTTTACAATTTTCTTTTTTATGATTAATTACAGTTTTTATTTCATGATGTTTTTCATTTTCTAAATTGATAATTCCATTTAATGCAATAGAACCATATTCATCATCTAGATTGCAATTGATATCTTGTTTTATAAATTTAGAACCTTCTGATAAAATAAAATATTCTAAATGACTATTTTTAGATAAATTGATATCTTTGTTGAAATACTTTATATTTTCTGAAGTATTTGAGTCTAGACTGTAATTTTTTAAAATTGAATTCTCTCCAATCTTAATTTTTTGTCTAAAATTAATGAAATTTTTTTCAGAATTTTCATTTAAAAAATTAACTACACACAGTGAACTGTCATCTTCTAAATTAATATCTACTCTAGAATTAATTGCAGAAGATTTTAAACCATCACTTAAATAATTAAATAAAATCAATGGTTTTTTAACATTGTAACCTTTTTTAATAGTAATTTTCGAAACACTAGTAAGAAAGGCTGAATTCAAATTTAAAAGAGTATTTTGATAAATAGTATCATCTAAGTCTAAATTTTGATCAACTAAGATTTTCTCTTTGTCTTCGTGTTTAAAATCAAAATCATATAATTTTCCATCAACAAAACTTATTTTATTATGTTCAAAATCTAGCGGAAAATCTTTTTCTTCAAAAACTTTTTTTTGATCAACAATAAAGTTTAAACTGTCAAAATTTTTTGAAATAATTTGATTTATATCTGAAAATTTCCAATCCTCATTTCTTTTATTTGGTAAACCTTTTTCAAAATAATTATTAAAATTTTCTTGTTTAATTTTTTTCTGACTATCAGAAAAATTATTTAGACTAATAATTTTATCAAAATTTAATTTAAGTTCATTTTGCATTAATTAAAATCCTCATAACCTACTTTTTCTAATTCTTTTGCTAATTCAAAATCACCTGATTTTATAATTTGTCCATTTTTAAGAACATGAACAAAATCAGGTTTGATATAATCTAATAATCTTTGATAGTGAGTTATTATTAAAAAAGAATTGTTTTTATTTCTTAGTGAATTAACTCCTTCTGAAACTATCCTTAAAGCATCTATATCTAATCCTGAATCTGTTTCATCTAGAATTGATAATTTTGGATTTAAGATAGACATTTGTAAAATTTCATTTTTTTTCTTTTCTCCACCTGAAAATCCAACATTAAGTTGTCGGTTTAAAATTTTTTCATCAAATTTTAGTTCTGCAGATTTTTCTTTTATTAATTTTAAAAATTCAATTGCATCTAGTTCCTTTTCGCCTCTAGCTTTTTTAATTGCATTTATTGATGTTTTTAAAAAAGTATTTGTATTAACACCTGGTATTTCCATTGGATATTGAAACGCTAAAAAAATTCCTTTATGAGCTCTTTCTTCTGTTTCTAATTCTAATAAGTTTTCTCCATCAAATGTAACTTTACCATTTATTTCGTAACCTTTTTTGCCTGACAAAATATTTGATAATGTGCTTTTTCCAGATCCATTTGGACCCATAATTGCATGAACTTCTCCTGGTTTAATATCTAAATTTAAACCTTTTAATATTTCTTTTTCATCAATCTTTGCTTTAAGATTTTCTATTGATAACATCTATCCAACACTCCCCTCTAAACTAATACCTACAAGTTTTTGTGCTTCTACTGCAAATTCCATTGGTAACTGCTGTAGAACTTCTTTGCAAAAACCGTTTACAATTAAACTAACTGCTTCTTCTTGATTTAGTCCTCTTTGATTGCAGTAATATAGTTGTTCATCACTAATTTTTGATGTTGTTGCTTCATGTTCTATATTTGATTTAAGATTTTTGTTCTTGATATAAGGAATTGTATGAGCTCCACATTTGTTACCCATCAATAAAGAGTCACATTGAGTAAAGTTTCTAGAATTATCGGCTTTTGAAGATATATCTACTAATCCTCTGTACATCATATCTGATTTACCTGCTGAAATTCCTTTTGAAATTATTTTACTTTTTGTGTTTTTTCCTAAGTGTATCATTTTAGTACCAGTGTCAGCTTTTTGATGATTGTTTGTAATCGCTATAGAATAAAACTCACCTACTGAATTATCACCTTTCAAAATACAACTTGGATATTTCCATGTAATTGCTGAACCAGTTTCTACTTGGGTCCAAGAAATTTTAGAATTTTTACCTTTGCATAATCCTCTTTTAGTAACAAAATTATAAATTCCACCTTTTCCATCCTTATCCCCTGGATACCAATTTTGAACTGTTGAATATTTTATTTCTGCATCATCAAGAGCAATTAATTCAACATTAGCTGCATGCAATTGATTTTCATCTCTCATTGGAGCTGTGCATCCTTCTAGGTAGCTTACATAACTTCCTTTATCAGCTATGATTAATGTTCTTTCAAATTGTCCTGTTTCTGATGCATTGATCCTAAAGTAGGTAGACAATTCCATAGGACATTTAACATTCTCTGGGATGTATACAAATGAGCCATCAGTAAAAACTGCAGAATTAAGAGTTGCAAAAAAATGATCAGTTGTAGGAATAACTGATCCAAGATATTTTTTAACTAATTCAGGATGTTTTTGAATAGCTTCAGACATCGAGCAAAATATAATTCCTTGCTTAGTAAGTTCTTCTTTAAAAGTAGTTGCAACAGAAACAGAGTCGAAAACTGCATCCACAGCAATACCATTTAATCTTGCTTGTTCTTGAAGAGGAATTCCTAATTTTTTATATGTCTCTAATAATTTAGGATCAAGATCATCTAAACTTTTTGGTTTATCTTTCATGCTTTTGGGAGCTGAGTAGTAGTAAAGATCCTGATAATCTATTTTAGGATATTTCGGTTTCTGCCAATCAGGCTCTTTTAATTGTTTAAATCTTTCAAAAGCTTTTAATCTAAAATCTAACATCCATTGAGGCTCTTTTTTAATATTGGAGATAAATTTTATTACATCCTCATTTAAACCCTTGGGGGCTTTTGTGTTTTCTATATCTGTTGAAAAACCATATTTATAATCTTTCAAACTATCTATTTCTTTCTGCCTACTATCCATACTATACTCTGTTCTCTTTATTATTTTTTAATAAGTCGTTTAAGCTTTTATTTTCAAAGAAAGTATTAATATGAACCTCAAGCTCATCCCATAGATTGTGTGTAATACATTTCGTTGCTTTACCATTACAACCTTTTTTAGATTCTTTTTTACACTGAACAGTTTTAACTTTCTCATCTACTGCATTGAAAATATTTGTAAGTTTTATTTCACTTGGGTCTTTTGATAAAATGTAACCTCCTTGATTACCTCTAATACTTTTTACAATTTGATTTTTTTTAAGTTTTGAAAATATTTGTTCTAAAAAATCTAATGAAATTCCTTGTCTTAAAGAAATGTCTCTTAATGAAACAGGGTTGATATTATCAAACCTTGCTAGATCAACTAATGCCATTACGGCATATCTTCCTTTTGATGTTAGTTTCATTTTTACCCTTAAAATGTGGGTTTTTATACATACCCGACTAAAATGGTCAAGTTTAAAAAGTAAAAAAAGACTACCATTTTGTCGCTCAGTTGTGATAAACGTAACTTTTTTTTGAGAACAATAATCAATTGCATATATGGATAATAAAATTTTAGAAATTTTCATACCTGGACCTGCTGGTAGATTAGAAGCTAAATATTATAAAAGTAAAAAAAATACTTCTCCTATTGCATTAGTCCTACAGCCTCATCCACAGTATGGGGGAACCATGAACAATAAAGTAGTTGTAGATACATTTCATACATTCATGGAAAATGATTTTTCAGTTTGCAGAGTAAACTTCAGAGGAGTTGGAAAAAGTGATGGAGAATTTGATAATGGTCAAGGTGAACTGGCAGATGCTGCAGCAGCACTAGATTGGTTGGAAAGAGAAAATTTTGATAATTCTCAATGTTGGGTATCAGGATTTTCTTTTGGTTCTTTGATTGCAATGCAGCTCCTTATGAGAAGACCGGAAATAAATAGATTTATAGCCATATCTCCACAACCTAATGTCTATGATTTTTCTTTTTTGTCTCCATGTCCAACATCTGGGATGGTTGTTTGTGGAAAAAAAGATGAATTGGTGCCAGTAGAATATATTACTGAATTAGATAAAAGATTAAGCGCTCAAAAAGGTATCAAAGTTGAATTCCAAACAATAACTGAAGCAAATCATTTCTTTTCTAAAACTGATGAAGCTTTAACAAAAACTTTGGATAAATATATAAAAAAAGAAACAGCTTTATATTAATAATTATTTACTAGTTTGCCTCCAATGACTGGAGCGTCACATCTTGTTGTACTTGGAAAAGAAATTGGTAAATTTAATTTAGATCTGATTGATAAATAAGCAAACGCTTGGGACTCGATATAATCTCCATTCAGTTCAAAATTATCTATCATATCAAAATTATATTTATTTAAATTTGAATTTCTAATAATTGACTCAATCAAAAATTTGTTCTTTCGACCTCCACCACAAAATAAATATTTGTTAGAATTATTTTTATTTA
The DNA here is from genome assembly GCF_052047955.1 of Candidatus Pelagibacter sp. HIMB1495. Classification (NCBI taxonomy): domain Bacteria; kingdom Pseudomonadati; phylum Pseudomonadota; class Alphaproteobacteria; order Candidatus Pelagibacterales; family Candidatus Pelagibacteraceae; genus Candidatus Pelagibacter; species Candidatus Pelagibacter sp. HIMB1495. The sequence goes on along the minus strand of NZ_JBNAIQ010000001.1, from coordinate 679,577 downwards.
AAAAATTGATTCCTTCTGCAATCAAATATGCTGTAAATTCTGTAATTGTTGAACACCCATCCTCTAGAGATAAACCTCTTGCAAAAGATATATCAAATTCTTTAACATCAAGTGATTTTGAATAACTCTCAATTTTGAAATTATCTATTGCTTGATTTAGAATTAATTGATCAATTTTTCCAGATTTTGCAATCTTGCCATCTTCATCAAAGGTTAAATTTGAATTATTCCTGATCCATTCATCTATTAAACAATTACCTGGGCCAATATCATAAGCAATTAAATCATTTTCTATATTATTGGAAATATCATTTATTATTGTAGCATTAGATATTCCTCCAATGTTAACAATACAAATAGGTTGAGCTGAATTATATTTTTCTTTATTTAAAAAATTATTAACTAATAATCTGTGGTAAATTGGTGTTAGAGGTGCTCCTTGACCATTGTTATCAATATCTGTTTGTCTAAAATCGTAAATTACTGGTTTTTTTAATAATTGAGACAACAAGTTACCATCACCTAGTTGTTTAGTAATTTTTATTTGAGGGTTATGGAAAATAGTTTGACCATGAAAACCTATAAGATCAATTTCAATTTGATTTTTTAATGCTATTTTGCTGATCTTTTCAGCATGAAAAATAGTTAAAGCTCTCTCCAAATCACTCAATTCCTTAGAATATTTTTTCAAATCTTCACTACTTTTAATTTTGTCTCTTAAGGTTGATAATTGCCGATAGAGATCAATATCATACTTAAAGTATTGATCCAAAATTAGTTCTATTTCATCATATCCATCAGATTTAATTATTGAAACATCTACCCCATCCATAGATGTGCCGCTCATTAAGCCCATAGCTGAAAATAATTTTTTTTTCATTGATATTATTTTTAAAAAAAATTTGTATATAGTAACTATAGTCTTATGAATAAATTTTTAAAAGAATTTAAAGATAGAGGATATTTCTATCAATGTACAAGTGAAGCTGACTTATCTAATTTATTAGATAAAGAAAAAATTAAAGCTTACATAGGATTTGATTGCACTGCTGAAAGTTTACATGTTGGTAGTTTATTGCAAATTATGTGTTTAAGGTTGTTGCAAAAAAATGGGCATCAGCCAATTGTATTGTTAGGAGGTGGAACAACAAGAATAGGTGATCCCTCAGGAAAAGACAAAACAAGGAAAATTTTAGATGAAAGTGAAATTGAAAAAAATATTAAAAATATTCAAAATATTCTAAAAAAATTTCTAGATAATGACGATCCAAAAACAAAACCTATATATGTCAATAATTATACCTGGCTTAAAAATTTAAATTATATTTCTTTTTTAAGAGATATAGGAAAACATTTTACCATCAATAGAATGCTTACATTTGATAGTGTAAAACTAAGATTGGAAAGAGAACAATCGCTTAGTTATATGGAATTTAATTACATGATACTCCAAGCCTATGATTTTTTAGAATTAAATAAAAAAGAAAATTGTATTCTGCAAATAGGTGGTTCCGATCAATGGGGAAACATTGTAAATGGTGTCGAACTTATCAAGAGATATTCTAATAATCAAACATACGGATTAACGACACCATTAATTACTTTAGCCACAGGTGCAAAAATGGGAAAAACTGAAAATGGTGCTATTTGGTTAGACGAAAAATATTTATCAGCTTATGACTATTGGCAATTTTGGAGAAATGTTGATGACCGAGATGTAATTAAATTTTTAAAAATGTTTACTGATATTGATATAAGCGAAATCGATGCTTTAGAAGAAAAAAATATTAATGAATTAAAAATATTGTTAGCAAACAAAGCCACAGCTATGTTACATGGAGAAGATGCTGCTCAAAATTCTGAACAAGCAGCAAAAGAGGCATTTTCTGGAAATTCTTTGGGCTCCAACTTGCCAAGCGTTAAAATTGAAACAAAACAATTAGAAAATGCTATCAATATAATTGATTTAATAATTTTATCTAAAGCAGAAAATTCAAAAAGTGAGATAAGAAGATTAATTAAAGGTAAAGCTATTAAGATTAATGATGCTGTAGTTCCAGATGAAAAATTTATTATTAATCAGGAACTATTCTCAGAGAATTATTTAAAGCTTTCTATAGGTAAAAAAAGGCACATTAAGATTGAATTAAGTTAGTTTCTTTTAATTTTTTCAAGAGTTCTAGTTATAAATCTTGGAGTTAATGTTTTTATTGGGTTTACTGAGGTTTCAAGATCTTTTGGTGGTCCTTTTATTTTAAAACTTACTCCAAAAACACCCTCTCCTATTTTATCACCAACTAAAATTTTACCTAATAATGGAATTTTACTTATTGATTTATTTATAGTTGTTGCTGGCACCAAAGTCCCTCTTAGACTTACCAATTTTTCTTCTTCCACATAACCATTCATTAATATTGAAATAGCTGGGCCAATTGCATAGAGCTCATCTATTGTCATTAGATTTTTCTGGTTATTGAATTGCATTTCAAACTCATCAAATCTTATTCCTTCTCCAGTTAGAATATCGGCAATTCCTTGTAGAGAAGCTAGTGTTAAAAGTTTTGTCAATGCTGGAACTTCTTTTAATTTAAAATCAAATATTTTCAAATTTGAAACTGATTTTCCATTTATTTTTGTCGATATAAAATCTAAGTTACCTTCATCAAATCCTTTTATAAATTTATATCTTTTGACCAATGGTTTTGCTTTAGATGAATAAAGTTTAGTTATTTTTTCACCGTTATTCATTGTTTCAATAGAAAAAACTATATTTTTATTATTATCAAAATTTGCAGATAAATTTGTATCTACGACTTCATTATCTTTAATAAAAATTAACCCTTGTAAATTTTTAATAAAGTAAATTTCATCTATATAAACTTCATTCAGATTTATTTTTAAATTAAAATTGTTTTTAAAAATTTTATTTTCTTTTTCCTTTTTACTTTCAAGTAAATATGTTACTATAGAATTAGCATTCAAAAACAATCCATTTAATTTATAATCGTTTTGTTTTTGTCTTTGAATAATAAATTGATTATCTTTATTCTCAGTATCAATATAATCAAAATCAATTTTATCAAATCTATCTATTAAATAATCTTTATCTAATATTAAATTATTGATCTTAATTTTATTTCTCTTATCTAAAATACTTATACTTTCAAAATTTAAATTTTTTGAACTTTTTAATATTCCAGCAACTGATAAATTTGTTTTTTCATTTATATTTTTCTTATAATTTAAATTTTTAATTTCAAAATCTGTTTGATTTAAAATTAATTTTAAATCAAAATTGGTTTTTTCTTTATCATTAAGAACAAAGTAATTTATTTCATCATAGTTTTTATCAATTTTTATATTTCCATTACCTGAAAAAGTTAATGAACCATTTTTATATTTGATATTGATTTTATGATTTTGAAGGTTGAGAAATTTTTTTGTAGATGGGAAAAATTGTTTTAAGAATTCTTGATTTTTTAAATCAACACTTTTTAAATTAAAGTCAGATATGAATTCAAAATCCTTATCATTTTTGTTGTAAAAATATTTAAAATAATCAAAATCTTTATTAAGTTTTACTTTACCTTCACCTTTAAGAGTAAAATCTTTGTTTTTATACTTTAAATTTATTTTATGATTTTCAATATGTATTTGATCCTTAATAAGTGGAAAATATTCTTGAATAATTTTTTGATTTTTTAATGTTCCTTTTTTTATATTAAAATTAGTTTCAAATTCAATATCATTTTGCTCTCTTTTAAAAGTATATTCAATTTTATTTGTTTTATTATCTAACTTAAATTCACCTACACCATTAGCTATAAGAGCTTTGTTTTCATAAATTAATTTTAATTTATTATTATCTAATAAGATTTCACTATTTTGATTTGAAAAATAATTTGGAATTAAATTATTATCATAAATAACATTTTTAAAATTTATATCAGAGTCTATTTTTAAATTAGTAAATTTAAATTTATTAGTTATTTCAAAATTAAAAATATTCTCAGAACTAAACTGAGTTTTTTTTAAATTAAAGTTATTTAAATTTAAATTTAATATATTAATTAAATTATCAGATAAAAATGCCTCAGAATTTTGAATTTTACCTTCAACGTAATGACTATTATTCTTTTTGTTAACTTTTAATAATTTAGATGAAAAATTAATTTGATCTGATGCAAATTTAATATCTTTAAATAAATAGTTGTCTTTTTCTATATTAAATAAAAAATTAATATTATTAAAATCTAGTCCATTAAAAAATTTAAATGTTCCATCTTTCAATAATCCTTTAATTTTGTAATCATTTTTAATTTTTCCATTTTGATCTAAGTTAAGATTTAAATCTAAAATTACATGTCCTTTTTTAATGAAAGTTTCCAAAATTAATAATTCTGGTTTGTTACTTGTGGCTCTTATAAATTTTACAAAATCCTTTAATAATATTGACTTTGTTGCCACCTCAAAATTAGAGGAAACTAATTTATTTTTAAGAATAGAATCAAGTGATACTTGAGTTTTTATATATTCGAGCTCAAGTGGTCTATTTGCATAATATATGTTTGCACCAATAGTTTTTGCATTTATTTTAAGTTTAAGTGGATCAAGAATTAATTTTACTTTTTTTAAAGATACATCCAAATTATTATTACTTTGTACAACTGTGTCTTTTATCTGCTGATTAAATTTGTCGGTTTCTATTCCAACAATGCTTAAATAAAATATTAGTGATATTAAAAATCCTAGAAATAATAAAAAGTATTTAAAAATGTTTGTTTTCATTTAATTTTGTAAAGAGATTGTTCTAAAAAATCATCTAATTCTCCATCAAGAATTTTATCTGGACTTGTGCTTTCAAAATTTGTTCTGTTATCTTTTACCAATCTATAAGGTTGCAAAACATATGATCTTATTTGATGCCCCCAACCAATTTCTGACTTACTGTTTTCTGTACTTTGGTTCTCCTCTTCTCTTTTTTTAATTTCAAAATCGTACAATCTTGCTTTTAACATATTCATGCAAGTTTCTTTATTTTTATGTTGTGATCTTTCATTTTGACATTGGACTACTATTTTCGATGGAATGTGAGTAACTCTTACAGCGCTGTCAGTTGTATTTACATGCTGTCCACCAGCACCACTTGATCTATAAGTATCTATTCTCAAATCTTTCTCTAAAATCTCAACATTTATATTTTCATCCACTACTGGGTAAATCCAGACACTTGCAAAACTTGTGTGCCTTCTTGCTCCTGAGTCAAATGGAGAAATTCTAACCAGACGATGAATGCCTGATTCTTTTTTCAACCAACCAAATACATAATCACCTTCAATTTTTATTGTTGCTGATTTAATACCAGCTTCATCTCCTTTGTGCTCACTAATTAAATTTGATGTAAAACTTTTTTTATCAGACCATTTCAAATACATCCTTCTCAACATATCTGCCCAATCTTGACTCTCAGTACCTCCAGCACCTGCATGTATTTCTATATAGCAATCTAATGAATCTGCTTCATCTGATAAAAAACATTTGATTTCATTTTTTTTTACTTCTTTTTTTAAATCTTTAATATTTTGTAATGTTTCTTCCTGAACCGCCAGATTATTTTCCTCTAAAGCAAGCTCATTCAAATCATCAAAATCATTTAATTTTTGGATAGATTGATTTAAAGAATTTACTAAATCTTCGTAGAGTTTTTTCTCTTTTATAACTTTTTTTGAATTATCTTTATCTTGCCAAAAATTGGCATCCAACATTTGAGAATTTAATTTTTCAAGTTTTGTATAAATTTTATTGTTTTCAAAGATACTCCTTAATTCTTTGATTAATTTTATTAATTTCTTCTTTGAAATTTTGGTAATTATTATCCATTAGTAAAACTTTAATATGTTGTTTATATCCATTCTATCAGAATTTGAATAAAGAACTTTACCATCTACAACATTTTTCTTTTTAAAAACCTCAATTATTGTATTTTTAGATGTAAATTTAGCTTTTTGACCTGTTGAGGGATCCACAACCATCATAATTGTATCTTTTGCAGCTTTAAATGGTCTAGCCTCAGACTTTTTAACAGAATTTTTTATAAAATTTTTAAATATAGGAAGGGCTGTTTTTGATCCTGTTTCAAATTTACCGAGTGGTGTTGGACTATCCATTCCTACGTAAACACCTACTAAAAAGTTTGATGTAAAACCAATGAACCAAGTATCTGTATTATTATTTGTGGTTCCAGTTTTTCCTGCAATATTTAATTTTAAATCTCTTAATTTTTTTGCAGTTCCTCTTTGAACTACCCCTTCAAGAATTGATGTCATTTGATATGCAGTTTCTTCAGAAAAAATTTGTAAATATTTATTTTTTAACTCAGGATAATCGTCACTAAGATAGGATATTGCATCACAATTTACACAAGATCTCTTATCATTATTATAAATAGTGTTTCCCTCACTATCTTGTATCCTGTCAATCAAAACAGGTTCAACAAGTTTTCCCCCATTAACAAAAACAGAATAAGCAGATGTAAGCTGCAACAAGGTAGTTTCAGCAGAACCTAAGGAAATTGACAAAAGTTCTTCAGGATCTTCATAAATTGAAAGTTTTTTAGAATAGTCGATAATTTTACCTAACCCTAAATCTTGAGCTATTCTAACTGTCATTAGATTTCTTGATTTCTCCAATCCAGTTCTGATGGTGGATGGACCATAAAACTTTTTTCCATAATTTTCTGGTTTCCACAACTTTAAATCATCACCTTGATCTAAAACTAAAGGTGCATCTAAAACTAATGATGTAGGTGTATAATTATTTTCTAAAGCAAGAGCATAAACGAATGGTTTAAATGCAGAACCTGGTTGTCTTTTTGCTTGTGTTGCACGATTAAACTCACTTTTTTTAAAACTAAAACCACCATTAAGAGCCAAAACTCTTCCCGTATAAGGATCCATTACAACAATTCCTCCATTTATTTTTGGCAATTGCTGTAAACTATATTTTTTATCCTTTATTTGTTTCACGTAAATTATGTCGCCAATTTTTAATAATTGATTAAACTCTTTTTTTGTCCAAGAAATATCTTTATATTCAATAACACCATCAGCTTTATCAATAGTTTCTATAATTGCTGAAAATTTGTTTAATTTTTTTATAATTGCTAATTTCCAATTAATTGATTTTTCAAGTTTGTATTTATCTAAATCTTTGTACCAATTTGAATTGTAAGGTTTGTTGGTTAATGCCCCCCTCCAACCTTTTCTTTGATCATAGGAAATTAATCCAGATCTTAAAGAATTAGTAGCTATTTTTTGTAAATCTAAATCTATTGGAGTATTGATATTTAGACCTTGTTTATAAACTTTGTCATAAGTCAAACTTTCTATGACATTCTTTCTAACCTCTTCAATATAATATTGTGCATCCTCTAAGTATATTTTTTGTTTTTTCTTTAATTTAATTTCTTGATTGCTTAATTTTTCTAACCATTCAGATGTAATATAGTTATTTTCATATAAATTTTTTAAAACTAAATTTCTTCTAAATTTTGCTAAACCTTTATCTTTATAAGGATTGTATTTACTTGGTGCTTTTGGTAAAGCAGCCAACAGTGCAGCTTCTGAATAATTAAGTTCCCTTATAGATTTATCAAAATATTCCAAACTTGCAGCAGCTACACCATAGGCTCCACTGCCAAGATAAATTTGATTTAAATAAAGTTCTAATATCCTTTCTTTAGATAATGCTCTCTCAATTCTAAATGCTAATATTGCCTCTTTTATCTTTCTATTTAGACTTACTTCATTTGTTAGTAAAAAATTCTTTGCTACTTGTTGAGTAATAGTTGATGCACCTTCTAATCTTTTAGAAGCCATTATATTTGAAATATTGTTGATAATTGCTCTTAAAACGCCTTTTGCATCAACACCAGGATGAGAAAAGAAATTTTTATCTTCTGCAGATAAAAATGAGTTAATTACATTTTTTGGTATAGCGCTGTATGGAACAAAAACTCTTTTTTCTTTTGAAAAATCTGCAACCAATTCTCCATTTCTTGAGTAAACTTTGCTTGAGACTGGTGGCTTATAATTCTTGAGAAATTTATAATCTGGAATATCGTTTGAGTATTTCCATAAAATACTAAATATTAGAATACCTAATAATATTAAAATAGTAGAGGAAAATAATAGAATATTTTTAAATAATTTACTCATTTTGTTTCCATTATATCTTGGAATTTGTTAAAGATAAGGCATCAGAATTAAACAAAATTTATTACTATAAAAATTAAATGAACTTAACAATCAACATATTATGGAAAAAAATTTATATATCGATGCATCGCATCCAAATGAAACTAGAGTTGTACTTAAATCAGGCGATAATATTGAAGACTACGAGTACGAAGGTTTAAAAAACAATTTAATAAAAAATAATATATATTTAGGTAAGGTAAGCAGGATTGAACCTTCGCTTCAAGCAGCCTTTGTTGACTTTGGAAGAGAAAGACATGGATTTTTATCATTTAATGATATTCAGTCAGATTACTATCAAATACCAAAAGCGGACCTAGAAAAAATAAAAGAAGAAGAAGAAAAAGCAAGAGAAGAACTTTCAAAACAAGTTGAGGCAAAAGAAGAAGAAAATATTGCTGAAGGGAAACTTGAAATAGATGATCCAATAGAGGAAAAAGTTGAAGATGTAGAGGATTATAAAGAGGAAGTAGAGATAAAAGAAAATTCAGATACAGAAGAAAAGACTGAAAAAAAACCTGAAAAAAGATTCAAATTTAAAAGATACAAAATTCAAGAAGTAATCAAACCTAATCAAGTAATTCTTGTTCAAGTAATAAAAGATGAGAGAGGTCAAAAAGGAGCTGCACTAAGCACATTTATTTCAATCGCAGGAAAATATATAGTCTTGATGCCAAACACACCTAAAGGTGGTGGAATTTCTAGAAAAATATTTAATCCTGCAGATAGAAAAAAAATTAGAACTATTTTAAATGAAATTGAAATTCCTAAAGAGATGGGTTTAATTGTAAGAACAGCAGGTAGCAACAAAACAAAAAACGAAATCAATAGTGACTTAACAACTCTTGTTAATACTTGGGGACAGATTAAAGATAATGCAATTAATTCTATAGCTCCCTCATTAATTCATCAGGAAAGCGAGATTATTAAGAGAACTTTAAGAGATATGTACGACGATAGTACTAACCAAATTATTGTTGAAGGAAATGAAGGCTATAAAAAAGCGCAGTCATTTATGAAAACAATGATGCCATCAAGTGTAAAAAAAGTTAAAAAATATAGAGGAAAAATACCACTATTTATTGAGGAAAATATTGAGCAAAAATTAAATCAAATTTTTGATTCAGAAATTAAACTCAAATCTGGTGGATACTTGGTAATTAATCCTACAGAAGCGCTAGTATCAATTGATATTAACTCAGGTAGCTCTATTAAAGGTAAAAATGTTGAGAGCACAGCGTTAGACACTAATATTGAAGCAGCAGAAGAAATTGCAAGACAAATAAAAATTAGAGATTTGTCAGGATTAATAATTATAGACTTTATTGATATGCTTAGTTATGGAAACCGACGCTTAGTAGAGAGAAAACTTAAGGAAAAATGTAGATCAGACAGAGCAAGAATTCAAATTGGAAGAATAAGTAATTTTGGCCTTTTAGAGATGTCTAGGCAAAGATTAAGAGAGAGTGCTGTAAAATGGAAGGTGACTTTGACAGATGAATCTTTTGCACAAAAATTATTAAAAATTGTTGAACTAAAGGCTGTAATTAATAAAGCAAAATTTGTTGAAGTAAAAGTATGTGAAAAAGTTTCAGATTTTTTAAAAGAAAATTTTGTTAACGATTTAACTTATTTTGAAAAAAAGAATAAAATGACTATCGATATCATTAGCGACAATTCTTTAATAATACCAGAATATTTTATTAATATTCAAAACAAATCAAAAAAAACAATTGAGATTGTTGAACATTATGAAAAATTAAAAAACTTAGAAGCCCAAAATAAAGAAGATAAAATTTCTCAAAAAAAAGAAGTTAAAAAAATTAAAAAAAATTATAAAAAAAAGAAATATTATAAAAAAACTAAATAATACCTTTTAGTGGAGAAGAAGGGTTTCCCATTAAAGTTTTATCTATTCTTCCAGAGTTGTATGATTGTCTTCCAGCAATAACAGCATTTTTAAATGCAAGAGCCATATCAAATGGTTTTTTTGCTTTTGCGATTGCAGTGTTTACCAATACTCCATCACAACCCAGCTCCATTGCAATTGTAGCATCTGAAGCTTGTCCAAGACCTGCATCAATTATCAATGGAAGTTTTGTTTGTTTCCTGATTATTTGAATATTAATTTTATTTTGTATTCCTAAACCTGAACCAATTGGTGCTGCTAGTGGCATTATCGCAGCAGCTCCAACATTTTCTAATCTTTTTGCCATTAATGGATCATCGTTACAATAAACCATAACTTTAAACCCTTCTTTGGTAAGAACTTCAGTAGATTTTAAAGTTTCAATCATATCTGGAAATAAATTTTCCCTATCTCCCAAAACCTCTAATTTAACTAATTTCCACCCACCAATTTCTCTTGCTAATCTCAAAGTTCTCAGAGCTTCTTTAGAATTAAAACAACCCGCTGTGTTAGGTAAATAGGTAATCTTTTTTGGATCAATATAATCCATTAACAAAGGTTTGTTTTTATCAGAAATATTTACTCTTCTAACTGCAACAGTTACTATCTCTGCTCCTGACAATTTGATAGCTTTGGCACATTCAGACATAGTTTTATACTTTCCAGTACCAACAATTAATCTAGATTTAAATTTTTTTTTAGCAATGATGAGATTATCTTTTTTCATACTAACCTCCTCCTATAAAATGAACAATCTCAATTTTGTCTTTTTGTTTTAATTTAATTTTATTAACATTTTTTTTATCTATTATTTCTTCATTAAGTTCAATTGCTACTTTTTTCATAGGAATTTTAAGGTGTTTTATTAAATCTGAAAGTTTAAATGTTTCAGAAATTGATCTGTTTTTACCATTTACTTTGATTTTTATTTTTTTCATCGTATATAAAAGCTGAATGAATAATAAAATAATTATTATTAATGGTCCAAATCTTAATCTATTAGGTGAAAGAGAACAATCACAATATGGATCAGGTAACTATGAACAACTTAAAGAAAATTGTTTAAAAAAATCAAAAGAAGTTGGGCTAGACTGTGAATTTATCCAATCAAATTTGGAGGGAGATTTGGTAAATACAATTCAAGATGCACGTAAAACATATGATGGAATGATTATAAATGCTGCTGCATTTACACATACCTCAGTTGCAATAAGAGATGCACTTGAATTGTTCAAGAAACCAATAATCGAAATGCATATATCAAATATATATAAAAGAGAAGAATTTAGGCACAAATCACTTATTAGTGGAGTTGCAACAGGTGGAATTTTTGGATTAGGCACTGAAGGATATATTTTGGCCATAATTTCATTACAAAAGCTTTTACAAAATGAAAATAGATAAAAACGTAATTAAAGAACTTAGTAATTATTTAGATGAGTTTAATTTAACTGAAATAGAGATTACTGAAAAAGATACTAAAATTAAAGTTTCAAAAAATAACGTATCAATTAGCAATCAAACTATTCCAGCATCTGTAAGCAATGCAAATTTAACTACTACTTCTCAATCTACTGAAAGTATTAAATCTGGAACAGAAATTACATCTCCAATAATTGGAACTGCTTATCATGCACCAGAACCTGGAGCAAAAAAATTTGTTGAAGTTGGTAAAAAAATTAAAAAAGGTGACACAATAATGATTGTTGAAGCAATGAAGACAATGAACCATGTACCTTCTACCCATGACGGTGTCGTAAAAGAAATTTGTGTTGAAGATGGTCAGCCAGTTGAGTTTGGTCAAACAATTCTTATTTTAGAATAAATAATGTTTAAAAAAATTTTAATTGCAAACCGTGGGGAAATTGCAGTTAGAATTATAAGAGCATGCAAAGAATGGGGTATAGCAACTGTAGCTGTCCATTCAGATGTTGATAGAGAAAGCATGCATGTAAGAATGGCAGATGAAAGTGTCTGTATAGGCTCTCATCAACCAGCAAACAGTTATTTAAATATTCCCGCATTAATGTCTGCAATAGAACTGACTAATGCAGATGCTGTTCATCCAGGATATGGCTTCTTATCTGAAAATGCTAACTTTGCTAAAATTTTAGAGGAAAATAAAATTAAATTTATTGGTGCATCTTCCAAACACATTGAAATGATGGGAGATAAAATTCAAGCAAAAAGAATAGCTAAAGAAAACGGTTTACCTGTTATTGAAGGATCTGAAGGTGGTGTTAGGGATATTAATGAAGCAAAAGACCTTTGTAAAAAAATTGGTTTTCCTGTTCTGATTAAAGCCTCAGGTGGAGGTGGCGGAAAAGGTATGAAAATAGTACATAAAGAGGAAGAATTTGAAACTTTGTTTTCTACAGCTAAGTCAGAGGCACAAAAATACTTTGGTAACGATGAAGTGTATATTGAGAAATTCTTTCAAAATCCAAGACATATAGAAGTTCAAATACTCGCAGGAAAAAACAGAGTTGTGCATTTGCATGAAAGAGATTGCTCTGTTCAAAGAAGACATCAAAAACTTATTGAGGAAACCCCAAGTCCTGTTTTGAATGATGAAATTAGAAAAGATCTTTTTGAAAAAACTGTAAAAATGGTCTCTAAAATTGGGTATATGGGTGCAGGAACAGTTGAGTTTATTTATGAAGATGGAAAGTTTTATTTTCTAGAAATGAATACAAGAGTTCAAGTAGAACACCCTGTTACAGAAATGGTAACAGGAGTAGATATTATTAAAGAACAAATATGGATAGCATTTTCTGAAGAAACAGCACTACAGCAAAGCGATATTAATCCAAGAGGTCATGCTATTGAATGCAGAATAAACGCTGAAGATGCCAGTAAAAATTTTCAACCTTCTCCAGGAGTTATAAGCATGTGTCACCAGCCATCTGGATTTAGAACAAGAGTAGATGGAGCTATATTTCAAGGTTACAAAGTTACTCCATATTATGACAGTATGGTTTGTAAGTTAATTTGTCATGGACGAAATAGAACAGAAGCTATTCAAAGAATGAATAGATCTTTGGATGAATTTGTTATTGAAGGTATTACGACTACTATTCCACTTCACAAAAAATTGTTAAATCATAAAAAATTTATCAATTCAGATTTTAATGTGAGCTGGCTAGATAAAGATACTATAGTTTAATAACATTTTATTAGCCACACATCATAAATAGGATGATCAAACGGAGTTATTGAAGGGCTTGAAGAAAACATCCATCCATTAAAAACAAAAACTTCATCATTGTTTTGATTTGATAAATCTCTGACTTGTATATAAGCAGTAATTTCTGGACTATCATCAAATTCAGAATTTTTACATTTTAAACTCTGAATTGATAAGTCTTTAAATTTTAGTAATTGACCATTTTTAAGTTTTAATGAAGTATTTTTAGAACTAATTTTATCTAAAATTTTAATTTCAGTAAAAGAACCTTCAAGTTGACTATTGGAATGTGAAATGGATGTAAATAGAAAAAGGAAGATTAGTAAGTAAAGAAAAAAACTATTCTTTCCAACTAGTATATTTTTTTTTAACACCATCTTTATTTTTATTTGGATAATATGCTTCTTCGGTACCAGTTAAATTGGATTGATGAGGTTTTTGCCATTCATATTTTTCTAGCTCATGTTTTTTTTCTATTTTGTTAGGTGTAAAATGCATCCATGAGTACCACTCAACTGGAATTTTTGATGCATCAATAACATCAGAATATATTACCCATCTTTTTCCTTTTTTATCTTCATAATATTTGTTCCCAAACTGATCTGTACCAGCAAGCTTTCCAAAAAAAATTGTTTTTAATCTTGTTTCAAAAGTATCTTGATTCCACCAAGTGAAAATTTTTTTAAGAAGTGTCAACATGTTATTTTATTTTTTATTTCAATTAAAAATTGTAAAAATTAAATTAGACTAAAATTTGAATAAGTATATAAATTAAAAGAATCTATTTTCAAACTAATTTTAAACTGAGGTGAAATGGCAAAATATCTTGTAGAAACTTATTACACTTGTACATTTAAAGTAAATCATTACTTAGATGACATAAATGAAACAGAGCTTAAAAATCTAGAAAAAAGAGACGATGGTAAATTTGAAGTTTTAGATGTCAAATTAGACAATAGAAAAACTAAAAGTTTAGATCCAAATAACAAAAAAGTAGTTGAAAATAAAAAAATTGAAATAGTTTCAAAAAGTGCAAGTGAAAATTCTATAAGTAAAGAAACCGTAGTTCAAAACTTAAACAAGTCCTCAGAAAAAGGTGGAAAAAGATTTAGTATGCCTGACAGACGAAAAGGCTATATTCAAAAAGCTACAATTGGAGATCATAAAGTTTATCTTCATACGGGTGAATATGAAGATGGAAAAATTGGAGAAATATTTATTGACACAAGTAAAGAAGGAGAATTAGTTAAGGCATTAATGAATAACTTTGCAATAGCAGTATCTTTAGGCCTTCAATACGGAGTACCATTAGATGAATTTATAAGTGCATTTGTGGGAACAAAATTTGAACCATCAGGTAAAGTACATGGAAATGATAGAATATTGAGCGCTACCTCTATTTTAGATTATATTTTTAGAGAGTTAGCTATATCTTACCAAAATAGAGAAGATCTTGCACATACTCCTGCAATTGGTGGAAATGATACGAATGATCAAGAAAATGAAGATCAAAATCAATTATTAAAAATTGTTAAGGATATTACTAGCAAAGGATTTGTAAGAAATAACTATAAAAAAAATCTAGTTGATTTATCTGATGTTAAAATAAGTCTTAAAGGTAAAAAATAATTTTATTTTTTATTTTTTAAAGACAAGTTCAATTCTTTTAACTGTTCAGGATTAACTTCAGATGGAGCGTTCATCATCAAATCCTGTGCATTTTGGTTCATTGGAAACATTGTTACTTCTCTAATATTTTTTTCATTAGCTAACAACATAACAATTCTATCGATACCAGGAGCAATACCCCCGTGAGGTGGAGCACCATAACTTAATGCATTTATCATACCACTAAATTTTTCATCTACTTGCTGCTTATCATAACCAGCAATTGAGAATAACTTATACATAAGTTCAGGTTTATGATTTCTTATGGCGCCAGAGGATAATTCAATACCATTACAAACAATATCATATTGATAAGCCAATAATTCTAGAGGATTTTCAAGTTCTTTTTCTGTCAAATCACCTTGTGGCATAGAAAATGGATTGTGACTAAATTCAATTTTATTGGTTACTTCATCTCTTTCAAACATTGGATAATCAACTACCCAGCAAAACGCGAAAATATCTTCATCAATTAAATCTAAATCTTCTGCAATTTTATTTCTTGCCTGAGAAGTTATTTTTTCTAATTCATTTTGTTTGCCACAAGCTAGAAAAATACTGTCCCCTACTTCTGCATTAGTTAAATTCATTATTTCTAGCAATGCTTCTTTAGTGAAAAATTTTCCTATAGGTCCTTTACCAGATAACTCAGTATTTTTTTCAAATGTAAAATAAGCCAAACCTGATGCTCCTTGTTCTTTGGCCCATTTATCTATATTATCAAAAAAGCTTCTTGGTTTATCCTTAGTATTTTTTGTTAATATGCATCTTACTCTTGAACCAGATTTTACTAACTTTTTAAATATTTCAAAAGATACATCTTCTCTTGTAAATATTTCAGTAATATCATTTATTATAAGTGGATTTCTTAAATCAGGTTTATCACTTCCATATTTTAACATTGCTTCTTTGTAAGAAATTCTTGGAAACTTATCGTTTAATAATTTTTTATTCGAAAATGTTTTAAAAGTATTAACCATTAATTTTTCAACAACGTTAAAAACATCTTCTTGTTCTACAAAAGACATTTCTAAATCTAATTGGTAAAATTCACCTGGACTTCTGTCTGCTCTTGCATCCTCATCCCTAAAGCAAGGGGCTATTTGAAAATACTTATCAAACCCAGATACCATAATTAGTTGTTTAAATTGTTGTGGGGCTTGAGGTAATGCATAAAACTTCCCTGGATTTAATCTACTTGGTACTAAAAAATCTCTAGCACCCTCAGGACTTGAGGATGTTAGTATTGGTGTTTGAAATTCCAAAAAACCTAATTTAGACATTTCATTTCTAATGTGTGAAATAACTTTTGATCTTAAGATTATATTTTCATGTATTTTTTTTCTTCTTAAATCCAAAAATCTATATTTTAACCTTATTTCCTCAGCATATTCTTGATCACTGAAAACTGGCATCGGTAATTCTTTGCAAGAACCTAGTTCTTCGTAAGTATCAATTTTTACCTCAATTTCTCCTGTGCCTATTTCTTTGTTAATTGTATCTTCAGATCGAGCTACAACCTTACCTTCGATTTTAACTACAGTTTCTAATTGAGTTTTTTCTAAGTTTGTGAAATTTTTGTTATCCTTATCTATAATACATTGTGTGACACCATAATTATCTCTTAAATCTATGAATAATAAGTTGCCATGATCTCGTTTTTTATTGATCCAGCCTGAAAGAAATACTTTTTTATCAACATCTTCTTTTCTTAATTCGTTACACGTATGTGTTCTAAATTTACTCAATTAATCTCCTAATGCTTCTTTAATAATTTTAAAATCGATTGGTTTTTTCCTTTTTAAACTTATTTCGTCGATCTTATATATGAATTCAGATATTTTGCCATAAGATCTATCTATTCTTTTTATAATGAAATCTATTAATTTCTTATCAATTGATATCTGACGATCAGAAAGATTTTTTAATATTAGGGCAAATAATAAATCATCCTCTGGTTTATCAATCTTTGATAAAATAAAATTCTTAGCTCTAGAATTTAAATCATTTAATTCAAAGGAGTAATCAACTATGGGTTTGGTTGAAGTAACAATTAAATATTTGTTATCTTGCTCTATATTATTCAAAAAAGTAAATAATAACTTTTCATCAATATTTTTATTTAAATCTTCAATAATTATATTTTCATAAATTTTTATTTTTTTTAAATATTCATTGCTAATATCAGCTGCGTTTATTTTAATACCCTTAAATTTATGTAAAAAAATATTAATTAAATGAGATTTTCCAGAAAATTTTTCACCAATTAAATTTATAAAATTTTTTTCCCATTTAGGCCAACTATTCAATAATAAAAATGAAAATTCATTAGATTTTGATACATAAAAATCCTGATCTTGAAAGTTTTGTTCATAATCAAATTTTAAGATTTCTTGATTTAAAGATTTCATTCTAATACCCAAATTTTATTTTTGATTTCAAAAAAATAATCATAATCTTTCATCACATTTAAAAACTGATCTCGGGTACCATTAAATATTACTTTATAAATATTTTTTTTATTATCAAATTTATATATATTGAATTTATTAACCAGTTCTATACTTGAAAGTGTTTCTTCAAACTGATCAATTTTAATTATATTGCTATTATCAACTGATATAGTCAAATCCAATTTAATTGATGTATTTATTATGTTTTTTAATTTCCAATAATCTTCAAAAACTGTTTTCTGTTTATCTATGAATTTTTTTAAATCTTGTAAATTTTCTAAATTTATATTTTTAAATTTAAAATTTTTTAAATTTTGGTTCTTTTTAAATACTATTTGATTAAGTACTCGAATTTCTTGATTATTTTTAAAAACAATCATTATAATAAAATCTTCAAAATTATATTTTTTTGAAATTTCTCTAAAATCAAAATCTTCTAAATTGTTAATATTTTTTTTAATTAAGTTATAATCATCGATATCTTCGTTTGGTAAAATGTAATTTAGTTGATGGTATTTTTCTTTTTTAAAATTCCAATTTTTAAATAATTGACTTTCTGAAAAAAGAAATATTTCATTTTTTTCTTCATCTACTTCTATTGGGAAAAAAATTAAATCTTTTTGAATAATAGATGAAGGAAAAACATTTTTTTTTTCTAATAATTCGAAAAAACTTTTTTTATTAAATTCTACATTCAAGGTAAGATTATATATTTCATCAATAAAACTTTCTTGAACAATCGAAAATGTTTCAACTAAACTTTTAACTTCTTTGGTTGAAGAATTTTGAAGTTTTTTTTGATCTTTGCTTTGAACAATAGTTAAAATAAGTTCTTCATATGCTTCAACAAAACCTCGATTTATTATCTTATTTTTATCAAAAGAAGCGTTAAATGGAGATGATATTTTAATTTCTTTTATAGAAAATGTTTTTGCAACACTATTTTCTGTGGAAAAAAAAATATTTAATAAAGCAAGAAATAGAAAAAGATTATATAAACACTTCAGTTTAATTAATTTTGAAAAACACCTCATATAATATTGTAATGAATAATAAAAATTTTACCTATAAAAAAAGTGGTGTTAACATTAAGGCTGCTGACAAGTTTGTAAATTTCATTTCATCAGTATCATCAAAAAAAAGGGGCAAAAAAAAGTTTTCTAATATTGGGGGCTTTGGTTCTATTTCGAATATCCCTAACAACATAAAGCAACCTCAAATAGTTGCTTGTACAGATGGTGTCGGAACTAAAATTGAAATAGCTAACACTTTAAATAAATTTGATACAATTGGTATTGATCTCGTGGCTATGAGTGTAAATGATTTAATTGTTCAAGGTGCAAAACCTCTACTATTTTTAGATTATATTTCAATAAACAAGATTGATTTAATTAAACTTAAATCGATCATTAAAGGAATAGTTAAGGGCTGTAAACTATCAGATTGTGAACTTGTAGGTGGAGAAACAGCAGAGATGCCTGGCACTTATTCAAAAGGTAAATTTGATATAGCTGGTTTTGCTGTTGGTATTGTTGGTAAAAATAAAATCTTAAATAAAAATAAAATCAAAAAAAATAATTTAATATTAGCAATTCCATCTAGCGGATTACATTCAAATGGGTTCTCACTTGTAAGATATTTAATAAATAAAAAAAAAATTAATATAAATAAAAATAAATTTTTAAAATCAGAACTTTTGAAACCAACAAAAATATATGTGAAAGAAATAATCAACATAATTTCAAAAAATCTTATTAATGGTTGTGCAAATATTACAGGTGGAGGACTTGCGGATAATATCAAAAGAGTTATTCCTGATAACATGGTAGCAGATATTAATTTAAACAAAATTAAAACTTTAAAAATATTTAATTGGCTTAAAAAAAATGGAATATCAGAAAACGAAATTTTGAAAACATTTAATTGTGGTGTTGGTTTTTGCTTAATTATTAATAAAAAAAACTTGAACAAAGTTCAAAGTTATTTTCCTAAACAATATAAACCATATGTAATTGGAAAAATTATAACTGGTAAAAATAAAGTAAAATTAAATGGTTCTATCAACTGGAACAAATAAAATAAAAACTGCAGTATTTATCTCTGGAACAGGTAGTAATTTAAAATCACTTATTAAGTTTTCTAAATTAAAGAAATCACCTATTTCAATTAACCTAATTTTTACCAACAATAAGTTGGCTAAAGGTTTGAAATATGGAGAAATTTTTAAAATTAAAAAAAAAATAATTAATTACCAAAATAAAGAAATTGCTGAAAAAAAAATACTTAATGAACTTGAAAAAAATAAAATTGAATTAGTTTGCTTGGCAGGATTTATGAAAATTCTTTCAAAAAAATTTATTAAAAATTTTAAAGGTAAAATTTTAAATATTCACCCTTCCCTCTTACCAAAATACAAAGGTTTAAATACCCATGAAAGAGCCATAGAAAATAAGGATATATACTCAGGATGTACTGTACATTTCGTAAATTCAAAATTAGACTCTGGAAAAATAATTCTTCAAAAAAAGGTTAATATTTTAAAAAAAGACACTCCAAATACTCTTGGTAAAAGAATTTTAGTTCAAGAGCATAAATTGTATCCCAAAGCTATTTTGAAAATTTTTAGTCTTTAAAAAAGAAATCAATTTCAATTTTAGCATTTTCAACACTGTCAGATCCATGAACTGAGTTTTTATCAATTGAAATACCATATTTCTTTCTAATTGTACCATCTTTAGCATCTTTAGGATTTGTTGCACCCATCAATTCTCTATTTCCTAATACGGCGTTTTCTTTTTCAAGCACCATTACCACTATCGGACCTGAAGATAGATATTCACATAAATCATTGTAAAATGGCTTTGTTTCATGAACTTTATAAAAATTCTCAGCTTCAAATTTTTCAATTTTAATTTTCTTTTCTTTTAAAATCGAAAAACCATTATTTTTAAATATTTCTTTTATCTCATTTTCCAGATTTCTCTCTACTGCATCAGGTTTTATAATTGACAAAGTTTGTTCAATATTACTCATATTCATCCTCTATTAGTTTGTTTAATAATCTCACTCCAAAACCAGTCGCTCCACTTGAGTTTAATGCTCCTCCATATTTAGAAAAAGCCATACCTGCAATATCTAAATGAGCCCATGGTGTTTTATTTAAAATAAATCTTTGTAAAAATTGTGCAGCTGTTGTTGAACCTGCGCCACCTTCATAATTTATATTTTGCATATCTGCATTCTTCGATTCAATTAACATATCAAAGTTTTTGTTTAAAGGCATTCTCCAAACTTTTTCCTCTACTTTCTCACCAGCTTCAATTAATTGCTTAGATAATTTATCATTATTTGAAAATAAACCTGCATACTCTGATCCTAATGAAACAATAATTGCACCAGTCAAAGTTGCTAGATCAACTATAAATTTGGGCTTAAATTTTTCCTCAGTATAAGTAAGTGCATCTGCAAGAACTAACCTACCTTCTGCATCAGTATTTAGGATTTCAACAGTTTTTCCACTGTATGATTTAACTATATCTCCTGGTCTTTGAGCATTTCCACCTGGCATATTTTCCACTAATCCTACTACACCAACAGCATTAACTTTTGCTTTTCTTAGAGCTAAACTTTTCATCAACCCAACAACAACCGCTGAACCAGCCATATCATAAGTCATGTCTTCCATGAATTTCGCAGGTTTAAGTGAAATACCACCAGTATCAAAACAAACTCCTTTACCCACGAATGCTAAAGGCTTTGAATTATTTTTTAATCCTTTCCATTCCAATGTAACCAAATACGATCCTCTAATACTTCCTTGACCAACTCCCAGCAAAGTATTCATTCCTAATTTTTTTAATTTTTTTTGATCATAAACAGTAATTTTTAAACCATATTTTTTTAATAAACCTAATCTTTTTGCATATTCATCTGGATGCAATACGTTGCCGGGTTCTGACACCAGATCTCTAGTATAAAATGTACCATTTTCAATTGATCTAAATCTTATTTGATCTTTTAAAGAAGGAATATTATTTCCTGTTACAGTTATTGAAATATTTTTTTTATTTTTTTTTGATTTATATTTCTCAAATACATAGGATTTAAGTTTAAAGCCATGTAAAAAATATCCAATATAATTTGGAATTTTAAAATTAAAAGGATCTGAATTTATTATTATTTCATCAAATTTATAATTTAAGTTTAAGTCGTAAAATTTAGCACCTAGGTTTTCTATTTCATAAGTTTTTAAATTCTTTTCTATAGATATTAGAACAATTTTTTTCTTAGAATTTATATCAAAAAAAATAATTTTTTTTTTTACATCCCTGTTTTTTATTAAATCATTAATAAAAAAATACTCATTTTTAGACACATAATTTTTTAAATATTTTAAATCGAAATTTTCATTTACAAAGAATACAATTGTTTTTTTATCGATTTTTTTAATTTTATTTTTGTAATTTATTTTAATGTTCATTAATTTTATACATTCTTGATGAGATGAATGGTATATATGAATAAAAACAAAATAATTCAATGAAAAAATTATTATATAGAAAATTGCTTAAAGATTATATGAGTTTTTTTTTAATAGCTTTAATTAGTTCTGGATTAATTATATGGGTCTTTCAAGCAGTAAACTTTCTAGATATTATGATTGAGGATGGTCGTGAGTACACTGTTTACATAAATTATTCTCTGCTAAACTTTCCAAAAATTTTAAGTAGATTATTACCGTTTGTTTTATTTTTTAGCATTTTTTATGTGTTATCTAAATACGAATTAAATAATGAGTTGATAATATTTTGGAATTTTGGAGAAAGTAAACTCAAATTTATAAATTTTATTTTACTTTTGTCTATAATTTTATTTTTTCTTCAGATTATTTTCACAACTTTTATTGTTCCTTACAGTCAAGATATGGCAAGATCTTTTTTAAGAGAATCAAATGTTAATTTTTTAGGCAATTTTATTAAGCCTAAAAGATTTAACGATACTATTGATGGAGTTACAATTTATGCTGAAAATAAAGATGTTAATGGACATCTTTACAATATTTATATTAGAAAAGATAATAAAGAAGATTTTGAAATAACATATGCAAAAAGAGGATTATTTGATTTTCCGAGTGGCACTCCAGTGTTAATTTTATTTAATGGAGAGACAATAAAAAATAAAAATAATAAAATTACAAATTTTAAATTTTCTAAGTCAGATTTTTTATTGAAAAATCTTCAAACTAATACAATCACAAAACAAAAAACTCAAGAAATGAGAACCAACGATATATTGTCATGTATTGTTTTTTTGTATGAGTTAAAAATAAATTTTTTTTCAAAAAAGAATAATCAAATTGTTAATTGCAGAGAGGGAAATAAAATTAATATGCTTAAGGAATTTTATAAAAGATTAATAGTTCCATTGTATATTCCAGTTTTAATGTTGGTTCCATATATTTTAGTTTTTTCATCTAAAGAAAAAATTAATTACTCAAAATTAAAAATTTATACTTTTTTACTAGGAGTTATAATTATCATCATTTCAGAAGGTATAATAAGATTTATTTCTAGCGATCTAGGTAACAATACAATTATTTTATCCAGTCCTTTTATTCTTTTTATAAGTTTATATTTTGTATTTGTTTACAAGTTAATATTTTATAATAAAAAATGAAAGTATATTATAAATTTTTTTCTAGTATTTTTTACAAATCACTATTTTATGTTTTAGCAATAATGGCTAGTTTAGTATTTATTCTAAATTTTTTAGGGGAACTAGATTTTTTTCAAAATATAGAAATAGACACTCATTTTACAATATTATTAGCTGCACTCAATTCACCTTCTATGATATTTGATATGTTCCCATTTATATTCTTAATAACTTGCCAAATATTTTTTATTAAACTTTTTAGTAACAATGAATTAATCACTTTGAAATATTCAGGATTAAAGAATTCAAAATTAATATACATATTAACAACACTTTCTTTTATCACTGGTATAGTAATCATAACTTTCTTTTATTATTTTTCATCAAATTTAAAAAATATTTACTTAGAACTAAAATCTCCATACACTACCGATGGAAAATATTTGGCTGTTATTACGAAAAATGGTCTATGGATTAGAGACAGAGTTGAAAATAAGACTTTAGTTGTTAATTCCTCAAAAATAGACAAAAACTATTTAATTGATAGCTTCATTACAGAGTTTGATGATGATTATAATGTTATTAGAAATATCAAAAGCGATAAAATAGATGTTTCAAAAAAAATTTGGACAATTTTTAATGCTAAAATTTATAAAAAAAACATTTATAAAAATACTGAGTTTTTAGAATTAAAAACTAATTTTGATTTTCAAAGAATTAATACTCTGTATTCTAATTTAAGCTCTCTTAACATAATTAAATTAATTGAATTAAGGCAAAATTACAAAAAACTTAATTATTCTATTACTGAGGTAGATCTTCAACTGTTAAAACTTATTGTGATGCCATTATTTTTAATTTTAATGTCAATTTTTTCATCATTGATAATGTTAAGAATCAAACACTTATCAAGTTCAACTTTTAAAATTGCTTTAGGGCTTTTTTTTTCTGTAATAATCTACTATCTAAATAACTTTTTTTATGTGTTGGGAGGGACTGAAAAATTAAATATTTTTTATTCTATTTTTATACCAATATCTGTTCTTGCTCTAATAAATATAATAATGTTTATGAAAATAAATGATAAATAAAAGTTTTTATAAATTTAATTTAATCCTTCTTTTATTTTTTTTAATAAATTGTAAATCTTTTGCAGAACAATTCAACTTTGATGTTAAAGAAATTTTAATATTAAATAATGGTAATCTTATTAAAGGATTAAATCGAGGCATTATTACCACTGATGATGAAATAGTAATTCAAGCTAATAACTTTACATATAACAAACTAACTAACATAGTGGACGCAGAGGGTGATGTTAAAATTGAGGATGTTATTAATAAATATGTAATATTTTCAGATAAAGCCTCTTATAAAAGAGATGAAGAAATTGTTTTTGCAGAAGGTAACGCAAAAGCTATTGACGATGAGAATAGAACTCTAACTGCTGACAATATAATTTATAACAAACTAACTAACATAGTGGACGCAGAGGGTGATGTTAAAATTGAGGATGTTATTAAAGATTATCAGATATTATCGAATAAAATGATTTACGACAAAAATGAAAGTAAAATAATTACTAAAAATTACACTGATGCAAAAATAAAATCTGAATATCATATAATTTCAGGAGATGCAGAATTTTTAATAGATAAAGATGAATTGAGTTCAAATGATAAATCTACAATAAAGGACAGTAATAACCAAATTTATTATCTTGATGAGTTTGTTTATTACGTAGATCAGAATTTATTAAAAGGTAAAGAGATTTTAACTATAACTAATTATAAAAAGCCAAATGCTGATAAATTTTATTTTTCAGAGGGAATATTTAATCTTAAAAATAAAAATTTCAGTGCAAAAAAAACTAAAATAAATGTTCATAAAGATGTATTTAATAATATTGAAAATGATCCAAGAATATATGGTGTTTCTTCAAAAGGTGATGGTAATTTAACCTCAATTAAAAAAGGAGTATTTACAAGTTGTGGAAAAAGAGATGGTTGCCCGCCATGGTCAATTAAATCAGAGAAAATTATACATGATAGATCAAAAAAACAAATTTCTTACAAAAATGCATTCTTAAATATTTATGATTTTCCGGTATTGTATTTTCCAAAATTTTTTCATCCAGATCCTAGCGTACGAAGACAATCTGGATTTTTACGACCTGAAATAAATAAATCTAATGTATTAGGAAGTTCAATTACTCAACCATACTTTAAAGTAATTTCTAAAGATAAAGATATGACTATTTCTCCAACATGGTCTGATAACGATTTTATAACAATTCAAAACGAATATAGGCAATCAAATAAAAATTCGAATTTTATTGCGGATTTTGGTTTTGTAAAAGGTTATCAATCAAGTGTTACAAAAGAGAGAAATAATTTTTCACATTTTATTGCCAACTATGACTTAGACTTAAAATTAGACAATTTTACAACTAGTAATTTATTTTTCTCATTAGAGCAAGTTTCGAACGATAACTACCTAGAGTTATTCGATCAATACTTAACGAAATCTACTGCAAAACCAAATGATTTAAATGTCATGAATAATGAATTAATACTAACTCTTGATAGTGAAAAATTTGATTTTGAAAGTGGTATTCGTGCATATGAAAAATTAGGCACTAATAAAGAAAGCGATAGATATGAATATGTATTTCCATATTATCAATATAACAAAGTATTTAATGAAAAATTTTTTAATGGATCTTTAAGTTTTTCATCCTCAGGCAATAATCATTTAACAAATACTAACAATCTTAAATCAAACATTATAAATAATTTGAATTATAATTCAGATAATTACATTGATAAATTTGGCTTTAATAACAATTTTAGATTTTCATTTAAAAATTTAAATGCAGTAGGAAAGAAAAATCCAAGATATAAATCGAGCCCTCAGTTAGAACTAATTAGTATTTTCTCTGCAAATACAAGTTTACCTCTAATTAAAGAAGAGCAAAACTATAATAACTTTTTGACACCAAAACTTTCATTTAGATTTAATCCTAGTGATATGAAAAACTACTCTACTTCTTCAAATAAGGTAAATGTTGATAATATATTTTCATTAACAAGACTTGGCTTAGGAGATTCTTATGAAAGTGGTAGATCTCTAACTTTGGGAATTGATTACAAAAGAGAGAAAAAAAAATTAAAAGAATTAGATGATATAAATAGATTTTTTGAACTAAAACTGGCAACTGTTTTAAGAGATAAAAATGAGGATTTTATTCCGAAAGGAAGCTCTATAAATCAAAAAAGTTCAAATATATTTGGTTCAATAACAAATAATTTAATAGATAATATAAATACAAGCTATAAGTTTTCAATTGACAACGACTTAAATACTTTTGAGTACAATGAAATTGATACTACTTTATTTTTAAGTAATTTTGAAATTTCGTTTAATTTTATTGAGGAAAATGGAAAATTAGGGGATACAAATGCCTTGACAAATTCATTGTCGTATAAATTTGACGAAAACAACTTTCTTAAATTTAAAACTCGTAGAAACAGAAAAATTAATCTTACAGAATTTTATGATCTAGTTTATGAATATAAGAGTGATTGTATTACAGCAGGAATCAAATATAAAAGATCTTATTATGCTGACAGAGAAATTCAACCCACTGAAAACTTACTTTTTACAATAACATTGTTTCCACTTACAACTTACGAATATGACGCTGATGATTTTATAAAGTCTTTAAGAAACGATAATTATATCAAATAGATGTATTTATATAATAAAATAATCCTAGCTATATTTTTCTATTTAATTGTTTTGGTAAATGAATTGAAGGCAAATGAAAATAGAATACTAATAAAAGTTAATAATGAGATAATTACTTCTATAGATATCTTTGATGAGATTAATTATTTATCTTTAATTAACAAAAATTTTGAAAAATTAGAAAATAAGCAGCAAATTCAAATAGCAAGAAAATCAATAATAAGACAGAAGATTAAAAAAATCGAAATAAAAAAATTTAAAAACAATATATTGCTAAATGATGAATTATTTGAAAAATTAATTAAAAATAATTACAAAAATCTTAGATTTAAGAATTTATCAGATTTCGAAATTATTTTAAAAGAAAATAATTTAAATTTTGAATTTATTAGAAATAAAATCACAATAGAAACACTTTGGAATAGATTAATATATCAAAAATACATCAAAAATGTAGTAATAGATGAAAACCAAATTAAAAAAACAATAGAAAAAAGAAAGAAGCAAAAAGAATTTTTGCTGTCAGAAATTGTTTTTGATGTGGATGAAAATGAAAATATAGTTGAAAAATTTCAAATCATTGAAGATACCATTAACAAAAAAAATTTTTCTGAAGCTGCTTTAAAACATAGTATTTCTGATAGCTCAAAAAATGCTGGCGAATTAGGCTGGATTAAAGAAAATATATTAAGCAATAATATTAAATTAAAAATACAAAATCTGAAAATTGGTCAATATACAAAGCCAATAGTTATACCTGGAGGTTTTTTAATTTTGAAAATAAATGATTTTAAAGAGATAGAAACTAAAATAAACTTAGACCAAGAAGTTAAAAATATTGTAGAAAATAAAACAAATGATCAGTTGGGTCGTTTCTCAAATATATATTTAAATAAATTAAGGAAAAATGTTGAGATAAATGAACTCTAATTTTATTATTGTAGTAGGTGGTGAGCCAAATAGTATTTTTTCAGAAATTTATATTAAATCTTTAAATAAAATTAAAGTAAAGAAACCCTTAATATTAATAACTTCCAAAAAAATATTTAAACTTCAAATGAAAAAACTAAATTTCAAAAAAAAAATTAAAACTATAAATTATAAAAATTTAAATAAATATAAATTAGATAATAATTCAATAAACCTTATAGATATAAAATGTGAACAAAAAATAGCTTTTGATTCAATTTCAAATAAATCTAATTCATTTATAAAAAATTCATTTAATCTTGCGTTTAAAATTTTAAAAAAGGAAAAAATTACTAAATTTATAAATGGTCCAATTTCAAAGAAAAACTTTTTAGGAAAAAGATACATTGGTATGACGGAGTATATTTCAAAAAAATTTTTAAAAAAAAAAACCTGTATGTTAATTTATAATAAAAATTTATCAGTTTGCCCTATAACAACTCATTTACCTTTAAAACAAGTTCACAAAAAAGTTAATAAAAAAAAAATTGAAGAAAGTGTATATTTGATAAAAAATTTTTATAATAAATATTTTAAAAAAAATCCAAAAATCTGTATCCTTGGTCTTAATCCTCACTGTGAAAGTATTTTAAAGGTAAATGAAGATGAAAAAATTATTAAACCTCTTGTCAAAAAATTAAATAAAATAAATATTAACATTGAAGGACCTTATCCTGCTGACACAGCTTTTTTAAAAAATAATAGAAAAAAATTTGATGTAATAATTGGAATGTATCATGATCAAGTATTAACACCAATTAAAACCTTGTTTGAATATGATGCTATAAATATTACTTTAGGTTTGCCATTTTTAAGATTATCACCAGATCATGGGCCAAATGAAAAAATGATAGGTAAAAATTTATCTAACCCATTAAGCCTAATTAAAGCAATAAAATTTTTAGACAATAATTGATTAAAGCAAAAAAAAGTTTAGGTCAAAATTTCTTAATTGATAGAGGGGTTTTAACGCAGATTGTAGATTGTGTGAAAATTGAAAATAAAAATATTTTAGAAATAGGTCCAGGTACGGGCAATCTTACAAAATTTATTTTAGATAGAAACCCAAAAAAAGTTATTGTTGTTGAAAAAGACAATGACTTGGTGAAAGATTTAAAGTTAAAGTTTAAAGAAAGATTGAATATTATAAATGATGATATTTTAAATGTAGACGAAACTTCTTTATTTAAAGAAAAAACACTAGTATTTGGAAATTTACCCTACAACATATCTACAGAAATATTGAGTAAATGGATAATAAACCTAAAAGAGAACTTTTGGTTTGAACATCTTATTTTAATGTTTCAGAAAGAAGTGGCTGATAGAATAATTGCTGATTACAATAACTCAAATTACGGAAGATTATCTATTTTAGTCAATTGGAAATTAACTGTTAAAAAAGTATGCGATATTAAGCCTGCTGCATTTAACCCAATACCCAAAATAGATAGTAGCTTACTTATATTTAGCCCTAAAAAAAACTTTTATAAAATTAAAAATCCTAAAAATTTAGAAAAGATAACAAGAATTTTTTTTAACAATAGAAGAAAAATGATTAAAAAACCTTTTAATCAAATTTTCAATGGTAATTTAAATATTTTGGAAAAACTCAATATACAATTAAATTTAAGACCGCAAAATTTAAATTTTGAAACATACTACAAAATTACTGAAGAATATGAAAAATTTATTTAGTTAATTTTTTTATATGATTTCTTATGTAATTTAAATCATAGTCTTTGGAGCCATCATTCAGTTCTGCTTGAATAAGATTATTAATTTTATCAAAACAATTTTCTATTTTATCATTTATCACTACGTAATCGTAATTTATCCAATGCAAAACATCTCTTTCAAACTGTTTCATTCTTTCTTCTGCAATTAATTTATCTTTCATGTCTCTATTTGAAAGTCTTTGAAATAAAACTTCTTTGCTAGGAGGTAGAATGAAAAATGAAATTAATTTGTAATCTAATTTTTTATTTTTAATTTGATCTGCACCTTGCCAATCAATATCAAATAAAACATTTTTACCTTTATTTAAATTGTCTATTATAGGTGTTCTTGTCGTGCCGTATAAATTATTAAACACTTTTGCATATTCTAAAAATTCTTCATTCCTAATCAATCTTTCAAATTCATTATCATTAACAAAATAATAATCTTTTTTATTAATTTCGCCTGGTCGAGGATTTCTAGTCGTATGAGAGACAGAAACTACGTAATTTTCTTTTTTTGATAATAGATTTACTAGCGTGGTCTTTCCTGCACCAGAAGGAGAGGAAAGTATAATCATTACCCCATCTTTGTCTGAGGGCATTAAAATTTCTAGTTTGCTTTTCCTTCGATAAACTTAACTGCATCTCCGACAGTTAAAATTTTCTCTGCTTCGCTATCTGAAATTTCAGATCCAAATTCTTCTTCAAAAGCCATCACTAACTCAACAGTATCTAAGCTATCTGCACCTAAATCATCTATAAAACTAGATTCTTCAGTTACTTTAGCTTCATCTATACCTAGGTGATCTGCTACAATTTTTTTTACTTTGCTTGAAACGTCTTCTGACATATTGATCCTTTTTGTTATAATTCGTTAATAGTTTAAAAAGCTATTTTGTCAAGCCATATACATGCCACCATTAACATGTAAGGTTTCACCATTTATATAGCTTGATTGATCAGAGCATAAAAAACCCACAGCATTTGCAATGTCATCAGGCTCTCCAAGACGTGCTGAGGGTATTTTTGATATAATTGCTTCTTTAAACTTTTCATCTATCTTATCTGTCATCGCAGTTTTAATGAATCCTGGCGAGATACAATTAATATTTATATTTTTTTTAGCATATTCAATTGCTAAACTTTTAGACATTGCCACTATTCCTGCTTTTGATGCAGTATAGTTGGCTTGACCTAAATTTCCTGTATGACCTACAACAGAAGTAATATTAACAATTTTTCCAGATTTATTTTTTAACATTTTTTTTATGGCAAATTTACTCATCAAAAATGTCGACGTTAAATTAATATCAATTACCCTTTTCCATTCTTCTAAACTCATTCTAATTGCTAAATTGTCTTGAGTAATTCCAGCATTATTAACAATGCAATCTAAACTACCACCTAGTTCTTTTGTTGCATTTTCAATAAATTCCTCGATTTTTTCACTTTGAGATATATCAAACTTTAAAATATTTATTTTTTCGAATTCTTTTTTTAATACCTCAAGTTTTTCAATTCTAGTTCCTGAAGCTAAAATATTAGCACCGCTCTCATTTAATTTTTTAACAATTGAATTTCCTATCCCACCAGATGCGCCGGTCACAATTATATTTTTATCTTTTAAATCATTCATATTTTTAAATTTTCAATATCCTCTATATTATTTATAGTGTTAATTTTAACTCCTCTATTAATTCTTTTTACCAAACCTGATAAAACTTTCCCAGGTCCAATTTCTATAAAATGATCAATTTCATTATTTAGCATATTTAAAACACTTTCTCTCCATCTTACTCTATTTTCAATTTGTTTGATTAAAAGTGATTTTAAATCTTCAGAGTTTGAAATTTCTTCAGCTGTAACATTTGAAATCAACTTATTGCTTCCATCAGAAAATGAAATCTTGTTTAATTCGTCCGTCATAATCTCTGTTGCTTTATTCATAAGGCTACAATGAAAAGGAGCACTAACTGGAAGTTTTATATTTTTAATAGAGTTTCCTTTTAATACTTCAATCAATTTTTCTAAATCTTGGGTTTTTCCACTCAAAACTATTTGCCCTTCAGAATTATCATTTGCTATTTGTGCTATAAATTTGGATTCATTATCTTTTAATATTTTTTCTATAATCTCAACAGTTGATCCAAGCACCGCAACCATACCACCCTCACCCTTTGGTACGGAATTTTGCATAGCATCGCCTCTGATTCTTAAAATTTTTAATGTTTCTGCAAAGTTTAAATATCCAGCACAAGATAAAGCAGAATACTCGCCTAATGAATGACCAGCAAAATACCTCGCTTTATTTAAATCAATATTAAATTCTTTTTTAATAACGTTAAATATAGAATAGCTTATTAAAAAAATTGCTGGTTGAGTATTTGCTGTTAAATCAAGCTCCTCTTTAGGACCTTCTAATATTAACTTTGAAATTGAATAATTTAACGTCTCGTCCGCCTCTTTAAATAGGCTTTTCACAAGCTCAAATTTTTCATAAAACTCTTTTCCCATTCCAACTATTTGAGATCCTTGACCTGGAAATATTACTGAAAACATATAAAAATATTACTAATTTTGTGTTTTTATCTATTGTAATTGAACTTTTATAATAGTATATCCTCACTTTTTATTAAAGAACATAAATGAACTTATACGAACATACTATAATAGCTAGACAAGATACTTCTCCAAGTGAGTTAAAGCAATTAACCGAAAAATATTCTAAAATTGTTGAAAAAAATGAAGGTGAAGTTGTAAAAACTGAGAACTGGGGCCTTCTGAACCTTTCTTACCTAATAAAGAAAAATAAAAAAGGAAGCTACATTCACTTTAAGATTAAAGGTAAAGGTAAAGTTGTGGAAGAGTTAGAAAAAAACGAAGCAATTGATAAAAAATTACTAAGATATCTTACTGTTAGAGTAAAAGAATTTGATTTAGATACTAACTACTTTGGAAAAAAAGAAGATAGTGAAAATAAAGAAAGTGCTAAAAACTAATGCCAAAAAGACAAAGTGGAAATAAAAAAGGAAAACAAAGTAATTTTGCAAAACTAAGTATTTTCCAACCAAATAAATATAAATTTAAAAAAACTTGCCCACTTTCAGTAAAAGGTGCTCCTAAAGTTGATTACAAAAATATCAAACTTTTAAAAAGATATGTTTCTGAAAATGGTAAAATTTTACCATCAAGAATTACAAATGTTTCTCAAAAGAAACAAAGAGAATTGTCTCTATCAATTAAAAGAGCAAGAAACTTAGCTTTAATATAATGAAAGTTATTTTATTAGAAAACGTTAAAAGAATTGGATCTATTGGTGAAGTAATAGATGTAAAGAGAGGCTTTGCTAGAAATTTTTTAATAGCTAACAAAAAAGCTCTTTATGCATCTAAAGAAAACATTAAGGAAGTTGAAAAAATAAAAGCTGATTTATCTAAAAAAGACAATGAAAGAAAACAAGAAGCAACTAATATTGCAGAACAAATCAATAATAAAGAATACTCAGTTCAAAAATTAAGTACTGAAAACAATGAACTTTATGGTTCAGTGAAACCAACTGAAATTTCAAAACTAATTCAAGAGGAAAACAAAGTTGAAATTAAACCTTCAATGATACAACCAGTTGAAGAGATTAAGTCTTTAGGAAAATTCAAAGTTAAAATTTCTTTACACTCTGAAGTTGATGCGGAAATAGTAGTTAACGTTACATCGGCAGATACAATTCAATAATTATACATTCTTTTCAACAGCTGAAAATTAAAATTTAAATCCTATATTTTTTTCTGTAAATTTTGATTTATGGAAAATAATTTAAGCATCGTTAAAGATAAATTCAAAGAATTACCAAACAACATTGAAGCAGAACAAGCCGTAATCGGTTCAATATTAGTTAGCAATGATATTTTTGATGAAGTTAATACAATTGTTTCATCAATTAACTTTTATGATCCTATGCATCAAAAGATTTTTGAAGCAATCGAGAGTCTTATTTACAAAGGTATGCTTGCTAATCCTATAACATTGAAAAATTATTTTGAAGACGAAAAAGACGACATTAATGTTCCAGAGTATTTAGTAAAAGTAACTAAATTTTCTACATCTGTAAGACAAGCAGTAGAGTATTCAAAGATTATATACGATATGTTTGTAAGACGAGAGCTAATAAAAATTTCTGAAGAAACAATTGATAGTGCTAAATTAAATGACCTTGATACCAGTGGTCAAACAATAATTGAAAATTCTGAACGACAATTATTTGATTTAGCAGAAAAAGGATCTTTTAATTCTTCTCTTATAAAGTTTGATGATGCCATGAAGCAAACTATAGAGATGGCTTCTGCTGCATATAAAAATGAAGAAGGAATTGTCGGAGTTCCAACTGGGCTCAGAGACTTAGATGATAAACTTGGAGGTTTACACCAGTCTGATTTAATCATTATCGCAGGTCGTCCATCAATGGGTAAAACTTCACTAGCTACAAATATTGCATTCAATGCTGCTCAAAAATTACAAGATAGTGGCAAAAAATCTTCTATAGCTTTTTTCTCTTTAGAAATGTCATCTGAGCAACTTTCAACTCGTATTATCTCAGAACAAGCAAGAATTAGCTCAAACGATATAAGAAGAGGGAGAATTTCTGATGATCAATTTGATAAATTTCTTGAGACTTCTAAAAATATTGCTGAACTTCCACTTTATATAGATGAAACACCAGCAATTAGCATTGCAGCACTGAGTAACAGAGCAAGACGAATTAAAAGACTATTTGGATTAGATATGATTGTTGTTGATTACATTCAGTTAATGAGAGGAACGACTTACAATAAAGACGGTAGAGTTCAGGAAATCTCTCAAATTACTCAAGGTCTAAAAGCAATAGCAAAAGAGCTCGCAGTTCCTGTTGTTGCACTATCACAATTGTCAAGACAAGTTGAACAGAGAGATGATCATAAACCACAACTAGCAGATTTAAGAGAATCAGGTTCAATCGAGCAAGATGCAGACGTTGTGATGTTTGTTTACAGAGAAGGATATTATCTATCTAGAAAAGAACCAAGAGAAGCAACTGTAGAACATGCTGAATGGCAAGCAAAAATGAATGAAGTAGCGCACTTAGCACAAATTATAATTGGGAAACAACGACACGGTCCAATTGGTAATGTTACACTTGAGTTTGAAGAAAGATTTACTAAATTTAAAGATACTCAAACTAATTAATTTCCAATATAAAAGAGCCTATGTTAGCTCAAATGTATCAAAACTTAGTTTTAAAGAACCCAAAGGCAATATTTATATTGCTTCTTGTTTCTATTTTAAGTTTTGGATACTATTCTAAAGATTTTAGACTAGATGCTTCATCAGAAACATTGTTAATTGATGGAGATCCAGATCTTGCATACCTGCAGGAAATTACAGAAAGATATGGTTCTAAGGAATTTTTAGTTCTCACCTATACTCCTAATGAAGGAATGGTGACAGACTCCTCTATAAATAATCTGCTGAGCATAAAATATAAAATTCAAAGTTTAGATTGGGTTCATAGTGTTATTACACTTTTAGATATACCGCTTTTAAATAATTCAGACGCACCGCTTCAGGAAAGGTTGGAAAGTTTCAAAACTTTAAAAGATGAGGAAGTGGACAGAGAAAGAGGATTTAGTGAAATTTTAAATAGTCCTGTCTTTAGGAATTTTGTAATTAGTGAAGATGGTAAGACAAGTGGTATTATTGTTAATATTAAACAACATAAAAAATTAGAAGATATTGAAAATAAATCTAGAGAAGAGATTGAAAATTATAAAGATCAAATCAAAAAACAAAATCATCAAAACATTTTAGAAATAAGACAAGTAATTCAAAGTTATGGAGATGTAGGAAAAATTTACTTAGGTGGAATTCCAATGATTGCAGATGACATGATGACTTTTATTAAAAGTGATATTATTGTATTTGGTATTGGAGTTTTATTATTTATTATAGCAACTCTTTGGTTTGTATTTAGAAATCTAATTTGGATTATTATTCCTATCAGTAGCTGTTTTTTCTCAGTCATTATTATGATGGGTCTACTTGGATTGCTTGGATGGAAAGTGACCGTTATTTCATCAAACTTTATTGCCTTAATGCTTATTCTTACAATGGCAATGAATATTCATATGAGCACCAGGTTTCTTCAGCTTAAAAAAAATTTTCCAACAAAAAATAACTTTGAAATCATTTCCTTGACAACGAGTAAAATGTTTTGGCCTATATTGTATACAGTTTTAACAACAATTTTGGCTTTCTTATCTTTAATCTTTAGTGAAATTAAACCAATTATAGATTTTGGTTGGATGATGACTTTTGGTTTGATTACATCTTTTATAATAACTTTTACTTTGCTCCCTACTCTTTTAAGTTTTACTTCAACTGGAAATGTGTCTCTAAAAAAAGAGCAAGATTCTAAAATTACATCAATACTTGGTTCAATTTCTTTAAATAACAAATTTACAATTTTTTCTGCAACTGCAATTATTATTGTCTTAAGTTTGGTTGGAATAAGCAAACTCGAAGTCGAGAATAGTTTTATAAATTATTTCGATAAAAACACCGAAATATACAAAGGAATGAAGCTAATTGATGAAGAACTTGGCGGAACTACTCCTTTAGAAGTTATTTTAAAATTTCCTAAAAAAGAAGAAAAGAAATCAGAGGAAGATGATGAATTTGAAGATTGGGGAGACGAAGAAGATACAAATGATGAAAAATATTGGTTTACTAAAGATAAAATAGATAGAATTGCATCTGTTCATAATTATTTAGATAGTCTTCCGCAGGTTGGTAAAGTTTTATCTTTTTCATCAATTATTGATGTTGCAACACAACTTAATAATAATAATCCACTTGGTACTTTAGAGATGGGAGTATTGTATTCAAAAATACCTGAAAGTATTAAAACTGAAATAATTGATCCATATCTATCAATAGAAAATAATGAAGCTCGAATAAGTCTTAGAATTATAGACTCACAGAAAAATTTGAGAAGAAATGACTTAATTAATAAAATTAATTTTGATCTAGAAAATGAATTAGGATTAGAAAAAGATGATTACAAATTAGCAGGAGTGCTAATATTATTTAATAATTTGTTACAAAGTTTGTTTAAGTCACAAATTTTGACACTTGGTTTGGTTATGATTGGTATTTTCTCAATGTTCATTATTTTATTTAGAAATATAAAACTTTCATTAATAGGTGTTGTTCCAAATTTTATAGCTGCATTCTTTATTTTAGGAATTATTGGATTATTAGGAATTCCATTGGATATGATGACTATTACAATTGCCGCAATTACAATCGGAATAGCTGTTGATAATAGTATTCATTATATCTACAGGTTCAAAGAAGAATTTAATAAACTTAAGGATTACAACCAGACATTAAAAATTTGTCACTCAACAGTTGGAGTTGCAATTTTAAATACCTCGATCACAATTGTTTTTGGTTTTTCAATTTTAGTATTATCTAAATTTATACCAACAATCTATTTTGGGATGTTTACAGGTCTTGCAATGTTACTTGCAATGATATCGGTGTTAACTTTGCTACCGGCATTGATATTGGTGGTTAAACCATTTGGTAAAGATGCTTAATGGTAGATGCTCTTAAAGATTTTTTTGAAGCATCCTCTATTATTGATTTAATCTATATCGCAATAACAATATGGTCTTTAATTAGTTGTTATAGAAAAGGATTTGTCTTAAGCATACTTTCAATGGCAAAATGGCTCCTGGCCTATGTTATTACTCTAATTTTATTTCCACGTATAAAACCTTATGTAGAAGATATAATTGATAACGAATATGTTCTCGATGTCGGACTTGGAATTGCAATATTTATAGTTGTTATCTTTTTAGTCTTATTAGTTAACAAAGGTATTAGTAAAGCAATAAAATATACTGGCATTGGTGGCTTAGATACTACCTTCGGATTCTTTTTTGGGTTTGTAAAAGCGTATATTGTATGTGTATCTATTTTTTCTGGAGTACATATTGTTTATAACTACGATAAATGGCCAATTAATTTAGATAAATCATACGTCTTTCCATATTTGAAAAAAGGTAGTAGTTATCTTGTTGAAGAATTTCCTAATGAAAAAACATATCAAGAATCTAAAGAAAAAATTGAAGATATTTGATCCAAAACTAAAAGAAGAATGTGGAGTATTTGGCATAAGCAATGCAAAAGATGCCTCTGCGTTAACTGCTTTAGGTTTACACGCATTACAACATAGAGGCCAGGAAGGTTGTGGAATTGTTACTTTTGATGGAGAAAAATATTATTCGGAAAAAAGATTTGGCTTAGTTGGAGATAATTTTAATAAAGAGAAAGTTCTAAAAAACCTTAAAGGCAATTATGCTATTGGACATAATCGATATAGCACTACTGGCAATAATATTTTAAGAAATATCCAGCCCTTTTTTGCAGATACTAATGCAGGTGGAATTGGGGTATCGCATAACGGTAACTTAACCAATTCAATATCTTTAAGAAACAAGCTCGTAGAAGAAGGAGCAATTTTTTATACTACCTCTGATACAGAAACCATAGTTCAGTTAATTGCTAAATCTAAAAGATCAAAAACAATAGATAAAGTAATAGATGCAATATTCCAAATCCAAGGAGGATATGCATTAGTAATGATGACCCAAAAATCTTTAATAGGTGTAAGAGATCCTTATGGAATTAGACCATTGATGATTGGAAAATTAGGAAATAGCTATGTGCTAGCTTCTGAAACTTGTGCATTAGATATTATTGGGGCAAAATTTATAAGAGAAGTTGAGAACGGTGAAATAGTGTTAATTGAAGATGATGAATTAACTAGTATAAAGCCCTTCCCTCCTAAAAAAGTAAGACCGTGCGTGTTTGAGTATATTTATTTTTCAAGACCAGATAGCTTACTTGATAACAAAACAGCTTATGAGCATAGAAAAAATTTAGGAAAAGAACTTGCAAAAGAAAATGATGTTGAAGCAGATATAGTTGTACCTGTACCAGATTCTGGTAATGCAGCAGCCCTTGGTTTTGCACAACACTTAAAAATGAATTTTGAACATGGTCTAATTAGAAATCACTATGTTGGAAGAACCTTTATTGAACCAAGTCAGCAAATTAGAAGTTTGGGTGTAAAATTAAAATTAAATGCAAACCAAAGCACAATTAAAGATAAAAAAATTATTTTAATTGATGACTCGTTAGTTAGAGGAACTACCTCTTATAAGATTGTTAAAATGTTATATGATGCAGGTGCAAAAGAAGTTCATGTTCGAATTGCTTGTCCTGAGATCAAATATCCAGATTTTTATGGTGTAGATACTCCAACTAAAAAAGAGTTATTAGCGGCAAATAAAACAAATGATGAAATCTGTGAATACATAGGAGCAAAATCACTTAAATTTTTATCTATAGATGGATTATATAGAGCAATTGGTTTTGACAAAAGAAATGAGGCTTATCCTCAATTAACTGACCATTATTTTACTGGTGATTACCCTGTTAAACCTGTTGATGAATTGGGCGATAATAAAATAACTCAACTTTCATTATTAAGTACAGCATCTAATAATTAAAATATGAAAACAGTAAATTTTACTGAAATGAAAAATGGAACCAAGGATGAATACTTGTTGCTTGATGAGTATGAACAAAAATATATTGGTGGTACTGCTGATCGAATATTAAAATTTATGAGTGGATTAAATTCTACTTTAGAGGGATACAAAATAACTAGACTTGAACACTCTCTTCAAACCGCAACAAGAGCATTTAAAGATAATGCGGATGAAGAAATGGTAGTTGCAGCTTTGTTACATGATATTGGGGATGAGTTAGCTCCTGTTAATCATTCAGAATATGCAGCTTCAGTTTTAAAACCTTATGTTTCAGAAAAAACACATTGGATCATTCAAAAGCATGGTGAGTTTCAAATGTATTATTACGCGCATCATCTTGGAAAGAATCAAAATCAGAGAGATAAATATAAAGATCATAAATATTTTAACGATGCTGTAGAGTTTTGTGAGAAATGGGACCAGGCTTCTTTTGATCCAGACTATAAAAGTATGAAATTAGAGGAATTTGCGCCAATGGTGAGAAAAATATTCTCGAGAAAGCCCTATTCTTTACTTTAAATTAAATTAAAATCCACTATCTAAAGCGCATGATTAACAATAAAGAGAAAATTATTGAATATTTTAAATCTGGTATCAAAGAAGATAAAGATTTTAGAATTGGTATTGAGCATGAAAAATTCTTGTTCAATACTAAAGACAATAAAAGAATTGATTACCTAAAAGTAAAAGAAATGTTTACGGCCTTAATTGAATTTGGCTGGAACCCTGTTTTTGAAAAAGAAAACATTATTGGTCTTAATAAGGGTGGGAAAAATATTACACTTGAACCTGGTAACCAAATTGAATTATCAGGTGATAAATTAAACCATATGCACGAAGCATGTGCTGAGTCTCAAGATTATTTATTTGAATTAAAACAAGTTACAAAAAAATTAGATATCAAAATAGTTAGCGCAGGTTTTGATCCTATTTCAAAATTAGAAGATATTCCAAATAATCCTAAGCAACGTTATGAATTAATGACAAAAGACATGCCACTAGGTGGAGAGCTTAGTTTAGACATGATGTATCGAACGTGTGGAACACAATTAAATATTGATTACAATTCAGAAGAAGATTTTATTAAAAAATTTAAATTAGCTAATTCTATTGTTCCAATTTCAATTGCACTATTTGCAAATTCATCAATCGTTGAAAAAAAGAATAGTAATTATTTATCTTACAGATCTAAAGTGTGGCAAAGCACTTCAAGAGGAGGTTTGCCTAAATTATTTTTTGAAAGTTTAGATTTTGAAAAATATGCAGAATTTGTCATGAGCTTTCCAATTTTATTCATTCAACATAATGATCAGTATATTTCTGG
Organism: Candidatus Pelagibacter sp. HIMB1495; assembly: GCF_052047955.1. Taxonomy (NCBI): domain Bacteria; kingdom Pseudomonadati; phylum Pseudomonadota; class Alphaproteobacteria; order Candidatus Pelagibacterales; family Candidatus Pelagibacteraceae; genus Candidatus Pelagibacter; species Candidatus Pelagibacter sp. HIMB1495. The sequence continues at coordinate 639,036 of NZ_JBNAIQ010000001.1, read as the reverse complement.
AAGAAAATATACATTTAAAGATTTCATGGATGGAAAAATTGAAGAAATAGGAAATAGACTTCCAACTGAAGCTGATCTTACAACTCATTTGAGCACAATTTTCACTGAAAATAGACTGAAGAAATATATTGAGCTTAGATCAATGGATACCTGTGGTTGGGATTGCCTATGTGCTGGACCGGCTTTTAATATTGGTATGTTGTATGGAAATTTAGATGAAGCATACGACTTAGTCTCTTCATGGGAAACAGATAAAATAATCAACGCTTATTTAGAAGCTCCACAAAAAGGATTTAATACTCAATTAATGGGTAAAGACTTATTGTATTGGACTTCTGCTCTTTTGAACATTTCTAGAAAAGGATTAGATAAAAGAGATGTCATTAGTAAAAAAGGAAATAACGAAACTATCTTCTTAAATCATTTACAAAATGTAGTTGATAATAAGACTACAAATGCAGATCATATGATTAGTAAATTTTCAAAAAATGAAAATTTAGAAGAATTATATGACAAATAAAATAGTAGCTGTTCAAGGCAATCATCCCTCTACCTTAAACCCTGTAACTGATACTAGTGTTTTTTTAGCTAACGAAATTCAAAATAAATATAAGATTTTTTATTACGATCCAAAAGATCTATCAATAATTAACAAAAAAGTTTTAGCTAAAGGTTTCTTCATTAAGTTCAATTATCAAGACAAAAAATTTTACAAAATCATTAAAAAACAAACTTTAGACCTTACAAAGTGTAAGTTTATTTTAATCCGTCAAGACCCGCCATTTAATTTAGAATATATTTCAACGACTTACATTTTAGATTTTATTAAAAATAAAGTTAAAATTATCAATAATCCAACATCTATTAGAAATATTTCTGAAAAGTTATATTCAACCAAATATTTAAAATATATGCCTGATACACTTTTTTCTCAGGATATAAATGAAATCAAAAATTTTATTAAAAAACATAAGAAAGTAATTATCAAACCTATTCATAGTTATAGTGGTAATGATATTCATTTATTAAATAAATTTAATTTAAAACTTATAAATAAATTTATTAAAAAGCATGATCATATAATGTGTCAAAAATTTTTACCTGAAATTAATAAAGGAGACAAAAGAGTTTTTATAATTAATGGGAAAGTTTGTGGTGCAATTTCTAGAGTTCCTAAAAAAGGATCTTATTTAAGCAATATGAGCAAGGGTGCCAAAGCAGTAACTATAAGTTTAACTAAGCAAGAAAATAAAATTTCAAAATTAATTGCAAAAGACTTGAAAAAAGAAAACATATATTTTGCTGGGATTGATTTTATAGATCAAAAATTAAATGGAGACATCAATGTTACTTCTCCTACAGGACTTAAAACCTTTTTTGATTTATCTGGAATAAATTTAGCAAAAACTTTTTGGAAAGAATTAAAGGCATGAACAATTTAACAGATCAACAAAAAGGTTCTTTAATGGCTTTTGTTGCAGTGATGTTTATCACTCCTGATAGTTTATTTATTAGGCTTTCAAATGTAGATACTTGGGGATTAGTTTTTTATAGAGGCATCATTCCATTTGTAACTGTATTTGCTGGAATGTTGTTTATTTACAAATCTTCTTTTTTTAAATTACTTTATGGAAATTCAATTTATGGTGTTGCTTATATTATTACGTTTTCCATAACCAACATTACTTTTGTACTATCAATTCAAAATACAAATGTTGCAAACACTCTTGTTATGATTGCACTTGCACCAATGTTGTCAGCTATATTTGGTGCAATATTTTTGAAAGAAAGACCAGATCGAAATACTTTGGTTGCTATAGCAATTACGTTTTTAAGTGTTCTTTATATATTTTACGACTCTGTGAAATTAGGAAATATTTTTGGAGATATTTTAGGTTTTATTACTGCATGTGGTCTTGCTGCTGGAGCAACAATAATCAGAGCTGGTAAAAGCCTTAACCTGGTTCCTTCAGCTGTGGTTGGTAAACTGGTCGTAGCATTAGTTGCTTTATTCTTTATTGATACGTTTGAGCTAAAAGACAATGATATTTATATCATTCCAGCTATGTGTATCCTTTGTGTGGCCATTCCTTTTGTTTTAGTAACACTAGCTCCAAGATACATAACAGGAGCTGAAGTAAATCTATTCTTTCTAATGGAAACAGTTTTGGGACCTATTTGGGTGTGGATGGTTGTCAAAGAACAACCTTCAATGGAGACAATTCAAGGAGGGGTAGTGATCATTTTAACCATCGCTATTCACTCATTCCTAGCCATAAAAAAAACACAAACCAAAACTACTTAGCCCGCAATTTATTGATACTTTAAATTTAGAAATGCAAAAAGAAGTAAAAAAATCCTGGGCCCTATTTATAGGTATTGGAACCATGATGATAGCTCATGGATTACAAATGCAGATAATGGGTATTAGATCTGTACTTGAAGACTTTAGTGTTTTTACTACAGGGATCTTCATGTCAGGATATTATATCGGCTACTTTGTTGGGTCTAGAACAACTCCAAATTTTGTATCTAAGGTTGGTCACATCAGAGTGTTTGCAGCTTTTGCATCACTTGCATCACTTAGTGCATTACTTGCCGTAGTTTATGTAAATCCATTTATGTGGACAGTAAGTAGATTTATAACAGGTATCAGTTTAGTTAGTTGTTATGTTGTAACTGAAAGTTGGTTAAACGATAGAGCAACTAATAAGAATAGAGGACAATTATTATCTGCATACATGATGGTAATTTATTTTGGTCTTGCAGTTGGAATGTTGTTACTTAACTTAAGTGAACCAAAAGCATATGAACCTTTTATTTTGGTATCTGTACTTTTATCTTTAGCGCTTGTTCCAATTTTATTAACAAAAAGACCAGCACCAAAATTTAAAAAAATTGAAACAATTAGTATTAAAGAACTTTATCAGATCTCTCCTCTTGGAACTTTTAGCTCTTTTTTCACTGGAGTAATTCATGCTGCATTTTTTTCATTGATCTCAGTTTATGCAACTCTTGCTCAACTCAGTTTATTTGAAACTTCAATTCTTTTATTTATTGCAACGATTGCAGGTGTATTTGGCCAAGGACCAATTGGATATTTTTCAGATCAATACGATAGAAGAAGAGTAATTATTGTAACAACATTTGGAAGTTCTGCTTTAGCGCTATTATCAATTTTAACTTCTAATGATCCTATACAAAATATTTATTATATGGATGAGCTTGCATTTAAAAAAATAGTTTTTTTTATTGCAGTTGGTCTTTATTCAAGTTTATGCCTTCCATTGTTTTCATTAAATCTTGCACACACTAATGACTTTGTTCCAAAATCTAAATTTGTTGCTGCTGGAGGAGGACTTCAATTAATTTTTGGTGTTGGTGCAATTAGTGGCCCAATTTTATGTTCTTTGTTTATGGAATGGTTTGGATTAAATGGATTTTTTGGATTTTTAATTATAGCTCATGCTTTAATTGGAGCATTTGGCTTATATAGAATGAGAGTAAGAGAAACTGTAGACAATCCAGATTCTACATTTACACCTGTTCCTGCAACCATCACACCTGCAGGATTAGAATTAGACCCAGATACTCCAGAAACATTAGATAATATTTCTACAAACGAAACAAAAAACGTTTTTGAAGAACCTAGTTCAACAAATTAAATTATAATTTTGTCCTCAATAGATATTTCACCATCCTCTAGAGGAATTAAATAAACTCCAAGATCCATGTGATCATAAAATTCTTTAAGTTTCTGAGGAAGGTTAAAGGTTATTTCACCTGATTTAGGTTTCAGATTTGTTGCTGAGCACCTTGGAATATGATCGTCAACTTTAAAAGGTACTCCATTAATATTGATGGTTTTACCTATCCAATTTCTCTCTTCCCAAGCATCTAAACCACTTATGTAGAAGTTTCCTCTGAACCTTTGATGCTCAACTTCCTTACCCATGTTTTTTTCAAAGTCTTTAATACTATTGTGATTTATCAAAGATATTGAGTTCATTACCTCTCCCCCACTATTTGTATCAAAAAAAGGATTTTGGTTATTCTTTAATAGAAATACCGGTCCTTTAACTTGGTCATCTAAATTTAATACTTCTTGTTCTATTAAACTTACTTCTTCTGGATTGTTAGGATTGATAGAAATTAATTTTTTTTTATCATCAAATAATTCAAGATTTCCTTCATTAAATTCAAATAAATATTTGTTAAGTATAGGTGTATTTTTTAAAGTAAGAAAATTTATTAATTTTCTATCACCAGGCTCCTGTTCCATCTTTTGAGCCTTTCCACTATCTAATAATCTTGAGAATGCAAACAAACGATCATTATTAATTCCTATATTTTTTTTAATCTCACATTTATTAATTTTTTGAAACGAGATTGATTTTACTGGTGAAAAATAAATAGAGGATATGCTAATATTCATTCCAAAAACATATGGCTAATTTAAATTCAAATCAACTTAAAGAATACCAAGATCAAGGTTACTTGGCCCCAATTGATATTTTGTCAAAAGAAGAGGCAAAAGAAGCAAGAGATGAAATTGAATTAATCGAAAAAGAAATGCCTGATGAAATTGATAAATCAGAAAGATACAATGCTCATTTAATATCACCAAAACTAGATGCCATAGTTCATAATTCAAAACTATTAGATGCTGTAGAAAGTATTATTGGAAAAAATATTTTAGTATGTGGAACAACTTTGTTTATAAAAAATCCTAATCAAGAAGGTTTTGTAAGTTATCATCAGGATGCAAAATATATTGGTTTAGAACCTCATAATTGGGTTACAGCTTGGGTAGCTTTAACAGATTCAAATGAAGAAAATGGTTGTATGAAAATGTGGCCTAAATCACATATAGAAATCAAAGATCATGATGAAAAATTTAATGAAGGAAATTTGTTAACAAGAGGTCAGACAGTTGATGATGTTCCAGAAGGTGAAGTCAAATCAGTTGAACTTGTTGCAGGTCAAATGTCATTACATCACCCAAGAATAGTTCATGGATCAGGAACAAACAAAAGTAATGACAGAAGAATTGGATTTGTAATCCAAAGTTATATTGGCACAAACGTTAAGCAAGTATTAGGTAAAAATAGTGTTCAATTAGCAAGAGGAGTTGATGAATTTCATCACCATGAGATAATTCAAAGACCAAAATCACTGATGAATAAAGAGGATTTGTTGATTAAAAAAAGAGAAAATCAAAATCTTCAAGATATTTTTTATAAAGGCTCAGATAAAAAAGGAAACTACTAATTAAATGAAGAAATTAATTATTTTGAGTTTATTTTTGTTTTCTAAAACATTTGCTTTTGAAAATCCTAAAATTGACTTTGGGAACTTTTCTTTAAATAAATATGAAATTACTATCCAAGAATTTAAAAATTATGCCAAAAAAAATAATTTGATAACTGAAGCAGAGAAAACTGGTGGTGGATATGAATGGGGTGCTGGTTGGGAAAAAAGAGCTGGTTGGACATATAAAACTCCATACGGCGAAAATCCTGATAGTGAATTAGAACCAGCAGTACATGTTAGTAGATATGAAGCTGAAGATTACTGTAAATCAATAGATGGTAGACTACCCTCTTTTGATGAATGGTCTTACGCTGCATACAAACAGGTATTTAATTCTTCAGAGTTTGAAAAAGGCAAAGTCTATAAATACCCAAGTGGGGATGAAGCAAAAAATATGAATTCTCAAGGGCTATTAAATTATGACAAACATATTGATGTAACTAAACTACCAGACGGAATTAATGGTTTAGTTGCAATGGGAGGAAATGTTTGGGAATGGATAGACGATCAAAAAAATGATAATTCATTAACAGCTGGTGCATCGTGGTGGTATGGAGGTTCTAAGACTTCTAAAAGTGGAGCGCAATACAAACCATCTAATTTTTATGCAATTTATGTTGGTTTTAGATGTGCCTTCGACTAATATTTTAAAAATCCAAAAATTATTGAATGATAAAATTTTTTATTACATTATTTTTTTTAATTTTTACTATCAGCTCTAGTTTTTCAAACGAGTTAAAACTTACTAAAAATCCCGATGCTATTTGTAACAATGGTGAGCAAGCTACATTTACAATAAAAAGAGCAAAATCAAAAAAATGGGCAATAATTTTACCAGGTGGTGGTGTTGCACGAAATGCTGATGAATACAAATCGCGATCTGAAGGTATGAAATCTCCTGAATTAAAACCTCATTATTTTGGACAAGCCATAGAGAAAGATGTTGAGGAAAAAAATTATAATATGGTGTTCATTCCTTATTGTTCTAGCGATCTTTATCAAGGTAACCATTTCAACATTGTAGATGGTAAAGAAATTCCTTTTAAAGGAAGAGTAATAGTTAATGATGTTATAGATCAACTTGATGAACAGCTTAAGAAAGCCGATGAGATTATTTTTTTAGGTTATTCTGCAGGAGCAATTGGCATTGGATTTCATGCAGAAAGAATTGGGCAGTATAGTAATGTAAGGGTTTTAGTAGATAGTTTTTGGTTCGATGAAGAAACAACTAAATTTTATGAAAATTTTGAAAAAAATAATGATCGAAGCTTTATCTATAAGGGATCTATGGAAGCTTGTAATGATAGTTGGGTTAGTTGTTTTCCATCAAGAAAGAACTTTGAAAAAAATAATATAAAAGATGTATTTTTTATTTGGAATATTGGAGACAGATATGCGGACCCAATAAAAGATAAACTAGCATTAAAAAAAGCAATAAAGAAAGATTTAGAATTTTACAGTGCTGGATTTAGTATTGAGGCTGACAAAAGAAAAATTTCAGGATTTGAAGATTGGGGACACGTCTTAGCTTGGGATAATAAAACTTATACTAAGAATTACTTTGATATGAGTCTTCAAGAAGCAGTAAATAATTGGATAGATAGAAAAGGAAATGCAGTAGTTGTTGATTATTTGCTTAGTGATGAAAAAAAAGCTGAAATTAATAAAAAATCAAAATTATTCGATGGAGAATATAAATTCAAATTACATCGAGTGTCAGAAGATGGTAAAAATAAAAAAATTGGTAATGGAAAACTTGAAATTAAAAATGGAAAACTAATCTTCTTTATAAAACCAAGTAAATTAAAAACTGGTTCAAAGGATCATTACGAAACAGCAGAAATTAATATAAACCCGAATGGAGAGTTAAACGGATCTATTAAACTTGATATATTAAGTGGTAAAGATAGATCGGAAATTTATTATTTTAACGGAATGCTTGATGATAAAATTTGGGGCACATCTCCAGATGAAAGTTTTTTTAAAGTTTATCTACAAATAAAAAAATAATTATGAAAAAAGCATTAAATCTTGGTGTTATAGGTATAGATCATGGTCACATCTTTGACATGCTTGATGAGATGTTAAAAGAAGGATGTACTTGTGAATACTTTTGGACTGAGGGTGATCCATTAACCTTAGTGGAATTTAATTCAAAATATCCAAACATTAAAAGAAAACAAAATAAGGAAGGAATATTAAATGATCCATCCATTGATATGATTTTAATATCTTCAATCCCTAAAGATAGAGCTCATAATTCAATAGAATCATTAAAAGCTGGAAAAGATGTGATGGTCGATAAACCTGGTTGTACTACTTTAGATCAATTAAATGAACTTAAACAAACAATAAAAGAAACTGGAAAAATATGGTCAGTTAATTTTTCAGAAAGATTTCATGTTGCAGCTGTTGCTAAAGCTGAAGAATTAGTTAACGAAGGAAAAATTGGAGAAGTAAAGCAAACAATTGGAACAGGTCCACACAGACAAGGCAACTATGAAAGACCTGATTGGTTTTATGATAGAGAGAGTTATGGTGGAATAATTACTGATATAGGCTCACATCAAATTCATCAGTTTTTAGTATTTACAAATTCAAATGAAGCAAAAATTAATCATGCACTTGTAGAAAATACTACCAAAAAGGAAAAACCTGGTTTTCAAGATTTTGGAGAGGTTAATCTAACTGGTAATGGTGGACATGGCTATATTAGACTGGATTGGTTTACTCCAGATGCGCTTCCAACATGGGGAGATGGAAGATTATTAATCCTTGGGAATAAAGGCTATATTGAAATAAGAAAATATACAGATTTAGCAAAATCAGAAAAAGGTAACCATTTATATTTAGCAAATAATGAGGAAGTTAAATACATCGATTGCTCTAATGTTAAGCTTCCCTACTTTAGAAATTTAATTAATGATGTAATCAACAGAACTGAAACTGCTTGTGCTCAGGAATTAACTTATCTTTCAATGGAACTTGCAATAAAAGCACAATTAAAAGCTGAAACAAAATGAAAAAATATCAAGTAGCAATTATTGGAACAAACATAGGTGCCAAGCACTATGAAGATTTTCAGAAGGTTAAAGATAGATTTAAAGTTCACACTTTATGTGGACTTACAAGAGAAGCAATTGACAATATTTTGTCAAAAGACACTGAAACAAAAGTATCTCTCAACTTTGATGAAGTATTAAAAATAAAAGAAATTGATATCATTGATATATGTCTTCCACCCCACTTACATTTTTCAGCTTGTAAAAAAGCAATGGAAGCTGGAAAACATGTAATTTGTGAAAAACCATTAGTATCAAGTCTTAAGGAAGTCGATGAATTGGAGAAGATTAGTAAAGAAACTGGTAAAATCATTTTTCCAGTTTTCCAATATCGATATGGTTTAGGATTTTCAAAATTAAAAGCATTAATTAAGTCTGGTTTAGCAGGAAAACCTTTGATTGCTTCCTTAGAAACGCATTGGAATAGAGGTAAAGATTATTATTCAAAACCTTGGAGAGGAACTTGGGAAGGTGAACAAGGTGGAGCTATATTAAGTCATTCGATACACATTCATGACTTAGCAAGTATGATGTTAGGTCCTGTTTCAAATGTATTTGCTAAATTAACAACTAGAGTAAATGATATTGAGGTTGAAGATTGTGCAGCTTTATCAATTGAAATGGAAAACGGAACTTTGGTTACAAGTTCAATTACACTTGGAGCTGCAAACAATACTAGTAGACTTAGATTTTGTTTTGAAGGATTAACAGCTGAGTCTGGTGCATCACCAGAAAAACCCTACAGTCCAGCTGATGATAAGTGGCATTTCTTACCAAGATCACCTGTTACTCAAGCTCAAATAGATAAAGTGTTGGCAAAAGTAAATGACTCTCAATCTTGGTATGCAGGTATGTTTGATGAAATTGCTAATAAATTAGATGGATCTACTAGTGATGAGGTAACTTTATCAGATGCTAGAAAATCTTTAGAATTTGTTACTGCTGTCTACGACTCTTCTAGGCAAAATAAAAACATTAAACTTCCAATAGATAAAGATAATCCTCTGTATAATTCGTGGTTACCAAAATAAATTAGTATATATTTTTAATTGTTATGAAAAAAATAATTTTATTCTTTTGTTTAATATTTTTTTTAAATAATTCTTTTGCTGAAACATTGAATTATAAAGATTTAGATAAACTGTCAAAAATTAATTCTTTTGTTGATGAAAAAGGTAAATCATATCCAATAGAAAATATTGAAAATAAAAAAAATTCAATTGTTATTATTTACAACCATGGAAGTACAAATGATCTAAAAAAAGACTCTTGTAGAAAAAATCCTTCTCATGGATTTATTTGGCAAGGCGCAGTTGTCCCTGCAATTCTAAAACTTCACAATCAAACTATTAAAGATAACAAAATTTTAATCTATAGAGTTTGTTCGGGTGTAAAAGGTATTTCTTTAAAGATAATGAAGAAATATCGTAAACAATTAAAAGAAAATGGTAAAATTGAATTGGTTGACGAATTTAAAAATTTAAAAAGACAAAAAATAATTTTAAATGAAGTAGAAAAATTAATTAGTTTAGGTTTTGAAAACATTATACTTTCTGGATATTCAGCAGGAGCTTGGGCTTCTTTAAATCTTCAATCTAGATTTCCTGAAAAAATTAAAGGCACAATTGCTATCAACCCAGCATTTGCAGGAAAAAAGTATGAATGGGGAAAAAAATATCCTGAGTGGGGAGAGTTAAGAAAAATGCAAATAGATATTATGAATAATTCACAAACATTAAATGCTATCGTATTTGCTCACAATAAAGATAAATGGGAAGATCAAGAAACATTGTCATTTCTAAAAAATTTTAAAGATTTGAACTTTGTTGATTATAGTGATCTAAAACCATCCAGCTGTACATGGGCAGATGTAGATAGAAAAATGGAAAGCGACAAGGGTCATAGCATTCCACAATCAAAGTGCTTTACTAAATACGTAGAAAAAAATAATTATTTTATAAATTATATTGAAACCCTATTTTAAAAAGTGGTTAACTCATGATTAATTTTGAGCTCTCTGAGAGTTTAATTGAAGAATTTAATAATAGTGGTTTTTTGATTTTAGATAACTTTTTAGATTTAAATTATATAGAAGATCTTAGAAATAAATTTGAGCCTTTATTTAAAGGTAATTTTGAAACAGGAATTGAGCCAGATGAATGGAATTGGAAATTTGGTAAAGATCCTGAAGATGTTACTCGTCAAATCTGTAATGCTTGGAAAGCAGATAATTTAATAAAAAAAGTAGTTTGTCATAAAATAATTGGCGAAGTTTGTTCTCGTTTAATGAACTGGCAAGGTGCAAGATTAGTTCAGGATAATGTTTTATGGAAACCACCTGGAGGAAAAACCTTAGGATTTCATCAAGACGCTGCTTATGATGATTGGCTTATTCCACAAACAATGATGACTTGTTGGATGTCATTAGATGATACCTCAAAAGAAACTGGAACCTTAGAATATATTAAAGGCTCTCATAAATGGGGACTTCAACCACCTAAAGGAGAATTTCACTCTCCTGAAGATTATAAAAAAGAATTAAACATTTTTGCTGAAAAAAATAACAAACAAATAGAAGTTGCTTATGTAGAGATACCAGCTGGTGGTGTTTCATTTCACCATGGCTTTACCTGGCATGGATCAGGCATAAATACTTCAAGTAATCACCGCCGAGCAATTGTTTCTCATTGTGTTCCAAGTAATGCAAAATTTCATCCAACAAATGAAGGTGGAACAGCTAAAACATATAAAAAATATAAAAAAGAAAATAGTGATTTATTAGATGAAGAATATTTTCCTCTTTTATGGGAAAATAATTCTATTTAGATCCATCAAACCTATCTTCATCCTTTTTGGTTGGATTGTACGTAGGAGATGTTTCAAATTGTTCTTCACATTTGATATCAATATAAGGTGCTTTTGATCTTGTAAAAATCTCACCTGATACTCCAAACCAAAAACTTGGTGGATCAAATGTTGCAGCAGCAATTGCTGTTAAACCTTTTAAAGCAGGTGCTGATATTGTCCAATAAACACTAGTCCCACATTTTTTACAAAAATTTGTTTCAAAAGTATTTCCACTCTCGGTTACAAACTTATATTGATTATAATTTTGTGAAAGATGTTTTACATTTTCTTCTTTAAACCAAGCACCAACACCAAAAGGACTACCTGATCTTAGTTGGCAATATCTACAATGACAAACTCTAGCTCTTTCTGGATTGCCAGTTGTTTCATATCTGCTTTCTCCACAAGCACAGCCACCTTGATGAATTTCTTTATCTGACATAATTAAAGACTATAGTGTTTTAATAACTTAATTCAAATAAGATCTATGTTTGAAAGATTGAATAAAATTTACCAATAAATATATTTTCGTATTATATTTATATAAGTTGTCAAAAAAAAATTTGAAGCTAATAATAAAGAAATAAAGTGACCAACAATTTTTTAATAAATTAAATGATATCATCAAAACTTAAAAATCTTACTCAATTAATTCTGGATCTAAATATTAGTGCACTATTTGTTTTCTTAAACATGTTAATCCTAAGATATGTACTTATACATGGTCCTACTGCAGTATTTTTAGATAGAAGTTATAAACTAGTTGGATTAGCATTCGTAATACTAGGTATTACATTTGTATTATTTTATATAAAAACTAAAAACTTTAGATTTAAATGCAATTTTGAATTTCCTAAATTAGGTGACTTTCTCTTAATTTCATTTCCAATGTCACCTGTAATTGGATTTGCTATTATAAATAGTGAATATCTTAACTTATTTGGTTTTGTTCAAGTAATTGGGGTTTCTCTAATTTTTAGTATTATTTTGAGTCTAATTTTGCCATTAATATTTAGCTATATATCATCCTACAAAATGCTAATGATTTCAGGTCTGGCATTATCTTTTACAATTTTAACTATGCCCTCAATAACCTCAAATCCTGATAGCCATTTTTTTAATAGTCAATTTATTACACAGCTAATTTATTTATCTTTTTCATTTTTAATTATTTATATTTTTTATTTATTTCATAGAAAAATAGCATATACGATCACAGTAGTATTTATGCTAACAGGAACTGCTGGAAGTTTTTATGAAAAATATTTAAATCAAGAATTTGCTGAGAAACAGTCTACAGATAGATTAGAAAAATTTATAAATGAAAAAAAAAATGAAATAATTGATATCAGAAATATCTATATATTAGTATACGAGTCATATCCAAACATAGAAACTTTAGAACATTATGGTTTTGATAACAGCAAACAAATAAATTTTTTAGAAAATAATAATTTTAAAATATACAGCGGAATATACTCAAATGCTGCATCTTCATTAGCTTCAATATCAAGAGTATTTGATATAAGTGGCAAATTATCAAAGAATGTAAGATATTATACATCAGGAAATGCATTTGGTTTAAATGTATTTAAAGCAAATGGATATGATACTGTAACTATATACAAATCTCCTTATTTTTTTGGAGAATATCCAATTACTTGGGATAAATTTTATCCAAAAGCAAACATAAAAAATATAGGGGGAGAAACCATCACAAAGGCAATTTATGAAGGTGAATTTCGTTTTGATATTTTTGATGATAATTATAGTTATGAAAAATATTTAAAGTTAAAAAAAAAATATTTAGTTTCAAAGCCAAAAAAACCTATATTGTTGTACTCTCATAATGGATTTCCTGGGCACTCAAGTAATTCTGGGAAATGTTCGGCTAATGAAAAACAAAATTATTTTAATAATTTAGAAAAAGCAAATATCGAAATGAAAAATGATATTAATGCAATTAAAAATAACAATCCAAATTCAATAATTATTTTATTAGGTGATCACGGACCTTATCTTACAAAAAATTGCACTGTTTTAAGAAACTTTAATATGGATTTAATTGATAAACACGATGTTCAAGATAGATATGGGGCATTTTTGGCGATTCATTGGCCAGAAAAACTTCCTATTAAACAAAATGATATAGAATTAATACAAGATATATTTCCTACTATTCTCTCAAATGTAACTAAAAATCAAAAAGCCTTTGATGAATTAAAAATTGATAGGAAATTTTTTGATCGATTTACTACAAGAATTGGCGGTGTAAATGTATCTAATGGAATATTGATAGGTGGAAAAAATGATGGAGAACCACTTTTTGATAAAAGATCATATAAAATTAAAAAATAGGAAAAATAAAAAATATTTAATTTAAGCTAAAAATATCTTTTAAGTTATTCTTAAGATATAATTTTGTTCTCCCAAAATTAGCAAAATTTTCGTCTATAAAATTATCAAGTTTAGGGATTTTTTTTTTGAAATCCTCGATTGATTTATCTATGACTATATCAATTTTATCAAAATCTTCTTTTTTGAACAAATAGCCAAAATTTTCTTTTATTTTTGCATCAATTGTTTTCAAATTAGTATAATCATCAAATTCTGTATTATGAATTTTATCAAATTCATCTAAATACAACACGGGGCGTTTTAAAGTCATAATATATTCTATTGCTATACCTGAGCTATCAGTAATTAGACATTTCGCCTTTTCCATAGAATCTAAATTTTCACTACTTTCATCAAACTGAAAATTTATATTAATAAATTTTTTTTTAATGATTTCTAATATTTTTTTTGATCTCTTATAATGCTCTGGATGTGGCCTAAAAATAACTTTTTGATTTTTTTTTAACAAAGTATTAATTAGCTCTATAAAATTTTCATTTATAAAATTTTTTAATTCATAATTCCAGGATGGTGCGATTAGAATTGCATTGATATTTTTTTTATAGTCAATATTTTCAAGTAAAAAATCTAAATAAAAATATCCTGTTGGAATTAAAACTTTTTTACGTAATTTTTTCAAATTTTCTCTTGTTTTAATCTCTTTAATTTGAAAATTTCCATTACAAAATATAATATCATAATTATCAAAAGCTTTAGGTGTATAACTTTTCGTTGTACTTATAGGAGAATGAAAAAAGTATATGTATTTTTTAACTTTAGACGTTTTTTTAATAAAATGATTACCTAAATCAGTTACAGTTAAAAATACATTGTCCGCATTAACATTATTAAAAAAAAAATTTATTAAATAATAGTCTATGTAATAATTTTTTACTCTTTTATCTTTAATGGTGTCGTGTTTATCAATACTAAAATAATAAACTTCACCTGGATACTTTTCGCATAAGACATCAATAATTAATTTTGAGTATTTTTGATATGATCTATTTTCTGAAAAAAAAACAAATTTAGGTTTTATATTCTTTAGTTCAATTAAAGTGCTTAAAGAAAATATAAAATTCTTAAATTTATTTATCAAGCTCTTGGTCTGAGTTATCTTTTTTTTTCTTACTAAATAAAGTCTTAAATTTATGCCAATACATTTTTAATGCTACTCCTCCTGCAACAATTGCTCCAACAATAGCTTGAAAGATTATACTAATCGTTCCTGGATCAATGTATGCCTGCGCGCTAGATATAAAAAAAAAATTTGAATAAGCTATAATTAATAACAATTTAAAGACCATAATTATAAATAATATAATTTTTAATTATTGCCAACATAATTTATTAATTGATCATTTTTAATTTTTCAATAAGAGCTTCAGATACAATTCTATGGCCAAGCTCATTCCAGTGACCATCATAGTCCCAATTAAATTTTCTTTGATTTTTTTGCCAATTTGACAAAAATATTGGATGCATATCTATTAAATGTACGCTATTCATTTGCTTAGCTTTATAAATTATTCTTTCCATCCATAGTGTAATAAAGCTATCCATTTCACGACTTTTTTTACCGTTATAAATGGCGCCTCTATCCCCATCTAGAACAATTATTACTTTTTTTGTTTCCGATAAAGTTTTTAAGTGGTCCATAAATTTATCTGCGGCTTTTATTCCAAGTTTTTTTCGCATCTTATTATAATCTTCATTAATTGGAATCTTTGTTGGTTTTTTATCTTTTTTAAAAATTTTTTTAAAACGATCAATTTGAACTGAAATTTGTAAATCTAAATATAAATATCTTACAAATGCACTTTTTCTAGCTAATTCTTTTAAATATGAAGGATTGTAATTAATTAATTGAAGATCATCTTTATCTGTGAAGTAATGATATCCAGGAGCTTTTTTAATTTTATACCAAGACTGATCAAAATCATTGTATACAATTGTGAATATATATATTTCTGGATCAAATAGCTTTTCGGCATATTTATAAAATGCTATGTATTGAGACAAAGGTGATCCATTCACTCCAATTGGATATACGTCAATATCCTCATAAGATTTATCTAGCAAAGCATGAAAAGTATCTTTATTTCTGACCTGCACTGCTTCTACAAAGCTATCACCTATTGCTGCAACTATTTTACTCTTTTTTTTTTTTTGAAAATCCTTGGTAAAAAACTCTTTATCAGTTGCGTAACCAAAGTTATTAATATTTTTTTTATTAACATGTGTAAAGTTGAAACCAATTTGTTTATTAATTATGCGATTTTCTTTGAAGTGTATAATGGGTTGATTTTCGTTTACAGCTTGTATCATTAAACTATCTGAGGTAGGTAAAATTCTAAAGATTATTTCTAGTAAAGCTATTACTATTAAAAACATATAGAAAAAATAAAATCCCCAACGAAACAAAACTTTAATCAAGCTCATAATTTTTTTCATAGCTTTGTTTAAGTAAATTATCTTGTTGATCCTTAATTAACAAATAGTTTCCTATAGCAAGGACATCTAATTCAGTACCCATAAAACACTTAAATGCATCTTTAGGAGTACAAACTATTGGCTCACCTCTTACATTAAATGAGGTATTCACAACAATTGGACAATTGGTTTTTTCTTTAAATTTAGATATCAACTCATAATATCGAGAATTTGTATCCATATGCACAGTTTGAATTCTTGCAGAGTAATCAACGTGTGTTATAGCTGGAATAGACGAACGAGGTATATTTAGTTTTTCTATTCCAAAAAGAGCTTTTTCTTTTTCTGTCATAACTCTACGCTTATCTTTTTTTACATCAGCAACAAAAAGCATGTAAGGACTATCAGAGTTATGCTCAAACCATTCATTCACATCTTCACGCAAAACGCTAGGAGCAAAAGGACGAAAACTTTCACGATATTTAACTTTTAAATTAAGCTGTTTCTGCATCGTAGGAGAACGTGGATCTGCAATTATACTTCTTCCTCCTAGTGCTCTTGGTCCAAATTCCATTCTTCCCTGCATCCAACCAATAGCTTTTTTATTGTTTAGGGCATTAGCTACATTTTCTATTAATTCTTCTTCAGAACATTTTTTATACTTAGCGCCACATGATTTAAGTTCTTGTTCTATCTCATTATCGTTAAATTCTGGACCAAGGTAAGATCCCTTCATACTATCTCTTAGTAATGAGATTTTTCTTTTTTGATTAAAATGTAAATACCATACAGAAAGTGCTGCACCAAGAGCTCCACCTGCATCACCAGCAGCTGGCTGAATCCATATATTATCAAATATTTTTTCACGTAATAGAATACCATTTGCAACACAATTAAGTGCAACGCCACCAGCTAAGCAAAGATTGCGTTCTCCTGTTTTGAAGGCTAAGTTTTTTGCAATTTTAACAACAATTTCTTCTGTGACCTTTTGAACTGAAGCAGCAAGATCCATTTCACGTTGAGTCAATTCTGCCTCTGGTTTTCGAGGAGATCCTCCAAACAAATTGTTAAACTTATTGTTTGTCATAGTGAGACCAGTTGCAAAATCAAAATAACTCATATCTAATTTAAAACTTCCATCCTCTAAAATATGAATAATTTTTTCTTTTATTAAATCGGCATAAAGTGGCTTTCCATATGGGGCTAAACCCATTACCTTATATTCCCCAGAATTGACCTTAAAACCGGTGTAATAAGTAAAAGCTGAATAAAGTAGTCCCAAAGAATGTGGAAAATGAATTTCTTTAATTACTTTTAGATCCTTTTCCTTTCCTAATGCAAATGAAGTAGTCGTCCACTCTCCAACTCCATCCAATGTAAGTACAGCTGCACTTTTAAACGGTGAAGGATAGAATGCACTTGCAGCATGGGATAAATGATGTTCAGAAAATAGAAGTTTTTCATTCCAATTTACTTTTTTGCTTAAAGTTTTATTTAGTTCTTTAATTAATGATGATTTTTGAAAAAGTTTATCTTTTATCCAAATAGGCATCGCTTTAATAAAACTTTTAAAACCTCTTGGTGCAAAGGCCAAATAAGTCTCTAGCAATCTTTCAAACTTCATAAATGGTTTTTCATAAAAAACCACAATATCTATATCTTCTGGATGTAAATTTTCTTGTTTTAAACAATATTTTATTGAGTTATGAGGAAAACCAGCGTCATGTTTTTTTCTAGTAAAACGTTCTTCTTGTGCTGCAGCAATAATTTCCCCATCTCTAATTAAACATGCGGCACTATCATGATAAAAAGCTGAGATACCAAGTATATTCATTATACAATTTTTAAAATAACGTGTAAATAAATGGAGCAACAACAGAACCTTGGGCAATAATTAAAAGTCCACCCAATATCAGCATTACAACTATAATTGGCGCAAGCCATAATTTTTTACGAACTTTAAGAAACTCCCAAAGCTCTTTTAAAAATTCCATATTAGCTATCCATTAAAATTGTTGTTTAAAATTTGTTTGAGGTGGATCATTATTTCTGTCTATCCAATAACTTTTGCTTTTATTTTTTTTTAAACGAAGTTCATCTCTTCCAAACACACTCATTATGAGGCCATAAGGAGTAACTAATCCAAAAAATATAATACCTAAAATAATTGGACTAATTATTACACTAAGTAAAAGTCCAAAGCGCATCCAAAGCTTGTTTAATGGCAAAAGTAAGTTTGCATTTATAATACTAGTAATTAAAAAAAATAATGTTAAAGCACCAAATATATAGCTTAGCGATGAGTTCTTATTGTAAAAAAAATAAACGAAAACTATAAAAAAAACTCCACTAAAGAAATACCCAAACTTTTTATTTGAAGGTAGTTTTATATCAGTAGATTTCATTTTAAAAAATTAATTAAATAATATATTTAATATATTAAAATTATATCTCGATACAATTATTTAGAATTAAATCAAGATTTGAATTGGTGTGAATAAAGAAAACGCAAGTAAACTCTGGAAAATTATTCAGGAAGCTGGCGATTATTTGGTAGGGCAATTACCTAACCACCCAAATCACCCTAAAGGAAGAAACCCCTATGCTCATGTTGCTATTTGTGTGAAAAGTAAATTCAATGCAAGTTACAAGGATATTCCTGACGAACAATTTGATGAAGTTATAAAGTATATTGAGTTTTTAAAAGAAAATCCTAGTTAACTTTAATTGTATTTAACAATTCATCAACATCACTATCTTTAGTATTCCAAGCAGCTACTAATCTCACAGCTTTACCATCCAATTCTTCTTCATTCATTTTGTAACCTTCTGAATTAAGATGTTCTATTTTTTCTCTTGGAAATTTTGCAAAGACTTCATTTGCTTCGGTTGGATAAACAATTTCAATATCATTATGTTTGCTCAAGCCATCACTTAACTTTTTACCCATTGCATTAGCGTGTTTTGCGTTTCTTAACCAAACATCATTTGAAATATAGGCATCAAGTTGAGCAGATACAAAACGCATTTTAGATAACAAGTGCCCTGCTCTTTTCATTAAAAAAGTAATATCCCCTTCTAATTCTTTCTTAAAAAATATGATTGCTTCAGCTGCTAAACATCCATTTTTAGTTGCTCCAAATGACAATACATCAACCCCTGACTTCCAAGTCATTTCAGCTGGTGTTACATCTAAAGATACCAATGCATTAGCAAATCTAGCGCCATCCATATGTAAATTTAGATTATGTTTATGGGTAACTTCTGCAATTTTTTTGATTTCATCTAATTGATAAACTTCACCTGTTTCACACACTTGAGTAATGCTAACTGATGAAGGTTGGGTGTGATGTACAATTCCTTTTCCACCAATAGATTGGTGTAATTCTTCTGCAGTTATTTTTCCCATAATTCCAGTTAAAGGTATTAATTTTCCACCCCCTGTATAAAATTCAGGCGCACCACATTCATCAGTATTAATGTGAGACATCTTATGGCAATAAATATTTCCATATGATGGTGTCATTGTAGATAAAGCTAATGCATTTGCAGCTGTCCCTGATGCAGTTGGAAAAACAATTACTTCTTTTTCAAATATTTCAGAAAACTTATCTTGTAACTCTGTTGATAAAGGATCATTTCCATAAGGAGTACTATCTCCTTCATTTGCTTTTATGATTGCTTCTAATACTTCAGGGCAAGCACCCGCAACATTATCGGAAGCGAATTTAACCCGCTCTCTTTTTGTTTTTATTTTTGCCATTGTTATTGTTTTGGAAAATAATCTTTTAAAGTGCCTTCTCTATATACATCTGCTGTACAACAATGAAGTCCTCCACCAAATGCATAAGCATCTCTAAGCTCTACTGGTACCACTTCCATTCCTAATTTATCTAATTGCTCAGCTTGATAGATTTCACTTTTCTCAACACAAACTGTTTTAGGATCTAAAACCAAAACATTCATTGATAACCAAGTTGAAGAATAACATAATGGTGGTGGTTCGTTATGTGCTGGTTGAGCACTATCAACAATTTCCCATCCATTATCTTCAAAAAGTTTTCTTTGTTCCTTAGGAAGTCTTCTTTGGGGATTGTTGATGATTAAACCTTCTTTTATTGGGGTAAAAGTTGCATCAATGTGAATAGGATATGGATCTCCTGGGAAATTTACTGCGTGTACTCTATGATCTTTATAATGTCTCTTTAGCCAATCAATTCCTTTTAAATTAGTTGTAAATCCATGTTGAACAACCAAGTCTTTTCCAAATCTCAATACATCTGCTGCATCAAACAATGGCTCTTCTTCAGTAGTTACAAAATATTTTTTCTCAGTCCACTCTAATCTTTTTTGAACCCCAATTTTATCTGATAGATAATCTTTTCTATAATCTGCATCTGTTAGTCTTGGTTTTGGAGCAGACTCGTGTCTCATGTTTGGATCTTGATTATAATAATCTTTAAGTAATGGTCGGTAACATAAATATTCAAACCAACGACATCGATAACTCATTGTTGCTTCTAAAATTTCATTACCTACAGTTAACAAAACATCTCTTGGAGGCATGCAACCAAACATAGTTTCTGCTTCCCAATCTGGTGTTGATGTCTTTTGATTAAAATCAATTGGTGTTGGTCGATCAACTTTAATACCCCTTTTTTGAAGCATGTTTGAAAAGTTGTCTAATAATTCATTTGCTTTATCGACAGTATCTTTGGTTCTTGGACCAAACTGTCCTCGCATATCACTATCTTCAGGAACTTTTGCATCTAATGCTGGCTCTGGTGCTGGAATGCAAGTACCATCCGCTCTTCCAACAATTACATGTTTTAACGGATCCCACTCGTTCCAACTATTAACAATAGTTTTATTCTCACTCATTAAGATTAGTTTTTTATAATATTATGCTCAGGACCAAAAGGAAATTTTGTAATATTCTCTGCTCCATCTTTACCAATCACTAATATATCGTGTTCTCTATACCCACCAGCACCAGGATTGCCCTCTGGGATCATTATCATTGGCTCCATAGACACCACCATATTTTCCTCAAGAACAGTATCAATATCTTCTCTTAATTCTAAACCAGCTTCTCTTCCATAAAAGTGTGAAAGCATACCAAATGAATGGCCATAGCCAAATGTTCGGTACTGAAGGTAACCAAGTTCAGCAAATAATTCATTTAGCTCATGACAAATGTCTGAACATTTAACACCTGGTTTAATCAATTCTAATCCTCGCTTATGCACTTTAACATTTGCTTCCCAAGCTTTAAGTGAGGCATCATCTGCATGATCCAAAAACAAAGTTCGCTCCAATGCAGTGTAGTAACCTGAGATCATTGGGAAAGTATTTAAAGATAAAATATCTCCTTTAACTAATTTTCTATTTGTCTTTGGATTGTGAGCTCCATCTGTGTTGATACCAGATTGAAACCATACCCAGGTATCCATGTACTCTGCACCTGGATAACTTTTAACAATCTCCCTTTCCATTCTATCTCTTGCTGCTATTGCTACTTCGATCTCCGTGTTATCTTCTCTAATATTTTTAGCTATTTCTTCACCACCTATGTCTGCAATCCTTGCACCATTTCGAATGATCTCAATTTCTTCATCCGATTTAATCATTCTAAGTTTCATTAGGTCTTTTGAAACGTCACTAAATACAGAAAAAGTAAATATAGAACCTATTTTTTCTCTCATATCTAAAGTGACATGATCATTTTCAATTCCAATATTTTTAGGAGGCTCATCTCTTCCAATAATTGATACGATTGCTCTTAAAAAATTATCTCTCTTCCAATCAGTATAAATAACATTATCACAATGCGATCTACGCCATGGTTGGCTTGCATCAATATTAGCTGAAATTGTTGAAATTTTATCTTGAGTAATCACACATCCGTATGGTCTTCCAAAAGAACAATAAATAAAACCTGTGTAATATGCAACGTTATGCATGGAGGTTAAAATAATCATATCTAAATTATTTTTATCCATCACTGATCTAAGTTTGCTTACTCGATCGTTATACTCTTTATCTGTAAATGGTAATTTTACTTTTTCACCATTTTTAAGTTCAAAAAAATCTGGTCGTTCCATAATAATTTAATTTAATGCTATGTAGCGTTTATTCCATCTCATAATTAAGCTGTAGTAGAATAAAGATACAAATAAAAAGAAACCTCCAATAATTGTATTTGTTGATGGTACTTCATTAATTCCTAAAATTGGTAACCAAACCCAAAATATTCCACCTACAACTTCTGTTAAAGATAACAATGTTAACTCAGCAGCTGGAATAGCTTTTGAGCCAATTGAGTATAAAATTAATCCTGAACAAACTAAAAATCCATGTAGTGAAAATAATGAACTATTATAGCTTGTAGCAAAGAATGCTTGTCCAGTAGACAAAATCATAATTGATGCAAACACAAAACAAAAGAAACCAGCAAAAGCAACTGTTGTAAATTTAGGAGTTTCTTTTCTCCATCTTAGTGAAACTGAAAATACTGAAAAACCTATCGATGAGGTAAGTCCAAATACAAAACCAATTAAAGATTTCTCACCAGTATTACCAATTGCCATGATTAATATGCCAGCTGAAGCAATTATAATTGATATCCAAACATTAAGTGAAATTCGTTCTCTAAGAAATAAAAATGCCAAAAGAGCTGTAAAAAAAGGCATTGCAGCTAAACAAAGTAAAGTAACAGCGGCACTAGTATTTGTTATCGAATAAATAAACGTGATCATTGCAACTCCAAGACCTGAGCCACCAACTATCCCTGATAATCCTATTTTATAGTAATTTTTGTAGAAGTTTTTTCCTTCTTCAAAATATAAGTAGAGATTAAGTAGAATAAAAATAGTTAAACCTCTTCCAAATATATACTGCCAAGGAACAAGATTTGGACTATCCATATATCTTACAACCAAAGGTCCAAATGACCATAATATGCCAGCAAACAGTACAATTGGGACAGCAAGTTTTGGATTTCTTAACTCTAACATTTGTAGAAATCTAATTCTAAAAAGATTTTTCTACAACAAAAATACGTTTCTAAATCAAAGATTGATTAGAATGGTTGGGGAAAAAACAATCTAAGATATCCCCTTTTTTAAATTTTGATTTCCCTGCCGGCAACAAAGACCAAATGTTTGATTTAACAAAAGATTTTACTCTAAAAGACTCTTGCCCTTGTAAAATCTCAACTTCTATTTTTCCATTTTTAGTTGTGCTTAATTTACTTTTTGCAAACCTTGTAAAATTCTGTTTTTTAGAAAAACTATTTTTTAAAGTTGCCCTAATAGGCTGTTCTTCAATTAGTCCTAAAATGTTTTCCATAAAAGGAATAACGAAAAATCTAAAACAAGCAGATGATGACATTGGATTTCCTGGAAGTCCAAAGATTGCTTTATGTTTTCCTTTAATTTTGGCAAATAAAATTGGTTTTCCTGGTCGAATTGCTACACTTTTAAAATAATTGGATAATTTAAACGTCTTAACAACACTTGGAATATAGTCATATTTTCCAGCAGAAACAGCGCCTGAAGTTATCAATATATCGGTATCACTATTTATAAGTTTTTTAATTTGAGATTTATAAATATTTTGATGGTTGTCTCTAAGTATTCCACCATTTTTAAAATTAAATAAAAAGTTTCCTTTTAGATTTTTTATATAATGACTATTAGAGTTCCTAACTTTCCAATTTGGAATGTTGTCTTGATCTGTAATTTCATTTCCAGTTGAAAAAAATAAAATATTAATCTTCTTTTTAACTTTAATATTTTTTATCCCCAAAGTTTTAAATGCTAGAATATGATTTGGCTGAATAATTGTATTTTTTTTAACAACTATCTCACCTTTTTTAAAGTCTGAACCTGCAAATCTAACATGGTTATACTTTTTAATCTTTTGATTAACTAAAATATATTTTTTATTATTTTTGTTTGGATAAAAAATAATTTGTTCTATTGGAATAATTGTATCAAAACCCTTTGGAATTATTCCACCTGTCATTATTTCTACAGCATCATATTTTTTAATTTTTTTATTTAATGATTTTGTTCCTGCTGCAATGGATCCAATTATTCTAAATTGTTTTGGTGAATTTTTCTTAATTCCGTTTGTATCTTTTGATTTAACTGCAAATCCATCAAATGCAGCATTATCTCCTGCTGGATAATTGATCTTTGAATAAATATTATATGAAATCACTCTGTTAAGAGAATTTTCACTCAATATAGTTTCATCTTTAATTTTAATTTTTGCTTTTTTTAAAATTTTTCTAGATTGATCGTAACTAATCATTTTTTTAATAATTCTTTAGCTTGTTCTAAATCTTCTTTTGTATTGATATTAAAGAAAGGATCTTGATTTGGAAACTCCATATTAATTGTTTTAACTCCAATACTATTAGCCCACAATTCAACTTTTCTAGCTCCTTTTTCTAGATCATCTTCTAATTGATCTAATAAATTCATCGACCATAGACCAAAGATGTTATGCCTAGTATTTTTTGATTTTATAAAAAATAAACTACTTTCATTTTCATCTATTTGATTAACGAATTGATCTAAAATTTCTTTTTTAAAAAAGGGAGTATCTACTGGAAAAGTTGCTATCCATTGATAATTTTTATTATTATCTTTTACCCATTTCATTGCTGAAAGAACTCCGCCTAGAGGACCAAGATCTTTTTTAATATCTCCAATTAGTGAAATTTTATCTGAATTAGTAAATTTAATTGAATTATTAGATACTATTAATACTTCCTTAAATTCATCAATTATTTCTGACAAAATGTAATCAATTAATATTTTATCAGCTAGCAATATCTGAGATTTGTCTTCACCAAACCTTTGTGACTTCCCGCCTGCTAGCACTGATCCTAAAATATTGTTATGTTCCATTAATAAAATATAAAACATTCAAAGTTGAATTAAAGAAATTAAATGGATTTAAGAATTTTAGAAATCGCGTCTCACACAGAAAATAATAAAGTTTTAGAAAACTTTACTCACAAATCAAAAAACAAAAATCCTATTTGTGGAGATGAAATGGAAATAAGCTTAATTGTCAAAGACGACGTTGTAAAAGATATGGGTTATCAGTGTAAATCTTGTATTTATTGCCAAGCATCTGTCAGCTTATTATCTAGAAAAATTAAGGATAAAAACTTAAAGGAAATAAAAGATTTTGTTACAGCTGGTGAAAAATTGTTTGAAGATGTTAAAGTAAGTCTAGAAAAACACTGGAAAGATTTTAAAGAAATTTTAGATAAAAAAAATCTTTCGAGGAAAGAATGTTTGCTTTTACCTTTAAGAACAATTGTTAAAGCATTAAAAATTTAAATGATCAAAATCACAAAACCATTATTACAAAAAGCATTGATTGCAGGTTTTTTTTCAACAATCACTATAGGGGTACTTACAGTATTAACTTACAAAAGTACTCTTGGATATTTTATTGCAGCATCATTTGGCTCATCCATGGTTTTATTGTTTGGATTTCCTGAAAGTCCTTTTGCTCAACCAAAAAATGTTTTCTTTGGACATTTGTTAACTGCTTTAGTGGGGGTATTATTTGTTAATTTTATTCCACTTCCAATTTATATGAGTATTGCATTTGCAGTAGGTATTGGAGTGTTCTTAATGATTTTATTAAATGTTGTTCATCCTCCTGCAGGAGGAAATCCAATAATTGTTATTATTGGAAGTGCTTCTTATGATTATTTAATTAATCCAATTATATTTGGATGTATCATAATTTTGTTACTCGCAATCATAATCAATAAATATTTATTGCAAAAAAATTATCCTTTAAAATAATTATGAATTCAAAATATAAAGTTTTAAAGTATTCATCTAATAATTTTAAAGATGTTGATGATTTAGTTTCAATTGAAGAACCATTAGAGATTTCTTTAAAGTACAAAGAAAAAGATAATTGGGTTGAGCAAACTTTATCTATTACGATGAGAACTCCTGGTAATGATGAAGATCTTGTAAGAGGATTTTTATTTAATGAACAAATTGTAAAAAGTTTAAATGATATCGATAGCATTGAAAGTTATGGAGACAAAGTTGGTCAATATAAAATTCAAAATAAAATACTAGCAACACTTAATAATTCAGAAAATGTTAATATATCAAAAATTAAAAGAGATTTTTTAACAAACTCCTCTTGTGGTGTTTGTGGGAAATCTTCATTGGATGCGCTAGAGATAATTAAAACTACAAAGACAAATGCCTCCGAACCTAAAATTTCAAAAGATGTAATTATTCAATCACCTGATATTTTAAGAGAAGGTCAGTCTGAATTCAGCAAAACTGGTGGTATTCATGCAAGTGGTCTATTTAATAGTGATGGAAAATTGATAGCTCTAAGAGAAGATGTTGGAAGACACAACGCTTTAGACAAACTTATCGGCTGTGCTTTGGAGAAAAACCAATTTGATCCAAAAGACCAATTTATTACGTGTTCTGGGAGACTTAATTTTGAGCTAGTTCAGAAGGTTTTAATGACAGATATTGGGATTATGATCGGGGTTGGTGCGCCAACAAGTCTAGCCATCGATTTAGCTAATAAGTTTGACATTACCCTCATAGGTTTCGTAAAGAGGGACAGTTTTAATATTTACACAAATAACAAAAAAGTTAAGGTGGAATAATAAAAAAAGGGAAATTGTGTCAAAAAATATAAGTAATTTATCTGGAAGAATTGGCCTAAAAGACAACCTATTTAAGCAAATTTCAGAGAATACATTAAGTGAAAACCCTCAAGATATTAAAGAAATTGCAAAAAAACATAACCTTGGAGTTTCAACACTTCACGGTGCTGAGTCTTTTTATGAATTTTTAAGACCTTCGCATAGAGAAAAAAAAGCTTTCGTATGTAACGGAAGTGCATGCATGTGTGCAGGTACGCAAGACAAACTAAAAGATAAACTAAAAGAAAAATTAGGTGATGACAAAGTTGGAGAGATGTTTTGTTTGGGTCATTGTTATGAAAATCATGCATTTCACTATGATGGTGAAAATTATGCTGGAAAAGATATTGAAAAAATAGATCAAATTTTAAAAGGTGAAGAAATTAAACAAGAAAAGTTTTTTTCTAAGAGTTATGCAACAACAAGTTTTTTAATGGATGATAAGTTATCATCAACAGATCAATTTAAAGAACAACTAAGTAAATTTTTAAAAACAGATAAAAAAGAAATAGTAAAATCATTATTAGACTCAAACTTAACAGGAAGAGGTGGCGCAGGTTTTCCAACAGGAATGAAATGGGATTTCTGTAGTAAAGCAAAAGGTGATAAGAAATATGTTATCTGTAATGCAGATGAAGGTGACTCAGGAGCTTTTTCAGATAGATATTTATTAGAGGACCAACCATTAAAAGTTATTTTTGGAATGGTGCTTTGTGGATTTGTAATTGGAAGTGATGAAGGAGTTTTATACATCAGAGGTGAGTATCCAAAATCTATTGAAGCGATCAATGGATGTATCAATGAACTTAAAAAATTAAATTTATTAGGTGAAAATATTTTAGGAACAGATTTTTCTTTTGATCTTGGAATTTGTATCGGTCAAGGTGCGTATATTTGTGGAGAAGAAACAGCTTTGATAGCTTCTATTGAAGGAAGAAGAGCTGAAGTAGATGTAAGACCTCCCTTCCCTGTAACAGAAGGATTATATAAAAAACCAACTGTAGTTAACAATGTTGAAACTTTAGCAGCTGCAACTGGAATTTTATTAAATGGATCAGAAAAATTTTCTTCAGTTGGAAACAAAAAGTCAGCTGGAACAAAATTAGTTTGCTTAGATAGTTTCTTTAATAATCCTGGTGTTTATGAAATTGATATGGGAACACCAATGAAAAAAATATTTAATGAAATTGGTGGTGGATACAAAGAACCTGTAAAAGCTTTTCAAATAGGTGGCCCTTTAGGTGGCGTTGTTCCTTTAAGTGAAATAGAAAATTTAAATTTAGATTTTCAAGAGTTTACTGCAAAAGGTTTTATGTTAGGTCACGCAAGTGTAGTTAGTATCCCTAAAGATTTTCCAATGGCTGAATACATTCATCATTTGTTTGAGTTTTCTGCAGAAGAATCTTGTGGAAAATGTTTTCCAGGAAGACTTGGATCTTACAGAGGAAAAGAAATGTTTGATCAAGCTAAGAAGAAAACAGCTAAAATTCCTTTAAAATTACTACAGGAATTGTTGGTTACTATGCAAAAAGGCTGCTTATGTGCTCTATGTGGAGCGATCCCAACTCCTATTCAAAACATCCTAAAATACTTTGGCGATGAAATGAAAAATGATATGGTGAAAGATAACTAATGAGCTCAGAGAAAAGAAAAATTGCTTATATTGATGGAAAACCTTACGAAATAGGTCCTAATCATACATCTATTTTAAAGTTTGTTAAAAGCTATGTTGGTGAAAAAAAGGTACCAACTTTATGTGATGACCCTAACTTAGCACCATATGGAGCTTGCAGAGTTTGTTCTGTTGAGGTTGCGTTAGAAAAAGACGGACCAACTAGAGTTGTTGCATCTTGTCATACACCTGTTGCAGAAAACCAGCACATATTTACTTCAAACGAAGCATTAACAAGTCTTAGAAAAAATATTGTTGAGTTGGTTTTAACTGACCACCCTATGGAATGTGATACTTGTGAAGTAAACAATAACTGTGAACTTCAAACAGTTGCAAATGATTTAGGTGTTGCTGATCATAGATACAATAGTCCTAAGCAACATAAAGGAATTCCAAGAGATACTTCTCATGATTACATGAGAATGAATTTAGATAACTGTATTAACTGCGGAAGATGTGTCAGAGCATGTGATGAAATTCAAGGATCATTTGTTTTAACAATGAGTGGTAGAGGATTTGAATCTAGAATTACAACAGACAACGATATGATGTTTGGAGATAGTTCTTGTGTGTCATGTGGAGCTTGTGCTCATACATGTCCAACGGATGCAATTTCCGATGTATTCCAATCTAAGTCTGCAGCTGTAGATAAGAAAGTTAGAACAACTTGTTCGTACTGTGGTGTTGGATGTAACTTAGAAGCATCGATTAAAGATGATAAGGTAGTTGCAATAGATACTCCCAAACAAACTGAAGTAAACGCTGGTCACACTTGTATTAAGGGGAGATACGCATTTAGTTTTTATGAACACCCTGACAGATTAAAAACTCCATTGATTAAAAGAAATGGAAAGTTTGAAGAAGCTAGTTGGGATGAAGCATATGACTTTATCAAAAAAGAAATGAATAGAATTACAAAAGAAAACGGGCCAGATGCTTTTGCTGGAATTTCTTCTGCAAGATGTACAAACGAAGAAAACTATGTTTTCCAAAAAATGATTAGAGCAGCTGTTGGAACTAACAGTGTTGATTGTTGTGCAAGAATTTGTCATTCACCTACAGCTTGGGGTATGCAGCAAACATTTGGAACAGGTGCAGCAACTAATTCAACAGAAGATATTTATCATGCAGATTTATTTTTAGTTATTGGTGCAAACCCAACCAATGCTCACCCAGTAACAGGAGCAAAAATTAAACAGCAAGTGATGAAAGGAAAAAAATTAATTGTCCTTGATCCAGTAACAACTGAATTAGCTAAACTTGCAGATTATCATATCAAACTTAGACCTGGAACTAACGTTGCGGTTCTAAATATGATGTTACACTTTATTATTAAATCTAAACTTTATAATACTGACTTTGTAAGAGATAGAACAGAAGGTTTTGATAATTTCTTAAAAGAAATTGAAAGACAGGATGTTGATCAATTAGCAAAAGTTGCTGGTGTTGATAAACAACTAGTTAAAGAAGCTGCAATTGCTTATGCAACAGCAAGAAATTCAATGGAGTTCCACGGATTAGGAGTTACTGAACACGAACAAGGTTCTAAAACTGTGATGTTAATTGCTGATTTAGCAATGATTACGGGAAATATTGGAAGAAAAGGTGTTGGTGTAAATCCACTTAGAGGCCAAAATAATGTGCAAGGTGCTGCAGATATGGGATGTCAGCCTCACCAAGGTGCAGGTTATTTTGAAGTAGCAGATGAAAACAATCAAAAATTTTATACTGAAAAATATGGTGTAACTCACCCTACTAAACCAGGTTTAAAAATTCCTCAAATGTTTGAGGCTGCAATCAGTAAAGAACTAAAAGGTTTATGGATTATTGGTGAAGATATAGTTCAAACAGATCCAAATAGTGCACATGTTATTGAAGCAATGAACTCATTAGAGCTATTAGTGGTTCAAGAAATATTTATGAGTGAAACTGCAAAACTTGCAACTGTCGTTTTACCGGGAACTACTTTCCTAGAAAAAGATGGAACTTTTACAAATACTGAAAGAAGAATTCAAAGAGTTAACAGAGCAGTTCCTCCATTACCAGGTACAAAACCAGATGGACTAATTGTAACTGAGATGATGCAAAAATTAGGTTTTGATCAACCATCTTATGATGCAGATCAAGTATTAGCAGAGATTGCTGATGTGGTACCATTCTTTAAAGGTGTTACTAGAGAGAGACTTGGTAAATTAGGATTACAATGGCCTGTAAAAGAAGATGGAACAGATACACAAATTCTACACACAGAATCATTTAAACTTGGAAAAGGAAGATTGAAAAACTTTGATTGGAAAGAATCTAGTGAGATAGAAGCTAATCAAAAAGATTATCCATTAATTTTAACTACAAGTAGAGTTCTGCAACATTACAATGCAGCGACAATGACAAGAAGAACAAAAAATATAAACATTGTTGATGAGGATGTATTACTAATTCATCCAAAAGATGCAGCTCATAGAGATTTAAATACGGGTGATATTGGAAGATTATATTCTGGAAGAGGAGAAGTTGCTTTAAAAGTAGAAGTAACAGATAAAGTTAAAGAAGGAATTGTATTTACAACATTCCACTTCCCAGAACACATGGTTAACATGGTAACTGGTCATGGAAAAGATGAAGAAACAATGTGTGCTGAATACAAAGTTTCATCAGTTGAGGTTCAAAAGATTTCTAATCAATTTAAAACAGAAGTTAAGCCAAAAGAACATCAAGCTGAAGTTAGTTAATTAAAATGACCATCGGTTGGCATTTTGATAATTCTTATTCAAAACTATCAAAAACATTTAAAGAAGACATCAAGCCTACGCCAGTTCATGAACCTGAACTTGTTATTTTAAATGAAGAACTTGCTAAAAATTTAAATTTAAACTTTTCAGAAATAGATAAAAAAAAATTAGCTGAAATATTTTCAGGAAATAGTTTACCTGATGGAACTAATTCAATTGCACAAGCATATGCCGGTCATCAATTTGGTCATTTCACGATGCTTGGGGATGGTAGAGCAGTTTTATTAGGAGAGCATATAGATAATAAAAATCAACGTTTTGATATACAATTTAAAGGCTCAGGAAGAACTTCTTTTTCTAGAGGTGGCGATGGAAGAGCTGCTTTAGGTCCAATGCTGAGAGAATACATAATTAGTGAAGCTATTAACGCTTTAAATATTCCAACAACTAGAAGTCTTGCAGTCGTTAAAACAGGAGAAAAAGTTGTAAGAGAAAATTTGCTAAATGGAGCAATTTTAACAAGAGTTGCATCAAGTCATATTCGAGTTGGTACTTTTCAATATATTGCAGCTACTCAAAATCTAGAGGATCTTAATACATTGGTTGATTACACAATTGATAGACACTATCCAGAAATTAAGTCCTCTAAAAACAAGGCTTTAGATTTATTAAGTCTTGTAATGGAAAGACAATGTCAGTTAGTAATCAACTGGATGAGGGTGGGATTTATTCACGGAGTGATGAACACTGATAATATGGCCATTTCTGGCGAAACAATTGATTATGGTCCGTGTGCTTTCATGGATCAATATGATCCAAAAACTGTATTTAGTTCTATAGATAAATTTGGAAGATATGCTTTTTCAAATCAACCACCAATTACAAAATGGAATTTAGCAAGATTTGCAGAATGCTTGATACCACTTATTGATAAAGATGAAGATTCAGCAATTAAAATTGCAACAGAGTTAATTGATAATTTTCAAAATATTTATGAAGAAAAATGGTTAAATATGATGAGAGATAAACTTGGTTTATTTGGTGAAGATAAAAATGATCTAACATTAATTAATAAACTTTTAGACTGGATGAAAAATAATAATGCAGATTACACAAACACCTTCTGTCATTTAATGGGTGTTGAGATTGATAATGAAGTTTATAAAAATGACGATTTTAAAAATTGGACTAATGAATGGGAGAAAAGATTAAAACTAAATAATTCATCTGACAAATACTTAGAACTGATGAAAAAAACTAATCCTATAGTTATACCAAGAAATCAAAAAGTAGAGGATGCGCTAGCTGATGCAGACAAAGGAAATCTAGAAAAAATGAATAAACTTTTAAAAGTTTTAAGTAATCCTTATTCTGATCAAGAAAATATTATTGAATTTCAAAAACCTACACCAACAGGTAATGAAAAATATCAAACTTTTTGTGGAACCTAATTATAAAACGTACGGCTCTGGTCTAGCTTTTTGTTCTAGTACTCTTTCAACTGCAAACACACTAACGTCAATTGTTTGGTAAGATCCTGTAGTAATTAATTCTGTTAAAGCTCTTCCTATACCTGGAGCTTGTTGTAAACCTCTGCCAGTAAAACCTGATGCCATATAAACATTTTCGTATTTTGGATGCTTTCCAACTATCGCATTGCTATCTAATTTATTATGATCATAAAAACCTGCCCATGCCCCAGTTAATTTTAATTCTTCAAATGCTGGTATTCTTTTTGCTAAAGCGGGCCAAACAATTTCTTCAAAATCATCCCAAGCTGGTTCAAGATTTGAGTCATCAAAAGTCCATTTAGGTGAACCTGCTAAATATTCTTTTCCTTCGGGTCTCCAATACACACCTGTTGTTAAATCTGCAGACAAAGGCATTTCTTTAATATGCGTTGGGCATTTTACTCTAAAGACTGTGTGTTTTTGAGGAACTACTGGGATATCTTCTAATAATTTTTTTGTCCAACAACCAGCTGCAGAAACAATTGTTTTTGCATTAACTTCAGAAATATCTTTAACCTCACCCTTAATAAATTCTGCACCAAGTTCAATTGCTTTACTCTTTAAAGCACTATGAAATAAAAAAGGATCTATCCATCCCTCACTTTTATCATCTGTGTAAGTAGCTGTTTCAATACCTTCAGAATTTATATATGGAAAAATTTTTGAAAGCTCTTCACCACTTATATTTTTAGTACCTGCATCACATGCTTTATGATTTTCTAGGGCTCTATATTGCTCTTCTGCATGTTCTTTTCCAAACATTAATAAGTATCCATTTGGGACCATGCTTGCTGTTGGATTAGGATTTTTTTCAGTTTTTAACAATTCTGGTATTTGAAAAATAAATTCCCTAGCAAATTTTCCTAATAATATATTCTCTTTTTGAAAAAATTGTCTTCTAAAACCTCCTAAAGATAACGGAAATGAAGCTGTTTTATAAGTTGGATCTCTTTCAATAACTTTAACTTTTCTACCTTCTTTGGATAAAAAATATGCAGTGGCAGCCCCTATTATTCCTCCACCGATTATAACAACATCGTCCATAGTTAGTTTAAAATTATCAAGCTACTATTCAAAATTAGAGCAAAGCAACACCAAAGTAAATATGGAATCATTAAATACGAGCTCATCATTCTGACGCGTCTATATCTTATGATTAGATTGATAATAAATGCAATTAACACAACTAATACCAATAAAGCTAAAATCATGTTGTGAAATACAAAGAAAACTATACTCCAAGTTGCATTGAAAACTAAATGAATAAAATAAATATAAACTGTATTCATCTCTTTATTTTTGGAATGCCAATACATCCAAATAGAAATTGTCATCAATAAATATAAAATTGTCCATACCGGACCAAACACCCAGTCTGGTGGATTAAAAACAGGTTTATTTAACAAAGAATACCAAGGCTCCTTGAAAGTAACTGTAGCTAAACCTCCAATTAATGAAGCTGAAAATGTAATGATAAGAAATAATATAAATGTTACAATTTTATTTTTTAACATAATGTTTATACATAACAAAAAATGAGCAAAAAAACTATTTGGATAACAGGTGGCAGTACAGGAATTGGTAAAGCCTTGGCAATTAAATTTGCAAACAAAGGATGGAATGTTGCTGTATCTGCGAGAAGAGTGGAGCTCTTAGATGAACTTTCAAGCAATTATGAAAATATTTCATCATTCCCTTTAGATGTTACTGATAAAGCAAAATGTATAGAAGTTTTCAATCAGATTAAAACTAAGTTTGAAAATATTGATATATGTTTTTTTTCAACTGGTACATGGAATCCAAAAAAAGAAAAAGAAATCGATGTTGAACAAATGGAAGATGTTTTTAAAGTAAATTTTTTTGGAACAGTGAACTCAATTAAAGCAGTTGAACAATATTATAGAGAAAGAAAAAATGGTATAATTACTATAGTTTCATCTATTGCTGGCTATAGAGGATTACCTAATTCAACTGGTTATGGACCATCGAAATCTGCACTAAATAATTTAGCAGAAAGTTTATATTTTGATTTTAAAAGGTACAATGTTCGAGTTTGTTTAGTTTCTCCTGGTTTTATTAAAACACCTATGACTGATAAAAACGATTTCAAAATGCCATTTCTAAAAACACCTGAATTTGCTGCTGATCAAATCTACAATGGCTTAATTAATAAAAACGTTTTCGAGATACATTTTCCAAAAGCGCTTACTTTAACTTTAAAGTTCTTTAGTTTTCTTCCAAGTAAACTTTACTTTAAATTAGTAGGAAAGATGACTAAGCATCAAAAGAAATAACTAATCTTTAACGAATACAACCGTTAGCTCTGCTACTTTAAATCCAAACTTAGTCATTGTAGCTCTGTTGATTGCAACTCTTTCATCTTGTTTAAAGATCCAATCATCAAAAGTAATTTTTAATTCTTTTCCTTTAACTGGAACTAACAAAACATACTCAAATTTAAATGCAGGACCGTAAGAATATCCTATTGCTTTTCCAACAACGTCCCCTGCTGTACCTTCATAATTATGTTCATCTATTTTAGTAATTGTCCACTCTCGGTCTTGAACCTCACCATCGTCCCAATTAAATTTTTCTTTTAAAATTAGTTGTTTGCCATCCCATGTTCCGTCTAAATCGGCTGAGAATTGTCTTGTAACTTTTCCTGATCGATTTTGCAAAACACCCCAAGCTTTAACGTTTCCTGTAAGGTATTCTTCAATAATTAATCTAGGTTCTTTATTTTTAAAATCTTCTGGTTTCATGGCACTATTATTTGAGCAACTTGTAATTAAGAATGCCAAAATTATCAACGAAATTGATTTAATTATTTTCATATTATTGATGTTATTTATTCTGCATTGAAAATTGAATCAAATCAATATTTTTAGATTTAAATCCAGCTTCACAATAAGATAGGTAAAATTCCCACATTCTTTTGAAGGTCAGATCAAAACCTTGATTTTTAATTTGATCCCACTTTCTCAAAAACTCTTCTCTCCATATAGCTAACGTTTCTGCATAGTGATCTGCATACGATATGTATGAGTTTATTGTTAAACCATTATCTGAAACGTATCTATTAATGCTATTTTTGTTAGGAAGAAATCCACCTGGAAAAATGTATTTTTGAATAAAATCCTGTTTATTTTTGTATCTATCAAACAAACTATCATCAATTGTTATTGCTTGAATCGCAGCCTTTCCACCATTTGATAAATTATCCTTAATTGTTTTAAAATAACTCTCTAAATAATTTTGCCCAACTGCTTCAATCATTTCAATTGAAGCGATCGAATTATATTTTCCTTGAAGATCTCGGTAATCTTTAATCTCAATATTTACTTTTTCATTTAGACCACATTTATGAATTCTCTCTTTTGCGTATTCGAATTGTTTTTTAGAAATAGTAATACAGTCTAACTTTACATCATATTTCTTACCTAAATATTCTGCAAAGCCACCCCAGCCACAACCAATTTCTAAAACTTTGTCACCAGAACTAGGTTTGATTAGATCAATTAATTTTTGGTATTTATTATTTTGCGCAACACTTAAATTTTTTGAACTATCATCAAAGATTGCACTTGAATAAGTTAAAGTATCATCTAGCCACAATGAAAAGAAATCATTTCCAAGATCATAATGTTTTGCAATATTTTCCTTACTTCGACTTTTTGTATTTTTGATTATTTTATTTTTAATAAAATTGATTACAGGCAGATCAAGCAAACCTGAGAATTTATATATCACTTGAATATTTCTAGCTGTTAACTCAATTAGATCTGAAAGATTATCAGTTTCAAATTCACCTCTCATATAACTTTCAGCAAAACCAATGCTTCCACCTCTAATTAAATTATAATTAAAATTTGGATTTTTTATCTTAATATTTGCCTTTAAAGATTGATCAGGGTTACCAAACTTTAATATCTCACCTTCATAGGTAGTAATCTCAAGGTATCCATTTTTAATTTTACTTAAAAATTTAAAAACCAATTTATCTGCAGCTCTATTTAATAACATTAATTTTCAACCGTTAAATTGTTTCTTATTTTTATTTTTTTTTAATAATCTTAATTCCTTTCATCCATAATTTAAAGGCCTCAAAATGGATTGCTGATATTATTTTTATAGTCATCAGAGGGTGCTTTAAATATGATTTTAATAATTGAATACTATTTAAGTTTGTTCTTTTTCCATCTTGAGATGCAAATAAAATTTTTCCCTCTTGATCGTATTGATCAATGATTACAGAAAGTTTTTCATCAGGATTAAGAATTCTAAAGAAATATTTACAATCCATTTCTATAAAGGGTGAAACATGAAATTTTTTAGAACAATTATTCTGAATTAGTTTATTTTCACTATCTACTCTAAAAACATAAGTATGTTGCTCACCAAATGTATTTTTCACCTCATATAATATAGATATTAATTTATCATTTTGGTTATAAACAAAAAAGATACTTAAAGGATTGAACACATAACCAAAAACTCTTGGATAACAGAGAAGCTTAATTTTGATATCTGTAGTGTCTATTTTGTTTTGTTCTAAATTTTTTTTTACCCACTCTTCAAGAGAAGATCCGTCCCGTTCACCATGATCCTTTTCATGAAAACTAATTAAATTGAATTTATTCAAAGAAAAGAAGCTTATCTCTTGATCTATTTTTCTTAATTCAGATAAATCAATTAAAAGTGAGAAAACACTATACTTAAAATAATGCTCTTTAGGTTTAAAACGTTTATGGATTACTTTTCCGTTATATATACATGAGTTAGTCATTTAGGTATTTTAGCATTTCAATCGATGATTTTATTCCATCTTCATGAAAACCGTAACCAAAATAACTCCCACAAAAAAGTAAATCTTTTTTATTTTGTAAACTAGATAGCTCTGACTGAGCATCTAATGCTTGTTGATCATAGTAAGGATGAGTAAATTTAACTATTTTAAGTATTTTATTCTGATCTATTTCAAAATATGGATTAAGAGTTAAAAAAATGTCCTGATCGCATTTAAGGTTTTGTAAAAGATTTAACCAATAAGTAATAGAGTTTTTTTCTAAATCTTTATCATTGATCGATGAATTCCATGAAGACCATGCCTTTTTATTTTTTGGCATCGCTCTTTTGTCTGTATGAATATATGCAATATTTTCCTTATAACTAAAATTAGATAAAATTTTTGTCTCTTCATTGGTAGGATTATCAATCAACTTTAAAGCTTGATCAGCGTGAGCTGCTATAACAACTTTATCGTAATCAAAAAATTCACTTTCACCACCATAATATAAATCTAACCCTTTTGATTTTCTTATAATTTTTTTAATTTTATAATTTTTAAAGTATTCACCGCTAATCTTTGAAATTACTTTATTCACATAAGTTCTGCTTCTATTGGTTACAGTGTACCACTGAGGTCTATTTTTTAATTTGAAGAGCCCGTGATTTTGAAAAAATTTTAAAAAGAATGTTATTGGCATCTTGCTAGCTTCATAAGGTGGCATAGACCAGATTGCAGATACCATTGGGATGATATGGTAATCAATAAATGTTTTTGATAGTTTATTTTTTTCTAAATACTCACCTAAAGTAAGTTTTTGATCTGTAACATTTATTTGATCGCTATTTTTATAAAATTTAATGATATCAAAAAACATTTTTAAAAAATTAGGATTAAACAAATTAGATCTATTGGAAAAAATTCCATTTAAACCTTTTCCACAATATTCAAATTTTGTATTTTCTACTGATACTGAAAATGACATGTCACTTTTTTCAATCTGAACATCATTTTCTTTAAAGAAATTAATTAAATTTGGATAGGTTTGAAAATTAAATACAATAAAACCAATATCTACAGATACCTTCTTTTCACCAAAAATTAAATCTATTGTATGAGAATGACCACCAAAATGATCTTCTTTCTCAAAAAGATCTACATGATGTTTTTTTGATAAATAATAAGCAGCACTTAAGCCTGATATACCAGAACCGACTACGGCAATTTTCATTAATAGTTATGCCGCGTCTTCTTTAAACTCATCCATACTTGGACAAGTACAAAAGATATTCTTATCTCCATAAACATTGTCCACTCTTGCAACTGGTGGCCAAAATTTATTTGTTTTTAAGAACTTAGCAGGATAAGCAGCTTGCTCTCTTGAATATTTATGATCCCATTCATCTGATGCAAGCTCTATATCTGTATGAGGAGCGTTCTTAATAGGATTGTCTACTTTATCAAACTCACCAGAATTGATCTTATCTATTTCAGAT
This sequence comes from Candidatus Pelagibacter sp. HIMB1495, assembly GCF_052047955.1. NCBI lineage: Bacteria > Pseudomonadati > Pseudomonadota > Alphaproteobacteria > Candidatus Pelagibacterales > Candidatus Pelagibacteraceae > Candidatus Pelagibacter > Candidatus Pelagibacter sp. HIMB1495. The sequence continues at coordinate 600,070 of NZ_JBNAIQ010000001.1, read as the reverse complement.
TTGACATTAATTAAAGTATCACAAAATCTATCAAGCTCAGATAAACTCTCACTCTCTGTTGGCTCTATCATCATAGTTCCCGCAACTGGCCAAGACATTGTTGGTGCATGGAAACCATAATCGATCAATCTTTTAGCGATATCTTCCTCAGTGATACCTGTCTCACTCTTAATTGATCGAATATCTATAATACATTCATGAGCAACATTGCCATTTGAACCTTTGTACAAAATTGGGAAATGATCTTTAAGTCTATGGGCTATATAATTTGCGTTTAATATCGCAACTTGAGTAGCTAGCTTTAAACCTTCAGAACCCATCATTTTAATATACATCCAAGAAATTGATAAAATACTTGAGCTTCCCCAAGGGGCTGCTGAAACTGCACCTATTCCTGTAGCGGGTCCACAATCTTTAACAACTGGATGATTAGGCAAATAAACTTGCAAATGTCTTTTACATGCAATCGGTCCCATTCCTGGTCCGCCACCACCGTGTGGAATACAGAATGTTTTGTGTAAATTTATATGACAAACATCAGGACCAAAATTTCCAGGTCTTGCTATTCCAACAAGTGCATTTAGGTTTGCACCATCCATGTAAACTTGACCACCATGTTTATGTATCAGTTCACAAATATCTGTGATTTTTTCTTCAAACACACCGTGAGTAGAAGGGTATGTAACCATTAATGCTCCAAGATTTTCAGAATGCATTTCTGCTTTTTTCTTTAAATCTTCAAAATCAACATTTCCTTCTTTATCACAATCAACAACGACAACTTTCATCCCAACCATTTGGGCACTGGCAGGATTTGTTCCATGTGCTGAACTTGGAATTAAACATATATTTCTATTTTCTTCGCCTCTATCTAAATGGTATTTTCTAATTACCATTAAGCCAGCATATTCTCCTTGAGCACCTGCATTCGGTTGAAGTGAAACACCAGAAAAACCTGTAATTGATCTTAACCAATTTTTAAGATCAGTGAATAAAGCTCTATACCCTTCCATCTGCTCTACTGGTACAAACGGATGAGGCTCAGCTAACTCTCTCCATGAAATTGGTATCATTTCTGCAGTTGCATTTAATTTCATAGTACATGAGCCAAGTGCAATCATAGTTCTATTAAGAGCTATGTCTTTATCTTCTAATTTTTTTAAATATCTAAGCATCTCTGTTTCTGAATGATATGAATTGAAAACAGGATGTTCTAAATATTTGGAAGTTCTTAATAAATTTTTTGGTAAATTAGGTAAACTCACTGTTGGATCTTCTTTTTTAATCGATTCAGCTGCGTTAAAAATTTTCAACAATTGATTTACTCTATAAACATTTTTCTTTTCATCAAAAGAAACAGCCAACATTTCAGAATTTACTCTTCTAATGTTTACTTTTTGATCTAAAGCATTTTTATAGATTTGATCAGTTTTATCTTTTGTTACAATTGTAACTGTATCAAAGAAATGATCTGAATAAATTTCATATCCAGATTGTTTTAATTTATCTGCAAAATTTTTAGCTAATTGGGAAACTCTTTCTGCAATAGTTTTTATTCCATCTGGTCCGTGGTAAATAGCGTATGCAGCTGAAACAATTGCTAACAACGCTTGAGCAGTACAAATATTACTTGTCGCTTTATCTCTTCTAATATGTTGCTCTCTTGTTTGAAGTGATAATCTGTAAGCTTTATTTCCATGTCTATCAACAGACACACCAATAATTCTTCCTGGCATTGATCTTTTAAACTCATCTTTAGTTGCAAAGAAAGCTGCATGAGGTCCGCCATAACCCATTGGTATTCCAAACCTTTGTGAACTTCCAACTGCAATATCAGCACCTAATTCTCTTGGTGTTTTAAGTAGCGCTAAAGCTAATAAATCAGAAACTAATACGGCTTTTCCATTTTTTTTATGGATTTTACTAATGGCTTCACTTGGATCTTTAATGTCTCCTAAAGTTCCAGGGTATTGAAGAATTCCACAAACTAAATCCTCTTTAAGTTGATCCAATACTTTATCTTCATTACCAACAAGTACTTTTAATCCCATTGGTTCTGCTCTTGTTTGAATTACATCAATTGTTTGAGGATGACAATTTTCTGATACAAAAACTAAATTACTATCCTTTTTATTTAACCTGTGACTTAATCCCATAGCTTCTGCAGCTGCCGTTCCTTCATCAAGCAAAGATGCGTTTGCAATATCCATACCTGTGAAATCAACAATCATTTGTTGGAAGTTTAGAAGCATTTCCAATCTTCCTTGTGCTACTTCAGGCTGATAAGGAGTATAAGATGTATACCAACCTGGATTTTCTAGAATATTTCTTAAAATTACATATGGAGTGTAAGTTCCATAGTAACCCATACCAATAAAATTTGAATAAATTTGATTTTTTTTTGAAATTGCTTTCAATTTTCTTAATGCTTCATACTCGGAATTAGACTCTCCTATATTTAATCCATCTTTCAATTGTATCTTTTCTGGAACTGTACTTTTTATTAAATCGTCTAATGAATTATAATTAAGCTCCTTCAGCATTTTATTTTGATCTTCTTCTGAAGGCCCAATGTGTCTTTTTAAAAAGTCTTTTTGTGAGTTATGTAACATTAGCTAGCACTCTCCTTTGCAAATTTATCGTATTCTTCTTTGTTCATTAAGCTATCCATTTCTGAACTATCTTTTAATTTAAGTTTAAAAAACCAAGCTGATCCCTCAGGGTCTTCATTAATTTTTGCAGGATCATCTACTATAGCTTGGTTAGTATCTACTACTTCACCACTTACTGGAGTATAAACATCACTTGCAGCTTTAGTGGACTCAACTACTCCTGCTGTGCCATCTTTTTCAACGCTTGAACCTTTTTCAGGTAACTCAGCAAAAACAATATCTCCCAACATTTCTGTTGCATGTTTTGTAATTCCAATGGTGGCAACATCGCCCTCTACTGTAATCCACTCATGCTCTTTTGAAAATTTAACTTCACTCATTAGTTTACTCCTTTCACGTAACTTTTTTTAAAAAATGGTAACCCGCAAACACTTGCAGGATGTTTTTTTCCTCTTACTTCTAGTAAAATTTTTGTATCAACCTTGGAAAACTCTTTATCTATGTAGCCCATTGCTATTGGACCATTTACACTTGGGCCATAAGTTCCGCTTGTAACCTCACCAATAAGTTTTTCTGACTCATCAAATATTTTAGTTTTTTCTCTTGCAATCAATCTTCCTTCTGGCTTAATCCCAATTCTAATTTTAGAAGTACCTTCTTGTATTTCTTTCATAATTTTATCAGAACCAACAAATCCACCAATTGAAATTCTCTCTTTAGAAAGCGCCCACTTTAAGTTTGCTTCAATTGGTGTTTTTTCAGTATCAAGTTCATGTCCATATAAGCACAATCCAGCCTCTAATCTCAAGGTATCTCTTGCCCCAAGTCCTATAAGTTGTGCTCCTTTTTCCATCAAATTCTGAGTAAATCCTTCAGCTAAATCGTTATTAATAGATACTTCAAAACCATCCTCTCCAGTATAACCAGACCTTGTAACAAAAGCTTTTTGATCTTTATAATCAAACCAGTTCCCTGTCATAAAATTAAGTTTTTCAACACCCTCTATTGTATTGTTTAAAATCTCAACTGACTTTGGGCCTTGAATTGCAATTAATGATCGTTGATCATCAAGAACCATCTCATATTTGTTTTTCAGTAAATTTGATAAAATTTTAAAATCATTCTCTTTGCAAGCTGCATTTAAAATAATTAAATACCCTTTTTCAATTTTAGTGATTATCAAATCATCATGAATTCCAGCACTATCGTTCATTAAAAAACTATATTTAGAACAGTTTTGTTTCAAATTTTTTAAATCAAGTGGAAAAATTTTTTCAAGATCAGCAGTTAAGTCATCTCCACCATGAATAAATAATTGACCCATATGAGACACATCAAAAATACCTGCATTTGATCTTGTAAATTTATGTTCTTCAACAATACCTTTGCTGTATTGTATGGGCATTTCATATCCAGCAAATTCTACAAATTTAGCTTGGTTATTTTGATGAAGTTTGTTTAAAGATGTTTTTTTTCCCATACTAACTCTGTCGTACCCATCTGTATTTTTGCCTGAGAGTTTTACTCCTTCGGCGAGAACTCAATCTCTTTCCAGAGTTAATATAATACGGTCCTTTTACCTGAGAGTTTCCTGGGCGGTTGCTCCTTCGGTGTCACAAAGTTTGTGATCTCTCCCGTTAACAAATATTCTAATAAATACTGTTTAATGTCAAATGTTATTAGATCGCTTTTTTTTCTGATGTATATAAATTGTAAAATTGAAGTAAAACTGCAAAAATAACTATTGATCCTCCAATTATCACTATGAAAGGCGGTTGTTCATTTATAAACAGCCACGCCCATAAAGGACCTAGTACTGCTTCTGTTAGCATTATGATTCCAACCATTGCTGATGGTGTTCGTTGAGCACCAATAGTAATAAATATAAAACCTAATCCTAATTGTAAAAACCCAGCTAAAAATCCTAAAAAAATATCATTAGGAGATATCATTATTTTTTCTGACATTAGGAAACCTATTAACAACGCAAAAACACCTGCAACAAATTGAGCAGGAACCATATCAACGGTTGGATATTTTCTTACGACCAAAATTAATGTAGCAAATGATATTGGCATTATGAAAGCTGCAATATTTCCAGACATTTGACCTGGAGATAAAGAGCTTCCAACCATTAGAAGTATTCCTGAAATTGCAAGAATTATTGAAGTCAGAGTAATTGCTGAAATTTTTTCTTTTAAAAAAAAATAACCAAATATTGCTAGGAAGATTGTTTGTGTTTGAATAATAAAATTAGCATTAGCAACTGTTGTGTTATACATCGCAAATACATAACCACTAAAACCGAGTGATAAAATAAATCCACCAAAGAAACCAGGAAATCCTAAATTATAAAAGGATTTAAATACCTGTTTTTTATAAGTTAAAGCTAAGTACAAGCTAATAACAATTAGGAAAAATACTGTTCTCCAAAATAATATTTGCCAAAGAGTTGCTCCTTCAAATGACTTAACGATCAAACCTCCAAAACTGAGACTACACGCACCTAAGAAAATTAAAAAAGGTCCTGGAAGTTTTCTAACAATATTCATTATATTTGATTGAGTAAGTTGTGAGTATCCATCTCATACAATTTAAATAAAGTTTCTGCATCAGATAAATTTATCTCTTTAAATTTGATTTTTGAGCCAGGTGATATTTGTACTAACCGATCATAATCAACACTAGCTACCACACCAATTTTTGGGTATCCTCCAATAGTGCCATGGTCTGAAAGCATAATAATTGGATTTCCATCTGCTGGTACTTGGATGACTCCTTTTAACAAACCTTCTGATTTAATATTGGTATTTACAATATTTTCAATTTTTGGACCTTCTAATCTCATTCCCATTCTATCTGAAAGTTTTGATACAGAAAATTCTTTTTCAAAAAATATCTTTTTTCCTTCATCAGAAAAGTAATCAAAATTTGGTCCTTTTATTACTCTAATATTTTCAACTTTAGAATTTATATAGTTAGTCTTTTTTTTACTTTGATCTGAATTAATGTTTAAAATATTTATTTTTTGACCATTCTTTAATTTTTTTCCATTATTTGATCCAATATTTGCCTTGGTATTTATCGAACAACTATTCCATTGAAATTTTAAATCTAATTCTCCACCAACTGCTAAATAGCCATAAACTGATTTATTTGTTGAGATAAGATTTATTTCATCTCCACTTTCAATTTGATAAGTCTCATAACAATTACAATCAATTTCTATACCGCTTTTAATAATTTTAAAAACCACATCACCTGTAACTGCAATATTAATTTTATCTCCAGAATATTTTAAATGTGGTCCTTGATATGCAAATTCTATCACTGGTGAATTCAATTTATTACCTGCCAGCCTATTAGCTAAACTGTAATTTCTATTATCCATCGCTCCACTAAATGGAATTCCTATATGATATAAATTGTTTCTTCCTTGGTCTTGAAAAGTAGTATTAACTCCAGCTCTTATAATTTCGAAATTATTTGTCATTGTAGCTATTATATTTTTCAAGATTTATTTGTTTAAAAACTACTATGTCGCCAGGATTTATTAAATTTGGCTCCTCCTCTTTTGAATTATCAAAAACATCTACAGGTGTATTGCCAAGTATGTTCCATCCACCAGGGCTTTCAAACGTATAAATATTTGCAAATTGTTCAGTTAAAGCTACTGATCCTTTTGGAACTTTTACTCTTGGTGTTTCTAATCTTGGTACTCTCATATTTTCATCTAAATCACCTAAAAATGGCATACCAGCAATAAATCCTGTCATATAACAAAAATATTCCTTACTAAAAAAATTTTCTAAAATTTTATCTCTACTGATATTTAATTTTTCTTCTAATCTTTTTATATCAAGAGAAAATTCATCATCACAACAAACTGGAATTTCTATTTTAGTGTTATTGTTGTCTTGAGTTTCATTAACATTTAAATTTTCAATCAATTTTTTAACTTCTTTAAAGTTTGTTTTTCTAAGGTCGTAAGAAACTATCAATTTATTATAAGAAGGAGTAAGATTATTAATACTTTCAATATTTTCTTTTTTTAAAGCTTTAAAATATTTTATTACTTCAAAGTTAACTGATTTATTTACCTCTACACCAAAATCACAGTAAACAGCTGCGTCACCAAGATTTGATATATTTTTTATCATGGCATGTTATACTTCAACAATTAGAACTATGGAAATTAATATAAATTGTGATTTAGGTGAAAAATCAAAACACCATTCTAATAAATATGATCCAGATTTACTCGATATAGTAAATTCTGCTAACGTTGCATGTGGATTTCATGCAGGTGATGAAGAATCTATGAACCAAGTAGTTCAAATATCAAAAAAAAATGGTGTTAGTATTGGTGCTCATCCATCATTCAATGACCCAGAAAACTTTGGAAGACAAAGAATGAACCTTGCACCTGAAGAAGTTAGAAAATTAATTATTGACCAATATGAAATTTTACAAAAGATTGCTCAAGATCATGGAGAAAATGTTACTCATATAAAACCACATGGAGCATTAAACAATATGGCTTGTGAGGATATTGATCTAGCAACTACATTAGCAAAAGCGATCAATGAAATAAGTAAAGATTTGATCTATTTGGTTCCTACTGGCACTAAAATGGAACAAGCAGCCAAAAAATTAGATATGAAAATTGCCTGTGAAATTTTTGCAGACAGAACTTATGAAGATGATGGAAATTTAGTTTCTAGAAAAAAACCACATGCATTAATTACTAATCCTGAAGAAGCTAAAAAACATGTATTAAGCATGGTAAAAAATCAGGCACTGAATTGTCACAGTGGAAAGCAAATACCTTGTGAAATCGACTCTGTATGCATACATGGGGATAATGAAAGTTCACTTGTTACTGCAAGATCAATTAGAGAAAATTTAATTGAAAATGGACTAAACTTGAAACCTTTAAGCCAAATGGAGAAATTTTTATAATGATTAGAAAAACATTTATCACACTAATGTTAATTTTATTTACAACAAGCTCATTCGCAGCTGGTTCAGACCCTAAACCAAAAAAAGTAAAATCAGATTATGAGAAAGCAGTGGATGCAGTTAAGTGGGCTAAGAAGTATGAAAAAAAGGGTAAACTAGAAAAAGCTAAAAAGAGATATCAAAAAGCTCAAAAACTTCTTCTTAAATCAAATAAAAAAAAACCACTTCAAGCAGACACACTTAATTATCTAGGTTTCACAACTAGAAAACTAGGCGATTATGAAAATGGCGAAAAATATTATCTCTTAGGTTTAGAAATTGATCCAAATCATAAAGGTATTAACGAGTATCTTGGAGAACTTTATGTTGCTACAAATAGAATGAATTTAGCTAAAGAAAGACTTAAAGTGTTAGAAACTTGTAACTGTGAAGAATATAACGAGTTAAAAGAAATAATCGAAGGAACAAAGAAATCTAAATACTAATTTAATGCTAGATATTCAAGATCCATTAGAGGCAAGAAGAGTTATAAGAGAAAATAATTATAAAGAACAAACTGCTGGTGCTGCTAACAAGTATGTTCAAGGAAATCTTTGCATATTGCCAAGCAAATACGCAATGGACTTTGCTTCTTTCTGTCAAAAAAATCCTAAACCTTGTCCATTAATTGGATTTGGTACAAAAGGAGATCCTTCATTAAAAGATCTTGGTGATATTGATATTAGAACTGACGTTCCTCAATATAGAGTATGGGAAAAAGGAAAATTAATTGATGAACCATATGATATTAAAAAATATTGGAATGAAGATCTAACAACTTTTGTTCTAGGATGTTCAATGTCTTTTGAGCTACCTTTAATTGAAGCCGGTATTCCAATTCAACATATAGAAAACAATACTATTGTTCCAATGTATAAAACTTCAATAGATTGTGAACCTGCGGGACAGTTTTCAGGAAATCTAGTTGTGTCTATGAGACCATTAAGTTCAAAAGATACAATTAGATCAATTCAAATTAGTTCAAGATTTCCTGCCGTACATGGTGCACCTATGCATGTTGGTAATCCTGACGAAATCGGAATTAAAGATATAATGAAACCTGAATATGGTGATCCACCTAGAGCAATAAAGAACAATGAAATACCTGTATTTTGGGCATGTGGAGTTACACCTCAATCAGTTTTAGAGAATTCAAAACCTGATTTTTGTATTACTCACAGTCCAGGTAAAATGCTTATTACCGACAAACTAAATAACGATCTCGCTGCTTTTTAATTAATTTCCTAAAAAAACTTTAGTAACTTTTTCATTATCAATTAAATCTTCTGATTTGCCATCGATAACTAATCTTCCACTTTCTAAAACATACCCTCTATCTGCCATACTTAACGCAAGTCTTACGTTTTGTTCTACGAACAGAATTGATATTCCCTCTGCAACAATATTTTTAAATATCTTAATTAAGTCTTTCATAACCATTGGCGACAAACCTAAAAAAGGTTCATCAACCATTAAAAGTTTAGGCAAACCCATCATTCCCCTTGCTATAGCTAACATTTGTTGTTCGCCACCAGACATTGTTTTTGCTAACTGATCTGATCTAGTTTCTAGCTTTGGAAATATCTTATAAACTTTGTTTAATGAATTTGTTAACTCTTCTTTAGCCTTAGGATGCCAAGCACCCAATAAAAGATTTTGTTTTACAGTAAGATGAGGAAATACCCTTCTTCTTTCAAGTACATGCGAGATTCCTAATTCGGTTCTTTTATAAGTTGGAATATTTGAAATTAAGGTATTGTCAAAAGTAATAGACCCCTTTTTATGCTCAACTAAATTACTTATAGTATTTAAAATAGTACTTTTACCAGAACCGTTTGGTCCTAAAAGTGCAACCATTTCAGCTTTATTTACATTAATAGAAACATCCCAGATAACTTGGAAATCATCATATAAAACGTCAATATTTTTTACATCAAGCAGCATCAAATGTTCCTAAGTAAGCATCAATTACTTGTTTATTATTTTGAATTTCTTTTGGTTTACCAAATGCAATTCGTTTTCCTTGATCTAATGCAAGAACATTGTCAGAAATTTCCATAATTATATTTATATTATGTTCGATTGTAATAATTGTTACACCAGTCTTTTTTAATTTTTTAACAAGTTCAACAAGTCCAGGAATAGTTTTTTGGTCCACACCTCCTGTTACTTCATCCATCAAAAGTAATTTAGGATCAATAGCCATAGCTCTAGCCATTTCTAATCTTTTCCTTTGTCCAGTTGATAACTCTTTTGCAAAGTGATGTCTTTTTTCAATCAGATCTACAAAGTCAATAATCTCTAACGCTCTATCTCTTGCTCTTTTTATATCTTTTTCTTTTACAAATGCTCCTATCATAACATTTTCAAGCAATGTTTGATCTGCAAATGGTTTTAGTTTTTGAAAAGTTCTACCTACACCTAAGTTGCTTATTTTATCAGGACTAATTCCAAAAATATTTTTATCAAAAAATTTGACTTTTCCAGTATCTGGTTTTGTAAAACCAGTAATCAAATCAAATAAAGTAGATTTGCCAGCACCATTAGGTCCTATCACTCCTAAAATAGATCCTTCCTCAACATCAAAAGAAATATCTCTATTTGCATGGATTCCACCAAAAGATTTACTTAGATTTTCAACTGTTAATATTTTCATCGTTGTTTTTTTCTTTCTAAAATATCTTTAGGAATAAATGAGATCAGACCATTTGGTCTAAAAATACAAATAATCATTAAAATTAAACCATAAAAAATTAAATCAACAGCACCACCGGTGCCTCCTAAATAAATTCTTGAATATTCTGAAATTGGCACAAGTATTGCAGCTCCTATAATTGGACCCCAAACATTTCCAATTCCACCTAGCACTGTGATTAATAAAACTATAATTGATATCTCAATATTAAAAACTCTATCTGGATCAATAATTAAAATATATTGAGCAAACAAACTACCCATCGGAGCCATAATCATTGCTGAAATCACATAAGCTATAATTTTATAGTTTGATACATTTATACATAAACTTAACGCTGCTTGTGGATCGTCTCTAACTGCTCTTAATCTGTAACCAAGTTTTGATCTACTCAACAACCAGACTAAAAAGAATGTGATTAAAAAGAATATTAAAAAAACGTAATAATAGGGAGCTTTACTGCTATGAAACTGCAATGCAGACCATGAGTCTTCTGGTGTCATTGTCACCCACAATCCTGATGCGGCTCCTACTAAATCCCATCTTTGAAAAACTACTTGGAAACTTATCCCAATTAATAAAGTGGCAATTGCAAAGTAGTGACCACTTAATCTAAGCATAGGTATACCAATTAAGACAGCAAAAATTGCTGAAACGAACATGCCAAAAAATATACTGATCCATGGTGTTATTCCGTACTCCATATAAAAAAATGAAGTTGCATAAGCACCTATTCCAAAAAATGCTCCATGACCTAAACTGATTTGACCAGAAAATCCTGCAATTACATTCCAAGACTGAGCCATAACTGCATGCATAAAAATCATAATAAATAAATGCAGATAAAATGAATTCATCCCAAAAAGTGGGAGAGCAAACAAAAGTATAATTAAGCCAGCAATAATTGATATTACTCTATTGTTTGTATTCCAAATCGGTTCTGATTTCGCAATTGCTAACTTACTATCCATTAATACCTACCAAACAGACCTTGAGGCTTATAAATTACAACTAAAAGATAAATTGCAAATACATATAAAAGTTTAAATGATGGATCGATCAGCAATCCACCTAAAGATTCTACTAATCCGATAATTATACCAGCATATAAACACCCAATAATACTTCCAAAACCTCCCAGAGCTACAGCAACAAAAGCAAATAGTGCAAAATTAATACCAACATCAGTAAAAATAAAAAAATAATTTGCCATCATTCCACCCGCTACTCCTACACAACCAAGGCCAATCGCCCAACCAATTGCAAACATTTTATTTGATGGGATTCCTAAAATTTCAGCAGCGTGTCTATCTTGTGCTGTTGCTTGAAGAGCTAATCCAGTTTCTGTTTTTGTTACAAACCAATACAAACCAAAAAATGCAAACAAACAAACAAGACTTGCATATAATTGAGGTTGACCAATAAACACAGATCCAATTTCAATACGTCCCTCTAGTAAAGGCTTATCAACGTTTCTAAAGTCTGGTGTCCATAATAATTGAGCGATCGATCTAATAAAAATAGACAATCCAAATGTTGCACAAATTTGGATAAGCATTTTTGCTTTTAAAATGTATCGAATTAAAAAATAATGAGTAACAATTCCACAAAATGCCAACAAAAGTATAGTAATTGGAATTGAAAACAGTGGATCTAAACCAAATAAAGACCAAAGCCAAAATGATGAAAACATAGACAACATCAAATGCTCTCCATGAGCAAAGTTTACAATTTCCATTAATCCAAAAATTAAACTTAAGCCTGCTGCGATTAATGCATAGATTAATCCCATCATTAAGCCTGTGACTATAGCTTGAATTATAATTTCAGAAGTCATTTGGTTTATTATTAAAGTATATATAAAGAATGTATATATTAAACAAATACTTCTTAAGCATAGATAAAATAAAAAAACTAAATCATTGAATTGATTAATTGAATAGTATTAAGTTAGATATTTAAAAATTAAACAAGAGGGAAAAAAATGAGAAAATTAATTCTTACAGTATTTACTTTTTTTTCATTAGTATCTGCGCCAGCAATTAGTTACGCAGAAGATGTAAAAATTGGAGTACTTTATCCACTTACAGGACCTGTTGCGCAGGTAGGTAAAGATGCTGTTGCAGCAGTTAAAACAGCTTTGGATATTATCAATAACAGTCACAACATTCCAGGTATGCCACTTGCAAAAGATGCCGGATTAAAAGGATTGGGCGGCGGTAAAATATCTATCGTTGTTGGAGACCATGGTGGAAAACCAGATATCGGTGTTGGTGAGACTGAGAAAATGCTAAATTCTGATAAAGTTCATGCAATGTTTGGAGCTTACTACTCATCAGTAACTGGTGCTGCTAGTCAAGTATCTGAGAGAGCAGGAATACCTTGGGTAAACGGTGAGTCTACTTCTCCAAAATTAACAACAAGAGGATTTAAATACTTCTTCAGAGTTACTCCACACGATGGTGAGTTTACTCAGCTTATGTTTGAATTCATGAACGACTTTAACAAAAAGAATAGTAATAAGTTAAAGACACTAGGTATTATTCATGAAGATACATTGTGGGGTGCTGACAGTGGTGGAACTCAAGACAAAATGGCTAAAGAACAAGGTTATGATGTTATAGAGAAAATTAGCTACAAAGCTAAAACAACAACTTTAAGTTCTGAAGTACAAAGATTGAAAGCAAAAAACCCAGATGTTTTATTGCCTTCATCTTATACAGCTGATGCGTATTTGTTTTTAAATACTGCAAAAGAACTTGATTATAATCCTAAACTTTTAGTTGCTCAAAACGCTGGTTATACAGATCCTAAATTCATTGACACAATGGGAAGCAAAGCAGAAGGTGTAATTACAAGATCACCTTTTAACACTGACTTAGCAAAAACTATTCCTATGATTGGAACTGTAAACGACTTGTTTAAAACACACTCTGGTGGAAGAGATTTATCAGATGTACCTGCAAGAGCATTTACAGGTTTTATGGCTTTAGCTAATGCAATTAATAATGCTGGATCAACAGATCCTGAGAAAATCAGACAAGCTCTAGTAAATCTAGATATGTCATCTGAGTCTTTAATTGTTCCTTACAGAGGAATTAAATTTGGTGCAGATGGTCAAAATGAAAAGACTAGAGGTATTTTAATGCAAGTTCAAAATGGAAAATACTGTACAGTATATCCATTTGAATTAGCAGCTTGTGAGTTAAAATATCCTATGCCTACTTGGTCTGAAAGATAATTTAATAAAAATACAATTATTAAGGCGGTCAAATTTTTTGACCGCCTTTTTTTATTCTTTTGATTGCAATCTTCTTAAATTGAAATAATAATTAGACATCTTGATTGAAGAGCTCATAATTCTAACCCAAATTATTTTTATAACTATTATCTTAACTGCAGATAATGCTGTGATAGTTGGTTCAATTGCATCAAATTTTGTACCTAAAAATAGAAAACAAATTATCTTATGGGGTGTAATTGGAGCATTTGTTTTCAAAATCTTTTTTGCAATCTTTGCTACTTTTTTATTTGAATTCTATTTTATAAAAATTTTAGGTGGATTGTTGTTGGTATGGATAGTTAATGATTTAAGAAAAGATCTTGTTGATATTAAGAATATAAAACCTTCAGTTAAAAAAACAAAACAACCATCATACATAAATAGTATAGGTAAAGTGTTATTTGCTGATCTGATGATTAGTTTTGACAATGTCATAGGAGTTGTTGCTGCAGCTCAAGGTTATTTTGGCTATATGATTTTTGGTCTAGTTTTATCAGTTGTTCTTACAGGTGCATTAGCTACTTATATGGCTAATTATATTCAAAAACATATTTGGATAGCATACATTGGTTTAATATTTATTTTAGTTGTTGGTCTACAATTAATTATTGGTGGTTTGGTAGATCTTGAGATACTCAATATTAACGAGGAATTTAAAAAATACTTTTAATTAAAAGAATATTTTTTTGAGGGGAATTTTCTTGTTTTAACCTCACTCGCGTATTTAGAAACTGCTTTTGATATTTCTGACTTTATATTTGTATATTTCTTAACAAATCTAAATTTAATTGGATTTAAACCTATCAAATCATCAAAAACTAGAATTTGACCATCACAATTATTAGATGCGCCTATCCCAATCGTTGGAACACTAACACTTTTAGTTACTTGTTTTGCTAATGATGTTTGAACACACTCTAAAACCATGCAAAATGAACCAGCTGTTTCAAGTAACTTTGCGTCTCTCATAATGTTTTCTTTTTCACTTTGTTTCTTACCTTTAAATTTAAATGTTTTATCTGATTGAGGTAAAACTCCTATGTGACCCATTACAGGTATATTATTTTTAACTAAGGTTTTAATAGTATTTATAATTTTCTTTCCTCCTTCTAATTTGACCCCATCACATTTGGTTTTTTTCATAATTATTTTTGCATTTTTCAATGCCTCTTTAGGATTACGATAAGTATTATGAGGCATATCAACAATCATTAAACTTTTTTTAATACCCATACGAACACTCTTAGAGTGTTCAATCATAGTATTTAAAGTTACTTCTCTAGTAGACTTATAATTATATAAAACTGATCCAAGTGAATCCCCTACTAAAATTAGATCACAATAATTATCTAAAACTGAAGCAATATTTTTTGAATAAGCAGTTAGACTAACTATTTTTGACTTATTTTTTTTTCTTATAAAATTTTTAATTTTATTCATTTCTTAATTCTTGATTTATATAAGTATTTAAGAGCTTTTTAGATATAGATAGTTTTTTTGCAACTACAGTTTTTTCATCAATAATTCTCCAAAAAGGGAGTTTTGGTGTTTTTAATTTTTTTTTACTTTGTTCCTCTAATGATGCTTCTATAGCAATTCTCAAAAATATTCCTGTAGAAACAGGACATGTTTTATTTGCTTTAGCTTTTTTTGCCAATGCATTTCTCATTTCAACAACTGTCTTTTTTTTTCCTTTTGGAATTTTTTTTATGAATTTAGCTATCGATGATGGTGACGACACTAGCATTGTTTCACCTTTTTTAATGTCTGCAAAGTTAAAAGTTAATTTTTTAATTTTTTCTTTATATGGTTTGTTAAACTTCTCAATCCACATTAAAAAATGTTACCAAGTACCTGTATTCTCCATAGAGGACCAAGGTTCTTTTGGTTCTAAATTACCTTCTTGTAATATTTCTATTGAAATTTTATCAGGTGATCTAACAAATGCCATATGACCATCTCGTGGTGGTCTATTTATAGTGTAACCCATGTCCATTAATCTTTGACATGTTTCATAAATATTATCTACTCTATATGCAAGATGACCAAAATTTCTAGAACCTTCACCTAGCTCATCTCCATCCCAATTATATGTTAGCTCAATTTCTGCTTTTTCATCATTAGGAGCAGCAAGAAAAATTAGAGTGAACCTTCCCTTTTCATTCTCCATTCTTCTTGTTTCTTTTAATCCAAGACCTTCACAAAAAAATCTTAAAGACTCATCCACGTCTTTTATACGGATCATTGTGTGTAAATATTTCATTAATTAAGTTTATAGATGAAAACTATTTTAATTCAAAAGTTTATTTTTATTAAATATTTTGTTGATAACAATGCCCAAAGCCAAACCTATAATAATACCTAAGTTATTAAAAATAAAATCTTCAAGATCTCCAAATCTATTTACATATGGTTGAATTATTTCAATCAAGCCACTGTAAGAAGAAAAAAATATTACTATTAATAAAAAATTGGAGGGTCTCCGGAGTCCAACGCCAAATCCTAGTGCTGAATAAGCGATTAAATGATGAATTTTATCACTACCTGGAATACCGAATTGATTTTTTAAAGGATATAAAGAAATAAATGTAATTATTATAAAAATAAAAAATGTATAAATTTTCCAATTTTTATAAATAAAATTATAAATTTTAAACATTTACTCTAACTCAATAGTGCTAGGTGGTTTTGAGGTAACATCATAAACAACTCTGTTGATACCTCTTATACTATTAACAATTTTGTTGGAAATAGTTTGCATAAATGATTTTTTAAATTCATAAAAATCTGCAGTCATTCCATCTTCAGAGGTAATTGCTCTAAGTAAACATAAATATTCATATGTTCGATTATCACCCATAACTCCAACTGTTTTTACTGGAAGTAATGCTGCATATGCTTGCCAAATTTTATGGTAAAGCCCATGTTCTCTTAAGGCCTGAATAAAATAATGATCTGCTTCTTTTAAAATTTTAATTTTTTTATTAGTAATAATACCTGGCATTCTAATTGCCAAACCAGGACCAGGAAATGGGTGTCTTGAAATTATTTCATGACTTAAATTTAACTCAAAACCTAATTTTCTAACTTCATCTTTAAATAAAAATTTTAAAGGCTCTACTAATTTTAAATTCATTTTTTTAGGTAAACCACCAACATTGTGATGTGATTTTATTTTAGAAGTTTGACTCCCAGTAACAGACTTACTTTCAATTAAATCTGGATACAAAGTTCCTTGTGCTAAAAATTTTACATTTTTTATCTTTTTTGCGTACCTTTCAAATATTTTAATGAATAGATTTCCTATAATTTTTCTTTTTTTCTCTGGATCAGATACATTTTTTAATTTACTTAAAAATTCTTTTTCAGCATCGACATATATTAAATTCATTTTTAATCTTTTTTTAAAAGTTTTAACAACCTGAACTTCTTCATTTTTTCTAAGCAATCCAGTGTTTACAAAAATACAGTATAGTTTTTTACCTATTGCTTTGTTCAACAGCTGAGCAACGACACTACTATCTACACCACCTGATAAAGCACAAATTACTTTGTTGTCTCCAACTTGAGCTCTCACATCTTTAATTAATTGTACTTTTTGATCTTTTGAGGACCAATTTTTCTTAATTTTACAAATAAGAAAAATAAAATTACTAATCAGTTTTTTTCCATTTTCTGTATGAGTTACTTCTGGATGAAACTGGACACCATAATAATTTTTGGTTTTATTTTCTACAATTGCAAATTTAGAATTTGAGCTTGAAGCAATTACTTTAAAATTTTTAGGTAATTTAGATACTTGATCAGCATGACTCATCCAGACGACTTTAGATTTTTTTGTACCAAAAAAATTATTAGTTAAGAGACTATTATTTTTTTTAATTACATTTGCCAAACCAAATTCACGATGGTTTGATTGCTTAACTTTTCCGCCATTAAGTTTAGACAATATTTGATGACCAAAACAAATACCAAGAACAGGAATATTTAATTCCAAAATTTTTTTGTCAAATGAATATTTATTAATTTGATAAACATTTAGAGGACCTCCTGATAAAATTATACCTTTTACACTTTGATTAATTTGATTAAGTCTAATTTTTTTATGACTGACAATATCAGAGAAAACTCCAAGCTCTCTAATTCTCCTTGCTATTAATTGTGTAAATTGTGAACCAAAATCTACAATTAAGATTTTGTTAAGGCTATTATCAAGACTCATTACTTGGTTCTAGATTTTTTAAAGACTCTAAAATTTCATTATTTTCATCACATAATGACTTACATACTTGAACAAATGTTTCAGATAATTCTTTAACTTTATCGTAATTGGATTTTTCAAGTGCAATTTTCATTAGCATTAAAATAGCTTCTTCATTTTGAGGATCAATTAATAAAGTGGTTTCTAAATTATATTCCTCTTTTCTTTGATCTTCTTCGTGATTATAAATTTTTGCTATGTACAAATATGAATTTGCATCCTTTGGATTAAACACGATATTTCTCTCAAATAAAAATCTTGCTTCTTCATATTTTTCTTTTGCATATAATTTAATTGCTTCATTAAAAAAATTTTCTTTCGAAAATGAATTTGATTGAAATGATGCAATTAAAAATATAAGTGAAATTAATTTAAAAATTCTATTCATTAATATTTACTATCATTTTTGATTACGTCTACATTATGAACCATACTTTCATAAAATCCAGCTTTAGTAATTTTAACAAATTGTGGTTTATTTCTCAATTTCACAATCTCTTTTGAACCAAGATAACCCATAGATGATTTAAGGCCACCAATTAATTTAAATATAATACTACCAACATCACCTTTGTATTTTACAAAACCCTCTACTCCCTCTGGAACATACTTGGATGTATCTTTTTGCTTAGTTTGAAAATACCTATCTGCTGAACCTTTATTCATAGCTCCTACAGAACCCATCCCTCTAAAGCTTTTAAATAATTTTCCATTTTTCTTTATTAATTTACCAGGTGTTTCATCTGTACCTGCAAATAAAGAGCCTATCATGACTGCATCCGCACCTGCTGCAAAAGCTTTTGCCAAATCACCAGAATATTTTATTCCACCATCAGAAATTATTTTTACATTTTTATTTTTAAGTCCATTTCTTACAGATAAAATTGCACTTAACTGTGGAACACCTATCCCTGCTACTAATCTTGTTGTGCAAATTGATCCTGGTCCAATCCCAACTTTAATAATATCTACTCCTAATTTAATTAAAAATTTTGCTGCTTCCGGTGTTGCAATATTTCCAGCACATAAAGCGATATTCTTATCTTTAATTTTTTTTATAAATTTAACTATTTCTCCCACTTTTTTGGTATGGCCGTGGGCAGTATCCACTACTATTAAATCAACACGTTCTTTAAGGATTGCTTTTGCTCTATCAAATTCAGCAATTGATGCTCCAACAGCTGCACCAACTAATAATTTTTGTTTTTTAACTTTTTTAATTTCCAAGATTTGTTTTTGTATATCTAAATTTCTGTGAATAACTCCAATTCCTCCAGCTTTACCAATTGCTATTGCCATATTGCTTTCTGTAACAGTGTCCATTGCAGAAGACAAAAGTGGGATTTTAAGTTTTAAATTTTTCGTTAAATTGATTGATGTATTTACTTCAGATGGCAATATCTCCGAGTACTTCGGGGCTAACGTAACATCGTCAAAGGTGAGTGCTTCTTTTATAGGAACCATGATCTTTTATATACGATTCCTTTTAATTTTAAAGTCTCTATCTAAGTTTTTTACAAATTATAAAACTTTCTTTTGAATCTTTTCTACTCGATTTAGGTTTAAAAACCTTAACTTCTTTAAAATATTTTTTACCTTCTGCGACTATTTCGTTGAAAGTTCCCCCCATAAAGATTTTAGAAACAAAGTAACCATTTTCATTTAATAAATCTTTTGCAAATACCATTGCTTCTTTACAAAGTTCTCCTGTTTGAATTGAATCAATATTTTTGATTCCTGTTGTATTTACAGCCATGTCTGACATCACAACATCTACTTTAGAGGTTGTGTTTTTTTTTATCTCTTGCTGAACTCCTTCTTCTGTGAAATCACCTTGTATTTGAAGACTTGATCCAATTGGCTCCATCTTTTTCAAATCAATTGAAATTAATTTCCCATTCTTAGATACTTTATTTGCATATTGGGACCAGCTTCCAGGAGCAGCTCCAATATCAATAACAGTTAATCCACCTTTAAAAATTTTAAATTTTTCGTCAATTTCTATAAGTTTGTAGGCAGATCTTGCTCTATAACCATCAACTTTTGATTGTCTAACGTATGTATCTCTTCGCTGTTTGTTAACCCAATTTTTTGAAATTTTATTTTTTTTCAATTAATTTTCAAATCTTAAGCTTTTATTTAATATCTTACCATCAAGAGTTTGGATTTCTATTTTGACATCTTTATTTACTCTCATATCTTGATTGTTTTTCCATATGCCAGCAGCAAGATGCATTATTCCAATTTTGTAATTAGGTAAATAAGGTTCAACAAATGTATTATTTACCTGATCAAATTTTGGTAAAAGATTGCTTGTTATCCAGTTACAATTTAAAGGTAAAAATTCAGTTTCAATATTATCATGATAAACCGAAATGTTCATTGCAAGTTGTTCGGAGCCAAAAATATCTCCGCCTTTTAAAGTTTCTCTGAGATTATTTTGCCAAATTTCCCAAGATTTAGAATATTTTTCTAGAGAAAAGACACCTATATTTATATGAGGTGCAAAAGCTAATTTCCTAGCTTTGTCCATATTAATTTTAGATTTTACTGCATGTTTAAAATTTTGAGATTTAATTATTGCGAGTTTTCCAAAAACCCAATTTACTTTTGAGGTAATTTTATAACCTGGTCCAATAGTTTGGGTTATTCCCAATTTGTTATCATCACAGGCTTTGAAATATAATTCTATTGTTTGCCAATCATTGACCCAAGCATCACAATCAATCCAAAGATATTTTTCATAATTAGGAAAATATTTTGGTAGAAATGCTCTTGAAACTTGGCTTTTTAACCATTCTCTTCCTTTAATTTTACTTTCAGGAACTTTTATATCCCACTCTGCAGATTTAATCTCATCTACTTTAGGTAATAATTTATTTTTTTGTTCTTCTGATAATCCAGCATCCAAAACACATATTGCAGTATCTTTGCTAGCTTCGAACTGTTTGATAGAGTCTATTAATTCATCCAATAAAGGGAAATAATTAGAGTCTGCTAAAGAAACAATGGTATTTTTTTTCATTACAATACATCTTCAAGATCATCATCTTCATCGTCATAATTCTGACCTTCGTTTTGTTTTTTAAGTTTTTGATAATGAAAAAAGCTTATTGGAAGCATAGTTAAATAAATTAAAGCACTTAATGAAATTACATTAAAAGGATAAATTAACAATAATCCAAAGAATAGAACAATTCCAAATAATAAGAAAATTGTTGCCTTTCTTTGAATTACAATTTTTTTAAATGAATAGCTTGGAAATTTACTAATCAATAAAAAAGAAGTGACAATAAAAAATATCGGCACAATAATTGTATAATCTACTTTAAACACTTCAATACTAGACATACTAAATATAAGTGGTGTTAATACTAAAATTCCACCAGCTGGAGAAGGAACACCTTCAAAAAAATTATCTCTCCAAGATGGTTCGCCTCCTGTATTTACATTGAAACGTGCCAATCTTAATGCAACACAAATTACATATATTAAACAAACTAGCCATCCAAACCTTCCAAGTTCATTTAATTTCCAAAAGTACATTATAAAAGCAGGAGCAACCCCAAAGCTAATCATGTCAGTCAAAGAATCTAATTCCTTTCCAACTTTTGATGTACCTTTGATTAATCTTGCTATTCTTCCATCTAGTCCATCAATTACAGCTGCAATAATTATTGCAATGATTGCAAACTCATATCTTTCATCTAAAGCAAATCTTATAGAAGTAAGACCAATACAAACACCTATAAGTGTAAGCATATTAGGTAAAATTACTCTAGCACTCCTTTTTTCAGGAACTATTTTAAAATTTTTTTTAGGTTGTTGCATATCTATCTTTTGGCTAATAGAGTTTCCCCTGAAATAGCAGTTTGACCAATTTTAACCAATGGCTCATAATTTTCATAATAAACATCTGCTCTACTTCCAAATCTTATCATTCCAATTCGATCACCTTGGTTTAATGTTTGATCCTTATTTGTCTCGCAAACAATTCTTCTTGCAACCAAACCTGCTATTTGAACTATGACAATATCATTTCCATGATTATCTTTTAACTTATAGTAATTCCTCTCGTTATCTTCGCTCGCCTTATCGAGTGAAGCATTTAAAAATTTACCTGGCTTGTATAAAATATCTTCAACTTTACCCGAACAAGGGGTTCTATTTACATGACAATCAAATACATTCATGAAGACACTAATTTTCTTAAATTTCTTATTTTCTAAATTTAATTCTTTTGGTCCATCTACCTCTTCAACTTTAATTATCTCTCCATCAGCTGGGCTTACCAGATAATTATCATCTCCAATGATCGATCTTTCAGGATCTCTAAAGAAATAATAAACCCATATAGTTAATAGCAATCCAATTAATCCTAAAAATCCGTTTAATAATAGTAAGATGATTGTGATGAAGCCTGCGATTACAATAAACTTATAACCCTCTGTGTGTATCTTTGGAAATATCTTGGTAAACATATTCTTCTATTTGCTAATTTTCGATTAATATGTATATAAACCAATCAAATTCAATTAATAAGATAAATTTAATTTAATGAGCAAAATCAAGGTAAATAACCCAGTTGTCGAGTTAGATGGCGATGAAATGACTCGAATTATTTGGGAGTTTATTAAAAACAAATTAATCCTTCCATATATAGATCTTGGCATCGAGTATTTCGATCTAGGAATGAAAAGCAGAGATAATACTGATGACCAGATCACAATAGATTCAGCAAATGCTATAAAAAAAATAGGTGTTGGAATTAAATGCGCAACAATCACACCAGACGAAGCAAGAGTAGAAGAATTTGATTTAAAAAAAATGTGGAGATCTCCAAATGGAACAATAAGAAACATTATTGGAGGCACAGTTTTCAGAGAACCAATAATTTGTAAAAATATTCCAAAGTTAGTTCCTTCGTGGACAGATCCTGTAATTATTGGAAGACATGCTTTTGGTGATCAATATAGAGCAACTGATTTTAAAGTGCCTGGAAAAGGTAAAATGGAAGTTAAGTGGACGTCAGAAGATGGAAAAGATGAAATAAAATATGAGGTATTTAATTTCACTGGTCCTGGTGTAGCACTATCAATGTATAATTTAGACAAATCTATTCAAGACTTTGCAAGATCATGCTTTAGCTATGGATTAATTAAAAAGTGGCCAGTCTATATGTCTACAAAAAATACAATTTTAAAACAATACGATGGAAGATTTAAAGATATTTTCCAAGAAGTTTTTGACAACGAATACAAAGAAGAATTTGAAAAACATAAATTAACTTACGAACACAGATTAATTGATGACATGGTCGCATGTGCTATGAAATGGAGTGGAAAATATATTTGGGCTTGCAAAAATTATGATGGTGATGTCCAGTCTGATACTATGGCTCAAGGTTATGGATCACTAGGATTAATGACAAGTACTCTGTTAACTCCTGATGGAAAAGTGATGGAAGCTGAAGCTGCACATGGAACTGTTACTAGACACTATAGAATGCATCAACAAGGAAAAGAAACTTCGACAAATCCTATTGCATCCATATTTGCATGGACAAGAGGATTGGCTCACAGAGGAAAATTAGATAACAACCAAGAATTAATTAAATTTGCTCAAACATTGGAAGCGGTATGTATTGAGTGTGTTGAAAATGGTTCTATGACAAAAGATTTAGCAATTCTTGTTGGACCTAACAGTAAGTTTTTAACTACTAATCAATTTTTAGATGAAATTGATGGCAATCTTAAAAAGAAATTAAATTAAAGATTTAATTTTTTCAAAAGCATCATTGATTTTCGATTGGTCTTGACCACCAGCTTGAGCAAAGTCTTTTCTTCCACCACCACCTTTGCCTCCGATTACTTCTGAACCTGCTTTTACAAATTGTACTGCATCAAATTTTTCAGTTAGTTTTTCTGTGACACCTACGGCAATGCCAACTTTGTCATCTTTGCTTGCAAAAACAATTACAATACCTTCGCCCAATTCTTTTTTACCTTTGTCTACAAGTTTTCTTAATTCTTTAGGCGGAAGATCTTCAACGTTTTGAAATCTTACTTTTACCCCGTTAACATCTAGATCATTAACTTTATTTTTAGATTGGTCTTGTAAAATTGAATTAACTGATAAAGTTTCTAATTGTTTATTTAAATTTTTGATTAATACTTTTTTATCACTTTCATCTAAATTAGGTTTTCCACCAAAACCAGAAATTTGCCTGCTCAGCTCATTAATTTGTTCATCATCTTTTTCAGATGATAAGTTTAACATTTTTTCTTTATTTTTTAGATAGTCCTCTAGTTGTTTATCTCTTAAAGCCTCTACTCTTCTAACTCCTGCAGCTATTGAGGATTGGCTAATAATCTTAAATTTACCAATATCACCAGTGTTTTTTACATGGGTTCCACCGCATAATTCAGTTGAAAAATATTTTTCTCCTTCATCCCCCATCGATAACACTCTTACTTCATCTCCATATTTCTCACCAAATAGTGCTAAAGCTCCGTTATCAACTGCTTCCTTTGGTGTCATAATTCTTGTAGTTACAACTGATTGTTTAGAAATCATATCATTCACGTGACTTTCGATTTTAACCATTTCATCATCTGAAATAGGTTTCATGTGACTAAAATCAAATCTTAATCTTTCTGGCTCAACAAGAGATCCTTTTTGAGTAACATGTGGACCTAAAACTCTTCTCAAAGACTCGTGTAATAAATGAGTTGCTGAATGATAAGCTCTTGTATCATTTCTTTTCTCAATATTGATTTTCATTTCAACATCTTGCTCAAGCTTTATTGATCCTTTTTTCACTTTTCCATAATGAACAAATAAATCTCCTAGTTTTTTTTGAACATCAGTTACTTCAAATTCAAATTCATCTTTAGAGATCAATCCTGTATCTCCTACTTGACCTCCAGATTCAGCATAAAATGGTGTTTGGTTAACAACAATAATACCTTCATCACCAGCATTTAAAGTATCAACCTCTTTATGATTTTTGAGAAGTGATTTTATTACTCCTTGTGCTTGATCATTTTCATATCCTAAAAATTCTGTTGCTCCATGTTTTTCTTTAACTCCATACCAAACTTGCTCAACTGCACTATCTCCAGATCCTTTCCAATTTTTTCTTGCAAGCTCAATACTTTCTCTCATCAGCTCACCGAATCTTTCTTTATCAAATTCTAAAGATTTTGATTTTAAAATATCTTCTGTAAGGTCAATTGGAAATCCATAAGTTTCATAAAGTTTAAAGGCAATGTCACCAGGTAAAACTTTATCTATTTTAGAAATTTCATCATTTAAAATTTTAATTCCTCTATCTAAAAGAACTAAAAATTTTTCTTCTTCCATCTTTAAAGTTTCTTTAATTAAGGACTCTGCTCTTTTAAGTTCAGGATAATTTCCTGACATTTCATTTAACAATGTATCAAACAATTTTGAAAATACTGGATCCTTAGCTCCTAACAAATGAGAGTGTCTCATACCTCTTCTCATGATTCTTCGAAGCACATACCCTCTTCCTTCGTTAGATGGCAACACTCCTTCAGCAATTAAAAATGAACTTGCTCTTAAGTGATCTGCAATAACTCTAAAACTTGATAGATTTGATTTATCTGATTTAATTTTAATTATATCTGATGCAGAATTAATTATTTTTTTAAAATGATCTGTTTCATAATTATCATGAGTGCCTTGTAATAATGCAGCAATCCTCTCCAAACCCATTCCTGTATCAACAGATGGTTTTGGAAGATTTATTCTTTTATCTTTTGTGACTTGTTCAAATTGCATGAAGACTAAGTTCCATATTTCAATAAATCTATCTCCATCTTCATCTTTGGTACCAGGTAATCCACCATGCAAATGATCACCATGATCAAAAAAGATTTCTGAACAAGGTCCACATGGTCCTGTTTCTCCCATTGACCAAAAGTTATCTGAAGTTGCTATTCTAATTATTCTGTCGTCGCTAAAACCTGCTATTTTCTTCCAAAAATTGAAGGCCTCATCGTCCTCATGAAACACTGTTACATAAAGTCTATTTTTATCTATTCCAAAATCTTTAGTAATTAAATTCCAAGCATAATCAATTGCTTGCTCTTTAAAATAATCTCCAAAAGAGAAGTTTCCTAGCATCTCAAAGAAAGTGTGGTGTCGAGGTGTGTAACCTACATTTTCTAAATCATTATGTTTTCCACCTGCTCTTACACATTTTTGTGAAGTAGTTGCTCTTACATAATCTCTTTTTTCTAAACCTGTGAACACGTTCTTAAATTGAACCATTCCAGAGTTAGCAAACATCAATGTTGGATCATTATTTGGAACCAAATTACTAGACTCCACAATCTGATGATCATTCTTTTCAAAATACTTAAGGAAAGTATTTCTAATTTCATTGAGACTTTTGTCTGCCATATTTTTAAAATACAGCTTTTTTATTTTATGTCTAGATGCAGTACGGGAAAAAAGGCGCTTATATTAAGCGCCTTTTATTAATAAAGATGACCTATTAATTCTTTTTAGATGGAGGAGTAGCTTCAGCTTTTGCTTCTTCTTCTTTTTCAGCTACTTTCTTTTCTTTTTCCAATTTTTCAGGATCTATCGGGTTTCCTTCTATTTTTTTAGAAATAACACCAGCTTTTTCCCTAATTGCCATTTCTATTTCTGCAGCAATTTTAGGATTTTGAGCTAGATAAGTTTTAGCATTCTCTCTACCTTGACCAATCTTCTCTCCTTTATAAGCATACCATGCTCCTGATTTTTCAATAATATCTGCTTTGGAACCAAGATCGACTAATTCACCCATCTTGCTAATTCCTCTTCCGTACATCAAATCAAATTCAACTACTTTAAATGGTGGAGCTACTTTATTTTTAACTACCTTCACTCTTGTTGAGTTACCAATAATTTCATCTTTGTCTTTGATGGCACCTATTCTTCTAATATCCATTCTAACAGATGAATAAAACTTAAGTGCATTACCACCTGATGTAGTTTCTGGACTTCCAAACATAACTCCAATTTTCATTCTAATTTGGTTAATGAAAATCATCATTGTGTTTGTATTTGAAATTGAACTTGTTAATTTTCTTAAAGCCTGACTCATTAATCTTGATTGAAGACCAACATGATGATCTCCCATCTCTCCCTCGATCTCAGCTTTTGGAGTTAAAGCTGCAACAGAGTCGATTACAATAACTGAAATAGAGCCTGATTTTACTAGCGTATCAGCAATTTCTAATGCTTGTTCACCAGCATCTGGCTGTGAAATTAAAAGTTCTTCAGTATTTACACCTAATTTTTTTGCATAAACTGGATCTAAAGCATGCTCTGCATCAACGAATGCACAAATTCCACCTGCTTTTTGAGCTTCAGCAACAACTTGTAATGCTAATGTTGTTTTTCCAGATGATTCTGGTCCATAAACTTCGATAATTCTTCCTTTTGGTAATCCGCCAATACCTAAAGCTAAATCAAGACTTAAAGAACCTGTTGAAACAGACTCAATATCCATAGCTCTTTTTTGGCCAAGCTTCATTACAGATCCTTTTCCAAAATTATCTGTAATTTGGGCTATTGCAGCATCTAGTGCTTTGTTCTTTTCTTTAATATCCATTTCTTGATCTTTAGTAGATTTAACTACTTTTAGGTTACTTTTCGTCATTTTTTGCCTCTTTTTTTACGTTTTTTAACAGTCGAATCATGATTTAAATGTACACATTTTGTTCTCATTGGCAAGATCTTTGTTTTTTATGAGTAAAAATGACTGAATTACTTAAGGTTTAAATAGTCGCTGTTTAAAAGTCCTACTGATTTTAAAACTCTATATTGAGCTAACAAGTAGCTTCTTTCAGCTTCAGCAAGATTAATTTTTGCATTAATTAAGTTTGATCTAGATTGAAGAACATCAAAAGTAGATCTTCCAGATCCACTTTCATATTCAAAGCTAATTCCTTCAGTTGCTACTTCTGAAGCTTTAACTTGTGATTGTACAGCTTGCAAAAAACTTCTTGAAGATTGCAAAGTTGACCAAGAAGAGGTCACTGATTGCGTATTATTTTTCTGTGCATTCTCTAATAACAATCTTTTCATACCTTTAGCTTGAAGATTTTTGCTTACATTAGATTTATTTTTTCCACCAAATTGGAAAGGCCATGAAACAGTTGCTTGTAAGACGTCTTTTTCTCTTTCATCATAAGTTGCACTTAAGTCATCGGTATAAGTTCTTTCTAAAGAAATTTTTGCTGTTGGTGAAAGATCAGATCTTGCAATTTTTACATCTAGCTCAGATTGTCCGTATTCTATTTCAGCAATAATTAACTCTGGGCTTTTCTCCAAAGATATTTTTTTAGCTTCACTTAGATTTTTAGGGATTGTCTCTTGAGCATTATATATTTTTTTTAATTTTGCTTCTTCTGCAATAGTTCCAATTACATTTTCGTAATTTAATCTACTAGTTACTATATTATTTTGAGCTTCAATATATCTTGCTTGTGCTCCAGCTAGAGAAGACTGAGATTGTGCTAAATCAGATGCTGTTATTTGCCCTCGACTTAATCTTGCATTATCTAATTCAAATTGTCTTTGAAGTAAGTTTACGTTTTCTTCATTAATATTTAATTTTTCATAAGCTAAAATTAATCCTGTGTATGCCTCAATAGCTCTTAAGAATACTTCTTGTTCTTTTTTAACTAATTTTGCTTCTGTTAAATTTAATCCTAACTTACTTTTTTCATATTCTGTTTTTCTTCCACTACCATCAAGTAATGTTTGTTCAAGTTTAATTGAAGAAGTCATCATATCAGTATCAGTGATAGCAGCATCTCCTCCACTTTGATTTGTAAGTTTATTGGTATCCTCAAAATTTTTTGTGCTAGAAAGAGTTAAGCTAGGTAATAAATCACTTCTAGACATGTTAATTACTTCTTGTTGAATTTCTAAATTTTTTCTTTCTGCTTGAAGCTCAAGATTATTATCAAAAGTTTGTTTGAGCGCTTCCTTTAAAGTTGCTGAAAATGCACTTAATGGAAAAACTACTACACAAAAGATAATTATTAGAAATTTTTTCATTTATTATATTTTATTGTCTTAATTTGATGGTTGCTATTTAAATTTAAGATAATTGTAGAATATTTTGGTGCAAATTTAAACATGTTCTGTGTAATTCTTTGGTAAGTTTGCATAAAATTAATAACATCTCCTTTGCTCATTATTTTGTGACTAGATTTATTTTTAGTATTTAACCACAACTTATGCTCTTGTTTTAGTCTCCATTTCTGAAGCAAACTAAAATTTTTTGCTTTTAAATAAATCAGACAATCTAACTGAGAATATAGTTTTTTGTATTTTGTCTTTAGTTGCTCATTAACATATTTTCTCCAAATAAGTTTTTGATCTTTAGTTCTTTCAAGAGAATTAATTGACTTTTTAAGTGTTTTATTAACTTCAGCTCTTGCACCAACACACCAACCCTCAAATATAATTACATCTGGCTGCTCTTTAATATTGTACCAATTTTTTTTAGGAGACCGGTCATCGACTGCCTTATTAAAACTTGGTAACTTTATTGATTTAAAGTTTTTACTTTTTGATTTTTTAAAGAAATCTAACATAATTTTTACATCATGTGTTCCTGGGACTCCTCTTGTCATTAACATAGAATGGACTTTATTAGATAAAATAGATCTTTCTTTTCTAGTTTTATAGAAATCATCAATAGAAATTTTAAATACTTTTAATTTAAAATATTTTTCTAAAATAATTTTTATAATTGAACTTATAGTTGTTTTACCAGTGCCCTGTCCTCCTGCTAAACCAACAAAATAAGGTTTTTTATTATTCGCTTTTTTTGCAATCCAAAAACATACAGGAATTAAAAAAGATTTTAACATCTTGTCTTTGTTGCTAAATTTTTCCTTTGAGGTTTCTTGTGATTTAATAAATTTTAGACAATCACTTTTAACTTTTTTAAAACACTCAGCAGTTGATTGCATTGAACTTTTATTTTTCTTGATCCATTGGATGGTTAAGACCATCAAATTGAGCTATCTCTTTTATATCTTCAACTTTAACTTCATCAACACAACCTAAATTAAATCCAGTCATTGCAGGATTACTTCTTGGATTGTGATGAGTGTAAATTCCACATTCAGTACAAAAATAATGTTTAGCAATTTTTGAATGGTATTGATAAAGTTTTATTTTATCCTCACCTTTTGTAAGTTTAAAATCTTCATTTTTGACCATACCCATTGTTGCATTTTTTCTTTTGCAAATTGAACAATTACATCTGACAATTTTTGCCAATTCATTAACTGTTGAATTAATTTCAGCTTCTACAGATCCACAATGACAACTTAGTTTCATATATCTCCTTAATTTAAGTTAAAATACTTTTTGCTGCAATCTTATTTCCATCTAAATCACGAACGTATGCATAGTAATTTCCATCTTTTCTAACCCCTGGTCCACCTTCATCTGTTGCTCCTTTTGAAATTGCAACTTCATAAAATTTATCCACTGCTTCTTTTGTGTCAGCTAGTAAAGTTGTTTGCGAACCATTTCCAAAAGTTGCAGGCTCTCCATTTACAGGATGCGTTACATAAAATTGAACTTTGTCTGGATCACTTGAATGAGCATAACCCAAATACTTTTCTGTTTTTAAAATTCTTTTTAATTTTAAAGGTTCAAAAACAGCATCATAAAAGTCACCTGATTTTTGATGATCATTAGAACCAACCATGACAAAATCTAAAATGTTCATAACTAAACTCAGAATTTATATATTTAAATAACCAACTTAAACTATCTATGGTTGAAGTTATCCACAAGTCCACAATATGTGGATTGGATGTTCACGTTTTGATTCACTTTTGATTCAGTTACAGACTCAAAATACAACCTATTGAGTGTATTCCATAAATAGTCTATAAATTAGAACAAAACAAGAACATGAAACTAACAATCCCATATTATCTACATAAAGCAGGCGCTGGTTTTCCTTCTCCTGCAACAGATTATATCGAAGAAGATATTGATCTGAACATGCATTTAATAAGAAATGTTCCAGCTACTTTCATCATCAGAGTTCAAGGTAAATCTATGGTTGATGTTGGCATTAATGATGGAGACTTGTTGGTCGTTGATAAAAGTTTAAAACCAAAAAACTTTTCAACTGTGATTGCAAATGTTCATGATGAACTTGTAGTTAAAACTTTAGTTCAAGAAAGAGATAAAAAATTTTTAACCTCTGGTTCTAAAGAGTTTTCTGACAGAATTTTAATTAATGAAGAGCAAGATGTTTTTATTTGGGGAGTAGTTACTTATGTCATCCACTCAGTATACTAAAAAAATAGCACTCGTTGATTGTAATTCTTTTTATGTTTCTTGTGAAAGATTATTCAATCCTAAAATAAGAAAAAAACCTGTTGTTGTTTTATCTAATAATGATGGCTGTATTATTTCAAGATCGAATGAAGCAAAAGCTTTAGGAATTAAAATGGGTGAACCTTATTTTAAAGCAAAAGATATTATTGTTAAAAATAATGTAAATGTTTTTTCATCAAACTATTCTTTGTATGGAGATTTATCAAGAAGAGTAATGCGTACCCTTAAAAGATTTAATTCTGAAATAGAAGTTTACTCCATTGATGAAGCGTTTTTAGATTTATCAAACTTTAAAGATCAGGATGTAGAAAAAGTTGGAAAAGAAATAAGAGAAACTGTTTTACAGTGGACTGGTATTCCAACAAGTATTGGGATCGCAAAAACAAAAACATTAAGTAAAGTTGCAAATCATATTGCAAAGAAAAAACAATCAGGGGTTACAAGTTTAATTGGAATAGATAATTTAGATCCTATTTTAGAAAAAGTTGAAATCAATGATGTCTGGGGTGTTGGAAGACAACTTACAAAGTTTTATCAAAAGCATGGAATTTATAATGCGAAGCAACTTAAAAATAAATCTAATACATGGATTAAGAAAAGTTCCAATGTTTTAAGTTCAAGAACAGCAATGGAACTTAGAGGGATTCCTTGTATTGATTTAGAAACAACTACTACCAAAAGAAAGAGTTGTGTGGTTTCAAGATCATTTGGAAAGAGAATTGAAACGTTTCAAGAATTAAAAGAAGCAGTTGCAAACTATTGCTTAAATGCATCTGAAAAAATTAGATCAGAATCTTTAGTTGCAAAAGCAATCACTGTATTTGTAAGAACAAGTCCTTTTCATAGAAACTTTGGTTATTATTCAAATGCAAAGACAGTTGATTTTCCTATTGCAACAAACAACAGTATTGAAACAGTTAAAACTGCAGTTTCAATATTGGAGAGTATTTTTAAAAATGGTTATCGTTATCAAAAAGCAGGTGTGATGCTAACGGGTTTATCTAATGCAAGTGATAAAACAAATTTATTTACTTCTGAAAAAGATGAAAAGATAAATAGCTTAATGAGATCAATTGATAATACTAATCATCGATATGGAAGATCTACCTTAAGTGTTGCAAGTGCTGGAGTTCATAAAAAATGGAACATGAGAAGGCAATATTCTTCTAAAATAGATACTGCTGATTTTTATTGTTTACCAACGATTAGAGCTTAATTTTTTCAATTATTAACATTTTTGCATTAAATATCTAAAAAACTTACAATTTGTAAAAGTATAATCATCATCTAATCCTTCAGGTCTTTTTTTAGATATAGAAATAGCATCAAAATATAAAACTTTAGTTGGATATTCTATTCCCCAGTCAACACTCCATGGATCTTTTGAGTATGATTTAACAGCAGTTCCTTTTCCTATTGCACCTTCGTCTAACCATTCTGTGACATCAGGTTTAAATCCATTTGCAATACTTTCTCTATAAAGCCATCTACTTACATAGGAATTGTATATTCCATACTTAAAGTTTGTACCGTTTTTTGAATAACTGCTTAAACCCTGTTTTGGAACTAATCTATTTTCAGGTAATTGAATTTTATTAGCACATGGAAGAAGAATTCTTTTTCCATCAACCCATAAACCTCCCAAAAACTCTCTGTCCTTATATGAAAATTCTTTATTAGCTTTCTTTCCATAGTTTGCATAAACTACAAAACTTGTCCATTTACCTTTTAGATTTTCAATCTTATCTAAAATACAACCCTTTTGACTTTTTTGACCAGCATCAAATTTTAACACTGTAAAATCATCTTTAAATCTAAGCATCCAAACAGGTGGTCTTAATTTTTTAATTTTAGATTGTGCTATAGAATTTCCTCCTGCTGCACTAAAATTCTCTGGAACATAGATAGAAAAGGAATAATACATTTCTTTACCTTTCTTATGAAGTATTTTTCTTTCAACACGTGATCTGTCATTTGTGCAATCATCATATGATCCATCGCTACCACAGTCTCCATGACCTAAAGTAAATTTTTCAGAATATTCTCCTTCAAAAACAAAATCTTTTGATAACTCACTAGTTATTTGACCTTTTTTTGTTATTTTTGGACTTAAAGGAGTTTCTAGTTTTCCAAAAAATTTTTCTGCATATACATTCTTTGAAAATAATAAGAGAGTAATTATTAAAAATATTTTTTTCATTTTTTTAAATGTACTCTATTTAACAAAAGTATCATTAAATTGATTAGATACTCTTACAAAAGTAGTACATTTACTTAATTGTTTTAATGATGGTGCTCCTACATAAGTGCAGCTACTTCTAACACCACCAAGAATATTTAAAACAGTATCGTTTATTTTGCCCCTATATTTAACTCTAACTTTTCTTCCTTCACTACTTCTATAATCTGCTAATCCACCATAATGTTTTTTGTTAGCAACTTCCGAGCTTGATCCATAGAATTCTATATACTTTGATCCATTTACTTTTACTATTTTTCCTTTTCCTTCATCATGACCTGCCAACATTCCACCTAACATCACAAAATCTGCACCACCTCCAAAACCTTTTGCAACATCACCAGGACATGTGCATCCACCATCAGCGATGACATGTGCACCAAGACCATGGGCTGCATCTGCACATTCAATAACAGCACTTAATTGTGGATACCCTACTCCTGTTTGAATTCTTGTTGTACAAACACTTCCAGGTCCTATTCCAACTTTTACTATGTCAGCACCACTTAAAACTAGTTCTTGTGTCATATCTGCAGTTACAACATTTCCTGCAATAATAGTTTTGGTTGGGTATTTTTCTCTTACTGATTTGATAAAGCTTGTGAAATGCTCTGAGTAACCATTTGCAACATCAATACAAATAAATTTAAAAAAACTAAATTCCTTTAAAACTTTATCTAAGTTTTGAAAGTCCTCTTTTTTAATACCAACACTAAGTGCAATGTTTGGATAGATTTTTTTAATATTTTTATTTTGTTTTATTTTTTTTACATCATGTTGTTTTGTTAAACATGTGATCATTTGATGATCATTCAATTTTTCAGCTATACTTAATTCACCAACACCATCCATGTTGGCTGCCATAATAGGAATTCCTGACCACTCATTTTTACTATATTTAAATCTGTAAGTTCTAAGAAGATTAACGTCTTTTCGACTTTTTAATGTGCTTCTCTTAGGTCTGAACAACACATCAGAGTAATCTAGCTTAAGCTCTTCTTCAATTCTCATTAATCAAAAGGCTATAATTTATAAAATACTATTTCAATTCAAATTATAGCCTGTGGATAAGTTTTAAGGATTAGTTTCAGATAATTTTTATTTAATTTTACCTAATTGCTTCTGTCTCATTATAATTATAAGACCACTTATAATAATCATTACAGCACCTAGATAAGTATTATATTCTGGTGTCTCGTTGAAAAAGAAATATCCATATAAAATTCCCCAAAGTATTGCTGTGTACCTGAAAGTTGATGTAACAGAAACTAATGCAGCTTTAATTGTTAGTACTGAGAAAATATAACCAAAAGATAAAAAGAAAGCTGAAATAATTAATATAATACTTTGTTCTAAGTTAAATGAATAAAATTTATAAACAGATAGAACTCCAAAAAATATTGTAACTACCAAACAAGTAATAAACGCTATTTGAAGACTATTGTGACCTGTTTTTATATTTTTAGTTACCAAATCTCTTATTGATAAAAAGATTGCAGAAAGAAGTGGAAATATAAAGTAATAACCAAATTTTAATTCAGCTGGATTAATGACTATTACAACACCTGTAAAACCTATTATAACTGCGCTCCATCTTTTCCATCTAACTTTTTCATTTAAAAATAACGCACCAAAAGTTGTCATTATGATTGGAGCTAAACTCAATAAAATATAAACCATTGCAAAAGGTAATTTTGCAACTCCTATAAAAAAACCAACAGCAGCTAAAGCTTCTAAAATTCCTCTTAAAGTTAGTTTGTTTGAAGAAAATATTATTTTTAAATTAAATTGGTTTTTAATACTTAAAAATATTCCTATAAATATTAGACAACAAATTCCTCTTAAGAAAATTATCTGATTTAACACCGCTAGTTCATCAAAGTTTTGATAAATATGTTTGACTAATGCATCGTTGGTAGCAAACGAAAATTGTGCAATAACCATGTAAAAGATACCGAGTAATTCATTATTTAATTTTTTTTCAGGCATGAGCGTGCCTATATACATTTTAATTAAAAAAATCTAAGAGTAATTTATTATGCTTTAAAAAGCTTATCTGATAAGTTGTCTAATTTATCACCCCAAAAGACATCTTTTTGAATTCTTTCAAACTCAACATCAAACACTGTAGACATTGCGGATGCATATACTGATCTTGCATCAATAGTGGCATTTAAATCTCTACCTTGATAAAGCTCTTTTCTCTTTAACCCAGGCCAATCAGAATAAACTTGGCTTTTCTTTAATAATCCACCAGCCATAAACAAAGCTGTACCATACCCATGTTCTGTTCCATTTCCTCCATTCTGAGCAATCGTTCTTCCAAACTCAGTAACTGTTAGGATTAATGTGTCTTTATAAGAATCTTTTAAATTAACTTTGAGATTTTCAATTATTTCATCCATTTCAAGTAAGCATTTAGTATGAGTACCATTAATTCCTCCTTGTGCAGCATGAGTATCAAATCCATTTACTTCGAATACAGCTACTCTAGGACCATCTGGTTTTTTTAAATACTCAGCGGCCTGCTTTGATAGGTTGCCATTCTTTCTTTTACCACTACCAAAACCCATTCCCATCATCTCTTCATTTTTTCTCTTTTTAATAAAATTCATCATATCCAATAGTTCCTCTTCAGAACTATCTGCATAAATTGATTTTAACAATTCAAGTGTATCTTCTCTAGGTAGGCGATCATCCGAAGGATAGTAATTATTGTTTTTAGGAACTCCCCTCAATAACAATGGCATAGGCAAAGATAATGCTAAACCATCTCCTTTATAATTTGCTATTTTCATTGCTCTTCCAAGCCAGCCAGTTTTTTCTTGATAAGGCACTTTTCCACCTGACTCCATTAAGTTTTGGCCCTCAAAATGAGATCGAGCTGTATACGGAATACTGGTTGCATGAACAATGGAGCCAGTATTGTCTTTCCAACAATTATAAAAAGCATTTAATTTAGGATGAAGAGCAAAATCAGAGTCCAGTTTAATAGGATTTTCAATTAAAATTTTTTTTCTTCTCTTCTCAAAATTTTTATCACCTATTACTGGTACGGCAGTCAATCCATCCATACCACCTCTCAACATAATAACTACCAGATTTTTTTTTCTTGATCCTGCAGCTAACACTGGAAAATTAAATCCAGCTAAAAATAATGTAGTTGCAGTACCTTTTAAAAAATTTCTTCTTGATATTTTCATGCTTTTAATACCTCTGGTAAGTTAAATAATAAAATATGTTTTTCTTCGTTAGTTTTTGCCTTAGATAAAATTTTTAATATTTTGTCAGGGTTATCAAAATTGTTCCTAACTATTTTTTCATGAATATCATCGCTTATCTGATCATTTACATTATATTTATGGAAAGCTTTTTTAGCATACATAATTCTTCTTATAATCATTTCAGTTGACATCCAGTCCTTTTCAAAATCTGAGAATCCATTTGGTTGTTTTTGTCTATAGGGATGACAACCTAAATCCTCTAAAAACCAACCTTGCCACCTTATATCTCCAAATGGTTTTAATCCTAATTTATGACTGTCAATCATTTTTTCTTTTGTTGGATAAGAATACGTTGATCCTGACATGTTTATTGTTGTAAGCCACCAGTTTTCAGGATTTTGAAATTTTCTGTATTTGTCATTATATTCAAATGCAACTTTAATTGCGGCTTTATGTACTTCAGGAAGAAATCCATCCGATTGTTCCCATGCTTTAACAACAGGTGCTATCATTTCAGGTGTCGGGTTGTCAGTAATTAAATATCTACAAAGTTTTGTAGCGATAAATTCTCTGCATGAGGGATGTTTAACTAAATCTTTAATTGCAAGCTCTATTCCTTTTCTCCCACGTTTATATTCTTTTCCTAGAACAATTTTTTTTCCTGGTTCGTGATATTTAGATATGAAACCAACATCATTTCCATTATCTTTTTTCTTTGTCCATTTTGGCCTCCAACCAGTCATTATTTTAGCTAACTCTATAACATCTTCTTGAGTGTAGCCCCCATCTGGAGAAATGGTGTGAAGCTCCATTAATTCTCTCGCGTGGTTTTCATTTATAGTTGCTGGTTTCTTTTCTTTTCTTCTCCATTCCTGTTTACCACTTTCTGACTTAGGTCCTATGTTATCTTTATTGTCTAAGTGCATGATCATTGGCCAAGCAAGTGTTGCTTGGATAGCCATAGTTTCAAATGTTTTGTCCATGTTGGCTCTTAAAAATTCTCTTTGATAAGCTCCAGTGGAAAAAGAAGCTAATGTTTGAGTATCACTAATCGTAAAATGATTGCCCCAAAAATACCAAAGTTTAGCAAGTACAGGGTTATTGCTTCTTACCCCTTCAGAATGTCTTATACAAATTTCATTAGCTCGCCAAAATTCTTTTCCAGTATCATATCTTAGTTGACGTTCTGCTAGCCTAAGTCCTTCTGGATCATTTTTATATTTTTTTCTTAAAGTTGTATTTTCCTCAACTCTTTGGGTGATCCAATACTTTCTCATTTCCTTTTCGGAATAAATATGTTTTCCAGTCCAGTTGAATTCAGGAATTTTTTCAACTTGTTTTTGAGCCCAAACTAGTGGATCTGATGGCTCTTTTTCATCAGGCTTTAAACCAAATGCAACTTTTCTAAAAAAGTTTTTCATTATCAATATAATAAATAAATTACTTTATCTTATCAATATCGAGGATGTTTGTTAAGGAATTATTAAATTCCTCAATATTTTCTCTTAAAGCTAAACTAGAAATTGAATAAATCATTATTAATAAAAAAACTAAGGGTAATGAAGTAACAATTGACGCATTACTTTTGATTAACAAAATATAAAAAATAATAAATAAAGCTGAACGAATTAAAACTGTTTTTCTAAATACACTTATTATTGAAAGAGAATGTTTTAATAATTTAAAAAAACTCATTTGAGATGGGCCAAAATATCTTTTACCCCTAATTGATGGAGAAGAGATTAAATCTTTTTCTAATTTCTTTAGTGATCCTGAAAAACTATTCCAGGTAGATTTCTCCTCTAACATTTTTTTTACAGTTGCTTTTGAAAGACATGTAAAATTACCAAATTTAATTGATTGCCCAGTAAATGCTAAAGTTAAAAATTTGTGAAATTGGTAACATAACTTAAATATCATATTTTCTGATCTTTTAACCCTTTCACCAACTATAGATCTGTCTCCAGCTTCCTTTGATAATTCGACAAAGTTTTTAATTTCTTCAGGCCTATCCTCACCATCTCCATCCATAGGAATGACATAATCAAATTCCTTTTTGTCATAGATATATTTCAAACCTGAAGCAATGCATCTTGCATGACCTCTGTTTTCTTTCATATTGATGATTTCAATAGATTGAATATTTTCAATATTAGGATATTCATCAATGATTTGTTGTGAGGAGGCATCATTGATTACCACTAGTGATATTTCAGAATTTAAATCTTTTATCTCGTAATTAATATTTTCTATCAATAACTTCAAAGACTCGCGGTCATTATAAATAGGTACTAAAATTACATATTTCATAGATTATCTTGATCCAACACAGATACTATCAAGACACATATAATCTTTCAATTGATCAAGCTTCTCTCTTTCAACTATACCTTCCCAAACTGGTCTAGATTTTAAGTGATAAGATAAATTGCCAGCATTCCACTCATCTCCAAGCACAACATTGATTTTAGAGCTAAATTGTTGGTCCCAAGCATATTGAGTTTTCATGGCAATTTCTTTACCTGGATAATCTGTTCTCTTATCGTCTTTTGAAACCGAAACATAAGCGTATAGAACAGGTGACAAAAAGAAAAAGAACAAAAATCCAACCATAAAGGGTTTTAGTTTTTTTAAATTTATTTGAGATTGGAATAAATAAACAACTAATGTACCAATAAACAAATAAAATGGCGTCATCCACATTGTTCTAATTTTTGATCCTGTAATCGAAGAAGTTAAAAACATCAGAGCAATTGGTAATATATTTATTGCTAACAAAAATAATAAATTTTTATCTTTGAAATTAATTTTATATTTAAGTTTTTTGATCAATAACAAAGTCAAAATTATAAATGGGATTAATATACCAATTTGTTTTCCTAAAAATATTAATGGAAATTTGATATGATCAATAAAACTTGATTGTTCCAAACCAGTTCTTGCAAGTCCATAAGTAATTGTGATGAATTCATTGTTATTAAGCCAAATTAAGTGAGGAACTAAAGCAACTATAAATACTTCTATTGTAATTAAATATTTAAATTCAAACTTTCTTTCTTTCTTAAAAATTAAATAAATAAATAAAAGTGCGATAGATACTAATAAGTAAATAAACAAATATTTTGATAAAAATCCAATTGCACCAAACAAACCTATTAAAAAACAATCCCAAAACTGAATATTTTTTCCACTATAAATTTTCCAAGAATAATATGCTGTTAAAGACCAAAAAGGTAATTGGCATACATTTACGTTGAACTCCGGTGTAGTAAAATTGTAAAAATAAATCGTTTCAATTAGTAAAACTGAAATTAAACCAAGAAATTTGTTCTTAAGTATTTCGTTAGAAAGTTTAAACACATAATAAAAAGAAATAATTACAAAAACTTGGCTTAGTAAGTAATAAGCCCAATCCTGTGAACCAAAAATTTGAAAAAAAACTTCTGGAAAAAAAGCACTCATAGGAGGATGTTTATTAAAACCCCAATCTAAGTTGCTACCCCAAGCTAAAGCTTCAATTGTATCTAAGGGTAAATTGTGATTTGTAAGAGTTGGAATCAAGGTCCAGAAAATTAGATGAGATGTAACAAAAATATAAAAAAGATTATCTATATTTTTGTTATTAATGGTCATTAAGTAAATATTTATAACAATTCAGCTTGCTTGACACCCCTATTTTGCTGAATATACTCCGGCAATTCAAAATTAAGCGATGCCTAAAACTACTAAAGTAAAGAAAAAAGTATCTAAACCAAAAACTAAAGTTGCAAGTAAGCCAAAGAAAACTGCAGCTTCTCCAACTAAAAAAGTACCAATAAAAATTTCGAAAACTTACGTTCCAAAAGAAACTGAAAAATATATGTGCGAAAAACATAAAGTATTTTTTAGAATGAGATTAAATGAATGGAAGAAAGAATTAATTAAATCAAACAATGAAGCTCTTTACAATGGAAGTATGGATGACAATAATATTTCAGCAGAT
Organism: Candidatus Pelagibacter sp. HIMB1495; assembly: GCF_052047955.1. NCBI lineage: Bacteria > Pseudomonadati > Pseudomonadota > Alphaproteobacteria > Candidatus Pelagibacterales > Candidatus Pelagibacteraceae > Candidatus Pelagibacter > Candidatus Pelagibacter sp. HIMB1495. The sequence goes on along the minus strand of NZ_JBNAIQ010000001.1, from coordinate 559,372 downwards.
CTAGTAGATCAGGCAAGTTCATACATCGATAAAAATGTAGAGATGAAAGCAATTAATAGACAAATAAAATTAATTTCTGAAATCGACAAAGCTTTAAGAAGAATTATGGATGATACTTATGGGTATTGTCTAGATACAGCTGAACCAATTGGTTTAAAAAGATTAATGGCAAGACCTGTTGCTAAATACACAATTGCTGCACAAGAAAAGCATGAAAAAGAAGAAAAAGTTCATGTGGATGATTAATTAAATTTTTGGAATTTTTGCATCTTTATCCATAAAGGCATATCCTTTTATAACAGCTTCTCGCTCAGAAATTTCTTGATACCATCTAGATAAGTTTTGATAATTTTTTAATCCAATATCATGCCACTCATGTCTTGCTAGCCATGGCCATGTTGCAATATCAGCTATAGTATAATTATCTCCTGCTAAAAACTTAGAAACTTTTAATCTTGTATCTAATTCTCCATAAATTCTTTTAGCAATTTTAAAATATCTTTGTTCACCAAATTCACTTTTTCCTGGATTATAATGATGAAACTGATGGTGCTGACCAATCATTGGACCTATAGTGCCCATTTGAGCCATTAACCATTGATTAATCACTAATCGATCTTTTTCGTTATAAAACTTTCCACTTTTCTCACCCAGGTACATCAATATTGCACCAGATTCGAAAATACTTTTATTATTTTTGTGATCAGTAATTACTGGAATTTTACCAAATGGACTTATCTTTAAAAAATCTGGATTAAATTGTTCGTCGTTTCCTATATCAATCTTAGTTACTTTATACTCATAACCGATTTCTTCTAGCATAATACCTATCTTCCAGCCATTTGGAGTATTAGCAGAAAATAATTCTATCATTTTTTTACACCAAGTCTCTCTTGAGCAGCTTTTGATGTAGTGGAGAATTCAAATCTTAATTTTTCATCTGGTCTTGCATATTTAAAACAACCTCTTGCAGCAAGAGCTCCTTCATGAAAACCTGAAAGAATTAATTTTAATTTACCTGGGTAAGAACAAATGTCACCGATTGCAAATATACCATCAACATTTGTTTCAAAGTTTTCTGTATTTACTTCAACTGTTTTTTTATTGATGTTTAATCCCCAATTTAAAATAGGACCAAGTTGCATAATTAATCCAAAAAAACCAAGAACATAATCAGATTGTAATTCTTTAATTTCTCCTTCATCATGTTTTATTTTCACAGTACTAATTTGATTATCTCCACTAACAGAGTCCATTTGATATTTAGTGTATAAATTTAATTTTCCCTGGTCATTTAAATCTTTTACTTTTTGAACACTAGATTCAGCTCCACTAAATCCATCACGTCTGTGGATTAAATTTACTTTTGATGTGTTTGAAAGTTCAATTGCCCAATCTAGAGCTGAGTCTCCTCCACCAAAAATTGAGATGGTTTTGTCTTTAAAAATTGTTTTATCTTTAATTGAATAAAATAATGAGGATCCTTCAAATTTTTCACATTCTTTAACTGGAAATTTTCTAGGCTCAAAAGAGCCGACACCTCCAGCAATAATAATTGCTGCTACATCAAACTCTTGGTTTCCACTTGTTTTAACATGCCAACGATTTTCAACTTTGTTTAGTTCCTCAACTCTTTCATTTAAATGAAATTTAATGTTAAACGGTTTTATCTGTTGAAGGAGATTATTAGTTAATTCTTCTCCCGTACATTCTGGGACAGCAGGAATATCATAAATAGGTTTATCAGGATAAAGTTCGATACACTGTCCTCCTGCTTTATCTAGATTGTCTACGATTTCACATTGAAGTCCTATAATTCCAAGTTGATGAGCACAGAATAAACCAGTTGGTCCTGCTCCAATAATTAACACATCTGTTTTGTTCATCTAAGCTTGCTTTTCTGGAATTGTTACTTCCAAACCATCTAATTCATCTGAAACTATTAATTGGCAACTTAATCTACTATTTTGTTTTGGTTCATATGCCATATCTAACATATCCTCTTCACCATCTTCCTTAGTTGGAAGTTTATCTAACCAATCTTCTTTTACATAAACATGACAAGTAGCACACGCCATGCCACCTCCACAATCTGCATCAATTCCTGGAATATCGTTTTGAACTGCACCTTCCATTACTGTTAATCCATTTTGGATATCAATAGTATGAGTTTTGCTATCGTGTGTGTGGTAAGTAATTTTTGCCATGCGTTATATATAGGTTTTTATCTAAAATGAGCAAGTAAGTAAAAACATACTTAGCAATTTTTAAGCACTCTGAGGTTCTGGTACTTCCTTTTTAAAAAAGTAGCTAGTGTCTTCAGTTTGTTTCATTATAGCTGGTAAAATTTCTTTATACGCATCAATTAAACCATCATTTGTTCTTGGTAATTGATCTTTGATATGATGATGAAGTTTATCTAAATTATATGATGGAACTGTTGGAAACATGTGATGAGTTACATGATATTCCATTTTCCAATATAAAAAACTTAAAATAGGATTTAAATACATTTCTCTTGTTGTGTATCTATGATCTTTAATATTTCTTGCTAATCCAGCATGTTGAGTAAAAGAAACCAATTTGTGTAAAGTTCTTCCATAAAATTTTGGTAATAAAAAAAACAAAACTGGTAACCAAGATGATGCAATTAAAGACCACAATATAATTGCAATCCAAATTGCAACAAAAACTCTAGAATTAAAAATAACTTTTGATTGAGCGTTTTCAGGAATGCAATCTTGCATTACTTTTGTTTTTACACCAAATGCATGTTGAATAATCTCATAAGCAATACTTTTTTTAAAATAAATAAGTTCCATAAAAGGAATTAAATTCATTAATAAATTTTTTGGTGTGTCTTTTAAATTATTTCCATATTCAATTTCATGATCGAACGGATTTTCTGTTGAATATGTATTTCCATGATGAACAAAGTGTGTGTGTCTCCATCTTAATGGTTCAAAATTAGAAAGATAAGAAGAGATGTAGTAAAAAAATTCATTTAAAGATTTTGATTTAAACGCAGTTTTATGACCTGTCTCATGCCACAATGGATTTGAAAAACCATAAATGTTTCCGTAAACTAAAAACCAAAAAGCAGACCACCATGTGCCCCAAGTTATGTATGCTAGGGTTCCTGTTATTAATAACAATCCAAAAAAAACGGAAACATGCTGAAGCCCTTTAATGTCTGATTTTTTCGAAAGTTCTTTTAGAACCTCTATATCAACTTGGCATTTGTGCCATTTTTCTAATTTTACATCCATAATTAAAAATATGTATAATAACTATACATAATTTTACCTAAGGCAAAAAAAAGGGCAAGTACAAAATTGTACCTGCCCTTTTTTAAATTTTAAGTAAAACTACTACTTAGCTCTACCAGGTTGTTGCATAGCTGCTGCCCAAATGATCAGACCGAAAGCGATCTTGTTCAAGAAGTCAGCTGCGTTGTAAATCACGTTTAGTGAGTTAGCATCTACACCACCTGTTAGGTAACCAAAAATGTAACCTAATGGGTAGATCGCCCAACCTACTGTAACGATCATTCTCATTGCACCAAAAGCAGTTACAAGTGATTTGTTACCACTTTTCGCTGCTCTCTTACCTGCTTCACCAGAGAATACTTCATATAAGATGTATACCCAACCAGCCATACCGATTATGAAACCAAGTGTAGCGTTGATGTATCCAGCTTCTCCTAAGTATCCACCTACTAGCATTACTAATGTACCAATCATTAGTCTCCAGAAAATTCCAGAGTCTGATTTGTTTACTGCTGATAGAACAAAATAGAATTCTAACATCAATAATGGCACTGTAATTAACCAGTCAATGTATCTGTATACAGTTGGTGAGTCACCAGTAGCGATCCATACATCTCTCATGTACATGTAGTGTACGAATGCAATACCAGTTACTAGACCAGCAACTGTCATTGAAACTCTCCATCCAGCTGGAACTGAACTTCTTTCTAAGAAAAAGAATACAGTAGCAGCTAAACAAGCCATAGATACTAACCAAAACGAAATACCTACGAAATCGTCTTGAGCCAGCATAGCTGTTTCAGCGTTTGCAACACCAGTTACACCCATAAGAGCAACAACTGTAAGAGCAAACAATTTAAGTTTTTTCATAAAAAACTCCCTCTTCGTTAGTTTTTATTTATTTAGTTTATATAAACTAGACTTAAGTAACCCTAAGCCAAAGTTGGGGTTAAATAGCAAATTAAATTAGTTTTATGAAGACTTAATTGTCATTAATTTGCATTGATTTTACTGAATTTTTAAAATTAAATACAATTTATAAGTTAAAAACCAAAAAAATAACGAAAATCGAATCAAATTAGAATGTCAAAAAAATTTCAAAGTATTTATGAAAATTCTATAAAAAACCCTGAAAAATTTTGGCAAGAAGCAAGTGAAGATATCTTTTGGTTTAAAAAACCAACAAAAATTTTAAATAAATCTAATCCTCCTTTCTATAAATGGTTCGAAGATGGTGTTACTAACACTTGTTATAATGCACTAGACATTCACATTGATCAAGAAAGAGGTCAAAAAACAGCTTTAATCTACGATAGTCCTATTACAGGCAACAAATCTAAGTTCACTTATGAGGAGCTTAGAGCAAAAGTATCAAGATTTGCAGGAGCCTTAAAGCAACAAGGAATAAACAAAGGAGACAGAGTAATTATTTACATGCCAATGATCCCTGAGGCGGTAATTGCTATGCTTGGGTGTGCAAGAATTGGAGCAATACACTCAGTTGTCTTTGGTGGATTTGCCTCAAATGAACTAGCAAGCAGAATAGATGACAGTAAAGCAAAGTTATTAGTAACGGCTTCATGCGGTTTTGAGCCTGGAAGGACAGTTGAATATAAGCCTCTAGTAGATGAGGCTATAAAAATAGCCAATCATAAAATTGAAAAGATGATTTTGTTTCAAAGACCAGGAAATGAAGTCAAACTAAATGCTCCAACAGAGATTAGTTGGGAAGAAGCAATCTCAAATGCAAAAGATGCTGATTGTGTTGAGATGAATTCAAATGAGTTTGCTTACATCCTCTATACATCTGGAACAACTGGAACACCTAAAGGAATTGTAAGAGATACTGGAGGTCATATCGTTGCTCTTAAATGGACCATGAAGAATATCTACAATATTGATACTGATGATATTTGGTGGTCGGCAAGTGATATTGGATGGATTGTTGGGCACTCTTATATTGTTTATGCTCCATTGTTCAAAGGATGCACTACAGTTTTATTTGAAGGAAAGCCTGTTGGAACTCCTGATGCTGGGGCTTTCTGGAAAATAATTTCAGATTATAAAGTAAAATCATTATTCACTGCACCAACTGCATTTAGAGCTATTAAGAAAGAAGATCCAGAGGGTAAATTTTTCTCAAAATATGATTTATCCAGTTTTGAGAGCTTGTTTCTTGCAGGAGAAAGAGCAGATCCAGATACTATCAAGTGGGCTGAAAATTTATTAAAAGTCCCAGTGATTGACCACTGGTGGCAAACTGAGACTAGTTGGGCAATCAGCTCAAATTGCACCGGTATTGAAATGATGGAGACTAAATATGGCTCAGCTTGTAAAGCAGTACCTGGATATGATGTCAAAATAATTAAACCAGACCAATCTTTAGCTAAACCAAATGAAATGGGAGATATTGTTGTAAAACTACCTTTGCCTCCTGGGACATTCCCAACTCTTTGGAATGCAAATCAAAGATATAAAGAAAACTATATGACTAATTATGAAGGCTATTATCAAACATATGATGCAGGTCACATCGATGATGATGGTTATATTTGGATCATGTCTAGAACAGATGATATTATTAATGTTGCTGGTCACAGATTATCAACTGGTGCAATAGAAGAAGTATTGTCTGAACATCAGTCAGTTGCAGAATGTGCTGTTCTTGGAATTGCAGATAAACTTAAAGGTCAATTACCAATCGGTTTAGTAGTTTTAAAATCTGGCGTTGAAAAAGATAATGAAACTATATCGAAAGAATGTGTGCAAATGGTAAGAGATAAAATTGGCCCTGTTGCTGCATTTAAGACTGTTATTGTTATTAAAAGATTACCAAAAACACGATCAGGAAAAATTTTAAGAGGAACAATTAGAAAAATTGCAGATGGTGTTGATTATAAAATTCCACCAACGATAGATGATCCGGCAATACTAAATGAAATAAAAGAAGATTTGGTAAATCATAAAATTTTAAATAATGATTAAAACTTATATATTTTTAATTGCTGCAATTTTTTGTGAAGTTGCTGGAACAATGTTACTACCAGTTTCTCAAAACTTTACCAAAGTTGTACCTACAGTTGCTTTATCAATTTTTTATCTTTGTGCATTTTATTTATTAACTTTTGTTGTAAATAAACTTCCAATTGCAATTGTATACGCTACATGGAGTGGATTAGGAATTTTTACAATTGCTATACTAGGATATATATTTTTTAAACAAACCTTAGCTTGGCAAGCAATCTTAGGATTATTTTTAATCGTATTAGGTGTAATTCTGGTAAATAGTTTTACAGTTAAGCTTAACTAAATTGTAAAGGATTTCCTTCTGGGTCTCCTAAAATTTTCCCATCTTGCATTTTAATTTTTCCTGCAATGATAGTATGAGTGGGTGTTCCTTTGAATTTAAATCCATTGAATGGAGACCATTTACATTTACTCTCAATATTCTCATTTTTAATTTCAATTGTTTTGTTCATATCTACAATTGTAAAGTCAGCATCATACCCTTCTTTAATAAATCCTTTGTTTTTAATTCCAAAAATCTTAACTGGATTTTCACAAACAAAATTGATCAACTGGTTTAAACTTAGCTTTCCATCATTGATATGACTTAGCATTACTGGCATTAAAGTTTGAACACCCGGCATACCTGAAGGAGTATTTGGATAAACCTTATCTTTGTTTTCTTTTAAATGAGGCGCATGATCTGATCCAATAGTATCATTGAAGTTGTTTCTGACCCCATACCATAATCTATCATAATGAGTTTTATCCCTTAATGGTGGATTCATTTGAGCATACGTTCCAAGTTTGTCATAACAATCTGGAGCATAAAGAGTTAAATGCTGAGGAGTTATCTCAAATGTAATGTTGCCCTTATGCTGAGAAAGAAAATCAATTTCTTCTTTCGTTGTAATATGAAGAACATGAGCTTTTTTCTTATGTTTTTCTGCAATTCTAACAATTCTTCTTGTGGATGCTATGGCACACTCTGCGCTCCTCCATACGGGATGTGTGTGGACATCTCCTTCTTTAATTAATTTTTTATTAATTTTTAATATTGCTTCATCTTCGGAATGCACTGCAACGACTTTGGAAGCGTTTTGAAAAACTTTATCTATATCATCTTCTTCAGCCACTAATAAATTACCAGTCGAAGAGCCAGCAAAAAGCTTGATTCCACAACAACCTTCTAAATCTTTTAAACTAGCTAAGTCATCTGCATTGTCAGCAGTAGCGCCAAAGTAAAAAGCATAATTGCAATACATTCTATTTTTAGCAAGATCTAGTTTTCTTTGAAACTCTCTCATGTTTGAAGTTGGAGGGTTAGTGTTTGGCATCTCAAATACACTGGTTATCCCACCTGCTATTGCTGCCCTACTCCCTGAATGAAGATCCTCAGTATCTGTTGATCCTGGTTCTCTAAAATGTGTTTGGGTATCTATGCAACCAGGCAATACTGTATGACCTTCTGCATTGATTGTCTCTTTTGCTTCTTCTGAAATTTGACCAATCTTTTGAATTTTTCCATCTTTTATAGCAACATTCACGTCTTTTAATTCACCATCGATGTAACATTGTCCGTTTTTAATTATAAGATCTAACATTTTGAGAAATTGTTATTATATTACAATCTATAATTAATCAATTATGAATATAAAAAACGTTTACATTTTAGAAGATAGAGCAATTCTTTATATTAACGGAGAAGATGCAAAAGAGTTTCTTCAAAATCTTATTAGTAACGATATAAACAAAGTAAGTGATGTAAATAGTTGTTTTAGTTCTTTACTTACACCCCAAGGGAAATTTTTATATGAATTTATAATCGTAAAACATAAATCAGGTTATCTTTTAGATTGTGAAAAATATCAAGCAGATGGACTATTTAAACAGTTATCTCTTTATAAGCTAAGATCTAAAGTTGAAATTCTTAATTTAAGTAATGAATTTGTTGTAGCAGCATTTTCTCATGAAAAATTCTTAACTTTTGATGGAGCAAAAGATCAACCTGGATGCACAATTAAATATAGAGAAGATCCAATATTTTTAGATCCAAGAAATAAACAATTAGGAGCAAGATTAATTATTAATTTAGAAAAACTTTACTTGTCCTTAAAAAAATTAGATCTCCACGATACAGATGTAAACGAATACTATTCTTTAAGTCATAAACTAGGAATAGTTCCAAAAGATTTAAACAAATTACAAGAAAAATTATTTGGTATTGAATGTAATTTTGAAGAACTGAATGGAATAGATTTTAAAAAAGGCTGTTATGTTGGCCAAGAAAATACAGCTAGAATTAAATTAAAAAATAAGCTTTCAAAAAGATTGATGCCTATAAATATAATTAATGGAAAACTAAATGAAGGAGAAAGTATTTTTAATAATGAAAATGAAATAGGTAAAGTGTTAATAGATAATGATTACCCTTTCGCTTTAATCAAATTTTTAGATGAAAACTTTGATGAAAATCTTGAATTTAAAACTAAAGAAGCTTCAATAATTATAAAAAAACCTGAATGGTTTAGTTAAAATTGAAATTTGGTGCGGTCGGAGAGACTCGAACTCTCATGGACTTAGTCCACACGGCCCTCAACCGTGCCTGTCTACCAATTTCAGCACGACCGCAATATGTCTCATAATAAATGAATGACAAGTATGTTTCAAATTGGTAAAAAACTTTATGGAATTTACACAAGAAGTACGTAAAGCGACAGATCCTATTTACCAAAAAATTTCAAAGGTTATGCCTGAGATAGAATGGTCAGTGCACGCACCATACATACATAAAATCAATAAATTAAAAAAAGAGAAGAATGCAGTAATTTTAGCTCACAACTATCAAACACCAGAAATTTATCATGGTGTTGCTGATTTCTCTGCAGACTCACTTGCATTAGCAATAGAAGCTTCAAAAACTTCAGCAGACATAATTCTTATGGCAGGAGTTCACTTTATGGCTGAAACTGCAAAATTAATGAGCCCTAACAAAAAAGTAATTTTACCTGATATGGAAGCAGGTTGTTCTTTATCATCCTCAATTACTGGTAAAGATGTGAGATTACTAAAAGAGAAGTACCCAGGTGTTCCTGTTGTATCGTATGTAAATACCTCAGCTGAAGTAAAAGCTGAAACAGATGTTTGTTGTACATCAGCAAATGCAGTAAAAATTGTTAAATCTCTTGGAGTAAAAAAAGTTATATTTTTACCTGATGATTACCTAGCAAAGTACGTTGCATCTCAAACTGATGTAGAAATTATATCCTGGAAAGGAATTTGTATAGTACACGACCAATTTAATAAAAAAGAAATTGAAGATATTAGAAAAAACAATCCTGGAATAAAAATTATTGCTCATCCAGAATGTCCACCAGATGTAATCGAAGCTAGTGATTTTGCAGGATCCACTTCTGGAATGATTAAATATGTAAAAGATAATCAACCAAAAAAAATAATGATGGTTACTGAATGTTCAATGAGTGACAACATTCAAATAGAAAATCCAAATGTAGATTTTGTTAAACCATGCAATATGTGTCCACATATGAAAAAAATTACCTTACCTAAAATTTTAGATTGTTTAGAAAATGAGACTGGTGAAATCATAATGGATAAAGAAACAATTGATAAAGCTAGAATATCTGTAGAAAGAATGGCAGCTATCGGCAGATAATTAAGTGTCAAAAATTAAATTAAGTAAAGAATTCATCAAAAATACTGTTAAGTTAGCTCTAAATGAAGATCTGTATCCTTCAGGAGATATCACTTCAGCCTTAATTAACAACGATAAAATCGTAACCGTGAAATTAATATCAAATCAAAATGCAGTTGTTGCAGGATTATTATTTGCTAAACAAACTTTTTCCTTAATTGATAATAAAATAAAATTTATTATCAAAAAAAAAGATGGTTCAAGAACTAAAAAAGGTTCCTTAGTTGCTTTAATTAAAGGTAAAGCAAAAAATATTTTAATTGCAGAAAGAGTAGCTTTGAATTTTTTGTCACATATTTCTGGTATAGCAACCAAGACAAATGAATTTGTTAGATTAGCTGGAAAAAAAACAAAAATTTGTTGTACAAGAAAAACGATTCCAAACCTTAGAGTGATACAGAAGTATGCTGTGAAATTAGGTGGTGGTACAAACCATAGATTTAATTTAAGCGATGAATACTTAATTAAAGATAATCATATCGCAAGTTCAGATTTAAAAACTTTAGTTATTAAAGCAATTAAAAATAAAAAAAGAAAAAAAGTTACAGTGGAAGTTGATACAATTGATCAACTTAAATCAATTTTAGGATTAAAGTTTAATACTGTTCTACTAGATAATATGAATATCAAAAATTTAAGAAAAGCAGTTAAAATTGCTAAAAAGTATTACGAAACTGAGGCTTCAGGTAATATTAATTTAAAAACTGTTAAAGCTGTTGCTTCAACTGGAGTAAATAGAATTTCGATTGGAAGTATTACTCATAGTGCTACTGCAGTTGATTTTAAGTTAGAAATTTAACTTACAAACTTAGACAGATCTGGTTTAAAATAATTAGGACCTTTCATAACTTTTCCTGCTTCATTATAAATCGGCTTTCCATTTTCATCCAATTTGCTCATATTTGAATTTTGAACTTCATCAAAACATTTATCTAAATCAATTCCAAAAGCATGTCCTGCTCCATAAGTTACATATAGAATATCAGTCAAAGCATCAGCAACTTCTAATAAATCTTTATTATTCATAGCTTCTGTGAGCTCATCTAATTCTTCTTTGATTAAATCTATTCTTAATTTATTTATCTTATCAGTGCTAAAAGATGGCTTAGTTTTAACATCTTGACCAAAGGTTTTCATAAAAGTTCCAACTTTACTAAAATTCGACATATTGCTCCTGTAAGTTTTTTAAAATTTGTTGTATTAATATAATTATTTGTACTTAAAAATTAATCAATGAAATTAAGAAAAGAATTTGACAGTATTGGAAGTATTAATGTCCCCAGCGACAAATATTGGGGTGCATCAACTCAGAGATCAAATAAATTTTTTAACATTGGAAAAATTTTAGTTAATATTTCTATAATAAAATCTATTGCTATTATTAAAAGATCAGCTGCAATAGTTCATGCTAAAGATAAATTAATTAGTGGTAAGATTTCAAAGGCAATTATCAAAGCTTCTGATGAGGTTATTAAAGGAAAATTAGATGAAAATTTTCCTTTAAAAGTTTGGCAAACAGGTTCTGGAACTCAGACAAACATGAATGTTAATGAAGTAATTGCTAATAGAGCTATTGAAATGCTTGGTGGAAAAAAAGGCACAAAAAAACCTGTACATCCAAATGATCATGTAAACAAATCTCAATCTACAAATGATGTTTTCCCAACTGCTATGCATATTTCAGTAGCAATACAAACTTTAGCTAAAATGTTGCCAAGTTTAAAAATTTTAGAAAAAGAATTAAAGAAAAAATCTATAGAATTTAAAAAAATTGTTAAAATTGGAAGAACTCATCTTCAAGATGCAACTCCATTATCTCTTGGTCAGGAATTTTCTGGATATCATTCTCAATTAAAAAAATGTATTGAAAGAATAGAATATGCATTGAAAGAAATTCTATTTTTAGCTCAAGGTGGAACAGCTGTTGGAACAGGAATAAACTCAAAAAAAAATTTTGATAAAAAAATTGTTAAAGAAATCTCAAAATTTACTAAAATAAAATTTAAACCTGCAGCAAATAAATTTGCTGAACTTGCAGCACACGATGCAATAGTAAATTTCTCAGGAACATTGAATACATGTGCTGTTGCATTGATGAAAATTTCAAACGATATCAGATTTTTAGGATCTGGTCCTCGAGCTGGATATGGAGAATTAATACTACCTGAAAACGAACCTGGCTCATCTATAATGCCTGGAAAAGTAAATCCAACTCAGTGTGAAGCAGTTACAATGGTATGTGCAAACGTAATTGGCAATCACAATGGTATTACTATGGCAGGATCACATGGTCATTTTGAATTAAATGTATTTAAGCCATTAATTGCCCATAACATTTTGCAATCTATTGACTTATTGGCAGACAGTACAAAAAATTTTGCTCTTTATTGTGTTAAAGGAATTAAAGCTAATAAAAAGAGAATAAAAGAGCATTTAGATAATTCTTTAATGTTAGTAACAGCTTTGGCTCCGCATATTGGCTATGATAACTCTGCAAAAATAGCCAAGAGAGCTTTAAAGAATAATACAACACTGAAACATGAAACGTTAAAAACAGGATTAATTAGTGAAAAAGACTATGAAAGAATTGTTGATCCTAAGAAAATGATTTATCCAGCGTAATTTTTAATTACTTCATTTAATAAATTTTTGAAATAAATTTTATTTTGTAAGTTATTTTCTTTAAGCAAAATATCCTCAAAAGAATATTTAGATTTTTCAAGCGTTTTTCCATCTATCCTGATACTCTTAATTTTGATATTTTTTTCATCAAACAAATAAGTGAAGTTGACATCAACTTTGCTAATTTTTTTTCTTAAATTTTTTGGAGTAAGTAAGAACTTATAAAGTTCATTTGAATTATTTATACTAATTTCAACATTAGAATCTAAAATTAATTTTCCTTCTTTTACAAAAATTAAGCTATCTAAAAACTCAAAATCAATATTATTTTTCCAAGTTATTTTAGATTGATCAATATCAACTAAACCTTCTTGAATTTTAGATTTTAGCAAAACATTTTTAAAATCATCAAATTCTCTAATATTATTTCCAGCAACGATTAAATTAAAATCAACATTTTTATTATTTAAAATTTCAGTTTTTAAAAGCTCTTTAATAATTGCATTTGACGAGAACAAAGGGGAAAGATTTAGTTTATTTGTATTACCTGTTATATTTGAGTAAAATGGCTTAAAATTAAATTTACCTAAATAAGAAAACTCAGGATTTTGTATTTTATCAAACAATTTAAACTCAAACGAATTATCATTTAATTGATACTCAAATAAACTTTTTGAGTTTATTAAATTTATTTCAGAAAAACCTAAATAATTTGTGTCATCATATGATGTTTTATTATCTATTTTAAGTCTTAAACTTTCTATACTTATTTTAGAATGTATTGTTTTTTCAATTTTATCATTAAAAATTTTAATTGAATAAGGTAAATTAAAAATCTCATTATTTGCATCAAACATATTTTTAATTTCTTTAGGATCGAAATAATATTTTGCGTTCCTGATATTGTTAATAAATAAAACTTCATTTTCTAAACTTCTATAAAAAAGATTACTATTTAATATTTCAAATTTGAAATCATTAAAATTACCATCTAATAGATTATAAAAAAAATTATAATTTTCTTTGTTTAAATTAAAATTTGCTTCTTGCAAGATGACATGATTTAATTTGATGTTTTTTAAAGAAAATAAATTTTCCAAAGAGACATAAACTTTAACTTTTTTTATGTCTGTAATTTTATTCTCTTTAAAATTAATTGAGGAATTATTTGAAGTAAAATGAGGTCTTGGTAAAAATTTATAATCTAAATCTTCTTGAAAATTAAACTCTAGGTTTAATTTGTTTTTTAAATTTTTTTTAATTTCTGAAGCTACTTCTTCTTTATTGTGAATATTTGGGAATGAAAGATATGATAAAAATAAAATAATTAGTGCGACAATAGATAAAAATATTTTATTGTTAATTAATAAATTTTTAAAGTTATCAGCATTTAACTTGTTTAAATTTTTCTCTAATAGATTATTAATAAATTTACTGAATTTTTTATTAAAATTAGCAATAAATTTAAGATTATTCATTTTAAGTAGTAATCTTATAAAACATTATTTCGAATGATAAATAGAGAATATTTAAATGGTTTAAATGAAGCACAAAAGGAGGCTGTAATGCATCTAGATGGTCCTCTTTTAATAGTAGCTGGCGCTGGTTCAGGAAAAACTAAAGTTCTAACATCAAGAATAGCAAATATAATTAAAGAAAAAAAAGCTTTTCCTAATCAAATTCTTGCAGTCACATTTACAAATAAAGCTGCTAAAGAAATGCAAAATAGAGTTAGTAAAATTTTAGGATCTGCTGCTGTTGGTCTTTCTTGGCTGGGAACATTTCACTCAATTTGTGCAAAATTATTAAGAAAACATGCTTCAGCTGCACAATTAAACTCGAATTTCACTATTATAGATACAGACGATCAGATTAGATTAATAAAAAATATATGCAAAGCAGAAAATATCGATATCAAACAATTATCTCCAAGATTTATACTTGCAATAATTGATAGGTGGAAGAATAAAGGATTTTATCCTAGCGAAGTAATTACAAATAAAAAAGATATATATGAGAAAACAGTTCTTCCATTATACAAAATATATCAACAAAAATTAACTGATTTAAATTCCTGTGATTTTGGTGATTTAATTTTACATACAGTAAAAATTTTAGAATTTAACCCTGATATTAGAGAAATATATTCTAAAAATTTTAAATACATCTTAGTTGACGAGTATCAAGATACAAATTTTATTCAAAGTAAATGGCTTAATCTTCTCTCTGAAAAAAATAAAAATATTTGCTGCGTTGGTGATGATGATCAATCAATTTATAGCTGGAGAGGTGCTGAGATCAAAAACTTTTTGGAATTTGATCAAGTCTATAAAAATACAAAAGTAATAAGATTAGAGCAAAATTACAGATCTTCACAAAATATTTTATCAGTTGCATCAAATCTAATTTCCAATAATCAAAATAGAGTTGGAAAAACCTTGATTACTACCATGGAGGAAGGAGATTTAGTTAAATTAAACTGCTTTAAAAATGGTAAAGATGAAGCAATTGGTGTTTCTGATGAAATAGAAAAAAAAATAAAAAAAAAATTTTCATATAATAATATTGCAATTTTGGTTAGAGCCATTTTTCAGACACGTGAATTTGAGGAAAGATTTCTCAAAATTGGTATGCCATATAGGATATTAGGTGGTACAAAATTTTATGAAAGAGCTGAGATTAAAGATTGTGTTGCATATTTAAGATTAATTCATCAAGAGAAAGATGACTTAGCTTTTGAAAGAATTGTTAACAATCCAAAAAGATCAATAGGTGATAGCACCTTAAAAAACATTCACGAGTTTGCTAAGGAAAATAATTTAAATTTAGAAAGAGCATCAATAAAAATGCTTGAGCAAAATTTAATTAAGCCAAAAGCTAAAATTGGACTTAGCTTGTTTATTAATTCTCTAAACAAATGGAGAAATGATTTAACCATAAAGAAATCAAATCACATAAAGCTATTACAGATTGTTTTAGATGAATCCGGTTATTCAGCAATGCTTAAAAATAAAAAAGATTTAGATAATGAAAATAGACTAGAAAATATCAAAGAGTTGTTAAGTGCTATGAAAGAATTTGATAATTTAGAGAGTTTTTTAGAACACGTATCGTTAGCAACGTCAGTTGATCAAGAATGGGATGGTGAAAAAATTAATATGATGACAATGCATGCAGCAAAAGGTTTGGAATTTGATGTTGTATTTTTACCTGGATGGGAAGAAGGATTATTTCCACATCAAAAATCTATTGAAGAAAAAGGTCAAAATGGTCTAGAAGAAGAAAGACGGCTAGCGTATGTGGGAATTACAAGAGCAAAGAAAAAAGCTATAATTTCTTTCTCAATGAATAGATTTTACCAAGGGGATTGGATAGACAGTATGGCTTCACGATTCATTGATGAATTACCAGAAAAACATTTAGAAAAAAATTCTTTCTTTGATGAAAACATTAACAATGATGATGATTTTGAGTTTAATCAGGATTTTGAAGTTGAAGAAGGAACAAGAAGTCCCGGGTGGATAAGATATCAAAAGAGAATTAAATGAAGAAACGTATAAAATTATTAAGAAGTAAATTTAAAAAATACGGAATTGATGGCTACATAATTCCAAAAAATGATGATTTTTTTACAGAATATTCAAAATTAAATAGATTAGAAGTTATTTCAAATTTTAGTGGATCTGCTGGTCTAGCTATAATTCTTAAAAATAAAAATTATTTGTTTACTGACGGAAGATACACAATTCAAAGTAAAATTGAGAGTGGAAAAAATTTTAAAATTTACGGGTTTGAAAAATTAATAAATTGTAGTTTGTTTAAAAATCTCACGCTTGGTATAGATCCAAAGTTATTTACAAATACTCAAATAAAAAATTATTTTTTAAAATATAACAAAATTAAACATGTTGAAAAAAATCTAATTGATGAAATTAAAAATCAAAAAAAATATACCTCTATTCCATTTTTTTCTTTAGATAAAAATATTGTTGGTGAAAGTATTAATTCAAAATTAAATAAAATATCAAAATACTTAAAAAAAAACAAATCAGATTATATTTTTATTAGTGCACCAGAAAATGTTGCATGGACTTTAAATATACGAGGTGGAGATGGCCCCAACAGTCCAATTCCTAATTCAAGATTGATAGTAAGTAAGTCAAAAAAAATACTACTAATATCAAATCAAAAAAAATGTAAACAATTATTAAAAAATAAAATTATTAAGAAAGATGAATTTTTAGAAATAAATACTTTACCAAATAAAATACTACATCTAAAAGGAAAAAATTTTATTGTTGATGATAAATCTTGTTCAATATTTTATGAAAATTTAATTAAGTCTAAATTTAAGATCATAAAAAGAGAAGATCCAATTTATTTTTTAAAAGCAATCAAAAATAAAACTGAGATTAAGAATATGATTGATGCACACATCTTAGATGGAGTAGCATTAACTAAATTTTTGTTTTGGATTAAAAAAATTAATAAGAAAAAAATTACAGAAGTAGAAGCAGCTAAGAAATTAGAAAACTTTAGAAAATTAAATAAAAACTTTCTTTATCCTAGTTTTGATACGATAGCAGGCTCTGGTAAAAATGGAGCAATTGTTCATTATCGTGCAAAGAAAGAAAAATGTAGAATTATAAATAAGAGGGATATATTTCTTTGCGATTCTGGAGGACAATATAAATATGGGACAACTGATGTAACAAGAACAATTTGTTTTTCAAAACAAAAACAAAATATCAAAAATATTTTTACAAAAGTATTGAAAGGCCATATTGCTGTAGCTACGACTAATATTAATAATTATGATACAGGTAAAAAAATTGACGAGAGAGCGAGAAAACATTTAAAAAAGAGTAATCTAGATTATGCACATGGCACAGGACACGGTGTTGGCTTTTTTCTTAATGTTCATGAAGGGCCTCAATCTATTACAAAAATAAATACAGTAAAAATAAGAGAAGGTATGATTTTAAGTAATGAACCTGGGTATTATAAAACTAATGAATATGGCATCAGAATTGAAAATTTAGTTTATGTTAAAAAAACAAATAAAAATTTGTTATTTCATAACTTAACTCTGGCACCTATAGAGAAAGATCTTATTAATTCTGATTTATTAACAGTTAATGAAAAAAATTATCTATTTAAATATCACTTAGAAGTTTATTCAAAGATTTCAAAATATTTAAATCCAAATGAGAGAAAGTGGTTAGCTAGTTTTATTTAGCATTTTCAAAAATTCAGTTTGATCTATTAGATTTATTTTAAGCTGCTTGGCACTATCTATTTTCTTCTTTGTCGGCTTGTCTCCAATTATTAAATAATTTAATTTCTTAGAGACACCACTAACTGTTTTGCCAGAATTTTCTTCAATCAAAGATTTAACTTCTGCTCTACTAATTCCATTTAATTTCCCTGTGACTAAAAAAGTCTTGTTTTTTAACAAACCGTCCTCAGAATTTTGAGTAGCATTTTTTACCACTAAAACTTTTTCTAATTCATCCAAAACTTTTAGGTTTGCTTCATTTGAAAAAAAACTTTTAATTGAATTTACCTGAGTTTCACCAATCCCATCAATATTCAACAAATCTTCATAATCACTTTGTTTAGATAAATTTTTAAATTTTAAAAATGATACAAAATGTTTAGATAACAATTTTGCATTTTCTAATCCAATATGTCTTATCCCTAATGAATAGATTAACTTTTCTAAAGAAATATTTTTTTTTTGATCTATTGAATATTTTAAATTTTGAACAGATAGTTTTCCCCAACCGTCTAACTTTTCAATTTTAAAATAATCTAATTTAAAAATATCTTGAGGAAATTTAATTAATTTTAATTTCCAAAAGCTTTCAACTATTTTCTTTCCAAAACCATCTATATTAAATGCTTCTTTTGAGACAAAGTGTTTTAATTTTTCAATTGATATTTTATCACAATAATAACCTTCGCTAGAACACCTCCTAACAGCATCAACTTTTTTTGTTATCTTGTTGAATTCTTTAATTGTCTTTGATCCACATGAAGGACAATTTTCTGGAAAAATAAATTTTTTTGAGTTTTTTAGCCTTTTTTTTATATCTACAGAAAGTATATGAGGTATAACATCTCCTGCTCTCTCTATAACAGCTGTATCACCTACTCTAATATCTTTTCGATTGATTTCATCTTCATTATGTAAGGTTGCATTTGAAACTATAACGCCTCCAATATTAATTGGCTTGATCTTTGCAACTGGTGTTAAGGCACCAGTTCTACCAACTTGAATCTCTATGTCTAAAATTTGAGATACAGCTTTATTAGATGAAAATTTGTGAGCAATTGCCCACCTAGGTGCGTTAGCTACGTTTCCTAATCTTTTTTGAATTGTGAAATCATTAACCTTGTAGACTATCCCGTCTATATCAAAATTTAAATCGGCTCTTTTTTTTTCAATTTCTTGGTAGTTCTTCATTAAGTTTTTAATACCTGAGCTTAAAATATTTAATGGATTTGTTTTGAAACCCCATTCATTTAATTTTTTTAGATAATCAAATTGATTATTAATTTTTAAACCCTTTTCATATCCAAATGTGTAAGCAATAAATTTCAGAGGTATTTTTTTTGTCTCTTCAGGATTTTTTTGTCTCAACGAACCTGATGCTGCATTTCTAGGATTTGCAAATTTTTCTTTTAAATTCTTAAAATCACTATTTTGAATAAAGACTTCACCTCTAATATCTATTTCCTCTGGAAAATCTTTGTAAGAAATTTTTTTGGGAATATCCTTTATTGTTTTGAGGTTTTCTGTTATTTCCTCACCTTCTTTTCCATCTCCTCTTGAAAGACCCTTATAAAACTCACCTTTTTTGTAAGTTAAAGAGGCAGATATTCCATCTATTTTTGGCTCAGCACTATAATTGATTTCAAAATCATTTTTTATTGATAAATAATTTTTTATTTTTTTTTCAAAATTAATTAAATCCTCTTCAGAAAATGCATTACCTAGTGATAGCATTGGAACTTTATGCAGAGCTTTTTTAAAATTTTTTGATGGTTTGTGGCCAACTATTTTTTGTGGAGATTCTTCAGACTTTAAGAATTCATATTTTTCCTCTAACTTCAAAATTTCATGCTTTAAATTATCATATTCTTCGTCTGTAACTTTTGGATTGCTTTCCTCGTAATAAGCTTTGTTGTATTGTTTAAGTAAATTAATTTTTTTTAAATAATCTGAATAAATTTTTTTTTTATTCATCTATATTAAATAATGTTTTAATTTTTTTTCTTAAATTATTCTTTGTTTTATCTTCATTTCTATTAATTTTTTCATAATTTTCATCAAACAATGCGTATGAATTTTCATACCATTCTGAAGATTGATAATTATAACCCAACAATGTTGCGTATTTTTTTGATTCTTCTGTAAGTCCCAATAAATAATATATTTCAACTAATCTAAATAATGCTTCTTCCACATATATAGTAGTATCATAATCGTTTATGACGTTTTTAAATCTGTTAATAGCAGGAATCCATTTTTTTCTATCTACATAATATCTGCCCACATAAAGCTCTTTTGCAGCTAAAATATCATTAATTAATTCAATCTTAAAAGCTGCATCAAATGCATACTCTGTATTTGGGTAATTTTTAACTACATATTGAAAATAATTTTTAGATTTTAAAATTGAGAACGTATCTTTTCTTTCATCTATTATTTGCTCATAATAAGCAATACCCAACATATAATAAGCATAATTTAAATTTTTATTTTTTGGATATATTTTTATAAATCTATCTAATTCCATTATGCAATCTTCATAGTAATCTTGGCTATAGTAAGAGTAAGCAGCCATAAGAGAAGCTTTTGGGGCTAAATCAGATTGAGGATATAAGATCTCTACTTCATTAAACTTTCTAGCTGCAAACAAAACATCACCTTGCTCAAGTGCTTCTAAACCTTCTGAATACGCTTCTTTTATTTGTAGATCTAAACTTTTTTGTTTTATTACTGAATTTTTTTCAACATCTTTAGAGCATGATACAAATAATATTAGTGCAAAAAATAGTAAAAAGCCTTTGTTCATACTATTTGTTATACTTTTTTAAAATGAATTTTAAAAGTGATCTTTTTAATTATGCTATTGACCTCAAAAAACTCCGATTGATCAAAGAATGAGGAAGGTTTTTTTCTTTTATTTCTACAATTGAGAAATTTTCTTTATTCAAGAATACTTTTCTTAAAAGTTGATTTGTCAAGTAGTGTCCTCCCTGGGAACAATTTAGACTTGCAACAATTCTATATCCCGCAGTGTAAAGATCGCCGATGCAATCTAGAATTTTATGATTTACAAATTCTTTTTTATTTCTAAGTCCTTCTGGATTTAAAATTTTAGTATCTTTTACCACTACAGCATTTTCTAAACTTCCACCTTTGGCTAAACCTTTTTTTTTAATCATTTCAATATCTTCATAAAGACAGAATGTCCTTGAATTATAAACATCGGTCAAATCATCTTCATATATTTTAAATTTATTTCTTTGATTACCAATTACAGAGTTTTTGTATTTAATTTCGAAGTCAATATCTAAACTTAAGGTTGATGGTTTGATATTTATGTAACGATCACCTTCAGAGTAATTTATTTCTTTATTTATCTTTATTATTTTAATTGGATGTTCACTGGTTTCTATTCCAGCTGAAATAATTTTATCTATAAATATCTTGGCAGAGCCGTCTAATATTGGAACTTCTTCATTATTAATTTCAATTAATACGTTGTCTATACCCAATCCAAATAATGCACACATTAGGTGTTCAATGGTTGAGACTTTGACTCCAAATTCATTTTCAATAGTTGTATTTAATGATGTATTGGTGACATTCATAAAATTTGGATAAACAAGATTATTATTTTTTAAATCCACTCTTTTAAAAACTATACCATTGTTAGGAGATGCAGGTTTAATACAAACATTAACATCTAAACCACTGTGAAGAGAGATACCGCTAAATGAAATATTGTTCTTAATTGTTTTTTGAGTTAGATACGACATGTCTAACTTTTAATTTGAATATTGGATTAATAAAAAACAACTATTGTTACGAGAAAAAACAAAATTAACTAAATAATTGAAAAAACTTCTCAAAAAAACCTATTTTTTTTGGAAATTTTGAAATTATTTGAACTTCATTCTTATTTATACCATTTCTCAACTCATGTGCCATTTGAGAGATATCTAATTGTTCGTCTAGAAAAAAATCTTTCATGTAACCTTTCTCTATATAATTATTAACTTGAATTTGATATTTTTTTAAAATGTTTTCAACTTCAAATATTATTAAATTTGGTATTGAAATAAGTTTAATTTCTAGACAAATTTCATCATTAATAATTTGATCTTGCAAAGAAGTATAACTTACACCATCAATTGTATATTTATCAATAATCATATGTAAGAGTTTATATTTATTATAATTTTCTTTAAATAAATCTTTAACATCTGTAAGCATACTTTCCAAAATTATTTCGGTAATTTCTCCAGTATAATTTTTTTTCTTTATACCTATGTTAGAAGTAAGAACTGATTTATTTTCAATTACTATATTTATATTGTTTACAAAATTTCCTGCTAATTTCTCAATTTTAAAAATATTGTTTTCTAAAAAATCATTTAAAAGATTAAAATCTAGTTTTTTTGAAACATCTCTAAATTTAAGTTCTTCCTTATATATATCTTTATGATTTTTAATATCTGATAAAAATATTTCAAACTTTCCATAAGAAATTATTAAATAAGTTTCAAAATCAATTTCTTTATTCATCTAAAATTATAATTTGATTTTTTATTCTAGCATCCACAATTTCTTTATTTTCTAATTTAATATTTTTTAAAAAAATTGATATTTTATCTAAAATTTCTTTTTCAATTTTCTCAGGTAGTTTAATTACTAAGCTGTTAGTAAATTTTAAATCCCATCTTTTTGATTTAAAATAATATAGAGATTTTATTTGTGAATAATCAATATTTGATTGATCAATAACTTTTTTTAATTTCAATACCTCTTTTATCTCTGGATTTCCAAATATATACGGCAGTTGTATTCCTGAATTATTATTATCTGATAATTTGCCATTAGCTCCAATTAAATAGAATTTTCCATTTTGGTTAATCTTGGCAACAAAACTTGTCTTCTTAATATTAATATTAATTGAATGAGGGTATCTTTTAATTACATTGTACTCTTCAACTAATGAATTAGAGTCAATTATATTTTGAATTTTTTTTTTATTAATAAAAAATATATTTTTTAATTCTAAATTATTTAAATTATAAAGTATAACTTTTTGATCTTTTTTTTCTAAACCAAAAATATTTACATTTTTTACTTTTTCTAATTTTAAATTATTTATTGAGTTATTATTTATTGAACCTACTAAAATTAATAAAAAAAAGTAAATTAATATTTTTTTACTTTTTCTTTGATGCATCTTTTAAAATCCATTCAATTAATTTCAAAAAACTAATTCCTTCATAAGAAGCTATTTCAGGTACGAGAGATAATTTTGTCATACCAGGTTGTGTGTTAATTTCTAATAGATAAAATCTTCCATTATAATATTTAAAATCTGATCGAGTTACACCAGAACAACCGATGATGTTGTGTGCTTTAAACGCAATATTCAATATTTGATTTAATTTTTTATTTGGTAAATCAACAGGGATTATATGTTTAGTTTTTGCATTTGTGTTGTACTTTGCTTGATAATCATAGAAAGCTCTTTTGGGTTTTAATTCAATTGCTCCAAGTTTTTTATTGCCCATAATTGCTACTTGAATTTCTCTTCCTCCAATAAATTGCTCGATCATAATTTTTTTGTAATCTTTTAGTGATTTAACTTTTTGTGTTAGATTAGATTTGTTACATATAAAAACATTAACACTTGAACCCTCATTTAAAGGTTTTATGACAACAGGAAATTTTAATTTTGACTGAATTTTTTTTATTAAGGTAGATGATTTATAACCATAATTATAAACAAAAAATTTTGGTGTATTAATTTTATTTTTTATAAAAATTTTTTTTGAAATTTCTTTATCCATAGCTAAAGATGAAGCAACAACACCAGAATGAGTATAAGGAATTTGAAATTTCTCTAAAATACTTTGGATATATCCATCCTCTCCAAATTGACCATGCAATGCATTAAAAATTATATCAGGTTTAAATTTTTTGATATTTAAAGATAAAGATCTATCTGGTTCAGAAATATGAATTTTATAACCATTTTTTTTCAGCTCTTTGGCAACCTGTTTACCTGTATCAAGACTTATTAATCTCTCCTTTGATATTCCACCTGAAAGTATTAGTATTTTTTTTTTCAATTTATTCTAAAATTTTAATTTCAGTTTCTAACTTTACACCTGTTTTCTCAAAAACATTTTTTGACACATATTCAATCAAACTCTTCATATCTTTAAATTTAGCATTACCTTTATTTACAAAAAAATTACAGTGTTTTTCTGAAATATATGCATCACCAAAAGAAATATCTAATGGAACAGACTCTTTTATTAGTTCCCAAACCTTTTTTTTAGATTGATCTAAAGGGTTTTTAAAAGTGCTTCCACTGGTTTTAATTCTTGTTGGTTGTGCTTTTTCTTTTTTTTCTTTTAAAAAATTCATTTCATTTTGGATTAATTCTTTTTCTTTCTTAAACCCTTTAAAAGAGGCGCTTAAAAAAATAAGGTCATCAGATAAACCACTATCTCTGTATTTAAAATTTATATCTTTTGCAGGTATAGTTACTACCTGGCCAGATTTAGTAACTGCTTGAATCGAAATTAGGATATCTTTAAATTCTCTATTAAAACAACCAGCATTCATTTTAATACCACCGCCAACTGTACCTGGTATACAAGACAAAAATTCAAAACCACCTAAACTATTTTCTAATGCGAATTCTGATAATGCTTTGTCACTAACAATACTTCCTGCAATAATTATATCATCTGACAGAACTGATAAGTTATTAAAATTATTTGCAAGCTTGATTACTACACCGTTATATTTGTCGTCAGTTATTAATGTGTTGGATCCTCCACCTAAGACAAAGATATTTTCTTTATTTTCTATAATTTTTAAAAATTTGATTAAATCTTTTAAATTATCTGCTTTAAAATAAATTTTAGCTTTACCACCAATATTAAACCAATTTTTTTTTTTTAAATCACAGTCTAGCTTTAGGTTTTGACCAAACTCTTCTGACAGTTCTTTCATGTTAGTTTTCATTATAAATATTTGGGTAGTTCTCTCATCCAGCTTGAAATTGAACCAGCGCCCATACCAATGACAATTTTTTTTCCATAAATATTACTTTTTACATATTTTGCTAATTGCAATTGATCCTCGATCATCAATAATTCAACCCTCGAATTTTTAATAATTTGTTTTGCAAAACTAAGATAACTAAATCCGAGTTTCATTTTTTCACCGGCATTATAAATTGGAAATAAAATTACTTTATCAGCATCTCTAAAAGCGTAACTAAACTCTTTTTTTAAATCTTTTACTCTTGATATTCTATGGGGTTGAAAAATACATATCTTCTCATAACCTTTATATACTTTCGTTACCCCATTAAGTACTTCTCTTATCTCAGTTGGATGATGTGCATAGTCATCAAAAAAATCAACATTATTAAAAGAAAAAATCTTATTAAATCTTCTTTGAACACCTTTAAAATTTTTAAGTCCTTTTTTTATATCAAATATTGATATTCCAACAGTCAACGATACTGCAAGAGCCGCAACTGCATTTTTAATATTATGATTTCCTAAAAGAGGAACTATTATATTTTTTAAGAAACGATTTTTTTTATTTGGTAATTTTATTAATAAATCAAATTTTGAAAATTCTTTATATTGATTTATATTTTTTATAGAAAAGTTTGATTTAGAATCTTCACCATATGTATAAAAATTTTTCTTTTTAATATTTTTAATTAAATTTTTATTATTCTTATCATCTAAACAGATAAATGATTTTCCAAAAGATGGAACCTTCTCAACAAAATTAATAAAATATTTATTTAATTTTTTCATTGAATTATAAAAATCCATGTGCTCTCTATCAATGTTAGTTATGATAGAGTAAGTTGGCGGAATAAATATAAAGCTACCATCAGACTCATCTGCCTCCAAAATAGACCAATCACTTTTACCTAATTTTGCTGTATTATTGATTGAATTTATAACTCCTCCATTAATAATCGTCGGGTCTATTTTTGTATTTTGAAAAATTGATGCAATTAAAGAAGTAGTTGTTGTTTTGCCGTGAGATCCGACAACTACAATATTTTTAGAAAGAGACACAATGTTTGCTAGCATTTCGCCTCTTTTGTATATTGGTAGACCTTTTGATTTTGCTTCAATTAATTCTGGGTTATTTTGTTTAATTGCTGAAGAAACAACCAAAATTGTAGCCTTACTTATATTCTGTTTTTTATGTCCAACGTAAACTTTGATTTTTTCTTTTCTAATCCTATTAATATTTTTATTATTTGAGATATCACTTCCTTGAACTTTAAAACCTTTTCTTTTCATAATCATTGAAAGGCCACTCATCCCTATCCCACCTATACCAACAAAATGAATAACTTCTGATTTAGCTAATTCAATTTTCATTTAAGATTCCCAATAAATTTTGATTAACATTATTCCAAGTATTTTGATAATTTAATTTTTTTAGATTTTCTTTTTTTGCGACATAATCTTCGTCTTTCTTTAATATTTTTAACAATAATTCTTCAAATTTCTTTTTATCAAATTCTTTTTGATCAATTATCCAGCAACAATCTTTATCATAATAATATTTAGCATTTTCATATTGATGATTATCCTTAGAACTAGGAAGTGGTATGGCGATAAAAGGAACATTCATTAATGACATTTCAGCTAAGCTTGAAGCGCCTGACCTCGATATACATAAATCGGACTGTTTCATAAGTTCATTTAAATTTTGATCAAAACTAAAAACATTGCTCTCTATATTATTAATTTTATAAAAATTTTTTAAATAGTTGATGTTTTTTTCACTAGTTTGATGAATTACATTAATTAAGCAAGATTTTGAGACACTCAAAATTGATTCATTAATAAGTGTATCAAAAATTTTAGCTCCTTGACTACCCCCAATAATCATAATGGTAAATAAATTTACATCTTTTTTATATAAATTTGCTTCATAATATTTTTTTCTTATAAAAGGTTTTGAAATTTTTTTCTGATTTTCAAATTTTTTTGGATAATTTTTTAAGTTTTTTGAATAACAAATTAATTTTTTAGAAAAATTTAAAAAAAATTTATTCGCTCTTCCTAAAACCATATTTGGTTCAATTAAAAAAATTTTAATATTTAGAATTTTTGCTGCTAAACATAAAGGTAAGGACATGTACCCACCCGTTGAAATTAAGTAAGAAATTTTTTCTTTTTTTAATATTTTTAGAGAATTAATTGTTAATATTAAGACTTTAAATAGTTTATAAGGAAAAAGTATTAAGCTATTAAACTTTGGTGTATCTATTAAGATAAATCTATAATCATTTTTTTTTAAATATTTTAACCCTCTAGAATCTGTTGAGATTATTGTGTCATATTTTTCTTTTAAATGGTCATGAATTGTAATTGCGGGAATGACATGTCCTCCAGAACCTCCAGTGGAAATTAATACTTTTTCTCTCACTTATTATATTTTTCTTTTTGTTAAGTTTAAAATTATACCTGTCAATATTGAGGTACTTACAATTGAAGAACCTCCATAACTCAAAAAAGGTAATGTCATTCCAGTTGTTGGAAATAATCTTATATTAACTCCAATATGAATTGTGGCCTGCATAAGAATTAAACTTACTGATCCAATTAAAATAAGTTTATTTTGCTCCTCAGTTTCGAAACTTATTTTTTTAAAAACCATATAAATTAAGACTAAAAACAAAATTAAGATTAAAATTATGGCAATCACACCAAACTCTTCAGAAATTACTGAAATAATATAATCAGTATGCGCTTCTGGTACTCTATTTTTTAGTGTTCCTTCTCCTATCCCTTTTCCAAAAAAACCTCCACTTGTTATTGACTCTATTGCTTTATCTGATTGAAAATTATGAGTGCCTGTTTCTTTATCAAAAAATGAAAAAATTCTAGCTTTAATATAATTAAATTTTGGTATGTAAATAATCATATAAGACAACAAAATTAATCCAATAGAAGAGATTGTGAGTAAAAAATATAAATTAATACCTGAGCAAAATATCAAAACGGCCCATAAAAAAACTACTAATAATGTTTGGCCAATGTCTGGCTGAATTATCAGAAGCAAAGAAACTAAAGTCATTAAAATTGTTGATGCTAAATATTTGAATAAAATATTGGTTTCATTTTTACATAAAATAATTGCAAGAATTACAATCAAGAAAGGTTTCACTATTTCTATGGGTTGAAATCTTGGTAAAAAAAATAAATCGATCCATCTCCTTGATCCCTTAACTTCTATGCCAATTATAGGTACTAAAAACAAAGAGAGTAATGAAATTAAAAAGAGAATTATTGAAAATTTATACAATTTATCTTGATTTAAAGATGAAAAAATAAAAATAAGAATTACTCCAATAATTACATAAATTAAATGTTTAAAAAAAAAGAAATAATTGTTGGTATCTAATTTGTCTGAAGCTATTAGTGATGTTGATACTAATGAGAAAAAAAGTCCAATAGTGAATAGAATGCTAACTAAAAACAATAAAGGTTTGTCAATATTTTTCCACCACTGATAATAAAATTTATAAATTATGTTGTTACTTTGCATATATTAATTTTTTAACTATTTTATTGAAGTAATTACCTCTATCTTCAAAATTTTTAAAACTATCAAATGATGCACCGGCAGGACTAAAAAAAATTATATTTTTTTTAATTTCTTGATCTTTTATCTCTAAGAAAATTGCATGTAAGGTTTCATGTAAAGTTTTATATTTTTTAACCTTTAATTTATTTCTTAAAACTTTATGAAACTTATTTCTATATGAACCAAAAATGAATGCTTTTATATTTTTACATTTTATTTTAGATAATTTGAACTTATCATTTTTTTTTGGTATTCCTCCTAAAATCCAATAAACATCATTCAAATTATTTAATATATTTTCTGAAGAAGCGAAGCTTGTTGATTTTGAATCGTTTATTATTGTTAAATTTTTTTTATCAAAAACAATTTGTTGCCTATAATCAAGTCCCTTAAAATTATTAATTGTTTGTATTAATCTTTTTTTAGATAGTTTCAATTTAGGTGCAATTTCAAAAATAAATGAGAGATTTTCTCTATTACCGTCGGAAGCAAAGTATTTATTGCTAATCTTA
The DNA here is from genome assembly GCF_052047955.1 of Candidatus Pelagibacter sp. HIMB1495. Lineage (NCBI taxonomy): Bacteria > Pseudomonadati > Pseudomonadota > Alphaproteobacteria > Candidatus Pelagibacterales > Candidatus Pelagibacteraceae > Candidatus Pelagibacter > Candidatus Pelagibacter sp. HIMB1495. The sequence continues at coordinate 530,344 of NZ_JBNAIQ010000001.1, read as the reverse complement.
TCAATTATGTTTTTCAAATTTGAAATATCAACAATATAAATTTTTGACTTAAATTTATTTTTTTTAATTTTTTTTGAAATTAATGAATCATTTTTTTTAACATACGCAAAATTTCCCTTAACTTGAGATTCGATTAATTTAAATTTTGCATTAACGTAATTTTTTAGGTTCTTATGTCTTTCAATGTGATCTGCTGAAATATTTAGAATTAAGCTATATTTTGATCTAAAAATCTTTGAATAATCTAGCTGATACGACGAGGCTTCAATCACAAAAATAGTTTTTTTAGTTATTTTTTTCTCTGCGAGTGCTGGATTTCCTATGTTCCCAATTAATCGAGCATCTTTTTTTTGATCAACCAAAGCATCATGTAGTATTTTTGCTGTGGTTGATTTTCCGTTAGTACCTGTGATTGTTATGCTTAAATTATCATAAAAAGAGTAAAAAACATCAAGATCTGTATAAATTTTTTGTAAATTTTTTTTCAAGAATGTTGATAATTTACATTTTGAAATATCTATTCCTGGACTAATAATAATTACATCAAAACTTATTTTTGAAATTTTACTTAAACTAACTAATTTTTTATTTATTTTTGAGTTGTCATCGAAAAGATAAACATCAGCTTTTTGTTTTAAAAATTTATATGAAGATATTCCACTTTTACCTAATCCATATATTAATATTTTTTTTCTTAAAAAAATATTTTTTTTATTTTTCATTATCTTAATTTTAACGTAGCAAGTCCTATCATTGCTAAAATTATTGAGATAATCCAAAATCTAATAACTACGGTAGATTCAGGCCAACCTTTTTTCTCAAAATGATGGTGTATGGGTGCCATTCTAAAAATTCTTTTTCCTGTAAGTTTAAATGAAATTACTTGAACCATTACGGAGACTGCTTCTAAAACGAAAAGACCTCCCGTTATCGCTAAAACAATCTCATGTTTTGTTATAATACCTACTGCTCCTAAAGAACCACCTAAAGATAAAGAGCCTGTGTCTCCCATAAAAATTTTAGCTGGAGGAGCATTAAACCATAAAAATCCTAAGCAAGCTCCAATAATTGCTCCACAAAAAATTGCAACTTCACCTGTTCCTTCAATGTAAGGAATTTGTAAATAATTTGAAAAAACAATATTTCCAGTTACATAGCTTATAAATGCAAAACAAGCTGCTACCAATATTACTGGTACCGTTGCTAAACCGTCTAGACCATCTGTAAGATTTACAGCATTAGAAGAACCTATAATTACAAATACAGCAAAAGGTATAAAAAACCATCCAAGATTAATTATTAAATTTTTAAAAAAAGGAAAATATAAATTATTTAAATCTTGATAATCATTCAAATAGACAAACAAACTCACTCCTAATAACGCTAATATAATCTGTGCGATTATTTTAAACTTTGATGAAATACCAGAGGAATTACTTTGCTTAATTTTTTTATAATCGTCAAATGCACCGAGTAATCCAAATGAAATGGCAATGTATAAACAAAATAAAATATTATTATTTGATAAATCTGCCCATAAAATAACTGAAATTATTAGGCCAAGTAAAATAATTATTCCACCCATTGTTGGAGTTCCAATTTTTTTAACTATATGATCTTCAGGTCCATCATCTCTAATTGGATTAAAAATTTTTTGATTTGAAAAAAATTTTATAAAAGGACCTCCAATAAACAAAACTATTACTAATGAAGTAAAAAAGGATAAACCAGTTCTGAAAGTTAAATATTTGAAGACGTTTAAAAAGCCGAAAGTATCAACAAAATTTAATAGAAACTGGTAAAGCATTTAATTTAAACCTTTTATTTCATTAACTATCTTATTGAAACCTGTCGCAAGTGAGGCTTTAACCATTAAATAATCATCATTTTTAAGATCATTTCTAATCAAATCATCGATCTGAGAATTGTTACTTAATATTTTGCCTTTTTTACTATTCGATATTTTTTTATATATCAAAGAAGCTAGTTTTCCTTTTACAAAAACCTTATCAATTTTAGTTTGATTTATTAACGGAGCAATAGATTCATGAAGTTTTTTAGAATAACTGCCAAGCTCCAACATATCTCCAAGCAGCAAATATTTTTTAGACTTGTTTGACTTTATTTTGTCAAAATTTTTAATAGCAGAACTTAATGATAGCGGGTTTGAATTATAACTTTGATCAATTAAATTTATTTTTTTATTATTTATTTTTATTGTTGAATGGTCCCCTCTTCCATCAGGAATTTTAAATTTTAAAAAAATATTTTTATTTAAATTAAATATATTTGAATTCAAACTAATAACAGCTAATGCAGATAGAATATTATAAATATTGTTTTGATAATCATCAGAGATTATAAAATGTTTAGTTTTATTCATAAATCTAATTTTAATTTTAAAATTTTTTCCAAAGGATTTAATATCTATTAACTTAATATCTGCACTTTTATTTTTGATACCAAATGAAATTAATTTAAGATTTCTCTTTTTAGAAATTTGCCTATGAAGTTTAAAAAATTTGTCATCTGCGTTTAAGATAATAGAACCATTTAATTTAATATTATTTATAATTTCTGATTTTGCTAAGGCAATCTGTTTTATATTTTTAAAATTTTTTGCATGTGCATAATTTATATTTGTAATAACTCCAACATTTGGCTCAATTATTTTTGTTAGATAATCAATCTCACCCTTTTTATCCATTCCTACTTCCAAGACTCCATATTGATCATTTTCTTTAATATTAAGAAGACTTAAAGGAACTCCAAATTTATTGTTATAAGACTTTGGCGATATACTTGTAATTGCAATTTTTCCCAACACACTTCCCAATAATTCTTTTAGCGTAGTCTTCCCACAACTACCTGTGATAGCTATAATGTTGGTGCTTATATTTTTTCTGTACACTTTTGAAACATTTGTTAAAAATTTTAAGGTGTTTTTAACTTTTATCTGCCGTTTATCATCTAGATTATTTTGAATTTTATTTACAATTGCTAATGATGCTTTTTTCTTAAAAGACTGTGAAACAAATTTATTTCCATCATTTACTTTTCCTTTTATAGCAAAAAAAACATCGTTTTTTCGTACTTCATTAGAATTAATACTCACATTATTTATAGAAATAGACTTTGGTAATTTTTCAGTGTTAGAAAGTTCTTTAATTATATTTATTTTTAATTGATTGGATAAATTTTTATTTTTTTTATTGATTTCTTTAAGAATTTTTATTCTATCAGAAAATTTGATTTTCTTTTTACCAATTTCCTGTGTGTTTTCGTGCCCTTTTCCTGCAACCAATAAAACATCTCCACTTTTTAAATTTTTAATGGCCTCAGATATTGCCATTTCTCTATTAGAAATTTCTGTAATTTTCTTAGCATTAATACCTTTTTTAATATCTTTTCTTATATTTACCGGGTTTTCGTAACGAGGGTTATCATCAGTTAGATAGACATTATCTGCATAAATACTTGCTATTTTACCCATTTTCATTCTTTTGTTTTGGTCTCTATTCCCCCCACAACCAAATAAAAGGTTTAACTTTTTATCAGGAAATTGCTCCTTAATATTTAAAAGACAAACTTTTAAAGCATCAGGAGTGTGTGCATAATCAAGAATAACAATCGAATTATTTTTAATTGTTCCAATTTTTTCTAATCTACCTTCAACTGGTTTTAATTTTGGTAAGACTTTTAAAATATTTTCAAAATTTAAATTACTTTTTTGTGCTGCAATTGCAGCCATTAAAATATTCTTGATTTGAATTTTACCTATTAAATTTAGGTTAATTTCCTTAATTGAATTTTTATTTTTTATTTTAATCAATTGATTTTCATTGTCGTATCTATGAGATAATATTTGAAAATTATTTTGTTTTTCATTTATTGCTGATAATTTTAATTTTTTCTTTAAAGAGATTTTCTTGATTGTTTTATATTGAGGTATATTTTTATCTGTAATTATGTTTCCTTTTTTTTCTATTAAATTCTCAAATAAATAAAGTTTTGCTTTTAAATAATTTTTTAAATTTTTATGATAATCAAGATGATCTTGAGACAAATTTGTAAAAATTCCAGATTTAAAATTTAACCCATCTAATCTATTTTGTTTTAATCCATGACTAGAAGCTTCCATGATAACATTATCAACTTTTTCTTTTTTTAATTTTTGTAAGATTTGGCCTAATTTAATTGGATCAGTTGTTGTATTAAATAAATTTAAATTAATATTCTTTGATTTAACTCCTAGTGTGCCAATTGAAGCAACTTTTTTTTTATTTAATTTCATTATTTGAAGATAAAATTCAGAAACTGAAGATTTTCCATTAGTTCCTGTAACGGCTACTAAATTTTTTGGGATTTCGTTGTAAATTTTAAATGCGACTTCTGCTAATAATTTTCTTATATTTTTTGTTCTTATAAACAAAATTCCATTACAAAAATTTTTTATTTTTTGTTCTGTTACAATTATTTTAGAACCTTTTTTTATAGCTTTAGAAATAAATTTATTTCCATCTATACTGTTTCCCTTAATTGCAAAGAAAATATTATTTTTTTTTAACGATCTAGTATTAAAAGAGATACCTGAAAAAAATAATTTTTTATAATTTTTGTGGATACCATCAAAATAATTTCCAAGTAACATTATTAGTCAACCTGTATATATTTTGTGGCTAAAATAGGCCCAATTTTGTCAATTACTTTGCCTGCTACTTCTACTGATGTCCACCCAGCTGTATTATAAAGTGTTCCCTTCCATCCACCTTTTCTATGCCTATACTTATAATAGTAATCTTTTGATTTTTTTGGTGTATCTAACATCACAACAAATACAAATTGTGGATTTGATGTTGGAAATACCGAACTAAAAGTATTTATTTTTGCCTCTGAATATTTTCCTCCTTCTGGTTGGTCGGCTGTGCCTGTTTTGCCTCCAATTTCATAATTTTGAACATCTGCAAATCTAGCGGTACCCTCCTTTGTATTAACAATTTTTCTTAAAGCATTAACAACTTGTTCTGAAATTCCTTTATTAATTATTCTTCTGTTGTTATTTTTTTTATTATTTTCCTTAAAAACCAATGTTGGTTTTACTTCATAGCCACCATTAGCCAAAATAGCATATCCTTTCGCTAGCTGAAGAATGGTTGTTGCTACTCCATGACCGAAAGAGGCTGTTGCCAATCTACATTTTCCAAAATCATAGTCAATTTGAGGTGCCACTTCTTCAATGTCAAAATTGATCTGTTTCAATACTCCAATATCCTCTAAAAAAGATTTAAATTTTTCTGGACCAACTTTTTGTGCAATTCGTACAGATCCTATGTTTCCAGATCTAACTAAAATTTGCTCAGCAGTTAAATCTGAAGGTATTTCATTATCATATTCTCCAATTCTATATCTGTCACACTTAATTGATTTTGGTAAATCTAAAAATTCTGTATCTGGTTCAATTAATTTTTCATTTAAAGCACTTGCAAAAGTAAAAACCTTAAAAACTGAACCAAGTTCATATGTTCCTTTTGTTACTCTATTAATATAATTTACATCTGAGATATTTTTTCTCTCATTTGGATTAAAATCAGGTAACGAAACTAAAGAGAGTATATTGCCATTATTAACATCCATTAAAATTGCTGCACTTCCTTTGCTTTTAAAAATTTCCTGATATTTTAATAATTCTTTTCTAATTAAAAATTGAATGTCTTTATCAACAGTTAATTTAATTGGGTCTCTAGATAATCTGAGATTTTCATTTAAAGATTTTTCTAATCCAGAAATACCATTATTATCATTATCTATTTGTCCTAAAATATGACTAAAAAGATTTTTCTGTGGATACATTCTAAGCACTTTTTCTTCAGGGATAAGAGATTTATCTCCTAACTTCATAATTTGCTCATATTTTTCCTCTGAAATTTTTTTCTCTAAATAAAAAAACTTTTTGTTTTCTATTTTTTTTTCAATTTCATTAAAATCTTTGTTTGGGAAAATAATTTTTAGACTTAACAGTAATTTTTCTTTACTAATTATGTCTGAAGTTTTAAGACCAACATCAACGGACTTAACCGTTTTTGCTAAATAATTTCCATTAATATCTAAAATATCTGCTCTATAAAGATCACTACTGAAAGGAACTGTGATGCTTGTATTTTCAATTTTTGCCTCTCGAGATCCTAAATGAATTAAATGTATTGTGTATATTGAAAAAATAACAAAAAAGACAAAAAAAATAAAAGCAACTCGATTAAATTGAATATTTAATCCAGTATTGCTTTTTTTATAATCAAAATCATTTTTGTGATCTTCAATTGTTAATCTTTCTTTGAAATTGCTCATTTTTCCTTAGTTATTTTATAATCATCTAATTTATTTACATTTTCTGAAATATTATAAATTTTAATATCTTCTATTTTTTTTTGAACTAATTGATCTTCAAAATATAAAGATTGATATTCTAATAATTTTTCAGCAGAACTTAGATAATCATATTCCAACTGAATATTTTCTAAATCTGATTTTAAAAGTCTTACACTTTCTTTATAAGCAAATATTTTATCTTCGATTTTTTTTGTGGTATTTTTGATAATTGCTGTGGTCAAAACTAAAATTATAATTGTTAATGCTAGTAATAATTTTTTCAAAGTTTATCTCCAAACTTTTCTATTTCTAAAAAATTTTTAAATTTTTCCTCTACATCCGTGTCAAAATTAAAGAAATCACTTTTCTTAATTGCATATCTTAGTTTTGCAGATCTCGAAGGAGGATTTTCTTTTATCTCAAGATCAGATGGAACAATTGGTTTTTTTTGACTTAAATTAAAAAGAGTTTCTTTTTGTTCTGTTTGAGGTGTGTATCTTGAAATACTTTTATTTTGAGAAAGACTTTTTAAAAAATATTTTACAATTTTATCTTCTAAAGAGTGAAACGTAACGACAGCTAAAACACCTCCTTTTTTTAGTACTTTTGTAGCATTTATCAGTCCATAAATTAATTCGCTTATTTCTTTGTTTACAAAAATTCTAAGAGCTTGAAAAACTTTAGTTGAATTATGAACTTTAAAATTCTTTCTTATTTTTGATTTATCAACAATTTTAATTAAACCCTGTGTATCAATTTTCTTATTTAATCTTTCTTTTATAATATTTTTAGAAATATATTTCGCATCTTTTTCATCTCCAAAGTATTTAAAAATTTTCTCCAACTCTTTTGCATTAAGTTTATTTATAGCATCAGCAGCTGAATAGTTATTTAAACCCAATTGCATATTTAAATCTGTCATTGAGTTAAAAGATAATCCTTTTTTTGGATCTTTCATTTGTGTTAATGAATATCCAAGATCAAAAATAACACCTTTGATATTTTCGTTCTTAATTTTTAAATTAGTTAATTGACTGAATTTTAAATTTTTGAAAACAAATCTATCTTCAAAATCATTTAAAATTGAATTTGCAATTTTTTGACTTTCAATATCCCTATCAAGTCCTATTACCTTTGTATTTTCAAACTCTAGTATTTTTTTTGAATATCCACCTTGACCAAATGTACAGTCTATAAATGTGCCACCATGTTGAGGGGTGATAACGCTAATAATTTCTTTTAGCAGTACAGGATAATGTTTTTGCACATCCGGTACTATGGTGGCTTCCATTTATTTCTTTGAAGACCATTAATTTTTTTGTCTTCTTAGGAAAGCAGGAATTTCAAGATCATCTTCATCTTCTTGATCCTCAGAATTCAACAAATCTGAAGGTGAAGAGTTTTCACTTTCTGAGCTAAATAAATCTGGAGAGTCAGAATCTACGCCAAACTCCTTTAGATCGTTTGATGGTTCTTCTTGAACATTTTCATCATTATTTTTTTCTTCAAATGTTTCTACTGCTTCTTGAGTAAAAGATTTTTCCATTTCATTTACAGTGCTGTCTTCGACAATGTTTTCTGTTATTACACTGTTTTCTGAAGTGAAATTTTCGTTCATCATATTGTTTTCAACGCTTACTTGCTCTTGTTCTTGAACCATTTCATTCTCAACCTTAAGAGCGTTAGCACCATGAGTAATTGGGCTTGATGAATTTGAAAAATTAAATGCAGGAGACCCCATATTTGAAAAATCAGAGTAACCAGGATTACGATTTTGTATTCTATGCACCATATTTACTACTGATTTAGATTCAGGTTGTTGTCCATCTAATGAAGTTGCAACAATTGAAACTCTCATTTTTCCGTCTAAGTCAGCATCAGTTATTGCTCCTATAATTAACTCAGCTTCTGGATCAACCTCTGCTCTTACTTTGTTAACTGCTTCATCAACTTCAAAAAGTTTTAAGTCTTTACCACCAGTGATATTTACTAGTAACCCTTTAGCACCCTTTAAAGTATAATCGTCAATTAATGGATTGCTGATTGCCATCTCTGCAGCTTTAAGTGCTCTACCTTCACCTTCAGCTTCTCCAGTTCCCATCATTGCTTTACCCATTGAAGCCATTACAGTTTCAACATCAGCAAAATCAAGATTAATTAACCCAGGTCTTACCATTAAATCTGTAATACTCTGTACTCCATGCATCAAAACATTATTTGAAAGATTAAAAGACTCTTCAAAAGTTGTTTGTTCATTTGCAATTTTAAATAAGTTTTGGTTTGGAATTACAATTATAGTATCCACATGTTTTCTTAATTCTTCCAATCCTTGTTGTGCTCTCCTCATTCTAGAGGGGCCTTCATATAAAAATGGAAGAGTCACAACACCTACAGTTAATATATTTAATTCTTTAGCAGCTCTAGCGATGACATGAGCAGCACCAGTGCCCGTTCCACCACCCATACCAGCTGCAATGAAAACCATATTTGCACCTTGAAGTGTATTTACAATTTCATTTAAAGATTCATCGGCAGCCGCTTGTCCTATATCTAATTTTGCACCTGCACCTAAACCCTTAGTTAAATTTAAACCAATTTGAATTCTAGTTTTTGCTTTGCTTAACTTTAAATCTTGAGCATCTGTATTTACAGCAATAAACTCTACTCCCTGAAGTTTATTATCAATCATTTCATTTATTGCGTTTCCTCCAGCTCCACCTACTCCTAAAACTAAAAGTCGTGGCTGAAGTTCTTTTATCTCTGGTGCTTTAAAGTTAATTGTCATCTTATTTCCCCTCGTTGTTGTTTAAATGTTTTTCCCATTTAAGACTTGCTCGATTTAAATTTGCTTTTTTTCTTGCTGATGTCTTAAATTTTTCAAAAGCTGTTGGTTCCCAAATTTGAAAAGTTTGACCTTGACCAACAAACAACATGCTATTTTTTATTTTTGCATGTTTTAATAATTTTGATGAAAGAGAAATTCTACCTTCACTATCAAACTGTAAATTAGTGCTTTCAGCTAATATTGATGTTGCAAAATAATCTCTTTTTTCCTCAAAAGGATTTAAAGAGTCTATCGCTGAGGAAATTTTTTCAATTCTGTCTTGAGAACATGCTTCTATCGAGGAATTATTGAAAGATGGATAACAAATTACCCCATTATAACCTAAATTGGACAAGTGAGATCTGAAGCTAGCAGGCACAGATACTCTCCCCTTTTTGTCTAATTTGTTCTCGTAAGTAGATAAAAACATAAATTTTTAATTTTATAAATTCCATAAATGGGAATATTTGGGAATATATGGGTATTTAAAATGATAGTCAAATATTGATTCTTTGCTCAATTAAAGTCATTTTTTCAGGAAAATTTAAAGTAATTGTTTGAAATTAACGAGCCTTTTCACTTATTTGTTTGCTGAGATAATAAGGATGCTTATTCAAGCTCTATTTACATTTATGCTTCTAGCTATAAAGATAATTTTATTGATATTTTATTTTTTCGTTTTTTAAACTGTGAAGTGCCAGATAAACTATAAGCCGGGTTCTGTCATTTAAACCTATCATTTGTCTAGGCTTAAGATCACTCTTAAGCTCAAGCAACTAACCCTGATGACTAGCCAAGGACGGCTTTTAGTTTTGCAACAATGTCATCTCTACTTAGTCTTGCTCCCAGTGGGGTTTTCCAGCGTTCATTGTTACCAATAGAACCGGTGTGCTCTTACCACACCTTTTCACCCTTGCCATGTTATGGCGGTTTATTTTCTGTGGCACTATCCCTAGGGTTTCCCCCGCCAGGTATTACCTGGCACTGTGTCCTTGTAGAGCCCGGACTTTCCTCTTTAAAAAATTTAAAGCGATAAGTCATTTATCTGGCATAATAAACTTATTATTAAACTTTAAAATTACAAGATAAATTAATTAAGCTTTTTTATTAATTTTTCGCTTATTAATAAACATTCTTTATCAATTTTGCCATTTACTAGTTCCTGTCTAAATCTCCTTTGAAATGCAAATGTGATGATTTTGTTATATTTATTTTTATTTATTTTTGAGTTTCTGGGATAACCAATTTTATAAAGGTTATTGATAAATTTTAATTTTAATAAATTATTTAATTTAAATTTTCTAAATATCTCAATTTCTTTTAAATTTAAATTATGCCATATCCCTATTTTATTTTTTGATAACAATTCCCATGGAAATTTCTCGCCAGGATCCAACTTCCTATCTGGTGCTATGTCAGAATGACCTAATATTGATTTAGAATTAATTTTAAATTTTTTAACTAAATACTTTGTTATTTTTATCAATGAGTAAATTTGTTTATTTGAAAATTTTTTGTATTTAAATTCATGACCAGGATTGGTTATTTCAATTCCAATAGAATTTTTGTTTAAGGATTTAAATTTTTTCCAACTAGAAATTCCTGCATGCCAAGCTTGATAATTTTCAGGTACCATTTTTATTATGTCACCATTATTTTTAATTAAATAATGACAGCTAACCTTGGAGTTTTGATCTAATAATTTGTCTATTGCTTTTTTTTCAGATTTCATTCCAGTGTAGTGAAAAACTATAAATTTTATTTCACTTTTTTTTCTTTTTTTAGGATCAAAATTTGGAGAATAATTTAGTGTTATTTTCATACTCAATTTGGGTACAAATTTAGGCTATTTATTAACAATTTGTCGTCACTTTTGAAATTTAATTCTACTTTAATATTAAATTTTATATAATATAAATTCGCATGTTAAAAAAACTAACCATTTTAATATTTTCTCTATTCCTAATTGCATTTAATGCTAATGCAGCTTCTGATGGCGAGCTAGCTCTAGAAAACAATAAATCTGAAACTGAAAATATAAAAGATTGTTTTGAAAAGCTTAACAGAGCAACATTTTCTTTTAATCAAGGCGTTGATAAAGCAGTAATTAAACCAATAGCAAAAGGATACAGAAAGTTGCCAGATAAAGTTCAAAAAGGAACTAGCAACGCTGTAAAAAATTTATCTAACTTAGTTACTATACCAAATAATGTTTTGCAGGGTGATATTAAAACTGCGATTATAAATACAGCTCGATTAGCAGTTAATACAACTGTTGGATTATTAGGAACCATTGATGTAGCTAACAAAATGGGTTTTCCTAAATATGAAAAAGAGGATTACGGGCAAACTCTTGGCAAATGGGGCTTTGGTCCAGGTTGTTATTTAGTGCTTCCAGTTCTAGGTCCTTCTACTATTAGAGACACGACAGGATCTTTTGCAAATATTATGGGTGGAGATCCTTGGTACAATGCTTCAGTGCATGGAAATAATGAGTTTTTAAGTGAAGGTGCTTATATTGCCTCAAAAGCAATCACTGGAATTGAATTTAGAGCAAATAATATTGAATCTTTTGAAAACCTTGAAAAAAACTCTATAGATTTTTATGCATCAGTCAGAAGTTTATACTTACAGGATAGGGAAAATAAAATTAAAAATGTACAACAAGGAAACGTGGAAGTCATATATGAAGATGATGACGGCTGGGAAGAAATTGAAACAAACAAATAACTAATCTAAAAATATGAAAAAAATAATTATCTTATTATTGTTATTAAACTTTAATTTTACAAACTCTTTCTCTATGGAGGCAGATGTCTTTGTACAGTCCACGGTAAATAGAGCTGCTGAAACTTTAGGTGGAGGATTAACAAAAGAAGAAAGAATGGATAAATTAAAAAAAATAGCTTTAGATACTGTCGATATAAAAGGTATTGGTTTTTATTCGCTTGGAGTTCATAGAAAAAGTGCATCAGATAAACAAAAGAAAGAATATGAAAAAGCATTTGCAGAATATTTTCTTCAAAGTTTTTCAAGCAGATTGGCAGAGTATTCTAATCCAATCATAAACGTAGATTCAAAGAAAAAAATAAACGAAAATTACACAATAGTTTCTAGTACACTAGCAGCCACAGATAAGAGACCTGCTGTTAAAATAGATTGGAGAGTATATACAAAGAATAAAGATCAACCTTTAATTAGAGATCTTATAATTGAAGGTTTAAGTTTAGCGAGAACTCAAAAAGAAGAATTTAATTCAATTATTCTTAGTGCAGATGGTGATATCAATGCATTAATTTTAAAACTAAAAGAGTTTTCAAATAGTTAATTAGTTTGAAAATTAAAACCAAATCAGTACTCTTAATTTCAGCGTTAACCTCTTCGGCTTTTTTAATTTATGCTTTGTATAAAGGTATAATTTTACACTTTGTAAATGAAGCATTAGAAGATACTTTTGTAGGTGGTAACACTTCTAATATTTCAATAATTTTGTGGTTTATAATTTCTGGGATTTTAATGCTTATAACTTCCATGTTTCTTTTTTTTTTAAAAATAAAAGATTTAAAAAGTCAAAAAATTATTGTTATAGGTTTAATATTCTTTTGGTTTACAGTCTCTTTTTTTTCAATATTCATATCTTTTTCAAATTTGTGGATTACGTTACTTACATCATCAATTGGAATTATTTCATTTTTAGCGTCGAAAAATCTTAAAAAAGAAATTATTGCTGAATTAAATAAAAAAGGGTTAACTGAAAAAGAAATATATCTTTTGCAAAAACTTGCTGGAATTTCAAAAAAATGAATTTGGTGGGCCCGCCAGGACTCGAACCTGGGACCAATACATTATGAGTGTACTGCTCTAACCAACTGAGCTACAGGCCCAAAACATTTGTTAGTTATATCATTTTTATCAAGTTATCAATTAAAGATAAATCAATAATGGTGGGCCGTGTTGGTTACGCTCCAACTACCCCTGCAATGTCAATGCAGTACTCTACTATTGAGCTAACGGCCCAATCTAACTTTCCAAGAAACTTTTTAGTTGTTTAGATCTACTTGGGTGCTTTAATTTTCTAAGTGCCTTGGCCTCGATCTGCCTAATTCTTTCTCTTGTTACAGAAAACTGTAAACCTACTTCCTCTAAAGTGTGATCGGTATTCATACCTACACCAAATCTCATTCTTAATACTCTTTCCTCTCTTGGGGTTAATGTAGATAAAATTTTTGTAGTTGCCTCTCCAAGGTTAGATTTAATAGCTTGCTCTAATGGAGCTAAAGCTTTTGTATCTTCTATAAAGTCTCCTAAACTACTATCTTCTTCATCGCCAACTGGTTTTTCAAGAGAAACTGGTTCTTTAGAAATTTTTAATACTTTTCTAACTTTGTCTAACGGCATTCTTAATTTTTGTGCCAACTCTTCTGGAGTTGCTTCTCTTCCAAACTCACTAAGTATTAACCTTTGAGTTCTGACAATTTTGTTTATAGTTTCAATCATATGAACAGGTATACGAATTGTTCTTGCTTGGTCTGCAATTGATCTAGTAATTGCTTGTCTGATCCACCATGTCGCATAAGTAGAAAATTTATATCCTCTTCTGTATTCAAACTTATCAACTGCTTTCATCAAACCAATATTACCTTCTTGAATTAAATCTAAAAATTGCAGTCCTCTATTTGTGTATTTTTTAGCTATTGAAATTACCAATCTAAGATTAGCTTCGACCATCTCTTTTTTTGCTATTCTGGATTCTTTTTCACCTTTTTGAATTCTACTCACTAATTTTTTAAAATCAGTAACTGAAATTCCAAGTTTGTGACTTATTTCAATAAGTCTTTCTCTAATATTTTTAAATTCTTCTTTATTTTTCGCAAAAAATTGCTTCCAGACTGAATTTGTATCTAAGAATTTTTTAAGATTTGGATTTATTTCATTGCCAACATAAAATTTTATAAATTCATTTCTTGGTATTTTTTGATCCATTGCAAGTCTTAAAAGATTTCCTTCTAAAGAAATAATTTTTTTATTCTCAACATAATGTTTTTGAACAAGTTCTTCCAAAACAGACGGAGAAAGCTGAAGTGATTTAATATTTTCTAAAATATCATTTACAATTTTTTCGTAACCTTTTTCCTTTGCAGGTGTAAAGTTTTGAGAATTTAAAACACAATCTAACTTTTCTTTCTGATACTTAATTAGTTTTGTATATTCTTTAGTTAATGTGTTTACTGTTTTTAATACTTTAGGTTTAATTTCTGTCTCCATTGCAGCAAGAGTAGGATTAAAATCGTCATCTTCATCTGAAGACCCATCTTCTTTATCTGTTTCACCAGCATTTTTTTGTTTAGCGCTTGGTCCTGTTGACTCATCTTCCATATAATTTGTATCGATATCTATAATTTCTCGAACTAATATTTCATCTTTTTGAAGTTTTTCATTCCACTCAAAAAATTGTTGTGCTGTTATTGGACTTTGTGATAATGCAATTAACATTACATCTTTTCCAGCCTCTATTCTTTTTGCAATTGCAATTTCACCTTCTCTTGAAAGTAACTCAACACCTCCCATTTCACGCAAATACATTCTGATAGGGTCGTCACTTTTCTCAATTGTTTTGCCTTCTTCCTTATTTGAATTTTCTTTTTTTCTCAGTACTTTAAAATCTGATTTTTTTTCAACTAATGAAATATTTTCATCTAAGATATGGATAAAAGCTTGAGCAAGATTTTCATCTGATAAATTTCTTTTACCTAATGATTTGCTAAGTTCCTCATACGTTATAAAACCTCTATGGGTTCCACGACCCATTAATCTAGCAAATGATTTTGTAATAATTCTTTCCACAGCGATAAAGTTGAAAGACTTATATAATGTCAAATCTGTAAAAATCCATCACAAATTTGTCCAGATTAATTAAGATTCTGCTTTTTTTTGAGCTCTTTTAGCTCATTAAATGTGCTCTCGCTCATATCGACCGAGAACTTCGATTCTAATTCTTGAATTCTAAACTCAAGATCATAATTCCTTAAATCTCTTGAAATATCTTCAAGCAATTCAATGATTTTCTGCTCATCTTCAGTATTATTTTTTAAAATATATTTTATTGGGGCAAATTTATTTATTTTTTCAATTATCTGACTATCCAAATTTAAGTCCTGAACAGCTATTTGATTTTCAGATTTTAAAATTTGAATTATTTGATTAAAGATTTTTTTATTAAATTCAGTAAATAATTTAATATTTTCAATTAAATGAAAATTTGATTGCATTAAATTTAAATTATTAATTATCAAATAAATTAAAGAAAATTCTTTAAGCTCAACACCAGATAAGGATTGACTTTCATTGTAATACTTCTTGGTAGCATCTAAAGATTTGGTTGGTTTTTTATAAGATTTTTTATTTTTTTGATTTGAATAAGGCGTTAATTCTGAAATTTTCTCTAAAAAATATTCTAATGTATATTTTTTAATATAATCATCCTTAATAGTGTTAGCTACCTCTCTTAATCTTTTTTCAAAAATTGCCATGGAAGAAGGGTTATTTTCGGTTTGTTTTTTATAGTGACTAAAAATAAATTGATGAATTGATAACTTAGATTGTTTTGTAAATTCTATGAAATTAGCTTTACCTTTTTTATTTACATAACTGTCAGGGTCTTCTTTATTTGGTAAAAATAGGAATGAAATTTGTTTTTCCGGTTTTAATTCTTTAATTGAATTTTCTGCAGCTCTTAATGCTGCTTTATAACCACTTTCATCACCATCAAAGCATATAATTATATCATCAAAAAATTGGTTAAGAATTTGAATTTGTTTATCAGTTAGTGAGGTACCAAGATTTGCAACAGCATTATCAATTCCATTTTTACTTAAGCCTACAACATCCATATAGCCTTCGACTAAATAAATATGATCAACTTTATTTGATAATTTTCTAGCTAAATCTAGATTATATAAATTTGATCCTTTTTTAAAAAATAAAGTTTCAGGTGAGTTAATATATTTTGCAAGGTAATCTAGGTTTTCTATTATTCTTCCACCTAAAGCAATTGGTTGACCAGTTATGTTATTAATTGGAAAAATTAATCTTCCTTTAAATCTTTCTACATGAATTTTCTTTTTTTCATCTAAATAAAATAACCCGGTTTCAATTAAAGTTTGTTCACTATATTTATTTTTTAATTGATCGAATATTTTTGGATTTTTTTCCACGTATCCCATTTTAAATTTTTTTACGTCTTCTTTACTTAAAGATCGATTTTTTAAATATTCTCTAGCATTTGAATATTTTTCATTTTTAATTAATTCATTATGGTAAAAATCAACATATTCATTAAAGATTAATTTATATTCATTCCACTTTTTTTCTCTTTCTTCATCTTTTTTTGAAAACAAATAAGGTTGCATTCCTGCTAGTTGCGCCAAATGTTTAACTGCTTCTCCAAACTTTAAATTTTGAGTTTTCATTATAAAATCAAAAATATTTCCATGTTCTGATGTAGCAAAACAATGATAAAATTCTTTTTCATCATTAATTGTAAATGAAGGTGTTTTTTCGTTTTTAAATGGAGATAATCCTACAAATTCTTTACCTCTTTTTTTTAATGAAACTGTTTTTGAAACGACCGTTGATACTTTCAAACGTGTCTTAATTTCATCTAAATACTCTTTGGGGTATTTCATCAACTGTTCAATAATCCCTTAATTATTAATCCAGCTTTAGAAAAATCAATTTCATCAGAATGAGATTTCTTTAACTCACCCATTATTTTGCCCATATCTTTAATAGAACTAGCACCCAACTTGGTTATTAATTCGGCACATAATTTTTTGGTATCTTCTTCGCTAATCTGTTTGGGTAAAAAACTTGTTAAAATATCATATTCATTCTGTTCAACTTCTAATAAATCTGTTCTGTTGTTTTTTTTATAAATCTCAATAGATTCGGCTCGTTGTTTGACCATTTTTTTAAGAAGTTTTTTTATGTCCTTATCATCTGTGTCTTTTTTGTTGGGGCCAGAACGGTTCGCAATATCTAAATCTTTAATAGAAGATAAAATTAACCTGTAGGTTGATATTTTGTTTTTATCTTTCGATTTTAGAGCATTTTTATATTCGTTTTCGATAGTGTTCTTTAATGACATAATTTTTTAATCTACTTCAAAGAAAAAATTCTTCAAAAGAAAAATTGTTTTTTTACAATTTTATAATACATCTCTGTTGCGATAATAAAGCAATTATTGTATTAACCTTTAACTCATGAGTTGTAATTGATCAAAAATTCAAAAAAAATTAACTCAAAAAATATTAATCAAATTAATACTGGCGTTTTAGTTCTTGAAAATAAGAAGGTATTTAAAGGAATTGGTATTGGTTATGAAGGAGAGGCAACTGGAGAAGTATGTTTCAACACTTCTTTAACAGGTTACCAAGAAATAATCTCTGATCCATCTTATGCAGGGCAAATTATTAATTTTACATTTCCTCACATTGGAAATGTAGGCACCAACAAAGAAGATTTAGAGTCTGATAAAATATGGACCAAAGGAGTAATTTTTAATTCAGAAATAACAGATCCATCAAACTATAGAGCTTTTTTACATTTAGATGCATGGCTTAAGAAAAACAAAATTGTTGGTTTAACTGGTCTCGATACTAGAAGTTTAACTAATTTTATTCGAGATAAAGGAGCACCAAAAGGAACCATTGCTTTCTCGAAAAAACAAAAATTCAATATAAGTAAACTAACAAATACTACTTTGAAATGGAGTGGGTTAAAAAATCTAGATCTCGCTAAAGAAGTATCAACTCCAAAAAATTATATTTGGAAGGGTTTTAAAACTTGGAAAAAGAAAGATGGATTTGTAAAAAATAAAAAAAGTCAATTTCATGTTGTTGCAATAGATTATGGAATTAAAAAAAATATTTTAAGATATTTTTCTGATTTTAATTGTAAAGTGACAATAGTACATTGCAAAACATCTGCTGAAAAAATTTTAAGTCTTAAACCAAATGGAATATTTTTATCAAACGGTCCTGGAGATCCAGCTGCTACAGGAAAGTATGCGATAAATATAATTAAAAACCTTATTAAAAAAAATATTCCAATATTTGGCATTTGTTTGGGTCACCAGATTCTTGCTTTAGCACTTGGTGGTAAAACAAAAAAAATGAAGTTAGGTCATAGAGGTGCAAATCATCCTGTAAAAAATTTAATTCATGAAAATGTAGAGATCACTAGTCAAAACCATGGCTTTGAAGTTGTTGAAGAAATGTTACCAAAAAATATTGAAGTCACTCATAAATCATTATTTGATAATAGTATTGAGGGGATTAAGTTAAAAAATAAACCTGTATTTTCAGTTCAATATCACCCTGAATCTAATCCTGGACCACAAGATAGTGTCTATTTATTTAAAGAATTTATTAACAATATGAAAAAAAATGCCAAAAAGAAAAGATCTTAAAAAAATATTAGTAGTAGGTGCTGGTCCAATTATTATTGGCCAAGCATGTGAGTTTGATTATTCAGGAACACAAGCTTGTAAAGCTTTAAAAGATGAAGGTTATAAAGTTGTTTTAATTAATTCTAACCCTGCAACCATCATGACAGATCCAGATGTAGCAGATAAAACTTATATAGAGCCAATCACCTTAGAGGTTCTAGAGAAAATTCTTATAAAAGAAAAACCAGATGCAATTCTACCAACAATGGGAGGCCAAACTGCTCTTAACCTTGCAATGGAAGCAGAGAAAAAAGGAATATTAAAAAAATACAAAATAGAACTTATTGGCGCAAATTCTAAAGCAATTTCTAATGCTGAAGATCGAAAGAAATTTAGAAAAAATATGATTGATATTGGTTTAGATTTACCAAAATCAGAAATTGTAAATAATATCAATCAAGCTTCTAAAGTTCTAAATAAAATTGGTTTGCCCGCAATCATTAGACCTGCATTTACCCTAGGTGGTCTAGGTGGTGGAATAGCAAAGAATAAAAAAGAATATCTTAAAATTATAAAAAATGGATTACACGAGTCACCAGTTAGCCAGGTTCTCGTAGAAGAATGTCTAGAAGGCTGGAAAGAATTTGAGATGGAGGTTGTAAGAGACAAAAAAGACAACTGTATAATTATATGTTCAATAGAAAATATTGATCCAATGGGAATTCATACTGGAGACTCTGTAACTGTAGCTCCAGCTTTAACTCTTACTGACAAAGAATACCAGGTTATGAGAAATGCTTCTATTGCATGTTTAAGAAAGATTGGGGTTGAGACAGGTGGGTCTAATGTTCAATTTGCAATAAATCCAAAAAATGGACGAATGGTTGTTATCGAGATGAATCCTAGAGTGTCTAGATCATCAGCACTTGCATCTAAAGCAACTGGATTTCCAATTGCAAAAGTAGCAGCAAAGCTCGCGGTTGGTTATACATTAGACGAACTTAAAAATGAGATTACAAAAGTAACACCCGCTTCTTTTGAACCAAGTATTGATTATGTTGTCACTAAAATACCAAGATTTACTTTTGAAAAATTTTCTACCTCACCAGCAACATTGGGTACTTCAATGAAATCTGTTGGAGAAGCAATGGCTATTGGAAGAAATTTCAAAGAGTCTGTTCAAAAAGCATTAGTCTCCTTAGAAACTGGTTTTTCTGGTTTAGACCAAATATTCAATTTAAACAAAAAGCAACTAGAAAAAAAACTTAAAGAACATATTCCAAATAAAATGCTTCTTGTTGCTGAGGCAATTAGAAAAAAAATCAATTTAAAAAGAATTTACAGTTTATCTAAAATTGATCCTTGGTTCTTAGGACAAATTAAAGAAATTGTTGATAACGAGTTAGTTATTAAAAAAAGAGGTCTTCCAAAAGATTATAATGAATTTAATAGAATTAAATCTATTGGTTTTTCTGACAAAAAGTTAGCTGAGCTTACTAATTCCTCAGAAGATATGGTAAGAAGAAAGCGAACAGCTCTAAAAGTGCTACCTGTATACAAAAAAGTTGATACCTGTGCTGCTGAATTTAAATCATTTACGCCTTACATGTACTCAACTTATCAAAGAAATTTTTCAATAAGTTCTGAGTGTGAAGCAGATCCATCAAGTAGAAAGAAAATAATAATTCTAGGTGGTGGCCCTAACAGAATAGGCCAAGGGATTGAATTTGATTATTGCTGTTGTCAGGCAAGTTTTTCATTAAAAGACGCAGGTTTTGAAACCATCATGGTTAATTGTAACCCTGAAACTGTATCTACTGATTATGATACGAGTGACCGGTTATATTTTGAACCTTTGAAAGAAGAGTATGTATTTAACATTATTAAAAAAGAACAAGAAAAAGGAAATTTAATAGGAGTTATTGCTCAGTTTGGAGGACAAACTCCAATTAAGCTTGCTAAATTTTTAAATGATAACAAACTTCCAATTTTAGGAACACAATATAACTCAATAGATTTAGCAGAAGATCGAGATCAATTTAGAAATTTATTAATTAAATTAAATTTAAAACAAGCAGATAGTGGAATTGCAAAAACATTCAAAGAGGCAATTAAAATATCTGAAAAAATTGGTTTACCACTAGTGGTTAGACCTTCATATGTTTTGGGTGGAAGAGCAATGGAAATTGTTCATGAAAAAAGTCAATTGAAAAACTTTGTTGAAGAAGCATTTAAAGCTGCTGAAGAAAATCCAATTCTAATAGATAAATTTCTAGATCATGCAATGGAAGTTGATGTAGATGCTATTAGTGATGGTAAAGATGTTTATGTAGCAGGTATCATGCAACATATTGAAGAGGCAGGAATTCATTCTGGGGACTCAGCATGTAGTTTGCCACCGGTATCTATTAAACCATATTTAATTAAAGAAATTGAAAACCAAACAAAGAAACTAGCTCTAGCTTTAAAAGTAAAAGGTTTTATGAATATTCAATATGCAATCAAGAAAGATGAAATTTATATTATTGAAGTAAACCCACGTGCTAGTCGAACTGTACCTTTTGTATCAAAAGCAAAAGGAATTCCACTTGCAAAGATTGCATCAAGAATAATGGCTGGTGAAAAACTTTCTAAATTTAATCTTAAAGATAAATCAAAAGGAATGTATGCAGTAAAAGAAGCTGTATTTCCTTTTAATAAATTTCCTAATAGCGATTTGCTGTTAGGACCTGAGATGAAATCTACAGGTGAAGTAATGGGCTTTGATAAAGATTTTGGAATGGCTTTTGCTAAAAGTCAGATTGCTGCAGCCAACTCACTTCCAAAAGAAGGTCTTGCATTTATATCTTTGAAAGATTCTCATAAAGACGAAGGTATTGATTTAGCAAGACAGCTAATAGAGCTTAACTTTAAATTATGTGCAACAAAAGGTACTGCTGAATACATAAAAAAACATGGCATGAAATGTAAAATTATAAACAAAGTAAGTAGTGGTAGTCCTCACATTGTAGATGTTTTAGATTCCAATAAAATTGCACTTGTAATTAATACTGGTGGTGGAAACAGTGAGCACAGATTAAATGATGCTATTGCACTAAGAAGAGCAACTCTTAAAAATAAAGTTCCATATTGTACAAACATGTCTACTGCTCTAGCATGTTTAGAAGCAATTAAATCTTTAAAAACTAAAAAGCTAGAAGTTCAAGCTATTCAATAAATATCTATAAAAAAATTATATATTAAGGTTAGATAACTATATAAATTTTATTTTAAATAAAACCCAATTTGGGTAAAAGGTCAATTCATGCATTTACAAAATTACAAAATTATCGAAGATTTAGTCGCTTCAATATATACAAAAGACATATCAGACTTTGGTGACAGATCTTATTACCCTCAAATATTAAAATTAGTAAGCAGAATTAATTTAAAAAATTTCACAAATGAAAACTTAATTTGTGAAAATGAGGTTTTTTGCTCTACTTCAAATGGAGCAAGTATTAATTTAATTTCAAGAAGTCTTGGTCTTCCAAGAGAGACTGTTAGAAGAAAAGTTTCAGAATTAATCAAATTAAATTGGTTAATTAGAGACAATTCAAAAATTTATGTTTCTCAAGAATGGAGAAAAAAAAATTTAGAAAACAATGAGATTCTTCTCAAAGAATTAATTGAGCTTGCTACAAAAATTTAAATTATGAATAACATTCAACATATTATTTTAAAAAATAAAAAAATAAATAATGTCGTAGTACCTAAAGCTTATTTAGAGAATAATGAATATAACGCTAAGTTAAGTTATGAAGAAATGATAAATAAGATTAATGGGAAAGAGAAGAAAAAGAAAAAACTAATCTATTTTGTATCCACTATTTCTGCAATCGCATTAATTGCTGCAAGCTACTCCTAAACTTAATTTTTTAAATTAAATTTAATATTTACCATCAGTAATAACATTTAAGTTTAATGATTTTGTTGACTATGTGTTTACTCTGATTATATTCAAATCATGAGTTATCCAGAAAAAACTGAAAATGATGTGCTAATAATTACAGTTGGTGGAGAAATAGATCTAGAAAATTCAGGAAACTTAAGACAACAAGTACACGGAGCTTTAGATGACAATAAAGCTGTATCAGTTGATATGAGTGCTGTAAATTATATAGATAGTTCAGGAATTGCTGTACTGATTGAAAGTAAACAAAGAGCTGGAGAAGGAAGTAAAGAATTTAAAATAATTAAACCTAGCGAAGCTGTAGTTTCAGTTTTAAAACTTGCAAAACTAACAAGTTTTTTTGATATCGAAAATTAGATTTAAACTGATATCTAAAATTTTTTTCATAATATAAAATTTAGAATAAAGCTGTAACAATTAAAATGATTAGAGTAATTAAAATGACAAATACTGCTCCACTTCCTAAGTCTTTAATTTTTTTTATTTCAGCATCATATTCTTTTGTTATTTTGTTGCATAATATCTCTATAGCAGAATTAATAATTTCTAATGCCAATAAAGTTACATAAGTAACAAAAATTATTAATTTAAATAAATTTTTTTTAAAGTTTAGCAATTTTTTGCGCGAGCAATATGACTTAAATAACTTCTAAATTTTATATTATTAGTACCTAAATCATTAGTGTTTTCACTTTTTTTTTTGTTAATAATTTCCAAAAAGATAGTTCCATAAAGAGGCCAGGATTTTTTAATTTCTTTACCGTTCTTATCCAAAGGATTTAATTCATGGTACCAATATTTCCTATTAACATTGTATAAAGTTTTTATACCTAAAAATTCATCTTCAATAATTTTTCTTTCAATAACAGAATTTTTTGGTGAATAATTTTTAAAATACGAAACCCATTCATCAAAAATTTTTGGATTTTTACCAAAAAGATTAGCTTTAAGATCTGATGATATGTAGTAATCTAAAACAGAATTATTGCAGCTATTAAACATTAACTCAATTTCATCTGTTAAAGGATCTCCATTAATATCTAGAAATTCATATTTGACACCTTTACATAAAACTTGAATATTTTTTTCATTTTTATACCTGGAGATATCATCGCTCACAGTATCAACCTTAATTTTACCCTTTATCTCCATTTTTTCACCGTATAGTACCGAACATTCATTTTTTAAATTCGTTAATAAATACTCGAAGGTGTCTGTTACTTTTGAACCAATATACATATTTAAATTTGATAATGGTTTATATCCTGCAAAAATTGCTATTGCCTCATCGTCTGCAGCTTTTTTAGCTTTAGGTTTTTCTTGTATGAAAATAATAAATAATGAAAATAAGATAAGAACACCTAAAATTGAAAAAACAAAAATTTTTTTCATCAGAATATACTATATTAAAAAACAAACATATTAAGTCTACTAAATAATCTATCTTTTACTTTCAATAAAAATTATATATTTTTGTACAAAATAGATTGCAGATTCAAAATTTAAATATAAACAAACAAGCTATAATGAATTTAACTAAAAAAGATATTGTCAGTTTGCTGATATTGTTTTTAAGTTTTTTTATAATTACGCTCACATTTTGGATTACTAAAACCTTTGGTAAAAACGTTTATTATGTAGAAATTCTGTACAATATTCATATCGGTTATGAAGGTTTTAAAAACTCACCGAATACATATAAAATAGAGTTTGCTTTATACACATTTTTACCAGCTATTGTTTTAGCTTTTTTAGGTTTACTATTTGGTAAAAAATTAAATATTTTATTGAAGATTAATCAAGAACAAAAAAATTTATGGATTAATAAATATAAAAATTTTATTAAAAAAATTTTTTTTAATAAGTTTTTAAAAATAACATTATTCAATTCTTATATACTTTTGTTTTACTGTTCGTTATTTTTTATACTTCAATTTGGATTCTTTGAATATTTTGAAAAAAGTGCTCGTTATGAAGATTATCCAAATCTTTACAAAAACCCTTATACAATCAAATACAATAAACCACAGAAGAAAAAAAACTTGATATTATTTTATGTTGAGTCACTCGAGTATAATATTAGCAAATTATCTAATGATAATAAATCTGATCCTCTTACGCCCTTCAACGAAATTAAGGGAAAGAATGTTTATAATTTTAAGCACGCACCCTCAACAAATTTTAGTATTGCAGGTGTTGTGGCTAGCCAATGCTCAGTCCCTTTTGTTGTAGTGGTAAATACAAACATGGAAAAACTTCCTAAAGAAAAATTATATTGTTTGAGTGATGTATTGGCTAAACAAAATTATGAACAAGTGTTTTATATCTCCGTTGATCAACAATTTCAGAGTTTTGGACCTTTCAAAGAAAGGCACGGTTTTAAAGTTAATGATGCAAATATAATCAAAAAGGATTTTAGAACAATTGAAAAACCCTCAAATAAAATGGCTTGGGGAGGAGGTGTTTATGATAGCACCTTATTAAATCATGCCAAAAAAGAAATAATTAAAACTTACAAATCAGGAAAAAATTTTAATTTTACAATAATCAATACGGATACTCATCATCCATTTGGTTATTCTCCTGAATGTACAATAGGAGATATAAGTTCAGAAAGCTTACAAGCATACGAAGCTTATAAATGTTCCGGAACTTTAATTAAAAAATTTTTTAATGACCTGGATAGTCTGGGTATATTGGATGAAACTTTAGTTGTTATTTTAGGTGATCATTTAGCTTTTAGGGACCTTATTGGATCTTTAAGTAAAGAGGATGAGAGAAATATTTACTTTAAGACTAATTCAAACAAGAAAATTAACAGAGATAAAATAAATCATTTTGATATAGCACCAACTATTTTAGACGGCCTAGGGATTTTACCAGAAAATAACAAGCAGTTTGGTTTTGGTGTGTCATTATTTGAGGATAAAAAAAATTTTGATTATGATCAACACTACAATTTAGTAATGAGACCAGATATTCTAAGTAATTTTTATATGAGACGTCTATTAAAATTTGTACCGCCTGCAAGGACAGATGGTCAAGATCCTGGTCCAAACGCCACAATGATATTAACAATTGATTGATAATAAATTTAATTAAAAATTAAACAATATTTAAGTAAAACTTTATTATCTTATAATTTTCTTTAAAGAAAGTTTTGTAACTAATCTTATAATTTTTCGCAAAGTATATTTTTTCGTAAACATTAAAAACTTCATTTAATTTTATTTTGTCTTCATTAGAAAGTAACTTAAAAAGTTCTTGATGGGTAAGAGTTTTATTGTAATTTTTTTTTTTATTTCTTATTTTTTTAAACAAAGTTGAATAAAATAATTTTTTATTTAACAGAACTTGAATAGGTTTTATCAACAACAAAATACAAATGAAAATAAATAGATAAAATGAGTTAAACTTCAAATTCTCAAAAGTATTTTTTATCAATTCATTTCTAGATTGTTGATTATATTCTTGAAATTTATTTGTCCAAATATAATCAAAGTAGTCGTAATATAACTTAATCATATTTGATTTAAAAAAATCATTTTCTTTAACTAAATTTTGAGATTGTGAACTATTTGAGGATACGTTGTTAAAGCTAATAATATTAATTTTAGGAATAACTTGTGTAGGATCATATCTAATCCAACCTCTCTCTTCGATGTAACTTTCAACCCATGTATGAGCATCAGATTGTTTAAAAGTATAAAAATTTCCTAATTCGTTATAAGTTCCCCCCATGTAACCACTTACCAATCTTGTGGGTATATTCTGCAATCTTGCAAGAATAGCAAACATGCCTGCATAATATTCACAGTAACCTGTTTTAGTATCAAAGAAAAATTTCTCATAATTATTTGAATTATCTATATTTGGACTTAATGAATAAAAGTATTCACCATTAGAAAAGTGTTCCATTAGTTTATTTAAATACTCTTCATCAGAAGAAGAGGTGTTTTTAATTTTTAAAGACCAATTAAATAGTTTTTCAGAAAATGTATTGGGCAATTTTTTATAAAAATCTTGAAGGTCATCATTTAAATTAATTTGAAAATTAGTAGGTTTTATAAAATAAGGAGTTTTTTTATCAATTTTTTCAGATGTGTTAGCTGTTCCATTTAAGAAATTGTTTTTTACTAATTTGTTATCAAAATAAAAATTATTTAAAATAGGTAGCCAAGTTTTGTCATTGGGATAAACAATTAATTTTGACTTTATACTTTCTGAACTAATTTTTTTTATAATTGAAAAGCTATCTTTATATTTGTTGTTAAAAACTTCATTTGGAGCTGAGACCCAAGATCTTTCCAAGTTCAATAAATCAAATACTTTTACTCTAAAATATATAAGTTCATCAACTTTATCTTCTATAGCATCGTAGATAAAAACCTTATCATTATTGTTCGATATTTGGCTAAAAGAACCTAATTCGATTTGTTCTGGAATTCCTAAATTATTTTTTGAAGTTTCAAATAATTTAATTTTTACTTCGTAACGAGGAAATATAAAATAAGTTACGCCAATTATTGATAATGCAATAATACCAATTAATAAATACTTTCCTATGTATTTTAAATTAAGTTGAATTACTTTTTGTTGATTTATTGAATAAAGATGAAGAATTGATAGCAGCATTAATAAAATTGAATTAGCTGAACTTAAGAAATCTTGACCATAAATTAGTGAGGTTACTGATAAAAAAATTATTGTAAAATTAAAGAAATAATAATCGTTTTTATTTTTAGCTTCAGAAAATTTAATAAATATTAACAATAAAACTGTATTTAAAAAAAATTCTTTCGACAATGTCTGATCATTTAATTTAAATTGGATATAAATAGCTAATAATCCAACTACGTAAGAAAAAAAATTCTTAAACTTATATTGATAAAAATTTTGAAATATTGAAAAACCTAAAACAAATAAAAATAAAATTTGATTATAAAAATTCACATCAAACAAAAGTGTGGTCATAGAAAATACTAAAAGCAAATATGAGTTAATTTGAGGATTTAGAAGATTTAATCTAGACATTGGTAATAAATTTTAGCAACTCATTTTTATGTCTTAAAGATTTAGAATAACTAGATGTAAAATTTTTATATTTTAAAGCAAATTTTTTTTTTTGATTATAGAAATATTCAATTAAGTATGAGGCGTACGACAATGATAATTCAAAATTTGAATTGTCTAGCTTTTCTATATCAATCAAAATTTGGTCATTATTATCAATTCTTAAAAATTTTTTTATAAATAGTTTTTTCATAGTTGAATAATGCCTCCAGGAAATCCTAGATAAATTTTCACTTTCTTTTTGCTCCTCTATAGTTTCAAATTCATAATCGATATCATTTTTTAAATTTTGTTTTTCTAAGCTGCTAATTAGAAAACTAGGTGGTTTAATAGGCTCTGGATAAATAAATAGTTTTTGTTTAAGTTTTACAATACCAAATGCCTTAATGATCCCAAATGGAAATACTGACTCTAATTTAATTCGAGGCATGTCTTGAACACCTCTTTTTTTAAAAAAATATTTTATATTAATCTCCTTGCCACTACTTAAATCAAAATTTTGTAATTTTTCTTTATCTAAAAGAAAATTAAGATTTAATCTGTCTTTTTTGTCTAGTGTTTGAATAAAGAAACTTAAATACACATTTCTGTTATTTGGGACTAAGTAATTTATTGGATCAATCCTGATTGAAACTAAATTTTGATAGGAAATGATAATAGAAATAAAATAAATTATGAAAAGAATAATTGAAATTAAAAGTCCAACATTATTTTGATAAAATATAGAAGAAGCAAAGGCAAAAAATATAAATACTGCCAGTTTAAATCCATTAATATTTGGAAAAATATATAAGTTTTTTTTAGTTAATAAATTTTTATGAAATTCAGAATTTTTTTCTAATTTTTTTTTTATGAACCTTTTCCACTTTTCAAAAATCATCAGAAATATTTATTTTTTTTAATATCTCCTGATCTATAAAATTAATAACATACTTTTTCTCTATAATATTAATTCTATGTTTCAATACATATGGGATAATATCTTTAACATCTTGTATGGTTACATAATCTTTTTCATTCAATATCGCTAATGATTTTGAAATCGCAACTATTTGTTTCAAGCATCTTGATGATATATGAACTTCTGAAAAATTTGAATTAAGAAATTGTTTAACTTCTTGAATATATTTATAAACTTTATCATTAATGTTTATTTCTTGAAGAGAGGTTAAATCCTTAAAATCAAATTGATTATTTCTTTTTATATCTAAATTGTTTCTATTTTTTAAAAGAGTAAGTTGTTGCTGATCAGATAATTCATCTAAGGAAAAAGAGATCATAAATCTGTCTAATTGAGACTCAGGTAATAAAGATGTACCTGATAAATCAGATGGATTTTGTGTTGCAATTACAATAAACGGATCGGGTAAAGTAAATGTTTCTCTATCTATTGTTACTGACTTTTCTTCCATGGCCTCTAGAAAAGCACTTTGTGTTTTTGGGCTAGCCCTATTTAATTCATCAGCTAAAACTATGTTTGTAAAAATTGGTCCCTTCTTAACTTCAAATTTATCATTTTTTAAAAAATTAAAACCTAAAATATCACTTGGTAAGAGGTCTGATGTAAATTGTATTCTTTTAAAATCTAAATTAAGTGCAGCAGTAATTGATTTTGCAAAAGTAGTTTTTCCAGTTCCAGGAAGATCTTCAATTAATATATGTCCACCAGATAGTATTGCTGCTAATGAAATTTTAATATTTTGATCATTTCCAACAATATCTTTTTTAATAGTTTTAATAATTTCTTTAAACATAAAATTTATTTATAAAAAAATTTCATCCTAAATTAATAGTAATGCCAAATAAAGGCGGGTGGCAAATTGTTAAGTACAAAATGTCTGTCATGATTCTTAAAATTGACTTTTTTAAATTGATCGAAAAATTTATAGCCCAATATAATAAACCAATCTAGTTGACCATTTTTAATATGTTCATTAATTAAACTAGTTAAGTCAATTCTTGTTTGATTTTTTATAAGTGGGATTGAAGTAAATAATCCATATTTATTTTTATAATTTCGAAGAAATTCTATTCCACAGCTATTTACAATATTGGAACTAGGGTATGTATTTTTTAATAATTTAACAAAATCCATGTCCCTCTCAACTATTGTTAAATCTTTATTTTGTATAAATCTTGATAAACTTCCAGTACCACCTCCTATCTCTACAACATTTTTTATCTTAGTTTTATTTATAATATTAGAAATCTTCTTTGCAGAATTTTCAGAAGATTCCACTATAGCCCCAATATTTCTTGGATCTTTTAAAAATTTCTTAAATATTAAATTCATTTAATATATGTACTTTTCTCAAATTCATGTCTGTACAAAAGAATTATAAAATTTTTAATTGAACTAAACTTAAATGGTACTGTTAGAGTATCATCTTTTTTTTCAATTATATAAAATCCAGACTCCTCCAATCCTTCGCCTACGTTCATCTCGTCTATAAAACTATAATGAGAAATTACCTTATTATGAGCAGATAGAATTATATTTTTACCCTTTTTTATTTCTAAATCTAAAACTGCTTCTTTTAATTTTTCTCCAATTTTGTTCCTATCTAGAGGGTGAAATGCAGTATAATGCAAAAGACCAGAGAATATTTTATCTATTTTATTAAATGCAAACAATGCTGTTTCAACAGCTCGACATGAGGGACTGCTAACAACTTCACTTATCTCGATATTGGCATGTGAAAAAGCTTCATTAATTAATTTAGACTCCTCAATTCCCTTTGGTGTTAAACAGGTTGCCTTATACCAAGAAAAATCTCTAGCATTGTACTTATTAAACAGTTCATAAGCATCAAAACCTTCAACTGAATTATTCCATTTTTCTCTTTCTGAATGTCTAAATAAAAGAATTAAACCTCCTTCTTTAACTCTTTCTGCCCAATAAAGTTTCTCTAAAGTATCCTTGTCTAAATCAGTACTTATATTTTTTGATTTAAGAAAGTTAAGAATTTCATCCGAAATTTTATATGAAGTATCACTACCTTTAGTTTTGTTAACACTAATTTTTACTATAGTGTAATTATTTCTAAATTCTTGAAGAACAACATAAGTTAAGGAAGTACTTACCAATAAAACAAAAAATGTTAGAATAATATGTGTTTTATTTAATTTATGAACCATTTATAATTTGAGTGATATGGTACTTTATAAAAAAAAACCCCTCTATTTAATTTTAATAAAGGGGTTTTTAAAACTTTAAAAGTTAAATTACTTTAATTCAAATAATTTTCCTTTTTCATCTCCAGATGATCCCTCTGTATCATCAGCAGTTGCATAAGTTATAATAAAATGCCCTTTTGTTTCTGACGCCGTTGTTGCTTTTGCAGAAGTAAGCTCTGTAGCTGTAAGTCCTGCTCTAGATCCAGCTGTAAAAAAAGCGACGTTAATTTGTCCTTTTTCAAGTGCAGATGTATTTTGATTATATACTACTTGGCTTCCTCCTGCAGGATCGTAAGGATTTTTGAATACATTTCCATATCCTGAAGTGTCAAAATAGCATACAGCTCCATTTAGGAATTTACCAATATTTTTATCAGAAGCTTCACTATCGTACTTAGTAGTTGATCCCGCACAGTTAGTAGAATAACTATTAATTGCACCTGAAACAGTTTGAATGCTATTATTTAATAGTGTTAGTTCTGTTTCCATAAATCTTTTAACTGAATTGAAATTGGCAATCGCAACTCTCTCTTTCGCTGAGTCTGTGTAACTTTGATAGCCTACAACACCAACTCCGGCTAATACACCAATAATTGCTACAACAACAAGTAATTCAACCAGTGAAAAACCTTTTTGTAATGTTTTTTTCATTTGTATACCTTTTTTTATCTTTAATTAATTAAATAATATTTGATTAGGTATATTAATTTTTTATTTTTAAGTCAAAGAAAGAATTATCTACATACTTTTGATATATAATATTTTTATATATATTGCTATTATTACATAAAAAACCTATAATTTTTTAGAATTTCGCAAATTACTCATTAAGCAATTTTTTTGCTACATTTTCTATAGAACTTTCATTTTCCTTAATCCAATCTCTGGATTTTTTTGACACTATTCCTTTTACATATTTTTTAGCGTCAAAAAGATTGCTAAATTTTTTTAGAGGTTTTTTTGCTTCCTTGCTTATGTTGGTAGATTGAATTTTATCTAAAATACTTTTAATTTCATAATTTGAAAGTTGATCTTTTAAAAGGTTAAACTGTTTTTCTATTTCATTTTGGATATTTGGATAAAGTTCTTCCTTCATCTGATCTTGAATTAATTTTAATGTTTCATCCTTTGTTTCATGATCTTGATTTCTTTGTTTCATATTATTTTGCAATATAGAATGACTATTTTGTAATTCTGATGAATGATACATTTGAAGCATTCTCATATTTTGCAAATCTATAACCTTGGAGATTTGATCAAACTTTTCCTGAAGTTTTTCAGACTCACTTTTATTTTTTTGTTTTTCTTCTATTTGATTTATTATTTCAGGTTCAAGATTTTGAATTTTTTGATTTATTTGATCAATTTTTTCAGCTGCTTCGTTTCTATAAGTCGATAAATTATCTAAAGTCTCTTCAATTTTATTATGAAGATTATTTAATGTATTTTCAATCTTTAAATTATAATCTTTTAAATCTTTTATTTTTTCATCAAGTTGTTTTTCAATATTTAAGTTTTCAGTAATTTTTTGTGGGTTGTTTAATTGATTAATATTATCATCTATTTTATTTGAAATTGAGCTGATATTATTTTGAATGTCAT
The DNA here is from genome assembly GCF_052047955.1 of Candidatus Pelagibacter sp. HIMB1495. Taxonomy (NCBI): domain Bacteria; kingdom Pseudomonadati; phylum Pseudomonadota; class Alphaproteobacteria; order Candidatus Pelagibacterales; family Candidatus Pelagibacteraceae; genus Candidatus Pelagibacter; species Candidatus Pelagibacter sp. HIMB1495. Next base: position 497,902 of record NZ_JBNAIQ010000001.1, on the reverse strand, counting down.
CAAACTGAGTATTTAATTGACCAATTTGATCCTCTAAATTCGCAAAATTTTTGTTTGCTTCATCTTCGTATTTTTCAAACTCCTGATGATAATTTTCATTAATATTGTTAAGTTTATTTTCTAAATTTTCCTCAGATCTAGTAAGCGCTTCAGTTAATTTTAAGTCAAGCTCATCATTAAATTTTTCAGAAAAAATATTTTTTTGATTTAATAACTCATCTAATTTCTCTGTAAGTTCAGAACTATTTAAATCTAAATCATTTATTTTAGCGTTTAACATTTCTAATTGCTCGTTAGAAAATGTCTGAGGAGTTGTAATTTCTTCTTTGACCACTTCATCATTTAATGTTTTTTCATAATCATTATCTTGATTACTAGTAACACTTTCAGCCACTTCTTTTGTTAGATTAACTATGTCGTCTACTTCCTCAATCAAATCAATTATTTTTTGATCATTAGTGTTAGAAACTTCATCTTTAAGTTCAATGATACTGTCATCAAGATTGCCAAAGTTAGACAAATCATTATTAGCTTCATCAATGTCACTTAAATTTTGTTCAACAACTTCGTTGTTTAGGAAGATTATTTTATTATTACTATTTGCTTGTCTTGATTTTGATTGCAAAGATGTATCCTTAGAAGATGAAATAACAACGGTTTTATCAGTACCTGTGGACGACATTTTTGTTTCTATGTCATCTTTGAGATCAATTACCTGCTCATTGAAAATTTCCTTAAGCTTTTGAACATAAAGTTGTCTAGATAGTTTAAGTTTTTTATCTTTTAATAATTCGAGCCTAATTTCATCAAGAGTTTTTTTGATGTAAATTGGGGTTTTTTTCATATAATAAATTTTAAGAACGAATCATTTGCAGTTTATCAAATCTATAAATGATAGTAAAAAATTTATAATGTTTGGCTTGGGAAAAAATAAATCAAAAGTTGTTGAAGACGAAACAATTAAAGATAAATCAAAATTTGTTGTAGTAGGTTTTGCTGTAATGCTTTTTGCCTTATTGGCATTTTTAATTGCCGAAATTTACACTTCAATTCAACTTTCAAAACAAAATAAACTTTTAGCTAATACCGGAAATATCCAACAAGAGTCTGACAATATTATTATTAAAATGGCCAAAATTGGAAAAGAGGTAAATGAAAGTGAATATGAGTATATTAAGGAGATAATGAAATTTATGTCTCCAACTGAATTTCAAAATTTCAAAAATTCAATTTCGGGAATGGCGAGTGAATTTAATGTGCAAATTAATAGTTTAAATGAAAGTGAGAGTGATAAACTGGGAAAAAATTATTCAATTAATTACATTGAGTACCAATTCTTAAGTACCTATCAAAACTTAACATATTTTAAAAATAAAATTGCAGAGAGTGATTTTAAAATAAATATTATTGATGAAAATATTTCTAGAGAAAATGCTAACTCTGAAAAAGTAATATCTCAAGGAAAAATTGGAGTCTATGTTTTTCCTGGTAAAGAAAAATTACTGAAAGATAAATCAAAAATTATAGAAAAATTCAAAGCAGAAGAAGAAAAATTAGCTGCAAAAAGCAACGCTGAGACTGAAAATTAATAATAGATTTTTATTTTAACCCCAAAGGCTCCCTGATGTAATCATACATTGGTTTTAAAAATTCTAAATAGTCTTCCATGAATGGAAATGCCATTCCTACTTGATCTCTAAATGGAACTATTAAAATAGAAAAAACAATTAATAATAGTATAAGCAAATAAAAGAGCAATCTGGCTCTCCTTCCATCATTTGGTTTTTGCTGATCCTGCTGTTGCTGTTCTTTTTCTATAGATTTTTTCGCCTCTAAGATTCTATCTTTTTTAAATAATTTTTGAAAGAAATTTAGATTTTTGTCTCTCTCAATTTTATATTCATCCATATTTTTATCCATCTCTTCTTTTGATGGAGGATCATTTGTATCTTCATCTGTAAATATTTTAAAATTTGATATTCCTTCTGGATTTTCTTTTTTAATGTCATCTAAATTTTCATTACTGATTTCTTTCTCTGTCAAATTCTCTTCGAGAGTGGATAGTAACTCTTCTGAATCATCTAAGCTTGTTGTTTGATCTATAGTTTCATCTTCTTGAGGTTGAGCTTGTGTTGTTTCGGCGAAATCCTCAATTTCCGCATCTTCCTCAATATTATTTTCGTTTTCTGTCAAAGAATTTTGATCTTCTTTAAGAGTTTCATCTTGATTGATTGGATTATTTCCTTGATCCGGGTGATAGAACCATACTTCAGAACATGAGCCACATCTAACTTTTGAGCCTTGTTCTGGCATTACTCCATCAGCTAATTTAAATTTTTTTTTCCCGCAAATACAATCGATAATCATATGTTGTAATTTAAAACTAATAATATAAAAAAATACATATGTCTATTGAACAAAAAATTAATGGAAATATAGGAAAATTGTTCGTTGATGGTGAAGTTGATTTAGATAGCTCTCCAGAACTAAGAGATAACATTAAAGACTTAATTGATAATGTGAAGACGATTGAGGTGCAACTCTCAAAAGTGAGCTATATTGATTCTTCTGGTATAGCTGCATTAGTAGAAGGTATGCAACTTTCAAAAAGTAAATCTAAAGAATTTTTTCTAACAGACGTTAGTAATGAAGTGATTAAAGTTATCAAATTAGCTCACTTAGATAAAATTTTTCAAATTAAAAATGTAACAGGTACAAATGCAGCTGAAATAAGTACAGAGCCAGAAACCATTCAAGAACCTGAGCCACAAGCAAGTGAAAATGTTGACCTTGCTCCTAGTGAAGAACCTCAGCAACAATATGATAATGAAGAAACAGAAAACAAGGAAACTGAGGAAACAAATCCTAGCATCAAAAGAGATGATGACGATGGAGATAAAATAAAATTTAAAAGATAAGTGCTTTCCTTATCACTGTTTATTATTGGATCTATTTTTGGTAGTTTTTATAATGTATGTATATATAGACTTCCTAATGATTTAGATATCATTTCAAAACGATCATTTTGTACTTCTTGTAAATATAAAATACCTTTTTATCTAAATGTTCCAGTCATTTCTTACATCATAAATCTTGGTAAATGTAAAAATTGCAAAAGCAAAATTAATATCAGCTATCTTGTAGTCGAAATTTTAACAGCAATTTTATTTGTCTATGCTTACAGTTTGTACGGACTGAATGTTAAAACTTTAGCATTCATTATTTTTTATTCAGGATTATTAATAATTTTTTTTACTGACTTAAAATATTATTTAATACTTGATAAAATTACCATTCCATTATCAGTTCTTGGTCTGATTTTTACTTTTTTTAAGCATAATCCTTTTGATGTTAATATATTTAGTTCTATTATTGGTGGGGTAATTGGTTATTTAATTATTTATATTATTAGATTTTTATTCTTTAAAGTCAGAAAGGTTGAAGGCATGGGTTTAGGAGATGCCAAATTATTTCTAATGGTTGGTATTTGGCTTGGAGTAAAATCAATTTACTTAATCTTAGCAAGCTCAGCAATCACTGGGGCAATAATTGGTTCATTGATCATTTATTTTTACAAAAAAGATAAAAATTTTCAAATTCCTTATGGATGCTTTATTGTCATAGCTTCTGCATTGTATCCATATCTAGGATCGGTCTTTTATAATTTGATTTAAAGATATATTGTTAGGTAACTGATTCGTTTTAAAAATGAATAAATCTCTAGTTGCTCAAAATATTAAAAAAAATTATCAATTATTAGATAATAGACAATACGGTCTTGCTGAGCAAAATGCATGCAATCTTTTAAAACACGATCCTAACAATCATGAAATTTATAATTTAATTGGAGATATTCATTATAAACAAAATAACTTTGATAAATCAATTTGGTATTATTTTTCTTCACTAGATAGAAATTTTGATCGTAAAGCACTAAATAGATTGGGTACAAATATTTTTTTATTAAATAATAACTCTGCTGCAGAAAAAGTTTTAACAAATCTTTTGGCTCATGACCCTACTTATATAGATGGTTATTTAAGTTTAGGGCTAGTCTATGAACAAAGTAAAAAGTTAGAAAAAGCGATTGAGTGTTACAAAGCTGCCATTAAAATAGATCCCCAAGAAATAAAGGCATACTTAAGTCTTTCAACTTTATACAAACAAGAACAAAAATACGATGAAGCCATAAAAGTTTATCAACAAGGTCTGATAAACAATCCAAGTAATCATTTTATTCTAAGTAACCTTGGAAACTTATTCTATCTACAGCATAAATATGAAGATGCTATAATCTGTCACCAAAGAGCAATTAAAGCTAAACCAGATTCACACGTAGTACATTTTAATTTTGCAAATACCTTACTAAATGCTGGAAAATATTCTGAAGCAATTGAAATGTATAGAAAAACAATTGAGCTCAATCCAAACTTTAATAAATCAAAAATTAATTTAGGTACTACTCTTTTATCAATGTCAAATTTTGAAGAAGGTTTCAAAGAATATAATCATAGAATATATGAAGATAAAAATTTTAAATCAGTACTTCATAAAAAAAATTTAATTTGGAATGGTCAAAATATTGAGAATAAAAAAATTCTAATTATTGCTGAAAGTGGGTTGGGTAATACTTTGCAATTTTCAAGATACCTTGAAACATTAAGTCAGCTTAATTGTAAAATTATATTTCAGTGTCAGGAAGAACTGCATCATTTCTTTGAGGATATGGTTTTTATAGAAGAAATTATTAGTAGTGAAAGTGAATATGATGATTATGATTATTGGATACCATTGCAAAATTTAATTTATTTACTTACACCGGATCTTAATAGCAATTGTCCTTTTCCATCATCCATCAAAATTAATGACAACAAACTTCTAGAATGGGAAACGCTGATAGAAGTTAATAATAATGTAAAAATTGGTTTAAACTGGCAAGGTAGTAGTTTAAATCCTAGAGTTGCTAATAATTCAGTTTCTCTTAACAATTTTAAAAACATTGTAAAAAATCCATCAGCTACATTCATAAATCTTCAAAAAGGTTCGGCTGTATCTGAAATTGAAAAATTTAATTTGGAGGAAAATATTGTTAATTATGATTTGCTGATGGATGGTGGTTCAAAAAAATTCATCGATACTGCTGCGATAATAAAATATTTAGATCTCGTTATAACAACTGATACTTCAATTGCTCATTTAGCAGGAACACTTGGTACTCAAACTTGGTTATTGCTTCCCAAAATTTCTGATTGGAGATGGTTAAATTCTAAAGATGAAACTATTTGGTACGATAATTTTAGAATTTACAGACAAAAAGTCCAAGGAGACTGGTCAGATGTCTTTTCAAAAGTTGAAAAAGATTGCCAAGAATTAATTAAAAATATTAGCGAATTAAGAAAAACTTAATTTAAATTTTTCCAAAAATTTTTATTTATTTCTTTTGAAATGCTTTTTAGCCTAGAGATCATTAATTTTGATTTCTTTAACAATATTTCGTCTTTAGCTATAGCTCTTTTAAATTCTTTATGTTGAGCAATCATGAATGCATATAATTCTGCTTTATCTTCTGCAGAATTATTTCTAGCATAACCTGAGATAAATCCTTCTACCGAGGTATCTATTCCAATACCTCCTGTTATTAAATCATTAGAATAATCCACTTTGTTTATTTTTTCCCAAGTTTCATCTAATTGCATTAATGATAATTTTGAATCTATAATGTGATAGAATTCGTGATGGAACAAAAGTCTAATATAATTTTTTTTTTCTTTTAAGTCTTTAATTTCATTAACGACTGACAAATTTAAATAAAAAACTCCTGGCGATTGATCAACATGTCCTGGCGCCAAACCACCTGGTTCAAATCCTAATGATTTGTCAGTTATTTTTTCACAAATCATTACATATTTTAAACCTGAGTTTTGTAAAAAAGATTCTGGATAGATACTTATTTCTTTTATTAGATTATTGGTAATATCCTCATAATTAGACTTTACTTGTCCACAAAAAAAATCTTTTTTGTTTTTAAAATTTTCTGTACTAATCAAAAAATCTATTCCTTTTGAAGAATAAACTTTTTTTGATTTAATATACTCACCTAAAACCTTTAAGCTCAATTTTGAGTTAATATATTTTGCATATCTGTTATATTTTAAATTTCTCTCTAGTGTTCTAAATCGAACTAGGCAATCAATTCCACCGTCTTTTTTGCAACTTTCTAATGCTTGTTTGTCTAATTGATTTTGAGGTAAAGATCCCCACATCGTATATAATCTACCTGAAACGGACTCAACTACACTGCCTCTAAATTTTTTATTGGTTTTTCTATTTTCTTCTATTTTAGAAATGTATTTTTTTACAAATTCTACTCTTTCCTTATAAGCTTTTTTTACATCCGTGGTTATGCTTCCGGCATATAGATTATTTGGAAATAATAAAAAAAATATAACCAAAAATCTCATTAAACATTTTTGAAAAACTTTATACTAAAACTTGATTTAATATCTCTAAATTGTTCAGAATAACAAGATGCAAATATTTCTAAACTATTTTTTTGAGGGGCATCTGTTAAAACAAAGTTTAACGAATTATCATTAGGTTCCTTTTCTGTTAAATCAAAACTATTAAAATAATCTTTCCATAAAGAAATTTTATCTTTGCAACTATTTAAGTCTCCTTGTTTTTCATTATTAAAAACAATTATTGAATAAACTTGATTTTGAGAATTCGTATAAAAAAAATAATTGTTAAAATGATTTGATAATTTTTTTGGCTCTACTACAAAACAATTACCATCTACTAAACTTTTTTCACACTCTCCAATTATTTTTAGTTGATCTTTATTGAGTTCCGCTAAAAAAAATTGATTAAATATTTGATCTAGACGGTTTTTTGGAAGTAAAACGTCAGTATTTTTTGGTTTTAATAATTCTGTAAGACTTGAGATATCCAAACCTTCTTGCTCTTCAGTTTTTTTATCAAACATATCTTCTGGTTTATTTTCTTCTTGTCCAGGTAAATCACCTGACTCACCTGAAATTGCATTAAAATTAGTTAAAAATAGCAATAAAAATATTTGAATAAATAGTTTCATTTATTTAAGAGTGTATAATAATTAACTATTATTAAACATAAATCAATGAGTGAAGTAAATCTATCAACTATTCAAGAAATTAATAAACTTCCAGGTTTAAAAAAAGTAAAAGATGAGGTCAAAAAACTTGTTGCTTACCTTCAAAGTTCTAAAGAAAGAAAAGAAAAAGGACTTGAAGGAGGTCCATCTTTAACTCTTCATTTAATTTTTTCTGGAAACCCTGGGACTGGTAAAACAACAGTTGCTAGATTTCTTGCAGAAATTTACAGAGAACTAGGATTAATACATGGTGGTAAACTAATTGAAGTTACAAGAAGCGATTTAGTTGTTGCAGAAAAAGGAAAAACAGCCGAAAGAGCTGCAGATAAATTCAACCAAGCAATAGATAATGTGTTGTTTATTGATGAAGCTTATACCTTGATCAACAAGAAAGATCCAAATGATTATGGTCAAGAAGCTATAGATGAATTGCTAAAATACATGGAAGATTATAGGGATAGACTGATAGTAATTGTTGCCGGTTATAAAAAAAATATGCAAAATTTTATAAATAGTAATGCTGGTTTAGTATCGAGATTTAAAAGAGAAATAATTTTTGATGACTATAATGAGTTAGAGCTTTATCAAATTTTTTACAAAATGTGTAGAGAGAACAGCTATGTAGTAGCAAACGATGCAAGCAATTCAATTAAAAACGCTTGTAAAAAAATAATTGAGGTTACTGGTGAGAGATATTCAAATGCGAGAGATTTAAGAAGATTTTTTGAAGACTGTATTCAAAATCAATCAGTTAGACTAGCTGAAAAAAATAATAAAACAAAATTAGATTTAATGATGATTAAAAAAGAAGACATAGAAAATACAATTGGAGACTTTAAATAGGAAAATTGACTATTTTAAATATTTATAAAAAAAATCACTGTTAAAATTAAAAAAATTATATATTAAAATAATTTTTATATATAAAAATTATATAATATTATGTCCAATCAAGATTTTTTAAACCCTAAATTTTTAAGGTACTTTATAACAGTATCTGACAAAGGTAGCATTCTATCTGCTAGCACAGAGTTAAATGTTGCTCAACCATCTATAACAAGAGCGATAAAAATTATAGAAAATAGATTAAAAAAAAAATTATTTACTAGAACAAAAAAAGGCGTCTTATTAACTAAAGAAGGAGAAATTTTTTATCTAAATGCAAAGTCAATACTATCTTTTAATGATAAAGTCATAGAAAATATAAAATCATTAGAAATTGAGGAAAAAACTAAAATAGTAAATCAAATTACTTTTGGAATCCCTGCTACCTTATCATACTCACATAAAGAAAATATTCTTTGGTTATTAAAAAAAAATAATTCAAATATTAGAATTAAAGTTGTTGAGGATGATAGTTTTGAAATGATTAACTTAATAAAACAAAATAAAATTGACTTTGCTATTACTTGTATAGATACACAAGATAAAAAGATTTTAAAATCAAATCTTTATTCTGATCCATTCTGTGTAGCATTTTATAAAGGTCATAAGTTTCAAAACCTAAAAGAAATAAATATTGAAATGATAAGAAAAGAGAAAAATTATATATTTCGAAATACATGTGAATTCTTTTTTTATGACTATTTAGAAAAAAAGGGTGTGGTTCCAGGTTATTCCGAGGTTCAAAAAAATATTAAGATTAGGAAAGAAAATAGTAATGATAGAGATATCATATTTACTAATAGTGATACTACAGCTTCAGCATGTGTAAAAAGCGGATTGGGGGTAGCTATAATTCCTGAAAGTGTTGCAGTAGATCACAAATTACTTTTTAAAAAATTAAGCAAACCCTCAATTAATAGGGAGATTTTTTTCATACAAAATAAACAAAACAAAAAAACAATCAATACTTCTGATGAATCTCTTAAAAATGCTTTATGGTTATAAATAAAATTTTCAGTTCGATTTCAAATTTAAAAAAATATTTAGGATTGATTATATTAATTCTTTTAATTTTCTTTAAAATTCAAGACAGTAGCTTTGTCAAAAGAGTTGAAAATATTTCTTATGATATTTACCAATCTATATTTCAAGAAGAAACAGAATTTAATGATGTGATAATAGTTGATGTTGATGAAAAAAGTATAAACGATATAGGTCAGTTTCCTTGGAGAAGAGATGTTTTTGCAAATTTAATTTATAAACTAAGTGATCTTAATGCATCAGTTATTTCGTTTGACTTTTTTTTTAGTGAAGCGGACAAACAAAATCCAATTCGAGTTTTTGAGGAGTTCAATATTGAGAAAGATAATATTTTAGACTCTGATAAATTATTTATAGAAGCAATCAAAAGCTCAAATATAATTCTTCCAGTTTTAGGGGATATTTCCAAGATTAATAAATTAAACAACTCTAAACCAAAAATGAACTTGATAACTAGAGGAATGGATCCTGAACAATATCTTTACAAGTTTAAAAACAAAATTACCTCATTAGAACAAATGAACAATGAAGCTAAGGGTATTGGAAACATTTCATACTTAGACAATGATGATGGAGTTTTGAGATCTTTGCCAATGTTATTAAAAATCAATAATGATGTATGGCCATCTTTAAGCTTAGAATCTTTAAGACTTTTTCATAATCATAAGAGCATTTTAGTGAAATCAAGCAATAACGGTATAGAACAAATAAAAACCAGAAAATACTCAATAAATACAGATCCAAACTCGATAGTTTTTATAAATTACAAAAAATTTAAAAAAAATAATTATGTTTCTGCAGTTGATGTACTAAATGATAAAATTTCAAATGATAAAATAAAAAATAAAATAATTTTAATTGGAAGTTCAGCTCAAGGTTTATTTGATTTTGTTAAAATACCAAACGGTGAAGTAATACCTGGAGTAGAAACCCATGCACATGCAATAGAAAATATAGTAAACGATGATTTTATAATAAAAAATTTATTAACTGATATAATTGAAAATATTGTTTTACTAACTTCTTTGATTTTAGTTTTAATAATTCCGAGAAAAGTTAATCCAAAATTTAGTATACTATTTTTTATAGGAGTTGTTTTAACTCTTATGTCAACGAGCTTAATATTATATCAATTTAATTATTTTGTAGACGTCCTTTATACAATAATGGGTTCTAGTTTGTTGTTTCTTTTAACCCTATATTTTAGATATCTTCAAGAAAATGAAATTGCAATTGCTAACGAAAAAAAACAAATAATTTTAAAGAAAGAGAGAGAAATAGCAGGAGAAGTTCAGAAAAAATTATTTCCCAATACATTTGAAAATCAAAATATTCTTTGTGCAAAAAATGTCCCTGCAAGAGACGTCTCTGGAGATTATTATGATTACATCAAAATTTCAGATAATGAGTTTTACTTTACTTTAGCAGATGTCTCTGGAAAAGGTGTTAAAGCAGGAATATTAATGGCAAGTGCAGCAGCAGTATTTAGATCCATGGCAAAACTTGAAAAATCTGTTTCAACAATAGCAAGATATGTAAATAACCAAGTTGCTGAGTCTTCATATCAAGGAATGTTTATTACTGCAGTGATAGGAAGATATAAAATAAATGAAAAAAAAATTGAATATATAAATCTAGGTCATGAACCAATAATGGTCTATGATAATAATTTTAAGTTTGAGTATTACAAATCTACCCTCCCTCCCCTTGGAATTATGAAAATGGACAATGATGATTTTTTTCAAACTAGTGAAATAGAGTTGAATAATAAAAACTTATTGATCTATACAGATGGTGTTACTGAAGGATACTTGGAGAATAACAAAGAGCTAGAGGCAAAAGGAGTTGAAAATGAAATTGTTAACAATAAATTTAGATCGCCATCAAAAATTATTAACCATTTAAGCAGTATATTAACTAAAAGAAGTGAGCCTTTAAGAGATGATATTACGTGTTTAATAATTTCTGGATTCTCTAAACATGACTAAAAAAATATTTTCTATCCTAATTTTAATTTTTTCAGCAACAAACGTATATGCTGAATTATTTTTAAGTGAAATTTTAAATAAACCAAGTGACTTAAAACAAGCATTAAAATTTGTTGATCAAGAGCAGGATAGAAAAATTAATGAGGCTATTTATGTTTTAGAAATATTAAATGAAAATTATACTAAAGAATTAGAAATCAAGATTAGACTATATTACCTTTATGAAAAAAATAATGACGAATTGTCTGCAAAAAAAATACTCAATGAGCTCAAAGAATTTAAAAATATACCTCAAGATATTCAAGATAAAATAAACAAAATTTATACTGTAGAGAGTAAATCTGAAACAATAGATCAAATAGTTATGGCTAATGAAAAATCAGGTGGCATAAAGTATTCTGAAATACTTAACAACCCAACAGATTTAAAATTAAATTTAAAATTTGCAAAGCAACAAGAGAATTTAGGAAACTACAAGACTGTTATAGCTACTTTAGAGAGATTATCCGATCTTTACTCTGAAAATATTGATCTAAAGTTATATTTGTTATCAATATCATTAAAAATAGACTCTAAAGAAAGGACAAAAGCAATAATTGAAGATATTCAAAAAAGTGAAAAATTAACTGCTGATATTAGAGAAAAATTAAATTCATTAATTAAATCCTTAGAAAATCAAAAAAAACCAAAAAATGAAAATGAATGGGTTAAATATGTTGATTTTGGTTTCAATCATTTTGAAGAAGACAACGTGAATACTGTTTCAAACTCAAAAACTTTATTCATTAGTGACACTATTAGTAATTATGCCGCAAACACAATATATGATGACACATATAATGAGTTTTTTGTAAGAAGCGGAGCATTTAAAAAACTTTCTGATACTTCAAATTTAAGTTTAAGCTTAAGTAAAAATATAACTGAACAAAATAAAGATAAAAATAAGGAAAATGATCTTGATAGCTTGTTTGTCAATTATAATAAACAATTTGAAAGAAACTATACTTCAGGATATTTCTCAATAAATAACAATAAATTTGTTAATGATGCTGAGAATGTCATTTACAATATGACATTAGAAAATAGATACTTAACTAAACCAAATCAAAATTTTTTAATATCCTCTAACCTGGGTGTCACAGATTATAGGACTGACTCAACATTCGCTTCCGCTGATAATAAAAATAATTCATATTATGGAATATCAACAGGTTACGAATATTTTTTTGAAGATAAAAGTAATATTAAATTTAAGTTAGGTTTTAATGAATATAATGCTAGGCTAGATTCTTATGGATATGAAAATAACTATTATAAAATCTCTACCTCCGGTGAAATTGGATTTTTAAATTATACATTATCACATTCTAAAAACTCAAATAAATATGATAAAGCAGACACTTTTGTGAAAAGTGACAAAATTAGAGATGATAATATAACAACAAACAGTTTGGTTCTTAATGGAAATTTACAAAAATTTTTAAATTATGATTATTTGAATAATGTTTATTATAATATTTCTTATTCTGATATAAGTTCCCAATCAAATATTTTAAATTATGATTATGACAAGGAAATAATCAAATTTGGATTGACTAAAAGGCAAATGTTTTGAAAAAAATCTTTATTATTTTTGTTACTCTATTTTTAGCAAATAATTTATTTGCTGAGGAAAAAGTTATAGGAGCAATTTCACTTTCAATTGGAAAAATAACAAATCAAAAAGGACAAATTCTTCAAGCAGGAGACAAAGTATATTTTGGTGATGAAATTATATCTAATGGTAAATCAAAATCACAAATAATTTTTTTAGATGAAACAGTTTTAACTTTAGGTGAAAGTACCTCAATTACAATTGATGAATTTGTATTTGACCCCAATACTTTAGATGGAAATTTTTTAACTACTTTAAATAAAGGAAGTGTTAAAGTTTTAAGTGGTTTAATTAACCAAAAAAATCCAGAAAACTTAGAAGTAAAAACGGCTGCAGGAACTATTGGTTCTAGAGGAACTGAATTTCAAACTATAGTTGATGAGGAGGAAAATGCTCAAGTTTTACTTATTGGACCAGGTGAGGGTAATACTTTGGGATTAAGGCCAGGTGCAGTTGAAGTCTTTAATGAGCTTGGAAGTGTAATACTTGATACTCCTTTTTCTTTCACAGAATTAACTTTTAATCAAATTCCAACGCCACCTGTAGAAATTACACAACAGCAACTTCAGCAATTTCAAGACGCTATTGATATACAAGCAAATCTAGACGCTCAAAGTTTTGAAAATGCTATTAAAGAAGGATTGTTTGACGACCAACAAATAACAGGAAATGAAATAATAGGAGAGCTGATAACAGATGCTCTAAACTTAAGTGATGGAGGATTAACATTTGATCAAATAGCTGATGTATTGGGTGTGGACATTACTCAACTTGTCGGTGAAGATTTGCAAGCAGAATTTGAAAATGAAACTAAAGAAAATCAAATTGCAATGGCAAATGCAGAAGGAGGTGACGGCCTTGCTTATATTTTACGTTATGGTGGTACAAATTTAGGTGATACAAATTATGGAGACTTTCAAGGTATCACTTCAGGAACTTATACTTACACTGGAAACAATATCAATATGGCAGCAACAAAAGGAACGGGTTCAGGAACTTTTAGTGGTGTAACAACTGTTAATTTTGCATCACAAACAATCAATAACACATATTCAGGAACTTTAAGTTTAGATGGAAATGCAAATGTAGATTTTAGTTATTCTTTTACAACTGATTATTCAAATGGGACAGCTACAACATCTATGTGGGGAACAAATAACGGAATATTTAGTATTGATAATTCTAATGGCACCACAGCCTCTACAACTAAATCAGGTGAAAGAGGTTTTGATCCATCAAATTTTACTTCTGCAGCAGGAAATTATTATGCTGATGCTGCGACAGACTTTTTTAATGTTCAAATGAATGGATCACCAAACCCTTCAACAGGTTCTGTCGCTACAATTGCTCTTAATGTTACAGACTACAATGATGATGCAAGTGATACAGAAAATACAATAGATGGTCAAAGAACTGGAATTATGCCATCTAGGAATTAATATATAATAAAAATTATATTTAAATTTAATTAATAAAAATTAAGGTCTGTATTTTGAACTTTGAGTTTTTCATAAAAAAAAATTTTTTAAAAATTATAATTATACTTTTTGTATCTTTATTTGCTCATAATGTTAAAGCAGAAGTTAAGTATAAAGAAATTTTAAACAATCCAACTGATTTAAAATTAAATTTAAAATATGCAAGAGAACAGGAAAAACTTGGTAATTTTAAAAATGTAATTGCAACTTTAGAAAGATTAACTGCTTTATATCCAGAAAATATTGATCTTAAATTATATCTCTTATCGATTGCGGTTAAGACAGACAGTACAGAAAAAGTTTTGAGACTTGTAAATGAAATAAGACAATCAGATGAAATAGATGAAAATACAAAAAGAAGAGTAGCTCAAGTTTTTGATGATATTAATAAAAAGAAAATTAATGAAACAAAAAAAGAAGCAATGCAACAAGCTAGAGATGTTGTAAACAAGGCTGAGCAAAAAAGAAAAGATCAAGCTCAAATTTCAGAATCAAATTGGATTTTTTATCAAGATTTTGGATGGAAAACCGCACTACATACAAATGTAGGAAGTATTTCTAATTCCCAAACAAAATATTCTTCTGGAGCAATTGTAGATATGACTGGAGTCAAAGGTGATAATATTGAAATAATTAATTATTTGTTAGGTGCAACTTATCAAATAAATAATAACTCAAATTTAAACCTATCTATTGGAACTTCAAGCTCGGAACAAAATAGAGGTACTTCAGACGAAAATGATACAAATTCATTTTCAGCTAGTTACAGTAATTTTTCTGAAAAAAATGTATTCAATGGATCTCTTTCTCTTACAGATACTAATACAAGAAGAGCTGCTGACAGTATTTCAAGAAATTTTAATTTGAATAACAATTATAATATTTATGGTAACCATAAAATTCTTTCTGGTTTAGTTTTGACTGAGACAAGAGGAAATCAAAATTCTTCAAATGCATCTAAAAGACAGTCGAATACATTTAAAGCAGGTTTGAACGTTGGATATCAATATCTTTTTAGCGATAAACAATCTTTAACTTTAAAATATGCGTTTAATGAAACTGAAGCAATTGCCGATTACAACGGACTAACAGATGACTCTTTAACAATTTCTTACTCACATAACTTGCCAATTGGAAGTTTTGGAATAAATTATTCAAAAACTGACAAAGAATACAATCAAATAGATAGTTTCATTCATCCATCAATTATTAGAAATGACAATGTAGAAAACTATTCTATTTCTTTGAATGGGAGTTTGGGTCAACTTTTTAATTCAACTAAATTTATTAAAACTTCTCAAAAAATAAAAGAAAATTTAAATTCATTCAGTTATAGCTTGTCTTTGTCTGAAACTAACAACAATAGTAACTGGCTTCAAAACGATTATGAAAAGAAAACTTTTAATTTCGGTCTAACAAAAAGAATATATTTTTAATGAAAAAAACATATAAAATCTTTTCAATGAAGTTAATTTTATCTCTAACCTTATTAATTTTATTTAGTATTTCGTCATCCTTCGCTAAAGAAATTGGAATTATTGGTTTTGTAGTTGGTGATGCATTTAATCAAGATGGAAAAAAATTAAATGTTGGAGACTCTGTTTATTTTGGAGACACTTTAGTCACTAAAAATGGAGGAAAATCTCAAATTTTATTCATAGATCAAACTGTGATGACTATTGGGTCTGGAACTGAGTTGACTATTGATGAATTTATTTTCGATCCAGAAACTACCGACGGTAAACTACTTTCAACAATAAAATCAGGTAGTGTAAAAATATTAACTGGAAAAATTACTGAAAAAAACCCTGAAAATTTAATAGTTGAAACCCCAGCAGGGACAATAGGATCTAGAGGAACTGAATTCAAAGCTTCAGTAGATGCAAATACCTCAAAAAGTAAAATATTACTAATTGGACCAGGACCTAAAAATTCACTTGGATTAAGACCTGGGGCTGTTGAAGTTTCTAATGCTGCTGGAACAGTTCTTTTAGATAAACCTTATTTATTTACGGAAGTAAATCAAAATACTCCTCCAAGACAACCAGTAATAGTTTCACAAAATGAATTAAAAAAATTCCAAGAGCTTGAAATAGAGCCAGAAATAGAAGTAACAGAAAATGAAAATACAGAGGAAGTTTTAGTTGCACAAAACGAAGATGAACAAAATGAAGAAGTTAAACAAATTATTCAAGATGAAATTTTTGGAGAAGATGAAGAGTTAAGTGATCTTGTTGTAGACACTTTAGTTACAGCATTGTCTAAAGATGATGGAGGTATCACCGCTCAATTACTTGGAAAATCTTTTTTGAATAGTGGAAAAAATATACCAAGATCCCTGATTCCAGAAGATGTAAAAAATCAGTTACCAGAGGGTCTGAATATTAATTCTCCAGAGGCAGATGATTTTTTTGCAAACGAATTACAAAATGAACTTGAGAAAGTCATGCTAATTTCAGCAAGGATAGAAAATGTAGATTTTGTTCCAACTGAATTAAATCAATTTAGCGCAGGACTAAATGACATTAAAGTACCCGTCGTTAATGACCAGACTGGTGATGTTGTATTTTTAGAAATGGGAGATATTGACTTGAAACCTCAGTTTGCAAACATTGCTAATAATGGAGGTATTGTTGAAAATTTTATACCTGAGCAAATAATCTTAAGAGGTCAAAACGAAATAGCAATTGATCTTGAAAGAGGTCAAATTTTTGAACAGCAAATTGATCCTCAAATGGAGGAATTAAATCAAAGGTTTGAGACAGCACTAATATCTGGTGCCTCTCCAGAGGAATTAGATCAAATTATTTTTGAAATGGATAATGTAATATCTGAAGTTAATCAATCTGCAGAAGTATTTAGTTTAGCATCAATTGAAAGCCAATTATCAAATGAAATTAGATTAGATGTTTTTACTAATGAAGAATTTAATCAGACAAAAGAAAGTTTTATATTTAATACAGACGATTATGCACAAAATTGGACAAACGCAGCTGATGAAGGATTGGTTCCAATTTTTCAATTAGATGGAAGTGTAACTTTTGTTGAAGAAGATCAAGCAGATCTTGCTTGGAAAGAAGTGGATCAACAATATGAACAACAGTTTGCTGAACAATTTCCTGAAATTTATGAAGCAGAAAAAAAAGCAGAGGAATTAGCGCAAAAAGCAGATCAAGAAGCAAATTTATTATATTCAAGAGTAGATCAGGCTATTGAAGATGGGGCTTCAGAAGAAGAAATAAATCAACTTTATTCAGAGATTGATAGTCAGTTAAATGAGATATATTCAGAAGTAGATGCTGCTTTTCAAGAAGTTGCACTAGCTGAAATAAAAACTGAAGTTATTGAAATTGGTGCAAATGAAATTATAGCTGAAAGTAGAGTTGAAGAAGATCTGTTGGCAGAGGAGAAAACAGAAGAAACCGAAACCATCTTTGATTTATCTTTAAGAGGTTATCTAGATCTTGCTTATGGAGACGAAATTGAACTCATCGATAGATCTATAATTGAAACTGATAGTTATAGTATAGGCACAACAACTTATTCTGACTTAAACACTAAATCTAGTGGTACAGAAACATTTACTGGAACAAGTACTACACTTTATGTAGATACTGCAGGAGGAGATGCGGCAAGCGCTGTAGATAGTCCTGGTGATACTGCTGGATCATTTGTTCCTACTCACACAATTAATTATAGCTCAAGGACTATAAATCAAGGTATTGTTGCTAGTGATGTCCAAATAGGAAGTGCGGCAGCTAGAGATTTTACTATTGATAAAGATATCACTTATAACTCTACCTCTTCAGGAAATGCTACACCAGCGTCATCTTTTGAAGTAGATATGAGCGGTAATGTTTCTGATATAAATTCTTCCTTGACGGGTGATATAAGCAAAACCTTACCTGCAAGTGGTTATGATGATGGTGGTAGTGTAAATTATTTTGTAACTGTTGAATCTAATTTTGAAAATTTATCAGGAAAATCTTTTGCAGACTCGGTTTCAACTACTGTAACTGTTCAAACAAAAGATGCTGATGGAACTACAAATCAAATATCTGGATCTTCAACAACTGGAAGAGATTAGATTAGTTATCTATTGTTCCAAGATATTGGTGTAACAGTTACAGCGTTTCTACTTCCAATTGCTTTCACAACTCCAATTTCCTGATTAAGAGTTGTATCGTTATAAACTAATTTGATTTTAATTTTTCTGTTTCCAGGTGTGAAATCGCTTGTATCAGTATTTTGATAGTACACTTTCTCCAATTCGTCTCTCCATTCTGCTATCGTTGGAGCCTCACCTGAAGGTGGTGTTATTTTTAATGGAGTATTGCCTGACCCATCAAACTCTGCAGTCCTGCTCCATCCAGTTGAAAGTGATATGTCGCCTGATGTATCAATTTTGACTGTATCTTCATTATCGATAAAAATACTATTATCTGTTCCATCATCATAAAAAGAAACTTCAGCTCTAACAGGACCTAATAATACATTAATATTATTGTCATCTTCTTCTATAGTTGCCCCTACAAAATCACCTACACTTCCACCAAATCTGACTATGTATCCTTCAACATCTGAGTTAGCTGCTCCGTCTCTTGTTAATATACCAGTTGTAGCTGAGTTCGTAGTTTGCTGGAAGGCAAGATAATCATTTGTATTTGCAGCTGGGTGATTACTAATCCAATTACTCGAATTAAACGGTCCAACACGAACACTATTTTGTGATGATCTTAAACTATTAACATCACAACTAGCTTCATCATCTATGTTATTTAATTGGTCATCAGTAAAATTTATACGTAGTCTCCAAAATTCTTTATTTTTCCATGGACCAGATGTATATCTCCAAAAACCTGGCCTATAAATTCCACCTTGGCACTCATCTGTTCCATTTACCCAAGCTTGTTTATCATTAGAAACTCCAAGAGCTTTTATCGCATCCAAATCAGCAGATGTTGTAACATTCGCAAGATAACCTTGAATACCACATAGGTTTTTATAACTAGATTGAAAATTTGCTTGATTATAACTTAGCTGAGTATCATTTAATTGATAGTAATGTTCAGCACCTGTTGGTTTTTGAACATCTCCCAACAAAACTTCAATTTCTCTTGTGCCTGCTGTGGTTGCATTGTGTTCAAAATGCATAGATTTGACTAAATCCAAATAATTTTGACATAAACCATCACCTGTAATAGTTACAGTTGATGTTTCGTTATTAGTTGCAGTTAAACTAAACTCAGACAATTCGTCTGCACCTACAACTAATTTATCACCTGGTTGAGATCCTGATTTAATTTTTATTACTGCTTTAGTTACTCTTCTATCATATAAATTAATAATTCTCTTTGCAGCTATTCTTACTATTGGATCTCCAACATTTTCCATTCCCCCATACTCTAAGACCAAGCCCCTTATAGAATATTGTGAATATGAATCATCTGGTCCGTTATTCCAATTATGGAGATCATTCCAGGTTAATTCAGCACTATCAGGAAAATGGGTTCCTAATAAATGAATTCCATGTTCAGTTTTTGCAACATTATTTGGTTCTCCTGTGCCATTCCAATTTCTAAAAGGCATACCATCCACAAAAACTTCCCCTATTTGCTGTCCAACTGGTTCTGATGATGAAGGACTAACTCCTCTTTCCCATGTACCATTATTTGCTGAGGGTGAATCTGTAGCTCTTCTTGTAGGAGAAAATGTTAATCCTCTACTACCATATAAAAATTGTTCTGGTCCAGTTATCCACCTCCATGCTGAACACTCTGTGTGTTCTACAGTATCATCTGCTCTCCCAGAAGAGTCTGTGTGTGAAATTAAATTACCATCAAAGAATAATCTGGTATTTGATCCAGTTATCGCGTTGTTGTTAAACCTAGCAATTTTTGGATCTTTAAAAAATAATACTAAATTAGACTCTTCTTGGGGATCTTCATCACTATCAGTGACACTCCCAGTGGCTCTGTAATATTCATTTTGAATTCCTTCTAATTCTCTCATTTGAGCACTACTACCAGTATAGGAACTAAAATCTGATGCAGGAATATATTTTCTAGTATCAACATCAACCAAATGAAAAGTTGTGCTACTTAAAACTCTTACTCTGTAATAACCAGAATTTGTTACTCCACTAGTCCCATCAAGTTCTTTTTGATCACCAGCGCTTATATCGCTAATTCTAATGATATCATCATGAATTAGACCATGCGCACTTGATGTAGTAACTACTGGTGGATTAACAGGAGAAATTGAAGGACTATTTGCAGTAATTGAAGAAATTGTTTTATTAGAAGTATCAGTCCAATACTTTTCAACAATGTTTCTAACATAATCTCCATCTGAGTAATCATTATCTTCTCTATGCCATTGAAATAAATCATCACTTTTACCAATATTTCTTAAGAACTCTGCATCTGCAATAGCATCATCTCTATCTCGTTTAAATATTCCACCACACTTATCTATATCATCAAGCTCATCTTGGTCTGTATGTTGAGTTAAACCTCCCATCCAACCATTTCCCACTGCTTTTTCAGTTACAATGTCATTTTCTGACTCACTTGTTATAGTTGCTAAATAACTACTTTTTCCAAAGTAACGTAATTGATTTGCTAATGAAAACCCTTCTCCCATTCTTCGATTTTTATCATTAAAAATATCATTATTTGAATTTCCGCTTGCTCTTCTTGGATATTCGTAAAATTCATAAAAATGATTATAACCATCACGGTGCTCTTCAACATGTAATGGACCTAATGAAAATAAAATTGTTCTTTCTCCTAAAGAGGGAATAGACTGATCTTCATCTTCTGATTCTGTACCATCAGTGCCATCTGTACCCTCATTAGCATATGGATTTGCTCCATCTTCGACTACTGTTACTTTTTCATTAAAATATCTTATAGACTCAAAGGCCTCCGACCATACATCTACGTCTGCACAAGGTGCATCATCCTCATTCCCAGTGTATTGTTTCCAAACTTGTGGATTGTATAAAATTGGAGTTTCATTTATATCCAGAGTTGAGCCTCCAGTTACATCTTGTTGTGCCTTCCAGACTCTATTGTTATACCAAACAAAATCATCTTCATCATAATCACTTTCAGGATCCCAATTTGAAGGTTTGCTTGAATGAACTAAAGTTAGTACACCTGTATTTAAATTCCAACCAGGATAATCATCAGATGTATTGCTGTCAGATGCAGAAGATGTATCAGCTGATATTGATGATGGTGCATCTTCTTCTGTTGTTATATATTTTAAAAAATCTTCAGTTTCGTTTTCGTCATCAAAATCTCCATCAGAGTTCAAATCAGTTGGACCAACATATTTATCCTTAACAATTGTAGCTCTTGCTACACAAAATTTAGTATCTTCATCAACATCATCATCTTCACCAGCTGGATCATGATCTAATCTAAAATAATCGTATCCTCCATACTCAACAACATAACCAGTTATACAATCTAATCCTCCAGAGGTACAGCCAGGAAACCTTTTAAGATCATTCCACTTGCCATTTACACGACCCGATCGATTTATTTCCATATCTGCATATGGCTCTGGATTGTCTACTGTACCATTAGGTTCACCACTCTGCCAGTTCGTATATGATACTGCTTTACCCATTGATGGACCCGACTCTGATTGCATACTTGTTTTATCAGGTGGGTCACTTCTCCAATAAGAATTAGATAACCAAATAAAATGTTGGTCTGTAGATGAATCTAATCTAGTGCCATAGTAATTTTCTCTTGTTTCACCAGCAGCTACATGGAAAGGAGTAACACCTGTGCAACCTGAATCGGTACTATTATCACACATAACAGCATCTTTAATAAATTCATTTTCATCAGCACTTTCTATTGAAACAAGGTAACCTCTCATACCCCCACATGTAGATGCTTCAGCTCTTCTTTTAGCTTCCCACCAATCTATAGAATTTCCTCTGTAACCTATCTCGCTTCCAGTCACATTTGGTGCAGTTGAAAAATATTTATAATAATGTCCATAACTAGGATCGTCATCTGCAGAGGGTTTAAATTGAACGCCATCACAGCCACTTCCCAAAACCTCTACCCAATCGTCTTCTATAAAAGCTATACCAGATGATTTGCCAAGGTCGTTTTCTAAGTAATACAATACATCCTCAAATTCAGCACAATCTCCTTCATTGTAAGATGATGCTTCACTGAAGGTAGTAAAATCATCCAAGTTATTGCATTGCTCCATAGCTCTTTTAAAAACAGGAATATTAGTATTATCTATACCTGAATTATCGATATTTATTTCACCTGTAACTCCCTCTTGTCCTATGTAAGTGTTTAAAGAAATTTTTAATGGTG
Organism: Candidatus Pelagibacter sp. HIMB1495; assembly: GCF_052047955.1. Lineage (NCBI taxonomy): Bacteria > Pseudomonadati > Pseudomonadota > Alphaproteobacteria > Candidatus Pelagibacterales > Candidatus Pelagibacteraceae > Candidatus Pelagibacter > Candidatus Pelagibacter sp. HIMB1495. Next base: position 475,367 of record NZ_JBNAIQ010000001.1, on the reverse strand, counting down.
TTCCCTCCTGACCTGTAAGATCATTCAAATCTTCTTCGGTTAAAGCTATCTTTCCAGTTCCTACATCTCCTTTTTGAACTGGTGCAGAAACTATTAATTCAAGAGGAACTATTTGGCCTTGAGGTCCATTACCACAAGATAAAATTTTGTAATAAACAACATCTTCTCCAGGCGGTACATTAATTGATGGTTCGTCATCAGTTGTGGAAGTTACTGGATATTTTAATATTTCTGTTTTCCACAACGTTCCTTTGTTTCCAATCCCATAGATCGTTGCATCATTTTTTCTATCAGCTGCTCTTGATGTATTAAAGTCTTTAGCAGTATTACCAGATCCTTCATTAAATTTATAATATGAAACAAGACCTGGTTCAGATCCGGTTAATCTTCTTCGATTATTGTTTGCTATATCAGTTTCAGATCTAGAAACATTCCATATTCTCATCTCCGCAATATTACCAAGCCAAGGAACACTTTGAATAATTGGTTTTCCAGTTAAATAACTGTTAGTATTAAAACCTTGAAGACCTTCACCTATTGCTAATGGCCAATGGTCATCTCCCGGTAGTGTCTCTGGAGTGTTGGTATAGCCATACGCTGATCTTGCACCAATATCAGCATCATAAGTGCCAACTAATTCCCCATTCTGATAGATTCTAACATTATCTGTATCTGTACTACCTGGAGTTCCTCCATCCCATACCCAAGCAATATGAACCCACTCACCTTTAACTGGTGTTCCTACAGACCCATCTCCAGCTAGCACTACCTCTCCCAGTCTTGGAGACCAATCATTATTTTTAATTTTAAATACAAGATCCCAAAGCCTTCCATATTCAAAAGCATGCATATTGTAAGTGTTATCGCTATCTTCCTGCATGTTCTTAATCCACATCTCAATAGTAAATTGATCAGAAGGAAAATCCTTAAATCTTTCTACTAAAGCAAATGATCTGTCAGTATAAACTGCATCTCTTCCGTTATTATTTGTATCACCCTGTTCTGAAAAATATATAGATCTAACTACATCCGCATGTCTTTGAACAAAGACCTCGTAAGACATGTCCTCAAATTTAGGATCATCTACTCCAAGATTAGCACTAATTTTTTTTGCATAATAAACATCTTCACTTGAATTAGTAAAACCATGTCTATTCAAACATTTATTATCTGAGTCATCTACATGCAGAGTGTTTTGAATATCGACTAAAGTAAAACTATTTGAGTTAAGTTGATCAGTGATCCATTTTTGACCTTCTTGCAAACCTGTTTCAGCAGCAAGATTTACTTGTTGCATCACAGAATTTCTTGAGACACTTTTTAAGTCATTGTCATAATAAAAAAACATTGCTCCAGTCATAATTGACAGTGCAGAAACCACAGCAATTACAAATACAAGAACAAAACCTCTTTGATTTTTTTTATTATTCATTATGAGTTGCTCCAGAGTTGTTGTCTATCAATGAAATTATGGGTTTGCTTACATCTGTTTGATAACATTCCAATAACTACATCTTCTCCGCCAACAGTCACTGTTTTTTCAGAAATTTTTACAGATGGTTGAACTGATCTTTCTGGAAAATCAAATGTAATTACAGCCTCATCCAATTCACTAGTCAAAGGAACAGTTTGTCGTCTAAATACTTTTTCCCCTTCTCGTCCTTGAATATAACCTTCAATAGTCATTGCAGCTTTTGTTTTGTATACAGTTATATTTTCCATTGCTGTTTCAGAGCAATCAACTCTATCCACATATACTTTTTCTGTGGTAGCTAATTGATTCCCTCTTAAATCTGTAGCAACAATTCTTACAGAAAAATATTTTTTATTTGAAGGTAAATTAGACCACCTAATATCAGAGCTATCATTTAAAACTAAATAATACTTATCATCCTTTTGATCAATTCTGAACCGTGTACCATGATCTACATCTTTGTCCGCATCATCGTTAGGAACTTCACCAAGATTAAATCTCACAAAATCATTTGTATCAGGTTCTTGTGTACTTGTTGTGTAAATTTCACCTACTATAAAATCTTTACTATCATCTTCTGCAATATCAAAATTATTATTATCTGTGATCGCTGTGCCGTTAGATTCTTTGAAAGAAACACCTGTTGGTGTTGTATTTTCTATATTGAAACCAATATAAACCTTCTTAATATCTGAAATTCTATTATTGGAAGTATCTTCTGACTGAACAGCATAATAAAAAGAGTCAAATTTTGGGGTTCCATCATTAAATCCATCCGCATAAGCTTGGTATCTAAAAGAACCATCGGCAAAGACATAAACAGTATTACCAGCTGTTGTTGTTACAGATGCTCTGGCGCCGCTATATGAATTTTTGTCTTGAGTATCATACATTTCACCAATGTTGGGAAGTTCAGTGTTATTTGCCCAAACAGCAGTTGTCGCTCTCCAATCCCCACTTAACCTACAATTCATTGACCTACTAGAACCATCTACATTTTGAGCTTTAAAACTACCAGTTTCGGCTGTTCCTCTACTGCCAACTTGAACACAAACGTCTGTAGTAGTAGATTGAACTAATACCTCAACATGCTCTCCGAAGGGATCATAAGATTTACTCAACAATCCATATATTCTATTGATGGTAAAATAATCGTTATCCATATAATAATATAAGTTTTGAGCTTTGGGCATTGGTTTATTTGAATCTGTTTTATTTGGTATAAACCTTGGAAGTCTTGCGATTTGAATATTTGAATACCTATTGTCTGGTTGTGAAAAAGAAACTATAGCAACCGAACCTTTTTGAAACCTTTGAAACCCATCGCCTGTTAAATCTTCTGTATCATCATCACCATCAGGTAAATTTACTTCTGTAGGTGTTGTATCTTCATTAAATGGCCAAGTTGGTAATGTATGATCAAATAAATCTCCATCACTATCAAATCTATAATCAAAAGCTGTAAATCTTTGACTATTGGCGCTTGAAACATGAGGCTTATTATCTATGTTAGCTCTAAATTTATTTGGATGGTATGTTAAAGTTACAGTATTTTTAACGCCAGTATTACGACCATGGCCACAATTCCATTTATGAGATGCACCAGGATTATAACTTATTTGAGAGAATGATCTTCCTCTACCTCCACAGTTTCTGAAACCAGTATTTGTTGGTCTAGTATTATCAAACCTTGCAAAAAGTCTGTTATACCCATTCTCGTTAAAATCGGACATCTTAGATGAATTTGGAGTTGACCATCCTGTAAGCCTACTCATATCAGCATGTGATAAATAAGATCCCTCGTTGTAACCACAATTTCTGGTGTGATCAAACTCATAACCTTTAAAATGATGAAGATGTATAGCTGATCTGTTACCCTGAGCACCCCACCAAGACCACAAATACATATCATAAACCATATCCGCTGGTTCTCCCCACCAATCATTTTTTTCAGATGCAGACAAACCATCCCACTCTGTTTTATCACTGCTTCTTAATGAATTTCTTAGTCTAGATGCACTAAATCCAGATGTACCGTTCAAACTTTCATAATCTATTCCAGCACATGCTCTAATTCTTCCATCGGGCCAAGTTTTTTGAACAACACTTGGTCTTTGATATCCTGCAGCAAATCCTAACATATCATCATCCATCCATGCGTTCATATTGTGATTACAATCTGGATAACCACCAGAACAAATCATTCCTTTTAAAACAAAAGAATCATATTCTTCTGTAGATGCTAAAAAAGATGGTGATGCTAAATTTTGTTGTATATAGAATGACCTTCCATCATCAGTTAAATCATAATTTGGTCCACCATTGTAACTTGAGGTACCTCTTCTTTCATAATTTGCATTTCCATATGTAAATCCTTTTGCTTCCCAGGTGTGCAAATTTACATCTGAAAATTGAGGCGCATCATACTTCATTACTCTAACTGTATAGTCTTTATATGCTTCGTTTTGATTTACCCATGGCTGACTATCACAACTTGTATCTAAATCTGCTTTCAATCTAATCGTAAAGTCTTGGTAACCATCAGAATTAAAGGTATAATTGTCATCTAAATTATCCAAGGTGCCTTCAAGTTTTAAAGAACCGTCCCATTCACCATCATCTCCGGAACTATTATTATTGATATCATCATATCCAGAAGTAACAGTGAGACCTGGAGGTAAATTAGCAGCAGAGGTAGTTGTCACTAATTTTAATCTCATTTCATCATGACTTACACTTGGAATTCCAGTGATTGCAGGAGGTTTTTCGCTATTAAACACTATTGCATCATGTGTTTTTGTTAGACTAGTACCTCCGACTGTTTCTCCTTGATGAAGTATAATTATGTCATCTGAGGTTACAAAGTTAGCAAGCTGAATGTCTCTTGTTAAATTATTAGCACATTGAACTTTAAGACTGCCAGTAAAAGGAATAACTGGAGTTCTGCTTTCATGTAGATCTTCTTCATCATAAACATAATAGGTTTTGCCACCAAAGTTTAGATTTCTCATGTAAGAAGAAGCTGTATATTTTTCTGTCACCTTTTCATCTTTGGAAACTAGAGTGATTTCAAAATCAATGTGTTTGCTTCTAATTCTAATTCCAATTTCATCAAAAAATTGAGCCACAGGCATCCAGTCAACGTCAACTGTGGTATTGGCAGCATCGTCCTCATCACAATTAGTAGTATTCCAAACTTTTTTCTTTAATACTGTTTTGTCAGTAATTGGAGAATAAGGAGCTTTTAACTCATATTTAATTAATTTTCTTTGGATGGTACCGCTATTGTCTTCGGTATCAAAACAAAAGGATACTATTTCTCCATATTCAGTATCATCTGAAACTTCTGTGCCATCTGTATTTAAAACCCTTACAGGTACCTGAACCTCACCATCTGTACTATCAGGATGTTTATAGCCTGCCATTTTGCTATCGTGTTGTAAAACATGCAATGCAAATCTTGCCTCTTGTTTCATGTTATTATGATTTATTTGTCTTACAAAAGTTCCCTGAAAATTACTATAAATTGTATAAGTAGCACCCATTACGATTGTGGAAACAACAACGGCAACGAGTGCCTCTGTAAGCGATAATCCTTTTTGGGTTATAAATTTTTTTAAATTCATTTTAAGTTCCAGCTAAAAATAATCTTCTAAATTTTTCCTGAATCTTGTCTTGTTTAATAATTATGGTTACTTGTTTTTTTTTAACAGTTTCATAAACGTCAACACCATCTACTTGATCTGTGACTCCATCATTATCTTTGTCAACCGGAACATCTCTCTCGATATCTTCAACTTCTATTAATCTTTTATCTCCAGTTCTTGCGGGACCCAGATGTTTTTTTAAAAGTGCTCCCCAATTATCTAAATCTGCTCTTACCTTTAAGTTGGTTCTTGAGGCAACATAAACTGGATCCTCAAATTTTGTCATATCCAAATCATTATATGGATCTAAACTGCCTTCAGCATTAGAAATAAATGTAATCGGTGAATTTGCTGTTGCATCTGATGCCATATTTTTATTTGGCGTATCATCAGGAACATCTGATCTTTCTAATGATAAAGTAGTATTATTATCATCATCAAACTCAGTAGAGTCTGTAATCTCATACTTTCCTCCAACCCCTTCAATTATAATTTGATCACCATCACCTGGTAATTGGGCTAATCCCTTTACTTTTAAAGAAGCACCTGCGGTGGTATCTTCAAATACTTGAGGATTTCCATATTGGGCAGCTACTGGATTATAAACAGCTGCCAGTTCTTCAAACATTAATTCTACTGCATATGCAGCTTTGTCAAATTTTCTTAAGTTTGCAAAATCTCTTTCCTGATAAGACTGTAGTGTCATAAAAACAGTTATGGCTATACCTAAAACACCAGCTGCTGTCATCCCCTCAACTAAAGAAACTCCTCTCTGAAATTTATACTTTAAATTCATCACATTCGTTTACCGTTATTAAAAAAACCTGTTTTGTAAGTATGTAAATAATCTTTTTTCCCCCCGGCATTTTCAGAAGCTTGAATCTCTCCCCTTGCATTTTCAGGAGCAGAACCATCAGGTAGAAAACAAAAAAAATTATTAGACGAAGAAACTTTTGTGCAGTTTCCTGTAGTGGATGAACACCTGCTAATTGTCATATGCTCAAGTTTTTTTGTTAAATTTTCAAGCTTAGTCCCTTTATCATCTGTGCCATCAAAATCAGAACACTTAGTTGCAGTAGATTTATGATATTCAACATTATATCTGTTTAATCCTTGAGCCTGCCAAACTTCTAGATCTGCAGTATTGTCGGTAGTATTATTTGAAATTCTAATTGTATAAGCATTTCCATCTTCTAGTGAAAGCTGTCTTACATAATTTATTTGACCACGAATTGTTGCAAGATCAGTCTCATAATTTTCTTGATCACCAAAATTATCAATAGCTGGAAATCCCACAGCACCTATAATAGCCAGAATACCAATGGTAGTCATAAGCTCTAAAAGGCTAAAACCCTTTTCTTTAATTCGCATATATTTTTAACCTACTGCGTTTCCAATACTGAAGATTGGTAAGTATAAAGCAACCATAAGAACTCCAATAATCGCACCTATTAAAACAATCATTAAAGGTTCAATGATCGAGGACAAAGCCGCAACTACTCCATCAAATTCTTCCTCATAATATGTTGCAATTGATTGAAACATTTCTTCCATATTTCCAGTTCGTTCACCAACAGCTGTTAATTGTGAAAGTGCGGGTGGAAATATATGTTCTTCTTTTTGAAGTAATGCAGATAGAGTTTGACCAGTTACTATTTGTTTACCAATTCTTTCAAGAGCATAAATAAAAACAAGATTAGTTGTAACAGATTTTGAAATTTTGATTGTATCAATGATGCTAACACCTGCTCTTGTTAGATTGGCCATAATCATACACATCCTTGAAACGGTTGCCTTGACAATTAAATCTCCAAATAATGGAAACTTTAAAAATCTTTTGTGCATAACATGTCTAAAACCTTCTATATTTTTATACATAAAATTGTATGAAACTCTTATCATGATAATTATTCCAACTATTTTCATTAAATTAGTTGGATCAGCAATAAATCTACTTGCATTGACAATCACTAAGGTTGCTCCCGGAAGCTGAACACCCATAGATGCATACATTTTTTCAAAAACAGGAACAACTTTCCACAACATAAAAATTGTAATCACTGTTGCAACGGTTAAAAGCATTACAGGATAAAATAATGCACTTTTTATACCTGATCTAATTTTTGCATTTTTCTCTAACAACTCTACTAATTTAATTAAAAACTCATCTAACTTACCGCTAGCTTCACCTGCAGAAATCATATTTAAATAAATATTATCAAATATTTTTGGATGTTTAGCAAAAGCGTCTGTTAAATTCATACCACCATTTAGATCTTTGACTATCGAATGAGCTGTCATTTTCATTTTCATATGAACCGTTTGATCTCTAATCATCATTATAGACTCTAAGATGGGTAAGCCTGCTTTGATCATTGTTGATACTTTTTTTGTGAACTGTAATAATTCTTTTGGTGGAACTTTAGACCAAGGTCCAAAATTTAAATAAATATTTCCTTTTGCAAAAATAATAGGTGCGTTACTTAAGGGAATATCATCGAGAGATGGAGGTCCTTTAGTTTCTGACTTACCATTTCCTTTTTTAATTGAGGTAACGATAATTTTCTTTTTTCTAAGTTCTGCCGCAGCTGATTGTGGATTTGAAGCAGAAATTACACCTGAAATTTTTTTTCCCGCTTGTACTCCCGAGTACTGAAATGATGCCATATATTAAACTACTAGAATTCTTGAATACTCTTCTAAAGATAATATACCTTTTTTTATAAAATTTCTTCCAATAACTTGCATAGTTTTAAAGCCATCCTTAATTGCTACTTCAAGCATCTCATCTCCTCTGGCATCTCTTAAAATTGCAGCCTCTAAGTTGGGAGTTTTTTTTAAAACTTCATAAATACCTTGTCTGCCCTTGTATCCAGTATTATTACATTCTGCACATCCAGCACCCATTTTGGGTTTAAATGTATTTAATTCCTCATCTTTAAAACCGATTTGTAATAAATTTTCTTTTGTAGATTTTTCGTCATCAACCGTGCATGAGGGACAATTTTTTCTAGCAAGCCTTTGCGCAACAATCAAACTTAATGCTGATGCAACCATAAAACTTGGAACGCCCATGTTGACTAACCTTACTACTGTAGAAACTGCATCGTTTGTGTGAAGGGTACTTAATAACAAGTGTCCAGTTAATGCTGCTTTAATTGCAATATCTACAGTCGATTTGTCTCTTATCTCTCCAACCAAAATTACTTCAGGGTCTTGTCTTAAAAAGGATTTTAATATTGCCTCAAAAGTTAAACCAATTTCATTATTGGCTTGAATTTGTCCAACACCTTTTAAATAAAATTCTACTGGATCTTCAGCCGTCATTATATTTGTTCCAGGACTATTTATTTTTTTTATACATCCATAAAGAGTAGTACTTTTACCACTTCCTGTTGGTCCAGTAACTAAAACCATTCCTTGAGGAGCTGTAATTGCTGCAACTAAATTATCATAATCTTCTTTATCAAGACCTATTTGCTCTAAACCAAGATCAGGTCCAGCAGCTAGCAAACGCATCACAACTCTTTCACCTTCTTTTGCAGGTATAACAGAAAATCTAACATCTATGTCTACATCATCTTCATTTTTTGGTTGTGGATTTTTAAATTGAAGCTTACCATCTTGGGGTAGTCTTTTTTCTGAAATGTCACAACCTGACATAATTTTTAATCTAGTAATTACTGCGTTGTAATTCTCCATCAAAAATTGTTTGAATTGTAATTGTTCTTGGAGAACCCCATCTTTTCTAAATCTTATTCTTGCCTCACCTCTTCTAAAAATTTCAATATGAATATCACTTGTTCCACTAAAAAAAGACTCGTTTAAAACTTTATCAACAAACTCCACGACTGCATTTTCACCTCCAGAACTTTTGGAATTAGGAACCTTAACATTTAAATTTGGTCTAGAAATTGAAGAAGTTTTTTGTTGGACTGTTGTAGAACTTTTTTCCTCTTGAGTTGCTTCAATTACGGATTTAAATTTTAAAGCTTGATCTAAATTGGATGGTTTAGCAACATACAATTCAACATTACATCCGGTCATGCTTTTAATCTTGCCTGCCAATGTAGATTTAGTTGGATCAAATAAAGCAATTTTCAAAATTCTACCATTTAATTCAAATGGGAGCATTTCATTTTCAATTATAAAATCCTTTGGAAGTTTTTTTACTGCATCTTTTTTAATGCTTTGTTCGGTTAAAATAATTTTACGTAAAGCATAATTTCTAGAAACAGCTGAAACTATATCATCTTCGCTAACTAAATTATCATTAATTAGATACTCCAAAAGACCTAAGGGTGCCTTCCCATTACTCTCGTATTTTTTTTTAGCATCATTAAAGTTGGCCTCAGACAATTTTCCACTGGTTTTTAATAGATTTGAAATTTTTAAACTTATTTCAGGATTTATTGAAGGCATATGTAAAAATTATAAGTAAAATTATAATTTATACAATATTTGCACTTAAAAATATCAAGAGCTGTGTCTTGTTGTCTTGTTCAGTTTTTTGTTTAAAAAACATACCCAAAATTGGGATTTTTGAGAAAAAAGGAACATAATTTTTTGTATCAATTCTAGTATTTTTATAAACACCACCAAGAACAGCAACATCACCAGCTGTTATTTGAACAATTGATGTAATTGATTCTTCGTTTGTAGTTACACTTCCATCGTCTTTTTCATCACCAGGATTATCGTTTGAAAGTTTTAAGTTAAGTTTTATTTTATCACCAATTATTTCAGGAGTTACTGTGATTGATAAATTTTGTGGGATTTCTTCGGTACTACCTGCTGCATCTCCTGATGCGGGTATTACCTTAACTAAAGTTGTACCTTGTGTAAGTTTTGCTTGTTCCCCATCCATTGCAAATAATTTTGGATTTGAAACTGTTTCTGTGTTAGCGTCGTTTACTGAACTATTGATGACAGCTTTCATTTTCGTCATTCCTATATTCCCAAATAATAGAGCACCACCTGCAACATTTACCGCATCTGAATTTAAACCTGTATTAGATAATGCAGCTGTTGAAGTGTTAGTTGGAGTGAATTCAGTTGCTGCACCAGGATTAGAGTCTATAGCTGTGTAAGTAATTCTATTTCTGCCCTCTTGTACATTTGTAACATTTTGCGCAATTAAATTAGCATTAAAATTTTTATTAAATCCATCTGTAGCATTAACAATATAAGCCTCTATCATTACTTGTTTTTTTTCTAAATCGATTTTGTTTAATATATTTTCTGCTTTGTTTAATTGTGCGTAAGTTCCTGTGATCACAATTTGATTATTTTTTTCGTCATCAATCATTGTCAAACCTTCAGCCTCACCCATAATTTCTCCTAAAGGCTCGATTAAATCTGATGAATCTTGATAAAAAACTTTAAATATCTCTGTTATTAATATTGGATTTTCTTCTCCATCATCACTTATTGAACTACCAATTTCCAAAGATGCCAAATTATTATTAGTCTCAATTGTGTTATCTATTTTAGATTTTTCCAAGTCTGCGTAGAACTCTTTAGTATGTACTCTCAATAAGCCAGATTCTTTATCAACTGTCATTATAAGACCATTTATATCAAGTATAGCGTATACAGCAGATCCCCAGTTTATATTTTCAAAATCAATTGTTATTTCTCCATTAACCTCTTCACCAATAATTATATTTCTGTCTACTAAGCTAGCAAATAATTTTAAAGCTGATCGAACATTCATATTATTCAATTTTAGACTTACTTCTTTATCTTCTAATTTTTTAATTATTAAATTTCTGTCAATTAATTTAAGAGATTTTTTTTCAGGCTCTTTATTTTCAGTTAAGGAAATTCTTCTTACCAGTTTTTTTTCTTTTTTATTTTTATTTAATATATCTCTAGTATCTTCAGTAAATTGTTCTGACGTTTCTCTAAAATTTTCAGCACTTGCTTTAACATTAAATGATTCAATATCTTGGATAGCTCCTTTATCGTCCTGATCATAAGCCATTTTGGGCCTATCTGAATTGCTGCAATTAGATAAAAAAAGAACAATTAAGATTGATAAAATTAATTTATAAAAAATTTTCATTAATTAAATAAATCCTCAACATTTGTTACTGTATCGCCATCGTCATTATTATCATTGTTATCTGTTTGTAATTCGTCAATAATTTCATTATTTTCTTGATCATTTATATCGCTATCAACCAAATCATCAGATACAGATTGAGGTAATGATGCAATTGCCATACCCACTATTGGAGTATTGATTAAAAACTCATATTCTATGTTGTCTTCCAGCACAATCATTTTAGTCTTTTCGATGGAAACAATTAAACCATCTTTATTACCAATTCGATCTCCTTCCCTAACCAGAAATTCACTTCCACTTATTTCTATAATTGCTAGATTTTTTCTATCAATCTTATAGTCGGTAATACTTTTTTTATCTAAATTTTCGTAAAGAATATTTGTATTTATATAAATTGGAATTTTAACTAATTGATTTTCATTTAAAATTACTGTGTTTTTTTCAAAAACATTAAATTCGATTAATTCATTTATTTCTCTTTCATATCTTTTGGCTATTTCAGCTATAGTTTCACTCTCATTTGTTACATGAATAAAGAAAGGCAATAATAATTTTTTTCCAATTAAAATAATATCTTCATCCTCTAAATTATTAAATGATGCAAGTTGTGTTGCACTTAGATTATATCTCTCAGAAATAGAATTTAAATTTTCTCCTTCTTTCACAATGTGAAATCTATTTGGTATTACTACTTTGTCACCAACAACTAGTTTTCTGGTTCCTGGATAAATTGCATTGGCAACTTCTATTTCTTTTAGTGAAAAACCATATCTAAACGCAATTTTTTCGATAGTATCATTTTCAGTTATGGTATGAGTTGTAGGAGTACTAGCTATATCTATTTTTTTTATTTTTGCTCTTTGAAATTTATGATTAGAATCTTTGCTTAACGCAACACCTTTTAATAAATACTCTTTCAAAGAATAAGCAACAATGGGATCAATATTTAAAACTCTTAGAGTTTCTGTGCTTTCGGGTTCAGCCTCTACAACTTCGATTACTTCTTCAGAATTATCAAACAATTCCTCAGCCAATTCTTTTTCACTAATTTCTTCATTTTCTAATGCCAAATCTGTTTCTGGTTCAGTTATTTCTTCAATTTCTACTTTTATAACTTCTGGCTCTTTAACAATTCCAATTTCATTCGTGAATGGATCGCTGTAAGAATTGCTATGAAATAGTATTAAAAAAAATGATAGTATAAATTTTAATAACATTATTTTTTACCAGCCTTTAATAGTTTTGAAACTACAGTTTCATCATCAAAAACCTCATTCGTGACAGGCTTTAGAGATAATCTTGAATTAAATTTTTTAGTTATTTTTTCTTTAGGTAAATCTTCTACTTTAGGTACTGGCTGTCCTTCGATGGTATATAATGCCAATCGGTCTTGTTTAGAAAATTCTACCAATGCCTCGATCTTTGAGTCATTTACCACTTCATTTTGTGAAAAATTATTCATCATTCCAACAATAGCTTGGTCATTCATTGCAACCCCAGAAAATAAAATGTTGTTTTTTTCCTCTATACCAAAACTTGTTAGTCTTACATCTTTTGGGACTATTTGATTTAAACTGGCATAAAGATTTGCAGTTGTTTTTAAATTTGATCCAAATGAGGCAGCTGTTTTCGTATCTGCTTTTATTTTCTTAATTTTAGCATTGTATCCATTTAAAAGACTTTTTTTACTTTCTAGATCTTCTCCTAAAATTTTCACTGCATTTAATTTAGAAGAATTATCAATTAATTTAAAAATCTTAAACGGCACTACATGCCCTATAAAACCTAAAACAAAAATCATTGAGATCATTAAACAAAAATTACCCAAAGATTTTGATCTCCTGTTAATTTTTAATTGATTAAAATTAGACAATAAATTTACTGACATTATTTCGTTAGTTTCAAGATTAAAAGAATTTAATTTTCTTGATGCAATGCCAATTGCTTCTGAGGTGAGTGATTTATTACTCAATGAGTCGATATATTTTTTTGCACCATCAGAAATTTCAGCAGAGTCTTCGGGATTGTAAATTTTTACAACAACATCTCCTAATTGTCTCTCAATTCCTTTTGAAACGTTTTTAATTTTTGATTTATCTGAAATTACTGTAACAATATTAATAGGATCAAATTCATACTTTGTTTCATACTCAACTAAATACTGTTTTATTTGAGAACCTAGTCTCTCAAAAATTTCATCCCAAAATTCTGTTTCTATACTCTCAACTTCTTCAACTGTATCAAGTAACACTTGGTCTGCTTCAATAATATTTAATTCTGAATATTGAAAACCTTTATTGGAACAAATAGTAATGCTTTTCTCTTCTTTAGTATAATTTAAAACCACATTTGGAGTTTCGAAACCTTCTTTTCCAAGGAGAATTCCTTGAGTATTAATATGCGCGAATGGCGCAAGATCAATAACTACTGGGTTATAGCCTGCAAGTCTAAATATATTCGAATAAGTTTCTACGAATTTAATCTCCATAGCAACTAAAACTACATCCATTACACCAAGCTCTTCATTTACATTAACTACAGAATAACTTGTTTCGAATTCATCTAAACTTTCTGGAGTTTCGTCAAACTGGTCCCAAAATCCGCCTAAAGAAGTTGCTTCTTTTAAACTTTCTTCATCCATTATTGGAATTTGTAAATTATAAATTTGCGCTTTGGACGTGTCTAAAGAAATTGCAACATCTTTTGTTTTAGTTTTAATTGAATCTAAAGCATTTTTTACTTGATCACTTAAATATGTTGTTGCTGATAAAAAGTCTTGATCATCTCCAATTCCTGCTATTTGCTGGTTAGAAAAATTATCAACTTTACAGATACCTTTTTTAAATGAAATTTCTGCTGCTTGAATAAATTTATCTCTAAAAACTACACCTATTACTCTCTCTTTTTTTGAGTGACTTTTTCCTATTAATTTTATGATAGGAGCAAATACTTTTGCAATAGGAGGACCAATTTTATCAATCATAATTTTTAAAAAACTGAATAAAATCACAATAATAAATACCGAATCGGTACACAAGCATTAGTTGTGTTACTTTATATATATATCAACATTAAAAAAAACTTGAAAAGCAACAACTTTTAGAGCATCAAAACATTTATGAGTCTTCAAGATAAATTAAAATCATACCCAAAAGAATATGATTTATCAGATATTCATATCAGATCGAATCAACCATTTGCAATCAGAGAGAATGGAGAGATTAAAGTTTTTAGTGAAGATATTATATCAAGACAAGATATAGAAACTTTCTGGAAGCAATCTTTAGATAAAGCTCAATATGATTATTTAATCAGCAACGGTGACTTAGATTTTGCTGTTGTTGTTGATGGACAGAGATTTAGAGCAAACGGTTATTATTCTTCATATGGACCAAGTATGGTTCTTAGAAAAATTATAAGTGAAATTCCTAATATAGAAAAACTAGGTTTGCCCCCAGCAGCACATGAAGCAATCACTCATAAAACAGGATTAGTTCTTGTTACAGGACAAACTGGTTCTGGTAAATCTACATCACTTGCTGCAATGATAGATCAAATTAATTCCCATAGAGCAGAAAATATAATTACAATTGAAGATCCTATTGAGTTTGTTCATCCTGCTAAAAAAAGTATTATTTCTCAAAGGGAAGTTGGAAAAGATACCGGTAGTTTTGCAAAAGCATTAAAATCTGCATTAAGACAAGATCCTGATGTAATTTTAGTTGGTGAGATGCGAGATCTTGAAACCATATCATTAGCATTAACTGCTGCAGAAACAGGTCACTTAGTTTTTGGAACTTTACATGCTAGTAGTGCCTCATCAACGATTACTAGAATTTTAGATGTCTTTCCCCCAGCTCAAAAAGAACAAGCGCAAACAATGTTAGCAGGATCAATAAGATTAGTCATGTCTCAACAATTATTAAAAAAGAAAGGTGGAGGAAGAATTGGCTGTCATGAAGTAATGACAGGGACACCAGCGATAAGAAATTTAATTAGAGAAGGTAAAACAGAGCAAATTCAATCTACTCTTCAAACATCTGCTAAAGATGGAATGTTTACAATGGAAAAATGTCTTGAAGGTTTAAAGCTCAAAAAATTAGTTGAGTAGATTAATTTGAACTTTCAGTAAATCTTTGTTGCGGAACTATTGCGGAAAAAGTTCCAGTTCCAGTGCAATTACTTTCAGTTTGTTCACCTAAGCCTCTGTTTACACTTGAAGGATTTGGATTGTTTGTTCCTTCACATTTTAAGTTAAAATCTACATTACCTTTTAACTCAACTTCAACTTCTAAAAACTTTACATTGTTAGCTGTGGATTTTGTTATGATATTATTATAAAGATAGTTAGCTGCTAAAAATGCAAAAAAAGCTAAAAAGAATATTTTAATGTTATTTAAATTTTTTTTAAAATTTACCTTCATTCTTATTGTTATAGCTTTTATTCCCAAAAATTCTAATGCAAATATATATGAATTAAATTGTAAAAATAAAAAAAATAGAACCATATGGGTTTATTCAAATAAAAGAAAACAAATCATTTTAACAAAAATTAATAGTTCAAAAACAAAAGTAAATTTCAAGATGGATAGACAAACCCCATCATCTTTTAAATCAAACGGTTCAATTGGGGGATTGCAGACTAATGTAACTTACAGTCAAAATTCTAACGAATTAGCAATGTTGCAAAAATCTTTAAGAGGTTCCAACCAATTTTATAAGTGCTCAAAACCAAAACTCATTAAAGAAGAATAGTTAAAAAATTAAAGTTAAAGTTGTACCTGGGCCAGCTTCATTGTGTTTGTACTCACAAAATTTAGAAGTTTTCTTTATAAAGTATACCCCCAGACCTCCAGGTCTGACTTTATCTAAATCTCTTGGTTTAATCGTATCTAATGGTACTTGTTCACCGTAGTCAGTAATTATTACTTTAAGCTCACTATCATTTATAATTTCTAAATTTAAATCAATTTTTTGATCTTTTTTCATTTTATATGAATACCTAATTACATTTTGCAAAGCTTCATCAATTGCTAAAGTTACGCTTGGTATTTCGATATTTGGTAAATTTGATTTACAAAAATCCTCTATTTTAGATCTTGTGTCTTTTAACTCAGATGGATTTGAAAGCATTTCTATATTCATAAATAAATTTCAATACTATTACCCAATATGGGTATATTAAATTAAAAAAAATAGTTTATAAAAGAATTATGAAAAAAATTTTACTAATTTTATTTGCATCATTAATATTTTTTCAAAACATAGTCAAAGCAGAAGTTGCTATGATTGGAGTTGTAGATGGAATGGTATGTATGGCATGCCAAGCAAAAGTTGAAAAAGAACTTAAAGCTGCAACAGGTGAAGGTAATGTTGAAGTTTCGTGGCCTGAGGGAGTTGCGTTTATAAACTTTGAAAATACTCCAAATTTTTCTGAAGAGGACTTTAAAAAGGTAATTGAGAATGCTGGTTTTGCAGTTGGTAAAGTTGCTACCTTAAATGAAAAAATTATTGATCCAAAATCTGGATTAATTTCATTAAATAAATTTTAATTTTTTACTTTCCAATCAGTTTCAAAAGTCACATAGTTTACTTGTAAACATCTTCTTTCTTTAAGAATACTCTTTTTTTCCATGCCATGCCAAGTATTTGGTCCACTAGTAAAAAGATAACCGTAGTTATTTCTGTAGGGTAATGTTTTAACTTTCTCTAATTTTTCATTGTAAAAATCTGTCCCCAAATCTTCAGACTCATTAGTTTTATTTACAAAGATCAATCCTGACATTAATTTTTCTTTAATATCACAGTGTGGTTTTAACCAAAATCCTTCTCTATCACAAATTACTTCTACTCTTACATATGAGTTAGATAGATCTTTATTTATCATTTTGGATATTGTCTCAAAAGTTTCTTTTGACTGAAGTTCATTTATAAATTTAACAAGATTTGGAAATTGCGAACTATTCTCTTTTGTTACAAAACATCTAAATTTTATTGCTTTACCACCAGAAGAAATACCCTCTCTAAATTCTGCTGCTCCTCCATCAATTGCTCTTGTCCCGTCATAATTCAAATTATGCTCACTTAAATTTGGAATATCTGCTTTAATAATCTCTTCAATTGCTCCGTCAGATAGAGCATTGCTATATTCCCAATGGTCAAATGGTGTTTCATATTTTTTTGAATTATTTTTTATGGAATTTAAAAATGACATTAAGATTGAATTTTTTCTTTAATAATTTTTGCTACTCTATTCGTTTCATCTAGTTTTTCATAGTTCCAATTTTCAATTTCCTCACCTAAGTTTCTAGTGATATTTAGTTCTCTAAATAAGTTTCTAAATCTTTGGAATCTTTTGTCATTCTTTTTTGGCAAAATATTAGCAACATAAATTGGTTTACCTGTCAAAGCAGCTTCTGAGATCATTGAGCTAGAGTCACATGTAACAACTATATTTTCAGATAAAGCTAATGCAGATAAATATGCCTTTTTATCTACATTCATAATCACAGTGTGATTTTCTCCAAAAAACTCTTTTGCATAATGAATAGTATTTATTGGGGTTCTCATTGATGGGATTACAACTAATTGGAAATCATGTTTCTTCATTAATTTATAAAACATTGAGAAAATATGTTTCATATTTTTAGTTGAATAATCATAATATTTTGTTGGTCCTCCCATAATTAAACACCAAATTTTTCTTTCGTCCTGTTTGATAAAAGATTTTAAATAATCTTTATTTTCTTTAATTTCTTTCTCTGAAAGATAATGAATAGCTCCCTTTGTGCTAATAACATTATCGCCATTAATTCCATCATGTTCTGGAGCAACAATAAAATCGAAATGATTAAAATCTATTTTTGGATCTTGGATATGAATATTAAATATTTTTTTTTTAGAAATACTTTTTAAGTGAATAGATGGAATTACGCTCTTTCTTCCACATGAGATTATTAAATCAAAATCATTATCTTCGATCTTTTTATAAATATTTTGAGAAATTGGAGTAAATTTAGGTGGAACAAGTTTCCAAATACTTTTTAGTTCAACCTTGTGGTGAGTAAAATCAATATCAAGTGCTTTAGCAAGTCCCTCGACTTGACTAATCATTCCATGCATTCCTTGAGTTAATAATAAACCTTTTAATTTAGACATTAATCACTATATAGCTTTCATATGAGTCAAAATCCAACTAAACACACAAAAGTGTTAATAATTGGATCCGGTCCTGCCGGATACACAGCAGCTGTTTATGCTGCACGAGCAATGTTAAATCCTATCCTTGTTCATGGTGCTCAACCAGGCGGACAATTAACAACTACAACTGATGTGGAAAATTTTCCAGGCTTTGCAGAAGTAATTCAAGGACCGTGGCTAATGGATCAAATGAGAGACCAAGCAAAAGCTGTTGGAACAGAAATGATAGAAGACCATATTGGATCAGTGAATTTAAATTCTACACCATTTGAGGCTATTGGTGACAGCGGACAAAAATATACTGCAGATAGCATAATTATTTCAACTGGTGCACAAGCAAGATGGTTAAACATTAAATCTGAACAAGAATTTAGAGGATTTGGAGTTTCAGCATGTGCTACATGTGATGGTTTCTTTTTTAAAGATAAAGAAGTTGCTGTAGTTGGAGGTGGTAATGCTGCAGTAGAAGAAGCAATGTTTCTTACAAAATTTGCATCAAAAGTAAAATTAATTCATAGAAGAGATAGTTTGAGAGCTGAAAAGATGCTTCAAAAGAAATTGATGGAAAATAAAAAAATTGAAATTGTTTGGGACTCTGTTGTTGAGGATGTTTTAGGGGATAGTGAGCCTAAAAATGTTAAAGGGATAAAAATTAAAAATTTAAAAACTGATAAAACAGAAGAAGTAAAATTAGATGGGTTATTTATTGCAATTGGTCATGATCCTGCAACACAACTTTTCAAGGATCAGTTAGAAATGGATAAAGAAGGATACTTAATTACAAAACCAGACTCTACAGAAACAAATATTCCAGGAGTTTACGCTGCGGGGGATGTTAAAGATAAAACTTTTCGACAAGCAGTGACAGCAGCTGGTATGGGTTGTATGGCTGCATTAGAAGCAGAAAAATTCTTATCTCATTAATTTGAGATTACAATTACTAACTGACTAAAAAGAGAGGTATTATGACTGATAAGGTATTATTAACTGGAATAAGTGGATGGATTGCTAAACATACTGCAATAGAATTATTAAATTCAGGCTACGAAGTTTTAGGAACAGTTAGAAGTGACGATGTAATTTCTCAAACAAAAGAGACAATTAGTAAATATGCATCGATAGATAAGTTATCTTTTATAAAACTTGATCTTTTAAGTGATGAAGGTTGGGAAGAAGCTGCAAAAGGATGCAAATATATAATTCATATGGCTTCCCCTTTTCCAATGAAGGTTTCAAAAAATAGAGAAAATTTAATACCAGTTGCAAAAGATGGAACTTTAAGAGTTTTAAATGCTGGCATCAAAGCAAATGCAGAGCAATTTGTAGTTACATCTTCAATTGCAGCAATGTTTAGAAAACGAAATAGATCAAATCCTTATTCATTTAGTGAAAATGATTGGACTGATGAAAATTGGGTTGAAGGAGTTAATGATTATTTTCTATCGAAAACAGTTGCTGAAAAAGCGGCCTGGGAATTAATGGAAAGCAAAGGTATTAAAAATAAACTTACTTGTATAAATCCTGGTGGAGTATTTGGAGATGCTTTGGATACCAAAAGTGGGACATCGATTGAATATGTAAGACAATTTTTAAAAGGTAAATTTCCAGCAACACCTAAATGGGGAATATTAATATCTGATGTTAAAGATGTAGCAAAATCTCATGTTGCTAGCCTAGGAAATTCAAAAGTTGGTAGCAGAAGATTAATAATTGGAAAAGAAGTTAAAACATTACTTGAAACATCAAAAATATTAGCAGAAGCATTACCAGAGTATGCAAAAAAACTACCTAAAAAAACTTTACCAAATTTTATGGTGAAATTTATTAGCATGTTAGACTCAAGTGCAAAAACAATGATCCCTGATCTTGAATTAGAGATGAAGCCAGAGACAAAATATGCTGAAGATTTAATTGGTTTTGAATTTAAACCAGCAAGTGGGGCTTTAATTGATGCTGGAAAATCGGTAGTAAGATTAGGCTTAGTATAAAAATTTTGTATAACCTCATCTTTAAATTTCAGGTATAAAATTAATCCAAATGAACAGAAGGAAATTTATAAAAACTGTAAGTCAAATTTTGATTGCTTGGGGATTAAGCCCAAAGCTCGCGTTTGCCTCAGAAACTAATAAAATATTATCAGGAAAATTTTTCATAAATGGTAAGGAAGCAGAATTAAATTTTCAGGATTTAAATAGTACTACAATTGAAACAAAAGATGAAAAATCAATAATTAAAGTAAAAGATGATTTTTATTTGATAAGACCTGAAACTAAACTTCAATTTGTCTCAAAAAACTTATTAAAAGTTATTAAAGGTTCTGTTCATGCAGTCTTTGGAAAAAGACAAGAGGAGTTAAATGTTGAAATTCCTCACGGTACAATTGGAATAAGAGGAACTTCTATTTTCATTGATATTGAGCCTAAACAGAACAGAAGTTATTTTTGTAATTGTTACGGAGAAACAGTTCTGTATGACAAAAAAGGGAATTTATTAGAAACTGTAGTTTCATATGGACACGAATCTGGTGCACTTACAGAGGATGGAAAATTTAAAAGGTATGGAATTAATTATTTAAAAAATATTTATGCTTTAAGACACCCAAAAATATTTGATGAAGAAATGGAAAAAGTTGGGTGCATCGTAGAAAACAGCCATTGTACCTTAAAATAATTTTATTTTACTAAATCTGAAATTTGGTCTGATTCAAAAATTTTTTGATCAATATTATCATTTGCAAGTTTAATCATTGCTTTTGCAATTGTTTCTGAATGAATTGATTTCATTTTCTTTAATGGTCCAACAAATAAAGGATTTAAGAGTTTAAAAATAATTATTCCTATTTTCTCTCCCAGTCTAAATTCTTTTCTATTACCCAATATAAATGACGGTCTCATAATTCCTATTTTAGAAAAACCTAAATTTAAGATCTCTTCTTCTACTAGGCCCTTATATTTTAAATAATCTCCTGAACTTTTAGAATTTGCGTATCCTGAAGACACAAAAAAATAAGAATTAATATTATTAGATTTTGCAATTTGGGCCACTTGTTTTGGAATATCTAATTCAATTCTTTGATATTCATTTTTATCAGGAGAATTTTTTTTTGTTGTCCCAATACAAAAATAACATTCGTCTCCATTAATTTCTTCTTTGTATTTTTCTAAATTATTAAAATCAGTTTGAATTACTTCAATTTTTGAGTTGTTTATTTCAGTTGAAGAACGAACAAATATTTTAATTTTAGAATAATTATCATTCTGAATAAGTTGGTTTAAAACATGACCTCCAACTAATCCAGTTGAGCCAAATAGTAATGCTGTTTTCACTTCTTAAGAAAGGCTTTCGCAAAAGGATTTTATTCTATCCATTGCTTTCTTCAAATTTTGCATTGAAGTAGCATAAGAAATTCTAAAGTATCCATCTAAACCAAATGCAGAGCCTTGTACTACTGCTACATTAGATTGCTCAAGTAGTTTTTGAACAAACTCGGTATCAGTTTTCAATTTAGTTTTTTTATTTAACAATCCCTTACAACTTGGGAATACATAAAAAGCTCCGTTAGGGGTTAAACAATTTATACCATTAATGCTGTTTAAACTTTTTACTACAAAATCTCTTCTTTCTTTGAAAGCTTTTGATCTTTTTTTTATGAAACCTTGATTTCCATTTAAAGCTTCAACAGCAGCTGCTTGGCTGATTGATGATGGGTTTGATGTAGATTGAGATTGAATTTTACCAATTGCTTTAATTATATCTTTTGGCCCAGCGGCATACCCTATTCTCCAACCTGTCATTGCATAAGATTTACTAACGCCATTCATTGTCAAAGTTCTATCTTTCAATTTTGAATTTTGAGCAATAGTATAAAAATTAAAATTATCATATGCTATATGTTCATAGATATCGTCACTTAAAATATGAACTTTTTTATTTTTAATTAAAACTTTAGCTAAATCTTCAATTTCTTTTTTTGAGTAGCCTGCTCCAGTTGGATTTGAAGGTGAATTTAAAATCACCCATTTTGTTTTTTTAGTAATAGCTTTTTTTAATTTACTTGGAGTTAGTTTAAATCCTTCTTCTTCTGTACACTTTACTATCTTTGGTTTACCGCCCGCTAATAAAACCATATCAGGATAAGAAACCCAGAAAGGTGCAGGAATAATTACTTCATCACCTTTATTCAAAGTTGCCATGAAAGCATTATAAAGAACTTGTTTTCCACCTGTTCCAACAGTGATTTGATTAGTAGTGTAATTAATTTTGTTTTCTCTTTTAAACTTATCTACGATTGCTTTTTTTAAAGCAGGTGTTCCGTCTACAGCTGTGTATTTGGTGTCTCCACTTTTGATAGCTTTAATTGCAGCATTTTTAATATTATCTGGTGTATCGAAATCTGGTTCTCCAGCCCCAAGTCCAATTACATCTTTTCCTGCAGCTCTAAGTTCTCTTGCTTTTTGAGTAACTGCAATAGTTGGTGATGGTTTAATTCGTTTTAAACTGTCTGATATTATGCTCATTGAAATATAAATAAATTCTAATACGCTGTTTAATATATGGAAAATACTTATCAAGATTTAATTACAGATATTCAGAGTAAAAATCCTAAAATTGGTGGAAAACTCGAAGGTGGAAAAAAATTCAAAATTAAATCTGATTTTAAACCTGCAGGTGATCAACCAGAAGCTATTAAGAAATTAGTAAATGGTGCAAATAAAGATCAATTTAATCAAGTATTACTTGGAGTTACAGGATCTGGAAAAACTTTTACAATGGCAAAAGTAATCGAGGCTACTAATAGACCAGCATTGATACTTGCTCCAAACAAAACACTTGCAGCACAACTCTATGGAGAAATGAAAACATTTTTTCCAGATAATGCAGTTGAGTACTTTGTCTCTTATTATGACTATTATACACCGGAGGCTTATGTTCCAAGATCTGACACTTATATAGAAAAAGAGGCATCGATTAATGAACAAATTGATCGAATGAGACACTCTGCAACCAGATCTCTTTTGGAAAGAGATGATGTTTTAATTGTAGCAAGTGTTTCATGTATTTATGGATTAGGTTCTGTTGAGGCGTACAGTAAAATGACGCTAACTCTTCAAAAAAATAATGATTACAACAGAGAAGAAATAATTAAATCTTTAGTAGCTTTACAATACAAAAGAAATGATCAAAATTTTTATAGAGGAACATTTAGAGCAAGAGGAGAATATTTAGAAATATTTCCCTCCCATCTAGAAGATAGAGCTTGGAGGCTTTGTCTATTTGGAGATAAATTAGAACAAATTGAAGAGTTTGATCCTTTAACTGGTGATAAAGTTAGAGAACTAAGTTTAGTAAAAGTCTATGCGAATAGTCATTACATAACTCCTAAGCCCACAATCGAACAGGCAGTTATTAATATTAAAAAAGAATTAGAAATAACTTTAAAAAAACATAGAGCAGAAAATAAATTATTAGAGGCTCAAAGGTTAGAAGAAAGAACTAAGTTTGATTTAGAAATGATTGAAGCAACTGGTTCTTGTGCTGGAATTGAAAACTATTCAAGATTTTTATCTGGAAGAAAACCGGGAGAACCCCCTCCTACTCTATTTGAATATTTTCCAGATAACACATTAATATTTGTTGATGAATGTCACGTGACTGTTCCACAACTTAATGGAATGTATAAAGGAGATAGATCAAGAAAAAGTACTCTTGCAGAATATGGTTTTAGACTGCCATCATGCATGGATAATAGGCCATTAAAGTTTGAAGAGTGGGATTTAATGAGAACTCAAACTGTATTTGTATCTGCAACACCAGGACCATGGGAACTAGAGCAAACAAAAGGGAAATTTATTGATCAAGTTATCAGACCAACTGGACTAATTGATCCTGTAGTTGAAATTAGACCTGCAAAAAATCAGGTAGATGATTTGATGCACGAATGCAAAAGAGTGATTGAAAACAATCATCGAGTTTTAGTCACAACTCTTACCAAGAAAATGGCAGAAGATTTAACTGAATATCTTCATGAAAATGGAATTAAAGTCAGGTACCTTCACTCAGATATCGATACTTTAGAGAGAATTGAAATAATGAGAGATTTGAGGATGGGTGTATTCGATGTTTTAGTTGGTATCAACTTATTAAGAGAAGGTCTTGATATTCCTGAATGTGCATTAGTTGGAATTTTAGATGCAGACAAAGAAGGTTTTCTAAGATCAGAAACTTCTCTCATTCAAACAATAGGAAGAGCAGCAAGAAATGTAGATGGAAAAGTTATTTTGTATGCTGATAAAGAGACTAAAAGTATAAAAAAGGCAGTTGCTGAAACTGATAGAAGAAGAAATATTCAAATAGCTTACAATAAAAAACATAAAATTAGTGCTACATCAGTTAAAAAAGAAATAAGTGACATTTTAGAAAGTGTTTATGAAAAGGATTATGTAAAAATAAGTGAGGGCTCTAATGTTGGAGGAAACTTAAAAAAACACCTCAAAGCACTAGATAAAAAGATGAAAGAAGCTGCATCTAATCTTGAATTTGAAGAAGCTGCTAAAATTAGAGATGAAATAAGAAAATTAGAAAGCAGTGAATTAGAAATTACATTAAATCCCAAAATAAGGCAGTATGATGTAAAAAATAAACTTTATCCTAAAGGTCGATCAACAATGGGAATGCCTGGAACAAAAGTTACAAAAAAAAGAGATAAAAAATGGAAGCACGGAAAATAATTATAACAGGTGGAGCAACAAGAATTGGTGCTGCAATTGCAAAAAAATTATCTGGTCCTAATAAAGAAATTTTAATTCATTTCAATAAATCAAAATTAAAAGCTGAGAAATTAAAAAAAGAACTATCAAATAATGGTACTAAAGTTTACTTGGTTAGAGGTGATTTGAGTAAAGAAAATGATGTAAATAAAATTGTAAAATACGCAAAATCAAAACTTAAATACTTTGATTGTCTAATCAATAATGCCTCTTTGTTTGAAAATGATAAATTAGAAAACTTTACAACAGATAGTTGGGGGCAACATTTAAGAACAAATTTAAGAACACCTGCATTATTATCAAAAGAGTTTGCAAAAAATGTTAAAGGAAAAAATAACAATATAATTAATATTATTGATCAAAGAGTATTTAAACTAACTCCATATTTTTTTTCCTATACCATAAGTAAAACTGGACTTTATACATTGACTAAAACTAGTGCTATGAGTTTAGCTCCAAAGATTAGAGTAAACGGTATAGCGCCTGGCCCAACTATTAAAAATCAAAGACAATCTGAAAAACATTTTAGAAAACAGTATTTAGCAACCCCACTAAAAAGACAAGTTGATGTTGAACAAATATGTAATGCTGTTGACTTTTTTATAAAAAATATATCTATTACAGGTCAAGTTTTAGCAATAGATAGTGGGCAAAATTTAAACTGGCAAACACCAGATATAATGGGCAAAGAATGAAAAGAAGTAATTTTAAAATTGTAAAAATTGATAAAAACAAAAGTCTTTTTAATTACGAAAAGAAAATTCTAATTAATGAACTAATCTTAAATTTAAAACTTGGCTATTATGACTTTGAAAAGAAAAAACCACAAAAAGTTAAATTTAGCCTAGAGATTGATTACGAGGATAAAAAGCCATCAAGTGATAAAGATATAAAGTCGATTGTAAATTATGGAACAATTGTAAAATTGATCACAAAACTTGTTAAAAAAAAACATTACAACTTTCTTGAAACATTAGCTGAGGCTGTATTTGATGAATTATTCAAAGATCAAAGAATTGCTAAAATAATGCTGAAAATTGAGAAATTAGAAATTCTTAAGCAATGTTCATCTGTTGGTATTCAAATTACCAAAAAAAGAAGTCATGATAAGCTCTGAAATAGGAAAAGAGGTAATTAAAAAAGAACTTTCGCTAGTACCTAAACTTCCTGGTGTCTACAGGATGTTAAATGAAAAAAATGAAATTCTTTATGTAGGAAAAGCAAAAAATCTTCCTAATAGACTTAAAAGTTATGTATCTGAAAAAAATCACATAATTAGAACAGAGAGAATGTTGTCTCAAACAAGAAAATTAGAGATAACGACTACTTCAAATGAAAGTGAAGCGTTACTATTAGAAGCAAACCTAATTAAAAAATTTAAACCAAAATTCAATATTTTATTAAGGGATGATAAGTCATTTCCATTCATCTTTATTGGTAACAAGGATAAATGGCCACAAATCAAAAGACATAGAGGAAAAAAGACAAAAGAAGGATTTTATTTCGGACCTTTCGCATCAGCAGGTTCGGCTAACTGGACAATTAAGATGATCCAAAAAATTTTTCATCTAAGAGTTTGTGATGATACTGTTTTTAAAAATAGAGAAAGACCTTGTATCCTTTATCAAATTAAAAGATGTTCTGGTCCATGTGTTGGTTATGTTGAAAAAAATGATTATCAACAAACAGTTGATGATGCCATTGAATTTGTATCAGGTAAATCAAGGAAAATTCAAAAAAATCTTTCAAGTCAAATGGAAAGGGCAAGTGAGGAATTGGAATTTGAAAAAGCAGTAATTTTAAGAGATAGAATTAAAGCTTTAAATATTATTCAATCTTCTCAAAGAATTAATGAGGCAAATTTAGTAGAGGCAGATGTTATTGCTGGATACAAAGAGTCTGGCAAAACTTGTATTCAAGTATTTTTTTATCGTTCAAAGCAAAATTGGGGTAACCAAGCTTTTTTTCCAAAACATGACCCAGATGAAAAATTAGGAGATATTTTAAACTCATTTGTTTCACAATTTTATGAAAATAAAAGTGTGCCTTCTGCAATAATATTATCTGAAGAAATAAAAGAAAAAGTTTTAATTGAAAAAACTTTAACTCAAAAAGAGGGAAAACAAATTAATATCAGTGTTGCTAAAAAAGGCTCAAAATTAAAAGTAGTTAATCAAGCAATAAAAAATGCAAAAGATAGTTTGAATAGAAAACTTTATGAAAGTCAGAATAATCGAGAACTTTTTGATGAAGTTGCAAAGAAATTCAATCTTGAGACAAATATAAATTTAATTGAGGTTTATGATAACAGTCATATCCAAGGAACAAATAGTGTTGGGGCTTTAATTGCATATGGTGATGAGGGATTTATTAAAAAAAGATATCGAAAGTTCAACATCAAGCACAAAAAAAATGAGCAAGATGATTACGGTATGATGAGAGAAGTATTAAACAGAAGGTTTAAACGTGCTGTTCAGGAAAAAGATAATTATCTCTCTTTTCCTGATTTAGTATTAGTTGATGGAGGAAAAGGACAATATTCAGTAGCTAGAGAAAGTTTGAATGAGTTGGGGCTTCACGACATTCCAATTATTGCAATAGCAAAAGGTAAATTTCGTAATAGTGGAAATGAAACATTCTTTCACAATGGCAAAGAATATAAATTCTCAAAAAATGACCCCACTCTATTCTTCCTTCAAAGGATAAGAGATGAATCACACAGATTTGCAATCAGTGCCCATAGAGCAAAGAGAAAAAAAGGAATTAGTAAATCTTTACTGGACCAAATTGAGGGTATTGGAGCAATTAGAAAAAGAGCACTGTTAAACCATTTTGGGTCAGCAAGATCTGTTGAGTCTGCTAGTTTAGATGAAATTAAATCTGTTGAAGGTGTTGAAGAAAAAGTAGCAAAAAAGATATATAACTTCTTTCACGAATAATTATGTTAAAAAAAATTCCAAATATTCTGACAATAGGGAGAATAATAATTGTACCCTTCTTTGTTTTAGCATTTTATCTCCCAGGTTTTTATGGTGATTTAACTGCTTTAATTTTATTTATAATTGCTTCATTTACAGATTTCTTAGATGGCATGTTAGCTAGAATGTTAGGACAAGAGTCTAAATTGGGAGAACTATTAGATCCAATTGCAGATAAAATTATAGTCGCTACAGCTCTAATTTTACTGGTGATGGATGGAACAATCAGAAATTATGAGGTTATTGCAGCTATAATAATTTTAACTAGAGAAATTTTAATTTCTGGATTACGAGAATTTTTAGCAAAAGGTCAGATTAAACTTCCAGTTTCAAATCTTGCTAAACTCAAAACAGTGTTACAAATGGTTGCTATTGGTCTTCTGCTTTCAGGAGATACTGGAAACAAAATAATCAACTTTGAAAATTATAATGCTCAAACTATTGGAATTATTCTTTTATGGTTATCAGCTGCGCTTACTTTATTTACAGGTTATGATTATTTACGAAAGGGTATTGATCACGCAATATCTGAAGATAACAAAGATTAAGCTGCTTTTTTCTTTCTCACCAGCGCTTGATAGCTTTCATTAAGATCGATGATGGTATCACAAACTTTGAATTGATTTTCTGCAATACAAGATACAGGTGTAACTTCAGCAGCAGTTCCTGTTAAAAAGCATCCTACAAAGTTAGGAAGTTCTGTTGGACTAATTTTTCTTTCATGTACTTTTATATTTTTTGATTTTGCAATTCCAATTACAGTTCTTCTCGTAATTCCATCTAAGAATGAATCTGGAATTGGTGTGTGAATTTCTCCATTTTTATCTTTAAAAAATACATTAGCCCCTGTTGCTTCAGCAATATTTCCTTCGTGATCCAACATTAAAGAATCTGTGTAACCTTGTTTTTCAGCTTCATGTTTTGATAATGTGCAAATCATATACAAACCTGATGCTTTAGTATCCCAAGGTATAGTATTGGGAGCTGGTCTTCTCCAGTTTGAAATATTTAATTTGATGCCTTCAACTTTTAGTTTTGGATCAAAGTAAGATCCCCACTCCCAAGTTGCAATCGCAACATGAATTTTTGTTTGTTGTGCTGATATGGCCATCATTTCAGTGCCTCTCCAAGCTACTGGTCTTACATATCCATTTTCTACATTCTGAGTTGCAATTATTTTATTTGAAGCAGTATTTATTTGCTCTTCAGTATAAGGAATTTCAAAACCCATTCTTCTAGCAGAATGAAAAAATCTAGATGTATGTTCCTCTAATTTAAAAATAGAGCCATCATAAACTCTTTCACCTTCAAATACACAACTCGCATAATGCAAACCATGACTTAACACATGGAGTTTTACATCTCCCCAATCAACAAGTTCATCGTTGTACCAAATTTTTCCAGATCTTTTATCGTACGGTATCATTAGTGAAAATATTTTAAAATATCAGTGAAAAATATCTTTGTATCTTTGATATGTCAATATAACTTACCCATTATGAAAGAACTTTTATATCTTAAAGACGATCAACTTAAGGGTTTAATTGAAAAATTATTTGTTAGTTACAGAGAGACATTTTCTGACTCTAAAAAAATTTTAGATAAATATTCAATTGGTGTAGCCCACCATAAGGTTATTCACCTAATTTCATCTTATGAAGGTATCTCTATTTCAGATCTTCTAAAAAAATTAAAAGTAACTAAGCAGAGCCTCAACAGAGTTTTAAAAGATTTAATAAAGTTAGATATCGTCATATTTAAGAAAAATGATCAGGATACAAGGGTTAAACATGTGTTTTTAAACGAAAAAGGAAAGAAAATATTTGAAGAAATTTTTAATTTACAAAAAAAAAGAATTTATTCTGCTCTTTTAAATTCAACTTCAGAAGAAGTTGTTAATTTTGACAATGTATTAAATAAAATAATTAATGGATAATTTTTTAGCTCATATTTTAGTAGTTGATGACGACGATGGTATTAGATCATTAGTAAAGAAATTTTTAAACGAAAATAATTATTTAGTTACTACAGCTGACAGTGCTGAAGATGCTTCAGAGAAAATAAAAATAATAAAGTTTGATTTAATTGTGCTTGATATAATGATGCCTGGAAAGAATGGATTAGAATTTATAGAAGAAAATAAAAAAAATCTAGATACTCCGATAATACTTCTTACTGCTAAAGGAGAAGCTAAGGAAAGAATAGAAGGTCTTGAGGTGGGTGCAGACGATTATTTACCTAAACCATTTGAACCTAAAGAATTAATTCTAAGAATTAAAAACATTTTAGATAAAACAAAAAAAACTGAGCAAAAAAGAATTATTGAATTTGAAAATGTCAAAATCGACTTAAATAAACTTTTAATTATTAGAGATCAAAAAGAATTTAAAATTAATAATACTGAAAAGACAATTTTAGAAAAAATGATTAATAGTCCTGGAAAAACATTTTCGAGAGAAGACATAGGAAAATTGATTAATCTTGATAAAGAAAGATCCATTGATGTTATTATTACTAGATTGAGAAAAAAAATTGAAATAGACCAAAAAAGTCCTAAGTTTTTGCAAACAATTAGAGGTGCAGGATATGTTCTCTGGATTGAGTAATTTTTTTAAAAAAGTTTTACCAAAAAGATTATTTTATAGAGCACTCTTAATTGTTGCGGTCCCTGTAATTACTATCCAATTGATAATCACCATTGTTTTCTTTGATAGTTTGTGGATTAAAACTAATAAAGGTATGACCAGAACTCTGGTTAATGAAATTAGTGCTTTTGTAGAAGCTTATCAAAATGAAGAAAATGATAAACAAGAAGTAACAAACCTTTTTTCATTATTTCTAGATTTAAATATTGAATTAGTTGTTGATGAAAAATTAAGTGATCAAAATAAAGAAAGATGGTTTAGTCCAATTGATCGAACTTTAAGAAGAGAATTGAAGTCTAAATTTTCTCCTGAGATCTTCTGGTTTAATACTACAAACTATAAAGAACTAGTTGATTTAAGAATAAAGTATGAAGATGGATATTTTAAATTTTTAGTTCCAAAAGATCGAGTCACTAGTACCTCTGCAAGAATATTTGCACTATGGATTACAGTTCCTGCAATTATAATGGTTATTATTTCACTAATATTTTTAAAGAACCAAACGAGGCCAATTACAAATTTAGCTCGAGCTGCTGAAAGATTTGGAAAAGGAGAAGACATAGAAGAATTTAAACCCTCAGGAGCACTTGAGATACGTCAAGCAGGTCATGAATTTGACAAAATGAGAAAGAGAATTGAAAGACATCTTAATCAGAGAACTGAAATGTTATCGGGTATTAGTCATGATTTAAGAACTCCTTTAACAAGAATGAAGCTACAATTAGCTTTTCTTAAAGATAAAGATGCAGTTGATAAGTTAACAGATGATATTAACGAAATGGAAAAAATGCTTAATGAATATCTGCAATTTACAAGTTCATCGTATGTTGAGAAGGACGAAATGTTTAACCTTTCAGAACTAATAGAGGAAATTATAAAAAAATATAATAATAAAAACATTTCTCATAATTTAATTCCTAGAATTTACATTAATGGTAGAAAGAACCTTATCAATAGATCTTTAAATAACCTGATTGATAACGGATTAAAATATGCAAACAAAGTTGAAATAAGCCTAAATAAAAAAAATACAAATCTATTTATAATTATTGATGATGATGGCCCTGGGATACCTAAAAAAGAACATGAAAACGTATTTAAACCTTTTTACAAGATGGACAAAGGAAGAAATGATTCAAAATCTAGTGTTGGATTAGGATTATCAATTGCTTCTGATATTATCAAATCCCATGGTGGAAACATTATGCTGGAAAAATCAAAATTTAATGGGCTAAGAGTTAAGATCTTTTTGCCAGTCTAGTTTTCCTCTTTTTTTTTGTTTCTAATTTTGAAATTTTATTTTCTAAATTTTCTACTCTCTTTGAAAGAATCTCAAATTCATCCTTACTAGTAAGTTTCATTTTAAAAACAAATTCATCTCTCTTTGATTTAAATATATTTAAGATTTCAGATGATAAATCTTTTGAAGTTATTAATCCCTGCTCTAGTAGTTTTGCAAATTTATCAATTATAAATTTAGAATTTTTCATATTTGAGATATACAATATAGATATTATTTAAAATGTTCATCAATAATTTTGACCCAGTTGCAATAGAAATATTTTCTTTGGAAATTAGATGGTATTCGCTAGCTTATATTGCAGGTATTTTATTTGGATGGTTAATAGCAAAAAAACTATTCTTAAAGAATTCTGAAATAAATAAAAACTTTGATGATTATATAACGTACTTAATCATTGGAATTATTTTAGGTGGAAGAATTGGATATGTATTATTTTATAATTTTGAATTCTATATCAATAATCTATTAGATATTTTAAAAGTATGGGAAGGTGGAATGTCTTTTCATGGAGGAGTAATTGGTATTGTTATCGTAACTATATTGTTTGCAAAAAAAAATAATCAAAATGCGTTTTTATATTTAGATGTCGTCGCTCTTGTTGCACCTATTGGAATATTTTTTGGAAGAATTGCAAATTTTATAAATTCTGAACTTTATGGAACTATAACTAATTTACCTTGGGCTGTTACATTTATACAAATAGATAATCAACCACGACATCCCTCACAAATTTATGAGGCATTATTAGAAGGTTTAATTTTATTTTTAATTTTAGTTTATTTTAGAAGTAGAGCAAATTTTGAAAAAGCTGGATTAATTTCTGGATTATTTTTAATTTTCTATTCAATCTTTAGATTTTTTGTTGAATTTTTTAGAGTTCCAGATGATCAATTGGGATACCTAATATTCAATTTAACTATGGGTCAGTTAATAAGTTTTATCTTTTTGATAATTGCATTAATTATTTTCTTTTTGAAAAAAAATGAACAAGTCTACTAATTTACCTCTAGATCAATTTATCAATCACGCTCTTTACGATAAAGAAAATGGTTATTATATGAAAAAAAATCCCTTTGGAAAGGAAGGTGATTTTATTACGTCTCCCAACATCACAAGGCTATTTTCAGAAATAATTGCGATTTGGGTAATAACTTTTTGGAAAAGCATCGGTTCACCTAAAAAATTTAACTTAATTGAACTTGGCGCTGGTAATGGAGAAATGATGAAAGTTGTGTCTGAAACATTAAAGAATTTTCCAGATTGTTTTAACTCCTGTAATTTAATGATTCATGAAAAAAGCTCATATTTAATCAATGAACAAAAAAAAAATTTAAATTCTGAAAAAATAATCTGGGTAAATGAAGTTGAAATCGATAACGCATTTCCTTGCATTTATCTTGCAAACGAATTTTTTGATGCACTTCCAATAAAGCAATTTTTTAAAAAGGAGAATAATTGGTTTGAAAGGTATGTTAATTTAAAAACTTACAAAAAGGCTGAGTTCAATGATAAAGAAGTTGATATTAAAACAATAGAGCAAGAACTTAAATTTGAAATATCTAAAGACCAAGATGTTATTGAATACTCTCCGGAAGCGTTTAAATATCTAGAGAAAATTTGTAAAATTATTGAGAACAGAGATGGTGGACTTTTAATAATTGATTATGGATATTTAGATCTGAAAATTAAAAATACTATTCAAGCAATAAAGGATCATAAATTTTCAAACATATTAGAAGATATTGGCGACTCTGATATCACATACAATTTAAATTTTAATTTATATGCTAATTATATTAATCAATTTGAAAAACTAGATCATCTAATTACTAATCAAAAAAAATTCTTAACAAGTATGGGAATTTTGCAGAGAGCAGAGATTGTAAGTAATAATATAGCCTTCTCACAAAAAACAGATCTATTTTATAGAATTAGACGTTTAATTGATGAGAAACAAATGGGAGAGTTATTTAAGGTAATGTTGATTAAAATTAAAAACAATAAATTTAAAACAGGTTTTCAAATTGATTAAATCTAAAAAGCTTTCAAAAAATAAAACTATTAAACATGGTTTTTTTAATAGCATCGGTGGTGTATCAAAAAATATTTATAAAAGTTTAAATTGTGGTCCAGGTTCAAATGACAATAGTGCAAGTGTAAAAAAAAATTTAAATATTGTAAGGAAAAAAATTTCTAAGAACTCAAAAAATATTTTTTTACTTAATCAAATTCATAGTAATAAATTCGTGTTTATTGACAAAAAGTATAAATCAAAAAAAAAACCTAAGGCTGATGCAATTATTACTGACCAAGTAAATTTACCTATTGCGGTTTTGACTGCAGATTGTGTACCAATACTTATTTTTGACAGTCAGAGAAAAATAATAGCTGCAATTCATTCAGGATGGAAAGGTGCCTTTAAGGGAATTATATCAAAAGTTATTAAATTTATGGTTAAGAGAGGGTCTAAAACAAAAAATATTACAGCAGTTATAGGTCCATCAATATCAGTCAAAAATTATGAAGTTCAAAAAGATTTTTATAAAAAATTTATAAGAAAAGACAAAACTAATCATAAATTTTTTAAAATGGGTAAAGAAAAGTTATATTTTAACTTATCTAGTTATGTTAAATCATTAATTCTTCAGTCTAGTGTGAAAAAAATAGAAAAAATTGACGTTGATACATTCGATGCTAAAAATAAATTTTTTAGTGCTAGAAGATCAAAAAGTTTAAATCATGCTGATTATGGTAGAAATATTTCAATAATTGTGCTTAATTAGGTTTTTTTCATGAAATTATTATCAGGAAATAGCAATAAACCTCTTAGTAAGAATATTGCTAAATATTTAAAATCTAAATTAGTCAATTCAAGTATTAGAAATTTTTCTGATGGTGAAATTTATGTTGAGATTAATGAAAACATAAGAGGAAATAGTATTTTTATTATTCAATCTGTTTCTTCACCAGCTAACGATAACTTAATGGAACTTTTATTATGCATAGATGCTTTAAAAAGATCATCTGCCAAAAATATAACTGCTGTAATTCCATATTTTGGTTATGCAAGACAAGATAGAAAAGTTGTCCCAAGAACTTCCATTTCAGCAAAACTAGTATCTAACCTGATTACAAAAGCAGGAGCAGATCGTGTTGTAACAGTGGATTTGCACGCAGGACAAATTCAAGGATTTTTTGATATTCCAGTAGATAACTTGTTTGCTACTCCTATTTTTGCAAGACACGTTAAGAAAAAAATTAAAAGTAAAAATATGATTTGTGTTGCTCCAGATGTGGGTGGTACTGAGCGAGCAAGATCTCTTGGAAAACTTTTAAATGTTGGTCTAGCTATAGTAGATAAAAGAAGACCTAAGCCAGGACAATCTCAGGTTATGAATGTGATTGGGGATGTAAAAGGTAAGACATGTATAATTGTAGACGATATCATCGACTCGGGTGGAACAATTGTAAATGCAGCTAAAGCTCTAAAAGATAGAGGTGCAAAAGAAGTTTACGTTTATATTACTCACGGTGTACTTAGTGGTGAAGCGGTCAAAAAAATTAAAAATTCTGTTATCAAAAATTTAGTAATTACAGACACAATTGATAATAGTGACAAAATAAAAGGTGCAAAAAACATTGAAGTTTTATCTATTTCAGGGCTAATGGGTGAAGCAATTAAAAGAATATCAAATTCTACTTCTGTATCTGATTTATTTAAATAATTACCTTGTGTTATTAAGGATCTTGAGCTAAAAACCCTTGTTTTTATGAATACTTTAGAAGCTAACATCAGAGATACTAAAACAAAAGGCGAGCTTAACTCACTAAGAGATAATGGAGAAGTTCCGGCTATAATTTACGGCGGTGAAGCTCAAAACGAAAAAGTTTCTATATCTAAGAAACTGCTAAAGTCGATGTTAGAAGACTCAAATTTTTTATCTACAATTCTTACATTAAATGTAAACGGTAAACCACAAAATGTACTTCCAAGAGAAGTAAAATATCACATCTTGTCAGACGAACCTATACATGTTGATTTTTTAAGAGTTGTGCCTGGTCTAAAAATTAGAATTGAGGTTCCAGTTAAATTTATTAATCATGAAAAATCACCTGGATTAAAAAAAGGTGGAGTATTAAATATTGTAAGAAGAAAAGTTGAATTAAAATGTCCAAGTGAAAAAATACCTGACAATCTTTTAATTGATTTAGATGGTATTGATATTGGAGTAAGTTTTAAAATATCGTCAATTAATCTAGATCCTGAAGTTGTACCAACTATTCAAGGTAGGGATTTCGTTATTGCAACACTTGCGGCTCCAACTGTAATGAAAGAGCCAGAAAAACCAGCTGAAGCTGAAGCTGCAGAGGGTGAAGCGGGTGCCGAGGCTGCTGCACCAGCTGAAGGCGATAAACCAGCTGCTGAAGGCGAAGAGAAGCCTGCTGAAGAAAAAAAATAAATTATTTAGACTGAAGTTTGTTTTCCATTAAAAAATTTTTATGCTTTTATTTGTAGGACTAGGTAACCCAACGCCCGATAGTGAAAATAATAGACATAATCTAGGTTTTAAAATTATAGACTCAATAAATAAAAAATTTGGCCTATCAAAACAGAAACCAAAATTTAAAGGTTTGCTTACAACAGGAAATGTTGGAGACAAAAAAATATATGCAATTAAACCTTTAACTTTCATGAATAATTCAGGAATTTGTATAAGAGAATTAATAGAATATTTTAAAATTGATGCCGAGGATGTCATAGTTTTTCATGATGATTTGGATGTGGAATTTGGAAAAATAAAAGCTAAGTTTGGTGGATCTAGTGCAGGTCATAATGGTATAGCTTCAATAGATAAATTTATTGGTAAAGATTATTCTAGAGTGAGAATTGGTATTGGGAAACCAAAAGATAATATGGAAGTAAGTGATTTTGTACTTCAAAACTTTGATGAAGATGAAATGGTTAGATTAGAAAAAATTACAAATAATATTACTGAGTCAATTTCAATATTAATTGAAAAAAAATTAGATCTATTTTCAAGTACAGTTAATAATAAATAATGAGTTTTAAATGTGGAATTGTTGGTTTGCCAAATGTTGGTAAGTCTACGCTTTTTAATGCACTAACAAATTCTAGTAAAGCACAAGCAGCTAACTTTCCATTTTGTACAATTGATCCAAATGTTGGTGTAGTTCCCGTACCAGATGAAAGATTGTCTAAATTATCAAAAGTCTCTAACTCTAAAAAGGTAATTAATACTACAATTTCATTCGTTGATATTGCTGGTCTTGTAAAAGGAGCTTCAAAAGGAGAAGGATTAGGAAATAAATTTCTTTCTCATATCAGAGAAGTTGATGCTGTAATTCATATGATTAGATGTTTTGATTCAGATGATATCCAAAATGTTAATCCTGATGTAAACCCAGTGAGAGATTTGGAAATTATTGAAACTGAAATGATGCTTGCAGATCTTGAAAGTATTCAAAAAAGATTGGAAAAAAATAACAAAA
Source organism: Candidatus Pelagibacter sp. HIMB1495 (assembly GCF_052047955.1). Lineage (NCBI taxonomy): Bacteria > Pseudomonadati > Pseudomonadota > Alphaproteobacteria > Candidatus Pelagibacterales > Candidatus Pelagibacteraceae > Candidatus Pelagibacter > Candidatus Pelagibacter sp. HIMB1495. The sequence continues at coordinate 437,772 of NZ_JBNAIQ010000001.1, read as the reverse complement.
AAAATGTAGATGAGGAACAACTTAAAATTTTAGAAATTGCTCTAGATTGCATAAATAATGATAAAGATATTTCAGTTCTAAAAACACAATTTGATACGAAGCAATTAAATCAAAGCGGTTTATTATCAATTAAGCCAAAAATATATGTTTGTAATGTCGATGAACAAAGCGTTCAAAATGGTAATAAATATACAAATGATTTCATAGAAAAATTTGGGAATGAAAATACACTAATTGTATCCGCTGATATTGAAAATCAAATTAATGAGCTACCTGCTGAAGAGAAAAAAAATTATATGGAAATGATAGGTTTAAAAGAAACTGGATTAAATATGTTAATTCAAAAAGGTTACAATATTCTAGAGCTAGATACTTATTTTACATCAGGTCCTGAAGAAACAAGAGCATGGACAATTAAAAAAAATTGTACAGCTCCTAAGGCAGCAGGTGAAATACATACTGATTTTGAAAAAGGGTTTATTCGAGCTGAAACTATTTCTTATGAAGATTTTATAGCAAATGATGGATGGGTAAATTCTAAAGCAAACGGGAAAATGAGATTAGAAGGAAAAGAATATATTGTTAAAGATGGAGATGTATTAAACTTCAGATTCAACACGTGACCAAATTTTCTTCATACTAAAGTAAACTAAAATAGTTAAAATAATCAAATATACTATAGCTTTAAATCCCATTTGGTGTCTTGCTTCTAAGTGAGGCTCCGCAGCCCACATTAAAAATGTTGTTACATCTTTTGACATCTGTTCAACTGATGCATTAGTACCATCCCCGTACTCTACAATTCCATCTGATAATGGTGCTGCCATTCTGATCTTATTACCATACATATATTTGTTGTAATAAACTCCATCATCCAAAGTTACTCCACTTGGTGGATCTTCATAGCCTTGAAGTAAAGAATAAATATAATCAACTCCACCACCTCTAGCTTTAACTAAAACAGACATATCTGGTGGATAAGCTCCTCCGTTAGCTGCTTGTGCGGCTTTTACATTTTCGTATGGCATTACAAATTTATCCGAAAGTTTTGCAGGTCTAGTAAACATTTCACCATCAGCGTTTGGTCCATCTGTAACTTCAAAAGAAGCAGCGATTGCTTTTGCAGCTGCCTCTGAAAACTCTGGTCCACCTTCTTCTGATAAATTTCTATAGCTCAAATATTTCATTGAATGGCAAGAAGCACAAACTTCCGTATAAACTTGATATCCTCTTTGAAGAGCTGCTCTATCAAATTTTCCAAAAAGACCTTTAAAACTCCAATCTGTTTTAAGATAATCTACTTTTTCCGCAGCAAATGTTTGGACACTATTTAGAGAAAAAAATGAAAGTATTAAAATTAGTTTAAATAACTTTTTCACTTTATTTTATTTTACTTTCTCTGTGTTTTGCGGCTGCTAAGTTTGGTGATCCACCTAAAATAGGCTCTGTTATACTTAGTGGAACAGGTAATGTTCTCTCTTTAAATCCAAGCACAGGGAGAATAACCAAGAAATGTAAGAAATAATAGGCAGTGGCTACTCTTGCAATTAATAAATAAAGACCTTCTGCAGGCATTGCTCCCATGTAACCAAGAATTAAAACGTCTGCTACTAAAATCCAGTAAAACTGTTTATACAAAGGTCTAAATACTGCTGATCTAATTTTTGAAGTATCTAGCCAAGGTAAAGCTGCAAGTATTAAAATAGCAGATAGCATTGCAATTACTCCAAGTAGTTTATCCGGTACCGATCTTAGTATTGCGTAAAAAGGTAACAAATACCATTCTGGAACTATATGAGCTGGAGTTACCATAGGATTTGCCTCTATGTAATTATCTGCGTGACCCAAAATATTAGGCGTATAAAAAACAAAAAATGCAAAAACAATCATAAACATTAATAATGCAAAACCATCTTTAATAACAATGTATGGATGGAATGGGACAGTATCCTTAGATGGTTTTTTGATATCAATACCAACTGGATTATTATTTCCAGGTACATGCAGAGCCCATATATGTAAAATTACAAGTCCTGCTATTAAGAATGGGATTAAATAATGTAGAGTAAAAAATCTTGTTAAAGTTGGATTATCAACTGAGTATCCACCCCATAACCATGTTACAATTCCCTCACCTACTAACGGGATTGCACTAAATAAATTCGTAATAACAGTTGCTCCCCAGAAACTCATTTGTCCCCAAGGTAAGACGTAGCCCATGAATGCAGCTGCCATCATTAACAAGTAAATTACTATACCTATAATCCAAATTATTTCTCTTGGTGCTTTGTAAGAACCATAAAATAACGATCTAAAGATATGAATATACACAGCAAGAAAAAACATCGATGCACCATTTGCATGTATGTATCTAATTAACCATCCGTAGTTAACATCTCTCATTATATGCTCAACACTTTCGAATGCCATGTCAGCATGAGCAATGTAATGCATTGCCAAAGTTAATCCTGTTATAATTTGTGTGATTAAGCAAAAAGTTAAAATTCCTCCAAATGTCCACCAGTAATTTAAATTTTTTGGAGTAGGATAATCCGTTAAATGGTTTGCAAGAGTTAGTAACGGTAATCTATCATTAAACCATTGACCAACTTTTGATTTAGGTTGATAATCGTGATCACTCATAACAGCTGTACTATCCTATTTTAATTGTGTTTGCGTTTACGAATTCATATTTTGGAACTTCCATATTCCAAGGAGCTGGTCCTTTTCTAATTCTCCCAGAGGTATCGTAGTGAGATCCGTGACAAGGACAAAACCATCCATTATAATCACCTTTGTCATTCAAAGGCACACATCCTAAATGAGTACAAACTCCAAGCATGACTAACCATTCAGGATTTTTTGCTCTATCCTCATCTTTTTCTGGATGAATTAATTCTTCCATTTTAACAGATCTTGCTTCGTCGATCTCTTCTTGTGTTCTTCTTCTAATAAAAACTGGTTTTCCTCTCCATAGAACTGTAATTGTGTTTCCAGGTTTGACTGAACTTACATCTACCTCGGTACTTGCTAATGCTTTAACTGAAGCATCTGGGTTCATTTGATCTACCATGGGCCACACTACTGCTGCAGCTCCAACTGCACCTACAGCTGTGGTCGCTGTAAATAAAAAATCTCTTCTTTTTTTTGGCTTTTTATCTGACATTTTAAATAGTTTTTTGTTAAAAAATTAATTTAATATACGATTTCTTATAAGATAACAGTAATTTTTCTACTGAAAGAATGACACATTACGGATGAAACCTAGACCTAAAATTTCACTATACGAGCCAGATATTCCACAGAATACAGCTGCAATTATACGAACGTGTGCCTGTTTAGGGGCGGAATTAGAAATTATTGAGCCTTGTGGATTTTTATTATCTGACAAAAGGTTTAAAAGAGTTGTCATGGACTACATGGACTATGGTAAAATTAAATTCTACCAAAGTGCAGAACATTTTTTTGAAGAAAAAAAGAATCAAAGAATTGTTTTAATGACAACAAAGGGTTCTATAAATTATACTAAATTTAATTTTAAAGCTGATGATACGATATTATTTGGAAGAGAGAGTGCTGGTGTTCCAGAGAAGGTTCATAAGCTGATTGGTGATCGTCTAAAAATTCCAATGAATGAAAATGCGAGATCTCTAAATATAGCATCCTCAGTTGCAATAGTTTTGGCTGAAAGTTTAAGGCAAAATAATTTAATGTAATATGGACAATTCAATTAAAAAAGACCTAGCTAGCAATTGGTTCAAATTATTACAAAATGCAATTTGTAATGACATACTTGAATTAGAAAACAACAAAATAAAATTTGTATCAACTTCTTGGAAAAGAAACTCTGAAAAAGATGAAGGAGGTGGTGAATATAGAATTTTAAAAAATGGAAAAATTTTTGAAAAAGTAGGAGTAAATTTCTCAAAGGTATATGGAAAATTTCCTAAAAAATTTCAAAAAAATATACCAGGAGCTGAGAAAGATCCTAGATTTTGGGCTTCAGGAATTTCAATAGTTATGCATATGCAAAATCCACACATTCCAGCTATGCATTTTAATACAAGATATATCAGCACTCAAAAAAATTGGTTTGGAGGGGGAATGGATGTAACCCCAGCCATCAAAGATGATAATGAAAAAAATAAATTTCATAAAACTTTAAAGTTAATGTGTGATCAACATAATAAAAATTATTATAAAAAATATAAAAAATGGTGCGATGAATATTTTTATTTACCCCACAGAAAAGAAGCTAGAGGAATTGGGGGAATTTTTTTTGATTATAAAAATGATAATTTCGAAAAAGATTTTAAATTTGTAAGAGATGTTGGTATTACTTTTCAAATGATTTTTAATGAAATTATTAGAAAAAAAATTAACAAAAAATGGTCTTTAAAAGAAAAAGAGAAGCAGTATATTAAGAGAGGTCGTTACGCAGAATTTAATTTACTGTATGACAGAGGAACTAAATTTGGATTACAAACTGGTGGTAATGTTGAAGGAATTTTAATGTCATTACCTCCCTTAGCAAAGTGGAAATAAAAAATGGAAAAAGAACCTATAACTTCAAATGGTCTAAAAAAATTAGAGGAAGAACTCATTTTTTTAAAAGAAAAGAAAAGACCTGAAATAGTTGCTGCAATTGCTGAAGCAAGATCGCATGGAGATCTCAAAGAAAATGCCGAATATCATGCTGCAAAGGAAGAACAATCTCACAATGAAGGTAGAATTACTGAAATAAACGACATAATAGCTAGAGCTAATGTAATTGATGTAACTAAATTAAATAATGAGGGCAAAGTAATTTTTGGATCAACTGTATATTTAGAAGACTTAGATAGTGGAGAAAAAATAAATTATAAAATTGTTGGAAAAGATGAGGCTGACTTAAAACAAAAATTAATTTTCTTTCAGTCACCAATTGGAAAAGGATTAATAGGTAAAAATAAAAGTGATCTTGTGGAAATAAACACCCCTTCTGGCACAAAGAATTTTGAAATTAAAGACGTTAAATATATTTAACTTTTTACAATTTTTTCAACTTGTTTATCTGAAATTTGAAATCCATTTTGAACCCAGGTCTCTTCAATAAGTTTTAATTTATTACCTAAAATTTTACCCTCAGGAATTTTATACTTAGACATTAAAATATTTGCTCCAATTTTTAATTCAGGCAATGTTTTATTTTCATAAATTTTAAGTAATTTTAATAATTTATTCTCCACCTTACTTGAAAAGAACAATTTAAAATTAATTATATCAATCACGGTTTGTCTGCCATTATAGTAAAATATTTTATTAAAGTTTTTTTCTGTAAAACTTTTAATATTCACATTTTCTTTGAAAAAATAATGAATTAATTTGAGCCTCTTTTGATCTTTTTTTGAGATTTTAAATTTGTAAATAAAATAATCAGTATTGTCTGTTTCATCAATAATCAGTAATGCAATTATAAAAATAAAGTCAAAGCTACTGATAGCTTTAGAACTGAATGAATTTAGCTTCTTAAAATGATTAATATTTTTAAATTGTGGAAATACTATTTCTAATATTTCTAAACTTTGTTGATCTTCAAATAATTTGAGAAAATTTTTTGATTTAACTGTCTTTTTAAGTTCATCTAATAATCTTTCAGCAGATAAGTTCGAAATACCTTTGATATTTTTTTTAAATATTTTAATTATCTCTGTTTTATGATTTTCAGTTGAGTAATTGATATGAAAACGGAAATATCTTAATATTCTTAAATAATCCTCTTGAATTCTTTTTTCTGGATCTCCAATAAATTTTAAAATACCTTTATTTAAATCTAGCTTACCATTTTGTGGATCAAATAAATTTCCTGAACTATCAGAGTAAATAGCATTAATTGTAAAATCTCTTCTTTTTGAATCTTCTTTCCAATCAGAAGTAAATTCAACTTTTGCATGTCTTCCGTCTGTAGCAACGTCTTTTCTAAGTGAAGTAATTTCATAGTTTTTTTCATTTATTACTGCAGTTATCGTGCCGTGTTCTTTACCTGTCTCAAAAAATTTAATTTGATGTTTATTTAGTGCATCACAAACTTCATCTGGTGTAATGTTAGTTGCTAAATCAATGTCATCTACTTCTTCTCGATTTATAATTTTTCTAATACATCCTCCAACAAATCTTAATTCACTATTTTCAGAATAATTGTTAATTGCTTCAAAAATTTTTTTTGCAGGAGTGTTCTGGGATAAGTTTTTTATATTTTTACTTATATAATTAAGATTTTTGGACCTAAAAAAAATTTTATCTAAAAATTTATCCATATATATGGCTGGGGCGCTAGGATTCGAACCTAGGATGCAGGTACCAAAAACCCGTGCCTTACCGCTTGGCTACGCCCCAATATTATAGATCCTATAACACAAAAAAAATAAATTTATATAGTTTTTGATACATACAACCAACAATTTTTAAATTTCCTCTTAAATTGAACTTTTGCTGAATTACAGTCTTTGACTGATTTATAGTATGCAATAACTGTAGATCCAGACCCAGTCATTCTTACAAACTCAGGATTATTAGTCTTTTCTAAAAATAACTTAATCTTTTTTATTTGTGGGTATTTTGAAATTGCAACATCTTCTAAAGTATTAGTTTGATTTTTTAAAAATTTATAACCAAACATAATTTTTTTTGGATTATTAAATTTTGGTTTTGTAAAATTTTTAACGTTAGAATAAATTTTTTTTGTCGCACAACCAAAATTAGGCTTTATTAAAAGCATATTTAGAGTCGGACAATTAAAAAATTTTTTAATTTTATTGTTTGAAAGTAAAACTGAGCTAGACGGGTTTATACCTAAAATAACATCAGACCCTATTTCAGAGCAAACCTCCAAAATTTTCTTTTCACTAATTTTAATTACCTTTTTTTTATTTAAAAAATTTAAAATACTTGCAGCATTTATAGAACCGCCACCAAGTCCTGCTTTTTGAGGAATATTCTTTGTTATAGAAACTCTAAATTTTTGATTTAGTAATAACTTTTCTCGACCTAATATTTTAAAGAGTTTTTGAACAGTATTTTTTTTTCCAATACCTTTCGCAAATTTCCCTTGAAAAGAAATATTATGTTTTTCATCTCTTATTTTTTTTATTGAAATAACATCATACAAATCAATGAAACTAATGATACTTTCAATTTTGTGTAATGATTTATTTTTTCCTGTTACATTGAGAGCTAAATTGATTTTAGCATGAGACTTTAAATTTAATTTCATTGAATAGATTTTAAGCCAGTAATCAATTTTTTGTTTATATTTTCTCTCATATCATCTTCAGTATCATCAAAGCTCAACACACTATTCCAAAAATATCTTGCCTGAATTTTTTGATCTAGCTTCCACAATATATCTCCATAATGATCATTTACTATTGGGTCATCAGGCATTAATTCTACAGCTCTTTTTAAATATTTTTCTGCCTCTTCATATTCATCTATCAAGAAATATGCCCAACCAATTGAGTCAATAATATAGGGATCATTACTTTTTAAATCATATGCTATTTTTAACATTTCCATCGCTTCATCTATTTTGTAATCACGTTCTAACCAAGAATAAGCAAGATAATTTAGGACGTATGCATCATTAGGTCTTATTCTTAATGCATGAAGTAAATCTTCATCTGACTTCTCATAATTACCTAATCTTTCGTAACTCCCACCTCTTCTATATAAAATATCCGATTTAATTACAGAAGTATCCTCTAGTGAGGAGATTAATCTTGAATAATAATCGATTGCAAGTTCATAATTTTTAGAGTTTTTATAAAAATTCGCTAAATCAAAAATCATCTTTGGATTAGGTTTTTCAATATTTTTAAATTTAGACTCGATATGGCTTGTGCCTTTTTCATAATTTTGTTCTTTCACTATTATTTGCGCTTCTTTTTTAACTCTAAACCAATAATAAAACTCATCAGTCTCTTTAAATTTTCTTACTATTTTTTTTACCTTGTTGTATTCACCATCTGCAAAGAAATTTTCTGCAACGAGTGATAAATTAAATTCAAATTTAGGATTTAAGTATATTGATAAATTTAAATAAAAATTTGATTTTTCAAAATTATCTTGTGATGAATAAAGATTTGATATCAAGAATAAAAATTCACTAATTATATCATTATGGTTTCCACATGAGAAAATTTTTTCAAAACTTTTAAACTTATTATTATCTATCCAGCTTTTGGTTTGAGTTAACAAAAGTGTTGAGCCAATATAATCAATTTGATCAATTACTGACTTTGCCTGATCAAACTCCTTATTCTGAATTAGATAATTTATATAAAAAAATATATATCTTGAATAATCACCTTGTTGATTATTAATTAAATTTAAAAAGAAAGAGCTGGTTCTTTGATCATTATAATGACATCTTTGAAACGCCTCAGCTATTAATGATAAGTTTCCAAAATTTTTCTTATTAGGTAAAAGTTTTTTATTTTTAAAAGTGTAAATGTACTGCTTTAAAGTCTCAAAAATTACTAGATTAATTCTATTTTCTTCCTGAAATCTCAAACTTTGATCTAAGTAAATATCAGCTTTATCAAAATCATTTTTTTTCAAACGATCAATTATTAATAAAACATATGCATCAAAAAAATCAGAATTACTTTTTTTTGAGTTATTTTTTATAACATTAATTGCTTGAGCTACTTTGTTTTCCAATACAAGAGAATTAACGTATCTTTTTAAATAATTGTCATGGCTATTTAGTAAAACTTTACTTAAATTGAAATATTTTAAAGCTTCTGAATTATCTCTATTTTCATAAGCTACAATACCAGAAAAATAATTAGATAAATCTCTTGAGTTGAAATCATTAAAACTTGTACTTTTAGAATAAACGGGTGTCTGATAGGATAACACTAATAATAATATGATTTTAAATATTTTAGATATCATTTAATCCTTGTAAGGTGAAAAAATTGATAAATCAAAACGACAAATTAAACGAAGAATTAATAAATACAATAGAAGCCAATTTTGTATTCGATAAAAAACCTATTAATAGGTTTTCTGAGGTCAAAAAAGAAAGTGATATCAATCAAAGAAATAAACAAGATTTATTAGAAAATCTAAAGAAACAATTAAATTCAATTGAAAATTGCAAACTAAGAAATAATTCCAAAAATATTGTTCTAGGAGAAGGAAATATTGATAGTCCTATAATGTTAATCGGAGAAGCTCCAGGTGAAATTGAAGACAAAGTTGGAAACCCTTTTAAAGGAGAAAGTGGAGAGCTTTTAGACAAAATGTTAATAGCAATAAATATTAAAAGAGAAAATATTTATACAAGTTATGCAATAAATTTTAGACCACCAGAGGATAGAAAACCAACTTCACAAGAAATTAAACGTTACTCAAACTTTTTAAAAGAACATATATCTATTATTGATCCCAAAATTATAATTTTAATGGGTAGTACAGCTATGGAAGCTGTTACTGGAATTAATGAAAAAATATCTTCAGAAAGAGGTAAATGGAAGGAAATAATTTTAAATAATAATACTTATCCTTTAATGATAACTTTTAACCCTTCTTATTTAATTAGATATCCAGATAATAAAAAATATTCATGGGAAGATTTAAAAAAAATAAGAGAAAAAGTTAAAGAGTTAAAATTAACAATTTAATGAAATTAATAGCTGGTGTTGATGAGGTCGGCAGAGGTAGTTTAATAGGTCCTGTTTATGCTGCTGCTGTCATTCTAAAAAAATCTGTGGATCCAAAAATTTTAAAAGACTCAAAAGTGTTGAGTAAAAAAAAGAGAGAATACCTTTTTAATTATATTAAAAAAAATTCAATTTGGTCGTTAGGCAAAGCTTCTGTTAGTGAGATTGAAAAACTCAATATACTAAATGCAAGTTTACTGGCTATGAAGAGAGCTATATTAAAATTAACAAAAAAACCAACTCTTGTATTAATAGATGGAAACAAAATTCCACAATTAAAAAATTATAAATTAAAATCGATTATAAAAGGTGATAAAAAAATTCCCTCAATTTCTGCAGCCTCTATAATAGCAAAGGTATCAAGAGATCGATTAGTTGCTACTCTATCAAAAAAAAACAAAGGTTATCATTGGGATAAAAATTTTGGATATGGAACCAAACAACATTTACAAGCATTAAAGAAACTAGGCATAACCAAACATCATAGAAAAACTTTCTCTCCTATATCTAGATTAACTTAATACTACATCTAGTTATCATTAAAATTCGATACACAAATCGAATCCAATTTTTTCAATCACAGGTTGACCGAAGAATCCATTTGGAGTCTAATTAATTTTTACAAATGAAATCTGATTTTAAAAATAAAATAATTAACGGAGACAGTCTCGAAGAATTAAAAAAAATTCCACGTGAAACTTTTGATTTAATTTTTGCTGACCCTCCATATAATTTACAATTGAAAGGTGAATTGACTAGACCAGATAGATCTAAAGTCAGCGCCGTAAACGACAAGTGGGATCAATTTGAAAATTTTAAAAAATACGATGAATTCACGTATGAATGGCTTAATGAATGCAAAAGGATTTTGAAAAAAGATGGGGCTATTTGGGTTATAGGTAGTTATCATAATATTTTTAGAGTAGGAACTGCAATACAAAATTTAGGTTTCTGGATACTAAATGATGTCATCTGGAATAAAAATAATCCAATGCCTAACTTTAGAGGCACAAGATTTACAAATGCTCATGAGACTTTAATTTGGGCTTCGAAGAGTGAAAAATCAAAATATACATTCAATTATCAGTCTTTGAAATGTTTAAATGATGATCTTCAGATGAGATCTAATTGGAGTCTTCCTATTTGTAGTGGTTCTGAACGACTTAAAAAAAATGGAAAAAAAATTCACTCTACTCAAAAACCAGAATCACTTTTACATAGAATTTTACTAGCTACATCAAATAAAAATGATCTAGTTCTTGATCCTTTTTTAGGTTCTGGAACTTCTGCTGCAGTTGCAAAAAAACTAGGGAGAAATTATTTTGGTATAGAAAAAGAAAAGAATTATTTTAAAGCTGCTGAGGAACGTTTAAAGGCTACCAAACCAATTGAAGATGATTTATTAGATACACTTAAAAATAATAGATCAAAACCAAGGATTCCATTTGGATCGTTGGTAGAGCTTGGAATAATTAAGCCTGGAACGAATATTTTTGATAATAAGAAAAAAATAACAGCAAGAATAATGGCTGATGGTAGTATCAAGCACAACCAAGCGGAAGGCTCTATTCATAAAGTTGCAGCTACTATTTTGGGAGCTGAAAGTTGTAATGGTTGGACATTTTGGCATTGTGATATTAATGGACGAACCTACCCAATTGATTACTTAAGACAAAGATTAATTTCTAAAAATTAATCTTTATAAATTTTACCTAAATAACTTTGCAGAAATTTTTTATTTTTTGTCAAAAGCTTTAAAAAAATATTTCTAAAAAAGATCATAATCGGATTTGATAAATGAAAAGCAAATTGATTAAAATCAGATCTTCTATTAATCATTTTTACTCTCTCTAATCTAGATTTATAAAAATCATTTTTTTGGTTAATTATAACTTCATGTAATTGATTAGCTCCTTCTATTGATTGTGATGCTCCCTGAGCAAAAGAAGGAGAGAATGCAAAAAAAGCATCTCCAACTAAATAAATATTTTTTGGAGGAATAAATGGATTTTTACTTACAAACACTGGAAACAATTTTATATCTTCAAGGCTCTGAAATACTTTTGATGAAATTTTTTCGGATAATTTTTCTTTAATGCTCTCAATAAATGTACTTTCATTACAAAGATTGTGGTTTTTTTGCTGATCAGAATTTAACTTATTCTTCAATATCCCAATAAAATTAAAATTTTTATCATTATTAAGTGGATATAATACATAATGAAAATCTGATCCTAAAAATAAAGAAACATTCTCCTCGTTTATATTATCAAGACTTTCTTTGGATACACTGGCTCTAACAGCGATAGTGTTATTGTAAATTGGTTCTGAATTATTATTTGAAATTAATGACTTTCCTTTTGAAAATACACCATCTGAAATAACTAAATGATCACAAGTTATTTTTTCTTTATCAAAAGTTAAATTTATTAAATCATTACTGTATTCTATGTTGTCTAAACTGCAGTTAAACTGGATTGTATTTTTATCCAGTCGATTTATCAGGAACTCAAGTAATTTTGATCTTTTCAATGTTGTATACTTACAATCATCAGAATTAAATTCTGAAATATTTAAATCACAAATTTTCTTTGAATTTTTAATTTGATAAAAGTCAATTTTTTTTGGATTAAATTTCTCTTTGTCTGACAAGGAAGAGAAGCCTAATTTGTTTAATAAATTTACGCTATTAACAGATAATTGAATGCCATAACCTTCCCCTATTTCTAATGAGGTTTTTTTTTCATAAATTGTGACTTGATAATCTTTATTTCCTTTAAATAAGTTAGCTGTAAACAGACCGGAAATACCTGCGCCAATAATTGCTATTTTTTTCATTTTTGATTTTCTAAAAATTTTATTATCTTTTTGGTAAATGTTGGAAGTACATAATTTTCAAGCTTTGCAGGATTTATCCAATTAATATTTTTGTCAAAGTTATGCTTCTTTTTATATTCAATTTTAATATTCATATTCATATTAGATATTTTAAAATTTAAATCTTTATCAAAATTTTTAGGATTATTTAATTGATCCATTGGAAAAATATTTAAATTTTTTAAAAAATTAAATTTATTATTTTTGATTAATAAATATTGATTATTTTTTTTATAAACATTCAATTTATAATATGTTTCCTTGTTAATTTTCTTTAATTTCACTAAATCAAAATTTTTATTTTTAAATGCTTTGCAATTATTAGATAGTGGACATTTATTACAATTAGGGTTTGTAGGTTTACAAATTAATGCACCCAGTTCCATCAAAGCTTGCGCATAATCGCTTGATCTTTTTGTCGATGTCCCAAAAATTTTTTTTTGATCTTGTAAGAATTCTTTTTTAATTTGACTTTGTTTCTTTAAATACAGATATCTTTTTAATACTCTTTCAATGTTTCCATCCAAAGGAATTATTGGTTTGTTAAATGCGATTGCTGAAATTGCACTCGCTGTATAATCGCCAATACCTGGTAATGATTTTAATTCATAAAAATCTCTAGGTATTTTTTTATTGAATTTTTTAACAATTATTTGAGCAGTTTTTTTTAAATTTCTTACTCTTGAATAATATCCAAGACCTTCCCAAAGTTTGGTTAATTTTCTATCATTATATTTTGATAACTTTTCAATATTAGGAATATTTTTAATAAATCTATTAAAATAAGGTATCACAGTAGCAACCTGAGTTTGTTGCAACATAAACTCGCTAACCAATGTAAAGTATTGTTTCTTTTCTTGTGAAACCTTATTTCTCCAAGGTAAAGATCTCTTATTTATATCGTACCAATTGAGAATTTTATTTGTTATTATTAGATCTTTCATATGCAATTTAAAAATAATACTAAGCAGAGAAATACTAGCATTCAAGGATTAAGATCTTTCAAAGACACTTTGCCAAAAAATCTAAAAAAAATTATTAATAAAAAAGGTCATATATATTCAGAAACACTCAGTAATTGGAAATATTTAGTCGGGAATGAATTGTTTAAAGTCTGTTTCCCAAAAACATTCAAAAACTCAAATCGATTTGGCGTGAGTACTTTAGTTGTAATGGTTAAAAGGGGCCATGAAGTAGATGTAGAATATTCAAAAAAAAACATTTTAGATAAAATGAATAATTTTTTTGGCTACGATGTTGTTGAAAAGCTCAAATTTATTAGCTTTGATGACGAACAAAAAACTAGCAGTTTGAATGAAATTAAATCTAATAATGTGGCAATTAGTAAATATCGAGATAAAATCAAAGATGTTAAAAACGAAAAGATTAAAAAATCATTAACAGAATTAACAAAAGTTTATAAAGAAAAATGAGAAAAATTATTTTAATTGCCATAATTGTTTTGGGAAGCTTTTCAAATTTAAATGCGGAAGAAGTAAAAAGAATTATCGTTGGAAATAAAGACGCAAAAATAACTATAATTGCGTTTGAGTCACTAACTTGTAGCCATTGTGCAAATTTTCATAAAAACGTTTATCCAGAACTTAAAAAAGAATATCTGGACACAGGGATTGCTAAAATAGAATTTAGACATTTTCCTTTAGATATTGCCGCTTTCAACGCTTCAAAAATTGCTCAATGTAAAAATGATGGTAATGCTGATATTTTGGAAAGTTTATATGCTAACCAACAAAAATGGGTTAAAGGAAGCTCTATCGAAGAAGCAAATAAAAATCTTCAAATATTTTTAAAAAATGAAGGTTTCTCCATCGATTTTGAATCTTGTGTGAATAACAAAAATATTGAGGATTTTGTGTTAAATGACCGAATAGAGGGTGCAAAAAATTTCAAAGTAAACGCAACCCCTACGATAATAATAAACAACGAAAAATTCGAAAAAAAACTTAATTATAAAAATTTGAAAAAAGCACTAGAAAAAATGATATAAGTTAGTGCATGGAGTTTAAAAAAATCCAATTAAATGGATTTAAATCATTTGCTGAAAAAACAAATTTCTTAATAGAGGAAGGCCTTACTGGAATAGTTGGTCCTAACGGCTGTGGAAAGTCTAACATAGTTGAATCTTTGAGATGGGTAATGGGAGAGACCTCTGCAAAAAGTATGAGAGGTTCAGGAATGGAAGATGTAATTTTTTCAGGCACATCCAATAAAGCATCAAAAAATATTGCTGAAGTTTCGATAGAAGTAGAGAACAAAGAAAAAGAAGGTCCTATTCAGTATCGTGAATTAGAAAACATTCAAGTTAGACGAAAAATTGAAAAAGATAAGGGTTCTAAATTTTATATTAATGACAAAGAGGTAAGAGCAAGAGATGCTCAAATGTTTTTTGCAGATCTTTCAACGGGCGCACATTCCCCTTCTATGATTAGCCAAGGAAGAATTGGAGCTTTAGTGACAGCAAAACCTACTGACAGAAGAGCAATACTTGAGGAGGCAGCTGGAATTTCTGGTTTACATGTAAGAAGACATGAAGCTGAACTTAGACTCGGCGCGGCTGAAAATAATTTAAAAAGAGCTGATGAATTACGAAGGCAACAAGAAAAACAACTGGCAAATCTTCAAAAACAAGCTGAGGAAGCTACAAAATACAAATTAATTTCAGAAGAAATAAAAAAAATAGAGGCTGGTCTATATTATCTAAGATTACTGGATATCGATAAGGAAATAAGAATAGAAAATGAAATTAATACAGAGGCAGGAGGTGAAGTTGAGAATTTCAACAATCAAATATCTGAACTTGAAAACTTAATAAAAACTTCTACTGATAAAGTTGCTCCTCTTAGAGAAAAAAATATTGAGAATTTATCAAGAATACAGAGACTTAATTTGGAACTACATAACCTAGATGAGGAAAATACTAGAATTCAAGATGAAATTGAAACAATTAAGAAATCAATAAAGACTTTAGACGAAGACATAACTAGAGAAAATGGAATTATTATTGATGCTAACTCTAATGAAAAAAGATTAAAAGAAGAAAAGTCAGACTTAATTGAAGTAGATTCAAAATATTTTGAAACTGAAAAGTTATCAAACGAAGATCTAGAAAATGCAAAAAATGAACTTGAAAGAGAGCAAAAAGAAGTTGACGAAGTTGTTAATAATTTAGCTGACGATACAATTAAAATAAGCATTGGTCCTATAAAGAATGTAAAAAATTCAATTACTAGAGCAAAAGAATTAATTGATAGTAATGAGATAAATCAAGCAGTTACATTACTCGATAGATGTAATATGGAATTAGATAATTTTATTAATGATTTAAAAAATGAAAAATCAAGAACAGAGCTATTAAGTGTAAATGAGAAATCTCAAAATATAAAAATACTTCAAGAAAAATATGCTGATGCATATAGTAAAAATCAGTCAATAAAGAATGAATCAGTAAAAAGAAATGAAAGAATAAAAACAATAGAGACTGAAATAGAAAGCTGGAAAAATCTTTTATCCAATTCAGAAAAAATGGTAAATGAATTAACTGAAAGAAAAAATAAATTATCTAAACAATTAAATGATTTAGAAAATCAGCCAAGAGTACAAGCAGAAAGAAAAGGTCAAATTTCAGAAAATTTAAGAATTTCTGATGAAGAAAAAATAGAGAACGAAAAAATTATAGAAGAAACTGATAAAAAAATTGAAACTTTAAGAGCTCAACTAAATGAAATACAAGAGCAATCAATTCAAATTAGAGAGCGAAAAGCTAGCTCAGGTGCAACCATAGAAGGTTTACAAAAAAGAAAAAATGATTTGCTTGACAGGGTTAATACAGAATTAAACTTAACAGAAGAAAATATTTTAGAAAATTCAAATTTATTTGGAGTTGAAGAACTTCCAAATCATGTTGATCAAGAAGATGCATTAGATAAAAAAAAACAACAAAGAGATCAATTAGGTTCTGTAAATTTAAAAGCAGATGAGGAAACTAGTAAGTATGAAGAAGAAATAAAAAAAATGGAACAAGATCGTAGTGACCTAGTTACCGCAATTGTTAAACTTAAAGATAGTATTGATGAGCTAAATCAAAAAGGAAGGGAAAGACTTGTTGAGGCATTTGAAAAAGTTAACAGAAAATTTAATGAGGTTTATACAAAACTTTTTAATGGAGGAAATGCCAAGCTTGAATTAGTAGACTCTGATGATCCATTAGAAGCTGGTTTAGAAATGTTGGTCAGTCCACCAGGAAAAAGGCTTCAATCTATAACTTTATTATCAGGTGGTGAACAAGCACTAACTGCCCTATCTTTAATATTTGCAGTATTTTTAACTAACCCTTCTCCAATTTGTGTTTTAGATGAAGTGGATGCTCCTCTTGATGATGCTAACGTTACAAGATTTTGTAGCTTGCTAGAGGAGTTAATTAAAATTACTAACACTAAATTTATAATTGTTACTCATCACGCCTTAACAATGTCTAAAATGAACAGGCTATATGGAGTAACTATGCCACAAAAAGGGATAAGCCAACTGGTAGCTGTAGACCTTCAAAAAGCAGAAAGTATGGTTGCTTAACCAAAATAAATGGCAAAAGACCCTTTTAAAACTCGCTTAGAGATTGCAAAAAGCAAGATTTCTAAGAAAAATCTTTATAACAAGAAGGATAATCCCTCGCCTATTGGAACTGCATTCAAATTGAGCACAGAACTTGTTTCTGCAGTGGCCGTCGGGACAATTATTGGGTTTATTTTTGACAAGACCTTTGGTACTAAACCCTGGTTTATATTAATATTTTTTTTTGTTGGGGTGATCGCTGGAATAACAAACGTGATCAGATCAGCAAAAAAGATGCAAAAATAAGTTAGTACTATGGCAGCAAACCCGATGTCCCAATTCGATGTTTATAGAATTGGACCTGAAATAAAAGTTGGAGCATTTGATATATCTTTTACAAACGCAAGTTTGTTTATGATTATAAGTACAGTTTCTATTTTATTAATTTTTAATTTAGGATCTAAGAAAAATTCAATCTTACCAAATAAAATTCAATTATTAGCGGAACTTAGCTACACCTTTGTTGCTAAAATGATTAGTGATACAGCTGGTTCTAAAGCAAAACCATATTTTGCATTTATTTTTTCATTGTTCATGTTTGTTTTATTTTGCAACATGTTTGGAATGATACCGTACACATTCACTGTAACTAGTCATATTATCGTTACATTTGTTCTTGCTGCATTTATCTTTATTGGCGTAACAGTAATTGGATTTATTAAACATGGTTTTGGATATTTAAAATTGTTTGTACCAAGTGGAGTACCAGCGGTATTACTTCCTTTAATAGTAGTTATTGAAATTATTTCTTACTTAAGTAGACCAATAAGTCTATCAGTTAGATTATTTGCAAATATGATGGCTGGTCATACAATGATGAAAGTTTTCGGAGGCTTTGTAATTAGTCTTGGAATAGTTGGTGGATGGCTTCCACTAAGTTTTTCGGTTGCATTAACTGGTTTGGAGATATTAGTTGCTTTTCTTCAAGCATATGTTTTTGCAATTTTAACCTGCATCTATTTAAATGATGCATTAAATTTACACCATTAATAACAGAGGAGGATATAATGGAATTAGAAGCAGCAAAAATGATCGGAGCAGGTTTAGCAGCAATAGCTTTAGCTGGTGCCGGTGTTGGTATTGGAATAATTTTTGGAAATTATTTATCAGGTGCTATGAGAAACCCATCAGCAGCTCAGAAACAATTTCCTAACCTACTTTTAGGTTTTGCACTTGCAGAAGCAACAGGATTATTTGGATTGGTTGTTGCATTGATTATTTTATTTGCATTTTAAGTTAATGGTCAAAAAAATATATCTTCATCTAATATTTTTAAGCTTCTTTTTTATTAAAGAAGCTTTTGCCGCTGAAAGTGGAGGTATGCCTCAATTAAATCCAGAGTTTTGGGTTTCTCAGATTTTCTGGTTGGTACTTACTTTTGGGATAATGTATTTGGTTTTATCTAAATTAATTCTTCCAAAAATTAGTAACAACTTAGAGACTAGAAAATCTCAAATTCTAGAAAACATTGAGGCAGCTGAAAAACAAAGAGAAGATAGTGAGACCAAACTTAAAGAATATGATCAAATAATTTTAAAAAGCAAAACTGATGCTAATGCTATGTTTAATCAAGCAAGAGAAAAAGCAGTTAAAGATATAAATGCTAAAAGAGACGTCCTCGATAAACAAATAGATGACGAAATAGCTAAAGCAGAAAAAGAAATCAAAGATTTAAGAGATAATGCGCCTGATAAAATAAATAAAATTGCTATAGAAACGTCATCTGAGTTACTTCAGAAACTTATTGGTGCTGAAGTAAATAATAGCAGCATATCAGCAATTGTTGACGATCTATCTAGAAGAAATGGAGATAAATACTATGGCAATTGATGCAACTTTCTGGGTAGCAATATCATTTGTAATCTTCATCGGGGTTTTAGTTTACTTTAAAATTCCACAAAAAGTTTCTCAAATGCTTGACGGTATGATTTCTGATATCAAAAATGAGATAGATGAAAGTGAAAAATTGAGAACAGAAGCAAAAACTTTACTCGATAATGCTCAAAAAAAATTAGATACCGCTACTTCAGTAAGTAATGAAATTTTGGAAAATGCAAAAAAAGAGTCGGATAAATTAATAATAGATTTAAATGATAAATTTCATAAATCATCAGAAATTAAAAAAAGTTTGGCTGAAAACAAAATTAGCCAAATGAAAGAGGCTGCATTGAAAGAAATAAAAGATGCTTCAATCAAAATAGCGGTGGACTCAGTAAAAAAAATCATAACCACATCAGTTGATAAATCTAAACTGGATGCTGTATTTCAAAAAAATTTAGAAGAAACTAAAGAACAGCTAAAAAAAATAAACTCATAATACGGTTACAATTTCCTGAAAAAACTATAAATTACAGCAATGAATTCTATAGTTATTGGATCTGGATTTGGTGGTATTGCTGCAGCAATAAGACTAAGAGCCAAAGGACATAAAGTAAAATTAATAGAAAAACATTCAGATCTAGGTGGAAGAGCTAGAGTTTTCAAAAAAGATGGTTTTACCTATGATGCTGGGCCAACAGTAATAACAGCTCCATATTTAATTAACGAACTATTCAGTTTGTTTGATAAAAATCCTGAGGACTACATAAAACTAACCCCACTTAAAATTTGGTATCAATTTGTGTTTGAGGACCAAACTAAATTTAATTACTCAGGTGATGAAATAGAAATGAAAAAACAAATTGAAAATTTAAATCAAGAAGATGTTAAGGGGTATGAAGATTTAGTAAATTTTACCAAAAAAATTTTTGAGAAAGGATTTTTAGAACTTGCAGATGTTCCATTTGATAGACCCTTTTTTATGATGAAACAGCTGCCAGCATTATTAAAACTTAAGAGTTATAAATCAGTTTACTCATTAGTATCGTCTTATGTAAAAAATGAAAAATTAAGAAGGATGCTTAGTATGCATCCACTTTTGGTTGGTGGTAATCCGTTCACAACTACCTCAATTTATGGGCTAATTCTTTATTTAGAAAAAAAATGGGGAATTCATTATTCAATAGGTGGTACAGGAAACATAATTAATGGATTTGAAAAGTTAATGGAGGAAATAGAAATCGAAATAATAAAAAATACTGAGGTAAAAGAAATTATTACTAAGAATAATAAAATTACTGGTGTTGTAGTTGACAATGAAGAGATTATCGAAGCTGATAATGTTATTTGTAATGCCGACCCTCCTGCTTTTTACGAAAAGATGACTAGTAAAAACTTAAAAAATTCAATGCTGTTTGATTGGAAACAAAAGAGGATGGATTACTCAATGGGTTTATTTGTTTATTATTTTGGAACCAAAAGAGTCTATGGAAACGTTGAGCATCATACAATTAAATTTGGGAACAAATATAAAGAACATCTTGATGATATTTTTAATTATAAAAAATTAAATAACGATATTAGCTATTATCTCCATAGACCTTCTGCAACAGATAAAAGCATGGCTCCTGAGGGTAGTGATTGTTTTTATGTATTGGTGCCAGTTCCAAATAATCAATCAAATATAGATTGGCAAATAGAAGGTGAAAAAATGAAAAATCTTGTGGTTGATAAAATGGAAAATGATTTAATGCCAAATCTTAGAGATAATATTGTATCAGACTTTTATCTTACACCTGATTATTTTGAGAAAGAACTAAATACAAAATATGGATCAGGTTTTTCAATTCAGCCTAAATTCACTCAATCAGCTTATTTTAGATTTCATAATAAATCAGAGATTTATGATGGTCTATATTTTGTTGGTGCCGGAACTCACCCAGGGGCAGGAGTACCAGGAGTACTTTCATCAGCAAAAGTATTAGATAAATTGATCTAGAATGTTAACTAAAAATTATTTAGCAACATATGCAAAATCATTTAATTGGGCTGGTTTTTTTTTACCAAAAAAAACTTATGATAAATGTTCTGCGCTTTATGATTTTTGTAGAGAGGCAGATAATATTGCAGATGATCCAGGAAAATTAGAAGACAAAATAATTAAATTTGAAAACTTTAAGAAAGATTTTTCAAATAAAAACTTTCAAAACATTGTTATTAAAAATATTTGGGAACTTATAGATGAATTTAATATTTCAACAAAAGTAATTAATGATTTATTTGATGGGATTAATTCAGATATTAAAGAAAGAGTGGAATTAAAATCAAAAAAAGAATTATTAATTTACTCTTATAGAGTAGCAGGTACAGTTGGTTTAATGATGGCAAAAATTTTAAAAGTTAATAAGATAAATTCCTTGAAATCAGCTATCGATCTTGGAATAGCAATGCAGCTTACCAATATTTCAAGAGACGTAATTGAAGATAAAAATAATAAAAGAATTTATATCAATGAAAATTTCAACGATATCAAATCTACCATTTCTTTATCTGAAAAATTTTATGAAAATTCTTTTTACTCAATTAAAACAATACCTTTAAGTTTCAGATTCTCTATTTTAGTTGCAAGACGAGTCTACAGAAAAATTGGGCACAAAATAATTGATAAAAATAATTTAGAAAATTATAAAAATTCTGGAAAAATTTATGTAACAAAAATTGAAAAAATTATTGAAACTTTTTTATCAATTTTTGATTTAATAATTTTAACATTTACAAATAAAAATGATAATAACATTGAACATGATCATTCATTAATTAATGAAGAGATAAATTTAAATGAAAGATTTTGATTACATAATTATCGGTGGTGGTTGTGCAGGTTTGTCTTTGTCTTATGAGCTTGAAATTTCTGATAAATTAAAAAATAAATCTTTGGCTATAATTGAGCCTAGGGACGAATATAAAAGAGACAAAACTTGGTCATTTTGGAAAGTATTTCCACATAATTTTGATGATTGTGTAAAAAAAAGTTGGGATAATTTTTCTATAAACATTCCTAATGATACAAAGTTTATTGATTGTAAACTAACACCTTACCAATCTATAGATACTGGAAAATTTTATGACAAAATTCTTTCAAAACTTAAATTAAATGAAAATATAAAATTTTTTAAGAATATTAATGATATTGAATTATCAAATTCAATAATTTTTAACAGTGTTCCAAATTTTGAAAATAAGCCAAATAATTTGTGGCAACATTTTTGTGGTGTAGAAATTGAAACTGAAAAAGATTTTTTTGATGACCAAATATTTAACTTAATGGATTTTGCATGTGATCAAAAAAATGAGGTTCATTTTTTTTACACTTTACCTTTTTCAAAAAAAAGTGCACTTGTGGAAACTACCTGGATATCAAATTTAAGTAATGAAAATATAAAAGATTATGAAAATCAAATAGATCAATACTTAAAAAACCATTTAAATATCAGAAATTATAAAATCAATTTTAAAGAAGAAGGCTCTATACCTTTATTTAGAAATAAAAATCTAAAAAAATTAAATGAAATATATATTGGATCAGCTGGTGATATGACAAGATTAAGCACGGGTTATACTTTTTTAAATATTCAGGAACACAGCAAATATATAGCAGAAAACATTGATAATATTTCTAAAGCTAAATTGTTTAAAATTAAAAAAAAATATGATTTTTTGGACAATATTTTTTTGAAAGTTTTAAGAAATAACTCTTCAGATATGGGGGAAATTTTCTTTAAAATGTTCAATAGTTCACCTAAGACTGCTATTAATTTCTTATCTAATAAAAGTAATTTTTTTGAAGATTTAGAAATAATTTTAAAAATGCCTAAATGGAAATTTTTAAAAGAATTATTTTAAATGACTAATCAATTAATTAAAAAAATTAACCTTAATCATTCATTTATATTTTTTTTGCTAATTAATCTATTTTCTATCGTGATGTTTAGATTAAATTATTTAGATATTTCATCATCAATTTGCTTATTTTTAATTTTAACTATTGGAGTTTCACACGGTGCATTAGATAATATTAAAGGTAAAAAACTTCTTAAATTATTTAATTTTGAAAGAATATATATTTTCTATATCTTTTATATTTTTATAGCAGTTTGCGTCATTATTATTTGGTCACTCTTTCCTGCAACCACACTGTTAGTTTTTCTTATAGTGGCAGCATTTCATTTTGGTAAAGAAGATACACAATTTTTAATAAATAAAAAATCGTACTTAATTCAATTATTATACCTTTTAAAAGGATCGCTCATAATTCTTGCCCCGCTTTTTTTTCATTTTGATGAGACTGTGAAAATATTCAAATCATTACTTGTTGTTAATGAAAATTTTTATTTATTCTTAGAATTTTTAGAAGAAAAAAAGATAATCGAGGTATCAATTATTTTGAGTTCATTATCAAGTATATTTTTATTTATTGATAAGTTTGAATTAAAAAAATTCACTATTTTTTTTGATTATTTCTCAATTATAATTTTAAATTACTACTTTACTCCTTTAACAGCTTTTACAATCTATTTTTGTTTTTTACATTCTGTGAGGCACTCTATTTCACTTGCGATAGACCTTGATGAAAACAATCTTCAAAATGGACTAAAATTATTTATTTTGAAGGCTTTACCACTTACTCTTTTAACAATTTTTATTTCAATAATTGTATTATTTTTATTAAATGACGTTAATTATATAGATGATGCAATCTTAAAACTAATTTTTATTGGTTTGGCGTCTTTAACCTTTCCACATATATTGCTGGAATATTTTTTAGAGAAAAATGAAAAACAAACAAATTAAAATTTTACTTTCTGCTCCAAGAGGTTTTTGTGCTGGTGTTGAGAGAGCTATAGAGATTGTAGAAAAATCTATTCAAAAATATGGATCGCCAGTTTATGTTAGACACGAGATCGTTCATAACAAGCATGTTGTTGATAATTTAAAAAATAAAGGTGCTATCTTTGTTGAAGAATTAGAGGAAATTAATGACAAATCTAGACCTGTTATTTTTTCTGCGCACGGTGTTCCAAAAAAAATACCAGAAGATGCTGAAAATTATAAAATGACTTATGTAGATGCTACTTGTCCACTAGTTTCTAAAGTTCATAGAGAAGCGGAAAACTTAAATAAAGCTGGTTATCATATTATTTTGATAGGTCATGAGAACCATCCAGAAGTAATAGGCACTATGGGCCAATTACCCAAAGGATCTATTGATTTGGTTCAAAATGAAGCTGAAGCAATGGAGTATAAAACCAATCCTAGAGAAAAATTGGCTTATATAACTCAAACAACACTATCTGTTGATGACACTAAAGAAATAATAAAAATTTTGAAAGATAAATATACAAACATTAAAGAGCCAGCAAAAGAGGATATTTGTTATGCAACAACTAATAGACAAATGGCAGTAAAAAATATTGCAAAAAAGTGTGATATGTTTTTTGTAATAGGTAGTAGAAACTCTTCAAATTCAGTTAGACTTGTTGAAGTAGCCAAAAAATCAGGTTGTCAAAATTCACAACTTTTTCATTCTGAAAGTGAAATTCCTTTTGATCAAATACAGAATTCAAATACTATTGGTATATCATCAGGAGCATCAGCACCCGAAATTCTTGTAAAAGATTTTATTAATGAATTAAAAAAAAAATTTTCTATAAATGTTGAAGAAGTAGAAATTATAAAAGAAAATGTAGTCTTTAAAGTTCCTAACAAATTAAATTAAATGGCTGTATATACAAAAATAAATCAGAGTGATATCAATATAATAAACAACAAGTTTAATATTGAAAAAATTTTAAGTTTCCAGGGAATTACTAAAGGAATTGAAAATACAAATTACATTTTAAAATCCAAAAATAAAAAGTTTATTCTCACAATTTTTGAGAAGAGAGTTCTTCCAAAAGAGATACCTTTTTTTATGAAATTAATGGATCAATTAAATGATTCAAAAATTAATTGCCCAAGACCACTTAAAACTAAAGACAAAAATTATTTAATTAAACTAAAAAATAAAACAGCCTGTATTGTCACTTTCTTAAGTGGAAAAGATAAAAAGAAAGTTAACGAAAGTGACTGCTATGCTATTGGAAAAGCAATAGCTAAAATGCATATGGTTACTAAGAAGATAAAATTTACTAGAAAAAATTCAATGGGTGTAAAATATTTAAAACCTTTACTCCAGAGTATTAAATTTAAATCAAATAAAGGATCAAATTTGAAAAAATTTTTATTTAATAATTTTAATGATATTAAAAAAAATTGGCCAAAAAAACTTCCTTCTGGGATTATACATGGTGATTTATTCGTAGATAATATTTTTTTTAATAAAAATAAGCTGTCAGGAATTATAGACTTTTACTTTGCTGCTAACGATTACTATATGTATGAAATAGCAATCTGTATTAATGCACTGTGTTTTGATGAAAAAAATAAAAAATTTGTAATTAATAAGAAGAAAGTTGATAAATTAATCAAGGGCTACAACAGTGTTAAGAAAATTAAATCAAATGAAAAAAACAATTTAAATATTTTGTGTAGAGGTGCTGCTCTTAGATATCTGCTAACTAGACTATATGATTATACAAATACTCCAAAAACAGCATTAATCAAAATTAAGGATCCAAACGAATATTATCAAAAACTTATTACCCACAACAATTTGAATAGTTTTAAAGATTATTTGATTTAATGATTAAAATTTATACTGATGGCTCATGTTTAAAAAATCCAGGAAATGGTGGATGGGCAGCAATAATATGTAATGATAATGAAGTGAAAAAAATAAGTGGAAGTGAAAAAGATACAACAAATAATAGAATGGAATTAATGGCGACAATCAATGCATTAAAAGAAGTAAATTCTGAAGATTTGATAGAAATCTACACAGATTCTAAATATGTTAAAAATGGAATTACTGATTGGATCCACAATTGGATTAAAAATAATTGGAAAACATCTAATAAAGAGGATGTTAAAAATAAAGATTTATGGGTTCAATTGCATGATTTGAATAATAATTCTAAAATTAAGTGGAACTGGGTTAAAGCTCATGCTGGAAATCCACTAAATGAAGAAGTTGATTTATTAGCTAAAAAAGCTGCAAGTCTATATTAATTTAAAGAAATTTTCTGCTGCTGAGATTTCACAAGATCCTGTATCTGCTTCTTCCTGAAGTTTAATAACTTTCATGTTATCAACAAACATCGTGTATCTATTAGATCTAATTCCTAAACCTCTGCCACTTTTATCAACATCTGCACCAATTTCTTTTGTGAAATTAAGAAATGGGTCACCCATCATAACAATTTTTTCACCTACATCATTTTGTTTACCCCAAGCATTCATCACAAAGGGATCATTTACTGAAACACAAATTATATGATCAATACCTTTTTCTTTATATTGATCATGCATCTTAATATATCCTGGCAAATGTTTAGCAGAACATACAGAAGTATATGCCCCAGGTAGTCCAAATATTACAACTTTTTTGTCTTTAAAAAAATCTTCTATATTTTTTTTTACAGGCTCTCCATCTTGAAGAACAAAAATTTCTGAATTTGGTAGGCTATCGTTTTCTTTTATTTTCATTTGGATCTATCTTTAATATGTTCTTTTACTTTTTCAATATCATTTTCAAGAATATCATAATTTTCTTTCTCATTTAATATAAATTGAAGTTCATTTGGTAACTCAGCTTTAATATTTATAGCACTTTGAATTGCATCAGGAAACTTACATGGATGTGCTGTTGATAGCACAATATTATTACCATTGAGATTGTGTTTATCAAAAGCTCCATAACCAATTGCAGTATGAGGGTCTAAAACAATATTAAATTCTTGATAAACAGACTTAATAATATCAAGTGTTTCTGTCTCACTCATTCTTACTGATAAGAAATCTTGATTAATTAAATTTAACTTTTCTTTATCAATTGAATATTTTCCTTCTTCTTTAATTTTCATCATGTCTTTTGATGTTTGTTCTGAATTCTTATCATTCAAATCAAAAATAAGTCTCTCAAAGTTACTTGCAATCTGTATATCCATACTAGGAGAAATAGTTTCGGAAACAGTTTCAGCCTCGTAATTACCGTTTGAAATAGCTCTATGGAGAATGTCATTTTGATTTGTTGCAACAATCAATTTATTAATGGGCAAACCCATTTTTTTGGCTAAATAACCTGCGTATACATCTCCAAAATTCCCTGTGGGAACAGAAAAATTAGTGGGTTTAGTGTGATCTTCAATGAGATAATAGCTGTAAAAGTAATAAACACATTGAGCAATAATTCTTGCCCAGTTGATTGAATTTACACCTGACATATTAATATCTTGAGAAAATTTTGTGTCAGAAAACATTGATTTAACTAAGTTTTGGCAGTCATCAAAATTTCCTTTAATAGCGATATTAAATACATTTTCATGTTTTCCAGTAGTCATGATTTTTCGCTGAACAGAAGAAACTCGATTATCAGGATGTAGTACAAAAATATTTAAATTTTCTTTTCCTTTTATTGCATCTATAGCTGCTGCCCCTGTATCTCCAGATGTGGCAACTACAATATTAATTTTTTCTTTTTGCTTGCTTAAATAAAATTCATAAAAATTTCCAAGAAGTTGCATAGCAACATCCTTAAAGGCAAGTGTTGGGCCGTGAAATAACTCTAAGACTGATCGATCTCCTATTTTTATGAAATCAATTACATTTTCTCTCCTAAAAACAGAATAAGATTTATCAATTATTTTAGACAATTCATCTTTATCCATAAAATTTCCTATAAAAGGAAAAATAATTTTTTTTGCTAAGTCTGAATAATTTAGTGACCTCAATTCTTGAATTTCTTTTTCACTATAGTTTGGAAGTGAGCTAGGAATAAACAATCCCCCATCATCAGCAAGACCTTTGATAAAAACATCCTTAAATTCATATGTTTTTGAAGTATTTCTAGTGCTGACGTATCTCATTAATAATTTTTTTTTCTAAAGTATAAATATATTAAAAGAATTGAAATCGCCATCGAAAACCAAGTAATTGCATACTTTTTGTGGTTATTTGAAATTTTAGCAGTGATCACTCTTGGTCTTGGGTTTTCGTAGTTGCCGTTTAAATAAATAATATATTTTGAAAAGTTTTTTCCTGTAAATTTCAAAATATCTTCTCGATCTAGTGTAAACCAATAATTTTTATCTATTTCATTCTTGGGTTTGAATGAGCTTGATTTTGATTGAAGCATTAAAGTACCAATAATATTTTTTTGATCAACAACATTAATCTCAGGTTTGTTTTTTTGGTCAAAAGTTATCCAGCCTCTGTTAATTAAATAATCTTCATTTCCTATTTTAATTGGGTTAATAACCTCAAATCCAGGCTTACCAGTTTTGTTAAGATTATAGAGATAAATTTGTTTTTCAAAATCAATTTGTCCTGATGTTTTTATTCTTAAATAATTTTTTTTTTCTACATTTTGAAGTTCAACTGGATCAATCTTTAAAGAATTTTCAATTTGATTGATTAGATCTAATTTCCAACTCAATCTATACAATTGCCAAAAGCCTAATGACAACAAAACTAAAATTATAAAATAAACAAAAACTGAAAATAGAAGCTTATTCTTCAAGGATTAAATATTAACTTCCCCAAACGTAGATAGCTGCAAACAAGAATAACCAAACAACATCAACAAAGTGCCAGTACCAAGCAGCTGCCTCAAAACCAAAATGGTGTTCTTTAGTAAAGTGACCCAATCTTCCTCTCCATAAACAAACAGCAAGAAAAATTGTTCCAACAATTACGTGGAAACCGTGAAAACCTGTTGCCATATAAAATACTGCACCATAAATATGTCCTGAATAATCAAATGTAGCATGATGATATTCGTAAGCCTGTAACAAAGTAAAAAAGAAGCCTAGTGCAACAGTTGCTGTTAATCCTTGAATAAATCCCTTTCTATCATCTTCTAATAAAGAGTGGTGAGCCCAAGTTACTGTAGTACCGGATAATAATAAAACTAGTGTATTGATTAATGGAATGTCCCATGGATCAAAAGTTTCTATGTCTTGTGGAGGCCAAACATTTCCAACAAACTCATTTGGGAACAAACTTATATCAAAATAAGCCCAAAACCATGCAACGAAAAACATAACTTCAGAAGCAATAAATAACGTCATTCCATATCTATGATGGATTTGAACAACTGGAGTATGGTGACCTTGATGTTCAGCTTCAATCACAACATCTCTGAACCACATATAAGCTGCATAAATTACAAGAGCTAATCCCAAATACATTCCCCAAGATACATCATTGTGCATATAAAAAATTGCACCAATAGCTAATACCAAGCATGCAAAAGATGTAAATATAGGCCAAGGACTTGGGTCTACTAAGTGATAATCATGTTTTTTTTCAGCTGACATATTTTTAATTATGATTGTTTATAATAATCTGTCGAGAAAAAAGTATAAGACATAGTTACATCCTGTAAGTTTTTAACTGTTGGATCATTTACCAGTTCTGGGTCCAAATAAAAAGTCATAATATAAGTTGCCTTCTCACCTGCCTTAAGTTCCTGTTTTTCGAAGCAAAAACAGCCTAATTTACTATAATATTTACCAAAACTTGCAGGCGAAACATTGAAACTAGCAACTCCATAAGTTGTTTCGTCTCCATAGTTCTCAACCTCAAACTCAATTCTATTTACCTGACCAACCTTAACATCAATGACATTTGATTTAGCCTTAAAGTCCCAAGTAAGATTGTTTACATTCGTATCAAACCTCACACTTACAACTTTATCTAAAACTATCTTCGGGGCTTCTTTAGATACTTGGGTTGTTCCTCCAAAGCCAGTTACACGACAAAAAAGATCATATAAGGGCACTGCCGCAAAAGATAAACCTAACATTAAACAAAAAATACCTGCTAGAAGTAATGGTGTTAATGTTTTGCTCTTAATCATATCTGCCTATCAAATACGCCAACGTTATATAATGTAAAAACAAACAAAAAAACCATAAAAGCTAAAATTGCTAAAGCAGTAATAATATTTTTTTTCTTTGTTTTTTTATCGGGTGTTATCATAAAATTTTATCTATTAAGAAAAATACAAAAACTAAAAACAAATATAATATCGAGTATCCAAAAATTGTTTTTGCTTTTTTTGCATCAAACTTGTTCTTCTTAAATTTGTAAAGTTCAAAACATAAGTAATTATAATAAATTGTCAAAATTAATGATGGAATTAAAAATACTAGACCAACAAAATTAATTGCATATGGAAATACAATAACTGGCAACATTATTAACGAATAAACAAATATATTTAATTTTGTGCTTTCAACACCATTAGTCAATGGAAGCATTGGAATATTTGCTTTTTTATAATCATCAGATTTATACAAACTTAATGCCCAGAAATGTGATGGTGTCCAAAAAAAGATAATTAGAAAGAAAGTTAATGGCTCAAGTGAAAGTGAGTTAGTAGCTATAGTCCAACCAATTACAGGAGGTAATGCTCCTGCAGCGCCTCCAATAACTATATTTTGAGGCGTTTTTCTTTTTAGCCAAACGGTATAAACCAGCACATAAAACAAAATTGTAAATAACAATAAAGCTGCTGAAACTGTATTAGCAAAATAATCTAAAGCAACAACGGAAAATATTGATAAAGCGATACCAAAAATCAAAGCTTGGTTTTTATTTACCTTACCAGTTGGTATAGGTCTTAAACAAGTTCTTGTCATTAATGCATCTAGGTCAGACTCGTACCACATGTTTAAAGCTCCAGCGGCACCCGCTCCAATAGAAACTAAAATAATTCCAATGATTGCATCTTTTGTTGGGATTATATTTGGAGCCATTAATAATCCAACAGCGCAAGTAAAAATTACAAGAGACATTACTCTTGGCTTCATAAGTTTAAATAACTCAGAAAAATTGAATACGTCTTCTTGACTTAAATTTCTATTTTTTAACTTAGACTTAATCATTTAATTTTAGACAAAAAAATCTAAATACTTTTTAAGTAGTAGATTTTTCTGCACTCTCTTCATCTTCAAACTTCGGTAATTCATCAAAAGTATGAAAATTTGGAGGAGACGGTACTGTCCACTCTAAAGTTGTTGCTCCTTCACCCCAAGGGTTTTGAGCAGCAGCTTTTTTCTTATAAAATGCATAAATTAGATTTGCGAAAAATACTCCTAAACCAATTACAGAAATATATGATCCAATTGAAGATATATAATTCCAACCAGCAAATGCATCTGGATAATCTGCATATCTTCTAGGCATCCCCGCTAAACCTAAGAAGTGTTGAGGGAAGAAAATTAAGTTTACACCAATGAATGTTAACCAGAAGTGTAATTGACCTAACCATTCTGAATACTCATAACCACTCATTTTTCCAAACCAGTAATAAAAGCCTGCAAAGATTGCGAACACCGCACCTAAAGATAATACATAGTGGAAGTGAGCTACTACATAGTAAGTATCATGCATTGCTGTATCTACACCTGCATTTGCAAGAACTACACCTGTAACTCCACCGACTGTAAATAAAAATATAAATCCTAAAGCCCAAACCATAGGTGTCTTAAATGATATTGAACCACCCCACATAGTTGCTATCCAAGAAAATATTTTAATTCCTGTCGGAACAGCAATGATCATCGTCGCTGCTAAGAAATAAGCTTTAGTATCCGTGCTTAAACCAACTGTATACATATGGTGAGCCCATACAACAAAACCAACTATTCCAATTGCTACCATTGCATATGCCATTCCTAAATATCCAAATACTGGTTTTCTAGAGAATGTTGAAACAATATGACTGATCATTCCAAAACCTGGTAAAATTAAAATATATACTTCAGGATGACCAAAGAACCAGAATAAGTGTTGGAATAACACTGGGTCTCCACCTGTTTGAGCATCAAAGAATGCAGTTCCAAAATTTCTATCCGTTAAAAGCATTGTGATTGCACCTGCTAGTACTGGAAGTGATAAAAGTAATAAGAACGCTGTAACTAAAATTGACCAAGCGAATAAAGGCATTTTATGCAATGTCATACCTGGAGTTCTCATATTTAAAATTGTAGTAATAAAGTTTACTGCTCCTAGAATTGAAGATGCTCCTGCTAAGTGTAAACT
Organism: Candidatus Pelagibacter sp. HIMB1495; assembly: GCF_052047955.1. Classification (NCBI taxonomy): domain Bacteria; kingdom Pseudomonadati; phylum Pseudomonadota; class Alphaproteobacteria; order Candidatus Pelagibacterales; family Candidatus Pelagibacteraceae; genus Candidatus Pelagibacter; species Candidatus Pelagibacter sp. HIMB1495. Next base: position 405,535 of record NZ_JBNAIQ010000001.1, on the reverse strand, counting down.
TAAAATTGCAAAGTCCATTGCTGGACCAGGCTGCCCTGCTGTAGATGATAAAGGAGGATAGATTGTCCATCCACCACCAACTCCTGTTTGACCTGGAGGGCCATCCATAAATATAGACATGATTAATAAAATGAATGAAGTTGGTAGTAACCAAAATGAAATATTATTCATTCTTGGGAATGCCATATCAGGTGCACCAATCATGATTGGTACAAACCAATTTCCAAAACCACCAATCATTGCTGGCATAACCATAAAGAAGATCATGATTAAACCATGACCTGTTACTAAGACATTGTATAAATGATAGTTTCCACCCAAAATTCCATCACCTGGATGCATCAATTCCATTCTCATTAAAACTGAGAATGCAGTTCCGATCACACCCGCAACAATTGCAAATATAAGGTACATTGTACCGATATCTTTGTGATTAGTTGAATACGCCCAACGTTTCCAACCAGTTGGTGTATGATGATCGTCGTGTGATGCAGTTTGTGTATACATATTATTTACTCGCTAGTTTTTTAAATTGATCTTCTTCATTAATTTCTTTTGCAAATTTTATTTTAGCCCCAGTAAGCCATTCTTGATATTCTTCTTCGGAAACTACTCTTACTGTAATTGGCATAAAAGCATGTTTAATTCCACAAAGCTCAGAACACTGTCCATAATAAGTTCCAACTTCTTCTGCTTTAAACCATGTTTCATTTATTCTTCCAGGAACTGCATCTCTTTTAACTCCAAAAGATGGTAAAGCCCAAGCATGCAAAACATCATTTGCTGTAATTAAAACTTTAACTACTTTATTTACTGGAACAACTAATTCATTATCTACAGCTAATAACCTAGGCTGATTTTCTTTTAAATCTTTATCTTCAATCATATAAGAGTCGAAAATAATATTTTCATCTGGATACTCATATCCCCAGTACCATTGATAACCGATTGCCTTAACTGTTACATCTGCTTTTGGTATTGAGTCTTGTTTATATAAAATTTTAAAGGATGGAACTGCCATCACGATTAAAATTAAACATGGGATTAATGTCCATAAAACTTCTACAGCAACATTGTGAGTTCTTTTTGAAGGAACTGGATTTGCTGATGCTCTAAATCTGATACATGCATAGACCATCAAAAATAAAACGAAAACACTTATCGCAATTATGATTGGTAGCAACAATTTGTCATGAAAATTAACGATGTCTCTCATAGACTCTGATGCTGCTTTTTGAAAACCTAATTGCCAATCTTTTGGCTGGTTAGCAAATGCAACAGCAGGAGTTAAAATTGAAAGAATTGTTAATAAAATTTTTTTCATTTTTTTTATCTATATAGAACGTCTTCAAAAAAATTACACTTTAGTTTTCGCGACAAAATATCAATTTATGGCGTATTTTATGATCGATATAGCTGAAATTACAGCTGTTTCAGATCTCAATATATTCTCATTAATTTTTAATGGTTGAACTCCTCTAAATTTTAGAATCTTTGCCCTTTCATCTTCAGAAAAATCACCCTCTGGACCTATAATTACACATGTAGGTTTATCTGTAACCTTCTTTAAATCTATTTTGGTATTTTCAGAATTTAGATCAGTAAAAATTAAATCAATTTCATTACTATTTAAAAAACTTTCTAATGATTTTGGGTCCTCAATTTCTGGAACATTAATTCTATTTGATTGTTCTGATGCCTCAATAATTACTTTCTCTAATCGTTCTTTATTAATCTTACGAACAATCGTTCTATCAAATATAATTGGAATAAATTTTGTAACTCCTAACTCAGTTGCTTTTTGAATCATAAAGTTAAAGTAATTTGATTTAATTGGAGAAAATGCCAACCACAATTCTTTAGAATTTTCTTTTTGTCTTAATTGTTTTGTAACATTAAATTCAACAATACCTTTTGAGATGTTTAAAATTTTTGCCTCCCATTCACCACTACTGTTAAATAAAGAAAAAATTTCGTTTTCTTTAACTCTCATTACTTTGCTTACGTAATGCGATTGAGATTTATCAAGTGTATCAGTTAAATTATTAGATAAACTTTTAGAAAAATATAATCTAATGTTACTCATAATATTAAATTAGTTTATGAAAAATATTAAAGCAATAATTTTTGATGCTTACGGCACTTTATTCGATGTAAATTCAGCAGCAGAAAAATGTAAAGACAAAATTGGTGATAAGTGGGAAGCTTTTGCAAATTATTGGAGAACCACACAATTAGAATACACATGGCTTAGAAGTTTAATGAAAAGACATAAAGATTTTTGGCAAATCACTGAAGACAGTTTGGATAAATCAATGAGTGTATTTAAAATAGATAATTCAATGAGGGATGAATTATTAAATCTATATAAAATACTCTCTCCTTTTGAAGAAGTTCCAGAAGTATTAAAATCTTTAAAAGAAAAAAATTTCACACTAGCAATACTTTCTAACGGTACACCTTCTTTGTTAAATGAATTAGTACAAAGTAATAATTTAAATAATTTATTTGATGATATTTTTTCAATCGAAGAAGTTGGTGTTTTTAAGCCTGACTCTAAAGTTTATGATATGCCAATAAAAAAATATAAAATTGAAAAAAATGAAGTTGCTTTTTTAAGTGCAAATACTTGGGATGTATCTGGAGGAGGAAACTATGGATACAATTCTATATGGGTAAATAGAAATAATAATATCTTTGATAATCTAGATTATATTCCTAAAAATAAGATTACTAACCTTAACGAACTAATTAGTATTATCTAATTCTATTCTCTTCAAAATTTTTATTTAACTTCTGAGAAATAGTTCTGGTATTTTTTTTATTCCAATCAGAAAAAGATTTTAAAATTGGAATAACTGAAAGCCCAAATTCTGTCAGAGAATACTCAACTTTTGGAGGCACCAATTGGTGGACTTCTCTATTTATAATTCCATCAATCTCTAATTCTTTGAGTTGTTTTGATAACATTTGTTGTGTGATTGTTTTCAACTCTTTTTTAAGTTTATTAAATCTCACTATTTTATTGTTAAATAAGTAAAATAAAATTCTGATTTTCCATTTTCCACCAAGAAAATAAATTGCTCTTTCCGCTGGGCATTCAATATTGTTTTTCATTATACTCATCTAAACACCTAATTATATTTTTCAAGGTATGATTATACATACTAGTATGAAAATATTGCGTTCTTGCAGAATTTAACCAGATCATTATTTAGATTAAAAAATTAACAAAGGAGATTTATGAGCAAAGGAATAAAAGCAGGAGATCAACCTATTTCTATTGATGTTGAAAAAGGAAAAAATTATTTATGGTGTTCTTGTGGACAAAGTAAGAGCCAACCATTTTGTGATATGTCACATAGGGGAACAGAATTTAAACCACTTAAATTTGTAGCTGAAGAAAATAAAACTATTTATTTCTGCCATTGTAAACAAACTAACAATCAGCCATTTTGTGATGGTTCACACAACAAATAGATCATGACAAATATTTTAGATTTGGTTGGGAGAATATTTATCTCTTTAGTGTTTTTGTTAAGTGGAATTAATAAAATTGGAAATTATGAAGGAACCATTGGTTGGATGGAATCTTTGGGAATGCCGGGTATTTTTTTAATTCCAGCAATAATTCTTGAGATAGGTGCTCCAATATTAATAATGATTGGATATAAAGTTAAAATTTCTGCTGCTCTCTTAAGTTTATTTTGTATAGCAACTGCAATTATTTTTCACACAGATTTTAGTAATCAAATGCAATTTGTATCATTTATGAAAAATATAGCATTAGCTGGTGGATTTTTATTTTTGGTGATAAATGAGACAAAAGAGTTTAGTTTAGAAAGGAAATTAGCAAAATAAATGTCAAAAATTGAAGTAAGTAAAATTATAGATCCTATGCCAGCTTCGGATGGTGCAGGAGTAAAATTGAAAAGAAGTATTGGTGTTGAACCAAATTACTTTGATCCTTTCTTAATGTTAGATGAGTTTGGGTCAGAAAATAGTGAAGATTATATTGCTGGTTTTCCCCCTCACCCACATCGAGGAATTGAAACTGTTACTTATATGTTGGCAGGAGATTTTGAACACAAAGATAGCACTGGAGGTGAAGGAAGAATGACTGCAGGTGATGTTCAGTGGATGAAAACAGGAAGTGGAATTATTCATTCAGAGATGCCAGCTATGAAAGAAGGAAGACTTCATGGCTTTCAATTATGGATTAACATGCCTGCTAAATTAAAAATGAGTAAACCTGAATATATTTATATTGATGCTGATAAAATGAGTGTTCATAAAGATGATGAAAAACAAGTTAAAGTTATAGCTGGTAAATTTGAAAACGCTGAAGGACCTGTAAAAGGTCATAATGTAGAGCCAGTTTACTTTGATGTAGAATTAAAGATAGATAAAGAGTTTAATTTTAATATTCCATCAACTCACAATACATTTATTTATCTAATAAATGGTGAAATAGAAATTGGCAGTGAAAAACATGATGATGTTAAAGATAGTACTTTAATATTATTAACAAAAGGTGAAGAACTTAAAGTTAAAGCAAAAACAGATGCTAAATTTCTTGTAATATCTGGAAAACCGATAAATGAAGAAATTGCAAGAGGTGGTCCTTTTGTGATGAATACTAAAGCAGAAATCTTGCAAGCAGTTCAAGATTATCATAATGGTACATTTGTAAAATAAATTATGAATTCAGTAATAATATCAAAAGCAGGTGGACCAGAAGTTTTAGAGTATAAAGAACTTAAACTTGAAGATCCAAAAGGTGATGAAGTAACAATTAAAAACCATGCTATTGGTTTAAATTATATTGATACTTATCACCGTTCAGGACTTTATCCATTAACTCTTCCCTCTCCTATTGGTTTAGAGGGAGCAGGAGAAATAACTAAAGTTGGTTCAGATGTAAAAGATTTTAAAATTGGAGATAAAGTTGCATACTGTGCAGCTCCTCTTGGCGCTTACTCAACTCATAGAAATTATCCTACTAAAAACTTGGTAAAAGTTCCTGATAGTGTTGATTTAGAAACTGCAGCAACTTTAATGACTAAAGGAATAACTACATTTTATCTTTTACACAAAACTTATCCTGTAAAGTCTGGAGAAGATATTTTGTTCCATGCAGCAGCTGGTGGTGTTGGTCAAATATTTGGACAATGGGCCAAAAGTCTAGGATGCAATGTTATTGGTACTGTCGGTTCAGATGAAAAAATAGAAAATGCAAAACAAAATGGCTACGACCATGTGATTAATTATAACAAAGATAATTTTGCCGAAAAAGTAAAAGAGATTACAGAAGGAAAAGGATTGTCTGTTGTTTATGATGGAGTTGGAAAAAATACTTTTGATGGCTCTATTGAATGTTTAAAATTAAGAGGAATGTTGGTTTCTTTTGGAAATGCATCTGGACCTTTAGATCCTGTTAATGTTGCAAAATCAATTCAACCAAAAGGACTTTATTTAACAAGACCAAGCATTATGCAGTATACAACAACAAGAGAGGAGCTAGATGAGGCTGCAAATAAAGTTTTCGAAATGGCTTCAAGTGGAAAAGTAAAAGTAAAAATTTCAAAAAAATATCCTCTAAAAGATATTGCACAAGCACATAAAGATTTAGAGTCTAGAGTTCTTACAGGCCCAGCAATTATACTTCCCTAGTTTACATCTACATCCATATCGGACATATGGAGTTTAAGAGCATTTGTTGAAATTTGAATTTCTCTTATAAAAAAAATAATTGATATAATCATAGATAAACAGCATGAACCAAAAATTACTCTCGCTGCAAAAACCTCATCTAAGTATAGCGCAAAAACAGTAAGCATATTAAATAGGAAACCGAATGAAGCAAATAAAATTGTCCATCTAAGCAGTGTTATCCTGCCACTCAAGTTTATAAACTGCTTCTTCCATTCAGGAGGAATATGTTTTTCATAAACGTGTTCATCATGAAGCTGGCGGATTAAAATACTAAGAGAATGAAACCTGTTGCTATAAACGCTCATAAGCAAAGGAATAGCTGGAAACATTAGAGCAGTAACTGTGTAATCTATGTTCATACGAATCAATTTGATTATGAAACTACCGTTTGTTATTTACAAGTAAAATATTATGAACCAAATTAAACTTTTCATAGAACTTACAAGACTAAAAAAACCAATTGGTTACATGCTATTATTTTGGCCTTGTGCTTGGGGTTTAACACTAGCATATGATTTTTCATCAAGTTGGAATAACTATTTTTTTTATATAATTTTATTTTTTCTTGGTTCGGTTTTAATGCGTTCAGCTGGTTGTATAGTTAATGATATCTTGGATAGAAAATTTGATTCTAAAGTATTTAGAACTAAAGATAGGCCAATTGCTTCTGGAAAAATTTCTGTAAATCTTGCAATAATTTATTCAATAACACTCTGCTTGTTAGCTTTTTTAGTTTTAATTAATTTTAACTTGTTCACTATAATTCTTGCTTTAGGTTCAATGCCACTTGCATTTACATATCCTTTAATGAAGAGGATTACTTATTGGCCTCAATTATTTTTAGGTATTACTTTTAATTACGGTTTAATACTTGGATGGACGGCAATTGAAGGTCAAATTGATATAATTCCTATTCTATTTTATCTAGGAGCCATATTTTGGACATTAGGCTATGACACAATATATGGATTTCAAGATATTAAAGATGATGAAATTATAGGACTAAAATCAACCTCAATTAAATTTAAAGGGAATGCAAAAAAATTTTTATTCGCATGTTATTCTTTTTTTATAATTCTGTTTACTGGTAGTGGATATTATATGAATTTGAACTTAAGTTATTACATTTTAGGTATAATCCCTTTGATTCATCTATTTTTCTATCAAATGAAAAATTTTAATTATACAGATCCCTCTAGTTGCCTAAAAGTATTTAAAAGCAACAACATATTTGGATTGATAGTTTTTTTAAATATTTTAATTGCAAAATCATTTTAATGAAAAATTATGAAATATATAAAAGGTTATATAAAGACTATTCTAAAAAATTTTTAGATAAAATATTTATATCAGTATTTTTTTCAGTCCTAGTTGCTGGAAGTACATCTGCAATTGCCTGGCTTTTGGATCCAGCAATTAAAAAAATTTTTATTGAGAAAGATCAATCATTAATTTTCTTGATACCAATTGCAATAGTAATTGCATTTACCACTAAAGGTCTCTCACTTTATTTTGCAAAAGCAACAATGATTAGTGTTGGTGAAAATATTAAAAAGAATTTGCAATTTGATATGGTTAGATCTTTAATTTTAACTGATACACAAATTATAGATAAAAAACATTCTGGAAAATTTATTTCTAACCTAACATATGATGTCACTCATATAACTAATCTACTTAGTAACGCTATATTAACTTTATTTAAAGATTCATTAACACTAATTGGACTTCTAATAGTAATGTTTACACAAAACTGGAAACTAGCACTAATTTCAATAATTATGATTCCTCTAGCAAGCTTATCAGCAAAAACCCTTGGTAAAAGAATAAGCAAAGTTGTTACTGAAGCTCAGGAAAAATCAGGTCATTTAACAACATTTTTAGTTGAATTATTTAAAAACCATAAACTGATTAAAATCTTCCAAAAAGAAGATTATGAAAATTTAAAAGCAGAAAAATATCTAGACGATTTAAAAGAAAAAAATAAAAAAATTCAGACAGTTTTTGTAAGAATTTCTCCAATAATGGAGACTTTAACTGGGGTAATGATTGCGGTACTTATATTTTATTCTGGGATTCTGATATCAAACAGAAGTCTTGATATAAATAATTTTTTTTCTTTTTTAGCAGCAATGATGTTAGCTTATCAGCCAGTTAGAGCTCTCTCAACTTTAAATATGACAATTAAGCAAGGTGTTTCTGCTGCAACTAGAATTATTCCTATTATTGATAACAAAAACAAAATAATTGATCATGAAAATGCCAAACCTTTAGTTCAAAAAAATTCTGAAATAATATTTGAAAATTTAAATTTTGCTTATGAGAAAGAAGAAAAAAAAGTATTAGAATCTGTAAATTTATTTTTTGAAGGGGGTAAAATGACTTCCTTAGTTGGTCACAGTGGATCAGGAAAATCAACTATCTTAAATCTTATTCCTAGATTTTATGATTCTGATGAAGGTGACATAAAAATAGATGGTCAATCTATCTACAATACAACATTAAAATCTCTAAGAGAAAATATCTCTTTAGTAAGCCAAGAAACCACCCTTTTTGATGACACAATTTTAAATAATATAAAATATTCCAATGAAGTTGCTACAGATGATGAAATTCATAAAGTAGCCGAACTATCAAATTGCGCTGAGTTTATTGATAAACTACCAAATAAATATGAAACAATAATTGGAGAAAATGGCATTAGACTTTCTGGTGGAGAAAAGCAAAGAATTGCTATTGCAAGAGCAATGATGAAAAAAAGCTCAATAATTTTACTAGATGAAGCTACATCATCTCTAGACAGTGAGACGGAGACTAAAATTCAAGAAGCTCTTAAAATACTTACAAAAAATAAAACTACGATAGTTATTGCTCATAGACTATCGACTATTTTAAATTCAAATAAAATTTATGTAATAGACTCTGGTAAAGTTATAGATAGTGGAAAGCATGAAGATTTAATGACTAAATCCAAATTATATAAAAACTTTTATGAGAAACAAATTCAAAAGTAAATATGTTTATTTTATATCAAGTAATTTTGTCAATAATTATATTGATATCTCCAATAGTTATCATTTTAAGGATATATAAAAATAAAGAAGATAAGATAAGGTTTGTTGAAAAGTTCTCAATCCCATCTGAGAAGAGACGAAATGGTTTGCTGGTTTGGTTTCATGCGTGTAGTGTAGGGGAAATACTAAGTATAGTTCCGTTAATAAAAAACTATGAAAAAAATAATGCTGTTAGTCAAATATTGGTTACATCTAGTACACTCAGCTCATCAAAAGTTTTAAAAAAGTTTAAATTTAAAAAAACCATTCATCAATTTTATCCAATAGATCATTTGATTCTTGTAAATTCTTTTTTAAATTATTGGAAGCCAAACATTGCTGTATTTGTGGAGTCTGAAATTTGGCCATGCATGTTTCAAAACCTTAAGTACAAAAATATACCTTTGATATTACTAAATGCGCGAATAACAAAAAAAACATTTAATAGATGGTTAAAATTTAAGAATTTTATAAAATCAATTTTGGAAAATATCAAAATAGCTTACCCTCAAAATAAAGAGACAAAATCATACCTAAAAAAACTAGGCCTTAAGAATTATTCTGAAATAGGAAATATTAAATTTGCTGAATATGATGATGCTAAGCAAAATCTTGATAAAAAATTAAATGTTGAGCTTAAAAATAAAAAATTGTGGATTGCTTCAAGCACACACAATTCTGAAGAAATATTTTGCGCAAAAACACATATAATATTAAAACGTAAATATAATGATTTAATTACAATTATTATTCCAAGGCATATACATAGGGTAAAAGAAATAGCATCTGAGTTGGGAAGACTGAAACTCAATGTGAGTTTGCATAGTTTAAAAACAAAAAACTTAAAAAATACTGATATTTATATTGTTGATACATTTGGGGAGACAAAAAAGTTTCATAAATTAGGTGCCTCTGTATTTTTGGGAGGTTCAATAATTAATAGGGGTGGGCAAAATCCTCTGGAAGCTGCGAGATATGGAGCAAAAATATTACACGGACCGTTTGTAAGCAATTTTACTGATATTTACAACTTACTAAAATCTAACAAAATTTCAAAAAAAATTAACACTACTAAACAACTTTCTAAGGAAATAACTTTTAATAAAAATATTCAATCAGGATTTAAAATTAAAAATATTGGGGAAAAAATTTTAAAAAAAACTATAAAAGAATTAGATAAACATATTTTTAATGAATTTAAAAAAACCTGATTTTTGGAATAATAAAAATCTATTAGCATACATTTTTTTACCTTTAACTTTAATCACACATACAATTAATTTTTTTAAAAAATTTTCACACAAAGAAAAATTTACAATTAAAACAATTTGTGTGGGTAATATTTTTATTGGTGGAACTGGAAAAACATCATTAGCGATTTTAATAAATGAAATTTTAAAGAAAAATTATAAAACTGCGTTTATTAAGAAAAATTATATTAGCCAGAAAGATGAAATAAATTTATTAAAAAAAAAAGGTAATGTTATCACTAAAAAAAATAGAATTAGTTCATTAATACACGCGGAAAAAAAGAAATATGATTTTGCAATACTTGATGATGGATTACAGCAAAAAAATATTGCATATGATTTAAAAATTGCATGCTTTAACTCCTCTGAGTTTATTGGAAATGGTTTTGTTTTGCCAGCTGGACCTTTAAGAGAAAGTATAAAAGAAATAAAAAATTATGATATGATTTTTCTTAATGGATCAATTAAATCTACAAAGAAAATCTTTGCAAAAATAAAGACCTTAAATAAAAATATAGAAGTACTAGAGGGAGAATATATTCCACAAAATATACATACTTTGAATAAAAAGAAAAATTATCTAATGTTTTGTGGAATTGGTAATCCAAAAGAATTTGAAAATACATTGTTAAAACATAAATTTAAATTAAAAAAAAAATTTATTTATGCTGATCATCATAATTTTAGTGATGATGAAATAGATTTTCTAAAAAAAATAGCAAAAAAAAATAAGCTTGAACTTATAACAACCGAAAAAGACTATTTAAGACTTAATTTAAAGCAAAAAAAAGATGTAAAATTTTTGAAAATAAATTTAAAGGTGAATAAAATAAATAAATTTAAAAAAAAATTACTTAATATTAAATGAAAAGTTTTTATCATCTTACACAATTTGTGTTTATTACCTTTTTGTTTGTTATGTTTAAATTAATTGGATTTAAATATTCATCTAATATTGGTTTTTTTTTAGGTAAAACATTAGGCCCAATATTTAGATCAAAGTCATTAATAATTAAAAATTTAAAGAAAGCGAACATTAAAGGCGATTTTGAAAAAATTGCTTCAAATGTTTTGGGTAATTATGGTAGAATTTTTAGTGAATATGTACATTTAAGAAATTTCAAAAACGATAAATTATCAAAATATATATCGATAGAGGGAAAAGAATATTTAGATCAAATCAAAAAAAATAAAAAAAAAGTAATTTTTGTTTCAGGACATTTTAATAACTTCGAATTAATGGCATTGCAGATTGAAAAGGCAGGTATTAATTGTGCAGCAATTTATAGACCTTTAAACAATCCATATCTAAATAAAGTGATGGAAAAAATTAGAAAGAGAGACATTTGTAAAAAACAAATTAAAAAAGGTCTTACAGGAACAAGAGAATTAGTTAGGCTAATAAAAGAGGGTACCTCAATTGCTCTCATGGTCGATCAAAGAGTAAGAGAGGGAGAAAAAGTCACATTTTTCAACCATTTGGCTACATCAACAACGATACCAGCTCAATTCATAAAAAAATATGAATGTGATTTAGTACCTATCTATATAGAGAGAAAAAATAAATTTCATTTTAAAATGTATGTATCGAAACCAATAACAATCGGTAAAAATAAATCTTCTTTTGAGATAACTAAATTTATAAATCAGATTTTGGAAAAAATGATTTTAAAAAATATTGATCAGTGGATTTGGACACATGATAGATGGAAAAATTAGAGATTAAGATTTATTTTGTTCTCTTTTAATAGACGCCTCAACATAAGAAAAGTATGGTTCCTGTTCATCAACATTCCAATAATTTAAATTTTCTAATAAAATTTTTTTTCCAGAAATTGCGCAAATAACATAGTCTCCATGTTCAATTATACTAAAATTATTGGGAGAATATTTTAATTTAGCTAATTTATTTTTCATTAATAAGATATATAAATATTTATATGAAAATTGCAATTATAGGCAGTGGAGGTAGAGAGCATGCTATTGCTTATTCAATTTCAAAATCAAAAAAAATAAAAAAAATATATTGTATTCCAGGAAATGCAGGGACAGAGGAAATTGCTGAAAATATAAATCTTGATATCAATAATTTTGAAAATATTCGAGATTTTTTAATTGAAAATAAAATTGAACTTGTGGTGGTTGGACCTGAAGAACCATTGGTAAACGGAATAGTTGATTACTTGGAAAATTTTAATATTAAAGTTTTTGGACCAAACAAAAAAGCTTCACAACTAGAAGGGTCAAAAATATTTACTAAAAACCTTTGTAAAAAATATAAAATACCAACAGCAAAATTTGGTGTTTTTACTAATGCAAAAGAATCAATTGATTTTATAAAAAATGCTAAACATCCTATTGTAATTAAAGCGGATAATTTAGCTGCTGGGAAAGGTGTATATATTTGTGAAAACATTCAACAATCTTTTAAAGCAGTAGAAGAAATTTTTAATGGAAAATTTGGAGATGCAAAAAATTTATTGATAGAAGAATTTCTTAGAGGAGAAGAAATGAGTTATTTTGTAATCAGTGATGGTAACACAATAAAAAATTTTGGAACAGCACAAGATCATAAAAGAGTAAATGAAGGTGACAAAGGTAAAAATACAGGTGGCATGGGTGCTTATTCTCCATCAAGATTAATTAGCAGTGAACTAGAAAAAAAAATAATAGACAAAATAATTAAACCAACCTTAAAAGGTCTTTTTGCTTACAACATTAAATATAAAGGTTTTCTTTATGCAGGCTTGATGATAGTTGATAATGAACCTTATTTAATAGAATATAACGTAAGAATGGGAGATCCAGAATGCCAAACAATTCTCCCAATTTTAAGAACAGATCTAATTGAAGTTATTGAAGCGGTTATAAACGAAAATCTAAATGATTTTAACCTCGAATGGCACGATTCAAAAAGTTTATGTGTTGTACTATGCTCCAATGGTTATCCAGATAAATACGAAAAGAATGTTGAAATTCAAAATTTCGACTCCGTAGTTTTAGATGAAAAAAATTTTTTATTTCATGCAGGAACTAGAAAAAAAGATAAAAAAATTTTAGCAATTGGAGGAAGAGTTTTAAACTTTGTCTCAATATCAAGCAGTTTTAATGATGCCAGAGAAAAAATTCATAAAAATCTTGAGAAGCTAAATTGGAAAGCTGGTTTTTATAGAAAAGATATAGCTTATAAAGTTATTAATAAATGAGAATAATCTCTGGTAATTTCAAAGGTAAAAAAATTTTAGAACCTAAAGATATTTACACCAGGCCTCTAAAAGATTTAACAAAAGAATCCATATTCAATATAATTAATCATTCAAACAAATTTAAAATTAAAATTGAAGGATCTGTAATATTAGATTTGTTTTCAGGTGTTGGTTCTTTCGGAATAGAATGTTTATCAAGAAACGTTGAAAAAGTATATTTTGTTGAAAATTATAAAAATGTTTTACCTATACTAAAAAAAAACTTATCTAGTTTAAAATCAATAAATAATTTTGAAATAATTGAAAAAAATATTTACAGTGAAGAGATATTTGAAAATTTTAATAAAATTTTTGATATAATTTTCCTTGATCCACCATACAAAGATAAAAACATAGAAAAAACATTGTTAAAAATTAAAGCCTCAAATATTTTAAAAAATAATGGAGTTTTAATATTACATAGACATAAAAAAGAAAAAGAAAATTTTTCAGATAAAATTAAAATTATTGAAGAGAAAATATACGGAATATCAAAAATAATTTTTTTTAATTTTTAAATTAAATTTTTTTTTGTCTCTGTTTTAATTAACTCTACTGCAGGTTGGTCAAATGGATCAACCTTCAAAGATCTACCTAATAAAATAGTTTCTAAAATAAAAAAACAGAAAAGTTCACCCAACGTTTTTTCATTTCTTTCCATTATTTCAAAGGATCTAAATGGTAGATTTTTTTTCTTAAAAACTGTCTCTGTAGCTTTTTTTTGTGCATACATAATATCTGAAATTTTTTTATTTTTTAAAAAATTATGTGATTTAAGAATATTTTTATTATTTATTTTTTCTGAACTTTTTTCCTTGACTATAAAAAAAGTATAAAAGTTATTTTTAAATCCATCTAAATATAATTGCATTACACTGTGATTGTCTTTTGGCATATTAGAAACTATCGGCAACAAACCTTTGTTTTTTTTTCCCAAACTTTCTGAAATCAATTGCTGGTACCATTTAAATAAATTCTCAGATTGTTCATCATAATTAATAATCACAGAATTGAATTTTCTTTTTTTTATAAAATAGACTGTGCTAGCAACATTATTAATTAAACTATTAGTAAACTTCTTGTTATTTATAAGTGAGTTGAATTGTCTGAAATTTTTAGATTTAAGTCCCATCAATTCAGCTGGTAGCATTCCAACTTCAGATAAAACAGAATATCTTCCTCCTATAAAATTATTGTGCTCAATAACATCTGCTTTTAACTGTTTCGCCAACAGATGTAGGTAATTTTTTTTATTTTCGGTAATAAAATAATTTGCATCTTTTTTTTTAATTAAAATATTGGCATTCACTATGGTCTCAATAGTGTTGCCTGATTTTGAAATTATTAAATTAGTATATTTTTTTTTATTAAAAATTTTTTTTGACTGCAAATTATCTATGAATTCAAAATTATTTTTAACTGTATTTCCAAAAAATTGATAAATAGCTTGTGAACCAAGAGTAGATCCACCCATACCTAACAATCTATAATTTTTTTTTTTCTTTATTTTACTTAAAAAACTTTTGTTAAATTTATCTTTATAATTTTTAGATAAAGATTGAATTATTGGACTATTTTTATTTATTAAATCTACTAAGTGTTTTTTAATATTTTTATTTTTTAATTTTTTTTTATAATTAATAAAATTTACACCTGAGGTTAACATTAATTTTTTTTAATTTTTTCCAATAATGATTCCTCAAGTTTTTTATCTTTATCATCTATTTCATTATCATTTAAAGTGTCATCTTCTTGAAGTAATAAAGATTTAATTGAATTTTTTTCCTCTTTAATCTCTTGTTGATTTACTTTTGGTTCTGGTAACTCATTATAGTTTGGTGGCATTACTAAAGGAGTTTTTTTTTCAACTAAAAATTCATCTGAGTTATTTTTTTTTTGATTAGAAAAACCCTCTTTAACTATCCCACAAGATAGCAAAAATAAAAACAAGTTTGAAAGAATAAAAAATTTAAGATGTTTCATTAATTTTATTTTTTGATGTTAATTCAATTACTATCATAAAAAATATACCAAAGGTTATAAAAATATCTGCAACATTAAAAATAAACCAATGAAAATTACCCACATGAAAATCAATAAAGTCAGGAACTGCTTTATAAATTAGCCTATCAAAAAAGTTTCCTAAAGCGCCACCTAGCACTAATAATAGAGAATATTTTCTTAAAGGATCACTTTTCCTTATCATAAAAAAAATAAAAATAATTACTATAAATATTAAAAAAGTGAGAAAATTATACAAATAATCTTCATTAAATGAAAATAGTCCAAAAGCTATTCCTTCGTTCCAAATTAGATGAATGTTCAAAAATTTTGATGAGTATATTTCAGAATTAAAATTAAGTTTATCCTGATGAATTACAAATAGTTTTGATATTCTGTCTAAAAAAAAAATAATTAAAATTAAAATTGTTTCTAAATAATAATTTTTAAAAATTTTATTTAAAGACATTAGGAGTTTTGAGGACAATTAGATCTAGCACACCCTTTTTCGTTTATTTTCCAACACATTGAGCATTTTTTTCCTTTTGCTTTTTCAGTAAGAACATTTGTGTCAATGTTATTTTCATAGATAACTTCAGCTTTAGAAGTAATACAAAGCTCCGAAAAATCTATATCCTTAGTGATATTTTCTAAATTTTTATCTAAATGAATTTTAATTTCAGCTTCTAAACTCGATCCTATGACTTTGGCTGCTCTTTTTTCTTCTATACTTACATTGCATAAATTTCTAATTTTAATTAACTCAATCCATTTTTGATTTAATTTTTCATTTTGAAAGTTTTTTGGAAAATTTAAAAAGTTTTCTAAATGAATACTTTTCTGGTTTTTAAATAATAATTGATAAATTTCCTCAGTTGTAAAAGACAAAATTGGAGCAAACCATCTAAGCAGGGAGTTTAAAATTATATTCAACAATAAAATAGTTGATTTTCGCTTAGGGTCATCTAAAGAGTCACAGTATAAAGTGTCTTTTCTAATATCAAAATAAAAAGCTGACAAATCTACAGTACAAAAATTTAATAATTCTTTATACAAATTATGAAAATCATAATTCTTAAAATATTTTTTGAAATTGTTGTTTAAAGAATACAACTTGTGTAGCATGTACTGCTCTAAATCAGGTAATTGATTTAATTCTATTTTTTCAAGATCAATTATCTCAAAATTATCATTAAGATTTCCTAATAAATATCTAAATGTATTTCTAATCTTCCTATAAGAGTCTGCGTGTTGATCTAATATTGAATAATCTATTCTTAAATCCTCTGAATAATTAGATGAGGCTACCCAAATTCTTAAAATATCTGCTCCATATTTTTTTAAAATATCTTCTGGAGCAATCACATTTCCTAATGATTTAGACATTTTTAAACCTTTTCCATCTACAACAAAACCATGGGATAAAATGGAGTCAAAAGGAGCTCTACCTCTAGTTCCGCACGATTCTAATAATGAGGAATGAAACCAACCTCTATGCTGATCTGAACCTTCTAAATACATTGATGCTGGCCATTTAAGATCGCTTCTTTTCTCTAATACAAATGAATGAGTTGAACCACTATCAAACCAAACCTCAACAATGTCGCTTAATTTATCATAATCTTGGGCATTGTACTTATCACCTAAAAATCTTTGCGGATCATCTGAAAACCAGCAGTCAGATCCCTCTTTTTCATAAATTGTTGCAATATTTTTATTAACCTCATCATCAACTAAAATTTCTTTTGTTTTTTTATTAACAAAAATAGGTAGAGGGACTCCCCATACCCTTTGTCTAGAAACACACCAATCAGGTCTTGTTTCGATCATAGATTTTAATCTTTCTTTTCCCTTGCTTGGATAAAATGTTGTATCATCAATGGCTTTTAAAGCTTTGTCTCTTAATTTATGACTTTCCATAGAAATAAACCACTGAGGTGTTGCTCTATGAACCAATGGTGCTTTTGATCTCCAAGAATGAGGGTATGAATGAACTAGTTCACCATTTGATAATAAATTTTTTTGCTCTTTAAGTTTTTCAATTACTATTGGATTAGCTTTAAAAATATGAATACCTTCAAATAATTTTACATTATTTGTATATTTCCCATCACCATCAACTGTCTCTATTGCTTTTATTCCATTATTCAAACATAAATTAAAATCATCAGGGCCATGACTTGGCGCACAATGAACTATTCCAGTACCCTGCTCTGTCGTCACAAATCTTGCTTCTAACATTGGGATTTCAGTTTCATAACCTAAGTTTAAAAAGGGATGGTTGCAAATAGTATCTTTAAACTCTTTTCCCTTAAACTTTTTAATCTCATTATAATTTTTGATTCCACATTCTTTTATGACTGACTCAAGTAAAGGATGTGCAACAACTATTTTTCTATTTTGAAAATCTCCTTCATCATTAACTTGGAATAAAACATAATCTAATGCTTCATTATAAGCTAATGCTTTATTAGCAGGAATTGTCCATGGTGTAGTTGTCCAAATTATAATTTCACTTTTTTCTAAATCTTTAATTTTAGACGACCTAACTGAAAACGATGTATATATAGTATCTGACTTATGGTCTTGGTATTCTACTTCTGCATCAGCGAGAGCAGTTTTTTCAACAGTTGACCATAAAACTGGTTTATATCCTCTGTATAAACTTCCTTCTTTAAGAAATTTTCCAAGCTCTCTTACTATTTGAGCCTCTGCATCAAAACTCATTGTAGAATAATAATTTTCCCAATCACCAACTACACCCAATCTCTTGAATTGACCTTTGTGAATTTCAATCCATTTTTCTGCAAAAGATCTACACTCTTTTCTAAACTCAACTATAGGGACATCATTTTTATTTTTTTTATTTTTTTTATATTCCTCCTCTATTTTCCATTCGATCGGTAAACCATGACAATCCCATCCAGGCACATAAATTGAGTCTTTACCATCCATTTGATGAAATTTTACAATTATGTCTTTTAAAATTTTATTTAATGCTGTCCCCATATGAATATTGCCGTTTGCATATGGAGGGCCATCATGTAAGACAAATTTTTCTTTACCTTTGCTTGACTTTCTTAATTCATTATAAAGGTTTATTTTTTGCCAATAATTTAGAATTTCTGGTTCTTTAGTTGGCAGGTTCGCCTTCATTGAGAAAGCCGTTTTAGGTAGATTTATATCAGATTTACTCATTTAGTTTTTTTTGCAATATTTAAATCAGATTTAATTTGTTTTCTAAGTTGATCAACATTCTTAAATTTTTTTTCTTTTCTAATAAACTTTAAAAACTGCACTGATAAAAGCTTATTATAAAGATTTCCAGAAAAATTAAACAAATGAACCTCAAGTAAGATTTTTTTTTGATTAAATGTAGGTCTATAGCCAAGATTTGCTATACCACTCAATTTTTTCTGATTTTTTTTTCTTAATACTCTTACCGCATAAACTCCTGGCTGTGCTAAGACATAATCCTTAATATCTATGTTGCATGTTGGAAAACCAATTTTTTTTCCAACCTGTCTCCCCTTTTGAACTATTCCATCAATAGTCCACTCTCTTCCTAAAAATTTATTAGCTCTATTTAAATCACCTTTTTCTAACAAGTTTCTTATTATCGTTGAAGATACTATTTTTTTACTTTTTAAAAGTGGCTTTGGTTTAATAACTTTATAATTATAATTTTTTTCATTTTGTATAAGTAATTTAACATCACCTTCTCTTTTATTTCCAAATCTGAAATTATTACTTACAAATATAAACTTACAATTGAGTTTTTTATATAAAATTTCTTTTATAAATTTAATTGATTTTATTTTGGAAAAATTTTTATCAAATTTTTTTGTAATTATAAAATCTACATTTAATTCTTTAAGTAATTCTAATTTTTGATTTACAGACGAAATTTTAAAATTCTTCAATGAATTGTTAAAATACATCTTGGGCATTGGATCAAAATTAATCACACCAATTTTTGAGTTATATTCTTTTTTATATGATAGAGCTAATTTAAATAATTTTTGATGTCCTAAATGAAGACCGTCAAAATTTCCAATTAATATAATTGAATTTTTATGGTGATTATTAATATTGAAATTTTTATATAATTTTACCATTTTAAATCTGTTTGAGTAAAATTAACGATAGCTTCATACTCTTTTGATACTTCAGTAACTCCTTTGTTCTGTATTTCTTCTTTATGAATTCCATTACAAACCAACAAGGAATGGTAATTTAATAAGTTAGCACCCTTTATATCTGTATTTAAATTATCACCAATTGCCAAAACTTTCTTACCAATATTATCTATAGACTGGTTATAAACCTCAGCATGAGGCTTGCCAAAATAAATTACTTCTCCACCCATTTTTTCAAAAACCATAGCAACTGAACCTGCGCACAATTCTCTAATATCTCCTCGATCAACAATTAAATCAGGGTTGGTACAAATCATTTTTTTTGTTGTGTGATTTTCAAGTAGGTTTTTGTAATAACTTAAATCATCCTCATGGTCATCGAACAAACCTGTGCAAAGTAAATATTCACTTTCATTTAGTTCGGTTGATTTATTATTTTTAAATTCATTGAATAAATCAAAATCTCTAGGGGGACCTATATGAAAAAAATTCTTAGATTTGAAAGATGTTTTTAAAAAATTTAAAGCTGCTTCGCCCGAGGTATAAACATGTTTTGTCAAATCTTCGCTCATGCCCATTTTTTCTAAAAATTTATTTACTGTTACATTTGGTCTTGGAGCATTGGTTAATAAAACAAAACTTTTATTTTTTTTCTTAAGTTCATTTAAAGTTGCTATTGCTGAGTTATGTAATTTGACACCATTATGAATGACCCCCCACAAATCTATGTAAAAAAGGTCATAATTATCAGCAATTGACTGAAGGCCATCTAAGTCTAAATTTTTAGTCATTATTTTACCTATAAACCATAATATTTAGATTTTCCTAGCATAATTACTCTGAAAAGATTCTCTTATCTTGAAATAGTCTATGAAATATCTATATGAGGCTCATATTTATATAGAATTATAAAGGAGATTTATGAAGTTTAAACCGTTACATGATAGAGTATTAATCGAAGTTTTAGACAGCAGTGAAAAAACTGCTGGTGGAATAATTATCCCAGATACAGCTCAAGAAAAGCCTCAAGAGGGAAAAGTTGTTGCTGTTGGTAGTGGAGCTAAAACAGAAGATGGAAAAACAATTCCAATGGATGTTAAAGTTGGAGATAAAGTTTTATTTGGCAAATGGTCAGGAACTGAAGTCAAAATAGATGGCAAAGAATATAGCATAATGAAAGAATCTGACATTATGGGTATTTCAAGTAAGTAATTTAATTTAAAGGAGAAAACAAAATGGCAAAAGTTGTTAAATTTGATGCTGAAGCAAGAGCAGCTATGATTAGAGGAGTAAATATCTTAGCTGATACTGTTAAAGTAACTTTGGGTCCTAAAGGAAGAAACGTTGTAATGGATAAATCTTATGGTGCACCTAGAATTACTAAAGATGGTGTTTCTGTTGCTAAAGAAATTGATCTTGAAGATAAGTTTGAAAACATGGGCGCGCAAATGGTTAAAGAAGTTGCTAGCAAAACAAATGATGAAGCTGGTGATGGTACAACAACTGCAACTATTCTTGCACAAGCAATTGTTAGAGAAGGTGTAAAATACGTAACTGCTGGCATGAATCCTATGGATGTTAAGAGAGGAATTGATGCAGCGGTTGAAGTTGTAAAAGAAAACTTAGTAGCATCAGCTAAAAAAGTAAAAGACAGTGATGAAATTGCACAAGTTGGAACTATTTCTGCAAATGGTGATAAAGAAATTGGAACTATGATTGCAAAAGCAATGCAAAAAGTTGGAAACGAAGGTGTTATCACAGTTGAAGAAAATAAAGGAATTGAAACTGAACTAGACGTTGTTGAAGGTATGCAATTCGACAGAGGTTATTTATCACCATACTTTATTACTAATAGTGATAAAATGACTACTGAATTAGATAATCCTTTCATTCTTTTACATGAAAAAAAATTAACAAACCTACAACCAATGGTTCCTCTTTTAGAAGCCGTTGTTCAAGCAGGAAGACCGTTAATGATTATTTCTGAGGATGTTGAAGGTGAAGCTTTAGCAACTTTAGTGGTAAACAAACTTAGAGGTGGATTAAAAGTTGTTGCGGTAAAAGCACCAGGTTTTGGAGATAGAAGAAAAGCAATGCTTGAAGATATTGCTATCTTAACTGGAGGTCAGGTTATTTCTGAAGATTTAGGAATTAAACTTGAGAATGTTAAACTTGATGATCTAGGTTCATGTAAGAAAGTTAAGGTAGATAAAGATAACAGCACAATAGTTAATGGAAGTGGTAAAAAATCTGATATCGAAGGAAGATGTGCTTCAATTAAACAACAAATTGATGAAACGACTTCTGACTATGACAGAGAGAAACTTCAAGAAAGACTTGCAAAACTAGCTGGCGGAGTTGCTGTAATCAAAGTTGGTGGTGCAACTGAAGTTGAAGTTAAAGAAAGAAAAGATAGAGTTGAAGATGCTTTGAACGCAACAAGAGCCGCAGTTGAAGAAGGTATTGTAACTGGCGGTGGTTGTGCATTACTTTACGCTGCTCAAGACCTTAATAAGGTTAAAGCAAAAGGTGATGATCAAAAAGCTGGGGTAGAGCTTGTTAGAAAAGCACTTGAAGCTCCAATCAGACAAATTACTAAAAATGCTGGTGTAGATGGTTCAGTAGTTGTTGGTAAATTGTTAGAGCAAAATAAAAAAACACATGGATATGATGCACAAAGCGAGGAATATTGCGATATGTTCGCTAAAGGAATTATAGATCCTGTTAAAGTTGTAAGAACTGCTCTACAAGATGCTGCTTCAATATCTGGATTATTAGTAACTACAGAAGCGATGATTGCTGACAAACCTGAGGAAAAAGATGCTGCTGGTGGTGGAATGCCTGGTGGTATGCCTGGTGGTATGGGCGGCATGGGTGGAATGGGTGGAATGGGAATGTAATCCCACTACTCTAAAACTAAAATTTAAAAGGCCATCACATGATGGCCTTTTTTTTATACAAAATTAAATTATGTCAAAAAGATACAGCGGAAAGTCGTTTAAAGATTCGAGTGTTAAAAAAAAACCCAAATTAAGTTTTAAAGAAAAAAGGAAACTTAAAAAAGATAAACAAAAAAAGCCTAATTAATCACAAGTTATTTAAATTAATCAAGCCAGTCATGAGTTTTTTTAAGTTTTAATATCAAATTAAATATGTATAAGAGCCACAATTTATGAGCAACAATATAAGAAACATCACAATCATAGCCCATGTCGACCATGGCAAAACTACTTTGATTGATAATTTAATGAAACAAAGTGGATCATTTAGAGAAAATGAAGTTGTTGATGAAAGATTAATGGACTCTGGGGAACTAGAAAAAGAAAGAGGAATTACAATTCTTGCAAAACCTGCATCTATTAACTGGAATGACTCAAGAATAAATATTATTGATACACCAGGCCACAGAGATTTTGCAGCAGAAGTTGAAAGAGTTTTGAGCATGGCTGATGGAGCTCTTTTATTAATTGACTCTGCAGAAGGAGTTATGCCTCAAACAAAATTTGTTTTATCGAAAGCATTAAAACAAGGATTAAAACCAATTGTAGTTATTAATAAATTGGATAAAGCAGATCAAAGAGCTAATGAGGTCTTAGATGAAACTTTTGATTTATTTGTAAGTTTAGATGCAAATGAAGAACAATTAGATTTTCCTGTTTTATATGCAAGTGGAAGATCTGGATGGGCTGATCATGAGGTAGATGGGCCAAGAGAAAATTTAAATCCTTTATTAGACTTAATTGTGGAGCACGTTAAACCGGCCGAATTAGATAAAACCAAACCTTTTGCGATGTTATCAACATTGCTTTATTCAGATAGTTTTTTAGGTAGAAGTCTAGTAGGTAGAATTACACAAGGGACAGCAAAAGCAAATCAACCAATCAAAGCTATTAATTTAAATGGTGAAAAAGTTGATGAAGGAAAATTAACAAAGATTTTTAGATATGAAGGAACTAAAAAAGTTCCAATTGATGTTGGAGAAGCAGGAGATATTGTCGTTGTAGCAGGATTAGAAAAAGCAAATGTTGCTGATACAATTTGTAATTTGGAAGTTAATGATCCTATACCAGCGACTCCAATTGATCCTCCAACAATGTCGATTACAATAACTGTTAATACTTCTCCATTAGCAGGTACAGAAGGTAAAAAACTTACAAGTACTCAAATTAGAGAAAGATTAGTTCAAGAAGCACAAAACAATGTAGGAATTACTTTTTCAGAAAATGATGGAAAAGATTCATTCGTTGTAAGTGGACGAGGTGAATTAATGTTGGAAATACTTCTTACTCAAATGAGAAGAGAAGGTTTTGAAATGACAGTAAGTCCACCAAAAGTTTTATATAAAACTGATAATCAAGGAAACAAACTTGAACCAATTGAAGAAATTACTATGGATTTAGATGAAGAACACTCCTCAAAAGTAATCGACTCGATGAATAGAAAAAAAGGTAAATTAATTGAACTAAAAGATACAGGTACAAATAAGAAAAGGTTGATATTTCATGCACCTACGAGAGGTTTGATGGGATACACAAGTAGATTTCTAACGCTTACTAAAGGGGAAGGTGTAATTAATAGAATTTTCCATGACTACGGTCCTTTTGAAGGTGAAATGGAAGGTAGAAGAAATGGTGCATTAATTGCAATGGAACAAGGAAAAGCAGTAGCTTTTGCAATCTTTAACCTTCAAGCGAGAGGAGAAATGTTTGTTACTCACAATGATCCTGTTTATCCAGGTATGATTGTTGGATTATCACCAAAACCAGGTGACATGATTATAAATGTCATGAAAGGAAAAAAATTAACAAATATGAGAACACAAGGAACAGACGAAAACGTCGTTCTTACTCCTGTTAGAAAAATGTCAATAGCTGAACAACTAAGTATGCTTAACAGTGATGAAGCATTAGAGATTACACCTGAGTCTTGTAGATTGAGAAAAGCAATTCTTGATCCTCATGAAAGAAAAAGAAGTGAGAAAACTAGCGCAGCTGCTTAGTTAAATATTTTTCCAACTAAAAATAATCCCAAAGCTACACAAGGGCCAATTCCAAAAGCAAATATAAGTGTGCCCACTCCAACGGTCCCACCTAAATACCAACCAATAATTACAACAGTAATTTCTAAAAAAGCTCTTACTAAGGCTATAGGTAAATTTGTTGTTTTTGTTAATCCTGTCATTAAACCATCTCGTGGACCTGGACCAAGATTAGCTACTAAATAAATACCACTACCAAGTCCTACTAAAATTACTGAAAGAACTGCTAATAAGTATTTTGTAAAAAGAGATGAAGGTGGTTGAAAATAATTTAGAGTGAAATCAATCATAGCAGCAATTACGATGATGTTAAATATTGTTCCAAGACCTGGTTTTTGTTTTAAAAAAACCCATAAAAAAAGTACTCCTACACTTACAAAAAAAGTTGCTGCTCCAATGGATAAACTGGAGTTGAGTGAAATTCCTTCAGCTAATACTGACCAGGGTGAGTTTCCAGTTGTTGATAAAATTAACAAGCCTTCTCCCAAACCAAAAATTGTTAAACCAAAAATTAAAAAAAATGATGTTGAAAATTTTGGCTTGAAGTTCAAACTTTCGTTTGAGCTCCAATTTACTTTTGGAATATTTTTTATAGATAGGAACATTAAATATTGATACTTTTAGATTAATTTTTATTTATATTATTATCATGAAAAAATTTTACACTATTATTATATTTTTTTTATTTACTTTTAACTCAAACGCACATGTTGGTCATTATAATAACTTCAAAAAAATTGAACTTGAAATCTTAAGAAATAATGAGGTTATAGGATATAATAATTATTCTTTTTCTAGGAAAGACAATGAAACAACTGTAAATAATAAATATAAATTTACAGTAAAACTACTTGGAGCAACTATTTTTGAAGTAGAAGGTTTTGGAGAAGAAAAATATTTAGGAGATAATTTAATTTCCTTTAAATCTAAAACACGTCAGAATAAAAAAGAAAAATTTGTAAATTTAATATTAAATAATCAAACTAATAAATTTGATATTCAAGGATCTTCTTTTTCTGGTGAAGCTTCTTTGAAAAATACAATTGGAAATTGGTGGAGCCATAAATTGTTACAGGCAGAAAGCCAAATTAGTCCTATTTCTGGAAGTATAAAGAAACAACTAGTTACATTTATCGGTAAGGAAAAAATCACCATCAATGGAAAAGAATTTGATACTGATCATTTTAAACTCACTTCAAAAGACATGACACTACCAGAAGATAAAAGATTAAATTTTGATATATGGCTTGATAAAAAAACTTCGGTAATAGTTAAAGTTACCTATGAGAGAATGGGAAGTTGGGAGTATAGGATTAAAAATATTGAGTAAATTTATTTTCTTATTTTCTTGAAAAGATCATTAGCACTTATCCATCCTGCTTCTAATCTGGGTCCAACAAACCAATCGGCACAAACTCCTAAATTAATTTTTGAGTTCCAATAACTTTTAATTTTTAAAGGTTTTGAATTTGATGAATACATCCATCCATGATTTAAAGAAAAAAGGATGTTACTTTTTTTAATACCAGTAAGATCAAAAAATTTATTAATTAATATTTTTGAATTCAAATCTTTATTTTCTCTATTTTTCAAAATTTTTTTATTTGCCCACATTGCTGTACTTTGAAGTGTCCAAAATTCATAAATACTTTTAAATCTTAACTTGCTGTTTTCTCTAGCAGCCCAACCTAAAATTTGATCATCAAACAAAAAACTACTTATATTTTTTTTTGTTTTTTTCATTTTTAACATGATTGTAATATTTGCATCCATTTTTAATTTTTTTTTAATAAATGAATGATTAATAAATTTTTTTGCTAATTTAAGTAATTGAGGATGTGGGCACGTTAAAATAAGATTATCATAAAATTTATTGCCACCATCTGAAAAGGTAAGTTTCCATTTATTTTTATTGTAATCAATTTTTTTTAATTCTTTTTGAAAATTACAATTAATTTTTTTTAATAAATACTTACTAATATCGTTATTACCTTTTCTGCCAATTATTTTTTGATGGTTTTTATTTTCTTTTATCTTTTTATTTTGAAAAATATGCTGGCCCTTCCAATTTTTTAATATCTTTTTTGCTATGAGTTTTGATATGAATTTTTTAAACTCACCAGTCTTAGGGGAAATATATTGAACGCCATGATCAAAGCCTATTTTTTTATTTAACCTTTTAAATGATGATCTCCCACCAGGACCTCTTGCTTTATCATAGAGATCTACAGAATGTTTTTTATTTAATAAATTTGAAATTGTAGCACCAGATATTCCAGATCCAATTACACAGTAAGTGCTCATTTACCTGCAACTGTCATTCCTTCTATCATCATAGTTGGTGAGTTAATGGAATATTCAAAATCTAAATCGCTAGCTAAAGTTATATTTTTAAACATATCTTTGAAATTTCCCGCAATTGTTATTTCATTTACTGGAAATTTAAATTCGCCATTTTCAATTAGGAAACCTGTTGCACCTACTGAATAATCTCCCGTAACCATATTACTTCCATGGCCTATTGTTTCGGTTACATAAATATGTTTTGAATTACTTTTTAATAAATCTTCGAAACTAATATTTCCATTATCGAAATATAAATTTGTTGTACCACCAGATCTTCCATTTGATTTTAAGTTAAGTTTTTTTCCGTTGTAAGTATCAACTAAATAATTTTTTAAAATACCATTTTGTACAAGATTTAAAGTCTCTGACTTTACTCCCTCTGAATCAAAAATTTGAGATCCAACACCTTTGTTTATATCTGGTTTATCAATAACATTTATTGTTTCTGTAAATATTTGTTCATCGATTTTGTCCTTAAGAAAAGATGTTCCTCTAGAAATGGCGGATGACGATATGGCTCCAGCAAAAGCTCCCAAAATTCCTTTTGCTATTCTTTTATCAAATATAATGCTTATTTTTTCACTTCCAATTTTGTTTGGGCTTAATTTTCTAATAGTTTGCTCAGAAGCTTTTTGACCAAGTTCTTTTGCACCCTTAATGTCTGATAGATGGCGTTTGCTTGTAAATTCATAGTCTCTTTCCATGCTATTTTCATCTTTAGCAACAGTAACACAAGATGCACTGAATGAAGATGATTTGTATCCATCACAAAATCCATCACTATTTGCTAAAATAAAGTTAGATTTATTTTCAGTAAAACTAGACTCTGTATTTATGATTTTTTCTTCTGAAGATGCAACGCTCTCAAGTTCTTTTAAATATTCAATTTTTTTTTCATTATCAAAGTGTGTTTCATCATACAAATTTAAATTTTTAATTTCTTTAGCTAAAAGATCTTTATCTGGTAAAGAATTAAATTCATCTTCAGGAGTGTTTTTGGTTGTTTCAAAACATTTTTCTATTAATGTTTTAATATTATCATCTAATAAATTTGATGAAGAAATTGATGATCTTTTTTTTCCCAAATAAGTCTCTATACTTATTGCTAATCCATCTGATCTATTAGACTCATCTAAAGTATTATTTCTAAAATTTACAGTTTCAGAAATTGAATGACCTACTGTTACACTTGATCCAGTTGCACCTAATTTTTTAGCTAAATCTAAGCAAAATGATGCTTTTGATCTTAAATATTCTTGATCCTTAACCATAATTTAAAGTTTTGTTCCACCAACTGTCATTTTATCGATTAGAATTGAAGGTTGGGCAACCCCAACAGGTACACCTTGCCCAGCTTTACCACAAGTTCCTATACCAGGATCTAACATCATATCGTTTCCAACCATAGAAACTTCTTTTAAAATTGAAGGACCATCTCCTATTAATGTCGCTCCCTTTATCGGTGAACCAATCTTTCCGTTATTAATTTCATATGCCTCAGTACAATTAAATACAAATTTTCCAGATGTAATGTCAACTTGTCCTCCTCCAAAACTTACTGCAAAAATTCCTTTGTCTACTGATTTGATCATTTCTTCTTGAGTTTGGTTTCCACTCAACATCATTGTATTTCTCATTCTTGGCAAAACAACATGTCTATAATTTTCTCTTCTTCCAGAGCCAGTCGATTTGGTATTCATCAATCTAGCATTTAATCTATCTTGCATAAAATTCTTTAATATCCCATTTTCAATCAATACTGTTTTTTCTGTTGGTGTGCCTTCGTCATCTATAGTTAAGCTACCTCTTCTATTATCAATTGTTCCATCATCAACAATCGTAACTCCCTCACTGGCAACCTTTTGGCCCATAAGATCATGAAATGCAGAAGTTTTTTTTCTATTAAAGTCTCCCTCTAAACCATGTCCAATAGCTTCATGTATTAAAATTGCTGGCCATCCAGGTCCTAAAACAACTTTCATTTCTCCTGCTGGAGCAGGTTTACTTTCTAAATTTACTGACGCAATTCTAAATGCTTCTTCACATACAGTTTTCCAATTGTCATTTTTTAGATATTCATCATAAGATTGTCTTCCACCTATTCCATAAACGCCAGTTTCTTTTCTTCCATTTTTTTCTAACATCACAGATACATTAAATCTAATTAGTGGTCGGACATCAGTTAATACCTCACCACCTGATCTTATAATCTCAATAGATTTTTGTTCACCTGCAAAACTCGTAGTAACTTGTTTTACAGATTGGTCTTTTTTTCTTAGATACTCATTTACTTTATTTAATACCTCTAATTTCGAATTTAATGTTTTTTGCTCTATGGGATTAGTATCCTGATAAAATTTTTTATTAGATCTTGAAATATCTTGATTATAAGTACCTTTCATAGACTTCAGTGTAGCTTTTAAATTTTCAGAAGATTTTTTTAATGAATCTTTTGATATTTCATTAGAGTGAGAATATGCAACAACCTCTCCTGTAATTGCTCTAAATCCAAAACCTAAATCTGAACTATAGCTTGAACTTTTAATTTTATTATCATCTAATAAAATAGATTCAGATTTAGTGTCCTCCAAATATAGCTCACCATCATCACAATTTTGCAATGTATCAGATACTATTGCATCAGCATCTTTTCTTGTTAAATCAGATTTGTCAAAAAAATTACTCACTCGTTTTAGATAGTGCTTTATTATTAATTTTCAACTAATCATTTGGCGCATTTACATGCTTAATTTTAAAGTTAATATAATTTTCTATGAAAGTTTATTTTAATAACTCTTGCAAAATTTGCAGATCAGAAATCAATATGTATAAAAAAGAAAATATTGAAGATATTGATTGGATAGATATTACAGATAACAAAGAAGCAGAAAAAGAAACTTCCAAAAATGACAAAGAACTTTTAAGAAGATTGCACATTAAAGAAAACGATCAAGTAATTGAAGGTGCAGAAGCTTTCCTTTATGTTTGGAAGAGAATACCAAAATATAAATTTTTATATAGTTTTTTCAAACTTCCCATCATCTTTACAATTTTTAAATATGGATATGAAATAGTTGCGTATTTTTTGTATTTGAAAAATAAAAAACAATTAAAAAATTAATTAAGAAAAAATATCAAAATTTGACTCAATAAAGACATTGAGAGGATAAACATAATTAAAACTACTGAATACATAAGAGTAATAATTTTATTTCTTTTTCTTCTTAATCTTACAAAATTTTTGTCATCCAAATCTGATATATCTCTTTCTCCATCTACTTCATAATCATAACTCCATCTCCAAGTTGATTGTCCTAACCTTTCGTCTTGACTATTAAAATATCTGATCCAAGCAAGTATATAGCTTAACAGCACATACAAAATCACCATTGCAATTATTCCAAAAAACATAACTAATAATACTTAAATTAAATGAAATTATTAATTGTTATTTTTTGATCTTTTTCTTGCAATTAATTGGGTTAAAGAGTCTACCATCGTGTCCGAAGCTTTGAATATTTCATTATTTTTAAATTCGTGAGAGATGTTTTTCTCAGGATTAGTTTTGTCCTCAATAACTATACCTTCATCAGGAGAATTATTTTTGATATAAATTAATAATAACCATTCCTCGTCAGGAGCCTCATCCCATTTAACAAATATCTCACCTGTTTCAAATCTTTTATCAATACATCGAAAAATAGACATGTGTCTTGTGATGTGTCTTTTATTTAATTGGAAAACTAAACTACTGGCACTCCTATAAAAGCTTTCAAGAGCAAATTCAATTTTTTGTCTTGCTAATGTATATTCTTTCTCTTTCCTTAATAATGTTTCCCTATCCTCATTACCTTGAATTTTAACACCTAATGCCTCTACTCTCTCTCTAATTTTTTGATCTCTTATTATTCGATATTTTTCTTTTAATTTCTCAATTCTCTGCTGAAGTCCTGCATAATCTTCTCTCTTTTCTTTTAATGATATTTTTTCTAGTTTTTCTAATTCTTTAACTTCTCTTACTCTAAATTTTTCAATCTGCTTTTCTAATTTTAATTGTTGTAAAAATTTCTTTTGCTTTTCAGCTTGTTCAATTCTTAATAAAGCCTGTTCTTTTCGTAAAAATAATTTAATCTCTTTTGTTCTTTGTTTTTCTAATCTAATCTCTTCTTTTAATACCTGTTCATTAAGCTTTAATTTTAGTTCTTGTTCCTTCTGCTTCTCTTGCTGTAAGGCTAGTTTTTCCTGTCTCTCTTGCTCTTGTTTTTCAAGTTTTATTCTTCTCTGCTCATCTTTTTTAAGAGTTTTATAATTACTGATTGTTTCAGATATTTTATCAAAAAATGCTTGGATATATTTTTCTATATTAATATTTATTTTAAATTTGAATTCAGGTTTAAGTGAATTTTGAAAATTAATTATTTTTAATAAAAAACTTTTTTTTTTAGTTTTTCTAATAACTATTTTTTTTGTTTTAACTCTTAAATTATTTTTTTTTTTAGTTTTAATTTTATTGATTTTATTAATCTTAGTTTTTATTTTTTTAACTCTGGAAATTTTTTTAGATTTTTTAGATTTTAACTGAGATTTTTTTTTACTTTTTTTAACAGATTTATTTTGTTTTTTTTTTATTTTTTTCATTTAAAGGAAATTATTATTTACCAATAAATTATTGATAAATATAGTCTCTTGTAACTGGTGTGGAAGTGTAATTTTTAGTAAGCTGAAACTGATATACAACTTGGTCTCCCCATTTAAATGCCATTTCACAACCTGCTAAATAAAATTCCCACATTCTAAAAAAACGCTCATCAAACATGTTAATAATTTTATCTTTATTTTTTAGGCAATTTTCTTTCCAATGTCTTAATGTATGAGAATAATGCATTCTTAATACCTCAATATCTGCAACGATTAAGCCAGCTTTTTCAATTGGAGTAGTTACTTCACTTAAACTTGGTGTATAACCACCTGGAAATATATATTTTGTTATCCATGGGTGAGGATCTCTTGGAGGATTTACCGATCCAATGGTATGAATTAACGAAACTCCATCATCTTTAAGAAGTTTCTCAACTTGTGCAAAAAACTTTCTGTAAAATTTTCTTCCTACATGTTCAAACATTCCAACACTTACAATTCTATCGAATTTTTCATCCAGCTCTCTATAGTCAATTAATTTAAATGTTAATTGATTTTCTAAATTCAGTTCTTTAGCTTTTTGTTTACAATACTTAAATTGATTCTCAGATAATGTGATTCCAGTTACTTCACAATTAGCTGACTTTGCAATATCGACTGCTAGAGATCCCCACCCACATCCGATATCAAGAACTTTTTGATTTGGCTTTATATTTAATTTTTTAATTATATGCTGAATTTTATTATTTTGAGCGGTCTCCAGAGTATCATTTTCATTTTTGAAATAAGCACATGAATACTGTCTTTTTGGATCTAAAAATAAATCATAAAGATCATCTTTGATATCATAATGATGTGAAACGTTCATTTTAGATTTTTTGATAAAATTAAAATTTGTTAAATATCTATACGATCCTCTCAATCTATTAATTAAGTAACTAAAAAAATTTAAATCTCCTCTACCAAAATTCATTAAAGACAAATCTAAAAAGTCTGTAAGACTACCGTTCTCAATAACTATTTCTCCATCGGTGTAAGCTTCTCCAAAATATAGATCAGGATGAAATAAAAGTTTATAATGAAGTTCTTTATTTAATATTTTAACTTTAATGGGATTTTCCTTCTCTGGATTTCCAATAATATAACTTTTAGAATTTACGTCGACCAGTATAAAACCATCTTTCTTAAAAACACTATTTAAGAACCTTGCTAATTGCATATTAAGCTGCCATTGATGATTTAAACGAGAAATCTAATTTCTCTAAATTATTAAAAAGATCAATTTCTTCTTCTTTATTAAGAATTCTTAAAGGAGGAAGTAAATTTTCATAAATTCTGTCTTTATTCTTGAAAAAAGTATGTAAACCAGAAATTAAATTATACTCTTCAAACGTACCTCTCACATCACAAAGTTTAGTATTTATTTCTTGATCTTTTCCATTTTTAAAATCATCATATACTTTCCTTGCCATTCGGGATGTTGCGTTGCATGTAGCTGTGATTATTCCCGAGCAACCTAACTCAAGTCCCTTCAATAATTTAGTTTCAGAACCTGGCATTACTGAAAAATTATCTAATTTTAAATTTTCAAAAAGATTATATGAACTATCTTTAACTCCAATTATTTGGTCTGGAAAATTTTTAACAAGCTTTTTTACACACTCAACACTGAATTTATAACCAGAAAGTTTTTCAAAATTATATAAAATAATTTGAGCTTTTGGTATGGACTCTACTATTTTAGAATAAAATTTAAATACATCTTCGTCGCTATATTTATAAAATGCTGGTGGCATAATAAGAAATTTCTCAAAATTTAATGATATGGCAACTCTCATCAAATTTATTATTTCACCCAAAGAGTTCAATCCAGTTCCAATAATACATTTATCTTTATATTTATTTGTTGATAATTTATTTAGAAGATTAATTTTTTCAGCAACAGAAATTAATTGGGCTTGGCCAGTACTTCCAAATATTGCAGCTCCATGACAGCCATTATCAATAGTCAATTCTACATGTGCTATCGTTTTCTCAACATTAAGAGTAAGATCATCATTTAACAATGATAATGTGGCAGCATAAACTCCGTTTATTTTACTCATATTAAAAATTTATATAAAAATTATAATTAGTAAAGTTTATAAATAAAAATATGAAAATTTTAGCAGTTCAAAACAGAATGGGAATTGGTGATAGTATTATATTTTTAGCTTTTATAGAGGCAATATCTAAAAAATTTAATACTCCTGTGAGTTTACTTGTTCAAGAAAACTCAAAATGCAAAGAGTATTTAAATCAAACAAACTACATTGATGAAATAATTATTCTTAAGAGAAATAATAAAATTAAAAACTTAGAACATAACGGACTTTTTGGAAGTTTGAGATTAGCTAATGAATTAAGGAAATATAAATTTAATAAAGTTTTCATTTTTAACTCTTCTCTTAGATACAAATTAATTGCAAAATTATCTGGTATTAAAAAAATTTATCAATTTCCTTTGTTTCAGAAAAAAGGACAAAATATGGTAGAAGCTTCTGAAAAATTAATTTTTAACACAATTGGTTTAGAAGTAAAAAATGATCCAAAAATTCATATTAATGAAAAAAGTGTTTTAAGAGCTGCAGAAAAATATAATATTTCAAAAAATGATCTTAATATACTTCTGGGCATAGGTGGATCTGGACCAACAAAAAGAATACCACCCAAAACTTTTTTAAAAGTAATGAAAGAAATTTCTAAGCAAAAAAAATGTAAATTTTTTTTAGCAACTGGTAAAAACGACGAAGAACAAAAAATTTTAAATGAAATTAAAAACTCAGATCTTAAAAATTACTGCCAATCTTTAGATAATTTATCTATAAATGAATGTTTGCCGATTATTAAAAATTGTAACGTATCAATATGTAATGACTCAAGCTTCAGTCATCTTTCTTCAGCGCTTGGAGTAGAAACGATAACTTTAATGGCAGATACTCCCCTAATTTATGGAAATTATAGTTCCAAAATGCACCCTGTATTACCCGATGATGTTAACGAGGTAACTCATGGAACTTTAGGAAAAGATAAAATTAACCCAAAAAAAATACTTTATAAATTAAATTCAATATTATCTTAACCGATATCATTTAGCACTATCTCTTTAGCTTCATTTACTAAAGTAGATAACCTAGAAGTCTCAGGTGAAATATCTGGATGAATTTTTTTTTGTATTTTAATGTAGGCTTTATTTACATCCTCTTTAGTTAAACTTTTTGAAGGATTTAAATTAAGTATACGATACGCTTCTTCAGTAGACATTGTATTTAAATTTGATGCAGTGTTATTAAATGAGAATCTCCCTGAATTTCTTAAAGTTTGTATTAATCTGTACAACGAAATTAACTGAAAAATTGACATACCTTTCAATTTTAAAAGAGCAAGACTCGCGAGAGTAAATGGTAAAGTAAGTAAAAATTTACCTCCTATTGCAAACAAAACTGCAAAGATGATTAAAACTATGAATAAAAATGCTCTTAAACCTTTTGATATTTTTTTTGACGCAACTTGAGAAAAAAGTCTTAATAAAAAATATAAACCAACTAAAATTAACAATGTATAAATTATAAAATTCATATATTTCCAGTTAAATATGAAAGTACCATATCTAAAAAAAAAACCAGAGCTAAAATCTTGTCACAATGTGGAGTGGGAAGATAACTATAGCTGGATACATCAAGAAAATATTTTAGAAGTCTTGCAAGACAAAACTAAACTTCTTCCAGAAGTAAAAAAATATTTAGAAGATGAAAATGAATATACTGATTATCATCTAAAAAATACGAAAAATGTTCAAAAAATATTATTTGATGAAATTAAAGGTAGAATAAAATTGGATGATGAAAGCTTACCTTTTAAAGATCATTCATATGAGTATTGGACAAAGACTACTGCCAAAGGAAATTACTCTATAAAATTAAGAAAAAAAATTGGTTCATCAGAAATTGAAGAAATTTGGAATGGAGATAAAGAAAAAGAAAAATTAAATGTTGAATATTTTGGTGTTGGAGATTTAGAGGTAAGTAACAATGATCAATATCTTGGGTACTCACTAGATACCAAAGGTTCTGAGTATTATACAATTTATGTAAGAAATATTAAAAATAATAAAATAATTTCAAAAGAAATAAAAGAAACATCAGGAAGTATAATTTTCAGCTTAGATGATAAGTATCTTTTTTATTCAAAGTTAGATGAAAATCATAGAGCTAGAAAAATTTATAGACATAAAATTGGAGATTTTGAAAATGAAGATGAATTAATCTTTGAGGAAAAAAGTGAAGCTTTCACTGTTAGTATTGGATTAAGTTCTGATGAGAAATATTATTTCATAAATACTTCGGATCACAATACTTCGGAGCAATATTACTTTCATGTTAATGAAATAAAACCAAATCCAAAATTAATAATCAAACGAG
Organism: Candidatus Pelagibacter sp. HIMB1495; assembly: GCF_052047955.1. NCBI lineage: Bacteria > Pseudomonadati > Pseudomonadota > Alphaproteobacteria > Candidatus Pelagibacterales > Candidatus Pelagibacteraceae > Candidatus Pelagibacter > Candidatus Pelagibacter sp. HIMB1495. The sequence goes on along the minus strand of NZ_JBNAIQ010000001.1, from coordinate 369,650 downwards.
AAAAGGGAATTCTTTACTCTATAAATTCATGGGATGGAAAATTTTATAATCATACAAATAAAGATGCAGAGGATTTTAAAATAGATATTTCAGAAACTTTAGAAAATCAGAATTGGAAGAAATTTATTCCTGCAAAAAAAGAAGTCTTAATTGGTGGACTTTCATTTTTAAATAACTGGATAATTAGATCCGAAACATCAGATGCTTTGGACAAATTGTTTATTATTGATAATTCAACAAATAATGAAGAAGAACTAATTTTTTCTGACGAAAAAGTATTTGTTCCAGGTGTTTCATTAACTCAAAAAAATAGAGACACAGATGAGGTTTATGTTTCATACTCTTCACCTAAAACACCTTCAAGAGTTTACAAATATAATTTAAAAAATAAATCTAAAATACTTGTAAAAGAACAAGAAATACCATCAGGCCATAATACAGATGATTATATAGTTGAAAGAATAGAGTTTAGATCCCATGACGGAAGAATGGTTCCACTTACGATTACGAGACACAAAGATACAAAAATAGACGGTACAGCAAATTTGTTATTATACGGATATGGATCTTATGGTAGTTCGATGAGTCCAGGTTTTTCTTCAACAAGACTGAGCTTGATAAATAGAGACATTATTTGGGCTACTGCACACATTAGAGGTGGAATGGAAAAAGGAATGAAATGGTGGAAAGAAGGGAAGCTAACAAATAAAAAAAATACATTTGAAGATTATATTTTTGCTGCAAAATATTTGATTGAAAACAATTACACCTCAAAGGGAAAAATAATTGGAATGGGTGGATCTGCAGGTGGTTTATTAATGGGAGCTGTTGTTAATCAAGCTCCTGAATTATTTTTAGGTATAATTATGGCTGTTCCTTTTGTGGACTCATTAACAACAAATCTCGATCACTCTTTACCACTTACAGTAGGTGAATTTGATGAATTTGGTAATGCTAAAGAAAACAAAGAGCACTTTGATTATATATTTTCATATGCTCCATATAATAATATAAAAAAAATGGATTATCCTCATATGCTAATAACAACTAGTTTAAGTGATAATAGAGTTTTATTTGATGAACCTGCAAAATTTACAGCTAAACTTAGAGACTATAAAACTGATAATAATTTATTACTTCTAAAAACAGAAATGAATGCAGGTCATGGAGGTAAATCTGGTAGAGATGGAGCAATAGAAGAAATTGCACTCGACTACGCATTTGCATTAAAAATTTCAGAAAAAATTTAGTTTTTAAGATATTGAAATTTTTTTAATCATACCTAAATAAACAAGGTAAGTCGCCTTATGGGGCTTGCATAAAATAAACTTGCTTAAAAAGGAGGATATTATGACAAGTAAGGATCTATCTATATTTAACTCACTAAGACCTTTTTCGATTGGTTTTGACGATATGTTTGATCAATTTGAAAACATGCTGGGTAACGGAAGTTTGACAATGCAATCAAACTACCCTCCATACAACATCAGAAAAACTGGTAAGGATAATTATGCAATTGAAGTTGCATTAGCTGGTTTTAATAAAAATGATGTTGAGGTTGAGTTTGAAGATAATTTATTAACGGTAAGAACAAAACAAGTTGATAAATCTGAAAACAATGAAGTTAATGGAGAAATAATTCACAAAGGTATTTCTCAAAGACAATTTGCAAGATCATTCACTATAGCTGATGATGTAAAAGTTAACGGTGCTGAACTTAAAGATGGTCTTTTAACAATATCTTGTGAAAGAATTATACCAGAGCACAAAAAGAAAAAACTTATAGAAATTAAATAAGTTTACCCTTACTTGCGAGGATTTATCCTCGCAGGTAAAATTTAAAAACATCCGTTGGAAGCAAATCCAATTACTAATTTATCTGGATTAATCTCAAATCTTCTCTCACATGGAAAACCATACTTCTTGGTATTATAAATAAAAATAAAATTACCTTTTTCATTTTCAAAATCTTCATCAGGTTTTCCAAGCTCCATTTGTAATTTACTTGCTGATTGACCAATAAATTCACTCAACTTTTTATTTTCTTTTTGAATAGCTGCGTCTGTTTTTTGCTTAACTGTTTGACAACCAGAAACAAATAAAAAGATAAAAAATATAGTAAATAAAATCTTCAAATTTTTCATATTAATCACACTATCATTACAATTATGGCATAAATATAAACTTATGGGTTGAATTCTGTGAATAAAATGGACTTATTCAAAGTATTATTCAACAGAATCAAATAATTATCAGACTTTAGGAGGACAAATGCTTGATAATTATTTTAATTATAAAAAACACAAAACAGATTTTAAAACAGAAGTCATAGCTGGAACTACAACTTTCTTGACGATGGCTTATATAATGTTTTTAAATCCATTTATCTTATCGGGAGAATTCGCCGGTCCCGAAAAAGGTTTCTTTGATTTCGGCGCGGTATATACAGCTACGATTTTAGCTACAGCTTTAGCATGTTTCATTATGGCTTTTTATGGAAAGACTTGGCCAATAGGACTTGCACCCGGAATGGGTATTAACGCATTCGTTGCATTTGGTGTATGTGCTGGAATGGGATACACACCTCAAGAGGCACTTGGTGCTGTATTGGTAGCAGGTGTATTATTCTTAATAATATCTTTAACGCCAATAAGAGCATGGCTAATTAACTCAATTCCAAAAAGTTTAAAATTAGGAATTGGTGCAGGTATAGGATTATTTTTAGCGATTATCGGATTACAAATTATGGAAGTGGTTGTAGATGATCCTGTGACTTTAGTTAAATTAGGCAATCTTGGAGATCCATTAGTTCTTTTAGGATGTGCAACTTTTATAGCAATCATTGTTTTAGAAAAAATGAATGTAAAAGGTAACATCATCATAGGAATTTTGGTATTTAGTATCATTGCTTGGGCTGCTGGCCTTGCTAAATTTAATGGTTTAGCTAGCTCACCTCCTCCTATGACATATCTTTTTGATTTTGATTTGTCTGCTGCAATGACTGCTAGTATGTCTACAGTAATATTCACTTTATTGTTTATCGACTTCTTTGATACAGCTGGAACTTTAACTTCTGTAGCAAACGTTGCAGGTAAAGTAGGTAAAGATGGAAAAGTCCAAGATATCAATAAAGCAATGCTATCTGACAGTGTTGGAACAGTTGCGGGTGCAATGATGGGAACTACTACTGTAACAAGTTATGTTGAGTCTGGTGCTGGTGTAAAAGCAGGTGGTAAAACAGGAATGACCTCTCTTGTAATAGGTATTTTGTTTTTAGCATGTATCTTTTTTGCCCCTTTGGCAACTAGTTTACCTAAACAAATTGATGGTGCAGCTCTACTTTTTGTGTCTGTTCTTTTTGTAAGAAATATTACAGATATTGAGTGGAACGATATTTCTGAGTCTGCTCCTGCAATACTTGCGATGATAGCAATGCCGTTAACATACAGTATTAGTAATGGAATTGCCCTAGCATTTGTTTCTTACGCATTAATTAAAATATTTACTGGAAAGTTTTCAAGCACTTCTCCAGCAATATGGGTAGTTGCAATACTTAGTGTTGTAAGTTTTGCTGTAAGTTAAATAAGATCTTAACAGGGCTAGTTTACTAGCCCTGTTAACTAATTTCTTTTAATTAATTCTTCAATAGATAATTCTTCGTAATGTTCAGTTGGCTGAACAATCCATGGGTCAGAATCTAGTCTTACAGGACAGAAATCTGGTTCGAAAGTTGATGATTTTTTTTTCCAAAGACAAGCAGTTTTAACTTCTTTTATAAAATCTTTTGTTTGAGGATAATTTTTTAACCACTCAATGCTTTTATTTAAAGTTAAACCAGTATCAGAAAGATCATCTATCAATAAAACTTTACTAAAATCCTCGTTATTAGCTAATGAGCTTATTTCTCTAGCAAACATAAGTTCACCTTGCTTATCTTCCATTCCTTCACCTGAATAACTTTGAATAACAATGTAGGCTATTGGTAATTTTAAAATCCTCGATAAGATATCAAGGATCGGTGCAGCACCTCTCATAATACCAATTAAAACTGTAGGTTTGTATTCCTTGTGAATTTGTATTGCCAGTTTCTCAACAATTTTTATATATTCATCAAAAGAGATTATGAGTTTATCAGCCATGAAGTTTAGTATCATAAGTAAAAAAATTTAAAAAGGAGAAATGATGAAGGTTTACTGGATTGCTTTGTATAAAAAGATAGATAACCAAGAAAATATTAAAAAATATGGAGCTAAAGTTACAGATATAATTAAAAGTTATGGGGGTGTACCACTAGTAAGAGGAGGAAAGTTTAATACTTTAGAGGGAGAAACTTACCCAAGAACAGTAATTTGGGAATTTCCTAGTTATGAAAAAGCTATGGAGTGTCATGACTCTAAAGAATATCAAGAAGGTTGGGCGCTCGCAAAAGATACAACCGAAAGAAACTTACAGATAGTCGAGGCTTTTAATATTGAATAGGCTCAGGATCTATACTTCTCCAAAGATACCATGTGGCTACAGAACAATATGGGGAAAATCTTTTTTGCAATAAGTTTACATAGCTTTCTGGTGGAAGATATTTTTTATTATAATTTTTTGAAATAGCTCTTAGAAGTCCTATATCTTGTACAGGCCATATATCGGGACGATTATAAGTAAATAATAAAATCATTTCAGCTGACCATCTTCCAATTTGTCTTAGTTTAGATAAATAAATAATTGCTTCTTCATCAGACATACCTGGAATAACTTTAGGATTAAATGTTTTATTTAATACTTGTTCTGCTAAACTTTTTATACCCTTAACTTTTTGTCTACTTAATCCACAGCTCTTTAATTGAGAGCTTGATAATTTATTCACTGTTTTTGCATTAATTTTGTTTTTACATTTTTTTTTAAACTTTAAAAAAACTGAGTTAGCAGCAGCTACACTAATTTGTTGACCAATTATACTTTTACAAAGAGAAAAGAAAACATCTCGCCTTGATGTAAGAACAGTTTCTGATGGTGACTTATATTTTTTAATCAAAAAGGACATTGTTTTATCTTTTTTTGATAAATACTTTTTTGCTTTATTCCAATATGACGGGGTTTTACTCATGACGTGAAACAGATAGTTTTTTTTTCAAATACATTTCTCTTCTAAATATAATTATAGATGAAACAATAACTAATAAAGCACCTAACAAAGTTTTAGAAGTTGGTATTTCATTCCAAATAAAATATCCAAATATTATTGCGAAAACTAATCCAAGATATTTTAAAGGAGAAACCAAACTAACTTCTGAATATTTATAAGATTGTGATAGCCATAAATTTGCAAGACCACCTAATATACCAACCATTGATAGCAAAAATAAATCAAGTAAACTTGGCAAGATCCATCCCTGATAAAACGATAAAAAACTTAGAAGCATTATCGAGAATGAAAAGAAAAAACTGATCAACCAAGCAGGTTCGGTTGATGATAATTTTCTTATAGCAATTGCTACATAGGAAAGACCTAAACAAAAAATAATTGGGTAAATATAATACACATTTAAAGCACTAAACCCTGGCTCAGTAATAAATATTATTCCTAAAAATCCAACTAACACTGCCATCCATCTATATAAACCAACTTTTTCATTTAATAAAAAAATTGAAAAAATTGTAATAAAAATTGGTGCAGCAAAGGAAATACTTACAACAGTTGCCAAAGGTAAATTTCTAAGTGCAACAAATATAGAGACCAAAGCTATAAGTCCCGCTAAGCATCTTTTAAAATGAAGCACAGGTCGCGTTGTTTTATAGAAATCAAAATACCGATCTTTAGGGATAAGGAATAAAATTGGGATTATTCCACAAAAGCCTCTAAAAAACAAAACTTGCCCAACTGGATAATCATCAGACCATTTAACAATTAAATCCATTAGCGAGAAAGCGCATACAGATATAAACATATAAAAAAAGCCCAATTGATTTTTTGATAACATGTGATTAACTTAGATCAATTAAGGTATTTATCAATGGAAATAGCAATTTTAGGTTTAGGATGTTTTTGGGGACCAGAAATAAAGTTCAGCAAGCTTGATGGTGTTACAAAGACAGAAGTAGGATATTGTGGAGGTAACTCTGACAAAACAAACTATAAAGAAGTTTGTTCTGGTACAACCAATCATGCTGAAGTAGTTAAGTTAGAATTTGATCCAAATATAATTTCTTACGAAAATATTCTTGAACATTTTTTTAAATTTCATGACCCCACTACGTTAAATTCTCAAGGGCCTGACTTTGGAACTCAGTATAGAAGTGAAATTTTTTATACAAACGATGATCAAAAAACTATTGCACAAAAGATGGTAGAAAAAGAAAATATTAAACTATCTGGCAAAGTAGTAACAAAAATTTCATTAACTAAAAACTATTGTACAGCAGAAGAGTATCACCAAAAGTATCTAGAAAAAAGATAGTATGTCATTGGTTGATACAGATTGGCTAGAGAAAAATCTCGACAAAGTGAAGATAATTGATTGTTCTTGGCATATGCCTGCTGAAAATAGAAATGCTCAAGATGAATTTGATAAAGAACATATCCCAAATGCTATTTTTTTTGATTTAGATAAAAATTCAAAACAAGACACTGACCTTCCTCATATGCTTCCAAGCTTAGTGGTTTGGAATGAAATAATTTCAGACTTAGGAATTTCAAAAGATGATCAAATTGTAATTTATGATAATTCAAATGTCATAAGTTCATGCAGAGGTTGGTATAATTTTATTTATTTTGGTCATGATCCAAAATTGGTTAATGTTCTTGATGGTGGTTTTAAAAAATGGAAAAGTGAAAATAAAAAGACCTCAAATATTTCAGCAAATTTAAATAAATCTAAATATGAGGGTAAAGAATTATCTAAACTCGTAAAAAATAAAGTCTTAATTGATCAAAATATTTCTAAAAAAGAATTCAAAGTAGTAGATGCGCGAAGTAAAGAAAGATTTGAAGGTAAAGCTCCAGATCCAAGAAAAAATGTAAGAAGTGGTTCTATTCCAAATTCGATATGTTTGCCTTTTACAGAGGTAATAAATGAAAATAAGACTTTTAAAAATAAAGAGGAATTAAATAAATTATTTCAAAAAATATCAAAAAATTTTGAGGAAAATTTAGTCTTTTCTTGTGGATCTGGTGTTACTGCTTGTGTTTTAGCGCTTGCATATTCTTTAGTTAATACTAAATATCACCCAACCATTTATGACGGATCTTGGTCAGAATATGGAAAAATTTAAATTATGAAAACATCAACTAAAATTACGAGTATAATCGTCATCTTCTTTTTAATTATTGCCATAGTGATTATTGGCAGAACAATGATTGGAAATCATTTTAAGAAAAAATTTAGTAAAAGACCTCCTCCTGGAATAATAGTGACCACAACACAAGAGAGAACTTTTGAAAATGTTATAAGTACATACGGAACAGCAGCACCAGTTAAAACTCAGTCATTTAAGGTTGAAAAATACGAGATATTAAAGCCGATAGATTTTAATAAAAAAGTTAAAAAAGGCGATGTTGTTGCTAATCTTAAGAATAGGAAAATTATTGCTCAATTTGATGGGGTTATTGGAAAAAGAGAATTTTCTGAAGATTTAGAAGTATCAAAATCTTCTTTATTGATTAATTTAGAGGATACTAGCTCACTGTATTGCGATGTTGATATACCAGAAATTTTTGTTCCATTTATAAAAGTTGGTTTACCTGTTGATATAAAGTTTTCTGGATATAAAAATAAAATTTATAAAGGTGAAGTTGACTCCTTCGCAAGCAGAATAAGTCAAGACACCAGATCATTAGCTACAAGAATAAAAATGGATAATAAGTCTGGAGAAATTTTACCAGGTTCATTTTTAGAAATTTCAATTAAATACAATGTTAGAGATGGTTTAAGTGCACCTGACACAAGCACAATAGTCGAAGGTGAAAATATATTTATTTATAAAGTGGATGAGAAAAATAAAGTAATGAAAACAAATGTTACTGTAGGTGATAGATATTTAGGATTTGTAGAGATTTTAGATGGACTAAATAAAGGAGATAAAATTGTTGCTGAGGGTACAAAAAAAGTTAGACCAAATTTAACGATTAGACCTATAGAAAAAGGTGCAAAGAAAAAACAAGGAAATTCTGGTTGGGGTAAAAAAAAGGGATCCAAAAAAGCTGAAGAAAAAAAAGGTAAATTTGATTGGTTAAAAAATATTTTTAAAAAATCTGAAAAAGAAAAAAAATAACTAAATGTATATAACCGAAGTTAGTATTAAACGACCTGTTGTTGCTTGGGTAATGTCTTTAATTCTAATTATTTTTGGAATATTTGTTTTTGCGGAACTACCAGTTCGAGAACTTCCAGATGGAATACAGCCTCCAGTAGTTCAAGTTCAAACAGATTATAAATCAGCATCAGCAGAAATTGTTGATGAAGAAATAACTCAAAAACTTGAAGATGTTATAGGTGGTGCAGAAGGTATTAAAAACATCGACTCTAGTTCTTTGAATGGACGAAGCAGAATTAATATACAATTTAATACAGATATTGATTTAGACGATGCAGCGAATGATATTAGAGAGAGAGTTGCTCGTGTTGTTGATAATTTGCCTAGCGAGTCTAATCCACCCCAAATTCTAAAACAAGCAGCAGGTTTCACAACTACAATGTGGGTAGCACTGACATCTCCTACATGGGACGATCTTGATCTTGGAGATTATGCCGAAAGATATCTGATAGATGCTTTTTCAAGTGTTCCAAATGTTGGAAGGATCTTAGTTGGTGGACTAAGAGAGCTTAGTGTAAGAGTTTGGATAGATCCTATCAAATTAGCAGCCAATAACCTTACAATTCAAGAGGTTGAAAGAGCTTTGAGAAATGAAAATCTTAATATTCCTGCTGGTACATTAGAGGCAAATAATAAAGATTTAACTTTAAATATAGATAAGTCTTATTCAAAAATAGATACTATAAAGCAACTTCCTCTAAGAAAAAATAAAGATAAAGTAGTAATACTTTCTGATGTTGCAAATATAGAATTTGGACCTGTTTCAGAGAAAACTTTATTCAAAGCACAAAGTAAAAATGCACTCAACCTAAAAACTGTAGGAATTGGCATATACGCTAAAAGTGGTGCTTCTACAGTAGAGTTATCAAACCAAATTAAAGCCAAAATAAAAGAACTGAATAAATCACTTCCGGATGGACTAAGTTTGGAGATAGCATTTAACAGAGCAACATATATTGGTGCTGCAATCGAAGAAGTTTATAAAAGTTTAATTATTGCTTTTGTTTTAGTAGTTTTAATTATTTATCTTTTTCTTGGAAATCTTAAAGCTGTAATTGTGCCAGCTGTAGCTCTTCCTGTTAGTTTAATTGGTTCATTTCTTGGATTATACATTTTTGATCTCTCAATAAACATTTTTGTATTATTAAGTTTTATTTTAGCAATAGGAATAATTACTGATGACTCTGTAATTATGACAGATGCTATTTATACTAGAATAGAAAATGGTGAAACACCACTAGTTGCTGCTTATAAAGGTTCTAAGCAAATTACTTTTGCTATTATTGCAACTACTTTAATTTTAATTGCAGTGTTCTTGCCCCTTATATTTATTAAGGGAATATCTGGAACTTTATTTAAAGAGACAGCCATAGCGCTATCATTTTCAATTGTAGTATCATCCTTTGTTGCATTAACTCTATCTCCAATGCTTGGAAGTAAGTTTTTAAATAAAAAAGAAAAAGTTAATTTCTTAGTTAAAAAATTTAATAATAAATTTAAATCTTTTACTGGATTTTATATTGATTCACTCAAGTACTGGATAAATAGACAAAAAACTATTTCGATATTTATAATTTTTATCGTTGCAGCATCTGCTTATCTTTTTAATTTTTCAAAAAAAGAATTACTGCCTATGGAGGATAGAGGTTCTTATTTAATAATAGGTTCGACAGATGAAGGTAGTTCATTTGAATATACTCAAGAAAAAGCTCAGATAATTGAAGGAAGAATATTAAGATTATTGCAAGCAGAAGATAGCCCATATGAAAGACTAATCATGAGAGTTCCTGGATTTGGAAGATCCGCAACATCTTATAACACTTTTATAATAATTGCTTTACTTGATGAATGGAAAAATAGAGAAAAAAATAGTCAAACTGTATTAAGAGAAGCTATTGGACAAGTGGTTTCGGTTCCAGAAACTTTTGCATTTCCAATATCTCCGCAAGGAATAAGAGTTTCAAACTACAACAAACCAGTACAGATGGTTATTTATGGGACAAGCTATGAAGAATTAGAAGATATTCAAAATAGTGTTCTAAGAGAATTAAGAAAAAATAGAAATATGTTCAGAATTGAAAGTGATTACACAAAAAACAAACCTGAAGTTAAATTAATCACAAACAAAAATAGAGCTAATGACCTAGGTGTATCTACAGAAAATATAGGTAGAACTCTTGAAACACTTTATGGAGGAAAAAGAGTTACTTCATTTAGTAAAGAAGGAAGAGAATACCCAATAATCTTACAACAATATTTAGCTGATAGACGTGATCAAGACGGATTATCAAAAATATTTGTAAGATCTGAAACAACTGGAAAATTAGTTTCAATAGCTAGTCTTGTTGAATTTGAGGAAAAAGGAACTGCAGAGGCACTACCAAGATATAATCGACAAAGAGCTGTTACAATTTCAGCTGCACTATCAGAAAATTACACACTAACTGAAGCTGTTAAATATTTAGAAGATGTAATGATAAAAGTTGCGCCTCAAAACCAAATTACTTGGAAAGGAAAATCAGAAGAATTGAAAGAAACTACAAACGAAATTTATTTAATTTTTGCTTTAGCTTTGTTGACTGCTTATTTGGTAATGGCAGCAACATTTAACTCTTTTGTGCACCCTTTCATAATTATTTTGACAGTTCCTTTAGCTGTATTTGGTGGTTTAGTATTTATTTTATTTTTAAATAGTTCATTAAATATATTCTCACAAATTGCCTTAATCATTCTTATTGGTATTTCTACGAAGAATAGTATTTTAATAGTCGATTATGCCAATCAAATAAGAACGACAGGTGTGAAAATTCAAGAGGCAGTATTGAAAGCCTGTAAGCTAAGAATTAGACCTATTATAATGACATCACTAAGTACTATGATTGCTATGATACCTTTGGTTATCGGAAATATAGGTCCTGGTGCTGGAGAAGGATCAAGATTAGCAGTTGGTGCAACTATTTTAGGTGGAATGATTATATCAACATTCTTTACTCTATATGTAACCCCTACAATGTATTTAGCATTAGCAAAAAATACTAAGCGGATTGATGCCGTAGATATAGAGCTGAAAAAACAATTAAATTAAAAAATAATATACTTACTTGTAGTTAATTTATTTTTACAATCTGATAATTGTTTTTTATAAATATTTGACTGTTTCTCAACTCTTTTAGCTAAGTTAATAACCTTATTATTTTTTTTATAATTTTTATAATTCCCCCACCCTTCGTGGTATGCAACATATTGTCTAAAAGCATCTTTCTTTGAAATTTTTAAAATTTTCTCAGTTTTGTTTGTATACCAACCAATAAAATCTACACTATCTTTAAATCTTGTTCTTGTTGCAAATTTATTACCTGTTTCTTCTTTGTATTGTTTCCAAGTACCTTTCACCGCTTGAGAATATCCAAAAGAACTAGAAGGTCTTTTGTAAGGGATAACTTTAAATATTTTTTGTCTTGGAGGTTTTGCTAACCTATCAAAACTAGATTCCATCTTTATAATAGCTAATTGTAAATACACAGGTGTACCCCACTTTGCTTCTGCTTTTTTAGCATGCTTATACCACAGATATCTTTCATTAAATATTGAGCAACCATCTGCAGTATTAGATGGAATTGATGAGCAAGCAGAAAGTAAAATAAAATTAAATAATAAAAAAAAATATTTATATTTTTGAAAAAAATATTTCATTAATCTTGTAGTTTTATTTATCAAATTAATTTAAAAGGTGGAAGATGAGTTATTTAGTTTTAGTTAGACACGGTCAAAGTGTTTGGAATTTAGAAAAAAAATTTACAGGATGGGTAGATGTTGATTTGACAGAAAATGGTAAATCTGAAGCAAAAAAAGCGGGTGAATTAATTAATAAAAACAACCTAACAATAGATCTTTATTTCTCATCTGTTCAATTAAGAGCCAAAAATACATTAAAAATAATTCAAGGAGAATTAAAGGACAATAAAGTTACTAGTGAGGCATGGGAATTAAACGAAAGACATTATGGTGCACTTACTGGTCTTAACAAAGACGAAATGAAGGTAAAATTAGGGGAAGATAAGGTACATCAGTTTAGAAGATCTTGGGATTTAAGACCTGATCCTCTAGACAAACAAAATCCATATCATCCATCTAATATAGAAATTTATAAAAATATTCCTGAGGATAAAATACCTAGTACAGAGTCTCTAAAAGACACTTATGAGAGAGTAATAGATTTTTACAAAAAGAAAATTGAAATCATAAATGATAAAAATATTTTAATGTCTGCACATGGAAATTCAATTAGAGCTCTTTGTAAGTACCTATTTAATTTGGATAATGATGAAATTTCAAAATTAGAAATACCGACAGGTAATCCTTTGCTTATTGAAGTAAATGGAGATAAAAAAGTTTTAAGTGCTAAATATTTAGATTCTGAGAGAGCTAAAGATCTTTTAGTTTTTTGAAGATTTCCAAATTAGTTAAATGATAAAAATTTTGTTTGCTTTCATATCCATGTAAATCTTTGGTATCAATCAATTTGTTCCAAATTTTAGAAATTGAAAACTTTTCATTAGTTTCATTTATAAACAATTCTTTACTTAATATCTGACAGCCGATGTAGATATAATTCTTATTTAATTCCTTAGTAATAAGATTATTTTCTAAATTGAAATCACCCTTTAAATTTTTATCAAAACTTAAATTTTTGTTTACTAATAAAAGAATATTTTTTAATTTTTCACTAAAATAGAATTCTTCCATTTTATTAATTTCATCAAAATACTCTTTTGTCCAAACAGTATCAGGATTAAAAACTATAAAATCATCTTCATTAGAATGCTTAATTAAATTTAAAATACCACCCCCGGTATCTAGAATTTCTTTTCCATCTTCTATAATTTCAATATCAATATCAAAATTTTTATCTTTAAAAAATTTTAGAAAATGATCTTTTAAATAAAATGAATTTATTAAAATTTTCTTGATTCCCAAACTTTTAATCAATTGGATGCATTTTTCTAACATTGTTTCATTATGTAACTCTAACAATGGTTTGGGTGTATCTAATGTTATTGGGTTTAATCTTTTTCCATATCCCGCACATAATATTAACGCTGTATTTATTTTCATAATTTAATTGATAAATTCTGAAAAATTATTTTTTAATAATAATTTTAAATCCTTAAAAATCTTATTCTGTTTCAATCTGTAATCTATCATTTCCCATGTATAGGGGATTAATTGAATATATTTTTTTTTATTATCTCTATAAGCGAGCCTTGTAAAAATTCCAATGATTTTTAAATTTCTTAGAACTGACAGTATTTCAAAGTCTTGTTTAAATTTTATTAAGTTAATTTTTTTATTGGTTTTTATATAATAATCAAAAATCTTTTTTTTTAATCTGTTATTAGTTTTAAATCTAACATCATCTATCAATGATGCTAAATCATAAGCTTTATTTCCAATAAGAGCGTCTTGATTGTCAATTAAACTAATTTGATTTTTAAAATACATTAAATTTGAAACATGAAAATCCCTATGTACAAAAGTAACGTTTTTATTATTAAGTTTAGATAATAATTTATTTATCTCGTTTTTAAATTTTTTTTTGAATAAAGATTTATTTTTATTTAATTTTTTTTCGACATACCAGTCGCTAAAAAGTTTTGCTTCATTATATAAAATTTTATTTTTATATAATTGAAGTTTATAATTTTGATTTAAGAAATTTTTTATCCTTTTAGTTTTTATACTTTGTAGTTTATTCAATATATGAATAATATTTTTAAAAAATGAATACTTATTTTTCTTTTTATTTTTTAAAATTTTAAATAATGAAACATTTCCAAAATCCTGAATTTCAATGAAGTTTTTTTTATAATTATGGCTAATCAGATTTGGTGCAGAAATTTTATTTTTCATTAAAATTTTGTTGACCGCATCATAAATTAATAAATTTTTCTTTTTTTCTTTTTTTGCATAAACAACTATAGAGTTATTTTTTTTACTTCTATAAAAAGTTCTAAATGATGCATCTCCTTTAATTTTTTGCAAATCTTTTGAAATTTTCATTATAGTCTATTCTTAATCAATGCCTGTGATTTCAACACTTCTATTATTTAGCTCATTTTCATAGTTAAATCTTAATACAATAATTTTTTCCTGAATATCTTTAACTAACTCTGGCCACTCAACAAAAGTAATTAAATTATTATCTTTTTCAAATATGTTTAGATCATTAGTATCTCTTTTATTTTTAATCCTAAATAAATCGTAATGTTTTATCTTCTTAGAACCTACATCATATTCATTTAATAAATTAAATGTTGGACTTGAGACTTCTGTAATTGGAAAATCTGAACTTTTTTGAAATTCATTAATCAAATATTTTATAAATGTAGTTTTGCCTACACCCATTTCACCATACAAAAATATAATTTCTCCACCTTGCAAAAAATTTTTAAAACTTTCTGCTAAAACTTTTGTTGTTTCTTCTGAACTTATATCGATCTTGCTATTTTTAATAGCGATAGGCATCTGGTTTGAATGGGCCTTCTGTTCCAACACTTATGTAATCAGCTTGGTCTTTTGATAATTTTGTTAATTTAGCCCCAACTTTTTTCAAATGTAATGTTGCTACTTTTTCATCTAAGTGCTTGGGTAAAACATAAACTTTATTTTCATAATTTTTATGATTATGCCAAAGTTCTATTTGAGCAATTACTTGATTGGTGAAAGATGCGCTCATTACAAAACTTGGGTGTCCAGTTGCACAACCTAAATTAACTAATCTTCCCTCAGCTAAAAGGATAATTCTTTTTCCACTTGGTAATTCAATTTCGTGTACTTGGGGCTTAACTTCTGTCCATTTGTAATTTTTCAATGCCTCAACTTGTATTTCATTATCAAAGTGTCCAATATTACATAATATAGCTCTATCTTTCATATCTCTCATATGATCAGCTGTAACTATATCTTTATTTCCAGTTGCTGTAACAACTATGTCTGCTCTACTAATAGCTTCTTCCATTAAAACTACTTCATAACCTTCCATAGCTGCCTGAAGTGCACAAATAGGATCTGCTTCAGTAACAAGAACTCTAGCACCACTTTGTCTTAAAGATGCGGCACTTCCTTTTCCAACGTCACCAAAACCAGCAACTATTGCAATTTTACCCGACATCATAACATCAGTAGCTCTTCTGATACCGTCAACTAAACTTTCTCTACATCCATATAAGTTATCAAATTTAGATTTCGTTACAGAGTCATTAACGTTTATTGCAGGAACTAATAGAGAATTATCTTTCTCCATTTTATTTAATGCTTTAATTCCAGTTGTAGTCTCCTCTGAAACACCTTTTATATCTTTCATTAAATCTTTGTATTCATTGTGCATGATGGCAGTTAAATCTCCCCCATCATCTAATAACATATTGGGTTTCCAGTCAGGTTTTCCAACTATTGTTTGTTTAATACACCATAAGTACTCTTCTTCTGTTTCACCTTTCCAAGCATAAACAGGAATCCCAGCTTTTGCTATTGCTGCTGCTGCGTGGTCTTGTGTAGAAAATATATTACAAGATGACCATCTTACTTCCGCTCCAAGGTCTACTAATGTCTCAATTAGGACTGCTGTTTGAATAGTCATATGAAGACATCCAATGATTCTAGCACCTTTTAAGGGTTTTTCTTTTGAATACTCTTCTCTTAATGCCATTAAACCTGGCATTTCGCTTTCTGCGATAGAAATTTCTTTTCTTCCAAATTCAGCTTGGGAAATATCTTTTACTTTAAAATCATCCATAGCGAGCTTTATACAGTTAAGTTCTATTTTATCAACTAAAGATTATAAACTAGGGAATTGTATTTCTATCAATGCTCCTTGCTTATCTAGCCTATTGGATGCTTCAATTTTTCCATCATGAAGATCAACTAAATTTTTTACAATATTTAAACCTAATCCTGAATGCTCACCAAAATTTTCTGGTCTGTTACTGTAAAAACGGTTAAAAATTTTTGAAGTATCTTTTTCTTTAAATCCTTGTCCTTCATCTAAAATTTTAACTATAACTTTTTTTTCTAATCCATTTGAAACATTCACAATTACCTCACTACCATCTTCACTAAATGAAATAGAATTATCCAATAAATTAGCAACGATTTGTTCAATCCTATTTTCTATTCCATTAATTAGATACTCTGACTTTCCATCATTTTGATAGTTTATACTTATATTTTTCTTGAATTTATAAATGTTGTTATAATCATCAACAACAGATTGGATAATTGGTTGTATATCTAATTTTTTCATTTGCTCTTTACTAAGAGCAACTTCATCTTTCAACATTTGTGAATAATCTGTAATTAATCTTTCAATTCTTTGAACGTCATGAGTAAGAATATCTAAAAGCTTAGTTCTTTGATTTATATCTTTTGTATCTTTTAAAATTTCCGATGCACTTTTTAAAGATGCTAGTGGATTTCTTATTTCATGAACTAAATCTGTTGAGAAATTTTCTGCATGAGAAATTCGTTTTTGTAATTCATTTGTCATATCCTCCATTGAATTTGATAATAATCCTAATTCATCATTTCTATTCTTCAAATTTTCAATTCCTGTTTTGCCAGCGTTTTTTTCTTTTACTTTGATCGTGTATCCAACTAGGTTTTGAATTGGTTTAATAAAATATCTGCTAAGTACAAAAGAAAAAATTAAAATTACAAAACCAACTGATATAGCTGTTCTAATTACAAATGCTCTTCTCTCATCTATAGCTGTCTTAATCTCATTGGCGTTCTCCGAGATAACTATAAAACCTAAATTATTTTCATCACTTTTTACATTTTTAACTGTTGTAACTTTAAATTGATTTAAATTATCTTCTGTAAAAGTATAAAAATTTCCATAGTTATCTGAATTATTATACCTCTCTAATAAATCTTTAAATGAAGCCTTTGTTTCATTATTTTGAGAAGAATTATTTTCTTTGTTTTCATCTTCATTGACTTCTTCACTCAAACTTTCAAATTCAATTTTATCTAATCGTGTTGAAAAAGATCGTGGATCAAGATCTAAAGTATCAGTATCACCAATTAATTCTAATTTATTATCAAAGAAAATGACTCTGTCTAAATTTTGAAAAATAAATCTTGTAGAAAATAAAAATTTTCTAATGTCATTTTCCTGAAATTTTATATTCAATCTTTTAATATTATCAGTCGTATTATTAATAATATTAATATGATCTTCAGATTTTTTTTTTAATAAACTTGGTTCAATATTAGTAAGATAAATAAGTGTAAATAAACCAATAATTGTAAATATTACAAAGTTTATAAATAGAAATTTTTTAAGAATAGAGAGAGTCTTTAAGTATTTACTAAACATCAGCTAACATTCCATCTATATCCACTACCATATCTAGTTTCAATAGCTGAAAAATCAGGATCTACTTTTTTGAATTTTTTTCTTATTCTTTTGACGTGACTATCAATAGTTCTATCTTCAATATCTGTATCTTCTCTGTAAGCAATGTCCATTAGTTGAGCTCTTTCTTTAATAATCCCAGGTCTTTTTGCCAATTCTTTAACAATCAAAAATTCAGTAGTTGTTAATTTATCTGGCAATTGTTTGCCATTCCACTCACACTCAAGCTGAGATGGATCAAGTTTTAATCTACCATGTGATATTAAGCTTTTATTTTCCTCTAATGTATTATTTGAGTCTTTTTTTCTTAATTGAACTCTTATTCTTTCAATCAAAACTTTAATTGAAAATCCTCCAGATTTTTTTACAAAATCATCTGCACCTAATTTTAATCCTAGCAACTCATCAATTTCATCATCTTTGGATGTTAAAAATATTACCGGCAGAGAAGTTTTTTTTCTTAATTTTTTAAGCAATTCTTCGCCATCCATTTTAGGCATTTTAATATCAATAACTGCTAAGTCAGGTGGCATTCTAGTAAGACCGATTAATGCACTCTCTCCATCAATATATGTTTGAACTTTGAAACCCTCTTTTTCTAAGGCAATACTAAGACTAGTTAGTATGTTTCTGTCATCATCAATTAGAGCTATAGTTTGTGTTTGCATTTTTATTTTTACATTTAAAAATATTAAATTGTTCTAAATTAGGCAATTGAATATAATTAGTGAAGCATTCCCCAATTATCACCAACATTTACATCAACTGTTAAAGGAGTAGAAAAGGAATGATAATCACTTTGAGTAACACTGGTCATCTCATTCTGTATTAACTTGACCATTGCCTTTTCCTCTTTTTTTGGGACTTCAAAAATAAGCTCGTCGTGTATTTGAAGAAGTATTTTTGATTTCAAATTTTTTTCTTCATTCAATTTTTTGTATAATCTGATCATTGCTAACCTCATAACTTCAGATGCTGACCCTTGTATTGGAGCATTAATTGCTGCTCTCTCTTGAAAATTTCTTACATTAAAATTTTTATCATTTATTCCATTAAAATGAGATCTTCTTCCGAATATATTATTTACATAGCCACTTTTTCTACAAAACTTAATTGTGCTATCCATATAAACTTTAATTTCAGGAAATTTAGCAAAATAAGCATTAAGAAATTCTTCTGCTTCATAATTAGAAACATTTATTTGTTTGGCTAAACCATATTGAGAAATTCCGTAAATTATTCCAAAGTTTATTGCTTTAGCCTTCCTTCTGTGGTCTTGATTTACCTTTTTGATATCAATATTAAATATTTGGCTAGCTGTTAATGAGTGAATATCCTCGTTATTGTTAAAAGCTTTTTTAAGTTCTTTAACATCTGCAAGATCTGCTAAAATTCTCATCTCAATTTGATTATAATCCGCGGATATTAATAGATGATCTTTTTTAGCCTTAAACGCTTTTCTTATATCTTTTCCATCTTCAGATTTAATTGGAATATTTTGCAAATTTGGATCACTTGAAGCTAATCTGCCTGTTGTTGTTGCTGCCAATAAAAAAGATGTGTGAACCCTCTTTGTATTTGGATTAATATGCTCTGGCAAAGCGTCAGAGTAAGTATTTTTTAATTTTGAAACCTGTC
This sequence comes from Candidatus Pelagibacter sp. HIMB1495, assembly GCF_052047955.1. Taxonomy (NCBI): domain Bacteria; kingdom Pseudomonadati; phylum Pseudomonadota; class Alphaproteobacteria; order Candidatus Pelagibacterales; family Candidatus Pelagibacteraceae; genus Candidatus Pelagibacter; species Candidatus Pelagibacter sp. HIMB1495. The sequence continues at coordinate 350,287 of NZ_JBNAIQ010000001.1, read as the reverse complement.
TCCAATCTAATACTAATTTTGGAAATTCATGACCTTTGAAGGCTAAATCTTCTAAAACACTTGCACTTGTTGCAAAACTTCCCTTTTTTGTTTTTTTTGTCCCTGCAATCTTAAGATCATTATAAATAATTTCTCCTAATTGTTTTGGTGAAGCAATGTTAAATTCTTTCTTAGAAATCTTGAAAACTTCTTTTTCAATTTTTTTAATTTTTTTATCAAATTTAGAGGAAAGAGAATTTAAAAATTTACTATCTACTTCAACACCTTCGATTTCCATAAATGCAAGTATTTTAATTAGTGGTTTTTCAAAAATCTCATAGATATTAAATAATTTTTCAGATTTTAAACTTTTGATAAATTTTTTATATAACCTGAAAGTAACGTCTGCATCTTCTGCTGCGTAATTTTTTGCTGTTTCTAATTCTACCTCACTAAAATTTATTTCTTTTTTGCCAGTACCAACAATTTCTTTAAATGAAATTGTTTTATGTCCAAGATGGATATCCGAAAGGGTGTCCATGTTATGTCTGTTCTTTCCAGCATCTAATACATAAGACATAAGCATAGTATCTTCCATTGACGAAAGTGAAATGCCAAGTTTGTAGAAAACTATAAAATCAAATTTAATATTTTGACCAATTTTTTTAACACTTGGGTCCTCTAATAAATTTTTTAATTTATTGATAACGCTATCTTTATTTAAACAATCCTTAGATTTATGACCAACTGGGATGTAACAAGCTTTTCCAATTTTTGAACAAAGTGAAATTCCAACTAAATCAGCCTGATGGGGGTCCAACGAACTTGTCTCTGTATCGACAGCAACTTCCCCTGCTTCCTCAGCTTCTTCTATCCACTCATCAATTTCATTAATATCTGTAATTAGATGATAATCTTTATTGCTTATTGGTTTTTGTTTTTCAGTAGATTTTAAATTATTTTCAGATCCAGATAACTTTGGTTCCCCATAAGCTGAAATTGCAGAACTTAACAATCTATTAAATTCCATTTCTCTTAAAAATTTATAAAGTTTATCTTTATCAACCTCTTTGAGTTTAAATTCTGTTAAGTTTTTATTTACTGGAGACTTATTATCTAGAGTTACAAGTTTTTTACTAATTAAAGCTTTATCTTTATTCTCTATTAAAGTTTCTCTTCTTTTGTTCTGTTTAATTTCATGGGCAGAGTCTAATAATTTTTCTAGAGTACCATATTTATTAATTAATTCTGCGGCTGTTTTAACTCCTATTCCTGGAACACCAGGTACGTTGTCACTACTATCGCCTGCTAAAGATTGAACATCTATAACTTTTGAAGCATCAACACCAAACTTTTTAATCACATCGTCCTCTGTGATAAATTTATTTTTCATAGGGTCAAAAATTCGAACACCTTTTTTATAAAGTTGCATTAAATCTTTATCTGATGAAACGATTGTAACTTTAGCCCCTTTTTTGAGTATTTGATCAACATATGTGGCTATGAGATCGTCAGCTTCATAGTTTGGCAAATCTACAGAAGGTAAATTAAACGCTAAAACTGATTTTCTAATATACTCAAACTGAGGTGCTAGATCATCTGGGGCTTCTGATCGATTAGCTTTATAATCACTATAAATTTCATTTCTGAAAGTCTTTCTGGCAGAATCAAAAATTACAGCAAAATGTGTTGGTTTTTGTAAATTTTGATCAGATTTTGAATCCTCTAACAATTTAAACAACATGCTACAAAATCCACTTACAGCACCTGTGGGTAGTCCATCACTTTTTCTAGTCAATGGTGGTAAAGCATAATAAGCTCTAAAAATATAACCAGAGCCATCAATTAAATAAAAATGATCTGTTTTTTGTATTTTATCCATGAAGATTAACAAATATTACATTGCTAACAATTTCTGTATATAAAAAAATAAATTTAAACCTTTAAGCTAATATAGCTAGATTATTTTTTATATTTTGAGTATTATTTTACTATGGAACTTACAAAAAACTTAACACAAACAAAAATCATAAAATCTTTGTTAGCTGTGATTCTGGGTTCAATTGCTTTAACTATATCTGCAAAAATTAAAATTCCATTTTATCCAGTTCCAATGACAATGCAGACATTTGTTGTTTTATTCTTAGGTGTAAGCCTAGGTTATAAAATTGGATTAGCTTCTGTAGGTTTATATTTATTAGAGGGGATTGCGGGATTACCTGTATTTTCAAACTCTCCAGAAAAAGGAATTGGTATAGTCTATTTTACTGGCCCAACGATGGGCTATTTAATTGGTTTTTTAACTGCTTGTTATTTAGCCTCAAAAATTAATACAAAAGATAGTTTTATAATTATTCTAACTAAATTAGTTATTGCAACATCTACAATCTATATCTTGGGTTTAATATGGCTGGGTACTCTGATTGGTTGGGATAAACCAATATTTTCACTTGGTGCAAAACCATTTTTATTAGCAGAACTATTTAAAATTATTATTTTAGCTTTAGCCGCTAAACAAATAATTAAAATAAGAAATATTATCTAGGGGATCTTTTAGATAGAATTCTTTGAAGAGTTCTTCTGTGCATCTTCAATCTTCGAGCTGTTTCAGAAACATTCCTATTACATAATTCAAATACTCTATGAATATGTTCCCATTTAACTCTATCTGCTGACATTGGATTTTCTGGTGGTGCAGCCTTTTTAGCTGGATCTGCCAACAATGCTTTTTCTACATCTTCTGCATCTGCTGGTTTTGCTAAGTAATCAATTGCACCTTCTTTAATAGCTGCAACTGCAGTGGGAATATTTCCATAACCCGTGAGCATTATAATTCTACTATCATTATTAGAAGATTGAATCTCCTTAACGACCTCAAGGCCATTACCGTCTCCAAGTCTTAAGTCCACAACTGCAAAACCTGGTTTTTTACTTTTAACGGATTCAACTCCCTTTTGTACACTCTCAGCTTGAAAAACTTCAAAACCTTTTTTTTCCATAGCTCTTGCCAATCTTTCTCTAAAAGGATTGTCATCATCTACTATTAAAAGCGACTTATTTTCGAAATCGCTTAGATTTTGTAATTTGGCTTCGTTTTTCATCAGCCTTATATGGGGTCAAAATCTGATATTACAATATATGAAAATTGCGCAAATCAGCCTTGAATTATTTGCTTTACATTGCCTGTGTTTACATTATATGGCTCAAATTATTAAAGTTTTATTAAAAACTTTTTTTTATTAAATTTTTTTTGGAGGCATATGAAATGCAAAAATTTAAGTCAGTTGAAGAACTTATAAATCAACTGAAACCTGAAAAGCCTGTTTATTGTATTAGGAAGAAATCCATAGAGTCTTCGGTTAAATTTTTCTTAGATAAGTTCCCTGGAAAAATTTTATATGCAGTTAAAACAAACCCACATCCCGAAGTTATTCAAACAATTTTAAACACAGGTGTAAACCAATTTGATGTTGCCTCAATTGAAGAAATTAAAGCTATAAGAAAACTTACTCAAAATGCAAAATGTTCTTATATGCATACTGTAAAAAGTAGAGAAAGTATCAAAGAGGCCTATTTTAATTATGGTGTAAAAACTTTCTCATTAGACACAAAAGAAGAGTTAATCAAAATTATTGAAAGTACAAATAATGCAAAAGATTTAGAATTATTTGTAAGAGTTGCTGTTTCAAATGAGCATGCTGAAATTGATTTATCTAAAAAATTTGGAGCACTAACATCTGAAGCTATAGGATTACTAAGATTAGTAAAACAATATGCAAAAAAAATTGGATTAAGTTTCCATGTTGGATCGCAGTGTATGCATCCAATTTCATATGCTAAAGGTATAAATGAGATTGGAAATATAATTAAAAAAACAAAAATAATCCCTGATACAATAAATGTTGGTGGAGGATTTCCAACAATTTATCCAGATTTAATTCCGCAATCATTAGATGAATACTTCAATGAAATTAAAAAAAGTTTGTCTAATTTAATGTTAGAGAAGTTGCCGGAGATAATTTGTGAACCAGGAAGAGCATTAGTTGCGGAAAGTGGTTCAACAATAGTTAAAGTTAATTTAAGAAAAAAACAAAAACTTTATATAAACGATGGAACATATGGAACCCTATTTGATGCAGGAACACCTAACATAGTTTATCCATCTAAAATGATTAAAGAAAATTCAAATAAAATAATTTCAAAAAAATTGACTGCTTTTGATTTCTTTGGTCCTACTTGTGATAGCATGGATTATATGAAAGGACCTTTTCTATTACCAAATAATATTAAGGAAAATGATTACATAGAGCTTGGTCAACTTGGAGCATATGGATTAACTTTTAGAACACAATTCAATGGTTACTATTCAGATGAAATTTATGAAGTTGAAGATAAACCAATAATGTCAATGTATGAAAAAGACGTTAACAGCGCTCATATGGTTGCTTAATGTCAGACCAAAAAAATCCAGGACATAACAGTAAAAGAGATTTTTTAAAAAATCCTGTCGAACATATAGATATTACTTCATTTGACTCTAGAACAATTATTTCTTCAATGGAGAAAATGTCATTTGTATCTAGAGAAACTGCAAATGCAGCGAACATTTACAACGAAATGCTTAAAGATAAGGAATGTACAATTTTTCTTACTTTAGCAGGATCAACATCTGCAGCAGGATGTATGAATATTTATAAAGATCTTGTTAAATACAATATGGTTGATGCCATTGTAGCAACAGGGGCATCAATTGTAGATATGGATTTTTTTGAAGCTCTTGGATTTAAACATTATCAGGGATCTCAATTTCAAGATGATACAGAATTAAGAGACAACTATATTGATAGAATTTACGACACGTATATCGATGAAGAAGAGCTTCAAATGTGTGATAAAATTATTTGTGAAATTGCAGATACTTTAGAACCAAGAAGTTATACTTCGAGAGAGTTTATTTTAGAAATGGGAAAATATTTAAAAAAAAATTCAAAAAAGAAAGACTCTTTAATTGAAACAGCTTACGATAATAATGTTCCAATTTTTTGTCCAGCTTTCACAGATTCAAGTGCAGGTTTTGGTCTTGTAATGCATCAAGAAAAAAATCCTAAAAAACATATGACTATAGACTCAGTTAGAGAATTTAGAGAACTAACGGAAATTAAAATCAAATCAAAAGGTTCTGGTTTATTTATGATTGGTGGAGGAGTTCCTAAAAATTTTATTCAAGACACTGTTATTTGTGCTGAGCTTCTTGGTAAAAATGTAGATATGCATAAATATGCTGTACAAATTACAGTTGCTGATAGTAGAGATGGTGCGTGTAGTAGTTCTACTTTAAAAGAAGCAAGTTCTTGGGGTAAAGTGGATATCACTAAAGAACAAATGGTATTTGCTGAAGCAACAAGTGTATTGCCATTAATAGCTAGCGATGCTTACCATAAAGGTGAGTGGAAAAATAGAGAACGAAAAAACTTCTCAAAAATATTTATATAAAATTGAAATACTTATCAAACAAACATGGTTTCTTAGGAATTGATAATACATTCAACTTCAAAGAAAAAGTAGTAGTCGTTCCATTTGGACTTGAAAAAACAGTTAGTTATGGCGGTGGAACAAAAAATGGACCAAAAGAAATTATCAAAGCTTCTCACCAAGTTGAACTTTATGATGAGGAACTAAATTGTGAACCTTACAAAAAAATAGGTATCAAGACATTAAAACCATTCAAAATTGATAAAAATATCAAAGTAGCATTAAATAAAATTTCTAATATCAATGGGGAAATTTTAGATAAAAAACTATTTCCAATGACTTTTGGTGGTGAACATTCAATTACACCAGGGTGCATTGTTCCTTTTACAAAGAAATATAAAAATATTTGTCTTTTACATTTCGATGCACATGCAGATTTACGTGAAAGTTATAATGGTGAAAAATTTTCACATGCATCTGCAATAAGGAGATGTTTAGATTATAAAAATGTGTCTTTGATCTCTTTTGGAATTAGAAATATATCAGAAAGTGAAATTCCATTTTTGAAAAAAAATTCAAATAGAATAGATATCTTCTGGGCAAAAGATAAAAAAAAATGGAATTTAAATAAATTTAAAAAATTAATAAAAAATAAGACTGTTTACTTAACGTTTGATGTCGACGGATTAGATTCAAGTATTATGCCTGCTACCGGAACACCTGAACCAGGTGGATTGTTGTGGGACGAGACATTAGAGATAATTAGAATTGCAGCAAAAAATTCAAATATAGTTGGAGCTGACATTAATGAACTTTCTCCAATTAAAGGATTCAACTCCTATAATTTTCTTGTTGCTAAATTAGCTTATAAAATTTTATCTTATAAATTTTTATATTAGACTTTAATTGGCTTAAATATTTTTAATAACATTCTAAATGGTATTAACATTATTAGTGCTACTAGCAACTTAACAGCTAAATCACCTAAGGACAAAGTTACCCAAGGAACTACTGTTCCATAAAATGATATTGAGAAAAATAAAAAAGTATCAATAGTTGAACCAATTAATGATGAAGTTAGAGGTGCAACAAACCACTGTTTTTTTCTTAAACGATCAAATATTTGAATATCTAGCAATTGGGCTGCAAGGAAAGCAACTCCAGATCCAACTGCAATTCTAATGGATATTAAATCATCGAAGTTTGTTGAAAAAAATAAAGTAAAAATAATTCCTAAAAAAAAACCAAAATAAACTATTTTTCTCGCAATTATCTTTCCATAAGATCTATTTGCTAAATCAGTTATCAAAAAAGCTACTGGATAACTAAAAGCTCCATAAGTAAGAATTTCATTTAATCCATAATAATTTATTGGAAATTGAACAAGATAGTTTGAGGATAAAACAACCACACCCATCATTAAAGATAGGCTGATAAAAAATTTATTCATTAAGCTGATTTAGCTACTGGCTTTTTTTTATATGGTGATTTTAATAAAATAACTTTTTTAAGTTTTTTTAATCTTGGTGATATATTTTTATTTTTGACAGTTTTTAAGAATTCGTCAAAACTTCCTTTTTTATCAACTGATCTTACTCCTGAATTACTAACTGTTAGTTTTAAACTTCTTCCAGCAAGCTCACTTGTAAATTTTACTTTTTTTAAATTGGGTAAAAATCTTCTTTTAGTCTTATTGTTAGCATGACTAACATTATGACCCTTCATAGGAATTTTACCAGTTAGTTCGCATTTTTTTGACATAATTTCAGTGCCTATATAAGGGGAGATATTAAGGGCGTCAAGTTTATTAAAATTAAGAAAGAGTTTTATTTCCAACGATTTCTGAAATATTTTTCACTCCATCTCTAAGAAGTAATTCTTTTAGCTCTTTTTTAATGTTTGCAGCAATGTTGGGTCCCTGAAATACCATACCGGTATATAGCTGAATATAGTCTGCCCCTGACAAAAATTTATCATGTGCAGACTTCCCAGAGTCAATACCACCCACCCCAATTATTTTAATTCTACCATTTAACAATTTAAAGAATTGATTAATAAGTAAATTTGATTTTTGTTCAATTGGCTTTCCTGACAAGCCTCCTTTTTGGTGTCGTTGAATATTTTTTAAATCATCTCTAGTACTTTCTGATGTATTTGAAATAATTATTGCAGATATATCATTTTCTAAAAGAATCTCTGATATTAATTCTATTTGCTTTAAATCAATATCTGGAGAAATTTTAACTACGATTGGAGTATTTATTTTCAGTTCATTTTTTTTATCTTTGATTGATTTTAATAATTCATTTAATTTATTTTCATCATGAAAATTTCTTAAATTTTCAGTATTCGGAGAAGAAATATTAATTGTAATATAATCAGCAACTTCATGAAATTTTTCTAATCCAATTAAATAATCATTCAATCGATTATCAGAGTCTTTATTTGGTCCAACATTTACTCCTAGTATTCCATTTTTTTTATTTGATTTTATTCTATTTAAAATAGTTTCAGATCCTTGATTGTTGAATCCCAATCTATTAATTAACGCTTGATCTTCAACTAATCTAAATACTCTTGGCTTTTCGTTACCATATTGTTTTAAAGGAGTAATGGTTCCAACTTCAACAAAACCAAATCCTAATTTAAACAAAGGATTGTAAACTTCTGCATTTTTGTCAAAACCAGCAGCTATTCCTATTGGATTGCTTAAATCTTTGCCAAATATTTGTGTTCTAAAAATAGGATCATTTTTATTTTCATCAAATACATTTGATACTAAATTAAATTTTAAAGATTGAATTGCTAGAGTATGCGCTTTTTCTGGATCTAATTTAAAAATTAAAGATCTTAAATTTGAATACATTATTTGAGTTTACTCATTATAAGGTCTTTTGTTTCATTAACACCAAAAAAACTTATAAAAAATCCCATTCTTGGTCCATTTTCATCACCAAAAACCACCTCATAAATAAGTTTAAACCAATCTCTTAAATTTTCAGCATAACCATTTTCTTTTCCAGTAGAATAAATCAAAGTTTGAATTTCCTCTGGTGACATCTGATCATTGCATTTTGCTAAAGTTGAAATTAAAGCTTCAAGAGCTTTTTTTTCATCTTCAGAAGGTGTTTTGTATTTTTTTTGAGACTTAATTACATCATTAAAATATTTAATTGCGTAACCTACTAATCCATCAAAAATAGGAAAATTAGTTTCTTGAATATTGGGTTTGTATTTTTTTACAAATTTCCATAATAAATCTTTATTATCTGCATTACTTGTTTCGACTAAATTTAATAACATTGAAAAACTCATAATCATGTCTTCTTTTGGAATGCTCCCATTGTGGACATGCCACACTGGATTCATTACTAATTGCTGCTCAGTCTGTTTTTTAGATTTTTCAATGTTATCCAAATATTCATCTACTGCTTTTGGAACTATTTCTTTATAAAGTTTTTTAGCTCTTTTTGGATTTTGATACATATATAGAGATAAACTTTCTGGTGAAGCATACTTCAACCATTGATCAATAGTTATACCATTACCTTTAGATTTTGAAATTTTCTCACCTTTTTCATCTAAAAAAAGTTCATATGCAAATCCTGATGGATTCTTTTTACCTAACAAATTAATGATTTTTGTAGATAAAATTGCACTTTCAATCAAATCCTTACCATACATTTCAAAATCAACATCTAAAGCAAACCATCTCATTGCCCAATCTACTTTCCATTGTAATTTACAATTCCCGTCTAAAATACTGCTCTCTAATTTTTTACCTTTATTATCGAATATTATTTTAGAATTAGACTGATCAATTTCTATAACAGGTATCTCCAAAACATGACCTTTGTCAGGACATACTGGTAAAAAAGGACTGTATGTTTTTTGTCTTTCTTTCCCAAGTGTTGGTAAAATAATATTCATTATTCCTTCATAATTTTCTAAAATGATTTTCAAAGTAGGATTAAAAAAACCTGCCTTGTACAAAGATGTGGAACTTTTAAAATTATATTTAAAATTAAAACTGTTTAAAAAATCCTTTAGCATTTCATTATTATGTTCTCCAAAACTATTAAATTTTTGGAAAGGATCAGGTACTTGCGTTAAAGGTTTGTGAAGGTTTTGTTGCAACAATTCTTGGTTAGGAACATTATCTGGAACTTTTCTTAAGCCATCCATGTCATCTGAAAATGTAATAATTTCTGTTGGTAAATCTGTGAGTTGATTAAGTGCATTAACCATCATTGAAGTTCGTGCAACTTCTCCGAAAGTTCCTATATGAGGTAATCCACTTGGACCATATCCTGTTTGGAGAGTAATCTTACCTTTTTTTTCAATAAAAGCTTTTCTTTCACGAAGCATTTTTTTAGCTTCAACAAAAGGCCAAGCACTTGTCTTTTCTAGGACATCTTTTTTAATCATGAATTGCTCTTTTTAACCTTAAACTAGTGATTATATTAATTCTTATAGAGTTGAAATTTATTTACCATAAAATATTGTTCTTTCAAAATGTCTAATTACAAAACTGTTTTTTTTACGCTTGGAATTCTGCAAATAATATTGGGTGTATCAATGTTCATCCCAATTATAGTACAATTCATTTACTCAGAGATAGACTCATCTTTCTTTGGCTCATCTATTGTAACCATAATCTTTGGAACTTTATTTTTTTTATCAAATTTAGATCACGATAAAAAACTTAATCTACAACAAGCTTTCTTATTAACTGCCCTATCTTGGATTAGTATTGCAGTATTTGGATCTTTACCGTTTGTATTCTCTAGTATTGAACTTTCAATTACAGACTCTTTTTTTGAAAGTATGTCGGGAATTACTACAACTGGATCTACAATAATCTCAGATTTAGAGAACGCACCAAAGGGTCTTCTTTTATGGAGAGCCATTTTACAATGGCTAGGTGGAATTGGAATAATTGTAATGGCGATTACTTTAATGCCTATAATGAATGTTGGAGGTATGCAATTATTTAAAATTTCAAGTAATGACTCTTCAGAAAAAATACTCCCTAAGTCAAAAGAAATAGCACTTAGATTAATTTATATTTACTCAGGATTAACAAGCCTTTGTGCAATCACTTATTGGATATTTGGTATGAGTAAATTTGACAGCATAACCCATTCAATGACTACAATCGCTACGGGAGGCTTTTCTAACTACAACGAGTCAATTGGATACTTTAATAGTTTACCAATTGAAGTTTCATCAATGTTTTTTATTATATTGGGAAGCATTCCTTTTATTGTTTATATTAAATTTATAAGTGGAAACAGAAAAATTTTTTTAAATGATATTCAAATCAAAACTTTTTTAAAAATTATAATATTCACTGTTATTATTTTATCTATTTACTTATTATTTTCTAACCAAGAAAACTTTAGTTTAAGATCAATATTTTTTAATACTATATCAATCCTGAGTGGTACTGGTTATGTAAATGCAGAATTTGATAGATGGGGTAGTTTTCCTATAACCCTGTTTCTTGCACTGATGTTTATAGGTGGATGTGCAGGATCTACAGCTTGTGGTGTAAAAATATTTAGAATTCAAATTCTTTATCTATTTATTCTAAACCAATTAAAAAAAATAATTTATCCTAAAGGAGTATTTGTAATTAAGTATGATCAAAATGCAGTTGATGAAAAGTTTATAGCTTCAATTATTTCATTTATTTATTTTTATATCGTAATATTTTTCATTCTTACTGCATTGTTATCATTAACTGGTTTAGATTTTATTACAGCTATCTCGGGTGCCGCTACATCTATTTCAAATGTTGGACCTGGTCTTGGTCCAATAATTGGCCCCAATGGAGATTTTTCTTCATTACCAGATCTTTCTAAATGGATTTTAACAGTTGGTATGATTTTGGGTAGACTTGAGCTATTTGCAATATTAGTATTATTTTTACCATCATTTTGGAAAAATTAATTATGTCTGAAATAAAAAAAACATCCTGGTTAGAATCGATTTCAGTTTACAAGGATATCCGGATGCTAAGAATTTTATTACTAGGTGCAATCAGTGGATTTCCATGGGTCTTGATTGCTAGCAGTTTAAGTCTTTGGTTAAAAGAAGAAGGATTAAGTAGATCTACTATTGGATGGGCAGGACTTATTTTTGGAGTTTATGCTTTTAATTATCTTTGGGCTCCAATTATAGATAGAATTCAAATTCCTTTCCTAACTAAAAAATTAGGTCACCGAAGAGGTTGGATTGTTTTAATGCAATTAGTAATTCTATTAAGTTTACTAGTTTGGAGTATTATAAATCCTACAGAAAATTTGGCGTTGATAATTACAGTTGGATTAATCATCGCTATAGCATCAGCAACTCAAGACATTACGGTAGATGCATTAAGAATTGAACAAATTAATGAAAATGAGGGAAAATCAATGGCAGCAGGTGCTGCTATGGCTGTAGTTGGTTGGTGGACAGGTTACAAATTGGGTGGTGTAGTTGCTTTATTTACTGCAGAGTTCTTTGAAAACATTGGTATCCAAGATTACTGGCAAGCAACTTTTTTAATATTGGGTGTTCTAATTATTTTAATGAATATTGCCCTAATGTTTGTTCATGAACCTGTAGAAACTGATAGACAATTTAAACAAAAAGAAACTGATAATCTAATTAAAGGTAAACTAGGATCTAGCAATTTTATTACAACTTTTGTTGCCTATATAACTGGAACAATTGGTGGGCCCATTATTAGCTTTTTTAAGAAAAATGGTTTTGCCATAGCTGCAGGAATTTTAGGGTTTGTCTTTTTGTTTAAAATTGGAGAAGCATTCATGGGTAGAATGTCGATTGTATTTTATAAAGAAATAGGCTTTTCAAAAGGACAAATAGCAATCTATTCAAAAGGATTGGGTTGGATCACAACTGTCGTATTTACTTTAATTGGTGGCGTAATGGCCATGAGGGCTGGAACTATAAAAACTATGTTCTTTGCAGGAGGTTTAATGGCGGTTACAAATCTGTTATTTGCTGTCTTAGCATGGACTGGTAAATCTGAAATATTATTTGCAATAGCAGTTATTGCTGACGATATTACTGCAGCTTTTGCAACTGTTGCATTTGTAGCATTTATATCTTTACTGGTTGATCGAACATATACAGCAACACAATACGCATTACTTGCGTCTATAGGGACTGCTGGGAGGACAACTTTAGCATCATCATCAGGAGCTTTAGTAGATTGGTTAAACGGAGATTGGGGAACATTTTTTGTCTTAACAACTATTATGGTTATTCCTTCACTAATATGCCTATGGACGATAAAAAATAAAATTAAAATTGGTGCAAAATAAATTTTATTTTACAGGTAGTTTTTCTAATATTTATAAGAAATCCTCTAAATTTTCAGAAGTAACCTCGCAAATATTGTATGGAGAAAAATTTAAAATTTTATCTAAAACTAAAAATTGGATAAAAATAAAATCTAGTTTTGATAATTATACTGGGTACATTCAAAATAAAAATTATTCAAAAGAATTTAAAGCTAATTATAAGGTAAGTAGTTTAAAAGCAAATATCTATAAAAAACCAAATTTAAAAACTAATACTTTTCTGTCTTTTGGATCAAAGTTGTCAGTTATAGAAACTAATAAAAATTTTGCCAGAATTGATAAAAATAAATGGATTAAAAAAAAAGATATAAAAAAAATAAATTATAAAGAAAACAACTTTATTAAAATCTTTAAACAATTTTTGAACATAAAATACATCTGGGGTGGAAAAAGTTACGGGGGAATAGATTGCTCAGCCCTATTACAAATATTTTACTATTATAATAATAAGTTTTTTCCTCGAGATACCAAAGATCAAATTAAATATTTAAAAGGAAACATAAAAAGAAATTATCAAAAGGGAGATATCATTTTTTGGAAAGGGCATGTCGCAATGTGTTTAAATTCCAAGCAATTAATACATGCATATGGGCCTAAAAAAAAAGTATTAATCATGCCTATAATTAAGACAATTAGAAGAATTGAAAATACAGCAAAACTTAAAGTTAAAAAAATAGCTAAAATTAAGATTTAGCTTCTTCCAAAATCTGGCTTATTAATATCTTGTTTAAGTTTGATTATTTTTGATCTTACTTTTTTAGTTTCAATAAGCTTGTTAATAATAGATTTATTATTTTTTGAATTAATATCAGATTTAAATGATTTCAAATTTTTAATAAATAAATCAATAGCATTTGAAATATTTTTATTGTTGTTGAAAAAAATATCTCGCCACATAATCTCATTAGAAGCTGCTATTCTTGAAAAATCTCTTAGTCCTCCTGCACTATATTTGATTAAATCATAGCTTTGTTTTTTCTCAAAATCTTGAGCTGACTTAACTAAATTATATGCAATTAAGTGAGGCAAATGACTAGTTATTGAAAAAATTTTATCATGTTTTTCAGGTGACATGATTGTTACTTTTGATCCAATTTTCTCCCAAAATTTTTTTAGAAAATTTAAATTTTTTTTGATTGTATTTTTTTCTTTAATTAAAATACACCATCTACCCTCGAACATGTTGCTCTTTCCATGCTGTGGTCCACTTACTTCAGAACCAGCAATTGGGTGACTGGAAGTCCATGCAATTCCTTTTTTTAAAAATTTTTTTATTATTTTTGATGTTTCAATTTTTGAAGAACCAACATCAGTAATTAATGTGTTAGGAGAAATATAATTATTTATTTTCATAATAATATTTTTGTATTCACTCATAGGTGTACAAAAAATAATAAAATTAGATTTTGTTACAGCTTCTTTTAATGAACTAACTACTTTTCCAGGTAATTTAAGATTTTTAATTCTTGATATATTCTTTTTTGACTTTTCATAAATATATACCTTATCTGCTAATTTATTTTTGTGTATAGATCTTAAAACTGAAGATCCAAGTAAACCACAACCTATAATTAAAATATTTTTCATTTAATTAAAAATTTTTCTCACTGCATTCATGAATATTAAATTTTCTCTAGATGAGCCAATAGTTAATCTCAATTTGTTTTTAATATGATAACCATCTTCAGTAGATCTTAATATAATTCCTTTATTTTTTAATTTTTGGTAAAGAAAATTTGCTGAATATTTACAATCATCAAAATTTAATAGTAAAAAATTTGCCGATACAGCGTTTGAAAAAATATTATATTTTTCGAGAAATTTTTTTAGTCTGTTGGCATAATTTAAATTATGTCTAATAGACTTCTGAATAAATTGCTTATCCTTCAATGACTCTGCGGCCGCAACTTGAGCCAAACCATTTACATTAAAAGGTGGTTTAATTACATTTAACGCTCTAATTATTTGTTTCGATCCATATCCCCAGCCAATTCTTAATGAGGCCAAGCCAAACATTTTAGAAAATGTTCGTAATATAAATACGTTGTCTTTATTTTTAAATAATTCTAAACCAGAGCTGTAATCATCATTTTTCATATATTCTGAGTACGCGTCATCAATTACTAATAAAATATTTCTATTCAACTTTCTTCTAAGTTCTAATGTCTCTTTTTTAGTTAAATATGTTCCTGTTGGATTGTTTGGATTTGCAATAAAAACTATTTTGGTTTTCTTAGATACTTTTTTCAATATTTCTTCAATTGAAACTTTAAAATTATTTTCTTTTGCAAATACAACTTTTGCACCAACAATTTTTGCATAAATCCTGTACATTAAAAAACTATATTGAGGAACAATCACTTCATCCTTTGAATGTAGATATAATTGACATAACATTTGAATTACCTCGTCAGAACCTGCTCCACATATTATTTTATCGAAATTGCATTTATATGCTTTAGATATTGCCATTTTAAGATTAGTAGATTTTCCATCTGGATATTTATCTAATACTAAATTTTTTTGAGATATTACTTTTTTTGCTAACGGGCTCATCCCTAAAGCAGACTCATTAGCTGACAATTTAATGACCTTATTAATTTTGTTAATTTTAGATTTGCCAGGCTTATAAGCTTCTATGTTAAATTTTTTAAATTTAGGTGTGCTCATTTTTTTTATTTTTATGAGCTCTTTATAGATAAAAAAACAAATATTTATAGAGAATATGATCTTATTTTAAAAAATTGACATAAATTACAAGTTCTTGTACAAAATTTATGCGCTGATTTAACTGAATTGCGAGCGCTTAAAAAAAACCGCTAAAATAGTTTTTTTTCTCACAATTCATCTAAAGGCCTTAAAATGAATACAGAAAAAAATATTAATACATTAATTATAAAGAAACCTCTTAAATTGGATTGTGGTAAAACTATAAACAATTTTCCAATTGCATTCGAAACTTATGGGTCTTTAAATGAGAATAAAGACAATGCTATATTAGTATTTCATGCACTAACTGGAGATCAATTTGTAACCGGTTTAAATCCTGTTACTAAAAAAGACGGTTGGTGGAGTTTTGCTGTAGGTCCAGACAAAGCAATAGATACCAATAAATATTTTGTTATTTGTTCAAATGTAATTGGTGGATGTATGGGATCTTATGGACCAAGCCATAAAGATCCTGAAACACAGAAAACTTTTGGAACTGATTTTCCAGTTATTACAATTAATGACATGGTGAATGCACAATATAATTTACTTGAACACTTTGGAATTGATAAACTATTTGCAATTACCGGAGGTTCCATGGGAGGTATGCAAGTTCTTCAATTTATCACCAACTTTCCTGATAAAGCTAAAACTGTTATACCCATTGCTACAACCTCAAGTCATTCGGCACAAAATATTGCTTTTAATGAACTGGGAAGACAAGCAATCACTGCTGATAGCGATTGGAAAGATGGAAATTATGAAGCTAATAACACCATCCCAGGTAAAGGGCTTGCTGTTGCAAGAATGGCGGCTCATATAACATATCTCTCAAAAAAAGGTTTGCAGGAAAAGTTTGGGAGAAAATTGCAAGAAAGAGAAGATTTGAAATTTGGTTTTGATGCAGATTTTCAAATTGAGAGTTATTTGAGATACCAAGGATCTGTGTTTGTAGATAGATTTGATGCAAACAGTTACCTCTACATAACTAGGGCTATGGATTATTTTGATTTAGTTAAACAATTTAATGGAAATTTGTCTGATGCATTTAAAAATACAAAAGCTAAATTTTTTATTATTTCTTTTACTTCTGATTGGCTTTATCCAACCCAAGAAAATAAAGATATTGTTATAGCTTTAAATTCTATTGGAGCAGATGTTGGTTTTGTAGAAATTGTATCTGATAAAGGTCACGACTCTTTTTTATTAGATGTACCCGATTTTTTAAATGCTCTGAAGAATTTCTTAGACAAATCTTATATAGAATTAAAAAATGAAAAATGAATTTAAAGTAATATCAGATTTAATTGAGGATAATAAAAAAGTTTTAGATGTAGGTTGTGCAGATGGAACTTTGATGCAATTTTTAAAAGAACATAAAAATATAAATGTAAGAGGGCTAGAAATTTCTAAGGAAAAAGTACAAGAATGTATTGCAAAAGGATTAACTGTAATAGAAGGTAACGCAGAGAAAGACTTAAAACAATTTCCTGATAAATCGTTTGACTATGTAGTATTAAGTCAAACACTCCAAGCATTTTTAAGCCCTGAAATTGTTTTAGATGAACTTTTAAGAGTTGGAAAAAAAGCAATTGTAACGATACCAAATTTTGGTAATTGGCAAGTTAGATTGCATCTATTATTTAAGGGCACAATGCCAATAACAAAATCTTTACCAGAACAATGGCACAGTACACCTAATTTACATATGTGCACAATTAAAGATTTTGTAAATTTTATAAAATTTAAAGAAATTAAAATGATAAAAACTTTAGCTTTAAATAGTAACAACACTTCAAATATAACAAATACTAATTTAGGAACTAAAAATTTATTTGCTGATCTTGGAATATTTTTAATAGAAAAATAAATGAAAGTTGAAATTATACCGTGCCTACAAGATAATTATAGTTATTTAATTATTGATAATGAAAAACAGGAAGCATGTGTTGTTGATCCAAGTGAAGCTAAACCAATAATCAATTACTTAAACGATAAAAATATTAAATTAAAATATATCTTAAATACTCATCATCATTATGATCATGTTGGGGGTAATACTGAATTAAAAAAAAAATTTGGATCTATTGTTTTAGGATTTAATGGAGATGCAAAAAGGATACCAGAGATTGATATCTTGTTAAAAGATAACGAAATTTGGAATAGCGGAAATTTTAAAGCTAAAATTATTCATATTCCTGGACACACAACAGGACATATTTGTTTTTATTTTTTTGAAGAAAACTTACTATTCACTGGAGATACTCTCTTCTCACTTGGATGTGGTAGAATTTTTGAGGGTACATATGAACAAATGTATAACTCTTTAAATAAATTAAAATCTTTACCTAAAGAAACAAAAATCTATTGTGGCCATGAATATACTTTAAATAATTCAAAATTCTGCTTGGAACATGATTCTGAAAACTCTTCTTTGTTAAAGAAAATAGAATTTATAAAACAACAAAAAAATAATAATTTGCCTACTATTCCATCAACCTTACAAGATGAAATTGATTGTAATATTTTTTTAAGAGCTAATGACCTAAAATCCTTTTCAAAATTAAGGGATTTAAAGGATAATTTCTAACTAATTCAGCTTGACTATAGGCTTCCGGTAACTATATTGCGGTTACTTAAAATTAATATTCATACTATGTCATACGCAGTAATAAAAACAGGTGGAAAACAGTACAAAGTTAAATCTGGTGAAATATTAAAAATTGAAAAATTACCAGATTCAAAGCCTGAAACTAAGATAGAATTTAATGAAATCCTAGCATATGGAGATGATAAAAATATTGAGGTTGGAACTCCTAATATTGAAGGTGCTAAGGTAGAGGCAGACTTAATTAAAAATAGTAAAAATAGAACAATTCTAATTTTCAAAAAAAGAAGAAGACAAAATTCAAGAAGAAAAAATGGACACAGACAACAGTTTTCTTTAATAAGAATTAACAAAATTTTTTCTAAAGATGGTAAAGTATTATCTGAAGCTGAAAAAATTAAACCAGCTCCCAAAAAAGAAGAAGTTAAGGAAGCTGCAAGTAAATAGTTATTAGGTAAATTATGGCAACAAAAAAAGCAGGTGGATCATCGAGAAACGGACGAGATAGTGCTGGTCGAAGACTTGGTGTTAAAAAATACGGTGGAGAAACTGTAATACCTGGAAATATAATTGTTAGACAAAGAGGAACAAAAATTTTTCCTGGCGAAAATGTTGGAATGGGAAAAGATCATTCAATTTTTTCTGTTATCAAAGGTAAAGTTGTATTCAAAAAATCTAAATTAGATAGAACTTACGTTTCAGTAAAACCCAATTAATAGTACAACCAAGAAAATGTTGTATTATGAAATTTCTCGATCAAGTTAAAATTTATATTAAGGCTGGAAACGGTGGTGATGGTTCACCAAGTTTTAGAAGAGAAAAGTATGTTGAGTTTGGAGGACCTGATGGAGGCGATGGAGGCAGGGGTGGCTCTATCATTTTAAAATCAGAAGAAAACTTAAACACTTTAATTGATTACAGATATCAACAACATCATAAAGCTCAGCGTGGAGAGAATGGTTCTGGTCAAAATCGAACAGGTAAAAGTGGTGATGATTTGGTTTTAAAAGTTCCTCTTGGAACCCAGGTATTTGAAGAAGATAACAAAACTCTATTATTTGATTTTAACAAAAAAGGAGAAGAGTACATTGCAGCTAATGGTGGCAAAGGTGGTTTGGGAAATACTAGATTTAAAAGCTCTACAAACAGAGCTCCAAGAAAATTTACGAAAGGAACTTTGGGAGAAGAGTTTACAATTTGGTTACAACTGAAAACAATAGCTGATATCGGAATTATCGGATTACCTAACGCAGGAAAATCAAGTTTGTTAGCAGCACTTACAAACGCAAATCCTAAAATTGCTAATTATAAATTTACAACAATTAATCCTAACTTGGGTGTTGCTAGCTATGATGATAAAGAAATCACAATAGCTGATATACCAGGATTAGTAGAAGGTGCCCATGAAGGTGTTGGACTTGGGATACAGTTTTTAAAACATATAGAAAGATGCAAATCTTTATTACATTTAATTGATATTACTAATCTTGATCTTAAGGAATCTTATGATCAGGTTAAAAATGAACTTAAAAATTACAGTTCTAAAATGCTTGAAAAGAGAGAATTAATTGTATTTAACAAAATAGATTTAATTGATGAAGACACAGCTAAAGATGTAATTGATGATTTCTCTAAGGATAAAAATTGTGAGATAATGACAATGACAACTTTAAATAAAGAGTCGGTTTCAAAAATTAAGGCAAAATTATTAGCTTATGTATCTTAAAAACTCGAAAATTATTGTTATTAAAATTGGTTCATCTTTATTAGTTGATGAAAATAAAAAAATTAGAAAAAAATGGCTTTCAAGCTTTGCGAAGGACATCAAAAAACTAAGAGATAAAAATCAAAAAATAGCCATTGTTAGTTCAGGTGCTATTGCTCTTGGATGTAAAAAAATGAATTTTAACAAAAAAAATATCAAATTAGATAAAAGTCAAGCAATTGCATCTATTGGCCAAATTGAACTAATGAATCTATTCTCTCAGACCTTTTCAAAATTCAAATTAAATATTTCACAAATTTTGTTAACTCTAGAAGATACGGAGGAGCGAAGAAGATCCTTAAATGCCAAAAGAACATTTGAAAATTTATTTGAACTTGGATTTATCCCAGTTGTTAATGAGAATGATACAATTGCAACAACTGAAATAAAATATGGAGATAATGATAGATTGGCATCTAGAGTAGCTCAAATTACAAACGCCGATACATTGATTTTACTTTCAGATGTAGATGGCCTTTTTACAAAAAATCCAAAAGTAAATAAAGACGCTAAACTTATAAAAATAGTAAATGATATAAACAAAGACTTAAAAGAAATTAATATCAAAGGAATTAATGAATATGGAAGCGGAGGAATGCAAACAAAAATTGAAGCTGCTAAAATTTGTCAATTAGCTGGCAGCAGCATGATTATTGCAAACGGACTGTATTCAAATCCTATTTCAAAAATTATTGAAAAAAATAATTGTACATGGTTCAGCCCAAAAGTCTCTAAACTTCATGCTAGAAAAAAATGGATAATTAGCTCAATTGCACCTAAAGGAAATATTGTAATTGATGATGGAGCCAAAAAAGCGTTAAAGCTTGGAAAAAGTTTACTAGCTGCAGGTATTAAAAATGTATCAGGAAGATTTAACAAAGGTGATCATATAAAAGTTTTAGATAAAAAAAATAACGAATGTGCTAGGGGTTTAAGTTCTTTTTCTTCTGATGAAGTAAAAAAAATTATGGGACACCATTCGAATGAAATTCAAAAATTACTTGGGTATGTTGCAAAATCAGAAGTTATTCATAAAGATGATATGGTAGAAGTATAAATGAATAATTATATGAATTTAATTGGTAAAAGAGCAAGAAAAGCAAGTCAATATAAAATAGACACAAAAGTTAAAAATAGTGTTTTGGCCTACTATGCTAAAATGCTTGACGAAAACAAAAGTTTAATAATTAAAGAAAATACTAAAGATATTAATTATGCAAAAAAAATAGGATTAAAAGAAAATTTAATTAATAGACTTCATTTAAATGAGAAAAAAATAAACGACATCAGAGATTCTATTATTAGTATTAGGAAATTTAAAGATCCCATTAATCATGTTCTAGAAAAGTGGAAAAGACCTAATGGATTAAATATTAGTAGAGTATCAATTCCAATAGGAGTTATTGGTGTAATTTATGAAAGTAGGCCAAATGTTACATCAGATGTTGCAGGTTTATGTTTCAAATCAGGTAATGCAGTAATCTTAAGAGGAGGTTCTGAGGCAATCAATTCAAATAGAATTTTATCAAAACTTTTTAGAAAAGCGCTCAAAAAAAATAAAGTAGATGAAAACTTTATACAATTTGTAGACTCTAAAAACAGAAAGATGGTTGATGTAATGCTTTCCAAAATGAAAGAATATATTGATGTTATAATTCCACGTGGTGGAAAAAATCTTGTAAGAAAAGTTCAAGAACTTTCCAAAGTTCCTATAATTGGTCATCTTGAGGGTATTTGTCATACATATGTCGACAAAGACGCTGAATTAAAGATGGCAAATAGAGTTGTTACCAACGCAAAATTAAGAAACACCAGTATATGTGGTGCGACCGAAACCATTATTCTGCATAAAAATATTGTTAAAAAATTTAGCAATACAATCCTGGGCAATTTAGAAAAAAATGGTTGTAAAATTTATGGAGAAAAGACTTTGGCTAAATTTTATAAGGGTAAAATTTTTAAAGCTACTGAAAAAGATTGGTCTACAGAATATTTAAGCTCAGCAGTTTCTGTTAAAATAGTAAACAACCTCAATGAAGCTATAAGTCATATTAATAAGTATGGAACAATGCATACAGACTCAATAATCACAAAAAACAATAAAACAGCTAATCAATTTCTAAAAGAAGTCAAAAGCTCTATTGCTATGCATAACACTTCAACCCAATTTGCAGATGGAGGTGAATTTGGGTTCGGAGGAGAAGTTGGAATTTCTACCAATGTACTACCACCAAGAGGACCGGTAGGACTTAATCAACTTGTTTCATACAAATATCAAATTACAAGTAACGGTAAAATAAGAAATTAATTTGAAATTAAATAAGACAAAAATAGGAATTTTAGGAGGATCATTTGATCCTGCTCATAAAGGTCATCTAGCTATTTCAAAAGAAGCAAAAAAAAGATTTGAGCTTAAAAATATTATTTGGGCAATCACAAAAAAAAATCCCTTTAAAAACCAGAGCAAAACTTCAGTTACTGAAAGAATAAAATACTGTAAAAAAATTATTGGTAACAATTCATTTATAAAAGTGAGATTTTACGAAAATAAAATTAATTCAAATAAAACAATCGATTTAATTAATCATTTAAAAAAAAATAAAAATATTGAAATCTATTTTTTAATGGGAGCAGATAACTTAATAAATTTTCATAAATGGTATAAATCAAAATCTATTTCACAAAAGTGTAATATTTTGGTTTTCGATAGACATGGCTATAAAAAAAACTCATTAAAATCAAAGACATTTAGGGCTCTCGGTAATACCACCCTCAAATTTATAGAGTTTAATAAAGTCAACATTTCATCTTCTCAATTAAGAAAAATTTGATAATCTAAATTTAATCAATGGATAAAATTTCAGATCTCAAAGAAATTGTAATCACCACATTAGATCTCAACAAAGCTGAAGACATAGTAACTATTGATCTAAAAGATAAAAGTTCAATGGCAGATTATATGATAATAGCAAGCGGTACATCATCTAGACATATACAGTCTTTATCTGAACAAGTGTTAGAAAAGCTTAAAGATAATGGAATTAAAGACTCTAAAATTGAGGGTAAAGAAAGTGGTGAATGGAAATTGGTAGACGGTATAGATCTAATCGTTCATATTTTTCATCCAGAGAAAAGAAAATTTTATGAATTAGAAAAAATCTGGTCAGAATTTATTCCTAAAGAAAAAGTAATGATATGAAAATAATTAAATATTACTCAATTATTTTTTTTTCATTTTTTTATTTAAGTTCAGCAAACTCTTCTGAAGTAGATATTTACAAAAAGATAGATTTATTTGGTGAGGTTTTAGAAAAAATAAATAGAGAATATATTGATGAGATAAATCAATCTGAGAGCATGGACTCTGCTATCAATGGCTTACTTCAATCTTTAGACCCTTATTCCTCCTATATGTCTCCTGAAATTCTGGAAGAGATGCAAACCGAAACTAGCGGTGAATTTGGTGGCCTTGGAATTGAGGTAAGTATGGAAGCGGGAGTTGTTAAAGTTATTTCACCTATTGATGATACACCAGCGTCAAAAGCTGGATTAAAAGCTGGTGATTACATTGTGAAAATTAATGATACCCAAGTTCAAGGGAAATCTCTAAGTGAAGCTGTTGATTTAATGCGAGGCCCAGTAGGTTCAAGTATAGAATTAACAGTTAGACGAAGAGGAGAAAAAAAAGCATTAACATTCAATATCACTAGAGAAATAATTGAAATTCAATCAGTTAAGTCAGAGTTATTAGAAGAAAATATTGGCTATATTAGATTAACTTCATTTAATGAAAACAGTAGTGATCAAATAGAAAAACAAATAAAGAAATTAAAAAAAAATAAAAATCTTAATTCATTTATTTTAGATTTAAGAAATAATCCAGGTGGATTACTAAACCAAGCAATAAGAATATCTGATTTCTTTTTAGAAAATGGTGAAATTGTCTCCACTAAAAGTAGAAAAAAATCTGATAATAGAAAATGGTTTGCAAAAAAAGGAGACATAACTGACGGAAAAACATTATTAGTACTAATAAATTATGGATCAGCTTCAGCATCAGAAATTGTTGCAGGAGCTTTAAAAGACCACAAAAGAGCAATTGTTGTAGGTGAAAACAGTTATGGTAAAGGTTCAGTTCAATCTATTATTCCTCTTAAAAATAGAGGCGCAATACGTTTAACTGTTGCAAAATATTATCTTCCATCTGGAAAATCTATATCTGAAGTTGGTGTACGTCCAGACATTGAAGTGAATGAAGAAGGTGATGATTTTAAAATAAGAACTGACACTGATAATCAACTAAATTACGCAATTAAATTACTCAACGGATAAAATGAAAAAAGATTTACATAATCTTCCACTAAGAAGTGGAGTAGGAATTATTGTGTTAAATAAAGAGAACAAAGTATTTGTTGCCAAAAGAATAGATAATCCTAAAAATTTTTGGCAAATGCCTCAGGGTGGCGTAGATGAGGGTGAGGATTTTTTAAAAGCTGCTTACAGAGAACTTGAAGAAGAGACCAGTATTAAAAATGTTGAATTAATAAAAGAATTAGATGGAACCATAACTTATGAACTTCCAGATAGATTGCTTGGTTTAATTTGGAAAGGAAAGTACAGAGGTCAAAAACAAAAATGGTTTTTAATGAGATTTGTCGGGTCAGATAGTGAAATAAATATCAAAACTAAATACCCTGAGTTTTTAGAGTGGAAATGGGTAGAGCTAGACAAAATCACAGACTTAGTGGTTGATTTTAAACTACACGTGTACAAAGAAGTTAAAGATAAAGTAAAAAAAATTCTTAATTAAGAGTTTTTAAAACTTCAATTTTTTGATCTACTAAATATTTAGCTTGATCATTAATATCTGACTTTCCTGCCTCTTCGTCAGCTTTTTTCAGTAAATCCTGTTGAACAGATTTATCCATATCAGACAAATTATAAATTGAGCTTGTTAGAATAGATAAATTATTATTTTTAAACTCTACTATACCATCCTCAACATAATAATTTTCATCACCAGATTTTGAACTTACTTTGATAATACCTGGTTTTAAAAATGAGATAATTGAAATGTGATCTTTTAATATACCCATTTCTCCCTCAAAAGCAGGTACTACTACTTCCGATACATCTTCTTTGACCAAAAAAGATTTTTCAGGATTTACTATCTCAATTTTAAATTCTTCACTCATTAAGCTGCAGCTTCTTTTTCCATTTTTTGAGCTTTTTCAATAGCCTCTTCAATTGTACCAACCATGTAAAAGGCTGCTTCTGGCAAGTGATCATATTCACCCTTGCAGATTGCATCAAATCCTTTGATTGTAGATTCAAGATCAACTAATTTTCCTGGTGAACCTGTAAATACTTCCGCAACAAAGAATGGTTGAGATAAAAATCTTTGAATCTTTCTTGCTCTTGCTACAACTAATTTATCTTCCTCAGATAATTCATCCATACCAAGGATAGCAATTATATCCTGAAGTGATTTATAAGATTGTAAAATTCTTTGTACATCTCTCGCAACTCTATAGTGCTCATCACCAACTATTCTTGGATCTAAAATTCTTGATGTAGAATCTAATGGGTCTACTGCAGGATAAATACCAATTTCAGCTATTTGTCTTGAAAGTACAGTAGTAGCATCCAAGTGAGCAAATGATGTTGCAGGCGCTGGATCAGTCAAGTCATCAGCTGGAACGTAAATCGCTTGTACAGAAGTAATTGATCCTTTGTTTGTAGTTGTAATTCTTTCTTGAAGATTACCCATATCAGTAGCTAATGTAGGCTGATATCCTACAGCTGAAGGAATTCTACCTAATAAAGCAGATACCTCTGAACCAGCTTGAGTAAATCTAAAAATATTATCAACAAAGAATAAAACGTCTTGTCCTTCTTGATCTCTAAAATATTCTGCAACTGTTAATCCAGTTAAAGCAACTCTTGCTCTTGCTCCTGGGGGTTCATTCATTTGTCCATAAACCAGTGCAGCTTTAGAACCAGGTCCATCTTGCTTAATTACTCCAGATTCCATCATCTCATGGTAAAGATCATTTCCTTCTCTAGTTCTTTCTCCAACTCCAGCAAAAACTGAAAATCCACCATGAGCTTTTGCAACGTTGTTAATTAATTCCATAATTAAAACTGTCTTACCAACACCAGCACCTCCAAATAGTCCAATTTTTCCTCCTTTGGCATATGGTGCTAATAAGTCGATAACTTTAATACCAGTAACTAATATTTCAGTTTCAGTCGATTGATCATTAAATTCAGGTGCAGCTCTGTGAATAGGCCAGCTTTCTTTAGTTTTAACCACACCTCTTTCGTCAATTGGCTCACCGATTACATTAATAATTCTACCTAGTGTTTCTGGTCCAACAGGTACCTGGATAGGAGCATTCGTATTTATAACTTCATCTCCTCTTTTTAGTCCTTCAGTAGCATCCATTGCAATAGTTCTTACAGTAGTTTCACCTAAGTGCTGAGCAACTTCTAAAACCAATCTATTGTCACCATTTTTACACTCTAATGCTGTTAAAATTTCCGGTAATTCTCCTTCAAATTTTACGTCTACTACCGCTCCAATAACTTGTGTGATTATTCCTTTGCTCATAATTATAAACTTTCTGCTCCTGATATGATTTCTATTAGTTCTTTAGTAATTGCTGCCTGACGACTTCTATTATATTCGATAGTAAGTTTGTCAACCATTTCACCTGCGTTTCGGGTTGCATTATCCATTGCACTCATTCTGGATCCTTGTTCGCTAGCTGAATTCTCTAACATTGCCTTAAATATTTGTGTTGAAATATTTTTTGGCAACAAATTGCTTAAAATTTCATCTTCATCTGGTTCAAATTCGTAACTTTCATCTGAACTATTTTCACTTCCCTCATCATTTAAAGGAATTATTTGTTGAGCCTGTGGGATTTGTGTAATTACATTTTTAAATTTATTGTAAAAAATTGTACAAACATCAAATTCACCTGCTTCAAATTTTTCAATAATAATTTTTCCTACCTTATCTGCATCAAAATAATTTGCATTTTTCGACTCTTTAAATGAAATATTTTCAATTATTTTATCACCATAAATTCTCTTAAGCTGGTCATTGCCTTTTGAACCTACAGTGATAATTTTAAGCTCTTTATTCTCATCTAAAATTTTAGAAAAGTAACTTTTTGCTTTCTTAATTATGTTGGAATTAAACCCACCACATAGACCTCTATCTGATGTCATAACAACACAAAGATGAACTTTTTCTTGTCCTGTACCAGCTAATAACTTTGGTGCATTTTCTTTATCTGAAATTCCACTAGAAAGGTTTAAAATTACATTGTTCATTTTTTCTGAATAAGGTCGTCCTTTTTCAGCACTTTCTTGTGCTTTTCTTAATTTTGCAGCTGCAACCATTTTCATAGCCTTAGTAATCTTTTGTGTAGATTTTACACTAGCTATTCTTTTTTTTAGGTCGTCTAAACTTGCCATATCAAATTAAGATTTAAGAGTTTCCTTTAATTGAGTAATCAGTTCAACTAATAACTTTTCTTTATCCTCTTCAAGTTTTCCTGAACTTTGTATCGACTCAATAATCTCAGGTTTTTCTGATTTACATTTCTCAATGATTTTACTTTCAAAACCTGCAACATCTTTTAAATCGATATCATCAAGATATCCTTTAACACCACAGAAAACCGAAATTACTTGTTCAGCAACTGTCATTGGAGAATATTGCTTTTGTTTTAGAAGCTCAGTTAATTTTGATCCTCTATTCAATAACTGTTGAGTAGAAGCATCTAAATCTGAACCAAATTGAGCAAATGCTGCCATTTCTCTATATTGAGCAAGCTCAAGTTTCATAGATCCTGAAACTTTTTTCATCGCTTTAGTTTGTGCAGATGAACCTACCCTTGAAACTGATAAACCAACGTTAATTGCAGGTCTTATTCCTTGGTTGAATAATTCAGTTTCTAAGAAAATCTGACCATCCGTAATTGAAATTACGTTTGTTGGTATAAACGCAGATACATCTCCACCTTGAGTTTCAATAATTGGAAGTGCTGTTAAAGATCCTCCACCATGTTCATCACTCAATTTCGCAGCTCTTTCTAATAATCTACTATGTAAATAGAATACATCACCTGGATAAGCCTCACGTCCTGGAGGTCTTCTAAGTAAAAGTGACATTTGTCTGTAAGCAACTGCTTGTTTTGATAAATCATCGTAGATAATCAACGCGTGCATTCCATTATCTCTGAAATACTCACCCATCGCACAACCAGTATACGGAGCTAAAAACTGAAGCGGTGCTGAATCTGATGCTGTTGCTGCAACAATTGTTGTATATTCCATTGCACCAGCTTCCTCTAAAGTTTTTTGAATTTGTCTAACAGTTGATCTTTTCTGACCTACAGCAACATAAATACAATATAATTTTTGTTTTTCGTCACCTGATTCATTGATTTTTTTTTGATTTATGATTGCGTCGACTGCAACAGCAGTTTTTCCTGTTTGTCTATCACCAATAATTAATTCCCTTTGTCCTCTTCCTATTGGAACCAAACTATCAATTGATTTTAAACCAGTTTGCATTGGTTCATTAACTGATTGTCTAGGGATAATTCCAGGAGCTTTAACCTCTACTCTGCTCTTTTGTACACTTTTATCTAATGCACCCTTTCCATCAATTGGATTTCCTAACCCATCTACTACTCTACCAAGTAACTCTTTTCCAACTGGAGTATCAACAATTTTTCCTGTTCTTTTTACAACATCACCTTCTTTAACATTTCTGTCATCACCAAAAATTACAACACCAACATTTTCGCTCTCTAAGTTTAGGGCCATACCTTTAGAGCCATCAGAAAATTCAACCATCTCTCCAGCCTGAACATTGTCAAGACCGTAAATTCTGGCAATACCATCACCAACTGATAAAACTTGACCTACCTCAGTAACCTCTGCTTTATCTCCAAAATTTTTAATTTGTTCTTTTAATATTTTTGTAACTTCTGAAGGATTTATTTCCATTTATGCCTCTATCATTCTATTTTCGATTTGTTGTAATTTACTTTTAATTGAGGTGTCAACCATAGTACTCCCTACCTGTACTACTAAACCTCCTATTAAACTTTCATCATGTTTGTAGTTTAATTTTATTTTTGAACTAAAGTTTTTAGTTAATTCTTCCGTAATTTGTTTAATTTCTTCATTAGATAATTCTTTAGCAGATCTTAATTCGGCTTTTAGCTCTCCTCTTTTTTCTGAACAGATCTCGATTAAACTTTTAAGAATTCTTTCTACAAAAAAGAACCTTCTCTTTTGAATTAAAAAACTTAAAAAATTTTTTAACAATTGATCAAATTTATAATTTTCTGAGATTGTATTAACTACTTTTAATAAATCATCTTGGCTTGTAGTTGGATCTTTTATTAAATTTGAAAAATCGTGGCTTTGCTCTAGCAATTTTAGAACTGAGAGTGACTGTTCTTCTATTTGAGATGTAACATTGCTTTCAGTAGATAGTTCATAAAGCGCAAGTGAATACCTTTCTGCTGAAGTAATTGAAAATCCTGTGTCTTTGCTCAACTTGATACCTCTAAAATGTTGAAGATTATTTAAAAATCACGCTTTAATTAACATATGACCTTTATGTCTTCAAGTGACTGATTGACGAAAAAGTCCTCTTTTTTGGGCCTAATTGAAGTTAATTGGATCAACATCAACTGAAAGTTTTATTCCTTTAGAAAATTTGTATTTTGGAACTGATTTTGCGATAGCATTTTGTAGTTTCATAGATTTTGAACCTCTAATTAAAAATCGGACCCTAAAATTTCTTTTTATTCTAAATATAGGGGCTTCAACTGGACCCAATATATTTCCCTCAATTTTATTTTCTAAATAATTTTTAAAGTCATAAGCTTCTTTTTCTAATTTTTTTTGATTTTCACCAGTCATGATCAGGGAAATAAATCTTTGATAAGGTGGAAGTTTATTTTTTTTTCTAATTTCTAGTTCTCTTTTTAAAAATATATCAGGATTTTTATTTGTAATTTCTAAAATCATATTCTTATTATTGTTATAGGTTTGAAAATATACTGTTGCAGGTTTTCCTGTTCTTCCAGCTCTTCCTGATAACTGATGATATAACTGCAAATTTTTTTCTGCACCTCTCAAATCATTCCCGTTAGCTGACAGATCAATATCAACAACAACAATACAATTTAAACTTGGAAAGTGAAATCCTTTAGAAATTAATTGCGTACCAACTAATATCTCAGTTTGATTATTTATAATTCTTTCTAATTTATTTGATGAGTCTTTTTTATTCATTGTGTCGCTCGAGAAAATTTCAACTTCCTTATTGGGGAATTTTTTTTTAACTTCCTCAGATATCCTCTCTACACCAGGTCCACTAAAGACAAAATTACATTCACCCTCTTTTGAGCAATCTCTTTTTAAATCAGTTTTAAAACCACAATAGTGACATAATAAATTATTTTTATTTTTATGATAAACAAGGTTGATAGTACAATTTGGACAAGAATAGCTAGTTAAACAATTTTTGCACAACGCATGAGGTGAAAAACCTCTTCTATTTAAAAAAAATAAAACCTGATCTTTTCTCTCAAGGTGAAAATTTACTTTTTCAATTATTTTATCTGATAACCACGATTGTTTTTCAAGTTTGGTTTTATTAAGATCTATAATTTCATAATTTGGTAATGAAGCATTTTTATATCTCTCTGTAAGTCTTGATAAGAAATATTTTCCTTTTTGAATATTTTCAAAAGTTTCAATTGATGGAACAGCTGTAACTAAATTAATTGGTATATTTTCAAATGAAGCTCTAGAAATTGCCATATCTCGTGCATTATAAGTTACACCTTCATCTTGTTTGAACGATTGATCATGCTCTTCATCTACAATTATCATACCTAGATTTTTAAAAGGTAAAAATAATGACGATCTTGCTCCTATAATTGCTTTAACTTCTCCATTTGATATTCCGCTCCAAATTAATTCTTTCTTTTTTTTTGAAACTCCTGAATGCCAAACTGCTGCGTTAAAACCAAAATATTCATTAAATTTTTTTTCAAATTGACCTGTTAAACCTATTTCAGGTAACAAAATTAACCCCTGATATCCTTGTTTTATATGGTTTTTTAAAGCCTCAAAATATACAAGAGTTTTACCTGATCCTGTTGTCCCTTGTAATACGTGCACTCTAAAATTTTGGTTAGTAGTTACCATTTCTTTATATGCTTTAATTTGATCTTTGGTTAATTTTAAGGATGTATTTTTAATTTCACTTTTAAAATTATTATAAGAAATTAGCTCTTTATTTTCTATTGCATGACTACTTAATAAAATAAGCTTTAGAGCCATTCCTTTTGGGATAATATTATACTCTGAAAACCAGTTTAAAAATTTAATAGTATTTTTTTTTAGAGGAAACACATCTAACTTCCTCAAAACTTTTTTTATTTTGAATGTTTTGTTGCTATTTTTTTCAAATTCATCCCAGACTACACCTGTAATTTTTGATTTACCAAAAGGAACTTCCACATAGTCTCCTAATTTAAGATCAATACTACTTTCATAAGTAAATGGATGATCAAATATATTAGGTAAAAGAATTGGATATTTCATAATTAATTAAAATATATATAATATATAAATAGAGAAAATTATGATAAAATTAATTAAAAGGTTACTTATTAGTTCTCAACACCGACAGCTATTTGCCTTAAAATTAAATATAAATATATTAAAATGGTTAATTAACTATTTTAATTACAAAGGAGATATTCTAATAAGAAAAAATGAATGTTTTGTTGGTGATGAAGGTGTTTTTTTAAATATCAAAGCAACAAATAGATATCTGAAATCTCAATCACTCTCTAGAATAAATCAAGGTTTTTATTTATATGAAAAAATAAAAAAAATATTAAATCAAGTTAATATTGTTATTGATATAGGAGCAAATGTTGGAGAAGTATCAATATTTCTTTCAAAGATGATTCCTAATAGTAAAATATTTTCTATTGAGCCATCTAAGAGAAATCTTCTTTTATTCAAAGAAAATATTCAGAAACAATTTTTTAATTGTAATAATATTAAAATAATTGAAAAAGTTGTTTGTAATTACAATGGAAAAATTAAAATTACAAAATTATTTGGTGCAGAAAATACAATCATATTAGACCCAAAAAAAAATAGACAAATCAATAATAAATTGAAAAATAATACTGGAAAAATTGAAGAGGTGGAGGAGGTTGATGCAAATACACTTTTAAAACTATGTGAAGAAAATAAAATTAATGAGATAGATTTTATTAAAATTGATATAGAGGGATCTGAGCCCTTATTAACAGAGGATATCAATAAATTAAAACCTAAGATAATTTTTACAGAAATTTCAGATAAGAATACAGAAGCCAGTTATCAAGAAATGCTAAACAAATTAAAAGACAATTATAAAATTTATGATAACAATTTACAGACAATTGATAATATAAGATATTTTATTTCAAATTTATTTAATAAAAAAGTCAGTATTTATAATATTTCTGTAACTGATATATGGTTAATTAGAAAAGATATTAATTTTAAAAATTTGAATTAAGAGTGTATTGCTCTTTTGTCTACTGACAATGCAGCTTCTTTAACTGCCTCTGAAAATGTTGGGTGTGCATGACATGTTCTTGCTATATCTTCTGAGCTTGCACCAAATTCCATAGCTAAACCAATCTCTGCTATTAATTCTCCTGCATGAGGGCCAATAATATGAGCTCCTAGTACTTTGTCTGTTTTCTCATCTGCTAATATTTTTACAAATCCCTCAGCATCATCAATTGCTTTAGCTCTTGAATTTGCCATAAATGAAAACTTACCAACTTTATATTTTTGATTAAGTTCTTTTAATTGTTCTTCTGTTTTTCCTATAGATGCAACTTCTGGAGTGGTATACACAACACCAGGAATTGTATCATAGTTAACATGTCCAGATTGTCCTGCAATATTTTCAGCAACTGCAATTCCTTCATCTTCAGCTTTATGAGCAAGCATTGGTCCTATTATTACATCGCCAATAGCAAAAATATTTTCGACATTTGTTTTAAAAGTTTTGTCAGTTTTTATTCTTTTTCTTTCATCTAAATCAATTCCTACTGCATCTAAATTTAGTCCATCCGTATTTGGCTTTCTACCAACAGAAATTAACACCACATCACATTCAAAATTGTTTTTATTGCCATCTTTATCTAGTGTTGAAACAACTGCTCCGTTGTTGTTTTTCTGAATTGTTTCAACTTTGTTTTGCATATTAAATTTAATGCCTTGTTTTTTTAAAATTTTCATAAACTCAGATGAAATTTCTTTATCCATTCCAGGTGTAATATGATCTAAGAATTCTACGACCTGAACTTCCGAACCTAATCTAGACCAAACGGAGCCCATCTCTAAACCAATGTAGCCACCTCCTATTACAACCATTTTATTTGGTACTTTTTCTAATTTTAAAGCCCCCGTAGAGGAAACAATTACTTTTTCATCAATATCAATTCCAGGTAATGAAACTGGCACAGATCCGGTTGCTATTACTGTTTTTTCTGACTCGATAATTGTTTCATTATTCTTGTCATCTTTAATTGAGATTTGATTTTTTGATTTAAAACTTCCGTGACCTTTAAAATAAGTAACTTTGTTTTTTTTTAAAAGAAATTCAACACCTTTGGTCAATATTGTTACAGCTTTATCTTTACTTTTCATCATCTTTTCAAGATTAAGTTTTACCTCACGTATTTCGATACCCTTATTGGATAAATTTTTTACTTTATGAAATTCTTCAGAGAGATTTAATAAACTTTTTGATGGTATACAGCCAACATTTAAGCAAGTTCCTCCTAGTGAACCTCTAGACTCTATACACGCTGTTTTTAAACCTAATTGTGCAAGCCTAATTGCACAAACATAACCACCAGGCCCTCCTCCAATAACTACAGCTTGAAATTTTTCTGACATTTAAATATCCAAAAATAGTCTTCTAGGGTCTTCTAGATTTTCTTTAATCATTTTTAAAAATGAAACAGATTCTTTGCCATCAATAATTCTGTGATCATATGAAAGAGCTAAATACATGATAGGTCTTATTTTTATTTCACCTTCTACTACCACTGGTCGCTCTACAATGTTGTGCATACCTAGAACACCAGATTGAGGTAAGTTTAGAATTGGAGTTGATAACATTGAACCATATACACCACCATTACTGATAGTAAATGTTCCTCCTTGTAGATCTTCAATTGTTAATTTTCCATCTCTAGCCTTTTCAGAAATATCTTTAATATTTTTCTCAATATCAGCAAACGAAAGTTCGTCTGCATTTCTTAAAACTGGAACGACTAAACCTTTGTCTGTACCTACAGCAAAACTTATATTGTAATAGTTTTTGTATATAATTTCATCACCATCAATTTCAGCATTTACAGCAGGGAAATGCTTTAAGGCTACCACACATGCTTTAACAAAGAATGACATGAAGCCTAATTTAATTCCATATCTGCTTTGAAAGTCTTGTTGATTTTCTTTTCTCATTTCCATGATATTTATCATGTCAACTTCATTAAAAGTTGTAAGTAATGCAGCATTTTCTTGAGCTTGTTTTAATCTCTTAGCAATTGTCTGTCTTAGTCTGGTCATTTTAATTCGTTCTTCTTGACCATATTGAATTTTTCTCTCTGACGGTTTTGGATTTGCTCCCATTAAACTTATAAGATCTCCTTTTAAAACCTGACCATTTTTTCCTGAACCTTGAACTGAACCAATATCAATATTATTTTCAGTAACAATTTTTCTGACAGCAGGAGACAAAGTATCATTCCTATTCTCTCTTACTGGTGCTGGGCTTGGTACTACTTCCTCAGTTAAAACTAAAGGCTTAGGTTTTTTATTTTCTTTTTTTTGTTCCTCAAAAATTTGTGGTTCTTTTTTATTTGTATCTAATTGAATGACATTGTTTTCAGAAGGAGTTTCTTCGACTTGTTTGGGTTCCTCTTTTTTTTCAGTTGGTGTAACTTTTGCTGAACCGCTTTCTGAAACAGAACCTAATAAAGCTCCAACTTCCACTGTAGAGCCATCTTGTGAATTAATTTCTGTTAAAACACCTGTTATTGGTGATGGAACTTCTAAATTAACTTTATCAGTTTCAAGCTCCACAATTGGCTCGTCAGCTTCAACTGTATCTCCAATTTTTTTTAACCATTTTGCAACCGTTGCTTCTGTAATACTCTCACCAAGTACTGGAACTACTATTTTTTCACTCATTATAATTTAACCAAACACCTTACTAATTATTTCTTGTTGCTGAGAATTATGCCTCTTTGCATATCCAGTTGCTGGAGTTGCATCAGGGCTTCTTCCTATATAAGAAATTTTATTATATTTAGCCTTTAAAGTATCTAATGTCCATTGAATATAATCTCTTACTGAAAACCATGCTCCCATATTCTTTGGCTCTTCTTGGCACCAAAAAAATTCAGCATTTTTGGCATACGGTTTAAGTTCATTTACTAAAGCTTTTGCTGGGAAAGGATAAAGTTGTTCTATCCTAAACATAATTACATCATCTCTTTTTAATTTTTCTCTAGCATCAAGTAGGTCAAAATAAACTTTACCCGAACACAAGATAACTTTTTTAATATCAGAACTTTCTTTAAGTTTAATAAATCCATTTGATTTTGGATCGATCGCATGATCCCACAAAATTCTATGGAAAGTATTTTGTTTATTAAAATCTTCTAAGTTAGAAACGCAGTATTTATTTCTAAGCAATGATTTTGGTGTCATTACAACCAATGGTTTTCTAAAATCTCTATGCATTTGACGTCTTAATGCATGATAATAATTGGCTGGGGTTGTGCAGTTCATGACTTGCATATTATCGTTTGAACATAACTGTAAAAATCTTTCTAATCTTGCAGATGAATGTTCGGGACCTTGACCTTCATATCCATGAGGTAACAGCATTACAATTCCTGAAGCTCTGTTCCACTTTCTTTCACCTGAAGCTATAAACTGGTCAATAACTACTTGAGCTCCATTTGCAAAATCTCCAAATTGTGCCTCCCAAATTGTAAGAGTATTTGGTTCAACTAGACTGTAACCATATTCAAAACCTAAAACAGCAAGTTCAGATAAAAAACTATCTACCACTTCAAATTGTTTTTGACCTTTGACAATATTATTTAGTGGGATATATCTCGAATTATCAATTTGATTTCTTAGTACAGAATGTCTTTGACTAAAAGTTCCTCTACCAGAGTCTTGTCCAACTAAACGAACTGGATATCCTTCAACTAACAAAGATCCAAACGCAAGAGCTTCTGCTGAAGACCAATCAATTCCCACTCCTTTTTCAATCGAGTCTCTTCTCGCATTTAATATTTTACTAATAGTTTTATGAATATTTTTTTCTGATGGTACTATATTTATTTTTTTTGAAATTATTTTTAATTTCTCCTCATCAAAACCTGATATTCCCCTTTTATCTTTTCCTTTCTCAGGTTTATATCTTGACCATGTACCCTCAAACCATTCTATTTTAGGCTTGTAGTCTTTTGCACTTTTATATTGATCATCTAATAAATCTTTAAATGATTTAACATTTTGATTTAATAATTCTTGAGTAATTGATTTTTCATTAACCAGTTTATTCCCATAAATTTTATATACACTTGGGTGAGATTTAATTTTTTGATACATCAATGGCTGAGTAAACGATGGCTCATCTCCCTCATTATGACCAAACCTTCTGTAACAAATTAAATCTACTACAACGTCTCTGTTAAATTTTAATCTAAATTCTGTAGCTATTCTGGTAGCATAAACAACTGCCTCTGGATCGTCTCCATTAACATGTAAAATTGGAGCCTCAACCATTTTTGCAACATCAGAAGGATAAGGTGACGATCTTGCGAATCGAGGACTCGTTGTAAAACCAATTTGATTATTTACAATTATATGAATAGTTCCACCAGTGTTATGTCCAGGTAGTCCTGACATGGCAAAACATTCTGCTACCACACCTTGTCCAGCAAATGCTGCATCACCATGAATTAGTATTGGGATAACTTTGTTTCTGTCTTTATCTTTATGAAAAAATTGTTTTGCTCTAGTTTGTCCTAAAACGACAGGATTTACTGCTTCAAGGTGAGATGGATTATCTGTCAAACTAACATGAACAGAATTTCCATCAAATTGTCTGTCAGAAGATGCACCAAGATGATATTTTACATCTCCAGCACTATCCTCAGAGTCATCACTATATTCACCAGCAAATTCATTAAATATTCTTTTATAAGATTTTTGTAAAACGTTAGCCAAAACATTTAATCTGCCTCTATGAGACATTCCAATTTTAACCTCTTTAATTTGTTGTTGACCGCCAATTTTAATTATTTGCTCAAGTGCAGGAATTAAACTTTCTCCTCCATCTAATCCAAATCTTTTTGTACCAACATACTTAGTTGCTAAAAATTTTTCAAAACCTTCTGCTTGAACTAATTTATTTAGAATTGCTTCCTTACCATTTTTAGTAAACTGAAGAGCTTTATCATCTTGCTCAATTCTATCTCTAAACCATTTTCTTTCATCAGGATTAGAAATGTGCATAAACTCATAACCTATTTTTCCACAATAGGTTTTTTTCATAAATTTTAAAATTTCTTTAATATTGGCATACTTTTTATTTATCACCCCGTTTAAGAAAATTTTTCTTTCATAGTTTTCTTTCTTAAAACCATAAAACTCTGGATGAAGTTCATCTAAATATTCAGATTCTCTCATTCCCAAAGGATCAAGATCAGCTAACAAATGCCCCCTTAATCTGTAGGCTCTGATTAACGCAACAGCACTTATTGAATCTTTGTTAGAATCTGCAAGTAATTGAAAATTAAATTTTTCTGAAGTATCAATTTTTTCATTATTTAAATTAGTGATTTCATTTTCATCAATTTTCTTTTGAAGCTCATCAATATTTATTTTTGTTTTTTCTGGTCCCCATGAAGGTCCATTTATTTCATTAGCAATAACTTTTATTTCATCACCAATTCCTTCAAAGTAATTTAACCAACTTTCAGGGAGATCTTTATCTTTATTGATAAATTTTAAGTACATTTGCTCAATAAATGCACTATTTGATTTATGTAAAAATGAATTTTTTTCGAAATCGAGATTTTTTGATGATGACATCTTTTTATTTAATATATCCCTCTAAAAAATATTTTCAATTAGACAGTTTATCAAATAAAGTTTTACCAATTATTGATGGTGATTTTGCGACTGTAATTCCACATTCTTCCATTTTTTTTATTTTATCTTCTGCACCACCTTTACCTCCAGAAATAATTGCACCTGCATGCCCCATTCTTCTCCCTGGTGGCGCAGTAATTCCAGCTATAAATCCAACTGTTGGTTTTTTAATCTTATGGTTTTTCAAAAAATCTGCCGCTTCTTCCTCTGCGGAGCCTCCTATCTCGCCAATCATTAAAATTGATTGAGTCTCTTCATCATTTAAAAAAAGATCTAAGCAATCTATGAAATTTGTACCATTTATTGGATCTCCTCCAATTCCGATACATGTTGATTGCCCTAATCCATTTTCAGTTGTTTGAGCAACCGCTTCGTAGGTTAAAGTTCCAGATCTAGATACAATTCCAACTGAACCTCTTTTATGAATATTACCAGGCATAATTCCAATTTTACATTCATCTGGAGTTATAATTCCTGGACAATTTGGACCTATAAGTCTGCTATTAGACCCATCTAATTTTTTTCTAACCTTAAGCATATCTTGAATTGGGATACCTTCAGTAATGCAAACAATTAATTCAACAGATGCATCGATAGCTTCTATAATTGCTGCTGCAGCAAATTTTGCAGGCACATAAATCATAGTGGCATCTGCCCCAACTGCATCTTTAGCTTCAGCTACAGAATTAAATACAGGTCTGTCTAAATGCTTTTGACCTCCCTTTTTAGGAGTAACACCTCCTACTAAATTTGTTCCATATTTTATTGCTTGCTCTGAATGAAAAGTTCCATGTGCACCTGTAAAACCCTGACAAATTACTTTAGTTTCTTTATTAACTAAAACTGACATTTATTTAATAGCCTCAACAATTTTCTTAGCAGCATCATCTAAGTTCTCTGCTGAAATTAATTTTAAACCTGAATTATCTAAAATTTCTTTTCCCTCTTTAAAATTTGTCCCTGCAAGTCGAACTACCAAAGGTACACTAATATTAATTTCTTTTGCAGCGTTCACTACTCCTTGTGCAAGCACATCACATCTCATTATTCCCCCAAAAATATTTATCAAAATTCCCTTCACATTTTTATCTGAAAGAATAATTTTAAATGCTGCAGAAACTTTTTCTTTTGAGGCTCCACCTCCTACATCTAAGAAATTAGCTGGCTCTTTACCATATAATTTGATGATATCCATAGTTGCCATTGCTAGACCTGCACCATTAACCATACATCCAATACTTCCATCTAACTTGATATAAGCTAAATCATGTTTGCTAGCTTCAATCTCAGTTGGATCTTCTTCATTTAGATCTCTTAATTCTAGTATTTCAGGGTGTCTAAATAATGCATTAGAATCGAAATTAACTTTCGCATCTAAACAAACAATCTTTCCCTCTTTTGTTAAAATTAAAGGATTTACCTCAACCATATTTGCATCTGTACTAATAAACATTTTATAAATCGATTTGATTAGTAAAATTGCTTGATCTTTTGCATCACTGTTTAAATCAAAAATTTTAATTACTGACTCACAATCTGCATCTGATATTTCTTCAGCTATATCAACTTTAGTTGTAATAATTTTTTCTGGATTTGAGCTTGCTACTTCTTCAATATCCATTCCACCTTGATCACTTGAAATAAATGCAATCTTTGAGCTCGCTCTATCAACTAAACATGATAAATAGAATTCTTTTTCTATATTGGAGGATTCTTCAACATATAATCGCTTAACCTCTCTTCCTTCTGGTCCAGTTTGATGAGTTACAAGTGTTTTTCCAATTAATTCATTTGCTGAATTTTTTAATTCCTCAAGTGTATTAAGAATTTTAACTCCTCCAGCTTTACCTCTACCACCAGCGTGAATTTGAGCTTTTAAAACATACTTTTCAGTTTTTAAATTTTTTGCTTTTTCAATCAATTCATCAACACTTGTTGAAAAAACCCCTTCTGGAACTATTGCTCCATATTTCTTTAAAATTTCTTTTGCTTGGTGCTCGTGAATGTTCATTATTATTTTGAAAGATCTGGATCTATTTTAGAAGCAGCTTCCCAAAGAGCTTTTACAGCATCAATAGAGTGCATAAACTCTTTATTTTCTTTTTCATCTAAATCCACTACTTCAATTTTCTCAACTCCGTCTTTACCAATTACAACCGGTACTCCCGCATAAACATTTTCTACTCCGTACTCACCATTTAACTGGACTGCACAAGGTAATAATTTTTTTTCATCTTTTAAGTATGACTCAGCCATTTGAACTCCCGATGCTGCAGGTGCATAAAAAGCAGAACCTTTTTCTAAATACTTAACGATTTCTGCTCCACCGTCTCTAGTTCTTTGATTAATTTCTTCAACTCTCTCTTGAGAAATCTTTCCTTCTTTAACAAGATCTAATAAAGGTTTACCAGATACTTTTGTAAATCTTGGCATAGGAACCATAGTATCTCCATGACCACCCATAACCATTGCTTCAATCTCTTTCACAGGCACACCAAACTCTAATGATAAAAATAATTTAAATCTTGAGCTATCTAAAATTCCTGCCATGCCAACAACTTTATTTGCAGGCAAACCTGAAAACTTTTGAAACGCCATAACCATTACGTCTAAAGGGTTGGTGATACAAATTACGAAGGCGTTCGGAGCGTTTTCTTTTACTCCTTGAGCTACCTGTTTAATAATTTTTAAATTTATACCAAGAAGGTCGTCTCTACTCATTCCTGGCTTTCTAGGAACTCCTGCTGTAATTATGATAACATCAGAATCTTTAATATCTTTATAATCGTCTGTACCTGATAATTTTACATTAAATCCATCAACAGATGAAGATTGAGCTATGTCTAAAGCCTTTCCTTTAGCTATTCCACTTGCAACGTCAAATAAAACAACTTCATCAACAAGCTCCTTTATTCCAATTAAATGTGCTAGTGTTCCACCTATTTGGCCCGCGCCAATTAAAGATATTTTTTTCATTTATTTCCTCTTATTTCATTGTTGGCATTACAAATTCTGCGTTTGTACGCACACCTGAAGGCCATCGTGATGTTACAGTTTTAAGTTTAGTATAGAATTTTATTCCTTCCATGCCATGCATGCCACTATCTCCAAATAATGATCTTTTCCAACCACCAAAACTATGAAAGGCCATAGGAACTGGAATTGGAACATTGATACCAACCATTCCTACTTGAATTTTACTAGCAAATGTTCTGCCTGCATCACCATCTCTAGTATAAATACTTACTCCGTTTCCGTATTCATGATCATTGATTAGTTTTGCAGCCTCTTCAAAAGTTTTAACTCTAACTACAGATAGAACTGGACCAAAAATTTCTTCTTTATAAATTCTCATGTCTTTATTAACGTGATCAAATAAACAACCACCTATATAAAATCCGTTTTCATAACCTTGAAGTTTTAAATTTCTTCCATCGACAACTAATTTAGCACCTTCTTCAACTCCTAAATCAACATAACTTTTTACTTTTTCTAAATGCTCTTTTGTAACCAGAGGTCCCATCTCTGAAGTTTTATCCATACCAGGTCCTACTTTTAAGGCCTCTGCTTTTTTTGAAAGTCTTGAAACTAGTTCATCACCAATATCTCCAACAGCAACAGCAACAGATTGAGCCATACATCTCTCACCTGCAGATCCGTAAGCTGCACCCATCAATCCATTTACTGCACCATCCAAATCACAATCTGGCATGACTACTAAGTGATTTTTTGCACCTCCAAGTGCTTGTACTCTTTTTTCATTTTTAGCTGAATTTTCGTAGATATATTTTGCAATTGGAGTGGATCCAACAAAGCTTACAGCTTTAATATCTTTATTTTCTAAAATTGCATCAACAGCTTCTTTGTCGCCATTAACTACGTTAAATACTCCCTCAGGCAATCCAGCTTCACTAAGTAACTCTGCTAATCTAAGTGGACATGAAGGATCTTTTTCTGAAGGTTTTAATATAAATGTATTTCCACAAGCAATTGCTATTGGAAACATCCACATTGGTACCATTGCCGGAAAATTAAATGGAGTAATTCCAGCTACTACCCCTAAAGGTTGCCTCATTGACCAACTGTCAACATTTGTTCCAACATTTTCAGAATATTCACCTTTTAACAAATGAGGAATTCCACAAGCAAACTCAACTACCTCAAGCCCTCTTGTTAAAGATCCTCTAGCATCCTCAAAAACTTTTCCATGTTCTGATACTATTAGCTTTGTTAACTCATCAGAGTTTTTTTCTATTAATTCTTTAAATTTAAATATTATCCTTGCTCTTTGTAAAGGAGGTTTTGCAGACCAAGTTTCAAATGCTTTTTTGGCTGCTTCTACAGCTTGATCTAAATCAGATTTACTTGCAAGTCTAACCTCAGATTCTTGTTCTCCTGTTGCAGGATTAAATACTTTTCCTTTTCTATCAGATGAACCTGGAATTATTTTTCCATTAACGAAGTGCTCTATTAATTTCATGAATACGGTCTTTTAAATCAAAAAAACTTAATAGTCTATTTAAACATTGGCCGTAGCTAACATTTTTTTAATTTCTGCAATTGCTTTTGCTGGATTTAGGCCTTTGGGACAAGCATTTGTACAATTTAAAATAGTATGACATCTGTAAAGTTTTAATTCATCAGCAACTTTTTTTAATCTTGCTTTTCTTTCTTCATCTCTACTATCAACGATCCATCTGTAAGCTTGTAGAAGGACTGCTGGACCTAAGTATTTATCTCCATTCCACCAATAACTTGGGCAAGATGTTGAA
This sequence comes from Candidatus Pelagibacter sp. HIMB1495, assembly GCF_052047955.1. Lineage (NCBI taxonomy): Bacteria > Pseudomonadati > Pseudomonadota > Alphaproteobacteria > Candidatus Pelagibacterales > Candidatus Pelagibacteraceae > Candidatus Pelagibacter > Candidatus Pelagibacter sp. HIMB1495. The sequence goes on along the minus strand of NZ_JBNAIQ010000001.1, from coordinate 307,297 downwards.
CAACATGCACACATAATACATTCATAAGCGCCATCAAGTTTTGCTCTATCTTCTTGAGATTGATAAATTTCTGTTGTTTCTTTTTTTGAATTATTTTTTAACCAGGGTTCAATAGATTGATACTGTTTATACAAACCATCCAAATCTCCAATTAAATCTCTTTTAACTTTCAAGTGCGGCAGTGGATATATGTCTATATCTCCATCAATTTCCGAATGCGGAGTTGTGCACGCTAAACCATTTTTGCCACCCATGTTCATAGCACAAGAACCACAAACTCCATGAGCACAAGATCTTCTATAAGCTAATGTTGGGTCAATTTCGTTTTTAATTTTATTTAAAATATCTAAAACTTTAGAAGGACAATTATCCATATCAACTTCATAAGTATCAATTCTTGGATTTTCTTCAGTAGAAGGGTCCCATCTATAAACATTTACTCTTCTAAGATTTTTAGAGCCTGTTTTATCTTTAAAATATTTACCTTTTTTGACTTCAGAATTTTTTGGTAAATTCAATTGTACCATTAGTATACCCGCTCTTGTGGTGGAAAATATTGAACTTCATTAGTCAAAGTTGACTTGTGGACTGGTCTATAACTAATTTTTGTATTTTTTCCATCACACCAAGCAAGAGTATGTTGCATAAATTTATCATCATCTCTTTTTGGATAATCATCTCTTGCATGAGCTCCTCTGCTTTCTTTTCTGTGATATGCAGATTCTACTGTTGTTACTGCTTGTCTAATTAAATTATCAAATTCTAAAGTTTCAACTAAATCAGTATTAAATACTAAAGATCTATCTTTAACAGAAATAGAGTCCATTCCATCATAAGTTTTTCTAATATCATCAACGCCTTCTTTTAAATTTTTTTCTGTTCTAAATACTGCACATTTAGATTGCATTGTTTTTTGCATTGAAAGTCTAAGTTCTGCGGTACTATTATTTCCATCTGCATTTCTTAACTTATCAAATCTATCTAAACATTTTTGTGTCTCAGACTCAGGTAACTCTTCATGAGGAGTTCCGGGTTTAACTAATTCTGCTGCTCTTTTTGCTGCTGCTCTTCCGAACACTACTAAATCAATTAATGAATTAGAGCCAAGTCTATTCGCACCATGAACAGATACACATGCTGCTTCTCCTATAGCCATCAAACCTGGAACAGTTTTTTCTGAACCATTAACAGTTAAAACTTCTGCTTTGTAATTTGTTGGAATACCACCCATATTATAATGAACTGTTGGGACAACAGGTATAGGTTCTTTAGTTACATCTACATTTGCAAATAATCTTGCAGCATCAGTAATTCCTGGAAGTCTACTTTCAATAATATCTTTATCTAAATGACTTAAGTTTAAATGAACATGATCTTGATCTTTTCCAACTCCTCTTCCTTCATTTATTTCAATAGACATTGATCTACTAACAACATCTCTTGATGCTAAATCTTTTGCATTTGGAGCATATCTTTCCATAAATCTTTCCCCCTTAGAGTTAGTTAGATAACCACCCTCACCTCTAGCACCTTCTGTTATTAACGTGCCATGACCATAAATTCCTGTTGGATGAAATTGAACAAACTCCATATCTTGAAGAGGCAATCCAGCTCTTAATACCATTGCATTTCCATCTCCAGTGCAAGTATGCGCAGATGTAGCTGAATAATAGACTTTCCCATATCCACCTGTAGCTATAATTACAGTATGTGCTCTAAATCTATGGATTGTTCCATCATTTAAATTCCATGCAATTAATCCCTTGCACGCTCCATCTTTCATTAAAAGATCTAATGCAAAATATTCTATAAAAAACTCAGTATTATGTTTTAAGGCTTGTCCATAAAGCGTATGAAGAATTGCATGACCAGTTCTATCCGCAGCAGCACATGTTCTTTGTACAATTCCATTTCCATAATTTTTTGTCATTCCACCAAAAGGTCTTTGATATATTTTTCCCTCTTCAGTTCTACTAAATGGAACTCCATATTTTTCTAATTCTAAAACAGCTTTTGGAGCTTCTTTACATAAATACTCAATACTATCTTGATCACCTAACCAATCTGCACCTTTAACCGTATCATACATGTGCCATCTCCAATCATCTTCTCCCATGTTACCAAGTGCAGCTGAGATACCTCCTTGTGCAGCAGAAGTGTGGCTTCTAGTTGGAAATACTTTTGAAATACAGGCTGTTTTCAATCCAGCTTCGCTTAATCCAACAGCAGCTCTCAAGCCAGATCCACCAGCTCCTAAGACAACTACATCATATTCATGATCTATAATATTATAAGCGCTCATTATTTTAGATTAAGTAAAATTATTATTGTTAATAATGGAATAATTATAGCAGAAATATAGAGAAGTCTGTTTGCGACATATTTGGTTTTTTCATTAGAAATATAGTCCTCAAAAACCTCACTAATACTTAGGGCAGAAAAAAAATAAGCAAAAATTAAAAATATACTAAATAAAAACTTATTTGTTTTGTTTAAAAAAAAACTAACTACTTCAGAATAGTCTCCATCATAAATAGATATGAAATTAATTATAAACCAAAACATTAAAGGGACTAAAATTATTGATGATAATTTTAAAAACATCCATTTTTTTGTAGCTAAATTCATATTAAAAAAAGTTTTTTCCAATTAAGTAAAATAAAATAGTTAAAATCAATGAACCAAAGATCACCATCAAACCTGTTAGACGAGTAGTCTTAAGTTCATAGCCATAACCCATATCCATTATTATATGTCGGATTTCACTAAGTATCTGAAAACTAAAAGACCACGCTAACCCTATTGCAACAAATTTTCCAAGAAATGAATTAAAAAAAAAGTTTATTAAATTATATTTTGGTTCTCCTAAAATTAGCCAAGAAACCCAGACGCAAACTAAAGTTATTGCTAAGATATTTATTATTCCAGTTATTCTATGAGAAATAGATACTAGTGAGGATATGTGCCATCTATAAATTTGTATATGAGGAGAAAGAGGTCTTTTACTTTCCATAAAAATTATTTTTTATTAATGTTTCAGCAATTTCAACTGCATTTAAAGCTGCACCTCTAAGTAAATTGTCTGAGACAATCCACATATTTAAGCAATTCTTTTTAGTCTTATCTTCTCTAATTCTTGAAATGAATGTCTCATCTTTTCCAGCCGCTTCAAGTGGTGTTGAATATCCACCATCTTGTCTCTCATCAATAACTTTACAGCCTTCCATTTTCTCAAGACATTCTTTAATTTGATCAATTGTAAATTCTTTTTCCAATTCTAAATTTACTGCTTCAGAATGAGAAACTAAAACTGGTACTCTTACACAAGTTGCTGATAATTCAATATTTTGATCTAGAATTTTTTTAGTCTCATTGGTCATTTTTAATTCCTCTTTTGTGTATCCGTCATCAGCAAATACATCGATATGTGGAATTAAATTAAATGAAATTTGTTTTGTAAAATTTTTTGATTCAATTGCTTTGTTTTCTAGTGCTAGCTTAGTCTGTTCTACTAATTCATCCATTGGTGCTTTACCACCACCAGATACTGACTGATATGTAGCTACAACTACTCTTTTTATTTTAAATAAATCATGGATTGGTTTTAATGGTAAGACTAATTGTGCAGTTGAGCAATTAGGATTAGCAATAATATTTTTTTTTATATTTTTTAAGTCATCTGCATTTACTTGAGGTACAATTAAAGGAACATCAGGGTCCATTCTATAAAAACTAGAATTATCTATTACAATGCTCTCGCTTGCTGCTTTTGAGGCATAAGCTTCTGAAATTTTTCCACCTGCTGCAAAAAAAGTAATTTTTGCTTTTGAAAAATCAAAAGTCTCTAAATTTTCAACTTCTATGTCTTTTCCTTTAAAATTAATTTTTGAACCCGCACTTCTTGCAGATGCAACTAAAAAAATTTCTGAAATAGGCAAATTTTTCCTCTCAAGTACTTCTAGTACTTTTCTTCCAACATTGCCCGTGGCTCCGACTATAGCTATATTCATGATGGAGTTGTTATACTAAATGAAAGGTAAATCGCAAACTTTTCCAGCGCAATTATGTCCATTTACAACAACTTTTACATTTTGCTCAGGATTCCAGTATCCTTTTTGCATCATAGCTATACCAATTACTTTTTTGAAGTGAGGTGAATAGCAAGCAGATCTTAATTCTCCAATTAGGTTGTTGTTTTCATCTGTCAAATGTAGAGAGCCTGTTACACTGATTTCATTAATATCAATTTTTATACCCATCAATTTTTTAGTAATTCCTTCTTCTTTTATTTTTATTAATTTTTCCTTACCCAAAAACTTTGCATCACTATCTAAGTTAACATACTTATCAAAACCACACTCAAACGGGTTATCATTGTTATCCATATCGTTTCCAAATGATAATAGAGCACTTTCAATTCTCTCTATTAAATTAGGGCATCCAGGCCTAACATTAAATTCTTTACCAGCTTCAAATAAATGATCATATAACTTTTGACCAGACTCAGTGTTTTGAACATAAATTTCATAACCACCTTGCTTAGACCAACCTGATTGTGCAATTAAATGGTCAACTCCTTCAAAATTAAAATAATCAAATCCAAAAAATTTCAATTTAGTTATTTTTTCTCCAAATACTTTTTCCATTAACTTAAATGATTTTGGACCTTGAACAGCCATAATGTCTACATTTGGTTCAAAGATTTTAACATCAAATTTATTTCCAATTGCTAATCCTTTTGCAAATAAACTTACATCAGAGTCTGCAATAGATATCCACCATTTCTCCTGACTTAATCTCAGCACAACAGGATCATTAATTAATCCACCCTGGTCATCTATAATAGGACAATAATAACATCTACCATCTTTAGATTTAGATAAGTCTCTACAAGTCATTAATTGAACTAATTTAGCTGAGTCTTTTCCTGAAATTTCAACTTGCCTCTCTGCTGCGACATCCCAAATTTGAACATGCTCTTTTAAGTGATGATAAGAATCTTCTACAGATCCAAACGCTGCTGGAAGCAACATATGATTATAGATTGTATAAGCTGTTACACCTTGTTTTTCTATTCTTGAAGTATATGGTGTACTTCTAAGTCTTCTAGATTTTGCTATCGAATAATTTTTCATTTATTTAAAAATTCTAAAACCTTGTCCCGCATTTCAAATGCTTTTTCAATCATAATCATATGTCCACATCCTTCGATTACATGAATAGTTGAATTTTTAATCAATTGAGAGAATTTTTTTCCAGATTCTAAATTAACCATTTTATCTAGAGAACCAAAAACAAACATTGATGGAACCTCGATAGACTCAGCTGCGGTTGAGCCATTTTTGTAATTATTACAAGCTATAAGATCTACAGCAAGTATTTCACTAATATCTTTTGGAGATTGAATAATTCTTTCCACTGGATTTCCACCTATAAATTTTTTTGAGCCTTCATATCCCCACTTCATCATTAACTTTACTGCATCAGAATCTCCATTTTCCGCAAGTTCAATCAAATCAGGATGAACAGGCATTTTGTTAGATCCACCTACAAAGACTATTTTTTTTAGTCTATCTTTGTATCTATGGGAATACTCAAGTATTTCTAAACATCCTTGTGAATGACCAACTAAAATTAAATTTTGAAGATCTAAGGCATCAAATATAAGTTCCAACCATTCTGCTATCTCCTCAATAGTTTTTAAACATGGCCCCTCGGAATTTCCATGTCCTGGTAAATCAATAGATAATACATTGAAATTATTATTTGAAAAAAATTGCTCACTTAATGACCAAACAATATGAGATAAGCCACTTCCATGAAGAAAAACAATGGTATCTTTGTTTTTATCTATACCTTTGCCATTGTCTGAAGCAAAAATACTTTTATTTTCGATTTCAAATATCAATTAAATTCCTAAACTTTTTTTCTCAGTTCAAACTTCTGTATTTTTCCAGTTGATGTCTTAGGTAGTTCGCAGAAAACGACCTTTTTGGGAACTTTAAATCCAGCCAAAGTTTCTTTGCAAAAATCAATTAATTCTTTTTCAGTGACAGGCTTATCTTGAACCATCTCGATGAAAGCACAAGGTACTTCTCCCCATTTTTCGTCTGGTTTAGCAACTACCGCTGCTATTGAAACTGAAGGATGTTTAGACAATGTATTTTCAATTTCTATTGATGAAATATTTTCTCCCCCTGAGATAATAATATCCTTCGATCTATCTTGGATTTTTACATATCCATCAGGAAACATAACTGCCAAGTCACCACTATGAAACCATCCATCTTTCATTGCTTTATCGGTAGCTTCTTTGTCTTTAAAGTAACCTTTCATTACTACGTTTCCTCTAATCATGATCTCACCGATAGTTTTTCCATCTTTAGGAACTTCTTTCATCGTTTCTGGATCTAAAACTGTTACTCCTTCTGTATTAGGATACCTTACTCCTTGTCTTGCTTTAATCTCATTTTGTTTATCTTCATCTAAATCATTCCATCCATCATTCCACGCACATTGTGTAACATGACCATATGTTTCTGTAAGACCGTAAACATGCATAACTTCAAATCCAAGAGATTTCATTTTTTTAAAAATAATACTTGGCGGAGGTGCTCCAGCAGTTAAGACATAAACTTTATGCTTTAATTTTTTTCTATCACTTTCTGGAGCTCCAGTTATCATATTTAAAACTATTGGTGCTCCTCCAAAATGAGTAATGTCATATTTATCAATAAGCTCAAAAATTTTCTTAACATCAATATTTCTTAAGCAAATTGTTCTTCCATTTAACATTGGAACTGTCCATGGATAGCACCAGCCATTACAATGAAACATAGGTACAACTGTTAAAAAGTTTAAACGATTAGGCATGTTCCAGGCAACAGTACTTCCCGTAGACATTAAGTACGCACCTCTATGATGGTAAACAACACCTTTAGGATTGCCAGTTGTACCTGAAGTATAACTTAAAGATATTGCCTGCCATTCATCATCAGGCATTTTCCAATCAAAATTTTCATCTCCAGTATTTAAAAAACTTTCGTATTCTAAATCTCCAATTTTTTCCAATTTCGATTGATCAGCATGTTTGTCGTTAATGTCTATAACAGTGATATTTTTATTTAAATTTTTTAAAGCTTTTTTTACTTCTACATGTAATTGTCTATCTACAACTAATACCTTCGCATCACTATGATTTAAAATATAATTAATTGTATTGGCATCTAATCTTATATTTATTGTGTTTAAAACTGCTCCTGTCATTGGAACTGAGTAGTGTGCCTCAAAAATTTCAGGAGTATTAAAAGCTAAAAAAGATACTGTGTCTCCTTTTTGAATACCAATTTTAGTAAGTGCACTGGCAAATTTTACTGCTCTTTTATAAACTTCATTCCAAGTATAGCTTCTATCCTCATAAACTATAGCCTCATAATCAGGATAAACATCTTTGGCTCTTTGTAAAAATGTTAGTGGTGTTAATGGAACATAATTTGCATTATTTCTATCCAGATTAATGTCGTAATGATTCATTATTAATTAAATTTAAATTTCATTATATTTGAGCTACCTGAAACTGCAGATTTATAATGATATTCTGCTCTTGGTAACACTTTTTCAAAGTAGAATGTAGCTGTATTAATTTTGTCTGAATAAAACTCTTTATTTTCTTCATAATCTTTAAAACTGATTTCTAAGATTTTTATCCATGAAAAAGCAATCGAAATATAACCAAGTGTTTTTAAATAGTCATTTGCAGCTGCAGAAACATCATCTTTTTCGATTTTACTTTTATCTACAATCCAACCAGTGAACTTTGATAAAATATCAAGATAATATGTAAGATCTTTTGTAAAAGATTTTACCTTTTCATGTTTGTTTTCACATTCAGATTTTATCATTTCTAAAAATTTAGAAATTACATCACCATTTCTATTTATTAATTTTCTAAATACTAAATCAGCAGCTTGAACTGAATTAGTTCCTTCGTATATCGGTGTAATTCTGTTATCTCTGTATAACTGTTCAATACCTTGGTCTTTAGTATAACCGTACCCTCCATGAATCTGCATAGCATCACTCGTAATCTCCATAGCTAAATCAGTAAATAAAGATTTAACTACAGGTGTCATCAAAGAAACATAATCAGAAGCTTCCTGTTTAATTTTTTCATCTGGATGATGAAGACTAACTTCAGTTTGTTGAGACAGCCAAAAGCATAAAGCTCTTTCTCCCTCAATTATTGATTTCATGTTTAATAAAGTTCTTCTTATGTCTGCATGGTCAATAATAAAATCTGCACCATTTGTAGATTTAGAATTATTAGTTTTTCCTTGTTTTCTCTCTTTTGCATAAGCAAGTGAATTTTGGTAAGCAATTTCTGAAATACCCAATCCCTGAATACCGACTACAATTCTCTCAAGATTCATCATGGTAAACATTGCATTTAAACCTTTGTCCTTAGGACCAATCATGTATCCTGTTGCATCATCAAAGTTTAAGACACAAGTTGCCGAACCTTTAATTCCCATTTTTGTTTCAATAGATCCTGTTGAAATACCATTTCTTTGTCCAACCGATCCATCTTGATTTACTAAAAACTTGGGTACTAAAAATAAACTTATTCCTTTTGTTCCAGGAGGAGAGTCGGTAGATCTTGCTAAGACTAAATGAACAATGTTTTCTGTTAAGTCATGATCACCTGATGTGATAAAAATTTTTTGGCCAGTTATTTTATAAGTTCCATCGGATTGACTAACTGCTTTTGTTTTAAGTAAACCTAAATCGGTACCACAAACAGGTTCTGTTAAGCACATCGTGCCACTCCATTTACCTTCTACAATTTTAGGTAAATATTTATCTTTTATTTCATCAGTAGCGTGATGATTAATACAATTGTATGCTCCAATACTTAATTCACTATAAAGTTTAAAAGATAAACTAGCTGAAGACAGCATTTCGTCAAAAAAAGCACTAACTGTTTTTGGCATTCCTTGACCACCATATTTTGGATCGCATGACAATGAAGTCCATCCATCCTCAATATATTTCTGATAAGCTTCTTTGTATCCTGGTGGTGTTCTAACTACACCATTTTCTAAAATTGCTGGATTTTCATCGCCTGCTTTAGCAAGTGGTAAAATTAAATTTTGATTAATTTTAGCTGCTTCTTCTAAAATATCTTTAACCAAATCTGAGCTAACTTCGTTATATCTTTCAAGATCATTATAATTTTTGTTATCTCTTAATTTTTCATAGAGAAACATCATATCTTTGACAGGTGCAGAATAACTTGGCATTTAAAAAGCTTAGAATACTTAGAGATTTATTGCAATTTTGAAATTATCGCATCGCCCATTTGCGAGGTAGATACTTCTTTCATGCCCTCAGAAAGGATATCTTTCGTTCTTAGACCGTCATTTAATACAGCTTGTACAGCATTTTCTAAAGCATCAGCTTCATTATCAAGATCTAAAGAATATCTTAAAGCCATTGCAAAACTTAATACTGTTGCGATTGGATTTGCTAGCCCTTTTCCTGCAATATCAGGAGCTGAACCATGTATAGGTTCATACATTGCTCTCATTTCACCATCTTTATTTTTTGCACCTAAAGATGCAGAAGGTAATAACCCTAAAGATCCTGTTAACATTGAAGCTTGATCTGAAAGCATATCACCAAATAAATTATCAGTAACAATTACATCAAATTGTTTTGGATTTCTAAGTAATTGCATTGCACAGTTATCTGCAAGCATGTGACTTAGCTCAACATCTTTGTATTCTTTTTCATGAAGTTCCTGAACTTCTTCTTTCCATAGTTGTCCAGCTTCCATCACATTAGATTTCTCACAAGAGGTAACTTTGTTTGATCTTTTTCTAGCAAGATCAAAAGCAACTCTTGCAACTCTAGTAATTTCACTAGTAGTATAAGTATGAGTGTTTATTCCTTTTCTTTCACCATTTTCTATTGGTTTAATACCTCTCGGTTCACCAAAATAAATTCCACCAGTTAATTCTCTTACAATCATTATATCTAAACCAGAAACCACTTCTGGTTTAAGTGTTGATGCGCCAACTAATTGTTCAAAACATATTGCAGGTCTCAAATTTGCAAATAATTTTAATTCTTTTCTTAATTTTAATAAAGCTCTCTCAGGTTTTTTTGAAAACTCAATATTATCCCACTTAGGTCCTCCTACTGCACCAAGCATGACAACTTCACTCTCTAAAGCTTTATAAAAAACTTCATCTGTTATTGGTGTACCGTGTTTATCGTAAGAACATCCACCAGCAAGATCTTCATCTATTTCAAAGTCTAAGGATTTTTTATCATTGAACCAGTTAATTATTTTTTTAACCTCTCCAATTACTTCAGGTCCAATACCATCTCCTGGTAATAATAGAATTTTTCTTTTTTTAACTTTAATCATTAAAAATCCAAGGTTTTTTATCTTTTAATTGATTTTCAAAATTTTCAATTTTGTCAGATTTTTTTAAAGAAAGAGCAATGTCGTCTAAACCTTCTAGCAAACATTTTTTCTTAAATGGATCTATTTCAAATTTAATTTCGTTGTTTCCATAAATAATTTTTTGATCATTTAAGTCTACAGAAATTTCCTCTTTTCTATTTGCGTATTCAGAAAGTTCTTTTATTTTTTCTTCTTCGAGAATTATTGGTAAAATTCCATTTTTAAAACAATTACTATAAAAAATATCTGCATAACTTGAACTAATCACACAAGTAATTCCAAAATCTAACAATGCCCATGGAGCATGCTCTCTTGATGAACCACACCCAAAATTGTTTCCTGCAATTAAAATTTTTGAGTTATTAAATGGTTCTTGATTTAATACAAAATCATTAATTTCTTTTCCATTATCGTCATATCTCATTTCAAAAAACAAATTTTTTCCAAGTCCAGTTCTTTTTATTGTTTTTAAAAATTGCTTAGGAATAATCATATCTGTATCGATATTTACGATTGGTAAATAAGCTGGAATACTTTTTAATGTATTAAATTTTTGCATTTAACTTTGATACTTTCTTACATCATCTAAATTACCAGAGATTGCAGCTGCAGCTGCCATCCCAGGGCTTACTAGATGCGTTCTACCGCCTCTTCCCTGTCTTCCTTCAAAGTTTCTGTTTGAAGTAGATGCGCATCTTTCCTCTGGTTTTAATTTATCTGCATTCATTGCTAAACACATAGAACAGCCTGGCTCTCTCCATTCAAATCCTGAATTTACAAATATTTTATCTAAACCTTCTTGCTCAGCTTGTTCTTTAACTAATCCTGACCCGGGAACTACAATAGCATTTACATGAGATGATATTTTTTTGTCCTTTAAGATTTTGGCAGCTTCCCTTAAATCTTCAATTCTTCCATTTGTACAGCTTCCGATAAATACTTTATCTATCTTGATATCAGTTGCTGCCATATCGGGTGCTAATCCCATATATTTTAGTGCTCTTTCAATTGAGTTCTTTTTATCCTCATCTTTTTCATTTTGAGGATTAGGTACTTTTCCATCAATTGTAATTACATCTTGAGGTGAAGTTCCCCAAGTAATCATCGGTAATATATCATTTGCATTAAGATTTATTTCTTTATCAAAACTTGCATCAGCATCAGTTTTTAAACTCTTCCAGTATTCCAGTGCCTTTTCCCAATTTTCTCCTTTTGGAGACATGGGTTTACCTTTTAAATATTCAAATATTTTTTCATCTGGAGCAATTAATCCAGCTCTTGCGCCACCCTCAATGGTCATATTGCAAATAGTCATTCTCTGTTCAACACTCAAAGATCTTATTAAATCTCCTGCATATTCAACTACACAACCTGTTCCACCTGCAGTACCAATCTTTCCAATGATTTGAAGTATTACATCTTTAGATGTTACTCCTAATGGAAGTGTTCCATTAACATTAATTCTAAAATTTTTTGCTTTCTTTTGAACGAGTGTTTGCGTTGCTAAAACATGTTCAACTTCAGATGTTCCAATACCAAAAGCTAATGATCCAAAAGCTCCATGAGTTGCAGTATGACTATCTCCACATACAATAACTGTTCCTGGTTGAGTAAAACCTTGTTCTGGTCCAATAATATGAACAATTCCTTGTCGTTTATCATCCATACCAAAGAGCTGCACACCAAATTCCTTACAATTTGATTCTAATGTATCAACTTGTATTTTCGATTCCTGGTCTGATATCCCTTTAGTTCTATCTGTCGTTGGAACATTATGGTCAGCAACAGCTAAAGTTAAATTAGGATGACGAACTTTTCTATTTGAATTTCTTAAACCTTCAAAAGCTTGTGGACTAGTAACTTCATGAATTAAGTGTCTATCGACAAACAATAAAGCTGTTCCATCTTCTTGTTGATCAACAAGATGATCGTTCCAAATTTTATCGTAAAGGGTAGTAGACATTGAAAAAAAAATTATTTTTTTTCTGAAGTACTTTCTGTTGATTGTTCAGTTGTAGCTTCCTCTGTTTTGGGCGCTTCTTCCTTTGGAGCTTCTGCTGCTGGGGCTGCTTCTGCTTTAGGAGCTTCTTCCTTTGGAGCTTCTGCTGCTGGGGCTGCTTCTGCTTTAGGAGCTTCTTCCTTTGGAGCTTCTTCCTTTGGAGCTTCTGTTGGTGGTGCTACATTTTCTTCAGTAACTGTTTCAGGTTTTGCATCAACATCAATACCAATTTTTTTTCTAATTTTTTCTGCAATCCTTGCTGATTTACCTGTTCTATCTCTTAGATAATATAATTTTGCTCTTCTTACTTTTCCTGATCTAATAACTTTGATTGAGTCAATTAGAGTTCCATAAAGTGGAAATGTTCTTTCAACACCTTCACCAAAAGAAATTTTTCTAACTGTGAAAGACGAGTTTAAATCTCTGCTTTTTTTTGCAATACAAACGCCTTCAAAATATTGAATTCTCTCTTTTTTTCCCTCTGTAATTCTAACACCTACTTTAACTACATCTCCAGGGTAGAATTCAGGTATCTTTTTTTCTGAAAGTATTTTTTTAACGTTATGTTGATTTATCTCTTCAATTGTTTTCATAGTTATATTTATCAAATTAATTCTTCTTATATTTTTCCCATAAATCTGGTCTTCGGACGCGTGTTATAGCCTCAGATTGAGATAAACGCCAGTGTTTAATTTTACTGTGATCTCCTGACAAAAGTACTTCTGGAACCGCTTTTTCCTCCCAAATTTGAGGTTTTGTGAACTGAGGATACTCTAATAATCCATTTTCAAAACTTTCGTTTACCGTAGAATTCTCATTCCCCAGAACACCGGGTAAAAGTCTCAAAATACTATCAATCACCACAAATGCTGCTGACTCTCCTCCTGATAAAATAAAGTCTCCAATACTAACTTCTTCTATATTTCTTGTACTTAACACCCTTTCATCAACTCCTTCGAAGTGTCCACAAATTATCGAAATCGATTTTTCCTTCGATAATTCTTTGGCATAATTTTGATCAAATTTTTTTCCTCTAGGAGATAAATATAATATTTTTTCTCCTTCATTTTTATTTTGATCTAATGATTTAGCTAATACATCTGCCTTCATCAACATACCAGAACCACCTCCATATGGAGTATCATCTACAGTTTTATGTTTATCCTCAGCAGCATCTCTAATGTTTACCACTTTTAAATTCCAAATATTTTTAGACATTGCTTTTCCATACAGACCTTTAGACAAAGGACCAGGAAAAATATCTGGATAAAGTGTAAACACTTGAGCTTGCCACATAGATTATCTTTAGTTTATTTTTTTTCCTCAGCTGGGGCTGCTTCTGCTTTAGGGACTTCTTCCTTTGGAGCCTCTGCTGCTGGAGCTGCTTCTGCTTTAGGAGCCTCTGCTGCTGGAGCTGCTTCTGCTTTAGGAGCCTCTGCTGCTGGAGCTGCTTCTGCTTTAGGAGCCTCTGCTGCTGGAGCTGCTTCTGCTGCTGGAGCTTTAGGAGCTTCTGCACCATCTTCCTCTTTTTTATTTCTTTCTTTTTTAGGAACAGCTTTATTTGGATTATTTCCAGCTGCTGGCATAGGGATTAAATCATTTTCACCTAAAATTCTTGCAACTCTTGTTGTTGGTTTAGCACCTTGACCTAGCCAATATTTAATTCTTTCAGCTTCAAGACCTACTCTTTCTTTTTTATCTTTAGGAAGTAGTGGGTTAAAAAAACCAACTTTTTCTATAAATCTTCCATCTCTTGGGAAACGACTGTCAGCTACAACAACTTTGTAAACTGGTCTCTTTTTAGAGCCTCCCCTTGATAATCTAAGTTTTAACATTTGTTCTCCTTATTTTATTATTTTAGTTTATTAAATAGCTCTGGTGGTATCCCTTGATCAGACATACCTTTCAGATTTCCTTTTGACATCTTTTTCATCATTTCAGACATCATTTTAAATTGCTTAAGCAATTTATTGATAGTGGCTGGATCTGTGCCAGAGCCATTAGCAATTCTTTTTTTTCTTGAACCATCAATTACTTTTGGATTCTCTCTCTCTTTTTTTGTCATTGATAAAATGATAGCTTCGTTTTTTGTTATAATACTTTCGTCAATCCCTGCTGAATCCATTTGAGATTTAATTTTAGATACTCCTGGCATAAAAGACATGATCCCCTCAATGCCTCCCATTTTTTTCATTTGTCTTAATTGAGAAAGGTAATCTTCCATAGAAAATTGACCCTTTTTTAAATTTTCTTCAGCTTTTTTAATGTTCTCTTCGCCTAAATCTTGAGCAGCTTTTTCTACAAGAGAAACAATGTCTCCCATTCCTAAAATTCTATTTGCTATTCTATCTGGATGAAATACCTCAAAATTTTCTATTTTTTCACCTATACCCAAAAATTTTATTGGAACATTTGATACATATTTCATACTCACGGCAGCTCCACCTCTGGCATCACCGTCAGCTCTAGTTAATATTATTCCAGATAAGTTAACTGTGTTTTTGAACTCTTTTGCAACTGAAGCAGCAACTTGACCTGTAAGAGAGTCCGCTACAAGAAAAGTTTCTGCTGGATTAATAATGCTCTCAATTTGTTTGATCTCGCTCATCATTTGTAAATCAATTTGAGTTCTCCCAGCTGTATCAAACAAAATTATATCTGCTCCATTTAGATTTGCTGCACTCATGGCTCTTTGGCAAATATCAGTTGGTTGTTGACCTTCAATAATTGGAAGTGTCAAAATATTATTCTGTTCACCTAAAGATCTAAGCTGTTCTTGTGCTGCTGGCCTATAAATGTCCAAACTGACCATCATCACTTTTTTCTTTTTATTATCTTCTAAATATTTAGCTAATTTTGCAGTAGAAGTTGTTTTACCCGAACCCTGCAAACCAACCATCATCATAGGAACTGGTGGTACAGCATTTAAATTTATGTCTGCATTGCTAGGACCTAGTAAGTTTACTAGCTCATCGTAGACAATTTTTACAACCATATCTCCAGG
Organism: Candidatus Pelagibacter sp. HIMB1495; assembly: GCF_052047955.1. Classification (NCBI taxonomy): domain Bacteria; kingdom Pseudomonadati; phylum Pseudomonadota; class Alphaproteobacteria; order Candidatus Pelagibacterales; family Candidatus Pelagibacteraceae; genus Candidatus Pelagibacter; species Candidatus Pelagibacter sp. HIMB1495. The sequence goes on along the minus strand of NZ_JBNAIQ010000001.1, from coordinate 291,823 downwards.
AGAAGTTGATCTTATGATTTCTTGTCCTAAAGCTTTAGGTTTTACGTTTTCAACAAATTCTTTTGCAACATCTAAAGAAACATCTGCCTCAAGCAATGCTTGCCTAATACTTCTCAAGCCCTCATCTACCTGAGCTTCATTCAGAGAGGGTGCTTTTTTTAAAGAAGAAAAAATTTCTTCAAATTTATTTGTTAAATTTTCAAACATATATTTTTTTGTTACGCATAGCAGTAACGCACTAGTGGGCGAACTCTCGCTGACTAGTGTCGATCTCTTTGTTTCCAAAGACACCGCAAAGTTAATGTTTTTGCGGAAACGGCAACAACCTATAATAGAGGTTCAAAAAGTCAATAAATAAGTTAAATATCTAATTATGAATATTAAAGCATTTAAAATGGACGGTTTAGGCAATGATTTTGTAATTATTGATAACAGAGAAAAAGTTACAAATCTTACCAAAGACCAAATAATTAAAATTTGTGACAGAAACTTTATAGGATGCGACCAACTTATATTAATTAATAAAGACCAAGATTACGATGCTTCAATAGAATTTTTTAACTCTGACGGTGGGATTTCTGGTGCATGTGGAAATGGTACAAGGTGTGTGGCTGAGCTATTAGGAAAAGAAAAAAATAAAGACACGATTATATTAACAACTTTATCTGGCCATTTAAAATCTCATATTTTAGGAGAAAAATTAGTATCTACTGAAATTGGTTTGGGCAGAACTAAATGGAATGAAATTCCTTTATCTCAAGAATTAGAAACAAAAAACTTAAATATTAAAATTGTTGATTCAAATAATAATGAATTTTTTGGAGGAACGGCCGTCAATGTGGGAAATCCTCATATAATTTTTTTTGTGGAAGACAACGAACAATTCAAAATAGAAAAAGTTGGCCCAGAAATAGAAAACCACAAACTGTTTCCAGAAAAATGTAATGTCACAATAGCCACAATAGTAAACAAAGAGTTAATAAAAGTAAAAGTTTGGGAAAGAGGAGCTGGTTTGACAAAAGCATGTGGAACTGCAGCTTGTGCTACTGCCTTTGCTGCTAAGCAGGCAGGACTTGCTAGCGATAAAGTTAACATCGAATTTTCTACTGGAAAATTGACGATATCTATAGATGAAAACGATAGTATCCACATGAAAGGTCCTGTTTCTGATATAAGAGAAATCGATATAGAAATTTAATGGGAATTTTCGAAAAATTTAAATCAGGGTTTAAAAAAAGTGCTTCAGCTTTTACATCGGGCCTAAGAGATATAGTTGTCAAAAAAGAAATTGATGACAAAACTTTAGACAGAATTGAAGATTATTTAATTCAATCAGATGTTGGGGTAGCTTCTGCCTCAGAAATTAGAGAAATAATCTCAAAAACAAAAATAGATCCAAACAAAGATTTAACTGCTGAGATAAATAATATTCTTAAAGACTACATTATCTCAGTTATGAAACCTCTAGAAAATAATGAATTTTTTAAAAATAAAGAAAAACTTAATGCCATTTTAGTTTCTGGAGTTAACGGCGTTGGTAAAACAACAACTATTGGGAAAATTAGTAAAATATTAAAAGAAAATGGCAATAAAGTTATGTTGGCAGCATCAGATACATTTAGAGCTGCTGCTATAGAGCAATTAGAAAATTGGGCAAAAAAAATTAATGTTGAAATTACAAAATCTTCACAAGGATCTGATCCTGCATCTGTAGCCTATAAGGCAATAGAAACTTCTATATCAAACAATTTTAATCAAGTTTTAATTGATACTGCTGGAAGACTGCAAAATAAAAAAAACCTAATGGAAGAATATAAAAAAATAGCAAACGTTACAAAAAAAATAGATGAAAGTGCACCTCATGATGTGATTTTAGTTTTAGATGCAACTTCAGGTCAAAACGTTTTAAATCAAGTTGAAGAATTTAATAAAATTATCCCAATTACAGGCTTAGTGATGACAAAATTAGATGGAACAGCTAAGGGAGGAATACTTCTGGCTGTAGCCAAAAAGTATAAAATACCAATTATTGCACTTGGTTTAGGTGAAAAGGAAGATGATCTGCAAATTTTTGAAGCTGAAAAATTTGCTGATGCTTTTACACAAATTACTTAATTAGATTACTAGATATTAAAGGTTTATAGAAACTACATCTGTAATTATCCTTAAATTTGTAGTGTCCGCAGTCCTTTGCAATAGAGGAAATAATGAAATCAAACTTTCCATTAGTTGGATATAAATCTAATTTCTTTTCAACAATATCGTATTTGAAATTTACTTTTAAACTTTTAACAGCACTAATCATTACCAATGTTTTGTTATCCTTTAATAGATAATAAGCAAAATCATCTGGAAAAACTGGAAAATTATATTCCTTTAAAAAATTTTTTGCTTTTCTTGGAAACCATTCATAAGAAATCAATGGTGATGATACTTCTGTTTTATAATCATATATATAAAGATCTTTAGGGTAATCATTGATGTAATTACTTACTTCCCCTTTTGCTAATATAGCCTTTTCTCTTGGTTTAAAATACAAAGCAAAATTTTCATCATGCGAGTTCATTTGATCAATAAAAAATAAATTTTCAATTGAAGACAAATTTTCTTTAGAAAAAGAAGTTCCTGAAATAAGAAAAGTCAAAAAAATATAAATGAATAATTTCTTCATGATTAGAAATTAATTAGAATTTTTGGAATAAAATTGTTTTGATTGTGGCTTAATTTAAACTTTTTATAAATGAACCTAGTTGGAAAACCATATTATTATCAAATTCCATCATATGATCGTCATGTTTGGTAAAATAAGAGGACTTTGGATCATTTGCTAAATCAAACATCTTCTTTCCCATTGAAAAAGGAACAATTTGATCTTTTTCGCCATGCATAACTAAAACCGGAATATTAATATTTTTTATTTTTTCATCATTTTTATATTTATCTTTTAATATTAGAGAGACAGGAATGTATGGATAAAAATTCTTAGCTGCAGCAATCATTGAAGTGAAAGGTGTTTCTAAAATTAAACCAGCATATCTTTTATTTTGAGAAACCTCAGTTGCAATTCCTGTGCCAAGTGACTCTCCATAAATGATTAAATCACTGTCACTCAAACCTTTATTTTTAAGCCAGTTAATTGCACTTTTTCCATCCTCATATAAAGCATTTTCAGATGGTTTTCCTAAATTTCCACTAAATCCACGCCAAGCGATTATTAAAAAATTTACATCCATATTTTTAAAATGATTTAATTTATGAATTCTATTTTCTAGGCTTCCTGCATTTCCATGAAAATAAACAACAGTCTTAAATTTTTTCAAATCTTTTTCATGAAACCATCCTAAAAGGCTAATGTTATCTGTTGTTTGAATTTGAACTTTTTCTATCTCTACTTCTATTTTATCTCCTGAATAATTATTTTCCTGGGGATGATACATTAGATTTCTTTGAAATATAAAAAGATAAGCTAGTAAAATAAAATATATAACTAAGATCCAAAATATAATTTGCAAAATTAATTTCCTAGGTTTTGGTATCATAATTTTTCTTTGCTAAGTAAACTCCAACAAAAACAAGTACAGTACCAATATAATGAAATGTTTCTAAATTTTCATCAAACAATATAAATCCGTAAATTGCTGCATAGATAGTAAATACATATAAGGTAAAGCCAGTAAGTGAAGCTCCTAAGCTTTCTTGAGCTTTAGTATATAAAGTAAATGCTATAATTCCTGGTGAAACGGCTGCAAATATAGTCCACAATAAAAAATCAGAATTAAATATAGTTGGTTCAAAATAAATTTCTTCTGCCAAATAAAATGGAAATAAACTTACTGCACCAAAAAAAGATATCATAGAAAATCTAGTAAAAATCGATAATTGAGATTTCCAGTAAAATAAATAAATCGAATATAAGGCCCAGCCAATCGCAGCTGCCAACATCCATAAATCTCCAATGGTGAAATTTAAATTTAAAAGTAAATTTAAATCTCCTTTAATAATAATTGCCAAAACTCCAACTAAACACGAAATCAAACCAATAATTTTTAATAAATTAATTTTCTCTTTAAAAAATATTGCAGAAATTATAATTATAAAAATGGGAGATGAGGTATAAATAATTCCCATATTTGTAACAGTTGTCGTTTTACCTGCTAAAAAAGGAAAAGCTCCACAAACTCCACATCCCATTGCTCCTAGAAAAAATAATTTTGAGTATTCATTTTTAATAACTTTGAAATTTTTTTTTAATGATAAATATGTGAAAGGTAAAAGAAGTAAAAATACAAACGTCCACCTCCAAAAAGCTAATGAAATTGGGGGCACAAACTCAACACCACCTCTAGCAACAATTAAATTAGATGCCATAAATATTGGTTGAATAAATAAAAGAGATAAAGCTAATAAATTTTTATTTTGACTAGACAATTGTATATTAAGAAAAATTATTTTTTATCGAAAAACGCTTCGTAAACCATCATAAAAATTGCTCCACCCATTAAAATATAAACAGGAAGAACATCAAAAAATCCAATCATCGATGATCTAGTCAACGTTGTTGCAAGTCCTACTAAAAAAGCAATTGCGAGAAGAGAACCTAAAAATGTTGTAAATTTTTGCATTTAATTATTACATTCCTTTTCTAACCAATTAGCAACACCTAAAAATCTTTGATCATCATATTTTGCGCCAATTAATTGTACACCTAAAGGTAAATTGTTTTCACCTTGAAGTATAGGTAATGATATACAAGGTGTACCTAAATAAGACCATACTTTATTAAATTCTGCCGTTCCTGTGCTTTTTAAACCTTTCAGTGCTACTCCAGGACTAGATGGGGATAAAACTCCATGATAATCCTCAAAAACTTCCTTATAAGATTCATAACTTCTTTTCATAAAATCTATAGCTTCTGCATATTCTTTTGCAGAATGTTTGTTACCTTTTGAAATTGCATCTTGCATATATTTAGATAATTTTTTCTTATACTTTTTATAATAGAGTGAAAAATTATTAGCCAAATCTGTCTCATGAATTATTTGATGGTATTTATGAATATCTTTAAAGTACGAAGGTGTATCAAAAATTTCAATATTATTTTTGAATGATTTTATGAAGTATTCAAATGCTTCTCTTGATTTTTTTCCAAGAAGCTTCCAGTGATCAGTTTTGTAAAAAATGAATTTAGGATCAAACAAAGGTCCTTTTTTTGTTTCAGTCAACATTTCATCACTAGAATAATGAACAGTTGCTGTGTCATAATTATCTTTTTTGATTAAAATTTTAGCAAGAAGAGCAACATCTTCTACTGATCTTCCAAAAACACCAATGTGATCTAATTTTTCAGATGTTTTAAGAACTCCATTTCTACTTATTAATCCATAACTGGGCTTATAACCAACAACTCCACAATAAGATGCAGGTCTTATAACCGAACCTCCTGTTTGAGAACCAATTGCAAGCGGAGCCATAAAAGAAGCTACTGCTGCAGCAGATCCACTAGATGATCCACCTGGAGTTCTAGAATAATCATGAGGATTTGTAGTTTTTGGGGGGCCTAAAAAAGCTAATTCAGATGTTGCTGTTTTTCCCATCACAATCGCACCAGCTGAAATTAATAAATCAACTATTTCAGCATTCTGAGAATATGATTTACCTTTTCTTATTGATGTTCCACATTCTGTAGGCATATCAAGAGTTCCAACAATATCTTTTACTGCAACAGGAATTCCATGAAGTGGACCAAGAGGTTTTCCTAAATTTCTATGTTCATCCGCCTCTGCTGCTTTTTCTAATAAAAGTTTTTTGTCAAAGTGCGCCCATGCTTTTACGTCTTTTTCAAATTTGTTTATTCTGTCGATATAAATTTTGCACAACTCTACTGAAGTAATTTGAGAATCTTTAATTTTTCCAGCAAGTTCTTCAACTTTTAACGAAAAAACATCTGTCATTTTTTTTTATTGTGCAAATAAAGTTTCTGGCAACCAAAGTGCTATTCCTGGGAACATATACATTAAAAACATTGCAAAAATTACAATCGCTAAGAAAGGCATTATTCCTCTAAATATATCCAAAAGTTCTACATTAGATTTTTGAACTCCTTTTAAATAATAGGCTGACATTGCCATTGGTGGAGTTAAGAAAGAAGTTTGCAAATTTAAAGCAATTAACATTGCAAAGAAATACGGATTAACACCAAATACCTCTAACAATGGCAAGAATATTGGAACAAAAATAATCAAAATTTCAGTCCATTCTAAAGGCCATCCTAAAAGGAAAATGATTATTTGAGTGATGATTAAAAACTGCCACGTAGTAATATTTATAGAGGTAAAGAAGTGCTCAAATACTTCGTGTCCTCCTAAATAAGAAAATACTGATGAGAAAGTCCAGGAACCAATAAACAACCACATGATCATTGCAGTTGTCTTAGCAGTTAAAAAAACAGACTCTTTAAAGTTTTGCCATTTAAGTGTTTTATAAAACCAAGATAAAAGAATTGCTCCAAAAGCTCCTGCTGCAGCTGCTTCTGCTGGAGTTGCAATACCTGCTAAAATAGTTCCTAAAACAAGCATAATTAAACCAAACAACGGAACGAAAGAAATCAAAACTTCTTTTAGAATTTCACCAGTTGGTGGGATATCTTCTTTTGGAGGTCTAGGAGCTATCGATGGATTTAACCATGCTCTAAATACTGCATAAGCAATATAAAGACCTGCTAAAAGTAAACCTGGAAATATTGCTGCTGCAAAAAGTCTTAAGGGTGATAGTTGGGCTATTACGGAATAAACAATAAGCATAATGCTTGGAGGAATTAAAATTCCTAAACATCCACCAGCACAAATTATTCCTGACGCAAATTTTTTATCATATCCTGCTTTAACCATTGCAGGCCAAGCTAACAGTCCCATCAAAGTTACAACGGCACCAATAATTCCTGTTGCAGTCGAAAATAATGTACACGTAATTAATGCAGCTACCGCCATTGAAGCTGGGAGCCTGTGTGCTGCTAATCTAATTGCAAAAAATAATTTAGCTACAATTCCTGCTCTTTCAACAAGATAGCCCATAAATAAAAATAAAGGTACAGCTGTAAGAACGTTGTTGTCCATTACTGTGTAAGTGTTTTGAACAAACAGTTGGAATATACGATTATCAAAAATGTGCTCCATCATTGTTGCATCGTAATAAGCAAAATATCCAAACCCTATTCCCATAGCCATTAAAGTAAAAGCAATAGGAAAACCTAAAAGAACTGCAAACAAGAACATACCCATCATCAAAATTGCAATTTCTGGATTTGTTAGACTAAATAACATTTTTTTCGTCCTCTTCTTGAGCTGTTCTCATTAAAACTTGTTCTGTTTCTTCTGCCACAACCATTCTTGCTGGCCATTGTCCTGTTTGAATACAAATAATTGATCTGAATACTTCGCTAATCCCTTGAATTATTAATAAAACACCAGCAGCTGGTATCATAGTTTTAACCATATAAATTTGAATTTGAGCTGGACTACTCCAACTAGTCTCTTTTATTTTCCAAGCAAGCGCTGCATACTCATATCCGTAAAAAGCTAATGCAATTACTCCTGGGAAAAAGAAAATAAAATATAATACTAAATCAATCCAAGCCTGGGTTCTTTGACTAAACAATCTATATATAACATCTCCTCTTACGTGAGATTCCGTAGCTAAACAATAAGCACCTGACATCATTAAAATTGCACCATACATTTGCATACTAAAGTCAAAATTCCATAGCGTTGGAGAATTAAAAACGTAAGCCATCACTACTTCATAAACAGTTCCTCCCATTAAAACTACGATGCACCAAGAGAAAGCTTTTCCCATCGATGTGCTGAGAGTATCTGCAAATTGAATAAATGACTTCATATCAAAGAAATATATTAAAATACGTGTAAAAAAAAGGGGGTTTTTCAACCCCCTTTTAAATTTATTTTAAAGTTAATTAGATTTTAACTTTTTCGATTGGACCAAACTCATTTTCATAAGCTAATTTGTAGTTCGGTTGATTCATCAACAGATACTTCATAGTTCTCTTAGCGTATGCTTTTTGTGAGTCTACTACTTTCTTGAAGAAAGCGTCTTTAGCAGCAAACTCTCCTACAACTTTATCCCAGCCTTTTAATTGCTCAGCTAAAATTGCATCAGATGTTTGGTAAACGTTTACCTTGTGCTCATTCATCAACTTAGCAAGGTCAGTTGAATATCTAACCAATGCTTTGAAGTAGTTATCTGAGTTTGCAGCGTAAGCAGCATTTCTCAAGATAGCTTGATGAGCTGGTGAAAGGCTATCGTATCTTTTCTTGTTAATCGGCACTTCAAACATTTCCTGAGATTGGTGGAAACTTCCTAAGTGATAATGTTTAGATACGTCTTGCATTCCAAACTGTGAGTCTGATGTTGGGTTGTTAAACTCAGCAGCATCAATCAAACCAGTTTTCATTGCTGGTTGGATTTCACCACCTGGTAACTGTCTTACAACCATTCCCATAGCAGTTAAAACGTTAGTCGCTAGACCAACAGTTCTATACTTCATACCTTTAACATCAGATACTTTAGTTACGTTCTTTTTGAACCAACCAAAAGGCTGTGCAGGCATTGGCATATGGAAGAAACCGTAGTAATTAAATCCTACGCTTTTTACAGCTTCATCGTATAAAGCTCTTCCTCCACCATACTCCATCCATCCCATAACTTCTTGAGATGACATTCCGTATGAAGGACCTGTTCCGAAAAGAGATGCAGCAGGGTTTTTTCCGTACCAGTATGCTGTCACCCAGTGACCCATATCTACTACTCCAGAACTAACCGCTTGTCCAATTTCAGAAGTTTTTACAACTGCTCCAACTGGTTGAACGTCAATTTTTAATTTACCATCTGACATATCGCTAACCATTTTCGCATAGTCTGACGCCATTTCGAAAAAGATGTTAGCACCTGATGGCCAAGCAGCTTGCATTTTTAAAGTAACGTGACCGTCACCTAAAGCAATGTTTGGCATAGCTACTGCTGCTGCTGTTGCTGCACCAGTTGCTGCCGCTGCTTTGAAGAACTTTCTTCTTGAAGGAGTTTTAGAACTCTTCAAAGATTTCTTATTCTTAATCATTTATTCTCCTCTAGTTAATTAACTTGGCGAGCACTAAAACATATTTTTAAATTAGAGTCTTTCTAAAAAGTGACCTAGAATGGGTTAGATGGAGTTTTTTTACAATTACAGGTAGTATTTAAAACTTAAATCAATTTGTTATTTTCGTAAATACAGCACTTTTCAGCTGGTATATGAAGTTTAATTTTTTCACCTGAAATTTCAGTTTCTCTATTAACTTTAGATTTAATTTCAAAATTATCCATTCTTGCAGTTATCAATTTGTAATTACCAAAATCTTCAACTTTTTGAACATTCACATCAACAAGATTTTCATTTTGATTTTTTGCAATTTTAATAAACTCAGATCTAATTCCTAATTTTATATTTTTACTTTTTAAATTAGACAAATTTGTATTCGTCTTAATTATTGTATTATTTATTTTAACAGTATTTTCTGAAGTTGCTTCACTATCAAATAAATTCATAGCAGGTGAACCAATAAAGTAACCAACAAAAGTTGTATTAGGTCTTTCAAATAATTCTTTAGGTGAACCTGTTTGCACAACCTCTCCTTCGCTCATCACAATTATATTGTCTGCAAATGTCATGGCTTCATTTTGATCATGTGTTACATAAACTAAAGTTGTTTTGTATTGTTCGTTTATTTCTTTTAGGTTTCTTCTCAATCTAAATTTTAAATCAGGATCAATAACAGTCAAAGGCTCGTCCATTAAAACTGCAGCAACATCTTCTCGAACCAAACCTCTTCCTAAAGATATTAATTGTTTTTGATCTGCTGTTAATTTTCGTGCAGGAGAGTTTAAAAAAGATTTTAAATTTAAAGTTTCTGCAACAGAATTAACTCTTTCATCTATTTTAGCTTTTGAAAAATCTCTACATTTTAATGGAAAAGCAAGATTTTCAAAAACTGTCATGGTGTTATAAATTACTGGGAACTGAAAAACTTGAGCAATATTTCTTTCCTCGGTTTTTAAATCTGTAACATCCTTATCATCAAATAATATTTTTCCAGCTGATGGTCTTACTAATCCAGAAACAATATTTAACATCGTCGTTTTTCCACATCCTGAAGGACCTAAAATTGCATATCTATTTCCATTCTCCCAAGTCATCGAAAATGGATTTAATGCATAAACTGGATTTGGATCATTTGGATTATAAGAATGTGAGATATTACTTAAATCAATTTTAGCCATTGTTTCCTCCAAATGGTGAGGATGCTAATTTACCATCAGCAGCAAAGGCATAAGCTCTATCTATTTTAAAATCTATTTTAATCTTGTCATGAATTTTAAAATTCAAAACCTCTTCAATAGAAATAATAATTTTTATGGTTCCTCTTTTCAAATGGAGTAAAGTTTCAGAACCACTAATTTCAGCAAGCTCAACTTCAAATTCATGACCATTTTCATTAAGTTCAATGTCTGAAGATCTTAAACCAATCTTTAATCCGCTATCTGTTAACTTTGATAAATGATTAGGTGCTTTAATTTCAATACCTTCAAATCTTATTTGCTCATTAGATATTTCTGCTTCAATAATATTCATAGGTGGGTCGTTAGAAATTTCAGCAACTTTTAAAGAACTTGGGTTCTCAAATATTTCTTTTGCTGGACCTACTTGTAGCACTTTGCCTTCATCTAGAACAATTACTTCTCCATTTAATTCCATGGTTTCTCTTGGGTCTGTAGTAGAATAAATTAAAATAGTTTCATCAGCTAAACCCTTTGAAAACAAACTCTTAAATTCCTCTCTAAGCTGTTCTCTCAATTTGTAATCTAAATTAACTAAAGGTTCGTCTAGCAATAATATTTTAGCATTTTTAACTAATGATCTTGCTAGAGAGACACGTTGTTGCTGACCACCAGACAACTCCTGTATTTTTCTGTTTTCATAGCCAACTAACCCAACTGATTTTAAAGACTCCATTACTTTATTTTTGATTTCTTCATTATCGATTTTTCTTTGTCTCAAAGGAAAAGCAATATTTTCAAATACATTTAAATGAGGGTAATTAATAAATTGTTGATACACCATAGCTACATTTCTTTGCCAAACTGGAACCTTTAAAAAATCTTTACCATCAAATTCAATAGCACCGCTATCTGGAGTTAAAAGACCAGCTATAGTCTTTAACAAAGTTGTTTTACCTGACAAAGTTCTTCCAAGAATTGTGTATAAATTCCCCTCTTTAAAATTAAAGGACACTTCATTTAAGTGATATTCTTCACTTGGTTTATAGGTTAGGTTGTTAGCAATTAAATTCATTATTTAATTGCTCCTGATAGGTTTCCTTTAGATAGATATCTCTCAACTATAAACGCTACTATAATTAATGGTGCAACTGAAACCAGAGCAGATGCTGACAAACTCCACCACGGAGTGACAGATGAGTTCAGGGCAACAATTTTAACTGGTAATAACTGTACTTCAGTGAAAGTTAAAATGAACGCAAAGAAAAAATCTATCCATCCAAAAATAATACAAAACATACCTGCAACAATTAATCCTGGTATTGAGTTAGGTAGTACCACTTTTAAGAAAGCTTGATAAGGATTACATCCATCAATCAAAGCTGTTTCATCGATTTCTCTTGGAACTTTATTAAAGAAATCAACCATAATCCAAACTGCAATGGGCATCAGTAAAACAATATAAACTACAATCAATCCTATGAGGCTATCTAATAAATTAATTGAACTTAAAAATAAAAAAAATGGAATTGATAAAACAATTGGTGGCATAATTCTTTGAGAAATAAAGAAAAATGTAATGTCATTATTTTTTACAAAACCTGCTTTAAAGGTGTATCTGGATAAAGCATAAGCTGACAATGTGCCAAGAATTATACTAATTAAACTTGCAGTACAGGTTACAAATAAACTATTGAAATAAGGTTCTACTATATCAACTCCACCTTTAGCTGGAGATTTTATCAAAACTTTCCAACCCTCTAAATTAGGTTCAAAATCTACCCATGGTATATACGTAACTCCCCCATTTACAGATTGAAAATCTTTAAACGATGTAGTTAAGGCCCAAAGAAAAGGAGCAACAACAAAAACTGCCCAAAAGACAATAAAAAAATATTTTAAAAATGTATAAAGCTTGCTCATAATTTATTCTTTTAAAAGTAATTTAGTTAAAACCTTTGCAATAATTGTTAAACTTATGATCATAATAATTAAGTAAGTAAAAGACATCGAAGCTGCGTATCCCATTTGAAACTCTCTCAATCCCTTAATAAAAATATAAAAACTTGATGTTTCTGTTGAGGTACCTGGACCTCCTGATGTTAGGACATATACCGTATCCATAATTTTAGATGCCTCAATTAATCTTATAATTATTGCCCCAATTGATATAGGTGCCATTAGCGGAAAAGTTACATAAATAAACTTTCTAACTGGACTAGCTCCATCAATTGCAGCAGCTAAAAATGGTTCTTTAGGTAATGACAATAAACCTGCTAATAAAAGTAGAAACATAAACGGTGTCCACTGCCAAACCTCAACTATAATTACTGTAAATTTAGCTAAAGCTGGGTCTGTTAACCATTTCGGAGATAAACCAAAATTAGATAAAATATCATTAACAGGTCCTAAAGACTCATGAAAAAAAGTTCTCCAAATAACAGTCATAATTACTGGAGTTGTCATCATTGGAACTAAAAATAATACTCTAAAAAATCTTTTAAATTTGATGTCTTTCCAAACCATATGTGCAAGAGCAAATCCAATTACATACTGGAGAATTACTGTTGTAACAGATAAAAAACTTAATCTAAAAAAAGATTCCCAAAATCTTGGGTCGTCTGTAAATAGACGGATATAGTTTTCTATACCTATAAAATCTAAACCTGGATTATAACTATTCCATCCAGATAAACTTAATCTAACAACAAAAATAATTGGAAAGATTAAAATTCCAATCAGCACAAATAGACCTGGAAACAGAAAGAAATATTTATGCTTAAAGTTCATTTGTAAAATTGGATTATATTATGTTTTTTATATGTGGCCATTTTAATAAACGGCCACATAAATTAAGTATTATTATAGTTGGTTATCTTCCATTTTAACACCAACAGCGTAGGCATCTCTTACTGCTTTTTTACCTACTCTGCTTACAATTGCTTCCCACTCTTTAGCAACTTCGTCTAATGCTTCTTGAGGAGACAATTGTCCTGCTAAAGCTTTAGAAGTTCCTGTAGCAACAGCACTTGTAAACTCAAATACACCTGGAACTCTTAGAGGGAAAACTCTATTTTGACTTTTCTCCATATCTAAAAGTGTTTGAGTGTAGCTGTTAGCGATCTCTGGATCCCAACCCATACTATTAATGTAAATATTAGGGTCGAAGTCAGAGTTTTTGAAAGGGTTAACACCAAATCTACCAATTGCTAAGTCAGCTTGGTGGTTTGCTCCATTTGAGAAGAAGCAAAGATAATCAAACGCCATATCTTTTACTTTACTTTTCTTAGCAACACCAACTGCCCAACCCCAAACAATGTAAGGAGCTTGGTTGTATTGGTTTTCCCAGCTATTTGAAACTCTGTTCCAAACTTTGTTAGCACCTGGAAGAGGAGCTGCACCTACTTTGTTTTTAATAGGGCTATCATCCTGCATCGCTGCAATAAACGCATCATCCCATGAAAAACTAAATAAAGTTTGTCCACCACCAAATGATCCAATTTCGTCACCTAGACCAAAGTTAGTTCCCCCTGGAGGAACATATTTAGTAGCTTCAACCCAATCAGTTAAAGCTTCAACAAAACCTGGATTATTAATGTTTGGTTTCATAGTTTCTAAATCAAAAAAGAAACCACCTGGAGTTCTTGGATTTTTAGCATATGCAACTGATCTGCTGAAAAAAGCTGCGAACATTAAGTCGTCTTTTTTCATAACTTCAGCTGAACCATATTCTAACTCACCATCTCCATCCCAGTCCCAACCATTAAAGAATTTTGCCATCTCAGCATATTCTTTCCAAGTTGTTGGAACTTTTAGATCTTTTCCTGTTTCTGCTTTATATTTTTTTTGCATTTCAGGATTATCAATGACGTCTTTTCTATATTTTAGATAGTGTCTGTCACCATCAACTGGATACTGGTACATAGTTCCATCCCAAGATGATACGCCCATATGAGATTTAGTTACGTCTTTCATCTCTGTTGAGTTCATATACTTCTTAGGAACTGGTGCTAAATATCTTTTCCAGTCATTGATAAAGTTAGAAAATCCAAACACAATATCGTAAGGTGCTTGTCCAGCTTGAAAAGGAACCATTGCTTTAGAATACAAATCACCCGCTGGTGTATGAGTAACTTCAACTTTAGCTCCAGTTAATTTTTCAAACTGTTCAGCATGAAGAGCTGTTGGCTCTCCCATTACTGGAATTGCGTGAGTATTTATTTTAAGAGTTTTTCCTTTGTAATTTTTCTTAGACATTTCCTCATAAGAACAATCACCTGGAATATCTCCTGTTGCTTTGATATGTGGGAATTGATCACTCCACTTATCAGCATATGCCATAGGGCTAAATATCATCATACTTGATATTACAGCCGTTAAGCAGGTTTTTATTATTTTCATTATCACCTCTCTTTTTTTTTTATGGAACTAAAACAGCTCGTCCCTTAACCTTACCATCGTTAAGATCATGAAGCGCTTTATTAGCATCGTCTAAACTATACTCCTGCATAGAGAGCTTAACTTTACCTCTGTCAGCTAACTCCATTAATTCATATAATTCAGACCACGTTCCCACTAAATTACCTACAATTGTTTTCTCAGAAATAATTAAATCAACTGCAAGTGATTTAATTTCTTCTCCATATCCAACTATGTAGTAAAAACCACCATTAGAAGTCATTTGAATTCCCATGGCAGTAGATCCTTTTTCACCTACGAAATCAATTACAGCTTCAGAACCTTTTCCTTTTGTTAGTTCTTGAACTTTTTCAATTTCGTTTCCATCAATTAAAACTCCGTGGTCACCACCAAGTTCCATTGCATGTTTCAATGCTGCTTCAGATTTTTCAACAATAATAATATCTGCTGCACACATAGCTTTTAAACATTGAATAGCGATGTGACCCAAACCTCCTGCGCCAATAATTGTACAGCTCTGACCAGGTAGCAAATGTCTTGTTGCTTTTTTTACCACTCTATAAGCTGTAAGACCTGCATCTGAAAAAGGTGCAACATCTTTAGGCGCTAATACTTTTGGAAGTTTAATTAGATTTCTAACGCTAGTTTTTAATAGTTCAGCGTAGCCACCTTCTTTAATACTTAATCCAGGAAATGCACCTGCTTCAGCATGCATATCATTACCTCTTCTACAATCTAAACAAGTTCCTCCTGTTCCAGAAATAAGTGGGTGTAATATTACAGGATCACCCTTTTTAAATTCAGTAACGTCTGAACCTACATCTTCTACCCAACCAGCATTTTCATGTCCCATTACGCATGGTAATAATTTTCCATCTGGATCTTGAATGTGTTTCCATACTCCTTCAATAATATGTAAATCAGTTCTGCAAACTCCTGCAGCACCAATTTTAACTATAACGTCTGACGCCTTTTCAATTTTAGGATCTGGCATCTCCTCACCTGTGACCCAGACCTTTTCTTTCATTTCAGGGTCATATTTATGCAAAACCTGTGCTTTCATTATTATCTCTCCTTTAATATTTCAGTAACACTATTAAAGTTCTGATATAGAATGGAGTCAACGGCATCTTTATATGTACAAAAAGTTAACAATTACAACCTGTGGTTGGTTGTTGTATCTAAAAAAACAAATAAACTTTTAAAATGTCAAACTTAAGTCACTCAAACAGCGAACTTAGAAATATCTTACATAAAAGGGATATGGGCTCTTATGAGATGGGAAAAGATATTAATGAAAGTTGGTTGAGATGTATCAGTGAAGGTCTTGATCCGTTTAATGATCCTAAACAAAGTGTAATTTCATCAATCGAATTAAAAGAGATAAAAGAGCGAAACGAATCTATCAGAAGAATAATTATTCCTGAACTAGAACTTTTATATTCCCAAATAGCAGGAACAAATTTTATGGTGGCTTATTCAGATGAGAAAGGATTAGTCTTGGATACAATTTATGACAAATCTTGTTTACAAACTGACGTTGGTAAAACAGTAATACCAGGTTCAATTTGGGCAGAAAAAATTTGTGGAACAAACGGTCTTGGATTATCTGTTGAACTAAAAAAACCAACTATCGTTTCAGGTAAAGAACACTTTTTTACTGCTCATGAAAATATTTCGTGCTTTGCAAGTCCAATCATAAATTATGATGGTAAAATTATTGGTATTATTGATGCTTCAACAGACTCAATGTCCAGAGAACAACATACGCTAGCTTTAGTAAGACTTGCAACCAGAAGTATCGAAACCAAATTGTTTATTAAAAAGTTTGAAAACGAATTAATTATTTCATTTCACCCAAGACAAGAATATCTAACTACAACTAGTGTTGGAATGCTGGCAATAAATGGGGATGGATTAATTGTGGGTGCAAATAACAATGCAAAAATTATGCTTAATGGACTAGTTGACTTGAAAAATGAAAATTTTAATAAAATTTTTACAACTTCATTTTCATCAATTGCATCAGATATCTTAAATAATAAAACTCTAAAGATAACAGATCATTTAGGTTCATCTGTTTTTGTGGTCAAAAGTCAAAATTTTAAAGAAGGTAAATTTATAGAAACTGGCAAACAAAACAAAACTTACGCTTGTAAAAATTGCGAGGATACAAAAATTAAAAGAGAAAAGTGTATTCTAATTAGATCTACTTTTAGTGAAACTAATAATATTTCTGCAGCATCAAGAAAATTAGGTGTATCTAGAACTACAATTTATAAGCATCTAAATTAATTATTTTTTACTAAAAAATATAAATAAGAAGTTAAAGACGTAACTAGTACAAAAGACATTGCTAATTGAAATGAAGCAATTTCAGAATAATTTAAACTTAATCCTAAATCTATAATAAGGCCGATTATCCATTGCAGAAAGAAGGCACCTATAAATATCAATAGATTATAAGAAGTTAGAGCTTTGCCTGCATTAGATACAGAGAAAGCCATCCCAACTGCTGGCTGAATTAAGGATAAAAATACAGCTGAAACTATGAATAATGCCCAATGAATTGAATCTGTATTTGGACCCAGATAAATAATTACACCCAATACCAATAAACTTAATGGTGAACCATATTTCAATAATCTGATTGCATCATTAACGTTCTTTGAAAATTTCGGAACAAAATAGCCCCATATCAAAAATGATAGCAACATAAAAAAATAAACTAAAAATAACCCTTTTGCACTTTCTTCTGGTGTATACCCAGATACTTTTATCATCCAAGGACCAGCCCATAGTGTTTGGATAGCAAATAATCCTCCAGTGCTAAAAAAGCCCATTGGAATAACACTTCTGAAGAATTGATTTTGCCAAACAATACTCAATTTTGCATCATCGTTTTTCTGACTACCTTTTGAAGTCCACTGAGGAATAAAAATAATTATCAAAATTATACAAACCAAAGTTATGAAAGCTAAAAGCAAAAATATATTTCTCCAACCAATTATAGGTAAAAAAAATTGAACTGGTAAACTTGATGACAACATACCAATTGCACCGACCATTAACATCCATGAGTTTGCACGTTGTTGGGTTTCATCTTGATACCAAATCCGATAAGCTGTCAAAGGCCCCATTAAACAAGCTCCAACAC
This sequence comes from Candidatus Pelagibacter sp. HIMB1495, assembly GCF_052047955.1. Lineage (NCBI taxonomy): Bacteria > Pseudomonadati > Pseudomonadota > Alphaproteobacteria > Candidatus Pelagibacterales > Candidatus Pelagibacteraceae > Candidatus Pelagibacter > Candidatus Pelagibacter sp. HIMB1495. Next base: position 273,921 of record NZ_JBNAIQ010000001.1, on the reverse strand, counting down.
CAACTCCTATAATAATTCTAGATACTAAAAGAGTTAAAAAATTCTGAGCGAGAGTAAATATTAATAAACCAACAATGGTTAATGATAAAAAGTATGAAACAATTTTTCTTGGACCTCTCATGTCTAGCATATAGCCTAAAGGGATTTGTACACTTGCAAATCCTAGAAAATATCCACCTCCCAATAATCCAAGCTCTCCCGCAGAAAGATTAAATTCATTTACTAATTCAGGTGAAATTGTTGCAGTTATTGCTCTTAAGAGAGTAGAAATAAAATATCCTAAAGCAAAAACTAAAAAAATTATAATAGCTTTTGATTTAGCTAGAACAGGTTTATTCATTAAAATTTAGTTAACTTTATTAACGCAATTACCAGTTCTAAAAAATTCTTCTATATTGTCTATTGCTAAATTTCCCATTGCAATTCTAGTATCTTTTGTAGCGCTTCCTAAATGAGGCAAAACAAAAACACTCGGGATTTTTAAATAACCAGGATTTAAGTTTGGTTCATTTTTATAAACATCTAATCCTGCAGCATAAATTTTTCTTCTATTCAATGCATCAATCAAAGCTTCATCATCAACTATATCACCTCGAGCAACATTTGTTATCACAGCACCTTTAGGGAAATACTCAACTGTCTCTTTATTTATAAGGTTTTCTGTTTCCTTTGTAGCTGGGCAACAGATAGATAAAACATCTGAAACTGAAAAAAGACTTTTTATACTGTCATGATAAATTGCGCCCTGCTCTTTATCTTCACTTAATTTTGAACGATTATGATAATGAATAACCATGCCTAAAGATTTAGCAATATTTGCAATTTTTTGACCGATACGACCCATACCTAAAATTCCTAGTCTTGTTCCTGTTAACTGTTTTCCAATTAAATAATCTGCGGACCATTTCCATCCACCCTCACGCGCAGATTCAATTCCTTCTGACGCTCTTCGACAAGCTCCTAATATAAGCAATATTCCTATCTCAGCTGTAGCATCTGACAAAACTTCTGGGGTATTAGTTACGGCAATACCTCTTTTTTTAGCAGCATCTAAATCAATATTTCCAAAACCAACTGCAAAATTTGAAATTATTTTAATACTATCTGGAAGTTTATTTATTGTATCAGCATCTAATTTTTCAGTTAAAGATGATAAAATTCCATCACATCCTTCACTCATTTCAATAATTTTTGATTGTGAATAAAGTTCATCATTTGAATTAAATTTAGCTTCAAATAATTTTGATGCTTTATCTTCACTCTCTCGGATCAGTCTTCTTGTAATTAAAATTTTTTTCATAAAACCCCTATTTTAAAATTTCAGGTTTGGGACCGCCTGTGTACCAATCCAAAACTTCAATTGTATGTAAAATTGGGACTTTAGTACCATGAGAAATTTGGGTAATACAACCAATATTTCCTGTTGAAATAAAGTCAGGATTTAAACTTTCTATGTTATTTACCTTATTTTTTAATAGTTGTTTTGCAATTTTTGATTGTAAAATATTATAAGTTCCTGCTGATCCACAACAAATGTGTCCTTGAGGAATTTCCATTATTTCATTATCAGTTTTTTCAAGTAATGAAATTGGTTGTGAATGAACTTTTTGACCGTGCTGCATTGAACATGCAGAGTGATAAGCAACTTTATATTTCTTTCCTTTAGATTTTATATTTAACTTTAAACTTTCAAAAATGTATTCAGAAATATCTCTTGTAAGATCTGATATGACTTTGGCTTTTTTACTTAACTCTTTGTCATCTCTAAAAATAAAACCATAATCCTTCATGGTAGTACCACAACCAGATGTATTAGATAAAATTGCATCTAAATTTCCCTTTTGATGCTCATCATACCAAGTATTTATATTATTTTTAAAATCTTGGTGAGCATCCTCTTCTTTTCCTAGATGGTGATTTAAAGATCCACAGCAACGAATTTTTTTTGGGACTACGACTTCAACCCCATGTCTATTTAACAATCTGATTGTTGCTTCATTTATTTGAGGTGAAATTTCTTTTTGTACACATCCAGTTAATAATGCAACTCTTGCTATTCTTTTCTTGTCTGAAACTTTATAAATCTCTTTAATAGGTAAAGTTTTTTTTGGAAAAGTTGTTGGCATTAATTCAATCATGTCTTTAATCTTTGTAGGCATCAAGAATTTGAATGGCATTGCCAATTTAACAAAAAAACTTGAAAGTCTAAATACTTTAACATTTGGTAAAGTGATTGATAAAAAATATCTAATTAATTTATCAAAAAAAGATCTTTCATAATTTTTTTCAATATATTTTTTTCCATGATCTATGATGTGCATGTAATTCACACCAGCAGGACAAGTAGTCATGCAGCTATAACATGAAAGACAACGATCGATATGCTTAACAACTTTTTCAGTTGGTTTTCTGTTATTTTCCAACATGTCTTTAATAAGATAAATTCTACCTCTTGGACCATCTAATTCATCACCTAATAGCTGATGTGTAGGACAAGTAGCATTACACATTCCACAATGAACACACTTTTTAAATACTTTTTCTGTAGCAAAATTATCAGAGTCTTTAAGTTGCTGTTCAGTAAATTTTGTCTGCATTAAATTCCTCTATACATTTTTCCAGGGTTTAAAATTCTTTTTGGATCAAAACTTTTCTTAATTTTTTCTGAAATCATTAAACGTATATCATCAACTGTAAAAATTGATTCTCCATAATCATAATCTGCTGAGGTTTTTATTACAGTTAAATAACCACCAGCTTCCAAAGCTATTTTTTTTAGCTCTTTTATTTTTTCTTCTTTTTGTTCATCAACTTCTATCCAAAACAATGATCCACACCAATCCACAAAATATTTATATTTATTATCTAAAAATTTTAATAAATTTGATCCTTTTGCTGGAGGAATAACCATTCTGATTAAATTATTTTTTGTGTTCTCAAAAATTTCTAAATTATTAATTTTTTTCCAAAATGGTTCTGATTGATAAACATCTAAAGTAGAAGTTTCAAATTTACCAAGTTCAAGCTCTTTACTTAAATTTTTAATTTTTTCCTTAATTGAAATTTTATCTCCTTCTACTCTAAAAGCTAGAAAAGAAGTATTTGATTTTAAATCATTAAATTTAAATACAGAATTTTTTTTCTTTAAGAAATCATCATCCTTTGATTTGTTAGGAACATACACTGCTCCTGATATTTCACTGCTTGAACTTGATAACTTAATAAATAAATCAAAAATCTCTTCAGATTTATCAATATAAATTGCTATTGTATTTGATGAATCTTTTTTTGGTAAAACCTTTAAAGTGATTTCTGTTAAAGCTACTAATGTGCCAAAAGATCCAGCTATAAGTTTTGACAAATCATAACCTGTAACATTTTTAACTACTGTTCCACCTGATTTGATAAGATCCCCTTTGCCGTTTACTCCTTTAAAACCCAAAACATGATCTCTAACACTTCCAACTTTAAACCTTCTTGAGCCTGCATAATTACAAGATAAATAACCTGCAACAGTTCCTTTGTTAGATACACCATTTTTTATATAACCAAAATCAATAGGCTCGAAGGCTAATTCCTGATTATTTTCATCAAGTATTTTTTCAACTTCTTCAATTGGTGTGCAAGCCTTTACTTTAATATACAATTCTTCAGGTCTGTAATCTATTATGCCTGTTAACTTCGAAAGTGACATTGTATTTGCTGATTGAGCTTTATTTCCTATGAAGCTTTTAGAATTATTTCCTATTATTTCTGTAGGAGAATCTTTTTTGTAAAGTTCTCTAATTAATTCTGATACTTCACTTTCATTTTTTGGATAATAGATATTATTAGAATCTTGGAAGATCTGGGAATTTATCTTTGCTTTTATGGACATGAACCCTTCCTTCCTCCGCGCACTTTCTAAGAATAGGATATACTTTTCCAGGATTTAACAAGTTTTTTTCGTCTAGTGATTTTTTAATATCTAACTGTTGTTGGATATCATTATCATTAAACATCTCACACATAAGTTCTCTTTTTTCAATACCAACTCCATGCTCTCCTGTGATTACTCCTCCAAGTCTTACGCAAGTTTTTAATATTTCTGATCCAAACTCTTCAGTTTTTCTTAACTGCTCTTTATCATTTCCATCAAACATAATTAATGGATGTAAATTTCCATCACCTGCATGAAAGCAATTTGCCACTGGTAAATTATATTTTTCTGAAAGTTTTTTTATTTCAAGTAAAGCTTCTGCGAGTTTACCTCTAGGTATTGAGCCATCCATACAGTAATAATCTGGGGCCATCGCACCACATGCTGGAAAAGCAGCTTTTCTTCCAGCCCAAAAAGATAGTCTTTCTTTTTCATTTTTGCTTAATTTTAAACTTGAACAATTATTTTTTTTACAAATTATCTCAACTTTTTTAATCAACTCATTTACTTCTGACTCTGTTCCATCAAGTTCAACAATTAATAATAATTCGGCATCTCTTGGATAACCAGCTTTGCTAAAATTATCTGTTGCTTCAATAAGAGCTTTGTCCATAATTTCCATTCCAGCTGGAACTATTCCGCTTGAAATTATTTCAGACGCTGCATCTCCTCCTTCTTTAATAGATGGAAAACCAATTAAAGCTGCTTTAACAACTTCTGGTTTTTTCAGAATCTTAACAGTTACTTCAGTAACAACGCCTAATAATCCCTCTGAACCACAAATTAATCCCATAAGGTCATACCCTTCTTGATCAAAAGATTTTCCTCCAATTTTACAAATGGTTCCATCCATCATTACCATTTCTACACCTAAAATATTGTTTGTAGTGGTTCCATATTTTAAAGAATGAACACCTCCTGAATTTTCAGCCACATTACCACCTATTGAGCATGCTAATTGACTAGATGGATCTGGAGCATAATAAAAACCCTTATGTTCTACAGCATGAGTAATTCCTAAATTAGTAACACCAGGTTGAGTGATCACACATTTATTCTCATAATCAATTTCTAAAATTTTATTAAATTTTCCTAATCCTAAAAGGATGGCATCTTGCAAAGGTAATGCTCCACCAGATAAACCTGTACCAGCACCTCTTGGAACTACTTTGATATTTTCTTCATTACAATATTTAAGAATTTCGCTAACTTCTTTAGTGTTTTCAGGCAAGACCACAGCTAAAGGCGTTTGGGTATAAACTGAAAGAGCATCAGTTTCATAAGGTCTCAATTCATCAACTTCGCTTAAAACATTTTCTGGGTTAGTTAAACTTGATAGTTTTTTTACTATTTGAGATTTATTAGATACAATAGACCTATCAATTTTTGGCAAAGCTATTTCAGACATAGCTTAACCTAGCATTTTTTTGATATTTTCCAATGCGTTAGAAATGTTATCCTGAGATGCAGCAAAGCTAAATCTTACGTAATCTTTGCATGTTTTTCCAAATGCTGTGCCTGGGACAATAGCAACGCCAGCTTCATGCATAGCTCTTTTACAAAACTCTGAACCATCCATTCCAGTTCCTATAACTTTTGGAAATGCGTAAAATGCTCCCCCTGGCAAACTGCATTCTACTCCTGGTAAACTATTTAATCCTTCATGAATTAGTTTTCTTCTTTGTGTGAATTTTTCCATCATCAAATCAATTGAATCGTCTGGTCCATCAAGTGCTGCTATTCCTGCAAATTGAGCTGCAGCATTAACACAAGATACACTATTGATTAATAGTTTATTTATATGTTCAATTAATTTCTCTGGCCAAAAACTCCAACCAAGTCTCCATCCTGTCATTGAGTAAGCTTTACTCCAACCTTCTAAAACAATTAGTCTGCCTCTTAACTCTGGATAATTAAAGAATGTTGGCATTTCTTTATTGTCAAATATTTGTCTACTGTAAATTTCATCACTTAGGATTGTAACATGCGGATGTTTTTTTAAACCCTCTGCTAATTTATCAATTTCAGACTTCTCAACAAAACTTCCAGTTGGGTTGTTAGGGTTAATTAAAATTAACAATCTAGTCTTTTCAGTGATTAAAGATAAAATTTTATCTGCACTAAATTTTAAATCTTTATCTTCTGTTAAATCGTAAGGTACAGCAGTAGAGCCTGTATAATTAATCATAGACTCATAAATAGGAAAAGCTGGTGTTGGATGAATAATTTCAGCTCCTGGCTCACCAAAACACTGTATTGCATAATGCATTGTAGGTTTACCACCTGGCATTATAATAATTCTTTCTGGATCTACTTCAGTATTATATCTTTTTTTGATCCATCTAGTAACCGCTTGTCTGCACTCTAAAATTCCGTTCGAAAGAACGTATCCATGATGACCATCGTCTAAAGCTTTCTTTGCAGCTTCAACTACATGTTTGGGTGTTTTAAAATCTGGCTGACCCAACCCAAGATGTATCATTGGGTTTCCTTGTGCCTCTAATTTTTTAGCTTCTGCTAAAACTGAAAAAGCACTCTCTGTTCCAAGTCTATTAAGTGATGCTGCTAGTTTCATAATAAAGTTGGAAAATATACATAAATTAAGTTGATTGTCTATTAAGATAAAATTTGAATTTCCTTATTTTATCTTAATTTCTGTAGATTATTTTTGATGCATCAAGATCTTTTACGGATTTACAGCCCATCAAAATCATATTTCTTCTAATTTCTTTTTGCATGTTCTCTAGTAATCTTTCAACGCCTTTTTGTCCTCCAGCACCTAAACTAAAAAGAAAAGCTTTTCCAAAACTACAAGCTGTTGCACCAGCTGCAAGAGCTTTTAAAACATGCGTTCCTCTTCTCACTCCGCCATCAAGAATAATTTCTAACTTATCACCTACAGCATCTGAAATTGCTTTTACTTGATCAAAAGGTGATCTCGATCCATCCAATTGTCTTCCGCCATGATTAGATATCATTATCGCAGTACAACCTATATCAATTGCTCTCTTTGCATCTTCAACGGACATTACACCTTTTAGTGCCATTGGTTTATTCCATTTTTTAATACAGTATTCTGCATCTTTCCAATTCATTGCTGGATCATATTGCTCATTAATATAATCCATTACTGATTTAGCTATGTTTGTTCCTTTATCAGTTTTGTTTTTAATGTTTGCTAACTCAAATTTTTTATTAGTAAAATATTTAAAAACCCAACCAGGTCTCATAGCAAAACTTAATAAACTATCTAAGGTAAATTTGGGTGGGGTAGTAAAACCAGTTCTATGATCTCTTTCTCTGTTACCAGCAACTAAAGTATCAACAGTAATGCACATACCATCAAAATTTGCTCTGCTACATCTTTCAATTAAATCATCAGTAATTGATTTATCCTTATGGATATAAAGTTGAAATAGTTTTGGACCACTAGAAACATTCGCAACTTCTTCTATAGAAAATGATGCCATTGTAGACATACTATAAATTGTATTAAATTTTTCTGCTGCTCTAGCAGAAGCTTTATCACCTTCTGGATCATATAAACTTTGCATCGCTGTAGGAGATAAAAATAAAGGCATATCAATTTTTCTTCCAAAAACTGTTGTGGATAAATCTGGCTCTCCAACACTGTTTAAAATATTAGGAACTAAATCACAGTCGTTAAAAGAATCTGTATTTCTGTTTAAAGTTATTTCATCATCAGCACCTCCGTCAATATAATGAAATATTGGTGCTGGTAATTTTTTCTTGGCTAATTTTCTAAAGTCATCAAAATTATAGCAATCATTTAAATTCATAAATGTGTATTAGAAGCTTTTAAAGAAATTAAACATATAACTATTTGCCCCAGGATTTTTACTTCCTAGACTAGCATTAGATAAGTGGTTATATGAAAATCCAAATTGACTACTCTCAGACATATCTAGAGATATTTGAAGTTCAGTTTTAAATTCTATAACATGACCAAGATCTTTTCCATCTCCCTCATGATATAATCCAGGAGCAAAACTTGGATTAAAATTTAAAGATCCTATTTTATATTGTGCCTCTACTCCTGTATAAACATAAGCCGCACTATCAGCAGTAATAAGAGCACCAGTTACAGGTGACAAATTTCCTAAAAAAGTATCTCTATTTAAGTTTTCATTTTGATGCTGAAAACCTAGTAATTCTGATTTTTTTCCATCATCACTAAAATCAAACATTCCTGTGTAAACATTAAACTCAGTATTTAAATCTCTCTGTTTAATTTCTTCTGCATTAGTAGAAATCGTAAAAAATAGAAATGAGAATAAAATTAGAATTTTTTTTAAATACATTATGGATTAATTTTAAATTTTAGTTTTTTAAGGATTATTGCACCTCCAAGTAAAAATATCAATATTGGCAATAACCAAAGAATATAAGTATTTTTATTTAAAGTAGGGTCATACAAAATCCATTCTCCATATTTTTCTTTAAAAAAATCATAAATTTGGTTTTCAGACAATCCTTCCTCAAGTTTTTTATCAACTAAAATTTTCATACTATTAGCAAAATCAGAATCTGAGTCATAAACAGATTGGCCCTGACAAATTAAACATCTTAAATTTTTGGTAATCTTATTTCTTTCAAGTTGATAATCAGCAAATGATATTTTTGGAATTAATAATAAAATAATTATAATTATTTTTAAAAATCTCATTTTATAATCGAGTTAATTTCATTAATTAATTGTTCATTTAATGGTCCAATATATTTTGCAACTATTTTATTTTTATGGATCAAAAAAGTTTCTGGCACACCATATGCCCCCCACTCTATTGAAATTGTACCATCTTCATCTAATAATATCGTTTCGTATGGATTTCCCAGTTTTGTTAGAAAATTTTGGGCATTGTCAAAGTTATCTTTATAATTTAATCCAACTAAAGTTACCTTATTGTTTACACTTAATCTCATTAAATAAGAATGTTCTTGTCTACAGGGCACACACCATGAGGCCCATATATTTAATAAATAAAATTTATTTGAATTAAATATTTCTGATGAGTTAACATTTTCTTTGCTATCAAACTTAACGCCAGAAAAAACTGGAATATCTTTTTTTATTTCTGACTTAGGAGTATAGATATTTGATTCCTGTAAACCTTTATAAAATATAAAAAAAATAATTATAAAACTTATTATTATTATTGAAGGAATTAATTTATCTTTCATATTCTCTTTCTAAACAAACTTAATATTCCACCCATACTTAATAATAACACTGACACCCATATCCAAAGCATAAAAGGTTTGTCTTGATATCTAACATTAAAATATTCCTGATTTTGCACCAAGTTTATGACAATAAATTTATCTTTCATTAAAGAAGTTTTAATATCAGCTTCACTAGTTACTATATTTGGCTGATTATAAATTCTTAACTCTGGAGACATTTTATTAATTTTTCCATCTGAAGAAATTATTTTAAAATTTGCTATCACTGAGTTGTAATTTTTTTCATCTCTCTGCTTTACATCTTCAAGTAAAATTTTAAATTTTGAATTTTCATAACTTTCACCAATTTTAAGATTGGTTATTACTTCGCTAGAAAGTAAATTATTAAATAAAATACTTAAGATTAATAAGCTAAATCCAAAGTGAGCAATATTTTGAGAAATGTTTTTAAATTTTTTTATAAAAAAATCCCTCACAGTAATAAAAAACAAATAAAATGCACTTGAGATTAAAATAGTGTTTACAAGTAAATTTTTATCAAAATTCTTAACAACCAAATAAGAGATTAAAATCGATACCAATAACAAAAGTATAAGAATTTTTTTACTCTCTAGGTTAGATTTAATCCATTTCAATTGAGGTCCGATTGCCATAGCAATTAAAAATGGAATTAAGAAAGGGATAATTAGTTTATGGTAAAACGGTGGACCGACAGATATTTTTTCTGAAGAAATTACGTCTAAAAAAATTGGATACACAGTACCGATTAAAACTACAGATAAAAAATACATCATGAACCAATTATTCAATATAATTGCACTTTCTTTACTTAACCAAAAAAGATTTATTGAATTCTTTTGATCCTCTTTATGAAAAAAGAAAAAAATAAATAAAGAAATAAAAATTAGAACAAATAAAAATATTAATATGAATAGACCTCTTTCAGGGTCGTTAGCGAAAGTATGAACTGAATTAAGGATACCTGATCTAACTAAGAAAGTTCCACACATACTAAGTGTAAATGTAGCTATAGATAAAATTATAACCCAAGATGTTAAAATCGATTTTTTCTCTAAAACTAATATACAATGTAGTAATGTGGTTAATGCTAACCAAGGCATAAGAGATACATTTTCAACTGGATCCCAAAACCAAAATCCTCCCCATCCAAGTTCATAATAAGCCCAAATAGAACCTAGTAAAATTCCTAAGGTCAAAAATATCCAAGAAACTAAAGTCCATTTTTTTATATGAGTTGCCCAGCTTCCTGAAACCATTTTTAAAGTTGTGGCTGCTAGCGCAGAAGAAAATATTATTGATGAACCAACATAGCCTAAATATAAAATAGGTGGATGAATTGCTAATGCAGGATCTTGCAATATTGGATTTAAACCTAAACCTTGCTTAGGAATTGGGAATAAGTAATTAAATGGATTAGAAGTTTTTAATAAAAATATAAAAAAACCAATAATTATTATCTGCTGAAATATTGTTGTCAGAGTTTTGTATTTTATAGATTGATTATTTGTTCTTAGTAAAAAAATAAAAATGAACAATGTTAAAACCAACAACCACAATAACAAACTACCTTCATGATTTCCCCAAGTTCCCGTAATCTTGTAAAATAAAGGTTTAGTAGTATGAGAATTATTAAATACAGTTTCATTACTAAAATCTGAAACTACAAAAGATAAAACTAAACCAAAAAAACTAATAACAACAAAAAATAATTGTAAAAATGATAACGATAATATTTTAGTATCTAAAATTTCTGAATTTCTAAAATTTTGAACTGAAAAATAAATCAAAATTAAACCACTAATTAATCCTAAAATTAGTGCATAGTATCCAACAACGCTATAAATCAATTAATTTTCCTCCAATGCAGCTTTAACCTCTGGGGGCATATAATTTTCATCATGCTTTGCTAAAATTTTTGTTGCTGAAAAGAAATTTCTGTCTTTCAAAACACCTTCGGCTACAACTCCCTTTCCTTCTTGAAATAAATTTGGGACAGCACCTGAATAAGTAACATTAATCTCATTTTTAAAATCTGTAATAATAAAATTCACTTCATTAGAATTCATACTAATAGAATTTTTTTTAACCATTCCACCTACTCTGATTTTATTATTTGTCAGCTCAGTTAATGACTTAATCTCTGAAGGAGATTGAAAATAAACTACGTTTTCTTCTAAAGATTTTAGAACTAAAAAAACAGTTAATATTAAAATTAATAAAATAGTCGAAACAAATAGAAATCTTAACTTAACTTTTCGACCATACATCGATCAAAAATTAGTTGTTTGTTGCGTCAGCTAAAATTTCTTTATTTATTCTTTGTGATTTTGCAGAATTAGCTTGTTCAGTGTTAAGTGATCCAAATTTAGCAACAAATTTATTTTGTTCTCTAATAAATTGAACTTTTGTTACTAAATATAAACTTAGGAAACTTAATAAAGTAAAACCAAATGCAGATAACACGTATACTGCATATCCATTCATAAATAATAAGTCGTTAATCATAGTCTATCTAAACCTTTGTTTTTAATTTTTATCAGTTCTGTATTATATTTCATTAAGAAAATTAACAACGAAAATAGAGCAAATGCCGCAGTCATTATCAATAATGGATAAAGCATTGATGAATGAATTGAGCTTTTAGACAAGATATTTATTGAGGCAGGTTGGTGAAGTGTATTCCACCAATCAACCGAGTACTTAATTATTGGCACATTAATAATTCCAAGAATAGTGATAAAAGTTGAAATTTTAAAAACTTTTTCATCATTTTCATAAATTCTCCACGAGATTAAATATAGAGCATAAAATAGAGCTAAAATTAACATCGAAGTAATTCTCGCATCCCAGGCCCACCATGTACCCCAAGTAGGTTTCCCCCAAATAGAACCTGTTACCAAAGCAATTATGTTAAAAACAAAACCTGAAGGTGCTAAACTTTTGGATATTAAAAAAAAATTTTTGTTTTTAAAAATAAATCCTGAAATTGACAAAACAGTTATCGAAGAAAAAATTCCAAGAGAAATCCATGCAGCAGGAACATGAACATACATAATTCTAACAGCATCACTCTGCTTGTAATCTTCTGGAGACAATATGAGTGCTTCAACTAATCCAACAGATAGAACAACAACAAATAAAAATAAAACATATTTTGGCGCCTTCGAAGTAATTTGAAAAATTTTATTTGGCTCTAAAAGTTTAAACATAACTATAATTTAGGGATTTATTTTGAAAATACTATTGTGAAAAATTATCTGATCAAGAATGAAGAGGGGGAGATAATAAAGAAAGATTAACTTTTAACACTCTTGATCAGAATATAACTATTTTATAAAAAAATAGTGTGGCCTAGATTGGAAATAAATGTGTTTGAATAATGATAGCTAATTAGAAAGCTTGAAATAGCTTGAGCCTTTTTTGCCTGAAAAAATTTCTTCAATTAACGGATGTTTTATAGGCTCATCTGAATCATCCATCAAAAGATTTTGCTCAGAAACATAGGCTTCATAGGTAATTTCATCATTTTCAGCAAGTAAATGATAAAAAGGCTGATCTTTTCTAGGCCTAACATTTTTTGGAATAGACTGATACCATTCCTCAGAATTGTTAAACTCGAAATCTACATCATAAATTACACCTCTAAATTCGAAGTGCTTATGTTTTACAATATCTCCTATTGAAAATTTAGCTTTTTGGATTGCCATGATAGTTAGTATGGGTATTTAAAATTAAAAATCAATGTAAAAAATATTAATGTTTTGTGATGTGGCAAATATGTTAGTATCTTTTAAGTGAATAAATCTTTTTTAAAATTTGTTACTGATTTTGGACCTTTAGCAATATTTTTTTTCTATTATTATAACAGTGGAAAAAATTTATCAGTAGCAATTCCTCCCTTAATAGTTGCAACTATCATTGCATTAGCTGTTGTTTGGTTTTTTGAAAAAAAAATACCGCCGATGCCTTTGTTAAGTGGAATTTTAATAACTTTTTTTGGAGGTCTCACTATCTACTTTAATGATCCAATATTTATTTATGTAAAACCAACAATAATAAATATTATGTTTGCTTTGGCTTTATATTTTGGAAAATACTTTACAAAAGAACCAGTCCTTAAAAAAGTTATGGGTAAATCAATACCTTTATCTGATATCGGATGGGAAATTTTAAATCGAAGATGGATGTTTTTTTTCTTCGGTCTTGCATTATTAAATGAATTTGTTTGGAGAACACAAACTGAAGAATTTTGGGTTAATTTTAAAGTATGGGGAATGCTTCCAATAACAATAGTGTTTACTGGATTTCAGGTGCCTTTGATAAATAAACATAAAATAGATGCGTAATAACTTAAGATTAGTAGTAAACAATCCACATAATAAAATAGAGGAAAAACAATTTTTTGAAAAAGATGAGCTTAAAATTATTTTAGATCTTTATGCAAAGATGGTTTCCGAAGGCTCTTGGAAAGATTATGGTCTCAACATATCAAGCAAACAAGTTAGCTTTAGTGTATTTAGGAATGCAGCAGAGAATGCGCTCTATAAAATTTGTAAAAATTTTAAGCCAAAAAATAAAAATTTAAAATACTTAATCACAGACACAAGCGGTAAGATTTTAAAAAATTCTTATGAGCTTAAGTCTTTACTTAAAAATACTAATTGGAAGAAACTTCAAAAATAAACTATCGTCTTTGACCAAAAAGTCTTAACAACATTATAAATAGATTAATAAAGTCTAGGTATAATGTTAAAGCACCCATTACTGCTTTTTTTCCAATGATTTCACCAGAGTCACTTGCAACATACATGTTTTTAATTTTTTGAGTATCATAGGCTGTTAAACCTACGAAAATTAAAACACCTAAAATTGAAATTACAAAATACATCATTGAAGATTTTAGGAAAATATTAACGATTGATGCAATAATTATACCAATTAATCCCATCATTAAAAATGATCCAAACTTTGTTAAATCTCTTTTAGTTGTATAACCATAAATACTCATAGCTCCAAAAGTTGCTGAAGTTATGAAAAACACTCTAGTAACACTCAAGCCAGTATAAACTAATAAGATTGAGGACAATGAAAGACCCATTAAAGCTGCAAACACCCAGAATGTTGTTTGAGCTTTTGAAGCGCTCATCTTATTAATACCAAAACTCATATAAAAAACGATACCCAAAGGAGCTAACATTACCAACCATTTAAGCCCTGATAAATAAATTGCATTCCCCATTTGTGTTAATCCAACAATTGCACCTGATTGATCAGTTACTACTGACATCTTAAATGTTAAGAGTGCGATGATCCCTGTTAACAACACACCTGTTGCCATGTAATTGTAAACTTTTAACATGTAGGCTCTTAAGCCTTCATCCATTACAGCAGCTGTTTGTTGAGCTGCTTTTGCCCTATTTAAAATTCCGTTTTTATCAAATTCCATAATATGTTACATATAATGGTCTTTTGATAATTATTCAAGATACCTTAAAAGATTAATAAAAAGTTAACATAAAACATTAATGAATTACAAAAAATTAGGAAATACTGATCTTGATGTAAGTACAATTTGTCTCGGTACAATGACTTGGGGAGAACAAAATACTCAAGATGAAGCATTTGAACAAATGGACTTTGCTTTAGATCAAGGAGTTAATTTTTGGGATACTGCAGAACTTTATTCGGTTCCACCAAAAGAAGAAACTTTTGGTCATACTGAAAGAATAATTGGTAACTGGTTCAAAGATAGAAATGCAAGAGAAAAAATTATTTTAGCAACAAAGGTTGCTGGGCCTGCAAGACCATACATAAGAAATGGAGAAAATAATTATAATATTCAAAATATGACAAAAGCCTTGGATGGAAGTTTAAAAAGGCTTCAAACAGATTATATTGATTTATATCAACTTCACTGGCCAGAAAGAAATGTAAATAATTTTGGCAGACTTGGCTACATACATAAAGAAAATAATTGGAATGAGTTTGAGGATGTTTTAGAAAACCTCAAAAAATTTATAGATCAAGGGAAAATAAGAGAAATAGGATTATCAAATGAAACTCCATGGGGAGTATCTAAATATTTAGATATATCAAAACAAAAAAAACTTCCACGAATGATGTCTATTCAGAACCCCTATAGTCTTTTAAATAGAACATATGAAGTTGGATTGTCTGAAATATCCATAAGGGACAAAATTGGTTTATTAGCTTACTCGCCTCTGGCTAGCGGTTTTCTAACAGGAAAATATAGGAATAATTCATTACCAAAAAATTCTAGGATTGAAAGAGATGGAGATTTTTGGACTAGATATAATAAACCTAATAGAAACAATGCAATTGAAGAATATTATAAAATTTCAAAAAAATACTCATTAGATATGGCACAGATGTCTATTAAATTTTGTGAAATTCAAGATTTCATGACAAGTGTAATTATAGGTGCTACTACAATGGAGCAGTTGAAAACAAACATAGAAAGTGTAAATGTAGATTTATCCAATGATATCATTGAAGAGATTAATCAAGTTCAAACAATTTATCCAAATCCATGTCCTTAATTAAAAAGATAATAATTTTATCAACTGTATTTATCTTAAGTTCAAATCATCTATTTGCTCAGGAAGTAAAAAAAATTGGTAAATATAAAGATTGGGAGGCAATGGTAGTTTATGAACCTGATGGCAAAGTATGTTTTGCACAATCAACACCTGTGCTTCAAGCACCAAAATCAAACAAAAGAGATGCAAAATTATTTGTAACTTTTAGACCAGAAGAAAATATTTCAAATGAAGTAAGTGTTACTCCTGGATATGAATTTAATAACAAGAATTCTGTTATTGCAGCATCTGGAAAGAACAAATTTAAGTTTGATATAATGCAACAAGGATTTGCATGGATTGCTGATAACAAAATTGAAGTAAAAATGATTAGTAGAATGAAGAAGGGATCAAGAATAATGATTACTGGATACAATCAAAATGGATCCCAAACAATTGATCATTATTCTTTGCTTGGATTTACCAAAGCTTACAATGCATCAAAAAAAGCTTGTACATAATTAAATGAAATCAAAAAATAAAATTGTACTTGCCTACTCAGGCGGTTTAGATACGTCCATAATTTTAAAATGGCTTCAAGAAAATTATAACGCTGAAGTAATATGTTACACTGCTGATGTTGGTCAAAAAATCGATAGAAAAAAAATTTTTAAGAATGCAAAAAAATTTGGTGTCAAAAATATTATTATCCAGAATTTGAAAGATATTTTTGTAAAAGATTACGTTTATCCAATGATTAGAGGACATGCAATTTATGAAGGTGTATATCTTTTGGGGACTTCTATTGCTAGACCATTGATTGCCAAAGACCAAATAAGAGTTGCTAAAAAATTTAAAGCTAATGCAGTTTCACATGGTGCTACAGGAAAAGGAAATGACCAAGTAAGATTTGAATTAGGCTATCATTACTTTGGACCAAAAATAAAAATTATTGCTCCATGGAGAATTTGGAAATTAAAATCAAGAACTGATTTAATTAACTATGCGAAAAAACATGGGATACCAATACCAAAAGATAAAAAAGGCGCTCCACCTTTTTCAGTAGATGATAATTTATTTCATACATCAACTGAAGGGAAAGTGTTAGAAAATCCAAAAAATTCTGCGCCAGAATTTATTTACCAAAGAACAGTTTCTCCTGAAAGAGCTCCAAACAAGCCTTCATTTATTACCATCAATTTTAAAAATGGAGATCCCTTTGCAATTAATGGAAAAAAAATGTCTCCTTCTAAACTATTAGAAAAGCTGAACAATGTTGCTGGAAAAAATGGAATAGGAAGAATTGATTTAGTTGAAAATAGATTTATTGGAATAAAATCTCGAGGGGTGTACGAAACACCAGGTGGAACTTTATTAATTCATGCACATAGAGCAATCGAATCCGTAACTTTAGATAAAGAAACAATGCATAAAAAAGATCAGATTATGCCAAGATATGCCGAACTTATCTATAATGGTTATTGGTATTCAAAAGAAAGATTTAAACTTCAAAAAATTGTAGACCTTAAAAGAAACAAAGTTAATGGCTCAGTAAAACTTAAACTTTATAAAGGAAATGTAATAATCGAGTCTCGAATAACAAAAAGTTCTGCCTACTCTATGAAAAAAGTTTCCTTTGAAGAAAACAAAACATTTAATAAATCTAATGTTGAAAGATTTATTAATTTTCATAAGAAAAAACTACGTTCTTAATTAAATTTAGGTCAATTTAACATTTGTTAAAACTTCTTAAAACTGTATCGTGAAATTATGGATTCATTAAAAAATTGGATGAAAGATGCTGCAAATATTTTATTTGACGACAGTAAAAACGACCTTCGAGCTCTTCCAAAAACTGTAAGATTACAAATTCTTTTAGTTCTAAGTTTTATTTGGACTACGGTTTTCAGTTTATATGTATTCTCATACACAACATTTGCATTTGGTTGGGCAGGTCTTTATGTGGCGCATGTAGGATTAATTTTTGCTGTGTATATGACTTTTAAACAATTTCATAAAGCAGAGGAAAGATCTAGCAGTGTATTTGAAACTAAAAATTTTGACCCATTTAAGATTATGGTAATTGTTTTTGTGATAGTATTTATATTTGTTTTTTCAAAAGGTATTGAAGTATTAACTAGTCCTAATCCAAGTTCTTATTCAATTCCTTATGATGGGCCGTCAAAATCAGTTTTTGAAAAATGGCTTCCATTTAGTAAAGATAAATAATGGACAAGATAGCAAAAAACTTACAACTAGCTTTGATGGTTATTATCTTAATCAGCACAGTTATTGCAGTTGGAATTGAGATGAAAAATATGTTCTTAAATCAATCTGTAACATTAGCTGATCTACTATTAATGTTTCTTTATCTAGAGGTCCTGGCGATGGTTAGAGTTTTTTGGAACCAACAATCAATTAGTATTACCCTTCCACTGCTTATTGCGATTACTGCTCTTGCACGATTTATTATTTTACAAGGAAAAGAAATGGATCCTACTGCACTTGTTTATGAAGCGGTCGCGATTTTATTAATTGCTGGAGCAATTGTTGTCTTAAGATTGAGACATAGTGATAAATTGGGTCTCAAGAAAAAAAAATCAAAATAATTTAAAATGATGTTTGAAGCTTCAAGGGCTAAGGCCTTAAATCAATTAAATAATTTTATCGATAACGGTCTTGCAGATTATTCTAAATTAAGAAATTTTGATTTTGGTCCTGAAAAAAGATCTAATATATCATGCTTATCTCCATACATAACACACGGAATTATAAACGAAAAAGAAATCATCCAGAAAACTCTAAGCAAATTTTCTTTTTCAAAAAATGAAAAATTTATTCAAGAAGTTTTATGGAGAACTTATTGGAAAGGTTGGCTAGAGCTAAGACCAAATGTTTGGGCAGATTATCTTATTGAATTAAATCAAATAAAAAATGAACTTCAAAATAATAAAAATTATCTCTCAGCAATTGAGGGAAAAACAGATATTGAATGCTTCAATGAGTGGGTTAACGAGCTAAAAGAAAAAAATTATTTGCATAATCACACAAGAATGTGGTTTGCTAGTATTTGGATTTTTACTTTAGAATTACCTTGGCAATTAGGTGCAGAATTTTTCATGAAACATCTTTATGATGGAGACGCTGCATCAAATACTCTAGGATGGCGATGGGTTGCAGGTGTTCAAACTCAAGGCAAACACTATCTTGCTAGTGAATGGAATATTAAAAAATTCACTAACAATAGATACCAAAACATAAAATTGAACGAAAATGCTCCCCCGAAAATTTCAGAAAAATCTTATCAAATAATAAAACAAGATTTTACTAACCCACAAAATATAGAAGAAAAAAATCTTTTAATTTTTGATAATAATCTCTCATTTGAAATCACTGACTTTAAAGAAAAAAACTTTAAGAAAATTTACTTAGTT
Organism: Candidatus Pelagibacter sp. HIMB1495; assembly: GCF_052047955.1. Classification (NCBI taxonomy): domain Bacteria; kingdom Pseudomonadati; phylum Pseudomonadota; class Alphaproteobacteria; order Candidatus Pelagibacterales; family Candidatus Pelagibacteraceae; genus Candidatus Pelagibacter; species Candidatus Pelagibacter sp. HIMB1495. Next base: position 254,803 of record NZ_JBNAIQ010000001.1, on the reverse strand, counting down.
TCTAACAAAAATGAAAATAGATCTATTAAACTCAGTGAAAAATTAGTGAAATTTAAATCTCAGTTAATAGAAGACCAAGGACAAAGATTAAAAAATCAATCTATTGATTTTCAGTTAATTGATATAAGTGAAGTGACAAACATTGAAAATTGTTATGGTTTGTATCCAACAGTCGGTGAAAATTTAGACTACTTAAACTCGAATGATATAAATGTGAGTTTTTTATACAGGAGCCTTGATCAGTTAGCTTGGCAATATTGTAATAAAGGTTTTTTTAATTTTAAAAATTATATTCCTAAAATTGTTTCAACCTTAAGCTAAAACCATCGAATCATACCTATAATTCCAGCAGTCGCATAGAAGAATTGAAGTAAAAGAATTCCTTTGTGGCCGCCCCTGTAAGCCCAAATTCCAATTAAAATAGCTGACAAAAGCAACAAACAAAATCCAAAAAATTCTATTCCTATATTTAAGGCCACAAATAAAGAATATAATATTGCTGTAATAACCCCTGCCCATTCAAAAATTTTATTATTCATAATTTTTATATATCTCTTCACGCTCACTTTTGTTCATGCCCTTTGTTTTTTCTAAAAATTCATTTCTTAACTCTCTTGTTTTAAAAATGTAAAAACAAACTGTATCTTTGCTGTGGTAGATTGCTTTAAGTTCATCATCTATATCGTTTAGCTCATTAGGTATTTCAGTCTTTATGCAAATCATAGAAGTTTTTTGAAATTATTATAAAGAATTGTAGAATAATTGTTCATGTCATTCATATTATCTTTTGCTGATTGATCAAACTTTTTTAAAGCATCACTCCCAAGCTGATCCTCTAAAGCTTTCTTGTATTCAGGAACGCATCCCCATTCATTGACTGTTGTATCTTTTATTTCTATATGAAATTGAATTCCGTAAGCGTGGTTTTGATATTTAAATATTTGATATTTAGTAATCGGTGAAGAAGCCAATAAAGTTATATCATTGTTTTTTTCAATTCCTTGGACCTCATAAGAATGCCATTGTAAACTTTTTATTTTATTAGGAAATTGTGAAAACAAATTATCGTTTTCTTTTTCTTTCGAAAAATCAATATCCATAATACCAATTTCTGGAGGATTTGATTTCACAACTTTACCACCCACTACCTCGCCTAATAGTTGGCAACCCAAACAAAAACCTAAATAAGGTTTTTTCAAATCTACAACAAATTCTTTAATTTTTTTCTTTTCTTCAATTAACCATGGATATTCTTTTTCCATGTAGGTATCCATCGGTCCCCCCATACAAAACATTCCATCAAAATTACTAAGATCCTCTGGTATTTTTTCACCTTCGTCTAACTCTATTGTGGTTAAATTAAATCCATCAGATAGCATTAAATCTTTAATGTAGCCTGGATCTTCTATTTTAATATGTTGTAGTACAATTATATTCACTATGATTAACTTAGCTTAGAACACTTCTTGGAACAATATTTTACTCTATCCCAATTAAGTTTCCATTTTTTTCGCCACGTAAATGGTCTTTTACATACAGGACATATTTTTGAGGGTAAGTTTTGTTTTTTCAATTTAATATTCTTTAAAATTTTTATTCCAAAGATCTAAAGCTTCATCCCAATTTGGAATATGATCGCTTTCATAACCATATGTAGAACCTGTTGCAATTGCTCTAAAATTTCTCATTGCTTTTGAGTGCTCAGTTCCATTTAAATATTTAACCATCAGCTTTCTATCTTTCCAAGCTGTTAAAGTATGCTGGTATCCGTTAAATGCCTTCGTTTCACAAAATATGTTTCCTTCAGCTTTTTGTGCTGCCCTAAAAGATGGGATTGCTAACAACCAAAATCTTAATTTTGAAAAAAAATTTTTTGGCTTTAAGCCAGTAATAGCAATATACATAAAGTTTAGTTTGTATTTTGTTTAATAAATTTATCAGCCTCTGATAAAATCATTTTTTTTCTCTCATCTTTCATTTTATCAAAAATTCTAACCATCATTGATAGTCTTGGATTTTTTAAAAAGAATTTTCTGTTCCGATCTATGAATCTCCAATAAAGACCATCCATGGTGTTACACCAATCACCTTTCTTGAAGTCCATCATTTTCATAAAATATGCAGATCCGCAAATATATGGTTTAGTCGCAAAAATCCCTCCATCACTAAACAATCCCATTCCGTAAACATTCGGAACCATTACCCAATCTGATGAGTCTACAAACATCTCCATAAACCACTTATAAACAATTGTAGGCTTTATCTCACAGAGATTCATAATATTGGATAAGATCATTAATCTTTCAATGTGATGTGACCAGCCATTATTGACTGCATTTTTAATCGCATAATCTAACGGTGGAAGACCAGTGGTACCCTCATACCATGAACTTTTCATTTTTCTATTCTGTTTAAAAAAATTTCCTGTTTCCATTTCATGCGAGTAGGACTGATAAATTCCACGCATAAATTCTCTCCATCCAATTACCTGACGCACATAACCCTCTAGGGAATTTATTCTAATTTTATTTTTTTTATGAAAATCTAAAATTTTTTGGATTACAAGTTCAGGTGTTATTAGGCCTAAATTTATATAAGGACTTAAAGTGCTATGAAAAAGAATATTATCTTTTTGATCAACAGCATCCTCATAATCACCAAATAGATTAGATTTTTCTTTTATAAAAAAGTTTAAAAGTTTAACTACATCGTCGTATTCAGTAGCAAACCAAAAATTCTCTGTGCTCCCTGGATGGTTTTTAAATTCCTTCTCAATAATAGGCTTCAATTTTTTTGTGTGACTAGTTTCATTAATTTTTGGAAATTTAGGAATTAATATATCTTTTGGTAATTTATTTCTGTTATCTTCATCAAAACTCCATTTACCTCCGATTGGATTACCATCTGACCCCATCAATATTCCAGATTTTTTTCTAACATCCTTGTAGAAAGTTGCCATAAAAGGTTTTTTTGATTTTGATAGATAATTTTTAAAATCTTCTCTAGAATTTAAAAACATTGGTGTTTGAATTACATTCCAATTAATTTTTTCTTTTTTTAAAAATTGAGAAATTTTTTTTTCAAAAAATTTATCCTCTACTTCGAAACTAGAAATTTCTTTTATTTTTTTTTGAGTAATAATTTTTTTTAACTTTTTTAAATAATCATCATTAAACTCTTTGTCTTCAATTTTGATATGGTCTAATTTAAATTTATTTTTCTTCAACTCATCAGCATAAGATCGCATTGATGATAAAAATAATAAAATTTTCTGTTTATGATGCTTTTCATAGGTGCATAAACCCTTGTCTTCGGCCATAAAAAATAGATGGTCTTTTTTGAAGCGGTCAATGTATTTTGTTGGAAATAATTGATTGCCAAGTATAAAAAATAACTTCATATTTAAATATAACTAATAAAAATTTTTATGTCAGAAAAATATCTTATTTTTGGTGCAACTGGCTCAATTGGATCTAGTTTAGCAGAACAATTAAAAAATTCAGGAAATGATATTCATTTAGTTGCAAGAAATGAAAGTGAACTTGCTCCAATTGTAGAAAAGCTTGGATGTTCACATACTATCGCAGATGTTATTGAAGAAGGTTTTATAGAAAAAGTTAAATCAGATATTTCTGAAATCAAAGGATTGGCCTACTGTGTAGGATCCATAGACTTAAAGCCACTTAGAATGATTAATGAACAAGATTTTCAAAAATGTATGAAACTTAATCTTTATTCTGCTGTCGAGGCTATCAAAGGATATCAAGAAACTTTAAAAAAAAATAAAGGTTCAATTGTAATGTTTTCAACTGTTGCCGCACAAAGAGGTTTCACCAATCATGCAATTATTGCGTCAGCAAAGGCAGCTGTTGAAGGTCTGACTGTTTCTTTAGCTGCAGAATTTGCTCCAAACATAAGAGTAAATTGTGTGGCACCAAGCTTAACAAAATCTAAAATTGCTGAACCTATGTTAAAAAATGCTGCTTTAGCAGAAGGTATTGCAAAAGCTCATCCATTAAAAAGATTGGGGGAAGGAAAAGATTCAGCATCGCTTGCTAAATTTTTACTTACAGAAGATAGTTCTTGGATCACTGGTCAAGTTATAGCTGTAGATGGTGGTAGATCTAAACTTTCATAAAGTGAAAAAATTTATTTTTATATTTTTTTTTATTTTAATTTCCGCAACAGCAAATTCTAAAAATTATAATTTTGAAAAATTAGGGTCTTTTAGTGAACCATGGGGTTCAAGTTTCATTAACAGTGAAGAATTAATTGTTACAGAAAAAGGTGGCAAAATTAAAATAATAAACATTGTTTCAAAAAATATCTCTGAAGTTAAACATAATTTAAACTATTTTGTTCATGGTCAAGGTGGTCTTTTAGATATTATTCATAAAGATAAAAAATTATGGATTTCATATTCAGAAAATAGAGGAGACTGGAAAACCAGCACCTCAATTGCAAAAGCAGATTTAAATAAGAATTCTTTAAATTTTAAAAATATATTTCAAGCAAATCCACCTATTGAATCTGGCTATCATTTTGGATCAAGACTTGCTATCAAGGAAAATTACTTGTTTGCTTCTGCAGGAGAAAGAGGCATGAATATGATTGCTCAAGATCCAACACAACATCCTGGCAGTATCATTAGAATAAATTTAGATGGAAGTATTCCAAAAGATAACCCTAAGTTTGAAGGTAAGCCAGAATGGCTTCCAGAGATATACCAGATTGGAGTTAGAAATCCTCAGGGTTTAACTTTTTCAGAATTTGATGGAAAAATTTATATGAGCAATCATGGAGCAAAGGGTGGTGATTGGTTTGGAGAGGCCAAAAAGGGAGAAAATTATGGTTGGAAAATTTTAGGCTGGGGAGGGACAAATTACTCAGGAACTAAAATTGGTCCAAAATGGAAACCAGGATTTACAAAAGCCATTCAATATTGGATTCCATCAATTGCTGCAAGTGCTATTACAATTTATAAAGGTAAAGAATTTGAAGAATGGAATGGTCATGCATTAATTACTTCTCTTAAAGATAAATCTTTAAGAAAATTAATATTTTCAAACACATCTGAAATCCAAGAGAAAATTATTTTTAAGGATAAAATTGGGAGAATCAGAGACATACAAGTTCACCCAATTAATGGGAAAATTTATTTTTTAGCTGGGGATGATTTGTGGCTAATGGAAAAAAATAATTAATGTAATGAAAGAAAAACCTTATCATCATTTATCAGATGGAACTTTTCGAAATCCTAAGGGTTCACCTGTTGTAATATCTAGATCAGGGAAATTTTCTTATAGAACTTTCAGTAAACTAAGAAAAAAAATTAGTCTTAATTTTCCAAATGAGCATGTTGTCGAAAAAGAAAAAGTTAAATCTGATTTAGAAAAATACAAAAATGATGATTACGTTGCCTGGATTGGGCACGCTACTTATTTAATTAAATTAGGTAATACAACAATAATTACTGATCCTGTTTTTTCAAAAAATGCAGGTCCGTTAATATTTGGACCAAAGAGATTTACTAAACCAGCATTAGATCTTAACGAAATTCCAAAAATAGATTTATTTTTATTAACTCATAATCATTACGATCATCAAGACATGTCAACCATCAGAAATTTTCCATACAAGGATGCAAAAGTATTAGTTCCACTTAACCTTGGAAAATATTTTAAGAATTATGAAGATGTAAATGAAATGGATTGGTATGATCACAAAAATATAAATAGTGATTTAAAAATAACCTTACTACCAGCAGTTCATTGGTCAAAAAGAAGTCTAACAGACACAAATAAAACTTTGTGGGGGAATTTTTTAATTGAATATAAAAATAGAAAAATTTTATTTGCTTGTGATACTGGTTATGGAAATATCTATAAAGAACTAGGAGAAAAATATGGTCCGATTGATCTTACTATGATCAACATTGGAGCATATAATTTTAAACCAATGTTCGATAAAACTATTTACCATACAACCCCAGAAGAAGCTTTAAATGTAGCAAAAGATCTTAAAAGCAAAAAAGTATTAGGAATGCATTGGGGGACTTTTGTTTTATCTTTAGAGCCAATTATGGAACCACCAATTCGATTTAAAGATAATGCAGAAAATTATGGATTTAAAAGAGAAGATGCAATTACATTTAATATTGGTGAGGTAAAATCCTTAAACGAATTATTATAACTACAATATAGTTATTCTATGCATAATTCTATTGCCTTTAAAAGGGGTAGCTTGGTGGAGCATGGATCTATTGTCCCAAATAGCTAACTGATCTTTTTCCCATTCTAATGAGTATTGAAACTTTTTTTTAACTTGGTGCTTAAATAATTGTTTTTTAACTTTTTCAGAATTTTTTAAATTTGGAGAAAATCCTACAAGATGTCCAGGACTGCAATAAATCATATTTTTAGATTTTATGTTTTTTATAATTTTATGAATAGATTTTAATTCTTCAATCTTTCTACCCTTCTCTTTTACTCTTTCTCTTGTAGTAACTGAAATTGGTCCTTCAGAAGAGTACCTTCCCTTCACTTTGAGTAATTTATTTTTTATTGATTTGGGCAAATAATCATAAGCCAAGTATTGAGAGGAAAATTCAGTATTTGCTCTACCCTTTTTAGGAACTAATTTAGAATAAAGCATTGTAAATCTAGGTGGTTTTTTTGTGTAAATTGAGTCTGTGTGAAACTGTTCTCCAAAGCTAGGTCCCTTATCTGTTGCTTTCCTTTGAACGACAGTAATTTGTTTGTATTTCTTACTTAATCCTTTTAGTCTTGGATATTTAGCTAATTTACCAAAATGTTTAGCAAACTCTATATAATCTGATGAACTTAATTTTTGTCTTCTAAAAAAAATCATACCATAAAGCTCAAGTGCTTTTAAAAAAATTTTAAAATCTTTTTTAGAAATTTTTTTAACGTTACCAATAATCTCAGCCCCAATATTTTTTTTATTGGGAATAATCTTAAACATATCTAAATTTAATTATTCAGTAATTTACTTTTAGCTTTTTCAAACTCTTCTTGAGTAAGAGCTCCATTTTTATACAAATCATTTAATTTTGAAATTTCAGAACTTAAATCGTTACTATTTGAAGGTCTAATTACTGTTTCTGAATCTGATTCTGTGTCCTCAGGTTTATTGGGTCGATTATCAACTTTAGCCTTAAAACCTTTCATTATTGCAGAACCACCTAGGTAAAAAACAAATCCTAAAATTGGCACTGCTAAAGCAAAAAAAATAATTTTTTCCATTAATTAATCCTCATCCTCATCTCTCCAACCTTTTTCATACATCAAATATCCAGCTAAGATAACAGAAAAAACTCCAGCGATCATTCCAAAATCAAATCCAACTTGTTTGTTATATAAATACCAACCTAATTGGGTAGCTCCAATTGGAACTGCAGTTAATAAAATCATTATTATTGCAATTCTGTATTCGTATTTAGGTTTTTTCATAAGACTAGCTTATCAAATACAACGGTAATTTAATCAGTTTAAATATCCTTGAGACAATTAAACTTATATAAAAAGTGTTTATTTTTGTGATCTTTTAAAACACTCAATTGTGTTTTTTAATAAACAAGCGATAGTCATTGGCCCTACACCACCTGGAACTGGGGTTAAAGCTTTTGCATTTTTTGAAACATCTTCAAAATCAACATCTCCAACAATACCTTTATCAGTTTTATTGATACCAACATCAATTACTATTGCATCTTTCTTTACCCAATCTCCTTTTACAAGCTCAGGTATTCCAACTGCTGCAACAATTATATCAGCTTCTAAACATTCAGCTTTTAGATCTTTAGTTTTTGAATGAGTAATTGTTACAGTACAATTTTCTTTCAAAAGTAGTTGCGTCATTGGTTTTCCATTTAAATTTGATCTACCTACTACTACTGCTTTTTTTCCAGTTAAATTTGGTTCAATTTTTTTAATTAACAAGTAACAGCCAAGAGGTGTACAAGGAACTGAGCTTTCATAACCCGATGAAAGATTTCCTACATTCATTGGGTGAAAACCATCTACATCTTTGGAAGGATCAATGGCCTCAATAACTTTTTGTTTATCTATATGTTTTGGTAACGGCAATTGAACTAAAATTCCTGAAACTGTTTCATCTTTATTTAATTCTTCAATTTTTTCTAAAACAGTTTTTTCTTCAACACTATCTGGATATTTAATTACTTCCGATTTTAACCCTACTTCATTTGCTGATTTTTCTTTATTACGAACATAAATTTGGCTTGGAGTAAGATCTCCAATTAATATTACAGTTAAACCAGGAACTTTATTATATTTGGATTTAAGTCCTGATACTTCTTGCTTTAATTCTTCTCTTAATTCAGCTGCAGCTTTTTTTCCGTCAATTAAAATCATTTTACTTTCTAAAATATAATTGGTGCAATGTAGAGCTTCATACACATTTCAATAAACCAAATCAATAGAAGAAGAATGATTGGTGAAATATCTAGTGATCCTAAATTGGGTAAAAAACGTCTAATTTTATTAAGTATTGGCTCAGTCAATTTGTATGTAAGCTCTAAAATTGAGTAAACAAATCTATTTTGAGTATTTAAAACATTAAATGCTATCAACCAGCTTATAACTACATTTGCTATTACAACATAAGAATACAGTTTTAAAATCTGTAAAACTAAATAAAAAATTGCTATCATTTTTTCTCAACATAAATTGACTGACTTGGGAAAGCAAAAGAGGCCTTATTTTTTTCTACAATCTGCTTAATTTCAATTGCCAATCTCTCTTTAACTTCTAGTGAATTACTCCAACTATTTGAATTCGTAAAACATCTTATCAATAAATCTATTGAACTATCAGAAAACTTCTCAATTCTAACAGCAACCCCAGTTGATTGATTAAAGTCATCACTGTTGTTTATATAACTTTCTATTTCCTCTCTGATTTTTTTTAATTGATCAATGGTAGAGTCATATTGCAATGTAATTATCCATCTAATTCTCCAATTAGATGTTTCGCTAACATTAACTACAGCATTTTCTGCAAATTGAAAATTAGGAATAATCGCTAGAGATTTATCAAACTTTCTTATTGTTGTTGATCTAAAACCAATTTTTTCAACTGTGCCTTCAATAATCCCATCTACTGCAATCCAATCTCCAATTTTAAATCTTTTTTCAACTAATACTAAAATTCCAGAAATTAAATTTTTAAATAAATCTTGTGCTCCAAGTGCAACGGCAACTCCAAACAAACCAAGACCAGCAATAATTGGTCCTATCTTAATACCCCACAATTCTAGTACTGCAGCTAATCCTAAAATAAATATTAAAATCTTAAGTGATTTAATTATCCAACCAATAAGTTCTCTAGTTAAAAGTTTATCTAGTCCACTTAAGATATATGAAATGGGTTCTATAATTTGATGAATAACCCAAAAAATCAATATCGTAATTAAAGTTCTATTAATTGTATCAACTACTTCTCTACCCTCTGTTGAAAAGGTCATGTAGTAACTTGCAATAAAGAAACCTAATACAATTGGTAAAAATCTAGCTGGACCAATTAATGACTGAACAAAAGTATCGTCTAATTTGTTTGTTGTTCTTTTTGAGATAATTTCTAATTTTTTTATAATTAATTTACTTATTAATCCTCTAAAGACTAAAAAAAGTAAGAATATCCCTATTCCAATTAAAATTTGAAAAATATCAACACCAAGTATTCCTTTATTCCAAACAGATAAAAATATTTCAGAAAAATTATTTATTAATTCCATACCTAAATTTTATATAACAAAAACTCTTCTTCTCCAGGATTAAAAAGAAATATCTTTTTCCATTTAATTTCATTCAATATTGACGAGGTTTTTTCACCTATACACATTAAGTTTGTATTCATCCAAAGGTTTTCTGTTTGATAGATTTTTATAAAATTTAAGAAACTAGAGGCACTATTTTGAGAATAAACATAAACAATATCAGGCATATTCTGCTTTAATTCGTTAACAAAATTTTCATCAAAATTTTCAGTATGATTTACTTTATAGTTAATAATACGTTTAACAGCATACCCTTCTTTTAATAATTGGTGGTCTAAATCAGTTGTTATGATCTCACCACTTATATAAAGAAGTGGAGTTTCTTTTAATTCATAATTTTGTAGAATTAGTTCTTTAAGATTTGAAACATTCCCTTCTGCAGCAATTGTATTTTGAAAGCCTAAACTTCTAGCTTTTTTTTCTGTAGCACTACCAACGCAAAAACAAATTAATTTTTTATTTAAATTTTCTACATTTAAATTTTTTACAGCATTAGAACTTGTAAAAATTAAACCACCATAATCATGAGAGTTAATTTCTTCATGTTGAACTTTTTGAATATTTATTAATGGTAGATGAGATACTTTATGATCTAAAGATTGAAACTTAACTATCATTTCTGAACAATCTTCTATAGGTCTAGTTAACAAAATATGCATTTTACTTTTTATATGAATTATTAGATTTAATTTTTAAAGTGTTACCAACTTCTGTTCCAATTTCTTTAAACATATCAATATTACCAGATTTTTTTTCATAAAATATTTTAGAACCATCTAGTGAGAATAGTTCAGCTTCAACGGTAATTTTATCCCCCTCTATAATTGAATGAGCACCTATTGCAGTTTCGCAGTCACCTTCCAGTACCTTTAAAATGTTTCTCTCTATGTGAGCTCTCATATAAGTATCTTTGTGATTTGTTTTTTCCAAAACTTTTATAATTTCATCATCATCATCTCTACACTGTAAAGCAATAATACCTTGGCCTGCACTTGGAATAATTTGATCAGTCGAAAAAATTTCTGAAATTTCATTATCTAAATTTAAATATTTTATACCCGCATAAGACAAAACTATTGCATCATAAATACCTTCCTTTAGCTTTTTGATTCTGGTATCTACATTTCCTCTTATTAATTTACAGTTAACATCTGGTCTTATTTTTTTAATTTGAAATTCCCTTCTATAAGATGAGGTTCCTACTATTGCATTTAATTTTAATTCTTTGATATTTTTCTTGTTATTAGTTATTAAAATTTCTCTTGGATCTGTCCTTTCTAAAAATGAATCTGTTCTAAGTGCTTTAGTTTCAATTGCAGGCATGTCTTTCAATGCATGCACGGCTATATCAATTTTTTTTTCTTTCAGTTCTTTTTCAATCGTACTAGAAAATAAACCCTTACCACCGACCTCTGATAATCTTCGATCCTGAATTTGATCACCTTTTGTAGTTATTGTTTGAATGACAATCTGATCATCTGGCAAGTCTAAAGCTTCAATAATTTTATCTTTAGCTTTTTGCGCATAAAGCAAAGCCAATTTACTTCCTCTTGAGCCTATTATAATTTTTCTATTCATTAAAAATTTATTTCTTACTTGTATTGAGATTGTACAATTATTAAAAACTATTTGAATGAGTAAAAAACCCTTAATTCTTGGAATAGAGACTAGCTGTGATGAAACTGCAGCGTCTATTATAACTGAAAATGACAAAGGAATTCCAACAGTTTTATCCAATATTGTTTCTAGTCAGGTTGATGTTCACAAAGAATTTGGGGGAGTAGTTCCCGAACTAGCCGCAAGATCACATATAGAAAAAATAGATTGGATTGTTGAAAAAGCAATTTCAGATAGTGGAAAAAAAATTGAAGAAATTGATGCTGTTGCTTCAACTGCTGGACCAGGTTTAATTGTTTGTTTGTCAGTTGGTTTAAGTTTTGGAAAAGCTTTTGCAAGCGCAATTAATAAACCTTTTATAGCAGTTAACCATCTTGAGGGTCATGCATTAAGTCCTAAGTTAAATTCCCATTTAAATTATCCCTATCTATTATTATTAATTTCAGGAGGTCACTCACAATATTTAAATGTTCAAGGTCTTGGAAAATATAAAAGATTAGGAACAACTATTGATGACGCTTTAGGTGAGGCATTTGATAAAACAGCTAAACTTTTAGGAATTGAATTTCCTGGTGGACCACAAATCGAAGTTTTGGCAAAAAAAGGAGATTCTGAAAAATATGATTTGCCTAAACCAATTTTTAATAAAGGTGGATGTAATTTATCTTTTGCAGGATTAAAAACTGCAATTTTAAAAATTGCAAAATCTATAAAAACAGAACAAGAAAAATTTGATTTAGCAGCTTCTTTTCAAAAAACTGTTGAAGAAATTCTTAATAAAAAAACAAAGATAGCATTTGAAGAATTTGAAAAAGAAAATAAATTAAAAGAAAAAGTTTTTGTAGTAGCTGGAGGAGTTGCTGCTAACAAAAAAATTAGATCTATGTTAATTAATTTATGTGAAGCTAATAATTACAAAAGTATATTTCCACCAATAGAACTTTGTGGGGATAATGCTGCAATGATTGCAATGGTAGGTCTGGAAAAATTTAAATTAAATAAATTTAATAATTTAGATTATCCAGCAAAACCAAGATGGCCTTTAGACGAGAATGCTGCGTTTTTAAAAGGTGCAGGTGTAAAAATTTAAAATTTTTACCTAAATTTTGGTCCAGATAACCAAATTGCCAAAGTATGTCTTCTACCTGAAATTATCTTATTAACTTTATGATTTATAAATGAAGGAAATATAATCGCGCTCCCAGGTTGATTAAATTCATTGCAAATTATTTCATTAGCTCTGAACAAAGATAATTCTCCACCCTCATAATTCTCATCAGATAAATTTAGTAAAGCTGTTAATTTAATATCTTTTACTGGATCACCAGGAACCGCATCTATATGCCAAGTATATTCTTGCCCGGTATCATAAATGTTGTAATTGAGTTTTTTAAGATCAGTTAGTGGATGTAGATCAAAACCAAAAAAATTATTATTTGCTGTAAAACAAAAATCAACAAATTGACCTAAATATTTTTGAAGCTTTCCGTAAAGTACAAATTTAACCTCGGAAGTTTTGTTTGATTTTGATGCAAAATTATCTTTTCCTGGTACAAAATTCGACCTAATAATGCTATTTATTTCTTTAATCTGATCTTGATTATATATATTCATCGATGAATAATTTGCTGCTCTCATAAACTAAAATATTTGCTGCTCAACAATTGTTTAAAAAGTTAAATTATATCTTATTATATTATAAATTAAATAATGAATTATTGGTTATTAAAATCTGAGCCAGATGTTTGGTCAATTGAGCAACAAATTAAGGCTGGTAAAAAAGGTGCACCTTGGGATGGTGTTAGAAATTATCAAGCAGCAAACAATTTAAAAAGTATGAAGAAGGGTGATCTATGTTTTTTTTATCACTCTAATATTGGCAAAGAAATAGTTGGGATAGTAATGGTAATTAAAGAACACTATTTAGATAAAACTGATAAGACCGGAAGATTTGTTGCAGTAACAGTCCAATTTAAAAGTAAGTTCTCTAAACCAGTAACCCTTGAAAATATCAAAAAAAATAAGGATTTAAGCGATTTAGCGCTTATTAAACAAAGTAGACTTTCAGTAATGCCAATTGATGATAAAAGCTGGAAAATTATAAATAACATGAGTAAAATTTAAAAAAAAATAATCCATGCCAAATAAAAAGAAAAAAGCTAAATCTAAAAAAAAAACTAAAGTAAGAAAGAAAACTGCAGTTAAGAAAAAAACTAAAGTTAAAAGAAAAAAATCAAAAAAAATTTTAAAACAAAGTGAAAAACCTGCTCCTGAATTAATTATAAAAACTAAACCTGAGTGGATCAAAAGTAGTTTGGCTAACAAAAATAAATACGAGCAAAAATATTCTCAATCTATAAAAAATAACGACGAATTTTGGAAAAAAGAAGGAAAAAGAATTACTTGGATTAAACCTTATAAAAAAATTAAAGATGTTAAATACAGTTCTAAAAAAGTAAAAATTAAATGGTTTGAAGATGGAACTCTAAATGCATCTGCAAACTGTATCGATAGACATCTAAAAGATAAAAAAGATAAAACAGCAATAATTTGGGTTGGTGATGATCCAAAAGATAGTCAAAAAATTACTTACAAACAGCTTCATCAAAAAGTTTCTAAAGCAGCAAACGGTTTAAAAAAATTAGGTATTAAAAAAGGGGATAGAGTTACAATTTATCTTACGATGATACCAGAGCTAGCTATTTTAATGTTAGCATGTGTTAGAATTGGTGCAGTCCATTCAATTATTTTTGGAGGTTTTTCAGCAGACTCTATTTCTGGAAGAGTGAATGACTGTGAGTCTGAATATATAATTACGGCCGATGAAGGTGTTAGAGGTGGAAAAACTATTCCTTTAAAAGAAACAACTGATGAAGCATTAGAGAGTTGTCCTAATGTAAAAAAATGTATTGTTGTTAAACGTACAGGTAATTCAGTTAGTTGGAATTATGATAGAGACGTTTGGTATCATGATTTAATTAAAGATGTTCCTTCTCATTGCGAGCCTGAAGAAATGAACGCAGAAGATCCTTTATTTATTTTATACACATCAGGTTCAACTGGAAAACCAAAAGGAGTTCTTCATACAACAGGTGGGTACATGGTGTATGCATCAATGACTCATCAATATATTTTTAATTACAAACCAAAAGATATTTATTGGTGTACTGCTGATATTGGTTGGGTAACAGGTCACAGTTATATTATCTATGGTCCTCTTTCAAACGGCGCAACAACTATAATGTTTGAAGGAATACCAAACTATCCTGATAGTTCTAGATGGTGGCAAATAGTAGATAAATACAAAGTAAATACTTTCTATACTGCACCGACCGCAATCAGAGCTCTAATGAGAGAAGGTGATAAGCCTGTCAAAAAAACATCTAGAAAATCTTTAAAGTTACTTGGAACTGTTGGTGAGCCAATAAACCCTGAAGCTTGGATGTGGTATTACAAAACAGTAGGAAACTCTAAGTGCCCAATTGTAGATACATGGTGGCAGACAGAAACAGGAGGGATATTAATTGCTCCGCAAACAGGTGCAATACCATTAAAGCCTGGTTCTGCAACAAAACCATTTTATGGAATAAAGCCTATGTTAGTTGATAAATCCGGCAAAGAGATAAAAGGACCTGGAGAGGGAAGGCTTTGTATAGCACAATCATGGCCTGGACAAATGAGAACAGTATATGGGGATCATCAAAGATTTATAGATACTTATTTTTCTCAGTTTGAAGGTAAATATTTTACTGGTGACGGATGTCGAAGAGACAAAGATGGGTATTATTGGATTACAGGTCGGGTAGATGATGTAATTATTGTATCAGGACACAACTTGGGTACTGCTGAAATTGAAAGTGCATTTGTGGCTCATCCAAAGGTAGCAGAGGCAGCAGTTGTAGGTTACCCACACGATATTAAAGGTAATGGATTGTATTGTTATGTAACATTAAATGCTGGTGAAAGAGAAACTGGTGAACTCGAAAGAGATCTAAAGCTATGGGTTAGAAAACAAATTGGTCCACTTGCCACACCTGACTTAATTCATTTCACACCAGGACTTCCAAAAACAAGATCTGGAAAAATTATGAGAAGAATTTTAAGAAAAATAGCTGCAAATGAACATGGTCAATTAGGAGACACAACTACATTGGCCGATCCAAGTGTTGTAGATAGTTTGGTTGAGAACAGAAAAAATATTTAAAACTGTATTCTATCTTTAAATTCTTTTTTAATAACATCCCATTTTAAAATAACAGAATTTAAAACTATTTTTCGATCAAGAGTTTTTAATTCATCTGCTATTGGTGCCCATTTATACATTGCCAGAGCACTTGGATTGAAAGGACGATCATTGTGATACTTATCCCAATCAATTTTAATTAGTCTTTCATCAAATTCTTTTTTTGCTTCTTCGATGATATGCAAAGGCATACTATTTGTTGTTTCATCATCTAAAATTTTTAAAAAAATTTCCTTGGCTTTATCTAATTCATTGTAACTAAAATTAACTTTTAAATAAGAAAAAGTGAAAAATGTTAAATCTTGAAGAGCAACAGAATAAATATTCCATTTAGCTTCATTGACAGACTTCATAAATTCATCATTATCAAAGTGAAGAACATATCTTGTCCCCATTCTAGTTTTTAAATAACTGTAAAGTGTAACTTGAGATACCCAAGCAGATTTTGTTTGAATAAACTCTTCTAACTCATCTGAAGTTTTAATTTTTGTTTTAGGAATAAAAGCTTTAAACAAAGAAAAAAAATAAACTTTGAAATCACTTAACGATAAATCTTTCCAACTTAATTTTTTTTTATCCATAAAAAGTTAATTTTATTGAAAATATTTGAAAAAATTAACCTAATACGGCTAATTTTACACTTTTATTATCTTTCATAATGGTTAAGGTTTTATCAGTTATAACTAAAAAAGAGAGGTATACATGGCGAAAAACGCTCAACACTGGGAAAAGACCAGAGGCTTGTTGTTTGTAACACTTGCAATCTGGGCTGTATTCTCAATGGGTATATTCCTTTTCGGAGCTGAAATGAACGAAGTTACTGGACCTTTTGGGTATCCATTAACTTATTGGTTCACATGTCAAGGTTCTCTTGCCATATTTGTAATCCTTATTTTCTGGTTTGCAGGTAGACAAGAAAAAATTGATGAAGAGTTCGGCTTTAGTGAAAAAGGAGACGACTAATGATTAAGGGTAATTTTATAGATAACTTGCCTAAAGTTTATGGAATTTACACAGGTGGATTTATAGGTTTCATAATCTTGATGGCGATTGGTGAGCAGATGGGTATGTCTGCAAAAGCAATAGGTATTTGCTTTGTAGGTTTTACCATTTTCATCTACGCAGCAATTGGTTGGCTATCTCGAACAGCCCAAGCAAGTAACTATTACGTAGCTGGAAGAACGGTTCCAACTGTGTTCAACGGAATGGCAACAGCAGCCGACTGGATGTCTGGAGCTTCATTCGTTGCGATGGCAGGTGGTATTTACTTCAAAGGTTATGGATATATGGCTTTGCTTGTAGGTTGGACAGGTGGTTATGTGTTAGTTGCAACTTTATTAGCACCATACTTAAGAAAATTTGGTTGTTACACAGTTCCAGATTTCGTAGGTACTAGATACGGTGGTAATACTGCAAGATTGATGGCGGTTATCGTTTTAACTGTTGCATCATTCACATATGTGACTGCACAAATTAACGCTACAGGTACTATTGCAGCTGTTGCTTTAGATATCCCATTCCAATACGCAGTATATGTTGGACTAGTTAGTATTTTACTATGTTCAATGCTTGGTGGTATGAGAGGGGTAACTTGGACACAGGTTGCGCAATATATTGTACTAATTATAGCTTACCTACTTCCAGTATTCTGGATCAGTAACAACATTGGTGCGGGTTTCTTCCCACACTTTATGCTAGCTGATGAAGTTGCTAGAATTGGTGAGTTAGAGCAACAGTATGGGTTTGTTAAAAACTCTGCTGCTGATTTAGCTACTGTACCTAAAGGGTTAGCTGGTATTACTAAGGCTCACTCTGAAGTAAACGCAACACCTTGGGCTTTCATCTCATTAGCATTAGCAATGATGATGGGAACAGCTTCATTACCACACGTAATGATGAGGTTCTTTACTACTCCAAGTGTAAAAGCAGCTAGAAAATCAGTAGGTTGGTCAGTATTCTTTATCTTCCTACTATATTCTTCTGCGCCGATGTTAGCGACACTATCTAAACTTGCTTTGATTGATCCAAACTTACCGACAGGTATTATTGGTAAATCTATTGCAGAAGTTCAAGCAATCGATTGGTATCAAAACTGGAACCAAGCAAATCTGATGTTTGTAAGCGACTTTAACGGAAATGGAACTGTTGAATTAAACGAGTTCTTCATGGGTGGTAAAGCCGTTGTATTAGCAACACCAGAAATTGCTGGATTACCTTATGTAATCTCAGGTCTAGTTGCTGCTGGAGGTTTGGCAGCTGCGATGTCAACTGCAGATGGTTTGATTCTTGCAATCGCAAATGCAATCTCGCATGACGTTTACTACAAAATGGTAGACCCTAAAGCTGAGACTGCTAAAAGACTTGTTGTTGCAAGGGTATTACTTGTAGTAATTGGTTTTGCAGGAGCAACTATTGCAGCAATGGAGATCCAAGGTATCTTAGGTTCAGTAATCTGGGCTTTTGACTTTGCGATGTCTGGATTGTTCTGGCCACTTGTACTTGGTGTATGGTGGAAGAGAGCTAATAAAGAAGGTGCTATAGCTGGTATGGTCTTAGGATTAGTTTCTGGTTTCGCGTATCTAGTTTGGGTACGAAGTGGTGGAAGCGGATTCTTAGGAATTACTCAGTTAACATTTGGTATCTTCGGATCTACTGTTAGCTTAGTGGCTATGGTTGTTGTAAGTTTAATGACTTCAGCACCAAGCGCTGCAACACAAAAAATGGTTGATGATTCTAGGGTACCTGCGGGTGCATCTGTAATCGGCGGCCAAAAATAAATAACTTTTTTAAGGGGCGATTAATTTCGCCCCTTTTATTTCTTTTTAAGATCAAATATAAATTTCTTAATGTCTGCCAACTTTCACCCTTTAGTTTACATAATTGACTATATTCTTGGAATTATAATGTGGACTTTAGTTGGAAGAGTAGCAATGAATATCTTTCAAAGAGAAGACTCAAATTTTTTCTTTATGAAAGCTTTTGTAAAATTTACTAATCCTTTATTAAGAATTTTTAAACCTGTTACTCCCTCTTTTATAATTCAACCATTGGTACCTCTTTATGTGGCTTGGTTCTTTTTCATGATTAGATTTTATTTGATGCCTTGGATCTTGGGATATTCAGTTATGGGGATGTTGTCTTTTCCTCTTGAGAGTGAAATTTCTAGGCAGATTTATCAATTTTTTAATTCAATTAAATTTTAAAAATTGATACTAGTAAATCTAGATATCAATGAAAAATATACAAATATCACCTTCAATTTTATCAGCTGATTTTAGCCAATTAGGTACTGAAATAAAAAGACTTGAAGAAGGTGGGGCTGACATGATTCATGTAGATGTTATGGATGGACACTTTGTTCCAAACTTAACAATCGGTCCTCCAGTAATTAAAGCACTCAGAAAACATTGTTCATTAAAATTCGATGTTCATTTAATGATTTCTCCAGTGCATAAATACATAGAAGCTTATGCGGATGCGGGCGCAGATATAATTACTGTGCATCCAGAAGCAACTGATAATTTAGAAGAGACAATAAATAAAATAAAAGATCTAAAGAAAAAGGTAGGAGTTTCTCTCAATCCTGAAACAAGTATAGATTTAATAAAAAATCTTTTAGATAAAATTGATTTAGTTTTAATAATGAGTGTAAATCCTGGGTTTGGTGGACAAAAATTCATGCCAGAAGTTTTAGAAAAAATTAAACAATTAAAAAATATTAGAGAAATAGAAAAACTTAACTTTGATATTGAAATAGACGGTGGGATAAATTTTGATAATTGTAAAATAGCAATTGAAGCTGGTGCTAATATTCTTGTATCTGGTACAACGGTTTTTAAAAGCAATGATGGAGATATTAAAAAGAATATTAATTTATTAAAAACAAAATAAGTTAATGCAATCTCAAAATTCCTTAAATCTTATCAATGGAATATTTTTTAAGTTAAAATCTTCATTTAAAAAATTATATAAAAGTTCAAATTTTTATGAAAAACGAATTTCAAAAACTTTTGACAACAATTTTGAATATAAACCAAGCCCTCATCTTTTATCTTCAATTATAAAGTATCAGAAAAAAAAATATAAAATTGAAGATTTTGTAACTGAAACTATCTGGACAAACAATATTTCTTCTAAAGACTTTAAAAAACTAAACAATTTTTTTTGGTTTTTTAGTTTGGATTTAAAATCATCTAAAGAAACCACGCAATCAATTATTCTCAATTGGATTAATAAAAATGAAAAATTTGATGAAAATATTTGGGAATTCAATATTACCGCAAAAAGAATTATTGCTTGGCTTTCCAATCATCAGTTAACTTATGAAGATAGTAATGAAGAATATAGGTTGTATTTTAATCATATGCTTCAAAAACAAACTAACCATTTATTAAATGAGATCAAAAATTTAGATGAAACAGAAGAAAAACTGATTGGCTGTGCTGCAATAATTTTAACAGGTTTAGCATATAAAGATGAGAAAAATTATTTAGACAGTGGTTTAAATATATTAAAAAATTTAATCAAACACTCTCTTGATAAACAAGGTTTTCCCAAATCAAGAAATATTCAAAATTTAGTTTTTTATCTCAAATATCTCATCATTATTAGAGAGTGGTTTAAAGAATCACAAAATCCAATTCCAGAATATATTGATGAAACTATATATTATTTAGGATCCAGTTATGCTTTTATATGGCAAAATATAAAGCAAGATATCTTTTTTAATGGAAATTATTCATCTAATCATAATGAATTTGACCAATATTTAAAACGATTTGGATATACTTTTAAAAATCAAATAAATGAGTTAGCTGGATATACAATATTGCAAAATAAAAAATTTATCCTAGCAGCTGACATTGGATCAAATCCTGAAAAAATATATACCAAAAATTATCAGGCAGGCGCTTTATCTTTTGAAATTTTTTCTAACGATAAAAAATTAATTTCAAATTCTGGATATTATCCAGATCCAAAAAACAGGCTGAATAAATTTTCCAAAAGCACCGCTTTACAAAGTACACTTTCAATTGAAGATTATTCTTCATGCGATTTTATTAAAGCTGGTGATAATTTTTTGATACAAAAAGATTTAAAAATTGAAAATAAAAATATAGTTTTTGAGAAGAATTATTGGAAAATTTCAGCTAGTCATAATGGTTACTTCAAAAAGTTTAAAATAGATCATCATAGAGAAATAGAATTCTATCCTGAACAATTTAAATTTATTGGTCATGATAAAATAGTAAGAAAAGATCCTGATAAGCAAATTAAATTTGATATTAGATTTCATCTTCATCCCGACTCTAAAGTTATGAAAACACAAAATAATAAGTTTATATTAATACAATTAGAAGATGAAGGTTGGCAATTTAGTTGTGATAACTATGATATAAATATTGATAATGGTTTATATTTCGGTAATAAAAATTCGTATCAAGAAAACCAAAATATATTTATCTCTGGCATGAGTAATGAAAATGAACAAATAATTAAATGGGAAATAAGTAAAATATAATGAAAAAAATAAAGACAGCTCTTATTTCTGTATCAGATAAAAATAATTTAAAACCAGTTTTAGAAATTTTAAAAAAATATCAAATCAAAATTATTAGTTCTGGTGGAACTTATAAAGAAATAAAAAAATTAAAATTTAATTGTTTAGAAGTATCTGATTTTACAGATTCTCCTGAAATTTTAGAGGGAAGAGTTAAAACCCTACATCCAAAAGTACACGCAGGAATCTTAAATAAAAGAAACAATAAAAAACATTTCAATGACTTAAAGAAAAATAATTTTGAAAATATTGATCTAGTAATTGTAAATTTTTATCCCTTTGAAAAAACTTTAGAAACTACGAATAATCATAAAAAAATAATTGAAAATATAGATGTAGGAGGTCCCACTATGGTTAGGTCTGCTGCTAAAAATTATAATGATGTAACGGTGATTACTTCTGAAGATCAATATCAAGAATTAATAGATGAGATGAATAGAAATAATGGAGCTACATCATTAAATTTCAGAGAAAAACTATCAAGAATAGCTTTTACAGAAACTGCTTACTATGATGCTGTAATTTCAAGTTATTTCAATAAAAAGGCAAATATACACTTGCCAGATAGAAAAGTTTTTTCTGCAAATTTAATTGAAAAACTTAGGTATGGAGAAAATCCACATCAATTCAGTGGTTACTATTCAAAAAATTTGAAAACTAATTTAAAACAACTTCAAGGAAAACAACTAAGCTATAATAATTACAACGATATTTTTGCTGCATTAACTATTTCAAAATCTTTACCAAAAAACAAAGGTACTGTAATTGTAAAACATGCAAACCCTTGTGGTGTATCAATAAATTCAAATCCTATAGATAGCTATAAATCTGCATTAGCATGTGATCCCATAAGTGCTTTTGGGGGAATTGTTTCTTGTAATTTTAAAATAAAAAAAAATCTTGCAGTTGAGCTCAATAAACTTTTTTTAGAAGTAATTATTGCTAATGGTTTTGATAATGATGCTCTAAAAATACTTAAAAATAAAAAAAATTTACGTGTAATTGATGCAACAAATTATTCACTTAGTGAAATTACAAAATTCAATTCATCAAATGAAGCAATATTGGTTCAATCTGAAGACTTAAAAATCTTCAAAAATAAAGATTTTAAAGTTGTATCTAAAAGAAAACCAAACCCTAAGATGCTTAGAAATCTAATTTTTGCATTCAATGTCTGTAGATATGTCAAATCAAATGCAATTGTTCTTGCAAAAGATGAATCAATTGTTGGTATTGGATCAGGCCAACCAAGCAGATTAGATAGCTGTGAGATAGCAATTAATAAAATGAGAAAATTTAACCTGTTTGGAAATAATTTAGTTGCAGCATCAGATGCTTTCTTCCCTTTTGTAGACGGAATTGAAAAATTAGTTCAGTCAGGAGTTGAGGCTGTAATTCAACCTTCGGGATCTATTAGAGACAAAGAAATAATTAAATTTGCTAATGAAACAGATACTATTTTAGTCTTTTCTAAGACAAGACATTTCAGACATTAGTAACTCTATCTATCTTAGCAGCTAAAATAAAATCATTTTCTGAAAGACCTTTAATTGCATGAGTAGTAATTTTAATCTCCGCATAACCCCAACCAAAACTTATATCTGGATGATGTCCTTCCTCTTCAGAAATTTTTCCAACCTCATTAATGAAATTTTGACTTTTTATAAAATTTTCAAATTTAAATTTTTTATGTAAAAAAAATATTTTATTTTCATCCTCTGTAATATCCCAACCATCAACTTTTTTTTGATATTTATGAATTTCAGATATATCAAAAGGAATAGCTCCACCCTCACAAGGCAAACATTTTTTTTTTGTTAAGTCATTCATATAAATTAAAATTTTTAAATATCTTATTTGAATTATGCACTATATAAAAATTACCTATTGTCATAAATCTTTTTTTTAAATTGTCTATTCTAAACAATATATCTTTTGTACTATGTTTTTGATAATTTGTATCAAATATCGAATATTTAAATTTTTTTAAGAAAAAATTTAAAAACTCAATCTTATCATTAGAATTTAAAGTAAATTTTGAAAATTCAATTATTATTAGAGGCGATTTTTTTTTGATAAAATTCAGTGAACCTCTTAAAGCGTCGATTTCATTTCCCTCTACATCTAGCTTAATAATTGGATAAAATTCACTTACACCATGTTGATTTACAATAGTGTCAATTTTAATTGTTTTAATTTTTTTTTTTTTCTTATTAAAAAAATTTTTACGTACTACTGAACTTTCCCAATCCTTTTCACTCTCATAAAAGATAATATCCTTATTATCTCTATTTGAAATGGCTTTATTAAAAAATACTATGTTTAAAAATAAATTTAGTTTTAAATTTTTTTTGAAATAAGTTAATGTTTTTTTTGAAGCTTCTATAGAGATAACTTTATTATTATTAGACAAGGAAGCAACATAAAGAGAATAAAAACCATAATTACAACCACAATCTATAAATAAAATTTTTTGTAAATTAGATATTTTTCTTATTAAATTTAATTCTTTGTTATCACCGAAGTCACATTTTTTTAAGAGAAAATATGAAGTATTATTTTTATTAACACTCCCTAAAACTTTAAAGCCAAATATGTTTAAAATTATATCTGTGTTTAGAAAATTTCGGATCAATCTAAAAAAAATATAATAGAAATAACTATTTTTAAAAGATCTTATGTCTTTATCTTTTATAAACCATTGAAAAAAATATGTTATAACGTTTTGTTTAATCACAAAATTGGAGCGGGCAAAGGGGGTCGAACCCTCGACCTTCTCGTTGGCAACGAGACGCTCTACCACTGAGCTATGCCCGCATATAAATTATTATATAAAATTTAAAGTTTTTTATGAATATAGCAAGTGTAAATATAATTAATTTATTAATATGATAGTTCTTTAATTTCTTTCTCAAAAATTTCGTCAATCTTATTTTTTAAATTTATATCTAAAATTTTTTTCCAGTCATTTTTAGGGCCAAGATTAAAAAATGAGATTTTTTTTTTCAAATCTTCTTTTGTGGGAACTGCTTCGGAAAAACCATGATTAATTTCATTTTTTTTTAAATTTTCAAAAGAAGTACTCCTTAATGTTTTTCTAATTTTATCTTTATCAATTTTTTCAGGATTGTTTGTAATTTTATTAATAAATTTAATTATATCTATAAATATATAATAGGTTTGTTTCATTAAATCTTCGTACTTAATTAGTTTAATAGGTATTTTTTTTTGAACAGTCCAAGATTTATAATTTAAATTCCATGAACTAATGAATTGAAAGTCACTATATCCTAACTCATCAAACTCTTGAACATTGTAAATAAAATTTTTTTCGTTTTTCATCCATTGAAATGCTTGGTCATCATCAAGCTGATAATGGTTCTTAAGAGATGTAATTACATTTCTAGGATCTCTCACAACATATAAACATCCAATTGAATTCTTTACATTAGTAAAATCATAATTATTTACCTTACCAAAAACATTATGTGTTTTAAAAAATTTAATTTTATTAGAAAAATTTACTTTTTCTTGAGCTTGCAACCAATATTTACATGTATCACCAGGCAAATTTTTATTAAATTTAAAATCTTTAAAATATTTGCTTGTAGGAAATTGATCGATCAACTTTAATAAATTCTCTTGAAAATTTCCATCGTGAGAATAATAATATGTACTAATTAAAGCTCTAAGCCATGTATTTCCACTTTTAGGATAAGATGCAATCCAAATAATCATATAATTATAAATATAGAACAATAATTTAATTTTTGTTAATAATAATATATGAAAAATCTTCCTTCTAAATTACCTATATTCCCATTAAGTAATTTTATAATATTTCCAAAAACTACAGTTCCACTAAATATTTTTGAGCCAAGATATATTGATATGGTTGATGATAGTATGAAATCAAACAAGTTAATTGGAATGATCCAGCCCAAAAACTCAAATAATAAAAATGAGATTCTCAAATTACATCAAGTTGGGTGCGTTGGAAAAATTACTAGTTTTAGAGAAACAGATGATGGCAGATATTTAATAGAATTAAAGGGTGTATCAAGATTTAAATCCATTAAAGAAATAGATACTTTAACTAAATATAGAATTTTGCAAGTAAGCTATGATGATTATATTGAAGATTTAGAAAACAAAAAAGAAGATCTTAAGTTTTCAGATTTAGAGCTAATTTTTAAAGACTTAAAATCATTGTTTGAAAAAAAAGGTTTTATCATTAATTGGAAAGCATTGGAGAAACAAAGTTTGGACGAAACAATAAATGCCTTAGCCATGGCATCACCTTTTTCCCTAGAAGAAAAACAAGTTTTGTTGGAAGCACAAAATCTAGATATTAGAAAAAATAAAATTGCAGAGATATTAAAAACATACACTCACGATATTTATGAAAATAACACTATACAATGATCAATAATTCAAACCAGTATCTGCAAATTTTTTTAGCATATTATTTAAAAAATTTTTTTTACCAAAATATTTTATAGAATTAATAAAAAAATCGCTTTTTAAATTTCCCTCATGATTAAAAAATTCATAAATAAAATCAATTCCGTTTGAAAAAATAAAGTTTTTATGTTTTGTATTTTTTTGAAATTCTTCGTTAACAGAATTATTTAATGGTAATCCAAGATCTATCCTATTTTGAATTATTTCTAGTAAAATTTTAATATCTCTGACAGTCATGTTGAAACCTTGACCGGCCAAAGGGTGTATCTTGTGAATTAATTCACCAAAGGCTAAAATATTTTTATGATAATAATTTCTTAAGTTTACAGACATCAATTCAAATGAAGAAATTTTTTTAATTTTTTTAATTTTATAGTTTTGATTATGTATGTTAATTAATTTTATTAAATTTTCTTTTTTAATTTTAGTAGTATTTTTTATTGAATAAACAATAGAAGTTTCTTTATCAGAAATAGGTAAAAATGCTAAAGGGCCAATCTTTGTAAAAACTTGTCTTGCAATTTTATTATCAATTTTTTCATGCTCTAGTATTAAAGTATAAGCTAAGCTTTTGTATCTTTTTATAATTTTTTTACTAAAAAATTTTTTTGCAATTAAGTTTGAAATATTTAAATTAATCAAAAGATTATATTTGTTTTGAATATTTTCTAAATTTATCTGATTTTGTAATTTAAAAAATTTATTTTTTTTGAGACTTTTTTCTAAAATATTATAGAGATCAAAACTTCTAACCATTGAAAAAAGTTCTTGATTTTTATTTTGGAATTCCAATAATTTTTCTTTATTTAGTTTATCTGAGAGAATTTCAATTTTATTTATTTTCCAGATTATTTTATCAACATTAACTATGTTATTGTTAAAATATTCAATATTACTTTTTGTAATACCTATAGTCCTTGATTGATCAATTATTTGTTTTTTTTTATCTCTTAAAATATCTACATATATATTCTGATTAACTAAAGCTTTAGCTAAAGCTAAACTAGTTAGTCCACTTCCAATTATACAAATCCTCATATTATTTTTAATTTTAACAACAAAAATTAGATGATACAAAGTGGTATAATTGATTTGTATAAATGGACATTAAAAAAACAGCTAATTTATTACTTAATTTTACATTAAAGCGATTAGCAGAAATTTCTGGTATAATAATTTTCTCTGCTGGTATTCTTTTATTTATTGCACTTTTTTCATATTCACCTGAAGACCCTAACTTTATTTTTCCCAAAGACACTAAAATTAAAAATTTATTAGGTTTTCGAGGAAGCTTTATTTCTGATCTGTTTTTTCAATCTTTTGGATACATTGCCTATTTAATTTCTTTCACATACATATTTACTGGTGTCAATATATTCCGATTAAAGGAGTTTTTTTTAATAATTGAAAATACTTTTATAGTAATATTTTATACTATAATTGGAACGTTATTTTTAAATCATTTTTATTCTGATGCTTTTACGCTTTATATAAATGGAAATGGAGGTTTTGTTGGAGATTATTTTGGAAAAACTTTTTTAGACTCGATAATTCTTATAAATGAAACATTAATTTATTATGTTCTAATTATACTGATAATTACTTTATTTTTGTTGAGTTTAAATTTTCACCCTATTAAATTTTATAATTTGTTAATAAAACTTATAAAATTTTTTAATAAAAAAGAAAATAAATCTTACACAAATAAAAGTGAGCTTATTAGTGAATATATACCTCAAGATGAAATTAAAAACTTAATACAAGAAGATTTGCCATTTATTAAAGCAGAGAACAAATCAAGTTCTAAAAATAAATTTCAATTACCAAAAATTGAATTATTAAAAATTCCAACTAAGAAAGAAAGAGAAAATTCAAATAAAAATGAAACAAATGACCCTAAATTTTTAGAAAAAATTCTAATGGATTTTGGGGTTAAAGGAGAAATTCAGAAAGTAAGTCATGGTCCAGTTGTAACACTCAATGAATTTGAGCCAGCCGCTGGAGTAAAAGTTTCTAAAATAATAAATTTATCAGATGATATTGCTAGAAATACTAGCTCTGAATCTGCGAGAATTTCAACTATACCAGGCAGCAATACTGTAGGAATTGAATTACCCAACAATTCAAGAGAAAACGTTTATCTAAGTGAAATTCTAAATAATGCTGATTTTAAAAAAAAGGAAACAAAATTACCAATAGCTCTTGGTAAAAATATATCTGGAAAACCTATTGTAGGAGATCTTTCTTCTATGCCGCATTTGCTGATTGCTGGTACTACAGGTTCAGGAAAATCAGTTTGCATTAATACAATTATTTTATCACTTCTTTACCGTCACACCCCTGAAAGATGTAAGTTTATATTAATTGATCCTAAAATGCTTGAGCTTTCAACATATGAAGGCATACCACACTTACTTTGCCCTGTAATAACTGAAGCTAAAAAAGCTGCATCAGTTCTTGGTTGGGTAGTAAAAGAAATGGAGAGTAGATACAGGTTAATGACAAAAGAAGGAGTTAGAAATATTGATGGTTACAATGCTAAACATAAACTTCCTATGCCCTACATAGTAGTGGTGGTAGATGAAATGTCAGATTTAATGTTAGTGGCAGGAAAAGAGATAGAAAATTATATTCAAAAATTATCTCAAATGGCTAGAGCTGCTGGGATTCATATTATTATGGCCACACAAAGACCTAGTGTTGATGTAATAACAGGCACAATTAAAGCTAATTTTCCAACAAGAATATCTTTTCAAGTAACTTCAAAAATAGATAGTAGAACAATTCTTGGTGAACAAGGAGCAGAACAGTTATTAGGAAAAGGTGACATGCTTTATATGTCATCTGCCAACCGAATAGTAAGAATTCATGCTCCATTTGTCTCAGATAATGAAATAGAGAAAATAAACAATTTTTTAAGATCTCAAGCTGAACCAGACTATGTTGATGAAATCTTGAATTTTGCAGATGAGAAAGAGTTAGGATCAAATACAGATCAAGGAGATAAAGATGAATTATATCAACAAGCCGTTGAAATAATTAGATCTGAAGGAAAAGCTTCTACCTCATTTTTACAGAGAAAACTTCAAATTGGTTACAACAGAGCTGCAAGAATAATTGATATGATGGAAGCTGATGGAATTGTTAGCAAAGCAAATCATGTGGGTAAAAGAGACGTTCTTTAATGTTGAGAGTCCTGCTTTTATTTTGTCTAATTAGTTTATCTACCGAAGTAAGTGCAAATAACAAAGATCAAATAATTAATAAATTAAAAGATACTTTAAATTTAAATTTTGATTTTGAACAAAATATAAATGGAAAAATTGAGTTTGGAAACTGTACAATTAAATATCCAAAAAAAATGTTTTGTGCGTATGATCAAAAAAACAAAGTTATAGTTTCAAATGGAAAATCTTTAGTTATAAAATCTACTTCTAGCTATTACAGGTATCCATTGGATAAAACACCATTGAATTTTATTTTAGATAAAAATTTCTTATTAAAAAAAATATCCAAATTAAATGAGGAAATTATTAATAATTCTCTGGTCAAATTTACAATAAAAGAAAATAACCAATCAATAGAGATTTTTTTTGATATTAATAATCATAATTTAATTGGCTGGCAAACTAAAGATATTTATCAAAATATTGCTGTTACACTTCTTTATTCAGTTAAATCAAATAAAATTGTTGACCAAAAAATATTTAAAGCCCCACTTCAAAATTAGATTCTAACAATCTCTGATTTAAAAATTTTCATTCCTCTTGCTAAATAATTATTAAGTGCATTTTTATGATCTAAAGAACATGTGTGAAGCCAAACTCGCTCTACGTTTTGTTGAAATGATTTTTTAATAGCATCTGATAGTAAAAATGAGCCTAATTTTTTATTTTGGTATTCCTCTAATATTCCAAAATACGCTATTTCCACTTCTTTCTTTTCGGAATGAATAATTAATTCAAAAAAACCAACTAAATCTTTTTTATTTTTTAATACAAATGTTTTAACATTTTTGTTTGATACGTATTTGATCCACTGCTCTTCTGTCCATATTAATCTATCAATCCATTTATGTTTTTTACCTATATTTTTATAAAAAAATTTATTTAACTGAAAATCAGTTGGTTTAACCAGATCAACTAAGTAATCTTCTGAAGGTAGTTCGCCATCTTTTAAATCATGAAGCGAGTTTATTTCTAGATAATTTCTTTTAACTTCTTCTGTCACTCGACCATTTTTCCAACACGCTCACCACCAAACAAATGAAAATGCAAATGAGGTACTTCTTGACCACCATGTTCGCTAATATTAGCTAGTGCCCTATAACCTTGGCCTACTTCTGTTGAAATACCAAGCTTTTTTGCAACTATGTTAATACCTTTTAAAAGGCCCGCCATCTCTTCTGATGATGCATTCACACTAAAATCATCAAGATCTATATATTTTCCCTTAGGAATAACTAGAGCATGAACTTTCTTTTGTGGGTTGATATCATGAAATGACAAAACAAAATCATCTTCATAAATTTTATTACAAGGTATCTCTCCACGTAAAATTTTAGCAAAAATATTATTGTCATCGTAGTTCATTTTTTTCTTTTTTCTAATTCTTCCATTACCTCTTCAATTTTCACATCATTAGCTTCTAAATACATTAATAAATGATAAAATACATCAGCAGCTTCATGAATTTTGTTTGTATTTTCTTCTATAGCTTCAGTTAATTCAACAATTTCTTCTAAGACCTTTGCTTTGCTGAGAGATTTATCTGTAAGTAATTTATTTGTATAAGAACCCTCAACTGGATTACTTTTTCTCTCTCTTGCAAGTTTAATTAAATTTTCTAATGTATTAAGCATATTAAATTCTAACAGGTATTCCTTTTGAATCCAGATATTCTTTTGCTTCTTTCACAGAGTGTTTGCCATAATGAAATATTGATGCTGCTAAGACTGCGCTAGCATTTCCTAATTTAATTCCATCAACTAAATGATCTAAGTTCCCTACTCCACCTGATGCAATGACAGGAATATTTACCTTAGATGAAATTTTAGACATAAGCTCAATATCATAACCTACTTGTGTACCATCTCTATCCATTGATGTTATTAATAGCTCTCCTGCTCCACTACTTTCCATTTTTGATGCAAATTCTATTGCATCAATTCCAGTATTGTTTCTTCCACCATGTGTAAAAATTTCCCATTTATTTCCATTTTTTTTTGCATCAATAGCTACAACAATACATTGTGAACCAAATTTTTTTGAGCTTTCAACTACTACTTCTGGATTTTGAACTGCTGCAGTATTAATAGAAACTTTATCTGCTCCACAATTCAGTAATTTATTTATATCATCAACACTTCTAACGCCTCCTCCGACTGTTAATGGAACAAAACATTTTTTTGAAGTTTTTTCTACGACATCATAAATTGTATCTCTATTTTCATTTGATGCAGTGATATCTAAGAAACAAATTTCATCTGCTCCTCCGTCAGAGTAAATTTCGGCCTGTTCGACTGGATCGCCTGCATCCTGCAGATCAACAAAGTTAATTCCTTTTACAACACGGCCATTTTTAACGTCTAAACAAGGTATTATTCTATTTTTAAGCATTTACTTCCTTAGCTAATTCATCCAATTTAATATCACCATCGTATATAGCTTTTCCAACTATAATGCCTTCAATATTTTTATTATTTAATTCCTTAGCCTTTTTAATGTCATCTATGGATGAAACTCCACCTGATATAATTACTGGACAATTTGACATGTCAGCAACTTTTACAGTTTCTTCAAAATTTGGGCTTTGCTTCATACCATCTCTATTAATATCAGTATAAATCAATCTACTTGCCCCATAATCTTTCACTTCTTTTAAATAATCTAAAGTTAATTGATTTGAATTTTCTTTCCAACCTGAGACTGACAAATAACCATCCTTAGCATCTAAACCTAATGCAATTTTATTTGGGAATTTTTCACAAGCTTCTTTTAAAAAATTTTTATCTCTTATCGCAGCACTTCCTAAAATAACTTTTTCAACACCAGCATCAGTATATTTCTGAATATTTTCAAAATTTCTTACTCCTCCACCTATTTCAATTTTAAGATCAAATTTAGTAACTATTTCTTGAATAATATCTAAATTAATTGTTTCTCCGGTTAAAGCTCCGTCTAAATCAACTATATGTAAATTTTTAAAACCATGATCCTTATATTTTCCAGCCTGTTCAATTGGAGACATTTCATATTCAGTTTTGTTGTCAAAGTTTCCTTTAACTAACCTCACACATTTTTTATCCTTGATATCTATCGCTGGGAAAATTTTCATTATAAATTTATAAAATTATCAATTATTTTAAGCCCAATTTTATCACTTTTCTCAGGGTGAAACTGAGTTCCAAAAATATTTTCCTTTTCAACTGAACAAACGATATTTGAAGAATAATCTGTTGTTGCGGAAATTACATTTTTATCTTCTGGAACAAATTCATAACTGTGAACAAAATACATGTGAGATTTATTTTCAATACCTTTAAAAATCTTACTATCTTTCGTTATATTAATTTCGTTCCAGCCAATATGGGGAAGTTTGTACTTTCCGTTTTGATTATCTATTTTTGATACTTTGCCTGTTATCCAACCAAGACCTTTGGTTTCGGTTTCTTCATAGCCAACATCAGCAAACATTTGAAGCCCAACACAAATTCCTAAAAGTGGTTTTTTGTTAATTACTGCAAATTCGTTTAATGTATCTACTAAACCATTAATATTATTAAGTGCATCAACACAACTCTTAAACGAACCCTGCCCAGGTAAAACTGCTTTATCGGAAGATTTAATCTTATTTATATCCGATGTTACTTCGATATTTACTTTATCTTTCGCAACCTCCTTAAAGGAGTTAATTACCGAGCTTATATTGCCCGAATTATAATCAACAATTGTGACGTTCATTAAACTTATAATGAGCCTTTAGTGGATGGAATACTTTTTTTGCTTCTAGGGTCCATCTCTAGTGCCTCTCTTAATGATCTTGCTAATGCTTTATAACAAGACTCAATGATGTGGTGACTGTTATCACCATAAATATTTTCAACATGCATTGTAATGCCAGCAGATTGGGAAAAGGCCTGGAACCATTCTTTAAATAGCTCTGTATCCATCTCACCAAGTTTCTCAACTTTTAATTTTACTTTCCAAATTAAATAAGGTCTGTTTGATACATCTATTGCAACTCTAGTTAATGTTTCATCCATAGGAATAACTCTGTGTGCATATCTTTTGATACCTACAAATTTTTTTGCAGCTTTTTTTAAAGCTTCACCAATTGCAATTCCTGTATCTTCTGTCGTGTGGTGAAGATCAATATGAGTGTCTCCTTTTGCTTTTACTTTTAGGTCGATTAGAGAATGCTTTGATAGTTGCTCAAGCATGTGGTCTAAAAAACCTATTCCTGTATCAATCTGGTATTTGCCTTTACCATCGATATTTAATTCAACATTGATACTGGTTTCTTTTGTTTTTCGAGAAACTTTTCCTTTTCTAGCCATATATTTTAAATGGTATACATACTTAATCCAACTATATCAATATCAGTCTGGATACTTGAAGTATCAAAAATAGTTACCATTTATTAGGTATGACAACAATTGTACTAGTTAGAAAAAATAATGAAGTTGTAGTTGCTGGTGACGGTCAAGTAAGTATGGGTAATACAGTTGTCAAAAGTACAGCATCAAAAGTTAGAAAAATTGAAAAAAGGGATGTGGTTGCAGGATTTGCAGGGTCAACTGCTGATGCATTAACTTTGTTTGAAAGATTAGAAGGAAAGTTAGAAAAACACGCAGGTAATTTATCTAGAGCTGCAGTTGAGTTGGCTAAAGATTGGCGAACTGATAAATATTTAAGAAGATTAGAAGCATTGATGGCTGTGGGTGACAAAAATAATAGTTATATAATTTCTGGAACTGGAGACGTTCTAGAACCTGAAGGTGATATAATAGGAATAGGTTCTGGTGGAAATTATGCTTTAGCAGCTGGAAAGGTTTTAATGGAAGGTGATTTATCTGCAGAAGAAGTTGCAAAAAAGGCCATTAAAGTTGCAGCTGATATTTGTGTTTTTACAAATGAAAAAGTTAAAATTGAAAAAATATAATGGAT
The DNA here is from genome assembly GCF_052047955.1 of Candidatus Pelagibacter sp. HIMB1495. Classification (NCBI taxonomy): domain Bacteria; kingdom Pseudomonadati; phylum Pseudomonadota; class Alphaproteobacteria; order Candidatus Pelagibacterales; family Candidatus Pelagibacteraceae; genus Candidatus Pelagibacter; species Candidatus Pelagibacter sp. HIMB1495. The sequence continues at coordinate 220,932 of NZ_JBNAIQ010000001.1, read as the reverse complement.
AATTCAAACGTAACACCTTTGCATCCTAAAGAAAAAACTCAAAAAGAAGAAGCTTCTTTAGTAAGTGCTCTTTCACCAAGAGAAATAGTTTCGGAATTAGATCGTTTTGTTGTTGGACAAAATAAAGCAAAAAAAGCTGTTGCTGTTGCATTAAGAAATAGATGGAGAAGACAGGCTTTAAAAGGTGAAATGAAAAATGAAGTTTTACCAAAAAATATTTTGATGATTGGACCAACAGGAGTTGGAAAAACAGAAATTTCTAGAAGACTTTCAAAACTAGCGGAAGCTCCTTTTGTAAAAGTTGAAGCAACTAGATTTACAGAAGTCGGATATGTTGGAAGAGATGTAGAACAGATTGTTAGAGACTTAATTGAAATTGCGATTGCAATGGAAAAAGTAAAAAAAAGAAAAGAAGTTTATTCGCAAGCACAAAAAGCAGCTGAGGAAAAAGTGCTAGATGCTTTAGTGGGGAAAAAGGCAAGTCTTGCGACAAGGGAAAGTTTTAGAAAAAGACTAAGAAATGGTGACTTAGATGACAATGAAATAGAGATAGCTGTAAACGATACAGGATCAAATGGGACATCTTTTGAAATCCCAGGAATGCCAGGTGCTAATGTTGGTATGATAAACATTGGAGAAATGATTGGTAAATCCATGGGTAACAAAGAAAAAAAGAAAAAAATGACAGTTAAAGAGTCTCATGAAATTTTAATTAATGATGAGTCAGACAAACTAATTGAACAGGATAAAATTGTTAGAGCCGCTAAATTATCAACAGAAAATAATGGTATAGTATTTTTAGATGAAATAGACAAAATTTCTGCAAGAACTGATCGTGTTGGTGGTGACGTTTCTAGAGAAGGTGTACAAAGAGATTTGCTACCTTTAATAGAAGGAACAACAGTTAATACAAAACATGGTCCAATCAAAACTGATCATATTTTGTTTATTGCTTCTGGTGCATTTCAACTTGCAAAGCCATCTGATTTACTTCCTGAATTGCAGGGAAGATTACCAATAAGAGTAGAGCTAGAAGCTTTAACTAGTGATGATTTTAAAAGAATACTCAGGGAGCCAGACTTTAGTTTAATCAAACAATATATAGCTTTGTTAAAAACTGAAAATGTTGATCTTGAATTTTCAGATGATGGGATAGATGCAATCGCAAACATAGCCTCTGAAGTAAATACAACAGTAGAAAATATTGGTGCAAGAAGGTTACATACAATAATTGAAAAAATATTAGATGATATAAGTTTTACAGCAACTGATCGAGCTGGAGAAAAAATTATAATTGATAAGGAATATATTAATAAAAATCTTGATAACTTAGTTAAAGATACTGATCTTTCAAAATTTATTCTTTAATACTCAAATTATAAGTATTCTAACTCTTTCATTTCATTATAAAAATTAGTTTCAATTTTATCTTTATTTTTCTCGTCTAAATATCTTCTCCAATCGTTCTTAGGTCCTAAATTAAAAAAAATTTTTCTCTTACCAGTTTTGTCATCAATTAGAGCTTCATGAAATGTCTCTTTTTGTTCTTTAGCTTTCATACTCTCAAAATCTGTTGTTTTTAATGCTTTATTAAGCTTAATCATATCAATTTCTGATTTAAAACCTAACGAATTAAGAAATTTGAAAATTTTAAGCATAACACTTTTCTTTTTATTTATTAAATCTTCATACTTAATTAATAAATATTTATTTGGTTTTTGAAGATTTTTCCAAGAATTATAATTAGAGCTCCAAGATCCTAAAAAAACCTTACAATTTTTAAATGTTTTTTCCATAAATCTACTGTCATCCAAAATTGTTTCCGTAGCTTCATCGATATTTAAACTATAATGATTTGCAAGAGAAGTAACAATATTTCTTGGATCTCGAACTATATAAATTACACCAAGTGTATTTTTTAAATCAGTAAAATTACAGTCATACATTTTACTTAATGAACTATGAGTTTTAAAAAATTTTAATTTTCCTTTTTCCTCATTTATTAAATTTTGAGCATTGATAAAATTGTTAAAAACCTCTTTTTCATTTTCGATATCAATTCCTAGAGGTAAAAAATGATGTGTTTGTGGAAATTGTGATATTTTATTTAAATTTTCAAATTGTAAAACGCCATCTTGTGAATAAAAATATGTTGATAATATAGATCTCAATAATGTGTTCCCACTCTTAGGGTAAGAAGCAAGCCAAATAATCATTTTTTTTTATTTTTTTTTAAATATATGTAAAACGCTCCACCACCTCCATCCTCTAATTTGGCATCCTGAATATCATTAATCATTTCGTTCAATTTTTTGTTATTTGAAATAAATTCTGGAACAGAATATTTTAAAATACTCAAATCTTTAGATACATAAGGATTTTTTTCATTATTAGAATGAATACCTTTTCCTGTAACAACAATTATCTTGTTAACTTGTTCAGCAAAACATTTGTTAATAAATTTTTCTATAGTTCTGTTAGCTTCTTCTAAAGTATATCCATGTAGGTCAATTGATCGGGTTGAAAAAACTTTATTTTTTTTTTCTATATAATCTTTATCAATTAATTTTTCTTTGCTTTTAAGAAAATTTTCCCAATCAATTTTATCTTTATTTGAAATTTTGTCGTTCAATTATGTTAAGATACTAACTAATTGCCAATTTGGATTTTGTGAGGTTGTGTCACGTGAAAAAACCCAAGTATCATAAATTTTTTTAATTTTTTCTGGATCACCAGAAATAATTTTTTTATCTTTATCCCTGATACAAGTAATTACCTCTCCAATAAAGTTTACTGTAACATTCAAAATATTGCCTGATTTTTTATGCTCTTTTATCTCAGCTTTATTTACACCAATAAAAGTGATTTCAGCATAGTGACCTCTACTGTCTCTTTCTTTGAGTGCCTCGCTAAACTGCTTATATACTTCATTATCAAGTAAAGGCTTACTATTTGTAATTTTATTATCATTATCACTAAAATCAGTAATTATAGTTTCATAAGCTATTTTGGCACCTTTAATAAATTCTTTCTGAGCCTGTTCATCGAAAATATTGCTCGATTTCTTTTGTGGTTCAATTTTTATATTTTTTAATACTTCTTTGAATTGCTCTGGCGCTTTGCCCTCAAATCCACTTCTTTTGCCCAATATTCCTCTAAGTCTTAAAAAAATAAACCCAGCAATCATTGCAAGTAAAATTATATCGATATACTCAAAACTGTAATTCATGAGTAGATAGTAATTACTCTGTTGATTAATTTCAACTGGCAATTTAGATTAAAGACAAATGAACCCAATATTTTTAACAATTATCTTTGTTCCGGTAATTGAAATATATCTTTTAATAAAGATAGGATCTGAAATAGGAGCAATAACAACAATATTGCTAATTTTTATCACAGCTATATTAGGGATATATTATGCAAAATATGAAGGCTTAAATACCCTCAGATCAGGTTTCAACCAATTAAAACGTAACGAAACTCCTACTTATGAAATGTTATCTGGTGCAGCTATTGCTTTTGCGGCAGTCTTATTAATTATACCCGGATTTGCTACTGACCTAATAGGCTTTTTGTTAATTTTTCCTTTAACCAGAAAATTAATATTTAATGGTTTGTTTAAAAAATTTAATACTGTAAATACCAAAAAAAATAATTTCATTGATGGTGAGTATGAAGATTTAGACGAAAAAAATGACAGATAAATTTAAAATTTTAGGGAAATACATTAAAGATATGTCGAGCGAAACAAAAGACGCTGAGACGTACATATATGTAAGGGATAATATTTTAAAATATCAGCTTAATATTGATATTAAATCAAAACCTTTAAAAAATAAAATGGTTGAAGTAAACACTATTCTAAAATTTGAAGACAAAAATGAAACAAAGCATAAATCTCATTTCGAAATGAACTATGCAACAATTTTAAAAATAGATGACGCTGTCAGTGAAAAAAAAGAATTAGAGAGAATAATTTTGTGTGATGCACAGATGAAAATATACCCTGAACTTGAAAAATCTTTTTTAAACATGTTACATAATTCTGGTTATCCAGATATTAAATTTGAAAAAAAAATAGATTTTGAAAATCTTTATATGCAAAGATTTAATTAATAATAATTTTTTTTTAAATAATTTCTTAAATACTCTTTATGCTTAGACATCTCGTCTTTTGATGGAACAATAATTTTTTTGAAATATAAAACTTCTGAATTTAATTTATTTAATTCAGAATTTTGCTCATTTTTAAAGTTAAGAGTGGGCTCTTTTTGGTCAATTAAATTTATATAAACTTTTGCTAAAAGATCACAATCAATTAAAGCCGTATGTTGCACTCTTCTAGAATTATCAATTCTATATCTTTTACACAGTGCGTCTAGACTTGAAGAAGATCCTGGAAATTTAGATCTAGCTAATTCAAGTGTATCTATTATTTTATTGCTAATTTTACTTTCTCCAATTAACGAAAGCTCATTATTTAAATGGGCAATATCAAATTCCGCATTATGAATGATTAAGCTTTTACCTTCGATAAAATTTAAAAAATCATTTACTATTTCAGAAAACTTTTTTTGTTTTGATAAAAACTCATCGGAATAACCATGTACTTCAAATGCTTTGTCAGAAACTTTTCTTTCAGGGTTTAAATAGGTATGAAACTTATTTACAGGTACCAAATCATCTAATTCAATACATCCTATTTCAACTATTCTATGGCCGTCTTTAATTGATATTCCAGTTGTTTCTGTATCTAAAACGATTTCTTTCATTTATAAAATTTCATTTATAATTTTTATAATTTCATTCTTAACAGGTTTTTTTGTAAATGTATTTTTAATTATATAATGAGATTTTTTCTTTTTGTAACTTGGAGTAAACTGAATTTTTTTAAAAATTTTTAAAAGTTTTAAATTAAAGTTTGGCCTTTTTTTAATTATTTTATCAATATCTCTTTTTCTAGATTCAACAAAAACTAATAAATCTTTTTTATTAAAAAGTTTATTTTCAATAAGTAATGGAATATCTAAAATTACAATTTTTTTATTTTTATTTTTCTTTAAAAATACATTAAGTTTTTTTCTTATTTCTTTATGTACAATTTTTATTATTTTATTTAAATTATTTTGATTATTTAAAATTGCATTTGTAATTTCGTTCTTATCTATAGGAAATCTAGTTATGTATTTTGGTAATTTATTTTTTAATTTTAAAAAAACTTTTTTATCCTTTCTATAAATTTTTGCTACTTCAAGATCTGCACTAAATACTGGATATCCAAAATTATTTGCTACAAAAGTTTTTCCAGAACCAATATCACCAATTATACCTATTCTAACCATGATCTAATAATTTAAATATTTTTTGATTTACATTTGGCTCAATATCATGCCACAATCTAAATGCTTCAAATGCTTGATAAATAAACATTAATTTACCATTTTCTATTCGATTTCCTAATTTTTTTCCTAATTTTAAAAAATTGGTTTCATTAGGATTATAAATAACGTCATAAAAAAGCTTACCTTCACCAATGTTCGAAGTATTTAAATCGATGGTCTCATTATTTAAACCCAAACTAGTTGCATTTATAATTATATCAAAATCAGGCACCTCACCCCAACTTACAGTATTAATTTTATTAAATTGAATTTTTAGATCTTCGGCTTTTTTACTGGTTCTATTGGTTATAGTTATTTCTAAGGCCTTCATTTTATTTAAAGCAACAATTAATGATGGAACCACTCCACCAGCACCTAAGATCAAAATTTTTTTATTTTCAATTTTGTAGTTAACACTATTTATAGCTTTCTGAAAACCATATATATCTGTATTGTGACCAACGAGATCACCATTATGAAAACAAATTGTATTTACTGACTGTGCCAGTTCTGCTTCCAAACTTAACTTGTCTAAAAAAGGAATTACAGTTTTTTTATACGGAACAGTAACATTGCAACCATTTATTTCTTGATTTTTAATTCTATAAATAAAATTTTCAATTTCATTTTCTTCTAGTTTAATTTTTTCATAAACTGCATTAATGTTATTTTGTTCTAACCAATAGTTGTGCAGTTTTGGAGACAGTGAATGATTAATTGGGTTTCCAATTACAAAATATTTTTTCATTTTTGTAAATTTAAATATTCTTTGATTTTTTTTATAGGTAAACCCATTATTGTATTTTCATCTCCTTCTATACTGCTAAATAAATTTCTACCTTCCCCTTCTATTTGATAGACGTTGTAAGCGTAAAGATTTTCGTCTGATATTTTTGATAAATATTCTGCTAATTCTGTTTCTGAAAAATTTTTCATTATTAGAGTTGCTTTATCAGTGTAGTTCCAAATCATTGAGCCATTTTTTGAAATACAAACAGAACTTATTAAAAAGTGAGGTTTCCCGTTAAGTTTTCTTAAAATTTTCATTGCTTCTTCTCTGCTTTCAGGTTTTGAAATTAACTCTCCGTTTAAATCGATAACACTATCTGCACCAAGTACTAATTTGTTCTGCTTTTTGGCACTAACTTTATTTGCCTTTAACTCTGCTAAATTTTTTGAAATTATTTCTGGACTTGCATTTTCTTTAAGCAAAGATAATTTTACAATATCTTCATCTACATTAGAAGGTTCTACAATACTTTGTATATTATTTTTATCTAAAATATCTTTCCTAACTTTACTTTTAGAGGCTAGAATAATTTTATTTAACATTGCTTGAATATATTTCATGTATTTTTATTATAGAAGCAGCAGTTTCTTCAACAGATTTTCTTGTTACGTCTATCAGTGGCCATTTATATTTCCGAAATGTTTTCTTGGCTTCAAGAACTTCTTTTTTTATACTCTCTAGGTTAGTATAATCTATACTTTCTGTTTCCTTTAATGAATTCATTCTATTTTTTCTTAGGTCTGCGAGTCTCTCAGGCTCTGTGCTTAATCCAACAACGCAAGTTATATGAGGATTTTGTTTCAATTTTTCTGGTAAGGAATTTTCATTTACCAAAGGAATATTTGAGGTTTTAAAGCCCTTATTAGCAAGATAAATAGATGTTGGAGTTTTACTGGTTCTACTAACCCCAACTAGAATTATATCAGATTTTTCAACTTCACCTATTAAATTACCATCATCATGATTCATGGTAAATTGGATTGCTTCAATTCTATCGTAATATTCATCATTTAAAACGTGTTGTCCACTTGGTTCATGAGAAGCTTTTTGATTTAAAATTTTAGAAAAATTTAAAATTAAATTACCCAATACTCCAAAACAAGGTATCTTTTTTCTTTCACTTTCATTAACCAAATATTTAGCAAGGTTGTTATCAACAATGGTATATAAAATTATTGAATTTTCATTTTCCTTTGCATCTTCTAAAATTTTTAAAATCTGATTTTCGGTCCTTGTAAATGAAAAAGAATGAACTTTATATTTTATATTTAAAAATTGTGCTTTAAGAGCCAAAAATATTCTATCTAAGGTTTCTCCAGTTGAGTCAGAGATTAAATATATTTGGTATGTATTATTCATAAATAAATTGTTAATAAACGTGTATTATTTTGTATTAATTATACAATTTTAAATTCCTCCAATATCATCTGTAAAACCTAGCTTTTATTAACAATAATAATAAATAAGCTAAAACAATCCACAAAAATACAAATAATCAAAAAAGCTTCATTTTAAACAATTTTAATCATCAAACTTGTTAGTAAATTGTGAATATAATGTTTATAAAAAATAATCTTCTTTATTCACAAGATATAATAATACTACAATAATTTATAAGACTTTTATATGAAACCTTTAAACAAAGTAATTATCAACAAAGATACTTCATTTAATCCTCTTTGGATAATGAGACAAGCCGGTCGATATTTACCTGAGTTTAGAGAAATTAGAAAAAATAATCCTGATTTTATTAATTTATGTTTAAATGATAATTTGTCAGCTGAGATAACATTACAACCATTAAAAAGATTTGATTTAGATGCTGCAATAATTTTCTCTGATATTTTAATGTTGCCTTATGGTTTAGGTCAAAAAGTAAGATTTGAGAAAAATTTTGGTCCTAGATTAGATAGTCTAGATTTAAATGAGATAGCAAAATTAGATGAAATAGATTTTGTTGAAAAAATATATCCCGTTTATAAAGCTATTAAAAAGGTAAGTTCAGATCCGATCGTAGAAAACAAAAATACCATTGGATTTGTAGGCGCTCCATGGACTCTTTTAGTTTATATGATTAATTTGAAATCTCCAAAGAAAGATTTAAATAAAAATTTTTTCAAAGATAATTTTTTAATAAACAGAATTTTATTAATTATAGAAAAATTTTTAAAAGTTCATATTAAAAACCAAATAGACAATGGAGCAAATGTTATTCAAATTTTTGATAGCTGGGCTGGTTTATTAGAAGAAAAAGATTTACCAAATTATATCTATACACCTACTTTAAGTTTAGTGGAATATGTTAGATCTTTGAATGTACCGGTAATATGTTTTCCAAGAGAGATTAAAAATTATAAAGAATTTTGTGAGGTCGTTAAACCTGATGTAATAAGTATTGATTACAATGTGGACCCTAAAAAAATACTTCAAGATATAAAAATTCCTATTCAAGGAGGCTTAGATCCAAAAGTACTTTTAACAGATTATAAAAATTTGAGAAAAGAAACTTCTAAATATTTAGAAATTTTCAAGGATCATCCATATATATTTAATCTAGGACATGGCATTCTTCCGGAAACAAATCCGGAGATGGTCGAAAACTTAATTAAAATAGTAAAAAATAGTTAAATCATGGATAAAAATCATCTACCAATAAAATATGGGAAAACAGGAGTACTGATAATTAACCTAGGTACACCAGACTCAACGAATTGGTTTGATATTAGGAAGTATTTAAAAGAATTTCTGTCAGACAAAAGAGTAATTGAAGTAAATCCCATAATTTGGCAAATAATTTTAAACTTATTTATCCTAACCTTCAGACCTTCTAAGACCGCTAAGGCTTATAAAGAAATTTGGATGAAAAATGAAAATATGTCACCACTTCTTTATTATACAGAAAAACAAAGCGAGAAAACTTCTAAGTTATTACAAAAAGAAAACATCGTTTTAGATTTTGCAATGAGATATGGAAACCCAAGTATTAAAAGTAAAATAAACAAATTACATGAGATGGGCTGTGAAAATTTAGTAATCCTTCCCCTTTATCCTCAATATGCAGCTGCAACAACCGCAACAGTTTGTGATGAAGTTTATAGAACACTAATGAAAATGAGATGGCAACCTTCCCTGAAAATAATACCACATTATGAATCTAATCCACTCTATATTGAAGCACTAGTTAATTCAATTAATAAAAAAATTAATGAAATTGATTGGAAGCCAGACCTAATCATAGCTTCATACCACGGTATACCAAAAAAATATTTTGATAAAGGAGACCCATATCATTGCTATTGTCATAAAACAACGAGACTTATTTCAGAAAAGTTTAATTCTATAAAAATCAAAACTACCTTCCAGTCAAGATTTGGTCCACAAGAATGGCTTCAACCGTACACTGATAAAACATTAGAAAATTTACCTAAAGAAGGAATTAAAAATATCCTCACAATTTGTCCAGGCTTTTCATCTGATTGTGTGGAAACGTTGGAAGAAATATTAATTCAAGGAAAAGAAAGTTTCATAAATGCTGGAGGAATAAACTTTGATATGGTTCCATGTTTAAATGACAATGATGACCATATTATTTTATTAAAATCTTTAATTGAAAAAAATATTTGATGAATGAATACCTATTTGCTTTTTAAGTCCTTGCATTTAATTGCTGTTGTTTCCTGGATGGCTGGTCTTTTATATCTTCCAAGAATTTTTGTTTATCATGTTGAAAACAAAGAAAAAAAAGAAACCACTGATATTTTTATTTTGATGGAGAAGAGACTATACAATTACATTATGCGTCCTGCTATGTTGCTAACATGGGCTTTTGGATTAATATTAATTTACTTAATTGGGTTTGAAGTTTTTTCAAATTTGTGGATGCAAATCAAATTGGTGTTGGTATTATTTCTATCAATTTATCATGAATATTTAGGAAAATGTCTTCAAGCATTGAAAAATGAAACAAACATAAGATCTTCTAAATTTTTTAGAATTATTAATGAAGTACCAACTGTAATTTTAATTATTGTTGTATTTTTAGCTATTTTTAAGCCAATCTAGGGTTGAAATAACAAAAACAGCGTATATATTATGTATATTGATAAGTCCTTATCAGCAAACTAATCATGAATATCCAAGAACTAAAACTTAAATCATCTGAACAGCTAATTACAAAAGCAGAAGAGCTTGGTATTGAAAATGCTAGCACACTAAGAAAACAGGAAATTCTTTTTGCTATTCTAAAAAAAGTTGCAGAAAAAGAGGAAATAACAGGTGTTGGTGTCTTGCAGTTACTGCAAGACGGGTTTGGTTTCCTTAGAGCAATGGAGTCTAATTATCTTCCCGGACCGGATGATATATATGTTAGCCCAAGTCAGATTAGAAAATTTGGTTTAAGAACAGGAGATACTGTTGAAGGACCAGTTAGAGCTCCTAAGGAAGGTGAAAGATATTTTGCATTACTACAAGTTAGTAAAATAAACTTTGAAGAGCCAGAAAAAGCAAGACACAAAATTGCATTCGATAACTTAACGCCGTTATATCCAGACAAACAATTGGTGATGGAAATTGAAAAAACCAAGGTAGAAAAAAAACCAGACCTTACACCAAGATTAATTGATCTAGTTAGTCCAATAGGAAAAGGTCAAAGATCAATAATTATCTCACCACCAAAAGCGGGTAAAACAATGATCTTACAAAGTATAGCAAACTCAATAGCTAAAAATTATCCAGAGTGTTATCTTATTGTTTTATTGATAGATGAACGTCCAGAGGAGGTAACAGATATGCAAAGGACTGTGAAAGGTGAAGTAATTAGTTCTACCTTTGATGAACCAGCACAAAGGCATGTAGCTGTTGCCGAAATGGTGATAGAAAAAGCAAAAAGATTAACCGAACATAAAAAAGATGTTGTTATCTTATTAGACTCAATAACAAGATTGGGAAGAGCATATAATGCTGTAATACCAAGTTCAGGAAAAGTCTTAACAGGAGGTGTAGATGCAAATGCACTTCAAAGACCTAAAAGATTTTTTGGTGCAGCCAGAAATATTGAGGAAGGTGGATCGTTAACTATTATTTCTACAGCTTTGATTGATACCGGATCTAGAATGGATGAAGTCATTTTTGAGGAATTTAAAGGAACAGGTAATAGTGAAACTGTCTTAGATAGAAAAATTGCAGACAAGAGAATTTATCCTGCAATTGATATAACAAAGTCCGGAACAAGAAGAGAAGAACTTTTGTTTGATAAAAATGATTTACAAAAAATGAATGTGTTGAGAAGAATAATTGCTCCAATGGGAACTATGGATGCAATAGAGTTTATAAATTCAAAATTAAAAGATACCAAAAACAATGCTGAGTTTTTTAACTCAATGAACAAACCGGCATAAGAAATTTGCATAACATTTTAAGTTTTACAGTGATATAAATTTGAAGATATAATCTTCTAATGACAATTTATGCTTTATCTACTGGGCCTGGTGTTTCAGGTGTTGCAATTGTTAGAATTTCAGGAGAACAATCTTCAAAAGTAATCAAGATCCTTACAGGTAAAAAAGTTCCTCGGCCAAGAGTGGCAACATTAAGAAAAATCAGCAAAATCAACACTTCTGAGCTGATTGATGAGGGTATAATACTATGGTTTCCTGGACCTGAGAGCTACACAGGTGAAGATATGGCTGAAATTCAAGTCCACGGTAGTAAAGCCGTGGTAGACGCCCTTCACTCTTCTATTTCTCAAATTGAAAATTGTAGATTAGCAGAGCCAGGCGAATTTACTAAACTTGCATTTCAAAATGGAAAAATAAATTTATTAGAAGCAGAAAGTATAGCTGATTTAATTTCATCTGAAACAGAAATTCAAAGACAACAAGCGATTAAAATTATGAACGGCAAGTCTGCAGATCAATTTAATTTTTTAAGAGAAAAACTTTTAAAAATTTTATCTCATGTTGAAGCTAAAATTGATTTTCCAGATGAAGACTTGCCCAACAATATTTTGGATGAAATCAAAAATGATACAAATGATGTTATTCAAAAAATTGAAAAGATTTTAAATGATCAAAAAGTTGGAGAAAGAATTAGAGAAGGTTTTAAAATTGCAATTCTTGGACCTACTAATGCAGGGAAATCTAGTTTAATAAATCATTTATCAAATAGAGATGTTGCAATTGTTTCTGAAATAGCTGGTACTACAAGAGATGTTATAGAAACTCATCTCAATATAGATGGTTATCCCGTAATAATATCAGACACCGCCGGAATAAGAGAATCTAAAGATGAGATAGAAAAAAAAGGTATTAAATTATCTTTAAACAGAGCCGATGAAGCAGATTTAAAGCTCGTAGTGGTAGATGCAAAAAGCCTTGATTTTACTGATGTTTTGAAGGGTTTGTTAGATGAAAATGCAATTTTAGTTATAAACAAGTCTGATCTTTTAGAAAAAGAAATTGATTCAGAAATTAAAAATATAAATCATGTTTTAATCTCAATTAAAGATAATAAAAATATTGATGAACTAATTTTAAAAATAAAAAATAATTTAAAAAATAAATTTACAACTAGTGATGATATTTTAATTACTAGAGAGAGACACAGACAACATCTGGGACAGTGTTTAGACCATCTGAATAACTTTAATAAAAAAAAAGAAATAGAAGATTTTGATAAAGCAGCAGAAGATTTAAGATTAGCCACTAGACATTTAGGTATGATCGTTGGAAAAGTTGATGTAGAGGAGATATTAGGTAGTATTTTCAACGATTTTTGCATCGGTAAGTAATCCCCTATTTTCCTTATTTTTATATATTTTCTATTAAAAACTGTTGATAATTAACGTTTATTTACAAAAAATTAAGCCTGTCTTGTAAATTATGTATTCACATATAAATTCAACCCATGAAAAATGATTTGTCATTTGATGTAGTTGTAATTGGTGGAGGTCATGCAGGATGTGAGGCAGCTGCTGCTTCTGCTCGACTAGGTGTTAACACTGCCCTATTTACCCATAAAATAGAAACTATTGGTGAGATGTCATGTAATCCTGCAATTGGTGGTTTGGGTAAAGGTCATTTAGTTCGAGAAATAGATGCACTTGATGGTGTTATGGGAGATGTTGCAGATAAATCAGGCATACAATTTAGATTATTAAATAGAAGCAGAGGTCCAGCAGTACGTGGACCAAGAACTCAATCAGATAGAGCGCTTTACCGTAAATTTATGCAAGAAAAACTTATAAACTACTGTAATTTAAGTATTTTTTCAGATCCTGTAATAAAGTTTGTTTTTAATAATAACACTATAAGTGGTTTTGAAACTAAAGAAGGTAAAAAGGTATTATGCAACAAGTTAATACTAACGACAGGAACTTTTTTAAATGGTTTGATACATATAGGTGATGAAAGAACACCAGCAGGTAGGTATGATGAAAAACCTTCAACAGGTTTAAGTGAACAATTAGCAAAATATGATTTTAAAATTGGAAGATTAAAAACTGGAACACCTCCAAGATTAGATGCAAGAACGATTAATTTTGAAAACCTTGAAGAACAATTTGCAGATGATGATCCTTATTTTTTTTCTTTCCTAACTAAAAAAAATTTAAACAAACAAGTGTCATGTCGAATGACTTATACCAATGAGAAGGTTCATAAAATTATAGAAAAAAATTTATCTAAAAGTGCAATGTACTCAGGTAATATAAAAGGAGTAGGTCCAAGATATTGTCCATCTATAGAAGATAAGATAGTAAAATTTGCAGATAAAGTTCGTCATCAGATTTTTTTAGAGCCAGAAGGGCTTAATGATCACACAATTTACCCTAATGGGATCTCCACATCGCTTCCAGCTAATGTACAAGAAGAAATATGTAACAATATCAATGGTTTAAAAAATGTTAGAATTATAAGACCAGGATATGCTATAGAATATGACTATATAGATCCACGTGAACTATTCTTGACCCTTGAAACTAAGAAGATCAGCAATCTTTATCTTGCTGGGCAGATTAACGGAACAACAGGATATGAAGAAGCAGCTGCGCAAGGCCTCATAGCCGGTATAAATGCAGCTTTATCTGTTAAAAATTCTGAACCTTTTATCCTTGATAGATCCGATGCCTACATAGGAGTGATGATCGATGATTTGGTTACCAAGGGAGTTGCGGAGCCATACCGGATGTTTACATCAAGAGCAGAATACCGATTAAGCTTGAGAGCAGATAATGCAGATCAAAGATTAACAGCTAAGGGAATAGAAATTGGGTTAATTGGAGAGGAAAGAAAAGCTTTATATTTGGATAAATTTGATAAAATTGAAAAAATCAATTTAAAAATGAATAAATCTAGTATTTCTCCATCTAAAGCAGAAAAATTTGGGATTAAAATAGCAAAAGATGGAATATTGAGGTCTTCAAATGAGGTTCTAACTCAAAAAGACGTAAATATGAGTAAAATTAGAGAAATATGGCCTGAAATACCGTATTTTAGTAAAGAAATTGATGAACAAGTAGAAATTAATGCTCATTACAGGGGGTATTTAAAGAAGCAAAAAGCAGATATTTTAGCATTTAAGAGAGATGAGAACTTAATTATTCCTGATAAAATTAATTATGATGGACTTTCAGGTTTGTCTAATGAGGTTAAAGCTAAATTTAAAGAAATAAAGCCTAAAACTATGGGTCAAGCTTTAAGAATTGATGGAATAACCCCAGCAGCTGTGTATATTTTGTTGTCACACGTAAAAAGAAAGTCTATTAAGCATATAGCTTAATGGATCAAGAAATTTTAAATTCTTACTCTAGACTTAATCATCTAAATGTTTCACGTGAAACATTTTTAGACTTTGAAAACTATATATCTCTGATTATGGAAAAAAATAAAAAAATTAACATAATTGGTCAAAATACAGCATCAAAAAATGCAATAATTGAGCGTCATATTATTGATTCAGCACAAATAATTGATTTTGTTGATTTAAATTACAATACAACCACAGATTTAGGATCTGGAGCTGGTTTACCAGGAATCATAGTAGCAATTATACTAAAAAATATGAAAAATAAAATGAGTGTGCATCTATATGAAAAAAGCTACCATAAAAGCCATTTTTTAAAAGAAGTTTCAGAAAAATTAAATTTAAATACAAAAGTTTTTCAAAAAAATATTTTTGAGATAAAAAATTTAGAGACAGGAACAATTATGTCGAGAGCATTTAAACCTATGCCTGTTGTTTTAGATTTAGTATATGAAAATTTTTCGAAATATAAAAATTTAATTTTCTTTATGGGCAAAAATGGAAAAAAAGTTTTTGAAAATTCTAAAAAAAAATGGAATTTGGAATATATAGAAAAGAAAAGTTTAACAAGTAAGGATTCATTTTTGATAAATATAAAAAAAATTAAAAAAAAAAATTAAAAAGAAATTAAAAAAATTAAATGCAAATTATTTCAGTCATAAATCAAAAGGGTGGGGTAGGAAAAACTACAACAGTAATAAATCTTGCAGCTGGACTATCACAACATAATAAAAAAATTTTAGTTATAGACCTAGATCCTCAGGGAAATGCAACTACAGGTCTTGGATTATCTAATATGGAAAACTCAAGCGATACAATCTATGGTGTTTTGAATGGAACTAAAGAAATTAATCAAGTAATCAAGAAAACCCAGTTTGAAAATTTGGATTTAGTAACTTCTAATGTTGACTTATCAGGTCTAGAGGTTGAAACAGCTGATGATACAAATAGAGCTTTTATTTTAAAGCGTAAATTAGCCGCTTATTTAAATGATTCTAGAGGATCCTATGATTATATACTGATAGACTGCCCACCCTCACTTAGCCTGTTAACTGTTATGGCCCTTGTTTGCTCAGGGTCGCTTCTGGTTCCTTTACAGACAGAATTTTTTGCTCTTGAAGGTCTAACGCAGCTTATGAAGACAATTGAAAGAATAAAAGTAAGTTTAAACCCAGAATTAAAAATCAGAGGTATACTTTTAACAATGTATGACAAGAGAAATAAGTTATCTTCACAAGTTGAAAAAGAAGCAAGAGATTATTTTAGTGAAAAAGTTTACTCAACAGTAATACCTAGGAATGTTAGATTATCAGAAGCACCTTCGCATGGAATGCCAGTTTTAATTTATGATAAATCATGCCCAGGTAGTAAGTCATATTTTAGTTTTACAGATGAATTTATAAATCAAGAGTCAACAATAGGAAGTGCTGCTTAATGGATAAAATTAAAAAGGGTCTAGGAAGAGGTTTATCATCATTGATCGGAGAAACAAAAGTAGAGCCAGAGAAAAACCAATTGCAAATAAGTGATCTTGTTCCAAACAAGTATCAGCCAAGAAAAATATTTGATGAAAATAATTTAATTGATTTAACAAATTCAATTAAAGAAAGGGGAATGATACAACCAATCATTGTTAGGAGGTCAACTGATAATGGGGGAAAATTTGAAATAATAGCAGGGGAAAGAAGGTGGCTCGCAGCACAAAGAGCTGGTTTACATAATGTCCCTGTAGTAATTACAGAAGCCGATAATTTAAAATCTTTGGAATTTGCAATTGTCGAAAATGTCCAAAGACATGATCTGAATCCTCTAGAAGAAGCTCAAGGTTACAAAAGATTAATAGATGAGTTTTCTTATGATCAAGAAAAAGTTTCAAAATTCATTGGGAAAAGTAGAAGTTATATTACTAATTGTTTAAGACTCTTAACTTTGCCGGATGATGTAATTAAATTAATCGAAACACAAAAATTAACTGCTGGTCATGGAAAGATATTAGTTGGTCTTAAAAATGCCAGTTTTGTTGCATCAAAAATTCTTGAAAAAGGATTATCTGTTAGGCAAGCAGAGAACTTTGTTAAAATTATTAAAAATATAAAACAAAAATCTAACAGATCTAAAGATACAAATATTATCGCACTTGAATTATCTATCTCAAATAAAATAGGTTTAAATGTTGATATACAAAATAATAAAAGAAATAAAGGTAAAATAAGTTTTGAATATAAAGATCTAGACCAACTAAATAAAATTATAGATATAATTAAATCTAACTACTAGTTTTTCCTGAAGATTGTTCTAATAAAAAATTAACAACTAAATTTAATGAATTATATAAACTTTTTTTAACTATTAATTCTACGTTATTAATTTTATATATTAGTTTTTTTAAACTTTGTGATTTCCATATTTGAATTATTTGTTTTGTTTTTTCTTTTTCTTTCCAAAAAATTGGAGGTTTTGCAGTGGAAATTGTAAGATCTATATTGTTATTTCTTTCAAATTCTTTGGAAAGTCTAAGGATTTGTTTGGATCTGTTTAATAAGGTTCTTAGAATAATTATACAATCTTCGTTTGAATAAATATTTTCATTTAAAACTCTTATCAATTTAGATTTATTTTTAATTAAACATAAATCTACAAGTTCCAAGATACTATGATTTTCTCTTAAATTAATTAAATTTTCTATTACATTATTTGAAATTACCTTTCCACCAAATGAAAAAGTTTCAATTTTCTCTAGTTCGTTTAATAAATTTTCTCTTTGTTCTGCACTTTTATCAATAATTTGATTAATATTTGATTGTGATATTGAAATGTTTCTTTTTTTAAAAAAATCTGAAGCTATTTTTGAAAGAGTTTGGTGGTTATCAGGATAAAAAGGTATGCATACTAATTTTTTATCTTTTTCAAATATAGATCTTAGCTTAGATTTCTTATCAAGATTATCTGCATTGATTATTATTATATCCTGAATTTCTGAGTCAAAAATTTTTTCTAAAATTTTAAGAATTTTATCTGTTGCTCTTTTAATTATAATTAATTTTTGGTTAGTAAATAAAGATTTATTTAAAATACTATCAAAAAAAATATTGGGACTTTCAATAATTTCCTTTTCTTCATATGACGAAATATCTTCTACATTTAGAATTAAATTTTTTATTATCTCTTTTTTGAAGCCCTCATTTTTTCCGTACATTAAAATTATATTATTTTTATTAATATTGATTTTTTTTGTTTCGAAAGATTTAATTATCATTATTTTTCAACAAATTTAAAATTATTTTATCCTTTATAGATTCTGAAAAATTTCTCTTAATTTCTCTTTCATAATTTTTTTCTTCAAAATAATCTTCTCTTTTTTTAGTATTGAACTCTTCTGTAAATTTAAGAATTTGATTATTTTTTGAATGAACAGTGACTATTACATCTAACGTAAGTTTATAATCAGTTGCTTTACCAGTCACATCTTTTGTGACAATATTTTTTTTATAAATTGTATTTATGGATAAATCATAAATATTTTCACTTTCTAATGAAGAGGCAATTTTTATTTGATTTTTAATGTAATTATTAATTTCTCTGTCTCCATCAATATTTTTTATTTTGATAAAAATATTTTCACCATCATAATTTTTATATACGGATGTAAATCCACAGCTATAAGTAATTATAATTAAAATTAATAAAAAAATTTTTTTCACAACTTAAATTATTATATTTAGTAATTTATTCTTAATATGAATTATTCTTTTTATTTCTTTATTTAAAATATATTTTGAAATTTTCTCATTTGTTTCGATAACTTTAATTATTTCATTTTCTTTTTTGTTGTGTTCTATATTGATTAAACCTCTTTTTTTCCCGTTCACTTGTATTACTATTTTGGCTAATTTATCTTTGATTATTTCTTTATCAATTTTAGGCCATTCTAAATTTTTTATTTTTATTGCTTCTAAGCATTCACTCGAAAAATGAGGTATAATTGGCTGCATTGCTATTAAAATCTTATAATAATTTTCAATCAATGTTTCCTTTCTATGATTTTTTTGAATCTCTTTTGTCATGAAAGCATACATTTCATGTAAATTTGCAATAATTTTATTGTAACTGAAATTTTCTAAATTGTCTGTTACATTATTTAAAAATTTGTTTGTATATTTTGTAATTTCATTATCATCATCTTTAATATTATTATTATTAATTTTTTTTATTATTTCTAAATTTAAATTCCACAACTTTTGTATAAATTTAAATGAAGAAACGATTCCTTCCTCAGACCATTGCACATCTTTTTCTGGAGGACTATCAGATAAAATAAATAATCTAGCAGCGTCTGCTCCATAATTTGAAATAATTCCTTCTGGATCAATTGTATTTTTTTTTGATTTTGACATGGATTCAATAGGACCAACTTCTATTTCTTTTGATTTATCAGATTTTAAAAGTTTTATACCATTAACAGTCTCAATTTCTTCTGGACTTACCCAATTACCTTCAGGATCTTTGTAGGTTTCGTGACATACCATCCCTTGAGTGAATAGTCCTTTGAAGGGTTCTGAGATTTCAATTTTATCATTATTTGTAGATATTGCTCTCATAAAAAATCTTGAATAAAGCAGATGCAATATAGCATGTTCTACACCTCCAATATATTGGTCTACTGGCATCCAGTATTTTATATCTTCTTCATTAAATCCATAGTCATATTCATTCGGAGAGCAAAATCTCAAAAAATACCAAGATGAGCAAACGAATGTGTCTAATGTGTCGGTTTCTCTTGTAAGTTTTTTTCCATCAATCTCTATTTTTTTCCATTCATCAACATGATCTAAAGGATTTCCTTTTACATTTAAATTAATATTTTCCGGAAGTTTTACGGGCAACATGGAGTTTGGAATTTTGTGTACATTTCCATTTTCATCATAAGCAACAGGGATTGGACAACCCCAGTATCTTTGTCTTGATACACCCCAATCTTTTAATCTGAAATTAATTTTTTTTGTTCCTAAATTTTTTTTCTCAAGAATGTCAATTGCTTTTAAAATTGACTCATCAGGCGCCTTTAATCCATCTAAAAATTTTGAATTAACTATAACACCTTCTTTAGTATATGCCTCATTAACTACTTTAAAATTATCATTTTGATCATGCGGTCTCACAACGGTATTAATTTCAAGATTATATTTTTTTGCAAAATCAAAATCTCTTTGATCATGTGCTGGACAACCAAAAATTGCTCCAAATCCATAATCCATTAAGACAAAATTTGCAAAGTATACTGGTACTTTTTGAGTTGGATTTAAAGGGTTTGTTGCTATTAAATTTGTTTTAAATCCAATTTTTTCGCCTACAGCTATTGCCTCTTCAGTTGTTCCAGTTTTAGAGCATTCATCTTTAAATTTTTTAAAATTAATATCATTTTCATAAAATTTTGAAACTTCATGATCAGCAGACAAAGCTAAAAAAGATAACCCAAAAAGGGTATCAGGCCTTGTCGTAAAACATTTAATTTTGTTAACTGGAAGATTTCCCTCTATTGTAAAATTTACTTCACATCCAAAAGATTTTCCTATCCAATTTTTTTGCATTATTTTTACTTTATTGGGCCAATGATCAAGCATCTTGATTCCATCTAATAAATCTTGTGAAAATTTTGATATATTGAAGAACCATTGATTGAGTTTTTTTCTTTGTACAACTGCGCCTGATCTCCAACCTTTCCCATCAATTACTTGTTCATTAGCCAATACGGTTTTGTCAACCGGATCCCAATTGACGTAATTTTCTTTTCTATAAACTAATTTTTTATCAAGTAATTCTAAAAAAAATTTTTGCTGGTGTTTATAGTATGCTTCAGAGCAGGTAGAAATTTCTCTATCCCAGTCTATAGATAAACCAAGTTTTTTTAACTGTGATTTCATCTTTTCAATATTTTTTTCAGTCCAATCTTTTGGATCTAGTTTATTTTGTTTTGCAGCATTTTCGGCCGGCATTCCAAAAGAGTCCCACCCCATTGGATGTAATACATTAAATCCTTGAAGAGTTTTGTAGCGAGCTAAAACATCTCCTATAGTGTAATTTCTTACATGACCCATGTGTATTTTTCCTGATGGATACGGGAACATTTCAAGGCAATAAAATTTTTTTTTATTTTTATCAATTTTTACAGAGAAAGTTTTTTCTTTCCCCCAAATCTTTTGCCATTTGTCCTCTACAGACTTAAAATTGTATCTTTCCACTTTTAAAATCTCTAATCTATTGATGGATAAACATAATCGCTATCTGGACTTTTTTCTTGTTTTTGTTTTTTGTAAATTGCTGCTTTTTTTAGTATTTCTTTTTTAATTTCATTATTCAAATTTCCATCTAAATTTGAAAAATTACAGTTAGTTTGTGAATCAATACATTCTTTACTAAATATCTTAATTTGAAGAGCATCAGATCTTATTTCATTTGTTAAAAATCTTATTGAAATTTTAATACTTTTGTTAGGTGTATTTTTTTCAGAATACCAATCTGTTATAATTATACCGCCACTATAATTTACAGATGAAAGAGGCATAAAATCAATTACGTCTAATGATGCTTTCCATAATTCATTGGAGCTAGCAAAATCAAAAACACCACCTTTACTTTTTAATGCATCGTTTATTCTAAATCCTCTTCCTTCTCTTATGTTTTGTTCCACTCTTTTCTTTGGATCATCAGGGAATTTTCGAGCATCACCACCTGGTAGTTTAAATTTTCCATCTGGTCCTTTACATGAAATAAGAAAAAGTGGGATTATAAAAGAAAATATTAGTAATTTTTTTATCATTTACATATCATAATTTTTTTAGGCTATATCTACTACAAATCACTAAAATAGCTAATAATTACATAAAATAACAACATATATGATGCAAAAATACAACACTTTGTAAATTTTATTTATAAAAATTAGATAATTAAGCAAATAATCTCTCTAAGCATTATAAATAAGCTGTTTATTATTAATAATAACAATAATTAAAAGGAGTAATTAATATGAACATTAAAAAAATAGGTTTGACAGCTCTAGCAGCTTCACTTGTTTCTGTATCAGCTAACGCTGGTGAGTTAACAGTGTCTGGTGCAGCTTCAATCGGAATTGGTGGTTACAGCTCTGAAGATCATAACAGAGGTGCAACTTTCTCAATGGGTAACCAAATCACTTTTTCAGGTGGTGGTGAATTAGATAATGGTATGAATGTTTCTTTATCATTCACAATTGACCAAGGAGATGACACTTTACCATTTGATGGTCACTCAATCACTATCTCAAGCGAAGGAATGGGAACTTTAAAATTCTCAGGTGAGGGCGGAAGCTCAGCATCAACTGCTATAGACGGAACAGCAGCTGGTGATATTTGGGATGCATTCGATGGTGCAGTTAACAGCCAAGTTACTGGTGTAGCTGTAAGTGACACGGGTACTGGTGATAACTCAGCGTTTTATACTCTACCATCAGTTATGGATGGTGTTGAGTTAACAGCTTCATATAAACCACAAGGTACTGGTGCTGCTTCAGAACTAGGATATGGAATTTCATATACTGGTATTGAAGGTTTAACAGCTCAGTATGCAATGACAGATAAGGATACTGGTACTACTGGAACTTCTGGTGATCAAACAGTATGGAAATTATCTTACGCATACGGTCCAGTTACTGCTGCTGCATCAAACAGTGATTATGATGTAGGAACATCTACAAGTGATCAAGAAGTTTCATCTTATAAGATTTCTTACACAGTGTCTGATGAGCTTTCAGTAAGTTATGGAACTGAGACAATTGAAAAAGGTGGATCAAACACTGATGCTGAGTACACAGCAGTTTCTGCTTCATACACAGCTGGTGGTATGACACTTTCAGCGAGTGTTGAAGAGGCTGAGAATGTTGACCATTCAACAAACAGTAACGCAGATGTTGATTACTGGTTCTTAGGTGCAGCATTTGCATTCTAATAATTAGTCAAATTAATTTAAGAAAAGGCCTCTTCATAGGGGCCTTTTTTTATTCAAAAAAAGATATACCAGCAAAACTAGATTGATTTAAAATTTTAAGTTTTTTTAGATTTTTTTTAGATATACCACCAAGTACAACAACCTCTTTTCTCGTAAGTTGTGAAAGAAGTTTAAATTTATTTATTCCTAGATAATTTTTATTTTTTTTAAATAAAGATGATAAGAAAATTTTATCAACTTTTTGTTTTTCTTTATTTCTAATTTCTTTTAAATTGTGAGCAGAACCAATAACTTTAAAATTTTTTTTAAGTGAATAGGATAAATGTTTCGTGTTTATATTAAATGATGGAATGTATGCACCATCTAAATTAAGTTTTATTGCAAGTCGAATATCGTTAGATAAATAAAATTTTAAACCTTTTTTTTTACAGTATTTTTTAATTTTTAAAATAAGTTTTTCATCTGCTGTTTCTGATGAATAATTTCTATAGATAATAGTTGTTTGTTTTTCTAGTTTATCAATATTGTTTGTTTCAAATTTATTTATGAAGTAATATTTCATATCTTTATGCATAACACATTAAAAAATTTATTAGATATTGATAATAATATTAAAGTTTATCTCAATAGATTTAATATTAACAATAATCCTAAAATTATAGCAGTATCGAAAACTTTTAAAATTGATAAAATTTTACCACTTATAGAATATGGACATATTGATTTTGGGGAAAATAAAGTTCAGGAAGCAAGTGAAAAATGGACTGCTATCAAAAAAAATAATAGACATATTAAATTGCACATGATTGGAAAATTACAGACTAATAAAGTGAAACATGCAATAAGGATATTTGATTATATCCATTCTGTTGACAGCCCAAAACTTGCTAAAAGAATTGCTGATGAACAAAATAAAATAAACAAAAAAGTCAAAGTTTTTTTACAGATAAACATAGGTGATGAAGATCAAAAATCGGGTGTTAACAAAGCAGAGGCAAATCAACTGGTTTCCTACTCTAAAGAAATTGGATTAGATTTAATTGGTTTAATGTGTATTCCTCCAGCAAATGTTGATCCTAATAATTATTTTGAAGAGATGAATAGACTTAATAGATCATTTGGCTTTGAAGATTTGAGTATGGGTATGTCTTCAGATTATCTTGTTGCGGCTAAACATTTTGCGACATTTGTTAGAGTTGGATCTAGTATCTTTGGCCATAGAAATTAAAAAATTTTAATATTAGAATTTTTTTTAATTATTTTAAGTATTATTAAAAAATCCTTTTTTTTTAAAGCAACACATCCAGCTGTAGGATTGAAATCTTTTGTTAAGTGAATAAAAATACAACTTCCTAGCCCAATAATAGGTTTTTTATAGTTGTATTTAATTGGTATTAGTAAATCATATTTACTATCTCTTCTTAGTAATTTTTCATGTCTAATTTTTTTTTCAATTTTAATAAGTTTATTATATTTATTGGGGTAACGAATATCATTACACCAACCCATATTTTTTTTAATCTCAATACATTTTAATGAAGTTAATGGTTTTGTTAAACGGTCCTTTCTGAAATAAAGGTTTTCAACTTTAAAGGTACCTTTTGGAGTTTTTTTATCTCCCTCTTTCTTATTTTTTGTTGATCCTTTTTTTCCTATACAACAGTTAAATATAAATTTATCTATTTGAAGAGTATGTTTATTTTTAACTAAAATTGTCATATTCTATATTTGTGATAGCTCAGAATTTAATAATATATAAATTTTCACAATTGTATCATATCCTTGAAGAAATTGAGTTAGATTTAAATTTTAACATTTTACCAGTAGATAATGTAAATATTTTAAAGGATACAATTAAAAATCTTAATAATTATTTGATTATAACAGATAGAGAATATTCAAATATTGGACATCAATTTGTTTTAAATGGTACACCTGTCAATATTTTAAAATTTGTAGAAAAAATAAATATTGAATTTTTAAAAGTACAATTCAAAAATCAATCCAAAGTTAAATTAAACAATTATATGATAGATTTAAATTCAAGAGAAATGTCAGCAAAAAATATCAAGCTCAAATTAACTGAAAAAGAAATTAACACGATTATATTTTTATCTAAATCAAGTAAACCAGTTAGCATTGATGAGTTACAAGAAAAAGTATGGAGTTATCAATCTGATATAGAAACTCATACTGTTGAGACTCACATATATAGATTAAGAAAAAAAATTTTAAACACCTTTGATGATAAAGAATTTATAATCAGTAAAAAAAATGGTTATCAAATTAACTAAAAAAAACCTTATTGCTAAAAACTTGTTTTCTAAAAAGTACAAACCAAAAACAATAAAGCCTAAAAAAGGTAAAGGGAGTTTTAAAAGAAAGAAAAGTTAAATCTAAAGCCTTGCCCCAATTTGTTGTATTACTTTTGATGACATTTCTGTACCTTTTTCGAGGCATTCTTTTGTTGATAGCTTGTTTATATATCCATGTAAAAACCCTGCTGCAAAAAGATCGCCTGCGCCTGTAAGATCAGCTATTTTTAAATTTTTTTCTATACCATTTTCAACAACTTCATCTCCTTTAATTGCAACTGCACCATTTTCACCTCTGGTTATAACAACCAATCTATTAAGTTTTTTTGAAAAATTTATAACTTCTCCAAAATTTTTTGCGTCAATTAATGAGGTAATTTCTTGTTCGTTAGCAAAAGTTATATCGAGTTTGTTTTTAACTAAGTTTAAAAAATGAGGTTTGTGTCTATTCACACAAAATAGATCTGAAAGAGACATAGCGACTTTATTTGCATTATTTATAGCTTTATCAAATGCCTTTTTGGGTTCTCCTTCATCCCACAAATAACCTTCCAAAAATATTATTTCACTTTTTTTAATAGCATCAGAGCTCACATCATTTTCATTAATTTTTCCCGCTATACCCAGGAAAGTACACATTGTTCTTTCTGAATCTGGAGTTACAAGGATTAAGCATGTTCCTGTTGGTAATTCTTCTCTCTTTTTTGAATAAAAATATTCTACATTTTCTCTTTTTAATCCATGTTCATAATTACTACCAAACTCATCATCTGAAATTTTTCCTATAAAACCAGTCTCATCTCCAAGTTGAGAAATACCAACTATTGAATTTGCAACTGATCCTCCAGATACTGTTTTTTCAATTTTAAGATTTTTTAGTAAACTTTTGAATTCATTTTCATCAAAGAACAATTTCATGGTGCTTTTTGTAAGGTTGTTTTGATCAATAAAATTGTCATCAACTTTACAAATGACATCCACGATAGCGTTTCCTATTCCTAAAATTTTCATATTAAGCCTTTTTTGTAATAACAGGTTTTTTTCTTTTTGGGTAGCAAGTAGTGCATATTTTACAACTTAACCCATAACAATCTCTGGCTTTACAGTGTTCTCTCCCATAAAAAATTATTTGGAGATGAAGCTTAGACCACGTTTTTTTAGGAAATATTCTTTTTAAATCCTTTTCAGTTTGAATTACATTTTTTCCATTTGTTAAACCCCAGCGCTGCGCAAGTCTGTGAATATGAGTATCAACAGCAAAAGCTGGGTATCCAAAACCTTGGGACATCACAACACTTGCTGTTTTATGTCCTACACCAGGCAGTTTTTCAAGTTCTTCAAAAGTTTTGGGTACTTTACCTCTGTGTTTTTCTAATACTTGTTTTGACATTAAGTAAATACTTTTGGCTTTAACTCTAAAAATTCCAATTTTTTTAATTAATTTTTCAATTTTTTTTCTCCCTAATTTTACAAAATGTTCTGGCCTATAGTATTTTGGATAAATATCTTTTGTTACATTATTAACATTTACATCAGTACATTGGGCAGACAGAAGTACTGAAATTAATAACGTAAACGTATTTTTGCTTTTTAGGGGAACAGGTGCCTTAGGATAAATTTTATTTAAAGTCTTAATAATTATTTTTGCTTTTTGTTTTTCATCCATTATGAAAAGTTAAGCAAATCTCTCATCGAATATAATCCTGGTTTTTTCTTTATTAACCATTTAGATGCAGTTAAAGCTCCATCTGAGTAAAGCGCTCTATCAAAAGCCTCATGGTTTAAAGTAATTATTTCTTTCCCACTTGAGAATTTTACTTCATGTTCACCAATAATTTCACCTTTTCTAATTGAGTTAAAATTGATTTTTTTTCCATAAGGGAAGGTTTTTTTATTCAAGAACTTATTACCAATTAAATTATATAAATTTTTATTTTTTCCATCTGCTATTCCTTTACCTAGCATTAAAGCAGTACCCGATGGATAGTCCTTTTTATGTTTGTGGTGTACTTCAAATATTTTACTTAAGTATTCATCATTAAGTGATTTTGAGGCAATCTCAGTTAAATACATCAATAAATTTACACCTAAGCTCATATTACCAGCTTTTAAAATTGGTATTTTTTTTGAATATTTTTTAATTTGATTTTCTTGGGCTCTAGTAAATCCAGTGGTACCAATTACTACTTTTTTTCTTAGTTTTGAGGCTATTTTAAGTATTTCAAGCGTACACTTAGGTACCGTGAAATCAATAATTACATCAGTTTTTTTAAATGCTAAATCAGAATTTAATTCAGGTTTAATTCCATTAAATTTTTTATTTATTAATCTATTTTCTGTTAGCGTAACTAATTTAAAATTTTTATTTTTTTTTGAGGATTTTATGAGCTGTTGACCCATCCGTCCCATACATCCTGAAATAGCTAAATTAATTTTTTTCATTAAGTGATAAAATATAGAAGTATCACAAGAATAATTACAATAACAGCCCAAATAATTAAATTTTTAAAAAATACTTTTTTCTTTAAATTTGAATTTATGAAATTGGGTAAAATTAGAACCAGTATTAATATTAAAGCTATTGATGGAATTATTTCTTCTAATCCCATAAATTAATTCTTCCAAAAATCTTTTGCTTTTTGAAAAAATTTTTTAATGCTTGGATTTGATTTGTCGTTTTCGATTTCTCTAAATTGTTCCAGTAATTCTTTTTGTTTTTTATTCAAATATACAGGCACTTCTGTTTTTACCTGAACATATAGATCACCAAAATCACCTCTTCTCATAAATGGCATTCCTTTGCCTTTTAACCTAAATTGTTTGCCATTTTGAGTTCCATCTGGAATTTTTATTTTTGCTCTACCACCATCAATTGTTGGTATTTCAATGGTAGTTCCAAGAGCTGCATCAGCAAGGGATATAGGAAATTCAAAAAATAAATTTTCATCCGATCTTTTAAATAGTTCATGAGAATGAACATTGATAAATAAATATAAATCACCTGTAGCACCACCTCTGCTTCCAGCCTCACCTTTCCCCGCTAGTCTTATTCTTGTTCCATCATCTACTCCTTTAGGAATAGTCACAGATATTTTTTTAGATGCTTGTTTTTTGCCCTGACCATTACAATCATTGCATGGATTAGTGATTTCTTCACCATTACCATTACATTGAGGACATGTTTGTTGAACAGTAAAGAAACCTTGGTTAGATCTTATTCTTCCATTTCCTCCACAATAAGAACACCTGTCTGGAGAATAGCCTGGTTCTGAACCATTACCTTTGCAAGTTCCACATTGTTCAGTAGTTGCAAATTTTATATCTTGTTTTTTCCCATGATAAGCTTCTTCTAATGAAATTGATAAATCATATCTTAAATCTGAACCTCTATTATTTGATTTTCTATTTCTTGATCTTCCTCCACCTCCAAAATCCCCAAAGAAATCCTCAAAAATATCTGAAAAATCAGCTCCACTGAAACCACCAAAACCTCCACCTGGTCTACCACCTCCATTTTCAAAAGCAGCATGTCCAAAGTTGTCGTAGTTTTGTTTTTTTTCTTTGTCTGAAAGTATTCCGTAAGCTTCACTAGCCTCTTTAAATTTTTCTTCAGCCTTTGAATCACCAGGATTTTTGTCCGGATGATATTTAACTGCTAGTTTTCTATAGGCAGATTTTAGTTCATCAGGACTTGCGCTTTTGTTAACGCCTAGGACATCATAATAGTCTCGTTTAGCCATCAAATTACCCCAGACAATTAAATGTCAGTTTATGCGCTTTTTTCTTTATTCTCGTCTTTTACTTCTTCGAAATCAGCATCAACAACATTCTCGTCTTTTTTACCTTTATCATCTCCACCATCATCTTTACCTGATTCTGGCTTAGCACCTTGTTGTGATTTATAGATTGCTTCCCCAAGTTTCATTGAAGCTTGAACTAAACCTTCTGTTTTTTTCTTGATATCTTCAATATCTTCACTTTTTAGAGCTTCTTTTACAGCAGATGATGCATCTTCAATCGCTTTTTTCTCTGCATCTGAAATTTTTGATCCATGCTCTTTTAAGTTCTTTTCTGTTGAGTGAATTAAAGTGTCCGCTTGGTTTCTAACATCAACAGACTCCCTTTTCTTTTTGTCAGCTTCTTTATTAGCTTCAGCGTCTTTAACCATCTTTTCAATTTCTTCGTCACTTAATCCACCAGAAGCTTGAATTTGTATCTTCTGCTCTTTACCAGTCCCTTTGTCTTTTGCTGAAACATTTACGATACCGTTAGCGTCAATATCAAATGTAACTTCAATTTGAGGAACACCTCTTGGAGCTGGCGCAATACCCACTAACTCAAAATTACCTAATAACTTGTTATCAGTAGCCATCTCTCTTTCACCTTGTAAAACTCTAATAGAAACAGCTGGCTGATTATCTTCAGCAGTTGAGAAGACTTGACTTTTTTTAGTTGGAATTGTTGTGTTTTTATCAATTAGTTTTGTTGAAACTCCACCAAGCGTCTCAATACCTAATGATAATGGTGTTACATCTAATAAAAGAACATCTTTAACATCGCCTTGTAACACACCTGCTTGAATAGCAGCACCCATTGCAACTACTTCATCAGGGTTTACACTCTTATTAGGGTCTTTTCCAAAAAAGTTTTTAACTTCTGCTATAACTTTTGGCATTCTAGTCATACCACCAACCATAACCACTTCATCTATCTCACTTGCGGTAATTCCTGCATCTTTTAAAGCAGTCTGACATGGAGGCATTGTTCTAGCAATTAAGTCTTCAACTAAAGCCTCAAGTTTTGCTCTAGTCATCTTTAAATTAATGTGTTTTGGACCAGTTTTATCTGCAGTTATAAATGGTAGGTTTATGTCTGTTTGTTCTGCAGATGATAATTCTATTTTTGCTTTTTCAGCGGCCTCTTTTAATCTTTGTAAAGCAAGTTTATCTGATTTAAGATCAATACCATTATCTTTCTTAAACTCAGAAATTAAATAATCAACAATAGCATTATCAAAATCTTCACCGCCTAAAAAGGTATCACCATTAGTTGATTTTACTTCAAATACTCCATCACCCAACTCAAGTATAGAAACATCAAATGTTCCTCCACCTAGATCGTATACAGCAATTTTTTTATTTTGTTTTTTATCTAAACCATAAGCTAGCGATGCAGCAGTTGGTTCATTGATAATCCTCAAAACTTCTAGTCCTGCAATTTTACCTGCATCTTTTGTTGCCTGTCTTTGTGCATCGTTAAAATATGCTGGTACGGTAATTACAGCTTTTGTTACTTCTGATCCTAAATATTTTTCAGCTGTCTCCTTCATTTTTTGTAATATGAATGCAGAGATTTGTGAGGGAGAATACTTTTCTCCTTTAGCTTCAATCCAAGCATCTCCTTTTTCAGAGTTAACTATCTTAAATGGTGCAGCTTCAACATCTTTTTTTACTGTTGGATCATCAAAATTTCTTCCGATTAATCTTTTAACTGCAAAAATTGTGTTTTCAGGATTTGTTACTGCCTGTCTTTTAGCAGGTTGACCTATTAATTTTTCATTTTCATCAGTAAATGCAACTACTGAAGGTGTCGTTCTTGCACCTTCTGCATTTTCTAAAACTTTAGCTTGTGTTCCTTCCATTACTGCAACACAAGAGTTGGTTGTTCCTAAATCTATTCCAATTATTTTGCTCATAATATTATTGTCTCTCTTTCGTCATATAGGGTTTAAATTTAAAACTACAAGTTGATCTCATAATTATTTATCTCCTGAATTTTCATGATTTTGTTCATTTTTTTCATCTTTTTTGGTAATTTTTTTTGAGACACCAACTAATGAAGGTCTTAAAAGTCTATCTTTAATAGTGAAGCCTTTTTGAATTTCTTGAACAATTGTTCCAGCTTCTTTAGTGTCATCTTCAATCTCCATCATTGCTTGATGAAAGTTAGGATCTAGTTTTTTGTTAATACAATCAATTGGTTTAATATTGTTTTTTTCAAAAATAGAAATTAAATCTTTCTTTATTATTTCTAAATGCTCGAGTATCTTCTTTAAAGCGTCTGTTTCTTTTAACTTGTCATCGCTTTCTAAAACATGTTTTGAACGATCTAAGTTATCAATTAAATTTAATGCCTCTTTAGCAAAGCTAGAACCTCCATACTCAAAGGCATCCTCTTTTTCTTTTTCAAACCTTCTTCTTTGATTTTCCATTTCAGCAAAAGTTCGTGCCAGTTTATCTTCAAGTTCAGAAATTTTTTCCTCTGGAGTTGATTCTTTAATCTCTTCTTTGATTTCCTGAGGTGTTTCTTGTTTATTTTCACCTGCTGAGCTTTCCTCAGGTTTTTCTGTTTCTTTTTCTAAATTCTTATTTTCGTCTTCTGGAGTATTGTTTTGGTTTTCTTCTTTTTCCATAAGCTCTTATATGGTAAGGAATTTAATTATTTCTAGATGTCTAAGCAAAAAATTAAACAATTACTCATTGGCACTAACAACAAGGGTAAATTAAGAGAAATTAGGAGTTTATTACCAAATTACATTAAAATTTACTCTACTTCTAATTTTAAACTTAAAAGTCCTGCTGAAAATGGAAAAACTTTTGAGGAAAATTCCTTAATTAAATCAAAATATTTTTCTAAAAAGACTGGTTTAATATGTTTGGCTGATGACTCTGGTTTGGAGATAGATCATTTAGATAAAAGACCTGGAATTTATTCTGCACGATGGGGAGGAAAATCAGGTGATTTTAATAAAGCTATTAAAAGAGTTTTTAGAGAGCTAGATAAAAAAGATAAGAATTGGAAAAATAAAAAAATTAAAGCAAGATTTGTTTGTGCTTTATCGATCTCGTATTTAAATAAAAAAATTACTTGTGTAGTAGGCAAAGTTGAGGGTCGAATATCAAATGAGCCAAAGGGGAAAAATGGATTTGGTTATGATCCAATTTTTATTCCACTAAAAAAATCTAAAACATTTGGTGAAATGAAATCATCTCAAAAATATAAAATGGACCATCGCTATCAAGCTTTCAAAAAGCTTAAAAGATTTCTGTAATTTTTTTATCTTCTATTTTATAAAAATTTAATCTGTGATTAATTTTGTTATCTTTAATATCAAAAATTCCTATCTTACCTTTAAATGAATTTTTTTTCTTAAATAATTTATCCATTTTCGATAGATCTGATTTCAATGAAAGATAATATACTAAACCAACCAAATCATAACTTAACAGCGAGAGATGTGATGGGTTTTGATTAAAAGCATTAAAATATTTAATTTTATAATCATCAAAATTTTCTTTATTAATTGATGGATAATAAATTGGTTGAATATTTGTCTCTTCCATTAAACTTTCATCAAACCATTGGTTAAGGGTTATAAAGTATTTATTTTTTGGAGACACATCAGTGTAAAGTAAAGAGGTTGCAACACTTTTAAGGCTTTCGTCAAAATCAGATATAACAACTGCATCAAAATTTACATTTCCAATCGTGTATCTTTTTTCCAAGCTTTTAATTTTTCTTTCTTTATTTGGTTCATTTGACTCTTTTATTCTTCTTATTTCATCTGCTAGATTTTGTTTTCTAATTTTGTATTTAGTTATTTCCTCAATTTGTTTTGTAAGTTTTGTCGGTTCAGTATTATATTCAAAATTTTTAAAAACTTTTATTTTGGAATTTTTAACACCATTTTTGACTTCAAACTCAAAATTCTGAATTGGTGTTAAAAAAAGAGTTTTTTGTAAATTATTATTATCTAAAAATTTTTTTATAGTATTAAACTGAGATGTGGAATTTATTCCAGCAGAAATTACATTTTCAGGTAAATCTAAAGTTTTATTTGTGAGTGATAAAAAAGTTAAATCTTTCATCTCATCTAAATAAGTTAAACTTTCATGAAATATTGGTCCAATAACAATTTTTATTCCCATTTGTTTTAATTCAAAAGCAGACTTAAGAGTTTGGTTAGCTCTTGTTGTGGTATCTTTTGGATAAATTTCAATTAAATCATTATTAATATCTTTGACAGCTAAACTTACGGCCTTAATAATAGATGACCCTAGATCTTTATTTTCTCCAGTCATCGGAACCAAGAGTCCAATTTTTATTTTTTCATTTGCATAAACTAAACTTAAGAAGTTTAAGAATAAGAGAAGTAAAGAAATAGAAATAATTTTGATAATCTTTTTCATTTTGATGTTATTATATAATTTTTAAGCTGAATTATGATCACAAAACCACAATTTAAATCAAATGATTACAAAAATGGGCTTTATTTAGTAGCAACACCAATAGGCAATTTAAAAGATATATCATTTAGATCATTAGAGGTTCTGGAAAAATCAGATTATATACTTTGTGAAGATACTCGCGTTTCTAAGAATTTATTAGATAAGTATAAAATCAAATCAAAATTAATTTCAAATCATAAATTTAATGAAAAAAAAAATACATTACAGATAATTGAATATTTAAAATCAGGTAAATTAATTTCACTTATATCTGATGCAGGAACACCAGGTATCTCTGATCCAGGTTTAATTCTAGTAAATGAATGTATAAAAAATAATCTTAATATATTTTCAATACCTGGACCATCAGCAGTTACAACTGCTATTTCAGCAAGTGGATTTTCTGACAAATATTTTTTTTACGGTTTCTTACCAGAAAAAAAAAATCAAATAGAGGATGAATTAAAAAAACTATCAAACTTTAATCACAGTTTAGTTTTCTTTTCATCATCAAAAAAAGTAAATAAAATTATCCCAGGATTCAAAAAATTTTTTGCTGGAAGAAAAGTAGTGTTTTGTAGGGAGATATCCAAACTATATGAGGAGTATATTAGAAAGAATATTGATGAATTAGAATTATTTAATAATGAATTAAGAGGCGAATTAACAATAGTAATTTCTGAAAAAAAAGAAGAAAATACTTCACAAAAGCTAAGTGAATCAGATATTAATTTGATTAAAAAAATGATCAATAAATTAAGTACGAAAGAAATTACAGATTTAATTACCATTAATAAAACTATTTCAAAAAAAGTAGTTTATAATTTTTGCTTAAAATTAAAAAATGAGAATTAAAAATTTAATAATTATCCTTTTATCAATTGTTTTGACTGGTTGTGCTGCCGGTGTCGGTTCATCTGGTTTATTTGGAACTGGTGTATCAGTTGCGATGGATCCAAGAACAGTTGGAACTCAAATAGATGATTCTATTATGCAAAAAACTGTTTCAACCAAAATACTTGCTTTGGACAAAAAAAATTTCTTAAAAGTTAAAACAAAAGTTTTAGATGGGAGAATTTTTATAACTGGGAAAGTAGATGAACCTGAAGATAAATTAAAAATTACAAAGATTGCTTGGGAAACTAAAGGAGCTAGATCTGTTAGAAATGACATTAAAATAAAAGAGAAATTTAATTTTAAACAATCAGCAAAAGATTTGCTTATCACTTCTCAATTAAGAACAGCTTTAATAGTTAATAAAAATATCAAAGCAACCAACTATCAAATAGATACTTATAAAAAGAAAATTTATGTTTATGGAATAGCCTTAACTGATGAAGAAAAAGAAATGGTTATCAGTGAAGCAAAAGAAATTCTAGATGTTGAAGATGTTGTGGCAAGTATTTTATTACTTGAGGACTTGAGAATTCAAAAAAATTAATCAATTTTATATTCAATTACCTCAGATGAATAAGCGGCAATCGAAGCTAAATTAATAATTTCAGATGTTGAAGATCTAAGAGGAGCAATTTCAATTGGTAAACCAAGTCCAATCAATAATGGTCCTATAACTTTAGTATCACCTAAAGTTTTCATTAGTTTATAAGATATTGCTGCACTATGTTGTCCAGGCATAATCAAGATGTTTGCTTTACCTACTATTTTTGCAAAAGGGTACAGTTCCTGGTAATCAGGATTTAGAGCAACATCAGGCTGCATATCACCGTCAAATTCAAAATTAACCTGTTTATCTTTTAAAATATCTACTGCCGTACGAATATGTTTTGTTCTACTCGTCAAAGGCTGTCCAAATGTGGAGTGTGAAACAAATGCTATTTTTGGATCAATTCCAAAAAGTCTTACTACTCTTGCAGCTGAAATTGCAATCTCAGCCATTTCTTCTGATGTAGGGTATTCATGAACACTTGTATCTGCAATGAAAATTGTTTTTCCTTTATTAACCACCATGTTTAGTCCAAACATTATTTCACCTTTTCTAACATCAACAACTTGTTTAATTTTTTCAAGAGATGCTCCAAAACGTCTAGTATTTCCTGTAACTGCACCATCCGCATCTCCACAAGCGACCATGCTAGTAGCCCAGACAACTCTATCGTTCCTGACCATTCTATCACAATCTCGTTCTAATAAACCTTGTTCTCTTTGAAGTTTTTTGAATAGATGATTTACATATTTTTTTCTTTTTTCTTCTTCTTTTGAATTAGTAATTTCAATATCAAAATTATCGCTATAACCTATGTTTTTAATCTGCTCTTTAATTTTACTTTCTTTACCAACTAAAATTGGAATACCAAGTTTTGAATTTTTAAATGCTATTGCGGCTTTTAAAGTATTTTCATCTTCCCCGTCTGCAAAAACAATTCTTTTTGGATTTTTTTTAATGAAAGAGTTTATACCTTGCATAATTGTAACTGTTGGGTCTAATCTTTGTTTTAGTTGCTCTTTGTAGTTATCAAAGTTATCAATTTTTTTTCTAGCAACTCCGCTTTCTATTGCTGCCCTAGCTACAGCAGCCGGGATAACACTAATTAATCTTGGATCAAAAGTTGATGGGATAATATAATCTTTACCGTAATGAGGTCTTTCTCCTCCCATGGCTGCTACAACTTCATCTGGAACATCTTCTCTAGCAAGTTTTGCTATAGCTTCAGCAGCAGCAACTTTCATTTCTTCATTAATTGTTTTTGATCTTACATCTAGCGCACCTCTGAATATGTATGGAAAACCAATTAAATTATTTACTTGATTGGGATAATCTGATCTTCCAGTTGCAATAATTGCATCATTTCTTACTTCATTTATTTCTTCTGGTGTAATTTCTGGATCAGGATTTGCACATGCAAATATAATTGGATTTTTGGACATACTCTTAACCATTTCTTTTTTTAAAACACCTTTTGAGGACAATCCTAAAAATACATCAGCTCCTTTAATAGCATCACTTAAAGTTCTTAAATCTGTATTAATTGCAAATCTTGATTTCCATTGATCTATACCTTCCGCTCTTCCTTTATAAATCACACCTTTTCGATCTAGCATTATTACATTTTCAGATTTAACACCTGAGTTAATAAATAATTCTGTACATGCCTGAGCAGATGCACCAGCACCATTAACAACGACTTTTATATCTTTAATCGATTTTCCACTTATATCGAGTGCATTAAGCAAAGCAGCAGTTGTGATAATTGCTGTTCCATGCTGATCATCATGAAATACTGGAATATCTAATATTTCTTTAAGCTTTTGTTCAATAATAAAACAATCAGGTGCAGCTATATCTTCTAAATTTATTCCTCCAAAACTCGGAGCAAAGTTTTTAATTGAATTGATAATTTCATTAGCGTCTTTACAGTCTATTTCTAAATCAATTGAATCTATATCTGCAAACCTTTTAAATAGTACTGCCTTGCCTTCCATAACTGGTTTAGAGGCCAATGCACCTAAGTTGCCCAATCCTAAAATTGCTGAACCATTACTAATTACTGCTACTAAATTTCCTTTACTCGTATAATCATAAGCTGCTTCTGGATCCTCACTTATTTTTTTAACTGGGGCAGCAACCCCTGGGGAATAAGCAAGAGCAAGATCTCTTTTGGTAGTCATATTTTTGGAAGAGATTATTTCGATTTTGCCGGGTTTTTTATCCTTATGAAAATCTAAAGCTTCCTTATCCGTGTAATGGTCAATTTTTGTTTTTTTCATTTTTGGTTACTTATCTAAACTTAATTCTATTTGTATTATTTTAAAAATTTTTATTAATCTTAATATTTTATCTATATATTCTTACAATAAGCTTACAATTAGGGTAAAATTTAGACTAATATGATTTATGAACTTGCTTAAGTCAACAGGTACATTTGGCTTTTATACCATCATTAGCAGATTGCTTGGATATATTAGAGATATATTAATTGCAATATTTCTTGGAACAGGTTTGTTGGCAGATGCTTTTTTTGTAGCATTTCGAATTCCAAATACATTTAGAAGATTATTCTCAGAAGGAACTTTCAACGCAGCCTTTGTACCTAGCTATACGTCTGAAATGAATAAAGGAAAAAAATCTGCAAACGAGTTTGCAAATAATATTTTTAATCTTTTATTTTTAGGTCTCTTAGTTTTAATAATAGTTGTTCAGATTTTTATGCCTGGATTTGTTTCAATTATTGCTCCAGGTTTTATAGATGATTTAGAAAAAATGGATTTAGCTATTAGTTTAACAAGAATTACTTTTCCTTTTTTACTATTTATTAGTTTAGCATCTTTTTTTTCTGCAATATTAAATTCTCACAATAAATTTGCTGCAGCTTCAGCAGCACCAATACTATTAAATGTTATTTTAATAATTGTTTTATTATTTTCTAAGGCTTTAGGAGATGAGCTTGTTTACTACTTATCTTATGGTGTATCTTTAGCAGGTTTATTACAGTTAATTTTTTTATATTATTTTGTAAAAAATTTTTTTTCATTAAAATTTAATTTAAAGTTAGCAAGTGATGAAAAGGTAAAATTTTTTTTTAGAAAACTACTACCGAGCATTTTTTCATCTGGTGTAACGCAAATTAATATTTTAGTTGGAACAATTATTGCTTCCTTTCAAGCTAGCGCAGTCTCTTATCTTTATTACGCAGACAGAATTTATCAGATCAATCTAGCAATAGCTGGTATTGCCATTGGAGTTGTAATTTTGCCACAACTTTCAAGGTTTATAGATTCTAAAAATGAAGAAAAAATTTCTTTTATTCAAAACAAATCTTTAGAGTTGAGTTTATTTTTAAGTATTCCAGCAATGATAGCTTTAGTGATTGCTTCAGAGGAAATAATTTCAGCGTTGTTTGGTTATGGTAACTTTAATAAAGAATCTGTTGTTAACTCAAGTCTTGCTTTATTTTATTTTGCTTTAGGCTTACCTGCTTTTGCTTTGATAAAAGTTTTTTCAAGTTTTTTATTTGCTAATCATAATACAAAAATACCATTTTATATTTCGTTAATTTCAGTCCTTTTAAATATTTTGATTAGTATTTATTATTTTAACAAAATAGGTTTTATTATAATTCCAATCGCGACTTCAATTTCTTCGTGGTTTAATGCAGCACTATTATTTATATACTTAAAAAATAATAATTTATTCTATTTTCAAAATAACTTTTTTTTAAATTTTTTTAAAATAATTTTTGCATCAATTTTAATGGGATTATTCTTTAATTTTCTATTAAACTTTTTTGAAAATCAACTTTCATTTTATAATAGTTTTAAATCAATTTATTTAATCTTAAGCGTATTATTTGCACTGTTCTTTTACATATTTATTTGTTATTTCATCAAAGCTTTTAAAATTAGTGATATTAAAATAAACTATTAAAAATATGGGTAAAAAAATATTTTCTGGTGTTCAGCCAACAGGTAATCTTCACCTTGGTAATTATTTAGGTGCAATCAAAAACTTTGTAGATCTTAATAATGACGTTGATAATGATTGTATATTCTGTGTGGTTGATCTGCACGCAATTACAGTTAAACAAGACCCAAAAGAGCTAAAAAAAAATATTCGAGAGACCGTAGCTACTTTTATAGCAAGTGGAATTGATCCAAAAAAAAGTATTATTTTTAATCAATCTGGTGTAGCAGCTCATTCAGAGGGAGCTTGGATTTTGAGCTGTGTTGCTCGAATGGGTTGGTTAAATAGAATGACACAATTCAAGGAAAAAGCAGGTAAAGATAAAGAAAAAGCAAGCGTTGGACTGTACTCATATCCTGTTTTAATGGCAGCAGATATTCTTTTGTACGATGCGACTCATGTCCCGGTTGGTGATGATCAAAAACAACATCTTGAGCTATGTAGAGATATTGCTCAAAAGTTTAATAACGATTTTGATCAAGATAACTTTTTGAAAGTACCTGAACCTTTAATTCAAAAAGAATTTTCTAGAATTATGAGTTTAAAAGATGGATCAAAAAAGATGAGTAAATCTGAATTATCAGATTTAAGCAGAATTAATCTAACAGATGACAAAGATGCAATTGTAAATAAAATAAAAAAAGCAAAAACCGATCCGTTACCAATGCCAAGTAGTGTTGAAGAATTAAATGAGAGGTTAGAGGCAAGAAACCTTCTTGGCATATATTCTAGTTTAAATAATTCAACTTTACAAAATACAGTCGAAAATTTTGCAGGTAAAAATTTTTCTGAATTTAAAAATCAACTTTCTGATTTATTGGTTAAAAAGATTGAACCTATATCTTTAGAAATAAAAAAACTTTTAAATGATCAACTTTATTTAGATAAAATCCTTCTAGAAGGAGTTGAAAAAGCAAACTTAATTGCATCAAAAAAGATAGATAGAATTAAAGAAATACTAGGATTTTAATATAATTTAAATATCAAGTTTAAATTTTAGAAATAAGCTCTATATATATTTACAACATGTTCGTACAAACAGAAATAACGCCAAATCCTAATTCTTTGAAATTTCTTCCCGGGAAGAAAGTATCAAATAGTGGTCCTTATGAGATTACAAATAAGGATCAAATAAATAATGAATTGGTTAGAAATATCTTATCGGTCAATGGGGTTGAGGGTGTTTTTTTAGGACAGGATTTTATCTCAGTTAATAAAAATGACCAAATCAAATGGGACGAAATTAAACATATTGTTATTTCATTAATAAATGATTTTTATTTAGATGGTAAAGAATACGTCATTGATGAAAATGAAGAAGAAAACAATAACAATCTAAGTGAAATTGAGGAAAAAATTGTAAAAATTTTAGATCAAAAAATCAGACCCGCAGTTGCAAGAGATGGTGGTGATATAAAATTTAAAGAATTTAAAGATGGAATAGTAAAAGTGCAACTGCAAGGAAGTTGTTCAGGCTGTCCAAGTTCAACAATGACTTTAAAGCAAGGGGTACAAAATCTTCTATGTCATTATCTTGCAGAGGTAAAAGAAGTTGTTGCGATTTAAAACTTTATGAAAAAAAATTTAATCAAATTTCAATTTAGTAAAAATAAAAGCATTAATTCTATTTCTAGATTTATGTTAAGTGGAATTTTTTTAATTTCATTTTTTTATGTAACTCCTATGTTTATTAATTTTGCTGAAAAAAATTTTAATCATAAAGAATTTACCAATGATTCTAAAAATCTCTTATTGAAAAAACTTAATACAAACAATTTAATAGAAGAAGATATTACAGGTGAAGTAGATGAGATGGATTTACTTTATGATATTTTAGAGGAAAATAATTCAGAAATTAATTTAGTCAGGTATACAATCTCAGAAATTAATTCCTTATTTAAAGAAGTAAACTACAGCTTAAAAGATGTGAGGGAAAATAAACTTGTAAAACCTATCGATATAGGACTTCTTCCAAACGAAATAAATGGCATCTCTAGTTCAAAGAAAAAAAAGGAGATGTTTATTAAAATAATCCTTCCATTGATTGTTAAAGAAAATACTAAAATTAGAATAGATAGAAAAAGACTCTTTACGA
Source organism: Candidatus Pelagibacter sp. HIMB1495 (assembly GCF_052047955.1). Classification (NCBI taxonomy): domain Bacteria; kingdom Pseudomonadati; phylum Pseudomonadota; class Alphaproteobacteria; order Candidatus Pelagibacterales; family Candidatus Pelagibacteraceae; genus Candidatus Pelagibacter; species Candidatus Pelagibacter sp. HIMB1495. Next base: position 179,919 of record NZ_JBNAIQ010000001.1, on the reverse strand, counting down.
TTTTAAATAAAAGTAGCAATACAGATATCGAAAAAAAATGGCTTGAGAAAAAATTTAAGCAATATGGTGTTAGGCAAAATGATTTTTCATCATTAAAGGTAAGAATGGATGAAATTCCAGCTTCGTTAGCAATTGCACAAGCAGCAAAAGAAACAGGTTGGGGAACTTCAAGATTTGCAAGAAAAGGAAATGCTTTATTTGGTCAATGGACATGGTCAGGTGAAGGTTTAAAGCCCAAAGAAGCTGAGAAAGGCGAAACTCATAAAGTAATGAAATTTAATAGTTTACAATTATCCGTAAGAGCGTATTTAAGAAATTTAAACACTCACAAATCTTACATAAATTTAAGAAAAGCTAGAAGTGAGTTAAGAAGTAATAATACACCACTTGATAGTATAATTTTATCTAAACATTTAGATAAATATGCTGAAACAGGAAGTCAGTACATTGAAGTTCTCCAAAAAATAATAAATCAAAATAAATTGAAAGATTTTGATGAAGCAAGATTATTGCCATCTAGTAAAGATTTAGAAAGCTTGATTTAATTTTTCTTGATTGGAAATTGAACTCCAAACCATCTCCATTTTCCATTATCGTTTAAAGAACAGTTTATCCTGCCTCTTCTAGGTTTAAAAGGTTCTCTAAATTCAATAGTTAAGATTTGATTAGATAAATTAGTTTTAGATTTATCCCACTTGTCTCCTTCGTTGGAATAACAAGTGATATTATTTAAATTTTTTTGTTCTTTAAAAAACTCAACTTTAAAATTTGGTGGATTATTATTTATTGTAAGCTGTTTTTCACTTGGAGATAAACTTTTATATTCTAAAGGATAATAATTAATTATAGATTTAAATCTTTTAAGCTCTCCATATTTTTCATTAATCGGAAATCTTGGCAATTCAAATTTATTTTTATTAAGATCAATAACCCCCGAATGTTGCCCAAATGCGTATTTAAAGTTTTGAGAAATATAATCTTTCATAAATTTAGAATATTCACCAAATGGATAAGAGAATAGAGCAGGAATATAATTAAGTTCGTGTTTAAAAATTTTGTTTGCAGTTTCAATATCTAAAATGAAATTTTCTTCAGTTTCTTCTATTAGGTATTCGTGGCTATGTGAATGATGTCCAATTAAAGAAAAATCTACTGCATCTATTTCTCTAATTTGATCCCATGTCATATAACCTTTGTTTCCAACTGGTTCTGTTGAAACAAAAAGTATAAATGGAATTTTGTTATCTCTTAAATGTGGCCAAGCTTCATTGTAAAATGATTCAAATGCATCATCAATTGTTATCAAAACTTCTTTTTCTGATTTTGAAGTTTTAAATTTTGAATCAAATTCATTAGGATTAAGAAAATTGTATTTAGAATTTTTAACAATTTCTAAGTGCTTCTTAAATACCTCCATATTAATATTAGTTGATGGGTATTTATGTTCATTAAATCGATGATACATTATTGATAAAATCCCATTATCTTCTGAATAAAATTTGATATTATTTTCATCTGATTTAGAACTAAAACCAAAAAATAAAGATAAAATGAACAAACTTATAATTGATGTAGCTGGAGATAAAATTTTTTTAATGATCATAGCTAATGATCATATTTACAATATTACTCATGAGAATACTAAAATAAATTATGAAAAATTAACCTTGTTAATAAAAGAATTTTTAGAATCAAAAAAATTTGAATTGAAAGATATTAACAAAATATACATTAACAGAGGCCCAGGAAGTTTTGCGGGGATTAGAAATTCTATTTCAGTTGTAAAGGCCCTCAAATTGGCAAAAAATATTGATTATTATTGCTATAGTTTACAAGATTTTAAAGGTGAAAAAGATGTAAAGTATGAAAATGTCCCTTTTTTGTGTGATAAATTTAAAATTAAAAAAAATTTGATTAACCCTATTTATATAAGTTAAAATTAAATTATGTCTGAAACAATTGAACAAAAATGTTTAGCAAAAGGTGTGAAATTGACAGATCAGAGAAAAATAATTGCTCAGGTCATGTCCGAATCTACCGATCATCCTGATGTTGATGAACTTTACAATAGAGTTTCAAAGATAGATAATAAAATAAGTATTGCTACTGTCTACAGAACAGTAAAATTATTTGAAGAATCTGGAATACTTACTAAGCATGAGTTTAAAGGTGGAAAAGCTAGATATGAAGAGCTTAATGAAGGACATCATGATCATCTAATAGATGTGAAGTCAGGTGAAATAATAGAATTCGTTGATGAAGAAATCGAAAAACTTCAAAAAAAAGTAGCAGATAAATATGGTTATACTTTAGTTGATCATAAGCTTGAACTTTATGGGATAAAAAAAAAATCCTAAATTAGAATGCAAAAAATTTTCATTAAAACCTTCGGTTGTCAAATGAACGAATATGATTCAAATAGAATTTTTGATTCAGTAAAGAAAATCGGTTATCAAAAAAGTAACAATCTAGAAGAGGCTGACTGTTACTTATTAAACACTTGTCACATTAGAGATAAAGCAAAAGAAAAAGTTTATTCTGAAATAGGTAGAGTTAAAAAAAGCTTTAGAGCCAAAAAAAAACCATTAGTAATAATAACAGGGTGTGTTGCTCAAGCAGAAAACCAAGAGATGCTTAAACGTGAGCCTTATATAGATTTAGTAATTGGCCCTCAAGCCTATCATAAGATTAACGAAACAATTCTGAGTCATATTGAAAAAAGAAAAAAAATTGAACAAACAGATTTCGATGCTGTTTCAAAATTTAAATATTTTAGTAAAATAAAGAATGAAGCAGGTAAAGTTTCGTCTTTTTTAACTATTCAAGAAGGATGTGATAAGTTTTGTCATTTTTGTGTGGTTCCATATACTCGTGGACCTGAATATTCTAGACCTTTCAATCAAATAATTGAGGAGGCAAATTATTTGTCAGATAATGGAGCAAAAGAAATCATACTTTTGGGACAAAATGTAAATGCTTACAATGATAATAGTAAAAGACTATCTGATTTGATTTTAGAAATTGAAAAGATTAAAGATGTAAAAAGAATTAGATACACAACTTCGCATCCAAAAGATATGACTGATGATTTAATTGAAGTATATAAAGTCTCTAAAAAGTTAATGCCTTTAGTCCATCTTCCAGTTCAGAGTGGATCCGATAGGATTTTAAAGTTGATGAATAGAAAACATAAAATAGATCATTATTTAAAAGTTTATGACGAATTAAAAAAAATTAATCAATCAATTGAATTTTCTAGTGATTTTATTATTGGTTATCCTGGTGAAACTGAAGAAGATTTCCAAAGTACAGTCGATTTAGTTAAAAAAGTTAATTTTATAAATTCTTACTCATTTATTTTTAGTCCAAGGCCTGGGACAAAGGCAGAAGGTTTAGATTTAATTGATAAAAAAATTTCAATGAAAAGATTAGAATTTATTCAAAATTTATTATCTGAAAATCAAACCCAAATGAACAAAAAATTAGAAAATAGAACAATGGATGTTATGGTTGAAAATTTAACAGAAGATAAATCAAAAGCTTTTGGCAGAACTGAATATATGACATCAGTAATTTTTAATGGTAAAAGAGAACATATTGGAAAAATTGTGAAAGTAAAAATTACAAATAGTAATAGAACTACATTGTTTGGAGAATTGTTAAGCAACCCAGATCAAAAGGTGGCATAATCTTTGAATAATACAATTAAAAAAAAAATCGATACCACTTTAAAATTTGTTTACTCAGACAACAACTCATTAAGTGTAATATTTCACAACAATGAATTACTCATGGGTGTTGCTGGAGAATTTAATAAAAATTTAAAAGAATTAGAAAAAATGACTAACTCTAGTTTATATTCTAGGGGAAATTCAATAATGATAAAATCAGATCCACAAAAAAATGAATTAATAAAAAATGCAATTCAATTTTTAACTAATCAATTTATAAATAATGGTTCAATTGAAAATAAAGATCTTATATCATCAGTTGATCAATTTATGATTAAAGAGAAGGTTAAAAATAATAATGTAACTGACATTATAAAAACACCAAAAAAATCAATTATTCCTAGATCCGAAAAACAAAAAAGCTATGTCAGAGCTCTAAGACAAAGTGATATTGTAATCTCAGCAGGTCCAGCTGGAACAGGAAAAACTTTTTTAGCTGTAGCAGTTGGTTTGACAATGTTGTTAGAAAAAAAAATAGAAAGAATTATTCTATCTAGGCCTGCTGTTGAAGCAGGAGAGAGACTTGGCTTTTTACCCGGAGATATGAAAGAAAAAGTAGATCCGTATTTAAGACCTTTATATGACTCTTTGTACGACCTATTCGATTTTGAAAAAATACAAAGAATGATCGAAATTGGTGATATCGAAATCGCTCCTTTGGCATTTATTAGAGGTAGAACATTAAAAAATTCTTTTGCTATATTAGATGAAGCACAAAATGCAACAGATACACAAATAAAAATGTTTTTAACAAGGATCGGTGAAAATTCAAAAATTGTAGTCAATGGAGATCCTACTCAGATAGATCTACCTAACAAAAGTATGTCAGGATTAGTTAGATCAAAAGAATTATTGGGGCATCTAAATGAAATTTCAGTTGTAGACTTTGATCATTCAGATGTAGTTAGACATCCACTGGTTTCTAAAATTGTAAAAGCCTACTCTAAAAATGATTAATTTAAACGTCTTCTCAGAAGAGAAGGCTTGGTCTAAAAAACTTAAAAAAAAAGATATTTTTTTTAAAAGTATTTGTGATGCTTTTCCAAAAAAATATAAATTTTTAAATAAAAAAATAATTTTATCTTTACTTCTTTCAAACAATAAAAAAATTAAAATTTTAAATAAAAAATTTAGAAATAAAAATAAATCTACCGATATTTTATCCTTCCCATCTAGCAAAATATTAAAAATATCAAAGCAAACTTACTTAGGAGATATAATTATTAGTTTTAATTTTATGAATAAACCAAAATCACAAACAGATAAACAATTTAAAGAAAAAATAATTAAAACGTTTATTCATGGTTTCTTGCACTTGTTAGGATTTGATCATGCAAAAAATAAAGATTATTTAAAAATGTTAAAAGAAGAAGAAAAAATATTTAAATCAGTTATTTCAAAAACTAAGTAAATTGAAAAAAAATTTATATATTGATATAGTTTATTTATTGTTTCTTGGAGCAATAACTTCATTAAGTTTGCCACCTTTCAATTTGTTAATAATTAATTTTCTATCCTTTAGCTTATTCTTTATTTTTTTGATTAAAAAAAAAGAGAGCAAACATAAGTTATTTTTTTTCTATGGCTGGTTATTCGGATTTGGATATTTTCTAACTAATATATATTGGATTTCTATTTCATTAACATTTGATGAAAATTTTAAATTTTTAATTCCATTTGCTCTAATTTTAGTTCCTTCTTTTATTGCGTTATTTTATGGTTTTGTTTGTTATTTGTTTATTTTCTTTAAACCAAATAAAACTTTGAGTTCAATTTTACTATTTTCTCTAATCTTTGGTTTTCTAGAATTCATCAGAGGTTCAGTTTTATCAGGTTTTCCTTGGAACTTAATTGCATATAGTTTTTCAAATCATATACAAATTCTAAGCGTAACATCTTTAATTGGCACATATTCTTTTAATTTAATTTGTATAACTTTGTTTCTAAGTCCCGCACTCTTCATTTTACGGAATGATAAAAAAGATTTAATTTTTTGCTTAATTTTACCTTTAATATTTTTATTATTTTATTTCTTTGGATATTCAAATAAGCAGGATTTTTACAATAGTGATGTTGAAAAACTTGATTATAAAATAAGATTAGTTGGTACTGATATTTCTTTAGATAGGTTTTATTCAGGAGAGGGGCCTTTATCAACTATAGAAGATCTTATAAATATTAGTTCACCAAATAAGAAAGAGAAAACAATTTTTATTTGGCCAGAGGGTATATTGCCTGGAATTTCTCAGGATCAAATTCAAAGTTATGATTATTTATTTAATGAAAGTTTTAACGAAAATCATTTACTCATTTTAGGCATCAACAATAAATTAAAAGTTAATGATCAAGTTAAGTACTACAATTCTTTATCTGTTTATGATCATAATCTTAATTTATTAAATTATTATAATAAAATAAATCTTGTACCATTTGGAGAATTTTTACCCATGGAAAATTTATTAAAAAAAGTAGGTCTCAAATCCTTAACTAACAATTATCAATCCTACTCAAAAGGTCAAAAAAGGGAAATTATAGAGTTAAATCAAAATAATTTTTCAATAAAATTTTTACCATTAATTTGTTATGAGATAATTTATTCTGGAAAATTATATAAAAATAATGACTTTGATATAATAGTAAATATTTCTGAGGATGGATGGTTTGGTCAATCAATAGGACCAGAACAACACTTTGTTCACAGTATATTTCGAGCTATCGAAAGTGGAAAATATGTAATTAGATCATCTAATAACGGAATAGCTGCGATAGTAAATCCTCTCGGTATCGTTGAGGAAAAAATCAACTTTAATGAAGTTGGATATATTGATTTTACCAAAATGAGAAAAATTCAACCAACATTCTTTTCTAAATATGGGAATAAAATTTTTGGTTTAATAATTTTATTGTATATTTTTTTAATATTTTCATTTAATAGAATTAGAAATGAGTAATTTAAAAAACTTCCTATTTACAAGCGAGTCAGTTTCAGAGGGACATCCAGATAAAGTATCAGATAGAATTTCTGATATGGTTGTTGATAGTTACATTTCTGGAGATCCTTATTCAAGAGTTGCTTGTGAAACTTTAACGACAACAAACAAGGTTGTGCTCGCAGGTGAAGTAAGAGGACCTGAGATTAAAAAAGATGATTTAATCGAAAAAGTAAGGAATTGCATAAAAGATATTGGATATGATCAGGAAGGATTTACCTGGAAAGAAGCAACAAAAATAGAAAGTCATTTGCATTCTCAATCTGCTGATATTGCAATGGGTGTGGACTCATCTGGAGATAAAGATGAGGGTGCAGGAGACCAAGGTATAATGTTTGGTTACGCATGCAATGAAACAGATGTATTTATGCCTGCACCAATTCATTTTTCGCACAAAATTTTAAGACTTATGGCCGAGGATAGAAAATCTGGTAAATTAAAAGATATCGAACCAGATTCAAAAAGCCAAGTTACATTCGAATATGTAGATGGTAAACCGACCAAAGTAAAATCTGTTGTTATATCATCTCAACATTCTTCTGATGTTAATCAAGCCCAGGTAAGAGAATTATTAAGACCGTATATGTTAAAATCAATTCCAGAAAAATTTCTTAAAGACTTTAATGAGGAAGAGTTTTATGTAAACCCAACTGGTAATTTTGTAATAGGTGGTCCAGATGGGGACTGTGGTTTAACAGGAAGAAAAATTATTGTGGATACTTATGGTGGAGCAGCACCTCATGGAGGAGGAGCATTTTCAGGTAAGGATCCTACAAAAGTAGATAGATCTGCTGCTTATGCGGCAAGATACATTGCTAAAAATGTTGTTGCTTCAAAAATAGCAGATAAATGTTTGATACAGTTAGCTTATGCAATAGGAGTTTCAAAACCTTTATCAATTTATGTTGATTTGTTTGATAATGATTTAGATAAAAACAAATTTGTTGTTGAAAAGATTAATGAAAATTTTGATCTCAGTCCTAGAGGAATTAGAGAGATGTTAAACCTTAATAGACCTATATATGAAAAAACAGCAGCCTATGGTCACTTTGGTAGAACCCCAGGAGATGAAGGATCATTTTCGTGGGAAAAAACTGATAAAATCAACGTTTTTTCTAAATAGTTTCAGTTGAATTAAAAAAAAACTTTACTATATTGCCCTTACATTGTTGAATTATCAAAATGGGCTTTAGCCCATTTTTTTTTGGAGCAGATAAAAAATGTTAAATAAAAGAGCAGATAAATTAGAATTATTAAGAATTGCTGAAGCAGTAGCTTTGGAAAAATCGATAGATAAAGAACTTATAATTAGTTCTATGGAAACAGGAATAGCTAAAGCAGCTAAATCTAAGTTTGGTCAAGAAAATGAAATTAAAGTTTCAATCAATAGAGATAATGGAGACATAGAATTGTTCAGAAAACTTGTTATTTCTGAAAATCCTGAAAATGCAAATACAGAAATAAAATTAGAAGATGCGATAAGTCTTAATGAAAATAATAAAGATAAATCAATCGGTGATGAGGTTCTTCAGCCATTACCATCTTTTGATTTTGGTAGAATAGCTGCTCAAACTGCAAAACAGGTAATAAGCTTTAATGTTAGAGAAGCAGAGAGAGAAAGACAATTTAATGACTTTATTGATAAAAAAGATACAATTTTAAGTGGTATTGTTAAGAGATTAGAATTTGGAAGCGTTATTGTTGATCTAGGTAGAACAGAAGCAATCATTCAAAAAAATGAGTTAATTCCTAGAGAAAATATTAAAGCTGGTGATAGAGTAAAAGCTTATTGTTATGACGTAAGAAGAGAGCCAAGAGGTCAACAAATCTTCTTGTCTAGAGCTCATCCAAAATTTATGGAGAAACTTTTTGTTCAAGAAGTACCAGAAATATATGATGGATTAATCGAAATTAAATCTTCTTCAAGAGATCCTGGAAGTAGAGCAAAGATTTGTGTTAAAGCAGTTGATACATCATTAGATCCAGTTGGAGCTTGTGTTGGTATGAGAGGTTCTAGAGTTCAGGCAGTTGTAAATGAACTTCAAGGAGAAAAAATTGATATTGTGAATTGGTCAGAGGATGCTGCAATATTAGTATCAAATGCTTTGTCGCCTGCAGAAGTTCAAAGAGTTAATGTTGATGCAGAAAGAAAAAAACTTGATGTAATTTTAACTGAAGAAAATTTGAGTAAAGCGATTGGTCGAAGGGGTCAAAATGTAAGGTTGGCGACTAAATTGTTAAATTATGAAATTAATATTATGACTGATGCAGAAGACTCCGAGAGAAGACAATTAGAATTTAAAGAAAAGACAGATAACTTTGTTAAAAACTTAGAATTAGATGAAACTTTAGGTCAGTTATTAGTTGCCGAAGGTTTTTCAACAATAGACGATATTAAAGATAGCTTACCAGAAAACTTAACTAATATAGAAGGAATTGAGGAAGAAACAGCTATTGCGTTAATTGATAGAGCAAAAGAGTTTCACCAAAAAGATCAAGAAGATATATCGGAAAGAATTAAAGAGCTTGGTCTACAAGATGCTCTTATCAACCTTAAAGGTCTAACTCCAGGAATGTTAGTTACACTGGGTGAACAAAAAATATTAACATTAGAAGATTTTGCAGATCTGGCATCTGATGAACTTACTGGTGGCTACGATATAGTTAAAGGAGAGAGAGTTAAAATTCAGGGTTATCTAGAGGATTTTGCTTTATCTAAAGAAGAGGCAGATGAATTAATTATGTCTGCTAGAAATATAATTTACAAAGATTGAGAGATGAGCAATGGAGAAAAAAACAAAATTAACAATATCCGGCTCTGTAAAGAAATCTATAAGAAATATTGAGATAGCTAAAACTCAAGGAAAAAATTCTAGAGTAATTGAAAAACAAGGTGGAAAATTCACTAATAGAGGTGGATCGTTTAGACCTGGTGTAGGAAAACCAAAATCTACCACTTCATTTAATAGAGGTGCACCATCAAAACCGTCTTTTGCACCGAAATCTCCTCCAATTACAAGCGATTTTGAAAGAAGAAAACTGGCAGAGCAAAGAGCCACCAAAAGACTTAAGGGAGATAGTGAAAAAGATAAAAAAACATTAAAAGCTGGAACAAAAAAAAGAGAATTAAAATTAACTGTTTCAAGAGCATTAAGTGACGAAATAGAAGCAAGAGAAAGAAGTTTAGCATCAGTAAAAAGAGCTCGACAAAAAGAGATGAAAAACTCTTCCAAAGAAGAGGCACAAGAAAATTCAAAACCAGTAAAAAGAGACATCAATATTCCAGAAGCAATAACTGTTAGAGAGTTAGCAAACAGAATGGCGGAACAGTCTAGCAATGTAATTAAATATTTATTTGGAATGGGTGTGACTGTAACAATTAATCAAACTTTAGCTGCTGATACAGCTGAATTTTTAGTTAAGGAATTTGGACATAATCCAATAAGAGAGGAAAAAGCAGAGGAAATTATTCAAAAAATAAAAGCTACTAGAGTAGAAAATTTAAAAAATAGACCACCTATTGTTACTGTTATGGGCCATGTTGATCATGGTAAGACTTCTGTTTTAGATGTTTTAAGAAGCGCTAATGTTGTTTCAGGAGAGTTTGGTGGAATTACTCAACATATCGGAGCATACCAAATTGAAAGTCAAAATAATAAATTAACTTTTATAGATACCCCAGGTCACGCAGCTTTTACAGAAATGAGAGCTAGAGGCTCTAAATTAACAGATGTAGTTGTTTTGGTTGTTGCAGCTGATGATGGAGTGAAGCCACAAACAGTCGAGTCTATAAAACATGCAAAAGCTGCGAATGTTCCAATAGTAGTTGCAATAAATAAGTGTGACCTTCCAGAAGCTGATCCGCAGAAAATTAAAAACCAACTACTTGAACATGAGTTAATAGCAGAAGATTTATCTGGTGACACTTTAATGGTTGAGGTTTCTACAAAAACAAAACAAAACTTAGATAAGTTAGTTGAGTCTATAATTTTACAAGCTGAAATATTAGATCTTAAAACAGATTATGAATCTAAAGCTACAGGTATAGTATTAGAGTCAAAAATAGATGTTGGAAGAGGACCGGTTGCAAATATTATTGTAACGACAGGTACTCTTAAAAAAGGTGATTTTTTTGTAAGCGGTTTAAAATGGGGAAAGGTTAGAGCAATTATTAATGATAAAGGTCAAAATATTAGCGAGGCTCCACCTTCAACTCCCATAGAAGTTTTGGGTATAAATGGTGCTGCTAAAGCTGGAGATGATTTTATTGTTTTAGATACTGAAAAAGAAGCTAAAACTCTGAGTGAAAATAGAGCTCAAGAGAGCAAAGATGGAAAAAACCCATTAACGTTTGCGACACAAGATTCTGCTTTCTCAGATAAATCTTCAGAGGAATTAAATTTAATTATTAAATCTGATGTACAAGGATCATCTGAGGCTATCAAAAATGCAATTGCTCAAATTAAACATGAAGAAGTAAAACCAAAAATAATATTAGCAGATATAGGAATGGTAACCGAAACTGATGTTACATTAGCCAAAGCATCCAATGCTGTTCTCATAGCCTTCAATGTAAAACCGAGTAAAGAGGCTAAAAAACTTGCTGAAAATGAAAAAATAAAAATCTCTTCTTATAATATCATTTATGAGGTGTTGGATTATGTTAAGCAAAAAATGTCTGGATTATTATCTCCTGATGTTCAAGAAACAATTACTGGAACAGCACAAATTCTTGAGATATTCAAAGTTTCAGGTGCCGGAAAAGTTGCAGGCTCAAAAATTACAGAAGGTGAAATAAATAGTAATTCTGATGTAAGAATTATTAGAGACGGCGCAATAATTTATACAGGAAAAGTTTCAACAATTTTCAGAGAAAAAAACCAAGTAAAACAGGTTAGTGATGGTCAAGAATGTGGAATTACTGTTAAAGATTATATGGATTTCCAAAAAAATGACACAATAGAGGCATTTAGTGTTACATCTACAGAGAGATCGATTTAATGGCTGATAGAATAGGAAAACCAGTATCACAAAGACAGCTTAGAGTTGGAGAGATGATTAAGCAGTCTTTAAGCATGATTTTTATAAGAAATGAGGCTAAGGTGCCTAATTTAGAAACAAACACTATAACAGTTACTGAGGTTAGAATGAGTCCTGATTTAAAAATTGCTAAAGCATATGTTCTTCCATTAGGAGGAAAAGATGCTGAGGAAACAATTAATGTTTTGAAGGAATACTCATTTTTAATAAGAAAAATTTTATCACAAAAAGTGGTTATGAAATTTTTACCAAAATTACTTTTTAGAAAAGATGAGTCTTTTGAGTATGCGGAAAAAATAGAAAACTTAATAAAACAAACAAATAAATAGGAAGAAAGAGGCATGAATAAAAAGGCACAAGAATTAGCAATGCATGATAAAGATACTGGATCTTCAGAAATCCAGATCGCTTTGCTAACAGAGAAAATTGAAACTCTCTCTAAGCATATTAAGCAATTCAAGAAGGATAAACATTCATCTGTAGGATTGTTGAGAGCGGTAAATAGAAGAAAGAAATTGTTAGAATACCTAAAGAAAAATAAAATGGATTCTTACAAAAATGTACTGTCAAAATTGAATTTAAGAAAATAATAGAAGTCAAGATAGATAGAACGGAATGGAACGAAACGAACGAAACGAAATGGAAATGAAATGTTTAAAGTATATAAGAAGGAAATTGAAGTAGCGGGAAAGAAGATAAGTTTAGAAACAGGTAAAGTAGCAAGACAGGCAGACGGCGCAATAATCGCAACATGTGGAGAGACAGTCGTACTAGCAACCGTAGTGGGGGCAAAAAAAGTAAATCCTGATATGGATTACTTTCCATTATCTGTAAATTACCAAGAGAAATATTATGCAGCTGGAAAAATTCCAGGTGGTTATTTTAAAAGAGAAGCAAGACCAACTGAGAGTGAAACATTAATCTCCAGATTAATTGATAGACCAATCAGACCTTTGTTTCCTGATGAATTTAAAAATGAAGTACAGTTATTACCAACTGTAATTTCATATGACAAAGAAAACGAACCAGATATTTTATCAATCACTGCATCATCAGCAGCATTGGCTATATCAGGAATGCCATTTATGGGTCCTGTAGGGGCCTCAAGGGTTGGACTTATAGATGGAAAATATGTTTTAAACCCTTCTAAAGCAGAGTTAGAAAAATCGAAATTAGATTTAGTTGTAGCAGGTACGAAAGATGCTGTGCTTATGGTTGAATCAGAAGCAAGTGGTTTAACAGAAGAAGAAATGTTAAATGCAGTTAAATTTGGTCACGAAGGCTTTGTTCCAGTAATTGAAATGATAGAGGAACTCGCAAAAGAATGTAGAAAACCTGAGTGGACAGTTGAGAAAAAAGATTTATCTGAAGTTAAGAAAAAACTTGAGGAAACTTTTACAGAAGATCTTAAAAAAGCTTTTGCTACAAGAGATAAACAAGATAGATCAAATCAAATTTCAGAAATTACTGATAAAGCTAAAAAACTTTATGAGGAAGATGAAAACTACACAGATCTTGATGTTAACAGTCAGCTAAAAAGCCTAGAAAAATCAATTGTTAGAACTGATATTCTAAAAAATAAAAATAGAATTGATGGAAGAGGTTTATCTGATGTAAGACCTATCGAGTGTGAAGTGGGTATTTTACCTAGAGCTCATGGTTCTTCATTATTTACTAGAGGAGAAACCCAAGCAATTGTTGTAGCAACTCTAGGAACTTCTGATGACGAACAAAGAATTGAAAGTTTAGATGGGCTTCAGAGAGAACGATTTATGCTTCACTATAATTTTCCTCCTTTTTCTGTTGGAGAAACTGGAAGAATTGGAACTGGTAGAAGAGAAATCGGACATGGTAAATTAGCTTGGAGAGCGATTAACTCTTCATTACCAACGAAAGAGGCATTTCCATATACTTTTAGAGTAGTTTCAGAAATAACTGAGTCTAATGGTTCTTCTTCTATGGCTACTGTTTGTGGAACGTCTTTAGCGTTAATGGACGCTGGAGTGCCAATTAAAGAGCCAGTTGCAGGTATTGCAATGGGTTTAATTAAGGAGGGTGATGATTTTAGTGTCTTATCAGACATCTTAGGTGATGAAGATCACCTAGGAGATATGGACTTTAAAGTTGCTGGAACTAAAGATGGAATTACTTCTCTTCAAATGGATATCAAAATTACAGGTATTACATTTGAAATCATGGAGCAAGCATTAAGCCAAGCTAAAGATGGAAGAGTTCATATCTTAGGAGAAATGAACAAAGCATTATCAGCTTCAAGATCTGATGTTGGAAAACATACTCCAAAAATGGAACAAGTTAATGTTGATAAAAAAGACATTGCTGCTGTCATTGGAAAAGGTGGTGCAACAATCAGAGAGATAGTTGAAAAGTCAGGTGCGAAAGTAGATGTAAATGACGAAGGTGTAGTTACAGTTGCTGCTCCAGATGAAGAGTCTAGAAACATCGCCATGCAAATGATTAAAGACATAACTGCAAAAGCTGAACTGAATAAAATTTATTCAGGCAAAGTAATGAAGATTATGGAATTTGGTGCATTTGTTAATTTCTTAGGAAAACAAGATGGACTTGTTCATATCTCAGAACTTGCAGACAAAAGAGTTGCTAAAGTTGCTGATGTTGTTAAAGAAGGCGATGAAGTAAAAGTTAAAGTGATTGGTTTCGATAGAGGTAAAGTTAAACTTTCTATGAAACAAGCTACTGAATAATAAATAGCTTAAATTTAAATTTTAAACCCCCTGAATGAGAGTTCTGGGGGTTTTTTTTTAACTAAAATTAACTAAATTTAGCTAATATTCTTTGGGTCAGGCATTCCAACTTTGTTATATCCTGCATCTACATAGTGAATTTCACCAGTAACTCCGTTTGCAAGATCACTTAATAGATATAATGCTGAATTTCCAACATCATGGATATCTACGTTTCTTTTGAGAAAAGAATGGTCTTCATTCCATTTATATAGGAATTTTGCATCTCCAATCGCAGAAGCTGCTAATGTTTTAATAGGGCCTGCACTTATTGCATTTACTCTCATGCCCTTGGCACCCAAATCTCGAGCTAGATACTTAACACTAGCTTCTAAAGCTGATTTACAAACACCCATTACGTTATAATTTGGAATTGCTTTAGTAGACTCGTAAGTTAAAGTTAATAAACTTCCGCCTTGTTTCATTACCTTTGAGGCTTCTTTTGCTACTTCAGTAAATGAAAAGCATGAGATTAACATACTTCTTAAAAAGTTTTCTCTAGTGGTATTTAAATATTCACCTGATAACTCTGATTTATCAGAGAAAGCAACTGCATGAACTACAAAGTCAATTTCACCCCATTGGGATTTGATATCTTCAAATAATTTTACAACCTCTTCTTTTTTTTCTACATCACAACTAAATGTAACGTTTGAATTTAATTTTTCTGCTAAAGGAACTACTCTTTTTTTCAAAGCATCGCCTAAATATGTAAATGCTAGTCCTGCCCCTGCTTCAGCAAGTTTTTGAGATATACCCCAGGCAATAGATCTTTCATTTGCAACGCCCATGATTAATCCCTTTTTGCCTTTCATTAAACTCATAAATTAAACCTTTTCAAAAATTAAAGCTGCATTAGTTCCACCAAAACCAAAGCTATTTGACATTACGGTATTTAAAGTTGCTCCCGTTTCAGTTTTTGAAACTATAGGAAATTTCTTAGCTTCTTCATCCATCTCACTTATGTTTGCAGAGCCAGCTATGAAATTATTCTTCATCATTATCAAACAGTAAATTGCTTCATGAACTGAAGCCGCACCAAGTGGATGTCCCGATAAAGATTTTGTCGAACTAATCTTTGGGATATTGTCTCCAAAAGTATTTTTAACTGCATTTAGCTCTGTGATATCTCCAACTGGAGTCGAAGTTCCATGAGTATTGATATAATCAATTTTATTTTTAGCAGTAGACATTGCCATTTGCATACATCTGACAGCACCTTCTCCTGATGGAGCTACCATATCGTATCCATCTGAAGTTGCTCCATAACCAGTTAATTCTGCGTATATTTTAGCACCTCTTGCTTTAGCGTGTTCATATTCCTCTAGCACTAACACACCTGCACCACCTGCAATTACAAAACCATCTCTTGTTTTGTCATATGCTCTTGATGCTGTTTCGGGAGCATCATTATATTTTGATGATAAAGCAGTCATCGCATCAAACATTGCCGTCATAGCCCAATGAACTTCTTCACTTCCACCAGCAAAAACAACATCTTGTTTTCCCATTTGAATTAATTCCATTGAATTACCAATACAGTGGCCACTTGTTGCGCAAGCAGAACTCATTGTGTAGTTGGTACCTTTAATTTTAAATGGAACAGCAAGTGTTGCAGAAGCTGTACTTGCCATTGTTCTTGGAACAATGAACGGTCCCATTAATTTTGGAGTTTTAGCCCTCGTTTTATCCGCAGCCAAAATAACATTTTCAATTGATGGACCACCAGAACCCATAACGATTCCAGTTTTAAAATTGCTAACTTCAGTTTCTTCTAATCCAGAATCCTCAATAGCTTCTTTCATTGCAATATAATTATAAGCTGAACCTGAACCCATAAATCTAATTGTTTTTCGATCGATATGATCTTCTAATTTTATATTTGGTTTACCATGAACATGACTTTTAAGATTATGTTCTTTATATTCCTCAGCATAAGAAATTCCTGATTTTGAATTAATTAATGATTGATGAACTTCCTTTTGGTTGTTTCCCAAACAAGAGACAATTCCTAATCCTGTAATTACTACTCTTCTCATTATTTAAATAACCCCACTTTTAAACTTTCTGCTGAATATATTTTTTTATCATCAGCAAGTACAATGCCATTGGCAAGACCAACAGTTGTTCCACCTGGCGACATAATTTTTTTCATATCTATTTCGTACCTTACATTTTTAACATTTTGTAAAACTTCACCAGTAAATTTTACAGTACCAACTCCTAGAGCTCTACCTTTGCCAGGATTTCCTAGCCAGCCCAGAAAAAATCCAACTAGTTGCCACATAGCATCTAAACCTAGACACCCAGGCATGACTGGATCCTCTTTAAAATGACAGTCAAAAAACCATAGATCGTTTTTTATATCTAATTCAGCCTTTAAAGAGCCTTTATTGAAAGCTCCATTATTCTCGTTGATTTCAGTTATTCTATCAAACATCAACATTGGAGGAAGTGGTAATTTTGCATTACCTGGTCCAAAAAGATCACCATTTCCGCAACTTATTAGATCGTCATATGAGTAGGAATTTTTTTTCATATTTTTTGAGAAACCTTATTACTTGATTTAATGCCAATATAATATAATAAAACTGTATATTTTTATTCATACATTAGAATAATTATAAAATACAATGGTAAAAAACTGTAATTTTGTTGAAAAATTAAGAGATTTAGGACTTAGACCCACTAAACAAAGGGTTAAAATGTGTGAAGTTCTATTTAATAGAGAAAAAACTTTTCATTTTACAATCAATGATCTCGTAAAAATGATTTCTGAGGAGATGAATGAAAAAATTTCTTTAGCAACAGTTTACAACACTGTTCATGCCTTTCAGAAAAAAGGTTATTTAAAAGAAATTTCGATCAACAGCGATAAAAGTTATTTTGATACAAACACATCTGTTCATCATCATTTTTATGATGAAGATACTCATCAGCTAATAGATTGTGATGAAAACGATATAGACCCAGTAAATATTAAAAAAAATATTACAGGAAAAAAAATAAATTCAGTTGAAGTTTTGGTTAAAGTTGCGAGTGATAATCAAAATCAAAAATAATTCAATTAAATCAATTATATAAAATCTAGATTATAATAATTCTAAACTATTGACATTAAAGTTTTAGACACTATATGGTCTATAAAGTTAAATTAAGGAGAAAAAAATGTCTTTAAAAGGAAGTAAAACAGAAGAGAACTTAAAAGCAGCATTCGCTGGTGAGAGTCAAGCAAATAGAAGATATCTTTATTTTGCACAAAAAGCTGACATCGAAGGTTATAATGATGTAGCTACAGTATTTAGATCAACAGCAGAAGGTGAAACTGGTCACGCACATGGTCATTTAGAATACCTTGAACAAGTTGGAGATCCAGCTACTGGGAAACCAATTGGTGAAACTAAAGCAAATTTAGCTTCAGCAATTGAGGGAGAAACACATGAATATACTGACATGTACCCAGGTATGGCTAAAACTGCAAGAGAAGAAGGTTTTGAGGAAATTGCAGATTGGTTTGAGACTTTAGCAAAAGCTGAAAAATCTCATGCTGGTAAATTTCAAAAAACTTTAGAGTCTATTGCCTAAATAATATTAATTAGTGGGCGTTTACCGCCCACTAAATTTAACAAAATTTCTAAAATCAAAAAAAATGAAAGAGCAACTTTTACAATTAATAAAAGATTGGTTTAATGAACCAGTGGTATTAGTTTCTTTATCATTAATTATAATTTCTAATATAATCGTATGAGCAAAGAAGGAAGTCTAGACGCCCCAATACGTCACCCTATTGATTTTGAGCATCCGGATTTTTTAAATCCTGATAAATTAGATGCAGAAATGCGAAGAGTGTTTGATATTTGTCATGGATGTCGAAGATGTTTTAATCTTTGTGATTCCTTTCCTAAATTGTTCGATATGATTGATGAGTCTGAAAATGAAGATGTAGAAAGTTTAAAAAGTGAGCAATTTGCTCCAGTTGTTGATGCCTGTACTCTTTGCGACATGTGTTTTATGACTAAATGTCCTTATGTACCTCCTCATGATTTTGATCTTGATTTCCCTCATTTAATGTTGAGGTACAGAACTGCACAGAAAAAATTAGGTAAATTACCAAGTGTTCCAATGCAATTAGCCCAAATAGATAGAAACGCAAAAATTGGGGTTTTATTTTCTAAAATAATTAATTGGGCATCAGATATAAAAAATAATTTGTTCAGAAAAATATTAGAGGTAGTTGCGGGTATCGATAAAAGGGTTCAACTTCCAAAATACAATTCAGAAACTTTTTCTAACTTTTTTAAGAAAAATAATGACAAAATAAACTACGAGACAAAAACTAATGATAGAAAAGTTGTAATTTATTCTACCTGTTTTGTTAATTTTAATAAAAAAAATACGGGTGTTGCAGCTTTAAAAGTTCTAAAGAAAAATGGTGTAGAAGTTCAAGAAGCCTATCCTGGATGTTGTGGAATGCCATTCTTAGAGCAAGCTGATCTTCCTAAAGTTGTGGAACAGGCTAAAAAAGTTTCTAAAGATTTAGTTGAATGGATTAACAAAGGTTACAAAGTTGTTACATTAACCGCTAGTTGTGGTTTAATGTTAAAATTTGAATGGCCATTGCTTTTACCTAATGATGATAAAATAAAAAAATTATCTGCAAATGTTATGGATATTGATGAGTATGTTGTTGATATTGCAAACAATGAGGGATTAGCAGATGGTTTACAAGAAATAGATGGTGGAGTGACAGTGCACCATGCGTGTCACGCAAGAGCGCAAAACATGGGTATCAAAGCGAGAGATATGCTTAAACTTATCCCGAATGTTAAAATTGATGTTGTGGAGAAATGTGCTGGGCATGGTGGAACTTTTGGTGTGATGAAAGAAACACATGATCTGGCCAATAAAGTAGGAAGACCAACTGCAAGACAAATTAAAACAAAAAATAACAAGTACATGGCTTCTGATTGTCCTTTAGCAGGTAAGCACTTAAAGCAGCTTGAAGTGGATACTAACATTTCCAATGATGAGGCACTACATCCTATCGAATTGATGGCTAAAAGTTATAAATTATGATTATGCCAAGAGAAAAAAGAGAGATACAAAAAGAAGACATAATGCCATTGGATGTCTACACAAAAAACAGAGGAGAATTAAGAAAAAATATTGTTGAATTTAAAAAAGATAGAAGAATTGCATTAGGACCTTATGCAACCTTTTATTTTGAAAGTTACGAGACAATGTTAGCTCAAGTTCAAGAAATGTTATATATTGAAAAAGGTGGAGATGAACAACTTAAGGATGAGTTGTCAGCATATAATCCTCTAATACCAAATGGTAAGGAATTAACAGCTACTTTGATGTTTGAAATAGATAATCCTATATCACGTGCAGCTTTCCTAGGAAAAGTGGGTGGAATAGAAGAAACAGTGTTTATGAAAATTAATGGAGAAAAAATAAAAGCTATACCAGAGGAAGATGTTGATAGAACATCAGCTGATGGAAAAGCTTCTTCAGTTCAATTTATTCATTTTAATTTTTCAGATGACCAAATAGCTAAATTTAAGTCTGAAGAAATTGAAGTTGAAATAGGAATAGATCATAAAGAATATTCCCATACTACCAAGCTGTCTGCAGAGAACAAAAAGTCTCTTTCTGCTGATTTTAGTTAATTAAATCCCCAGATATTATCTGTTTTAACCCAACCTTTATATTCTCCAGATGTTATTTGGCACCATTCTTGCTCACACTTTTCTAATATTAACAACCTACCTTCCTTAATAAGAGCAATTGGTTTTGCAAAAGATGTAGGGTTTTTAAATAAAATTTTATCCTTGATTGCTATTACAGAATTATTTTTTTTTAATTGAGATATATGTATCCACCCGCCATTATTTTTAAAGTCTATAATTCTTCTAAAGTTTTCTTTTTTATCTATTTGTTTTAAAGGAAGGTTAATTTTTTTGTAAACATATTTTACATCTGAATCAAAACTTGGACCGTACCTAACGTTTACTTTATTCTTTTTTAAAGAAACAAATATTTCATCAGCTGAACTTATTGATATTGATAAAATAAAAATTAAAATTATTCTTATAATTAATTGCATAAACAGTTTTTTCTTTTTTTAATTTTTGCTTTTCTAAAATTTAAATTTAATAAATCAATAATTAAAATATAATTATTTAAACTTTGGCCTATATTTAAAACATTTTTTAAAATTTCATTTGCTTGCATTGTGCCAACTATTCCTGCTACAGTTCCCAGGATCCCTTCATATTCACAATTGAGTATTTCATCTGATATTTTTTCCTCTTGATAAAAACATCGAAGGCATGGTTCTTTTTTATTTTTGAAATTAAATGTAAAGATATGACCATCAAATTTACTTATAGCACCAGTTACCAAAAACTTTTTATACTTTAAACTTAAATCATTAATTAGAAATTTACTTTCAAAATTATCAGTTCCATCAACAATATAATCGTAATCTTTAATAATTTTTTGAAAATTAGACTTATTTAATTTGTAATTAAAAATTTTTATTTTTGTTAAAGAATTAATGTTGTTTAATTTTTTTTTTGCTATTTTGACTTTTAGTTGATTTAAATCTTTCTCATTGAATAAACTCTGCCTATGAATATTTGAAAGGCTTATTCGATCATAATCCACAATTCCTAATGAGCCAACCCCTGACCTAGTCAAGAATTCTGCTACTGGGCACCCAAGACCACCCATGCCTATTATTAATACTTTTGCATTTGTAATTTTATTTTGACCTAAAATACCAATATTTTTTAATATGATCTGTCTTGAAAAACGTTCGATTTGTTTTTTGATTAATTTTTTGCTCATTTTCCTGTTGAGCCAAATCCGCCTTCGCCTCTAATAGTTTCTGGAAGCTCATCTGTTTCTTCAAAATTCATTTTTATCACTGGTACGAGAACCATTTGAGCTATTCTGTCTTTATTGTTTATTAAAAAATCTTCTTCTCCGTGATTGTAAAGTATTACTTTTATCTCACCCCTGTAATCACTATCTATTGTTCCTGGCGTATTTAAAACACTAATATTATTTTTTGCTGCTAAACCTGATCTAGGTCGTATTTGAATTTCAAATTCATTTGAAAAAGCAACGGCAATTCCAGTTGGAACTAAACAAGAATTTTGGGATTTAAGTATAATAGGTTCTTTTATAAATGCCATAAGATCCATTCCCGAAGCCCCTTCTGTTTTGTAGGCAGGTAGCTCTATTGAAGGATCTAATTTTTTAACAAGGATTTTTGCCATTAATTTAATTGATCAATTATTCTATCAACTATTTCTTCAGAAATTTCAGATTTTCTTTTGTATGGTAGGACTTCACTTTTTAAAGATTTATTTTTGTAGTGGATTACAACTTCATTATAATCTGAGTTAAATCCAATATTTTTTTTAGAAACATCATTAGCAATTATCCAATCACAATTCTTTTTATTTAATTTTTCTTCTGCATTTTTTAAAACTTCGTTTGTTTCTGCTGCAAAACCAATCACAATTTCAGGCCTCATAGAATTATGATTTGATATGTAATTTAAAATATCAATATTTTTTTCTAAATTTAAATTTAATGCTTCTTCTTTTTTTATTTTTGTTTGAGATTTATTTTTTACTTTAAAGTCTGATACTGCTGCTGAAAAAATTGCTACATCTACAGGTAAATTCTCTTGTGTAGCAGCAAACATTTCATCTGCTGTTTCAACTTCAATGAGTTTAATATCTTTTTCTACTTCTAGATTAGTTGGTCCTGAAATCAGTGTTGTATCAAAACCTTTTTTCGATAGACATTTAGCTAGTTCATATCCTTGTTTGCCACTTGATTTATTTGTTATAAAACGCACAGGGTCGATATACTCATTTGTTGGACCCGCAGTAACTAAAGCTTTAAATTTTTTATTTTGACTTTGGTTTAAAAAAAATTGATTTAACTCATCCGCAATTTTTAATGGCTCTGACATCTTACCTTCTCCGTATTCCCCGCATGCCATATCTCCTATTTCTGGACCAATAAACTTATAACCAAAATCTTTTAATTTTTTTAAATTAGTTTTTGTAGATTTATGTTCCCACATTCTAACATTCATAGCTGGTGCTAAATAAATTTGTTTATTTGAAGCAAGTATTACGGTAGAAGCCAAATCATCCGTAGTACCTTGTGCTAATTTTGAAATTGTATTTGCTGTAGTTGGTGCAACGATAACTACGTCTGCCCATCTAGAAAGTGAAATGTGATCCATTTCAGTTTCGTTTTCTAAGTTAAACAAATCACTATAAACTTTACCTTGAGATAATGATGCTACCGATAATGGAGTTACAAATTCTTTAGCACTAGAAGTAAGTATAGTTTTTATTTCTGCACCATTTTTTTTTAATAATCTAATCGTTTCAAGACTTTTATAAGCTGAAATACCACCACAAATAATAAAAAGAATTTTTTTGTTATTAAGATTTTTCATTTGCAGAATTAAAATACTATAAGACCAAAAATTACAAGAAGTAATAAACCAATAATAGATTGGTTTCTAAATGCTATCATTTCAGATTTTTTATCGTTTAAAGCTGTATAAGAATTGGAGTTTTGAGGAATTTGTCCGCTAGCTAAAAATGTTAGAGCTTGATTTGCTTTGTCCATGATTTCAGGTAACTCAGGTAATCTTTTAATTACTTCTGTACTATTTTTAAGTGTTTCGTTAAAATTATTTATAGGATCTTTTGTTTCCCTTAGCCAATTTTCAAGAACTGGTTTAGAGGTTGTCCAAATATTAGTGTTAGGATTTAATTTTCTTGCAACACCCTCAACTACAACCATTGTTTTTTGTAACATCAACAATTGAGGTTGAGTTTGCATATTGAATTTTTCTGTAACATCAAAAAGCTGTTTTAATAATTTTCCACCTGAAATATCTTTAACCTCTTGACCAAATATTGGCTCTCCTATTGACCTTAATGCTTGTGCAAGATCATCTATTGGCACATTTTTAGGGACTAATCCTGCTACCAAGTGAACCTCAGCAACTTTTTTATAATCTCTTTGTATAAATCCAAATAAAATTTCAGCTAAAAAACGTTTACTCATTTTGTCTAATCTACCCATTATGCCAAAATCTATTGGAGCTATTTGACCATTCTCATCAATAAATATATTTCCTTGGTGCATATCAGCATGAAAAAAACCATCCCTTACTGCATGTCTTAAAAAATGTTGGATAATATCTTCAGCAATTTTATTAGTATTTAAATTTCTTTTTTTCAGCTCTTCTGTTTCACGAATAGATACTCCATCTATCCAATCTAATGTCATTACATTCTCACTAGTAAAGTTCCAATATATTTCAGGAACTTTGAATCCAGCATCATTTTTTGTATTTTCTGCATATTCATTTGCGGCTGCTGCCTCAAACCTTAAATCCATTTCTAGGTTAGTTATTTCTTTCAACAAAAAAACAACTTCCACAAGTTTTAATCTTTTAGTTTTTTTTAAAAATGACTCAATGATAAATGCAAATAGCATCATCGCATCAATTTCTTCATTAAATATTTTTTTTATGTCTGGTCTTATAATTTTTATTGCTACATCTTTAATTGTACCATTGTCATTTATTTTAGCTTTATGAACTTGTGCTATTGATGCAGCAGCAACTGGCTCACTTAAATCAATAATAGAATTGTAAGCATCATTGCCTAAATCATTTTTAATTATTTCTTTTGCCCGATCAATAGAGAATGGTGGTACACGATCTTGTAATTTTTCCAGCTTTGTAGAAAGTTCTTCTCCTATAATATCAGGTCTAGTAGCTAAAAATTGACCTAATTTTATAAAAGTTGTACCCATCGACTCTAATGATTTCGAAAGTCTTTCACCATCATCTAGCGCATGATGACCCAATTCTTTTTTTTCAAAAGATATTGCTAATAGCTGAAATAAAATTGTGATCCCGACTGGCGGTCTTTTAAATTTAAAGGCAATATCTAAAATATCAGATTTTGCAATCTTTCTTCCTAATTTAAATAAAGTAATTAATTTTCTTAGCATTATATTTTCCAACCACTATGGATAGAAACTATACCACCTGAAAAGTTCCTATAATTACATTTCGTAAAATTATGCTTTTTCATTAAGTCAATTAATTCTTCTTGATTAATAAATTCTTCAATACTTTTTACTAAATATTCATATGGTTTTTTATCGCCAACAATAAATTGACCAATATGAGGAATTATTTTTGAATAGTTTTTATAAACAAAATCTAGGTTAGAGTTTTGAATTTTTGAAAATTCTAAACATAGAAATCTTCCGCCTGGTTTTAATACCCTATAAGCTTCAGATAGAGCTTTATCTAAATTCTTTGTATTTCTAAGACCAAAACTTATTGTGTAATAATCAAATTCGTTGTCTTGAAGTGGAAGCTTCTCAGCAGCTGCATTGATCCATTTTATATTTTTATAATTAGATAATTTTTGTTTGC
Organism: Candidatus Pelagibacter sp. HIMB1495; assembly: GCF_052047955.1. Taxonomy (NCBI): domain Bacteria; kingdom Pseudomonadati; phylum Pseudomonadota; class Alphaproteobacteria; order Candidatus Pelagibacterales; family Candidatus Pelagibacteraceae; genus Candidatus Pelagibacter; species Candidatus Pelagibacter sp. HIMB1495. The sequence continues at coordinate 154,892 of NZ_JBNAIQ010000001.1, read as the reverse complement.
CTTGATTAATCATACCTTTATTTGGATCTATACAAGTGACTTCTGAAATTTGCTTTGTACTATTCAAAAATAATTTACCAATATCTCCAGTTCCACAAGCAACATCTATTAACTTTCTATTTGGAGATGGTTTCATCATATTGATTAGACTTTTTTTCCAAAATCTATGAATACCCAGTGACATGAAATCATTCATTAAGTCGTATTTACTATAAACTTGATCGAAAACACCTTCCACAAGGCCTTTTTTATTTTGAAGATATTGTTGCATAAAAAAATATATATTGAATATAGTGAGAAATGCCAGAATTACCAGAAGTAGAAATTGTTAGACAATCTTTAGACAAAAAAATTAAACAAAAAAGTATTAAAAAAGTAATTATTAGAAATAAAAATCTTAGGTTTCCACTTCCAAAAAATTTTAGTTCTTTTTTAATGAATAAAAAAATTATTAAAGTAGATAGATTTTCCAAGTATTTAATATTAAATTTTAAAAGTGGAGAGTTTTGTTTGATACATTTGGGTATGTCTGGAACCATACACATCATTGATAGTAAAAAAAAATTAAAATTTACTAATGCTAGTTTTTATCATTCTCCTATATTACCAAAAAAACATAATCATATTGAATTAATATTTAATTCTTTGAAAGTAATTTATAATGACCCAAGAAGATTTGGTTTTTTTGAGTTAGTAGAAAATAGTGAAAAATTAGAAAATAGATTTAAAAATTTGGGACCAGAACCATTCAATTTAAATTTTAATTTGAATTATGTTTTTAACTACTTCAAAGGAAAGAATAAAAATATTAAAACATTTTTATTAGATCAAAAATTTGTTTCTGGAATTGGGAATATTTATGCAAGTGAAATTTTATTTCTAAGTAAGATTTATCCATTTAAAAAAGCAAGTTTATTAACTAGAGAAGAATGTAAAAAAATTATTTACTATTCAAAAAAAATTTTATTAAGAGCAATTAAAAAAGGTGGTTCAAGTATTAGAGATTTTAAGGATACGTTGGGATCTTCTGGAAACTATCAAAAAGAATTTAAAGTATATCAGCAAGAAGGATTAAGATGTAAAACTATAGGATGTACCGATACTATACAGAAAAAAATTGTATCAAATAGATCTACTTTTTTTTGTAATTCCTGCCAAAATTAGCCAAATATTTAGTTGACCGTTTTCAGTTCTCAAGCTATACCCCTCCGCATGGCAAATACAAAATCAGCTATTAAACGTATAAGACGTATTTCTAAGCAAACAGCAGTTAATAAAGCTAGAAAAAGTAGATTTAGAAATGCATTAAAGAAAATGAACGCTTTAATTGATACTAAAAAGAAAGATGAAGCGTTAAAATTCTTACCTAAATTAAACTCTGAGTTGATGAAAATTGCAAAGACTGGTGTAATTAAAAAACATAATGCATCAAGAAACGTTTCAAGAATAACTAAAAAGATTGCAGCAATTTAAAAACCTTAAGTTGTTTCGAAGATAAATTTCACACATACATTATATAAGATCTAAATATTTTCAAATTACTATATTTAGATTTAGTAAATCTTTGATCTCACACAATACAATCAATGTTTGATTCAATCTGTATTTGATTCAATCAAAAATTTTATTTTTAAGAAAATTTAAAACTAATTTAAAAATTTATGTCCATAAAAAAAAATGATTGTGACAATAAATTCTACAATTGCAGATTTAATTTTTTTTTAATTTTAAATTTAATACTTGTTGCAAAATTTTTTAAATCGTTCTAACTGAGATCTTCCCTTAAGTTATGAATAAATCTTTTACAAATAAAAATATTAATAATTTTGCTTCAGAAGAGATCGATTGGCAACAAATTCAATCTGAAATGAAGAATAAATTAGGTTTGGAAATTTATGAAAGTTGGTTAAAAAAAATATCATTTCTTGAGGAGCATAATAATTATTTACTTTTATCTGTTCCAACTAGATTTATCAGAGACTGGATTACTTCGAGGTATTTAGACCAAATTCTGAAAATAATTAAATTGTATAAAAAAGATATAATTAGAATTGAATTTAAAATTATTGATCAAAAAGTTGATAAGGATTTAAAAGACACGGCAAATATTGAAAATACCCAAAATGAAAATGTTTCATTTATAAAAGACTCGTACCTTCAATATAACCGAATAGATCCAAACAAACGATTTGATAACTTTATAACTGGATCAAGCAATAAACTTGCATATGAGGCTTCTTTAAAGGTTACAGAAACTATCTCTCATTATAATCCACTCTATATTTATGGTGGTGTAGGAATGGGGAAAACTCACTTATTAAATTCTATTGGTTTTGAGATGAAGAAAAAAAATAAAGTGATGTTCATTTCAGCTGAACGTTTCATGTATCAGTTTGTAAAATCAATTAAATCAAATGATATGGTTAAGTTTAAAGAATATTTTAGAAATACTGATATTTTATTAATAGATGACATCCAGTTTATTAGCGGCAAAGAAGCAATGCAGGAAGAATTTTTTCATACATTCAATGCTTTGTTAGATAAAGGATCACAAATTATAGTATCTGCTGATAGAGCACCTAATAAATTAATGCGTATTCAAGAGAGAATTAAATCCAGATTTTCAGGTGGATTGGTTGTTGACATTCAAAAACCTGATTTAGAATTACGAAAAAAAATAGTTCAAAAAAAAACAGAAGAATTAAACAATTTATATTCAGATCAGCTTCAAGTATCAAAAGATATACAAGATTTTATCAGTAATGAGATCTCAGGAAGTGTTAGAGAATTAGTTGGAGCAGTTAATCGAATAGTATCCTTTTCAAGAATTTATAACAAAGTTCCAAATTTACCTGAAACTAAAGTGGTATTAAAAGATCTTTTAAATATCTCGGAAAATAAAGTAACAATTGACTTAATACAGACTATTGTGTGTAAGTTTTTTAAGATAAGCAAAAATGAAATGCTTTCCTCAAGAAGATCAAGATATCTTGTGAGACCTCGACAGACAGCAATTTACTTAACTAAAATTTTAACTTCAAAATCATTACCAGAAATAGGTAGAGAATTCTCGAATAGAGATCACACAACAATTATCCACTCTGTTAAAACAATTGAGAAAATCAAAGAAAAAGATCCAGAAATGGTAGATAATATCAATAAACTTAAAAATCAGATATTATACAATAACAAAGAAAATGAAATTTAACGTTAACCAACAAGACCTTCAGCAAGCACTAAATTATTGTCAGGGTGTAATTGAAAAGAGAAGCACGTTACCAATTTTATCTAATATTTTATTAGATGCTAGTAATTCTAAATTAACAATTACTGCTACAGATCTTGATTTAATTTTTATACACCAGCTAAATAATGTTGAAATTCTAGAAGAAGGAAAAACAACAACAACCTCGTCAATTATGTATGACATAATCAGAAAATTAACATCAGGAAAAAAAATTAACCTTACTCTTACCGATGTAAGTAAATTACAAGTAGAATCGGAAAAATCCATTTTTAATTTGAATTGTATTAGTGCTACTGAGTTCCCATTGACTGATGAAAATTTTAATGAAAATGAATTTATTATAAAATCAAAACAATTATTGAAGCTTCTAAATAAATGTAAGTTTTCTGTTTCAAATGATGAAACTCGACATTATTTAAGTGGTATTTATTTTCACCAAACCGAAGTTGAAGATAAAAATTATTTAACAGCTGTTGCTACTGACAGTCATAGAATGTCGATTTCAAAAATCAGGCTAGATGAAAAAATTGAATTTGACCCTATTATACTTCCTAAAAAAACAATTTTTCAACTTTGTTCACTGTTAGATAGTTATGATGGTAATGTAAAAGTATCAAATCTAAAGTCAAAAATTAAGTTTGAACTGAATAATAGTATTTTAATTTCAAAACTTATCGATGGAAAATTTCCGAATTATATTCAAGTAATACCTAAAAATAATCAAAAAAAATTAGAAATTGATTTAAAACTTTTCTTAAACTCAGTTGATAGAGTGGCTTCTGTATCTCTGGATAAAAAAGATGGTGTAAAATTTAATTTATCAAATGATACTCTAAATCTTTCGGTAAATAATACTAATAGTGGAGACGGAAAAGAAACTTTAAATGTTAAATTTGATCATGACTTAGAAATAAGTTTTAACTCCAGATATTTGATTGATGTAGCTTCACAATTAGATGGTGATAGAGTTGAAATCTTCTTTAATGATACGGGTTCACCAGCTTTAATAAAAGATCCAGGCGATTTTGATAGTATTTATGTTGTGATGCCAATGAAGGGTTAATTTATTAAATCTAATTCTTGATAGATATTTTTTTCTAGAGTTTTTAAAAATTCATTTTTTTCTAGGCCAGCTGAAATAGGTTTTAATATTGATATAGTAATAGTTCTATTACTATTTTTTCTACCTTTTTTTGGCCATACGTAACCAGAGTTTATGGCTACTGGTAAACAATTTATTTTTAATTCTTCATATATCCTTGAGGCTCCCTTTTTAAATGGAGTTCTATCATCAGGTAATACCCTGGTACCTTGAGGAAAAATAATTAGTGGACGATTTGATTGTGATATTGTTATCGAAATATCATTAAAAAAACCCAAATTGTCTTTAGTTGTTTTATTTCTGTTTATTGAAATTGATCCTATTTTTTTTAAATACCAACCAAATATTGGAATTTGAAGAAGCTCTTTCTTTAAAATAAAAACTGGTGAATTAAAAATAGTTTGCAAATAAAAAGTTTCAAACATTGATTGATGAGATGCAGCAATAAAAAATTTATCCTCTTTGATTATATTTTCTTCACCTTTGATAAGGATTTTTACTGAAAGGATAAACCTTAAGCAAATACCAGTCCAATAGCCCATTAATTTACCACCAATTAAAACAATTTTTCTTGGTAGAAAAAAAGAAGGTAAAAAAATTATAGAAATAAAAATAATTCCAGTAAAAAAAATTATTGAAAATAAAATGTTTCTTGTCATTGTCTCAAAAGCTAAATTAAATCTTTATGCTTTTGTCTTTTTCTAATTATTTTTATTTTGTTGTTTTTAATTAATATTTCTAATGGTTTTGTTCTTAAGTTATAATTTGAACTTAGTGACATTCCGTAAGCACCAACATCACATATTGCAACATAGTCCTTTTCTTCAAGTTCCTGAAAATTTTTAATAGTTACAAACTTGTCTGTACTTTCACATATAGGTCCTACAAATTCATAAGTTTTTTTGGAAACTTTTCCAGATTTAATAACAGGTAAAGTTTTGTGAATTGCACCATATAATGCTGGTCTCATTAAATCATTCATTGCCGCATCTAATATAATGAATTTTTTACTTTCACTGTCTTTTATATAAATAACTTTTGTAATTAATGTTCCAGCATTTCCTATTATAGACCGCCCAGGTTCAAATATTATTTTACATTTTTTATTTTTTAAAAATTTCTTAATGGCTAAATTATATCTTTTATAATTAAGTTTTTTACTATCGTCTGTGTATTTAATTCCCATACCACCGCCTAAATCGATATATTCAAATTCATGGGATGTTTTTTTCAGAATATTATCAACCACCTTAAGCATTTTTTCATATGGTTTATGATCTAAAATTTGGCTTCCAATATGAACACTTAAACAATTAAGATCAATATTTTTTGAATTTTTACAATAATCAATAATTTCATAAAATGTTTTTTCATTTACACCAAATTTATTTTCTTTCTTACCAGTTGAAATTTGGCTTAATGTTTTGGCATCAGTATTAGGATTTAATCTTAGACCAATTTTTACAATTTTATTTTTAATTTTAGCAACTCTATTTATTTCTTCTATTTCACTTTTAGATTCTGCATTTATTAATAAAATTTTTTTGTCTATTGCATATTTTATTTCATCTGTAGTTTTACCTACTCCCGAAAAAACAATTTTTTTTGGATTAACACCTGCTTTAAGAGCCATCATCATTTCACCAACAGAAACAACATCAGCTCCTAAACCAAATTTTGCTATTTCGTGTATTAAATTTACATTTGTATTTGATTTAACTGCAAAACATATCAATGGTGATATTGATTTAAAATTTTTTTTGAAATTTAATATATTTTCTCTTAACATTGAATATGAGTAACAATAAGTTGGAGTATTGTACTTTTGAGCAATATCTTGGAAATAATGTTTATCAATTGAAAGTTTTTTATTTATATATTTCATTTTGTTTTAAATAGAGGATCACATTTATCCTCTTCTGAACCTGTATAAGTTGGACAATTTTTCTTACCACAAGATACCAGCATAAATGAAATTAAAATTAAAAGTGATATTTTTTTAATCATTTTGTTTTCTTATATTTTATTATCATTTTTCTTATATTATCAAAAGATGTTCCTCCAAAAGATTTTTTTGAATTAATAGAATTTTTTAATTCAAAAATATTTAAAACTTCCTCTGTGAGTTTTGGTTCAATTTTTTTTAATTCATGTAAAGTCAACTCGTTTAAATTTTTCTTTCTTTTTTCTGCCATGTTCACAATAGCAGCTGTTTTTTGATATGCCTTTCTAAATGACAAGTTGTGCTCTTTAACTAAATAATCAGCTAAATCTGTTGCCGCAATATGACCTGTATTAGCAAGTTCAAGCATTTTCTTTTTATTCGCACTGCAATTTTTTAAAACTTCATCAAATATTTTTAAGCAATTTATGAGAGTGTCATTAGAATTAAAAACTAATTCCTTATCATCCTGTAAATCTTTAAAATAGGATAGTGGCAAACCCTTTAGTATAGTTAGCATAGAAAAAAAATTTCCATAAGAAGCACCAGTTTTTCCTCTTAGATATTCCAGAAGATCAGGGTTCTTTTTTTGAGGCATAATTGAAGAGCCTGTAACAACTTTATCTGATAAGTTGATCAAGTTAAATCCATCTGAATTCCATATAATTAATTCCTCTGCAATTCTAGAAATATGCATTGAACATACAGAAACAGCATAAAGAAAATCTAGCACAAAGTCTCTATCTGAAACTGTATCTATTGAATTATTGGTTGGTCTTTTAAACCCAAGTTTTTTAGATGTAAAATTTCTATCTATGTTAAATGAAGTGCCTGATAGAGCCGCTACACCCAACGGGCTTTCATCTAAATTATCTAAATTGTTTAAAAATCTTTTTTTATCTCTATTAAACATTTCCACATAAGCCATTAAATAATGGCCAAATGATATAGCTTGAGCATTTTTAAGATGAGTGAATCCTGGCATAATAGTCTCAACATTTTTTTCAGCCAGTTTAATTGTACTTTTGATTACTTTATCTATATTGTTATTAATACCTTTAGTTGCAGTTTTAATCCAAATTTTAAAATCAGTTATTACCTGATCATTTCTCGATCTAGCTGTATGAATGTATCCAGCTTCATCACCAATTATTTGAAATAATCTTTTCTCTATATTCATATGAATGTCTTCATATTTTTTATTAAATTCAAATTTTTTGTGAGTTATTTCTTTATAAATTTTATTTAGACCATAAATAATTTTATTTTTTATTTTAAAGGAAATTATCTTTTGTCTAAAAAGCATTTCAACGTGTGCAATGGATCCTTGTATATCTTCTTTGTAAAGTCTCTTGTCTACGTCAATAGAATTACCAACTTTTTGAAATAAGTTTGACGCTTCCTTTTGTATTCGCGTGTTCCATATTGCTTGGTTGTTTTTATTTTTTGCCATGATATTTAGTTATACCTAATTAATATGAGAATTTTAGCATTATTTATTTTTTTAATTACAACTGCAGAAGCTAGTGATTTACCGAACATTAAAAATATTGTTATTCATAAAGTTCCAAAAACATATGAAAACGTATTTTTTTTAAATAAAAAAAATGAAAAAATTAAAATTAATGATTTCAAAGGAAAATTGTTAGTTTTAAATTTTTGGGCTACTTGGTGTCCTCCGTGCAAAGAAGAGATGCCTTCATTAGACAATATGCAAGCAAATTCATCACTTAATAATTTAAAGGTTTTTCCTATTAATATTGGGAAAGAAAAACTAAATAAAGTTGAAGAATTTTTTGTAAAATTAAACTTAAAAAATTTGGAACCTTTTTTTGATCCAGAAGTAACCTTAGCTAAAACTTTTTCTCTAAGAGGAGTTCCAACATCAATATTTATAAATAAAGAAGGTGAGGAATTTGCAAGGGTTCTTGGTGACATAGACTTTAATGACAAAGATTTTTTAAAGTGGATTGAGAAATATAATTAGTTTTTAAAAAAATATGCGAAAGCTACCAAAACAAGTATAGCCACAAATTGCAGTAGAACTCTAAGCTGCATTAGTTTATTTGAATATTTTTTACTTGTTTCTCCACCTTTAAATAAGGTTCCAATACCCAAAACCAAAACTATTCCAACAGCTATTAAAAGAGCGATAGATAAAATTTTAACCAATATTCCAGAAAACATATTATTATTGTAATGTGTTTTTAAAAATAAAAAACATAATAAATCATCTATGACATTTTGCCTTAATTCAATCATCATCAAGCCAGAAGAAGGTACAGAAATTAAGAATGCGATAATTTTACTTCATGGGTATGGTGGAGATGGAAAAGACATAAGTATGTTAACTTTAAATTGGAAAAGACATCTGCCAAACACTATTTTTATTTGTCCTAATGGACATGAAAAGTGTGCAATTAATCCATCAGGATATCAATGGTTTGATTTAAGCAAAGAAGATCCATCTTATATTCTTGAAGAGTCAATTAAAGCTGAAAATGTTATTAAAAAATTTATTGAGGAAGTTAAAACTGAATACAACTTATCAAATCAACAAATTTGTTTATCAGGCTTTAGCCAGGGCTGCATGATGTCTTTGAATGTTAGTCTTACCTCAAATGAAAAATTTTTATGTGTCGTAGGATTTTCAGGAAAAATAATAGATCAAATTAATTTGAAAGATAGAATCAAAAATAGCACAGATACATTACTAATACATGGTGATGTCGACCAAATTGTTCCATCAACACATTTACTTGAAGCTAAAGATTTTTTAATTCGAAATAATATTCCTGTTGAAACGTTATTAATAAAAAATTGTGACCATCACATTCCTATCGAGGCATCAAGCACAGCATTAAATTATATTTTAAAAAAAATTTAACATCTGATCATATTGATTATGATGCTAAACTAAGTTAATGTTTTAACGTGAACAACTTTATTGAACAAGATGTATCATTAGAAAAATGTCCTGCATTAGTTCTTAATGCTGATTACAGACCTCTAAGCTATTACCCTCTATCATTATGGTCATGGCAAGACACTGTGAAATCAGTTTTTCTTGATAGAGTTATAATTGTAAGTCATTACGATAGAACTATCAGAAGCCCTTCATTTAATATGAAGCTACCAAGTGTTATAGCTTTAAAAGACTATATTGTTCCTCAAACGAAACCAAGTTTTACTAGATTTAACGTTTTTTTAAGAGATAAATTCTCTTGTCAATATTGTGGAAGTAATGAGGAACTTACTTTTGATCATTTGCTTCCAAGGTCTAAAGGTGGAGAAACAAATTGGGACAATGTTGTTACAGCTTGTTCAGCTTGTAATGTAAAAAAAGGTGGAAAATTATTAAAACATTCAGGAATGAAATTAAATCAATATCCATTCAGACCTTCAACAGAAGATTTACATAAAAATGGTAAGAACTTTCCTCCTAACTTTTTACACAAAAGTTGGATGGATTATTTGTATTGGGATGTTGAATTAGAAACTTAAATTTTTTCAGAAATATTAATTGCAATTTTAGAACCAGTTTTAATTATTTTATCTAAAATACTATAAGGTCCTTTTTTAGTTGCACCCTTTTCATAAGCAATATCTTTATGATTAAGCTCATCTTCTCTAAATTTTGTAATTTTGTTTTTGAGAAATTTTTCATCTTCATCCAATTGATTAATTTGATTTAAGTAGTGTTCATCAATTACTTCCTCCACAGATGCTGTGCATAGCATGGCTGCCTTTTTCCCTAACAAAGTAGAACCAAATCCTAAACCAACACCCAGCAAATCCCACAGTGGTAAAAGTTTTGTAGGAGCAATGTTTCTTTTTTTAATTTCATTTTCAAAGAACTCACTATGTTCCTTTTCATGAATTTTCATATCTTCTATGATTTTTTTCAAATTTTCATCTTTGACAAATGTATTCAAAGCTAACAATTGTCCTTCATATATTTTAACTGCTCCACGCTCACCAGCATGATCTACCCTTATAAATTCTTCAATTTTTTTTTTACTTACTTTTGGCATAGTTAAAATAAATTTTTAATGCATTGATTGTAATTAGTATAGAAATTACAATATTGTAAGTTGTAAGTGATAATCCAAAAATTTTAAATGTTACATCTTTGCAGCTAACTTTTTGTTCCTGCAATTGTTTTAAAATTTCTTCTTTGGAAGTTGCCTCAGAGCCATTTTTTAGGTCACAAACTAAAGATTCCTTGATAAATCCTTGTTCAATACCAAAATGATAAATTGATAAGATAGTAGCTGTTAAAAAAACAATTACCAATAAAACCAAAAATATTTTTTCAAACTGAGAAAATTTATAATTCAAGAGTATAATTATTATTGCAATTACATATGGAATTCTCTCTAAGACACAAAGATTGCATGGTTGATGGCCCAAAACATATTCAATAAAGAACGCTGACAATAAAGCAACGAAACTGACAAATAAAATTAGGTTAAGAAACAATGATTTGTTATTAAGCATTAAATTTAAAAATTAAAAATATAATTCCTAATACTATAACTATTAAAATTCCAATTATAGTGAACCATTTTGAACCATGTTTCTCCATGAATTCAGTAAATAAGTCACCAAATTTATAAGATAAATAAGCAACAATAAAAAATCTAAGACTTCTCGAGATTAAACTTACAACAATAAATACTGGTAAACTAAAACCAACAACACCGCTAGCAATAGTGAATGCTTTATAGGGAAGTGGAGTAAATCCTGCTAGAAATAGAATACTAAGCCAGGCAAAAAAACCTGATCCTTGAGATAAACTTGTCTTTAAATTTTCTACTTTATTTTCATAACCATAAAATTCAATTACATGAATAGCTAAATCATAAAACAAATAACCTAGTAAATATCCAAAAATTCCACCTAAAACTGAAAATAAAGATGCGATTAAAAATATTTTAAAATATTCTTTTTTTTTAGCAATCACCATAGGAATAATCATTACATCTGGAGGTATAGGAAAAAACGAACTTTCAGTGAAGGAAACAATTCCTAAGTACAAATTTGAACTTTTGTGAGCAGCTAAATTTAAACACTTTTTATAAAGACTTTGGAACATTTTTTGGTTTTAATATAATTTTAGTTCTTATACTATTTAATTATAATTTAATTTAATGGGCGAATGGCGGAACTGGTAGACGCGCACGACTCAAAATCGTGTTTCGCAAGAAGTGAGAGTTCGATTCTCTCTTCGCCCACCAAAGTTTATGAATATAAAAAATTATAATAATCTTTTAGAACTATTTTATAATCAGTATACGAAAGAAAAAGCAGATCAAATTTTTCTAAAATCCTTAAAAAATCCAAACGATAAATTTTCTTGGAGAGATACTTATTTGAATATTTTAAAATTAAGCGATGAGCTTAAATCTTTAATTCAAAAAAAAGATAGATGTTTATTAATTTCAGAAAATAGACCCGAATGGATGATATCTGATTTAGCGATAATGTTAGCAGGTGGAATTACCGTGCCAGCCTATACCACTTACACCGAAAGAGATTATGAATATTTAATTGATGATTGTAATCCATCAGTAATAGTTGTCTCAGATCAAGTTCAATATAATAAAATTAAAAATATAATTTCTACAAAGCCATTTATAAAAAAGGTTATCACCTTTGATCAAATTGACAGTCAATCAGATACTATATGTATTAAAGATATTTTTCTAAAGAACGATTGTGAAGAGATCGATTTTTTAAAATTAGAAATTTCAAGAAAAGATGTAGCTTGTATTATTTATACATCAGGAACCCAAGGTAACCCAAGGGAGTAATGCTCAGCCATGGGGGGATTTTAAATAATTGTGAAGGTTCTATTTCACTTTTAAAAGAGATAATATCTTACAAACCTAAGTTCCTAACTTGGTTACCATTATCGCATTCTTATGAACACACCGTTCAGTTTGTCCAAATAGCAATAGGAGCCGAAGTTTATTATGCAGAAAGTATAGATAAGTTAATTAAAAATATGGGAGAATGTAGTCCCGATATTATGACAGCTGTTCCAAGATTTTATCAGAATCTGTATCAAAAAATTAATTCGACTTTTAATAAAGCTACTGGTTTTAAAAAATCTCTAATAAATAAAATGCTTTATCTTGGAGAAAAAGTACTAACAAATCAAAAACTTACTTTTTTTGAAAAAGTGCAAAACACAATTTGCGAAAAAATAGTTAGAAAAAAAATAAAAGCTCAATTTGGAGGTTGTCTAAAAGCATTCATTTCTGGAGGAGGTGCGCTGGATAAAGAAGTGGGTGTTTTTTTAAATTCGATAGGTTTACCGACTTTGCAAGGGTATGGGTTAACTGAAACTTCTCCAGTTGTAAGTTGCAACCCAATAAAAGATATAAGGATAGATACAGTAGGTCCTGCTTTTAGTGGTAATGAAGTGAAAATTGCAGACGATGGTGAAATTCTGGTTAAAGGCGAAAATGTTATGTTAGGCTATTGGAATAAAAAGCAAGAGACAGAAAAAGTTTTAAAGGATGGCTGGTTATATACTGGAGATATAGGACATTTTGAAAATGGATATTTAAAAATCACTGATAGAAAAAAAGATATTTTAATTACACCAGGTGGTGACAATATTTCTCCTGTGAAAATTGAAAATGATTTACTTAAGATTGAATCTGTAGAGCAAGCATTAGTTTATGGAGATAACAAACCATATTTAATAGCTATTTTAGTTTTAAATAATAATGAAAGTAATGTGTTAGATGAAAACATTTCAAAAGAAATAGAAACAATAAATAAAAACTTATCTAAGATAGAAAAAATTAAAAAGTTTTTTGTAATTAAAGATCAATTTACAATTGAAAATGGATTAATGACACCAACTTTAAAGTTAAAAAGATATAAAATTATTGAAAAGTATAAAAGTGAAATAGAAAAACTTTATTAAATTTCTTTAAATTAATAGTTTATTTACCGCATAAACATTAACTAAATTAATAAAAAAATTTTTATATAATAAATAAAAAATAAAAAATAATTTTTTTAAAATTCGCTTTTAATTAATGATTTGACATAAGTTGTATAAAAAAATAAAAATAAGTTAACAACGAATCAAATTGATTCGTTAAACTAAAAAGGGAGCTAAAGATGCCTAAGAAAAGAAAAAAAGCGGCAAAGAAAACTAAGAAAAAAGCTAAGAAAAAAGCTAAGAAAAAAGCTAAAAAGGCTAAGAAAAGAAGAAAATAATAACTTAGTATTCTTTACAAAAAACGCTTCTCATAACTTTTTGTGTGAGAGGCGTTTTTTTTATTCGTCTATAGGCTCGTCAGTTTCAGAAATAGGCTCTTCGACAGGTAAATCAGCAGTTGGAGTTTTAGCAGTAGCGCTAATAGCTTGTGTTTGTCCACCAACATTTCTCTTTAATGCTTTATCTAATTTTTTTTGAGTGTCTTCTGGTGATAAATTTAAAATTATCTGAAATTCTGATTGCATTCTTTCATAAGCTTTTTCAAAAAGTTGTCTTTCACTATAAGATTGATCAACCATAAGATCATCACCTTTGTTTAGATCTCTTACAACTTCAGCTAATTCATAAATTTTACCTGATGAAATTTTTGCCTCATATTCTTGTGCTCTTCTACTCCACATTGATCTTTTGATTTTTGGCTTACTTTTTAATATAGAAATACATTTGTTTACTTGATTAATTGTTGCTAAAGGCCTTAGGTGAGACTGTTTGTTAACGGGTACCATACCATTAGCTTTATCTTTTTCAAACTTGATAACGTATGTTTCAACATCAATACCACCGATATTTATTTTTTTAAATTCTGTAATTTGACCAACACCATGTTTTGGATAAACAACATAATCTTTTATTTTAAATTCTCTTTTTTCTGTTTCTTGTTTTTTAACTTTTTTTATCTCAGGTTTAACCTCATTAGTTTTTGATATTCTTAAATTATCTACTTTCGGTTCGTCTGGAGTTTCAGTAGTTTTTGAAACTTTTTTTATTTTAGGTGATTTATTTGGGATTTTTTTTAATACTTTTTTAGCTTTTTTTACTACAACTTTTTTAACTTTTTTAGTTTTAGGTTTTACAACTTTTTTAACTTTAGTTACTTTTTTCTTTTTAACTTTTTTTGTCATTTCTTTATCTGATTTGCCTTTAAAGATTTTCTTTAAAATACTTTTCGTACTTATTTTGCTCATTTTTATATTTTTCGTGATCCGCTGGGGGATCTTTTTTCTCACTTATGTTCGGCCAGATTTCTGAATACTTTTTATTGATCTCTAACCATTTTTCGCTTCCAGGTTCAGTATCTGCTTTTATAGCATCAACGGGGCACTCTGGCTCACAAACGCCACAATCTATACACTCATCCGGTTTAATTACAAGCATATTTTTCCCTTCATAAAAACAATCAACCGGACAAACGTCTACACAATCAGTAAGTTTACATTTAATGCAATTATCGTTTACAATATAAGTCACTCTTTACCTTCCTCTTTAACTCTATGCTTAATATCCCCCATAGTTTTACTGTCAATGTATAAAAGTCCAGCTAATCTTCTCATAAGATTTGTTTCATACATATCTGCGTCTTCATTAGAATAAATAATTGACCAAAGAGCTTCTACTATTTTAATTTTATCTTTTTCAGGTAAATTTTTAATTTCTCTTGTGAAGTCTAAAATTTGGTTTGAATTTTCCTCAATAATTTTTGCATCTTGGATAGTTTTTGTAATTTTTTCACTTTCAAGGCCCAACTCTTGAAGTGTTTTTTTAATTATTTCCTCTTCTTTGTCAGTATAATTTTCATCTATTTTTGCAGCATGGATTAATAAAGCACAAACTTTTACTATAAAATTATTATCTTCTTTTTTATCTGTCTTTTTAAAAAACATAAAATTAACCTAACTTGAGATTTTTAAGAACTTTAAATGGATTTTCATTTGAAACTTTTTTATTCTGTATCTTTTTAAATTTTTTAACAGGATTATATTTAAAAAACATGTCTTGTTCTTTCTCATAAGTTTTATAACCCATTTTTTGTAATAATTTTTTAAAGTTTTCTTTGCTGCACCCTAAAAGATTTAACATTTCAGGTATCATTTTTATTTCATTATTTTCTTTTGAAGTAGCATTAATAATTTGTACAAAGAGTCTTTCAAGAATATCTATTCTAACAAAAAAATTATCAAATTTTTCAAATCCACAGAGAAGCATAAAGTTTTTATTTTTAGAATCTTTATCTTCTAAAAAATTTAATCCAAAAGTTGGTGGTTTTAAATTATAGAATTTTTGATGAAAATTTTTCCACAATAAGGTTCTTAAAGATACAGCATCTGGTTTTATAAGCTGATAAAGGAATACATGGTATCTTCCAAATTTTACACCTAATTCTCTAAGTACTTTTCTATCTATTTGTTCAAGATTTTTTAAATAATCAGAAACTTGTTCTCTTTTTAAAACACCATTATTTTCATAAAGCTGATAAGCTAAAGCTTTAATCGAAGACTTATCTTCTTTAATGTTTTTTAAATCTATTAAACTTTTCAAGACATCGCTTATTTTAGAGTTTAACCATTTTTGAATAAAATCATTTAGTTTTTGTTTTGGATTTTGTTCAATAATGTCATCAACAACTAAAGTAAAATTAGGACTTAAATAATCATTTCCTGGTAACAGTCTAGCAATTGGAAATTCATTCCAATATATTTTAAAATCCTCTTTTAAATCTATTAATCCTGTATCTACAATTGACTGAATTCTTTTATCAAACTCAGGTCCAATTGATTGTCTAGCAGCTTTTTTTAATGACTTGATATCAGTTTCAAGAGAGCCTTTTTTTAAATCTAATTCTAATTTTAAACCTTTGATTTTACCAATAAACTGATCATCTATTTTAACGTCATTGTTCTGTAATATTTCAGTTTTGAATTCCATGTCTTGTTTTAAACCTCTTGCAAGTATACTTGCTCTTTTGTCGATAAAAGTCTTGGTAAGTTCTTCATGAAGTCTGTCAGAAAGTCTATCTTCTAAATGTTTTGTTTTTTCTATCCAATAGTTTTGATTTTCTACCCAATTATTTTTATTTGAAACATAAGACCAAGTTCTTACATTTGCAATTCTATTTGATAAAGAATCTACATTTCCCTCTAATTTATCAAGTTTCATGAGCTGTAATCTCATGTAATCTTCTGAAATTAGACCTTTTTCACTGTTTAAAAATTTAAAAACATTTCTGATCACTTCATAATGATTGCCGTAGGTTTTTTTAACAAAATCAGGTATCTGACAACATTCCCATAATAATTTGAGAGTTCTTTCGTTAAATTCTAGATTATTTTTTTCATCTTTTATAAAATATTTTAGCGCCCTTTCATCCTCACATTCGTGAACTTTTCTTAACCATTCCATCTGGGGTCTTTCTTCAAGACTTTTAATCAGTGAATTTGGGTTATTGAAATTAAGATCAGAATTTCTCCAGAATAAAGTTCTTATTTCTTCAAATTTATGTCCTTCAATTAATTCGACTTCTTCAGGTGAAATTTCTTTACAATCACCAGTTATTCCAAAACCACCATCATTTAAATATCTTCCAGCTCTTCCCGCTATTTGACCTATTTCAGATAAATTTAATTTTCTTAATTTTTTTCCATCAAATTTTTTAAGATTTGAAAAATATACATAATCTAGATCCATATTTATTCCCATTCCAATAGCGTCAGTGGCTACTAAAAAATCAACATCTCCAGATTGGTAAAGTTCTACTTGAGCATTTCTCGTTTTAGGACTTAATGAACCCATAACTATAGCTGCCCCACCCTTTTGTCTTCTTATTAATTCTGCTATTGCATAAACTTCCTCCGCTGAAAAAGCTATAATTGCAGTTTTTCTATTTATCCTTGATATCTTTTTATGTCCGGCATAAGTGAGTTTTGACAATCTATCTCTATTAATAAACTCTAAATCTTCGTTTAATTTAGATATGATGTTTTTAATAGTACTAGAACCCATTAGCATCGTAAGTTTTTCACCTCTTAAATTTAATAATCTATCTGTGAATATGTGACCTCTTTCATGATCTGCACACATTTGGATTTCATCTATGCCCACAAATTCTAACTGTTTTTCAATAGGCATTGATTCGACTGTGCATAAATAATATTTTGCGTTTGTAGGAATTATTTTTTCTTCACCAGTAATTAAAGCAACTTTGTCTATACTAATTTTTTTTATTACTTTGTCGTAAACCTCTCTTGCTAATAATCTTAATGGGAACCCAATCATTCCGCTGTCAAAAGATAGCATTGTGTCAATTGCAAGATGAGTTTTACCTGTGTTTGTTGGACCAAGAACAGCTGTAATTTTATTTTTAGGCATTTCTATCTTTGGTGTATAATTTTTTTTACCTACCAGATATTGTTAGTGCTAAAGAACAAAAATAGACTAAAACATGACCGAATCGGAAGGTAAAAAGTTCTCATTTTTATATTAATATTAATGAGAATATCATAATTGAGATTAATTCTATAATAGTAATTTAATAAAATAAAAATGACCAATAAACTTTGGGAAGCATCTTTAAAAGAGAAAAAAAATTCAAATCTTTATGCTTTTGAGAAATTTATTTCAAATAAAATCAAAAAAAAATTTAATTTAAATTACAAAACTTTTTTAAATTGGACTGTTAAAAATTCTCCTGAGTTTTGGAATTATTTTTGGGAATTTTCAGAAATTAAAGGATTGAAAAGTAAAAAAAAAATTAAAAAATCTAAAATATTTTATAAAAATTTATTCCTACCAGGTAGTAAGTTAAATTTTGGTGAGAATTTATTGTCAAAAAATAATGATGATAAGGCAATCACTTTTATAAGCGAAAATGGCTTTAGAGAAGAAAAATCTTGGAGAGAATTAAATTTAAGTACAGGCAAAATTGTAAAGTTTTTAAAGGAAATTAAAATTAAAAAAGGAGACAGAGTTGCAGCTTATATGCCTAATACTATCGAGACAGTTGAGGCGTTTATATCAGCGTGTACCATAGGAAGCATTTGGTCATCATGCAGTCCTGATTTTGGTATTAAAGGTGTTGTTGAAAGATTTTCTCAAATTAATCCAAAAGTTTTGTTCATTACAGACCAGTATTTTTACAATGGAAAAAAAATTAATGTATTAGAGAGATTATCTGAAATTTTAAAATCTATTCCATCAATTAAAAATGTTGTGATTGTTAATTATCCTGGAAAAAAATATGTCACTAATAAAAGTAAATATAAGAAAATAAATTTAATTAAATGGCGTGAGATTATTCAAAATAAATCTGAAAAAATAAATTTTAAAAAGTATGATTTCGAAAGCGAGTTGACTATTTTATATTCAAGTGGAACAACTGGAAAACCAAAATGTATCTGCCATAGAACTGGTGGAGTTCTTCTTCAACATAAGAAAGAACACCAATTACATTGCGATATAAAAGAAAATGATAACGTGTTTTATTTTACCACTTGTGGTTGGATGATGTGGAATTGGTTAGTAAGCTCGTTAGCTTCAAAGGCATCAATAGTACTTTTTGATGGTTCTCCAATGTATAAATCAAGTGATTTACTTTTAAAAATAGCACAAAGAGAAAAAATTACTCTGTTTGGAATTAGTGCTAAATATATTGATGCTCTAAGAAAATTAGAACCTGATCTTAAATTTAAATATAAACTTCAAAAACTAAAAACAATATGTTCAACAGGTTCTCCTTTATCAAGTGAAGGTTTTAAATATGTTTACAAAAATATTAAAAAGAAAGTTCATCTCTCATCTATTTCGGGTGGTACAGATATTGTATCATGTTTTGTTTTAGGAAATATATATCAGCCAGTAAATATTGGTGAAATACAAAATTCCGGCTTAGGTTTAGATATTGATGTTTTTAATGATAGTGGCAAATCTTTAAAAAATTCTAAAGGTGAACTAGTTTGTAAAAATCCATTTCCATCAATGCCTCTTAAATTTTGGAATGATAAAAATGACGTAAAATTTAAAAAAGCTTACTTCAATAGATATAAAAATACTTGGCATCATGGGGATTATGCTGAAAGAAGAAATACCGATGGTTTTATTATACATGGAAGATCTGACACTACCCTTAATCCAGGAGGTGTAAGACTTGGGACAGCTGAAATATATTCTGAGGTTGAAAAGTTTAAAGAAATTAAAGAAGCACTAGTAGTTGGTCAATCTTGGGATAATGATATCAGAATAATTCTTTTCGTTGTAATGAGTAATGAATACATACTTAATGATTCTTTGCTTAATAGAATAAAAACTCAAATAAGAATAAATGCATCACCAAGACATGTCCCTAGCAAAGTAATTGTTGTAAAAGATATTCCAAGAACCAAAAGTGGTAAAATTGTTGAGCTTGCAGTTAAAAGCACTATAGAAGGAAGTGTTGTTAAAAATAAAGAAGCTTTGGCAAATCCAGAAGTTTTAATTCAATACAAGAATTTAAAAGAACTAAATCATTAAAAATAAATTATTAGAATTAATTTTTTTTAGATGATAAGATTTTCTAATTATTAATCAAAAATATAAGAAATAAAGGAGATTTATGTTTAAAAAAATTTTAAGAACATTTGCAGTTGTTTTATTTCTTTCAGGTTCTTTTGTTGGTAAAGCGATTTCTAATGAGTTGACTTTCTTTACAATTGGTACTGGAGGAACTGCTTATACTTATTATCCAGTTGGAGGAATGATTGCTAATGCAATTTCAAAACCTCCAGGATCTAGAGAATGTGGCAAAGGTGGTAGTTGTGGAGTAGATGGTTTAATCGCTTCAGCTGTTTCATCTAGAGGTTCAGTTGATAACGTTAATGCAATCATTTCAGGTTTAAGAAATTCAGGTTTTGCTCAGTCAGATGTTGCTTATTGGGCTTATACAGGAACTGGAACTATGGAAGGAAAGCCGCCAGCAAAAGATTTAAGAACAATAGCAGCATTATTTGAAGAACATATTCACTTAGTTGCATTAAAAGATAGTGGGATTAACTCTGTCAAAGATCTTAAAGGAAAAAGAGTTTCTTTAGACGAACCTGGTTCAGGTACATACGTTGATGCTCTATTAATTTTGGAAGCAAATGGTATGTCTGAAAAAGATGTTAAAGCTGAAGCACTTAAAGGTAACGCTGCTACAGATGCTTTAAGAAACAAAAAAGTAGATGCTATTTTTGTTGTTGCAGGCTATCCGACAGGTGCAATTGTTGAATTGGCATCTTCTGTAGACATTAAACTAGTTCCAATAGATGGTGCTGGTGCAAAAACTTTAACAGATAAATATGGTTTCTTTTCTCAAAGTGATATTCCATCAGGAACTTATGAAAATGTAGGCACTACAAGCACAGTTGCTGTAGGTGCTCAATGGTTTACTTCTGCAAAAGAGGATGAAACTTTAATTTACAACATTACTAAAGCTTTGTGGAATAAAGAGTCCAGAAAGTTAATGGATGTTGGTCATGCCAAAGGAAAAACAATTACACCTGCTACAGCTTTGTCTGGTGTGGGAGTTCCATTACATCCAGGTGCTGAAAAGTTCTATAAAGAAGCTGGTTTAATTAAATAAATCAAAATCAAAGTTAAACCCTAAGTTTAAATAAGACTTAGGGTTTTCTTTATGGAAAATAAAATTTCAACATTAAAAGAATTAGAGGAGATAGAAAAAAAATATGATCCTCAGTTATCATTTAGAGAAATTGGATCAAAATTAAATTTTATAATTTTTATTCTATTAATCTCGATGTCAATTTATCATTTTTGGGCATCAGGTTTTGGACTAGTTAGAGAAGTTTTACACAGAGGTATTCATATATCTTATGTCATCGGATTAGTTTTTTTGCTTTTTAGTTGGAAAAAAAATATTACAAAATTTAGTTTTTTACATTTTCAAAATGTACCAATTATAGATATTATTTTTGCAATACTTGCAGTTGTTTCTGCTTTATATTTGCCTTTATTGCCTTCAGAAGTTTTAGCTCAACGAGTAGGTAATCCAGAAAAAATTGATGTTCTGATGGGCTCAGTTCTTATAATTTTAACGTTAGAAGCTACTAGAAGATCTGTTGGTTACACTTTACCTTTAATTGCTATTATTTTTATTTTATTTGCTTTATTTGGACCCCTTGCTCCAGGAGCATTAAAGCACGGAGGAACTAGTTGGCTTGGTTTTGTAAATCACATTTATATAACAAATCAAGGTGTTTATGGGATCGCTGTTGGAGTTATGGCGCAATATGTTTTTTTATTTATTCTATTTGGAGTATTGGCTACAAGAGTAGGATTGGGTAAATTGTTTATTGATTTAGCCATGTTAATAGCTGGAAAATTTTCTGGAGGACCTGCAAAGGTTGCAATTTTTTCTTCAGCATTCATGGGAACAATTTCTGGTTCATCTATTGCTAATACTGTAACCACTGGTTCTTTAACTATACCAGCTATGAAAAAAGTTGGTTATCCATCACATTTTTCAGGTGCTGTAGAAGCAGCCTCTTCAACAGGAGGTCAAATAACACCTCCAATTTTAGGTGCAGCTGCATTCATCATGGTTGAATATTTAGAGTTACCACTTAGAGACATATTGGCTGCTGCTTTAATACCAGCTTTGCTTCATTATTTTGGGATTTTTATTATGGTTCACTTAGAGGCAAAAAAATTAGGCTTAAGAGGTTTAGAAGATAAAGAATTACCAAATTTTATTAAAGTTATAAAAGATAATTGGTTATCAATTATACCTCTGATTATTCTCGTTTATTTTATTTTGGTAGGCCGTACTCCAGATTTTGCTGCAATATACGGAATCATTTCATGTGTTGTTGTTGGATTTATTAAACCAAATAATAAATTAAATTTAAAAGATTTATTTAATTGTTTAGCTGCTGGAGCAAAGAATACTTTAGCAGTAGGCGCTGCAGCAACATGTGTTGGTATTATAGTTGGAGTAGTAACATTAACAGGTGTAGGCTTTAGATTAGGTTTTGTAGTACTTCAGACTGCAAGTGATATAGGAAATTTCTTTTCAAATATATGGCCCATTTCATATTTTACTTTTGATCAGTTAAAATTGTTTTTCTCTTTAATATTAATAGCTATTTCTTGTATTATAATGGGAGCAGGAATTCCTACAACTGCTACATACATTATTCTTGTAGCTGTAGCTGCACCCGCTTTAGCTCAGTTAAATATCGAACCCTTAGTTGCACATTTTTTTGTATTTTATTATGGAGTATTAGCAGATATTACACCTCCAGTTGCTCTTGCAGCATATGCAGCTTCAGGAATTGCAAAATCCAATCCATTTAAAACTGGTAATACAGCTTTTAGACTTGGGATTGCTAAAGCATTAGTACCTTTTGTTTTTGTTTATTCGCCTTCATTATTACTCATTACTGGAGATTTTGAATTGAACAAATTGGTTATAACTCTGATTGGGGTTTTAATAGGGATTGCTTTATTGGGGATTGCTTTCACTGGTTATTTTGTCAGTAATTTAAAAACTTATGAGAGATGGATAGTTGGATTTGGATCTCTATTTTTTGTTGCCCCTGGATTAAAAACTATGATTGTTGGAATGTTAATTTCTTTCCCAATTCTAATTTATCAATATTTGAAAAAAAATTAACCTCCCGGACCTAAATTTGAAGGTTTAACTTTTAAAATTTTCCAAACTCCAGTTGCTGATGTTATAATTTTATTATTACATTTTAGCTCACAAAATAAAAATATTAATGTATTTGTTTTTTTTAATATTTTTGTGTGCCCAATAATTTCATCACCAACTTTTGAGGCACCAATAAATTTAATATCTAACGAAATAGTTACACATGGAGCGTTACCAGCAGATCTGTGAGCTGCGGTTCCAGCACCAGCATCTATTAATGCTGATAGATAGCCTCCATGAGTTATTCCTGCAGCATTTAAGTGATTTTCATTTATAGTAGATTTAAATTCATATTCAGTTTCAGAGATGTTTCTAAACAAAACACCTCCATTATGTTTCATGAACCCTGGGGTTAGACTTATTTGTTCAAACTCATTACTCATAAAATTTACAATACAATTGTTAATAGCAATAATAACAATGTAATAATTATAAAAAAGTAAATTACTGATTTTTGTAAAGAAGCTTTTAATAGCCAATCAATCATTTTTTTCCTTTTTGGTGGACCGCCCAGAACTCGAATCTGGAATCTCCCGGTTCGTAGCCGAGCGCCTTATCCAATTTGGCCAGCGGTCCAAAATTAATTTTATTAAAGATACTGTATTTTATGGTTTTATTAACAAATTTTGTTCAATTAAAACACAGCTTTGCATAAAAAGATTAATTAATGTGATAAAATAACATAAAAATATATTTTATTTGAGTGTATAAGCCTTTTAAATAATGAGCGAAAAACTACTTGTTCCTGACATTGGTGATTTTGAGAATGTTGAGGTAATAGAATTACTTGTAAAGCCAGGAGACACAATCAAGGAAAATGATCCAATAGTTACAATTGAAAGTGATAAATCTAGTGTTGAAATTCCATCAACTATTTCAGGAAAAATTGATACTATTAATGTCAAAGTAGGTGATAAAGTTTCAAAAGGTGATTTACTTTTAAGTTTAAGCAATTCAACCAAAAGTCTCCCAGAGAGCAATCTTCCTAAAGATACAGAGAATATTATTAAACAAGCTGAGGAAGCTATGGCTGTAAATAAAAAAGAGGAGCTGGTGAATGCTCCAGAGCCAGCTAAAGAAAAAAAACAATCTATAATTCAAGTTACAAATGTATTAGATACAGATCCTTTAGAAACTCAAGATTGGCTAGAATCTTTATCTGCAGTAATTTCAAAAGATGGAAATCAAAGAGCTCATTTTTTAATTAAGGAATTAATTAACAAAGCCTATCGTGAAGGAGCAAATATTCCTTACACCCAAAATACTCCGTATATAAATACCATTCCTCCTGAGGCTGAAATAAAATCAAATGGAGACCAAAATATTGAGAGAAGAATAAGATCTCTGATCAGATGGAATGCAGCTGCAATGGTAGTAAGAGCTAACAAAAAATTTCCAGAATTAGGTGGACACATAGGAACCTTTGCATCTGCAGCAACTTTATATGATGTTGGAATGAATCATTTTTGGAGAGCAAAAAACAATAAATTTGGAGGTGATCTAGTATATTTCCAAGGACACAGTGCACCTGGAATGTATGCTAGAGCATTTTTAGAGGGTAGATTAACTGAGAAACAACTAGATAGTTTTAGACAGGAAGTAAAACCTGGAGGATTATCTTCATACCCTCACCCTTGGCTAATGCCAAATTTTTGGCAATTTCCGACTGTTTCGATGGGGTTAGGACCAATGCTTGCAATTTATCAAGCAAGATACATGAAATATTTAATCAATAGAGGATTGATTAAAGATGAGGGACGAAAGGTCTGGGCTTTTTTAGGAGATGGTGAAATGGATGAACCAGAATCTATGGGTGCAATTGGATTAGCAGCTAGAGAAAAACTAGATAATTTAATTTTTGTAATTAATTGCAATCTCCAAAGACTTGATGGACCTGTAAGAGGAAATGGAAAAATTATACAAGAACTTGAAGGTAGCTTCAGAGGTGCTGGATGGAATGTAATAAAAGTTATTTGGGGTTCATATTGGGACTCATTATTAGCTAATGACAAATCTGGTCAATTAGTAAAAATTATGAATGAAACTGTAGATGGTGAATACCAAGCCATGAAAGCAAGAGATGGTGCTTATGTACGAGAAAAGTTTTTTGGAAAAAATCCAGATACTTTGGAGATGGTTTCATCTATGTCAGATAAAGATATTTGGAGATTAAATCGAGGAGGACACGACCCCCATAAGGTATACGCAGCTTATGATAAAGCAATTAAAAACCAAGGAAGTCCAACAGTTATTATTGCAAAAACAATCAAGGGATATGGAATGGGAAAAACAGGTGAAAGTGTAAACACTACTCACCAAACTAAAAAATTAGATGTGGATGATCTTATGTATTATAGAGATCGTTTTGACGTTCCTCTAACTGATGAACAAGTTAGAAACATAGAATACTTTAAGCCTGATGAAAAATCTCCAGAGATTAGATACATAAAAGAAAGAAGGCTTAAACTGGGAGGTTATTTGCCAGAGAGATCAACCTTTGCAAAACCTATTAAAGCACCATCAAAAGATATTTTTGATTTTATGAAAGTTTCAACTGGTGAAAAAGAAATGTCTACCACAATGGCGCTGGTCAGAATGTTAACTAATTTGTTAAGAGATAAAAATATTTCACCTAGATTAGTTCCAATTATCCCTGATGAAGCAAGAACATTTGGTATGGAAGGATTTTTTCAAAAAATTGGAATATACGCTCATGAAGGACAGAAATATGAGCCCGAAGATGCTGCACAACTAAGTTCTTATAGAGAAGATAAAAGCGGACAGGTACTTGAAGAAGGAATTAATGAGGCAGGAGCGATGTCTTCTTGGATTGCAGCTGCAACTGCTTATACAAATCATGATATTGAAATGATTCCAATATACATTTTTTATTCTATGTTTGGATTTCAAAGAATTGGAGATTTAGCTTGGGCTGCTGGTGATAGCCAAGCTAGAGGTTTTTTAGTTGGTGCAACAGCTGGAAGAACAACATTAGCAGGTGAAGGATTACAACATCAAGATGGACATAGTCATTTGATTGCATCAACAATTCCTAATTGTGTAACTTATGATCCTACATTTCACTATGAATTAGCAACTATTTTTAGAGAGGGTCTAAGAAGAATGCATGAGAAGAAAGAAAATGTTTTTTATTATATTACAACAATGAATGAAAATTATTCACATCCTGAAATGCCTAAGGATAAAAATTGTGAAGAGGGAATTCTTAAAGGAATGTATAAGATAAAGGAATTTAACAAATATAAAAAAACAAAACTTCAACTTTTAGGCTCAGGAACAATTTTAAGAGAGATGATGTCAGCAGCTGAAATTTTACAAAACGACTATCAAATTGATAGTGAAATATGGAGTGTTACAAGTTTTAATGAGTTAAGAAAAGATGGGATGGAAGTTGAAAGATACAACCTTCTAAATCCCGACAAAACTCCTAAAAAATCATATGTAGAGCAATGTCTTGGAAGTACTGAAGGACCAATTATGGCAGCATCTGATTATATGAGAATGAACTCTGATCAAATAAGACCTTATACAAACAATAAGAGCTTTTATTCTCTAGGTGCAGATGGTTTTGGAAGAAGTGATACTAGAAAAAATTTAAGAAAATTCTTTGAGGTAGATAAAGAACATTTAGTAGCTTATGGATTAAGCATTTTAGCAAAAGAACAATTGATAGCTTCAAAATATGCAAAAGATGCTATGAAAAAATACAAAATTGATGGCGATAAACCTATGCCAACAAAATTATAATGTCAGATATTGAAATTAAGGTACCAAATATAGGAGATTTTAAAGATGTTGAGGTTATTGAAGTATTGGTAAAAAAAGGCCAATCAATAAAAAAAAATGACCCTTTAATTACAATAGAAAGTGATAAGTCTAGCGTAGAAATACCATCTAGTTTTGAAGGTAAAATTTCTAACTTAAATATAAAAGTTGGAGATAAAGTATCTGAAGGAGATTTAATTTTAACTTTAGAAAAGTCATCACAGATAAATCAAAAAGTTGAACAGAAGCCAATAATAGAAAAAGAATTTAAAAAAATTGAAGTAATAAAACCTGAAGTTCAACAAGAAACTAAAGTTTTAAATAATGTATCTAATATTTCATCAGCAAGCCCAAAAGCTAGAAAATTTGCTAGAGAACTCGGTGTAGATATAAATAAAGTTTTAGGAAGTGAGAGAGATGGAAGAGTTGTTGAAGAAGATATCAAAAAATTTGTAGCATTAAGATCAAACAATAACACTGAGGTTGTTGAGGAAAAAAAACCAAGCAAAATCAAAAATGAATTTGAGCATTCAGATTTTGGTCAAATAGAGATCAAAGATATACCAAGAGTAAAAAAATTATCATCAAAGTATTTAACAAATTCATGGACCACTATACCTCATGTTACAAATCATGATGAGGCTGATATTACAGAAATGGAAAACTTCAGAAATTCTTTGACTGATATTTATACGGGAGAAAAAATTAAAATTACTCCTTTAGCATTTATTGTAAAAGCTTTAGTTGCTTCGTTAAAAAAATTTCCAAGTTTTAATTCTTCAATTGATGAAATTGAAACAGGTAAAATGACAATGAAAAAATATTACCATATAGGTATAGCTGTAGACACTCCAAATGGACTAATGGTTCCAAAAATTAGAAATGCTAATAATAAAAAAATTTCTCATATTAGTAGAGAGTTGAGAGAGGTAAGTGAGCTTTGTAGAAATTTAAAAATAGATAAAAAAGAATTGTTTGGTGGTTCAATGACTATTACTAGTTTGGGTGGAATAGGTGGATCATTTTTTACACCAATAATAAATTATCCTGAAGTAGCAATTTTAGGAGTAGGTAGATCAGAGAAAAAACAAATTTATATAAATGGAAAGTTTCAAACTAGAACAATGCTACCGATTTCTTTGTCTTATGATCATAGAATTATTGATGGAGCTGAGGCAGCAAGATTTAACAATGATCTTAAAGAAAACTTAGGCAAAAATTTTGCTTATAAGCTAGCTGTATAATCAAAAATGTCTAAGCCTATTTCCCTATTAAGTGCTTTGTTATGCACTTTTATATGGGGCACAACTTTTATTGCTCAAGATACTGGCATGGACAATATTGGTCCTTTTACATTTAATGCTGTTAGATTTTTTGTTGGTTTTTTAGCTATTACCCCACTTGTAATTTTATTTGAATTAAAAAATTTTAAACCAGAATTAAAAACAGATAAAAAAACATTTGTAATTTATGTGTCTTTAATAGGATTGTCCTTATTTTTAGGTTCTGCATTACAACAGGTTGCTTTACTCTATACAGATGTTGCAAATGCGGCCTTTTTTACGATCTTTTATGTACCTATGGTGCCTATCATAATTTATTTGTTTGGAAAAAAATCAATACATTGGAGTGTATGGCCTTCAGTAATTTTATGTTTAATTGGAGGATATTTATTAACAAATTTTTATGATGCAACTGTTAGGTTGGGAGATACCTTGGTTGTACTAGGAGCTTTATTTTGGAGCACACATATTATATTTACTGGAATTATTATTTCTAAATACAATCTTCCACTTACAATTGGAGCAATTCAAACTTTAATCGTAGCTATTTTGTCTTTTTTCATTGGAATTCTTTATGAAGAATTTGTTTGGAACAACATTCTAATGGAAATGTATTCTATATTATATGCTGGAATATTATCTGGAGGATTTGCATTTGTATTACAGATTTATGCACAAAAAAATATTACACCTGCACCAGCAGCAATTATTTTTTCCCTTGAGGGTGTATTTGCAACTGTAGCTGCATGGTTTATTTTAAATCAAGTATTAGATATAAATAATATACTTGGATGTTTTTTTATTTTGTGTGGAGTTTTATTATCACAATTACTCCCACTTATAAAAAGAAAAAAAATTTAATAAATTAAGCTAAACAATACTAAAGCAATTATTATTCTATAAATTACAAATGCATTCATAGAAAACTTATTTATAAAAATTAAAAAATATTTAACTGTTAAAAAAGAAAGAATAAAAGAAGATATAATTGCAATTATTACCAAATAATTAAATTCTGTTGGTTGATTAAAAATATCTTTTAAACTAAGTACACTTGCACCAGCTAATGCTGGGATAGATAGTAAAAAAGATATTTTACTCGAATCCACTCTATTAAACTTTAAAATCCTCGCAGCTGTTATTGTAACGCCTGCTCTGCTTACTCCAGGTATCAATGATAAAATTTGCATTACTCCTATAAATAAAATTGATTGAATATTTAAATTTGTAGAAATTTTTTTATCAAAACGACTTTTGTCAGAAATGTATAAAACAATTGCAAATATTAAAGTTGTCCATGCAATAGTTTCAATGTTTCGTAAACTATAAATTAGCCCTGTAGTGTATAAAATATATCCAAAGATTATTAATGGAATAGATCCAATAATAATTAAACTTATTAGTCTTTTATTTTTATTAATGTTTAATAACTCTTCTTTGAAATAATAAACTATTGCAAAAAGAGATCCTAGATGAAGGCTAATATCAATTAGTAATGAGCTAGATTTAAATTCATACAAACTTGAAACTAAAATTAAATGTGCAGAAGAACTTATTGGAAGAAATTCTGAAATCCCTTGAATTGCTGAAAGGATTAAAACTTCTATAATATTCTGAAACATAATTTCTTCGTAGCTTATAAAGCTTATATTTCAAACAATACGATTTGATCATAGTAGCTATGCATTTATTAGAAACCCGTTTGTTTATAACAAAAATGAAAGATTAAAGGTCAATAAATATGACCTATTAAATGCTTTATTTTATAAAATCATTATATAATTTGCCGAAAATTATATTTTTTATGACTGACAAAATGTTAAAATTTGTAAAAATAGGTCAGCAAACTCCACCTAAAAGGGAAGTTGATCAAAGAAAAAAGGATTTTAACGAGATATATGACGAATATATCAACGAAAAAGCTAAAGAACAATCAAGTAGATGTTCTCAGTGCGGAGTTCCATTCTGTCAGGTTCATTGTCCTTTAAGTAACAATATTCCTGACTGGCTAAAGTTAACTGCCGAGGGAAGATTAAAAGAAGCATACGAGCTTTCACAAAGCACTAATAATATGCCCGAGGTTTGTGGAAGAATCTGTCCGCAAGATAGATTGTGTGAGGGAAATTGTGTAATTGAACAATCTGGTCACGGAACAGTTACAATTGGTTCCGTTGAAAAATATATAACAGATAATGCTTGGGAACAAGGTTGGGTTAAACCAATCGAAGTTACAAATGAAAAAAATCAAAGTGTCGGAATTATAGGAGCTGGTCCTGCGGGATTAGCAGCGGCAGAACAGTTAAGAAAAAATGGGTATAAAATTACAGTTTACGATCGTTATGATAGAGCTGGAGGATTATTAATATATGGAATTCCAAATTTTAAATTAGAAAAAGAAATAGTTGAAAGACGAACAAAGCTTTTAAGAGATGGTGGAATAGAATTCATACAAAATTTCGAAGTTGGCAAGGATGCAAGCTTAGAGCAATTAAGAAAAAAACATGATGCAGTATTAATTGCAACAGGAGTTTACAAAGCTAGAGAAGTTAATTTACCAGGTAATGATTTAGACAATATTTTTCCAGCAATGGATTTTCTTACAGCATCAAATAAAAAAGGATTGGGTGATGAGGTTGAATTATTTGATAAGGGAATTCTAAATGCAGAGGGAAAAGATGTTGTTGTAATTGGTGGAGGTGATACCGCAATGGATTGTGTGAGAACTTCAGTAAGACAAAAAGCAAAATCAGTAAAATGCTTATACAGAAGAGATAAAGAAAATATGCCTGGTTCAGCAAGAGAAGTTGCAAATGCTGAAGAGGAAGGTGTTGAATTTGTATGGCTATCTAGTCCTAAAGAATTTAAAGGAACTAATAAGGTAGAAAATTTACTTGTAGATCAAATAAAGTTAGGTGAACCAGATGAAACTGGTAGAAGAAAACCCGAAGTACAAGAAGGATCAAGTTATGAAATAAAAGCAGATATGGTTATTAAAGCTCTTGGATTTGATCCAGAGGATTTACCTAATTTATTCGATAGCAATGAACTTCAAGTTACAAAATGGGGAACAATAAAAACTGATTTTGACACTATGGAAACTAATCTAAGTGGCGTTTTTGCTGCTGGGGATATAGTTAGAGGAGCTTCATTAGTTGTTTGGGCAATTAAAGATGGTAGAGACGCAGCAGATTCCATAAAAAATTATTTAGAAACAAAATCCAAAAATGAGAAAAAAGTTGCTTAATGAAAACTTATAAAAAAAATTTTGATCTACTTAAGAAAAATAATGTCTATTCTGAGGATATGGAGCATGATGCGTGTGGAGTAGGTTTAATAGCTTCCACTGAGGGAAAAAAATCCAGGAATGTAGTTGAATATGGAATTGAAGCTTTAAAAGCTGTTTGGCATAGAGGTGCGGTAGATGCTGATGGGAAAACAGGAGATGGAGCTGGAATTCACGTAGAAATTCCAAAAGATTTTTTTATTGAAAAAATTGAAGTTACAGGACACACGCACGATAATTCTGAAATCTGCGTAGGAATGATTTTTCTTCCACGTAATGACTATGCAGCACAAGAGAGCTGTAAAACAATTGTTGAAAGCGAACTAACGAAAAATGATTTTAATATTTATGGATGGAGACAAGTTCCCGTTAATCCAAAGGTTTTAGGTGAAAAAGCTTTTCAAACTATGCCTGAAATTATTCAGGTACTTTTCAAACCTCATAATAAAGAACTTACAAATAAAGATTTGGAGAGAAAAATTTATGAGACAAGAAGAAAAATCGAAAACGAAGCTTTCAAAAAATCATTAAATAATTTTTATATTTGTTCCTTAAGTTCAAAGTCAATTATTTACAAAGGAATGTTCTTAGCCGAAGCAATTTCAGAATTTTATCTAGATTTAAATGATGAAAGGTTTGTATCAAGATACGCAATATTTCATCAGCGGTTTTCAACCAACACAGCTCCAAGTTGGAATCTTGCTCAACCATTCAGAGCAATTGCACATAATGGAGAAATTAATACTTATAGAGGAAACAAAAATTGGATGAAAGTTCATGAACAAGAAATGAATAGTCCATTATTTGATGATATAGAAAATCTTAAGCCAGTTATTCAACAAGGAGCCTCAGATTCTGCGGCTTTAGATAATGTTTTCGAATTATTAAACATTTCAGGTCAACCTGCACCATTAGCTAAATTAATGTTAGTTCCTGATGCATGGTCTAAGAAGAATAAGACTTTACCAAAAGATCATCAGCAATTATTCAATTTTTTAAATAGCACAATGGAACCTTGGGATGGACCTGCCGCTATAGCTGGAACTGACAATGAGTGGGTTATTGCAGCAAACGATAGAAATGGATTAAGACCTCTAAGATATGCAATCACTAAGGATAAGTTATTGTTTGCAGGCTCAGAAACTGGGATGATCGAGCTAAATGAAAAAAGAATTTTATCAAAAGGAAGATTAGGTCCTGGAGAAATTATAGGAGTAAGAATAGAAAAAGGTAAAGTATTTACTAATAAACAAATTAAGGATTACTTAGCAAAAGAGTATAAACATTTTAATTCACAAATTATTGATTTAGATGACAAACTAACGATTGAAGATGAAAAAAATTCTTTTTCAGGGGATGATTTAAGAAGAAGACAATATACTTTTGGAATTAGTTTAGAGGATCTTGAATTAATTTTACACCCTATGGCTGAGGATGCAAAAGAGGCTACAGGATCAATGGGCGATGACACCCCTTTAGCTGTGCTATCAGATAAATATAGACCTCTGTATCATTTTTTTAGACAAAATTTTAGCCAAGTTACAAATCCACCAATAGATTCTTTAAGAGAAAACAAAGTGATGAGTTTAAAAACAAGATTTGGAAATCTAGGCAATATTCTAGATTTTGATAATTTAACAAAACAGAATATTTATGTTCTTAATAGCCCAATTTTATCTAATTCTCAGTTTGAAAAATTCATCAATTTTTTTGGAAATAATTCAACAATAATTGATTGTACTTTTGAAGAAAGTAACAGTTTGTACGAAGCTATTAAAAAAATTCAAAAAGATGCAGAAATTGCTGTTAGACAAGGTGTTACACAATTAATTCTTAGCGATAAAGATTTATCAATTTCAAAACTTCCAATTCCAATGCTGCTTGCAGTTGGTGCAATTAACTCTTTTTTAATTGAGAAAAAATTAAGAGGGTATGTGTCAATCAATGTCCAATCTGGAGAAGCATTAGATACACACTCTTTTGCAACTTTAATTGGTGTTGGAGCAACAACAGTAAATCCTTATTTGGCGTTCGACAGTTTATATCAAAGATTTGAAAAAAAATTATTTGGAAAGTTTAGCTTTGAAGAATGTGTTGAAAGATACATTAAATCTGTCAATGCAGGTTTATTAAAAATCATGTCTAAGATGGGTATCTCTGTTTTAAGTTCTTACAGAGGTGGATGCAATTTTGAGACTGTTGGATTAAGTAGAACTATTGTTTCAGATTATTTTCCAGGAGTTGTATCTAAAATTTCTGGTATTGGACTTACTGGAATCGAAAAAAAAATAAGAGCAATTCACAAAGAAGCATTTGAAAGCACTGATACAATTCTTCCTATTGGAGGGATTTATAGATATAGAAAAAATGGAGAAACACACCAATATCAAGGGAAACTCATACATTTACTTCAAAGTGCAGTTGGTTCTAATTCTTATGACGCTTATAAAAGATATGCAGAGGGTATTTATAATTTACCACCAATAAATTTGAGGGACTTAATTGATTTTAGAGAAAAAAAATTAAAGGGAGCTATAGATATTTCAGAAGTAGAACCAATAGAAAATATTTTAAAAAGATTTGGAAGTGGAAGCATGTCTCATGGTGCTTTATCTAAAGAGGCACATGAAACTTTGGCTACAGGCATGAATAGAATTAAAGGTGCTTCTTGTAGTGGTGAAGGTGGTGAAGATGAAAAAAGATTTAAAGTGTTAGATAATGGAGATAGTGCAAACTCAAGAGTAAAACAAATAGCTTCAGCAAGATTTGGTGTAACAGTTAATTATTTAAACAATTGCAATGAGATTGAAATAAAAATTGCACAAGGTGCAAAGCCAGGAGAAGGTGGACAACTCCCAGGTTTCAAAGTTACCGATGAAATAGCAAAGTTAAGACACTCAACGCCTGGAGTAACACTAATTTCTCCTCCACCACACCACGATATTTATTCAATTGAAGATCTTGCGCAGCTTATTTATGATTTAAAACAGATTAATCCAAAAGCAAGAATTGGAGTAAAACTAGTTGCTTCCTCAGGAGTTGGGACTATTGCTGCAGGAGTTGCCAAAGCAAAAGCAGACATAATATTAATTTCAGGACATAACGGTGGAACTGGAGCTACTCCGCAAACAAGTGTAAAATACGTAGGTATTCCATGGGAGATGGGATTAACAGAGGCTAATCAGGTTTTAACATTAAATAATCTTAGACACACAGTTACACTTAGAACTGATGGAGGGATTAAAACAGGTAGAGATGTTGTTATAGCAGCCATGATGGGAGCAGAAGAGTATGGAGTTGCAACAACTGCTCTAGTTGCAATGGGATGCATAATGGTAAGACAATGTCATTCGAATACATGCCCCGTTGGTGTCTGTACTCAAGATGAAAAATTAAGAGAAAAATTTACTGGAACACCAGATAAGGTTGTTAATCTATTTACGTTTATAGCAACTGAGGTTAGAGAAATTTTAGCTAAATTAGGTTTTAAATCATTAAATGATATTATTGGTAGAACTGACTTACTTAGACAAGTTAGCAAGGGTTCAGATAATTTAGATGATTTAGATTTAAATCCTTTATTTGTTCAAGCAGATACTGGGAACAATACTAGATATTGTGAAAACCAAGAAATTAATTCAGTGCCAGATACTCTAGACCAAGAAATATGGCCAGAGATTGAAAAGGCTTTAGATAATTCTGAAAAAATTGAAAAAGAATATTTAATTAAAAATACACATAGAGCAGTTGGGACAAGAATTTCTCATCATTTATATAAAAAATATGGTTATGAAAAACTTGATGATAATTTTTTAGTATTAAACTTTAAAGGATCAGCTGGTCAATCTTTTGGAGCCTTTTCATCCAAAGGTTTGAAGTTAGTATTAAAAGGTGATGCAAATGATTATGTCGGCAAAGGTCTTTCAGGAGCTACAATTTCTATAAGACTACCAGAGGAAAGTAACTTAGTTTCAAATGAAAATACTATCTTAGGAAATACAGTTCTATACGGAGCAACATCTGGAAAACTTTTTGCAGCCGGTCAAGCTGGTGAAAGATTCTCTGTAAGAAATTCAGGTGCAGTTACAGTTATTGAGGGATGTGACTCGAATGGATGTGAGTATATGACTGGTGGAACTGTAGTAATTCTAGGAGATGTTGGAGATAACTTTGCTGCTGGTATGACAGGTGGTATGGCATTTATCTATGACAAATCAAAAGAATTTGAAAAAAAAGTAAACCCAGAGTCAGTAGTTTGGCAGAATGTTGAAACAGATTATTGGAAAGAAAGTTTAAAAAATTTAATCAAAGAACACCATGAAGAGACAGGATCTTTGTTATCTAAAGAAATAATTGAAAATTATGATAATGAAATTAATAATTTCATTCAGGTTTGTCCTAAAGAAATGTTAGATAAACTGAAAAACCCTATCAGCTTAAAAAAAGTTATAAAAGAAGTTAGTTAATTAATAATTTTAATTCTTTTAAGATTATATTAAGCCATTTCTTATTTGATAAGCTGTGGTCACCTTTTTTTACAATGATCAATTTCTTTTTTGCTTTTGGAAATAGTTTTAAAACTTTTCTAGAATAACTTACCGGTACAGCTTCATCATACTCACCATGCACCATAGTAACATTAATTTTTGAATTTATTTTTTTATTTAAAACTCTATTTTTTCTTCCATCTTTTATAAGCTGATAAGTGATTGGATACTCATAATTCCCATGTTTTAGGTGATATATACCTTTTTGGATTGTTTCTTGCTTTATTTTTTTGGAGAATTTTTTCCACATCAAATTTTCTAAAAACTCAGGTGCCGAGCCAATTCCCAAAAATCCCATAATTTGTTTTTTAAATATTTTGAATTGTCTTAAAGCAATCCAAGCGCCCATACTTGAACCAATGATATAAAAATTATTATTTTTTATATATTTATTTATCAATATAGAAGTTTCTTTAGTCCATTTTGAAATATTTCCATTTGTGAATTTACCTGTAGATTTTCCATGACCTGAATATTCTAAAGCAAGAAAACTTATTTTATTTTTTCTTGCAAATTTTAAAAAAGCTTCTGGCTTTTTTCCCTCAAGATCTGACATAAATCCATGTAAGAAAACTATGAATGGAGAATTTTTATAAATTTTACAAATATGTCTAATTTTCTTAGTCTTTGAAATTTTGTGGAATCTGAAATTTGCCATAATCGTTTATAAGAATTGCTAATTAATATATAATCATATCAAATGTCATCTAATTTAAAAGTTTTGCAAGTAATACCAAAACTTGGATATGGTGGTGCAGAGACCGGCTGTTATGATATTGCTCACTATTTGCCAGAAAACGGTTGT
The DNA here is from genome assembly GCF_052047955.1 of Candidatus Pelagibacter sp. HIMB1495. Lineage (NCBI taxonomy): Bacteria > Pseudomonadati > Pseudomonadota > Alphaproteobacteria > Candidatus Pelagibacterales > Candidatus Pelagibacteraceae > Candidatus Pelagibacter > Candidatus Pelagibacter sp. HIMB1495. The sequence goes on along the minus strand of NZ_JBNAIQ010000001.1, from coordinate 118,194 downwards.
AAGTCATTTATAGTTACTAGTGGTGGTGAGTTACTTAAATTTGTAGATAAAAATAAAGTAAAAGTTTTTAGACTTCCAGTTCAGAGTAAAAATCCAATATTAATTTTAATTAATGCAATAATTTTAACTTTTATTATTTTAATTAATAATATTTCGATCATACACGCCAGAAGTAGAGCGCCTGCATGGTCTTGTTTAATAGCCTCCAAGATAACAAGCAGAAAGTTTGTAACTACATTTCATGGAACTTATAATTTTAAAAGTAATTTGAAAAAATTATATAATTCAGTAATGGTTCGATCTGATTTAATTATTGCAGGATCAAATTTTATTTTTTCACACATCAAAGAAAATTATTCAAATTATTTAAATCAAAAAAAAAAATTATTAGTAGTATTTAGGGGAATTAATGTTGATTATTTTGATCCTACTACAAAACTTGAAACTGAAGAAAAAAAATTATTAAAACAATGGGAAATAGAAAAAGATAAAAAGATTATACTTTTGCCTGGTAGATTAACTACCTGGAAGGGGCAAGAGGTATTTATTGAAGCAATTAATCTGGCAAATATTGAATTAGGTTATGAAGCATTTTATGCTGTTATCCTTGGAAGTGATCAGGGAAGAGACTTGTATAAAAAAAAACTAATAAGACTTTCAGAACAATATAGGTTAACTAAACAGCTAAGATTTATCGATCACTGCAAAGATATGGCGTTAGCTTACAAAGTGTCTGATATAATTGTTTCAGCTTCTATTGAACCAGAAGCTTTTGGTAGAGTTTCTGTAGAGGCCCAATCTATGGAGAAACCAATTATTGCGAGTAATATTGGTGGCTCTAATGAGACTGTCATTGATGAAAAAACAGGCTATTTATTTAAAGCGGGTGATGCAAAGTCTTTAAGTCAGAAAATTTTAAAAACACTTACAATTGACGAAACTCAATTAAAATTAATTGGTGTTGAAGGAAGAAAAAATATAGTTCAAAAATTTAATGTTGAAAAAATGTGCTTTTCTACTTATTCAGAGTATAAAAGATTAATAAATTAAATGCCTATAATTACATTACCTGATGGAAATAATATTGATTTCCCAAATAAAGTTACTGGATTAGAAGTAGCAGAAAAAATTAGCAAATCATTAGCTAAACAAGCAATGGTGATAAGTGTAGATGGTGAGTTAAAAGACTTAGAACATCTAATTGAGAAAGACTGTTCGGTAAAAATTTTTACATCTAAAAATCCTGAGGGTCTAGAAACCATTAGACATGATACTGCTCACATATTAGCAATGGCAGTACAAGAATTGTTTCCAGGAACACAAGTTACGATTGGCCCTGTAATTGAAAACGGATTTTATTATGATTTTGCTAGAAAAGATCCGTTTACAGAAGATGATTTAGCAAAGATTGAAAATAAAATGAAAGAAATTGTTGATCGAGACGAGATTACCAAAAGAGAAGTTTGGGATAGAAATAAAGCCATAGATCATTTTAAAAAAAAAGGTGAAATCTATAAAGCCGAGTTAATTGAGGCAATACCAGAGAATGAGGATGTTTCAATTTATTTTCATGGAGATTGGCATGATCTTTGTAGAGGACCTCATCTTTCTTCAACAGGTAAAATAGGTAAATACTTTAAATTAATGAAAGTTTCAGGAGCTTATTGGAGGGGTGATTCAAACAATGAAATGCTTCAAAGAATTTATGGTACAAGCTGGGCTTCTCAAAAGGATTTAGATGAGCATCTAAAAAAAATAGAAGAAGCAGAAAAAAGAGATCATAGAAAATTAGGAAAAGAAATGGACTTGTTTCATTTTAGAGAAGAAAGTCCAGGCTCAGTTTTTTGGCATGAGAGAGGGTGGGCATTATTTCAAAAATTAATTAATTATATGAGAAGCAGACAGGATGCTGCTGGATACAAAGAGGTAAATACACCTGAAATTTTAGACCGACAATTGTGGGAAAAATCTGGTCACTGGGAAAAGTATGGAGAAAATATGTACACATCAGAAACTCCTGATGAAAAAGTCTTTGCGATAAAACCAATGAATTGTCCAGGTCATATACAAGTATTTAATCAAGGATTGAAAAGTTATAGAGATCTTCCATTACGTATCACAGAATTTGGTAAGGTTCATCGTTACGAACCATCAGGTGCTTTACATGGTTTGCTTAGAGTAAGAGCTTTTACACAAGATGATGCGCATATTTTTTGTGCAGAAGATCAAATTACGAGTGAGTGTTTAAATGTAACAAATTTAATATTAGATATTTATAAAGATCTTGGTTTTGAAAACGTGATTTTAAAATATGCTGATCGACCGGAGGTTAGAGTTGGAGATGATGAGGTTTGGGATAAGGCAGAAGCTTCACTTCTTGAAGCAGTTAAAGCTTCTAAGTTAGAATATAGTATTAATAAAGGTGAAGGTGCCTTCTATGGGCCAAAAATTGAATTTGTTTTAAGAGATGCTATCGGAAGAGATTGGCAATGTGGAACTTTACAAGTTGATTTAAATTTACCTGGAAGATTAGATGCATCATATGTTGATAAGGACGGAACAAAAAAAGTTCCTGTTATGCTTCATAGAGCTCTATTTGGTTCTCTAGAAAGATTTATAGGAATATTGATTGAAAATTATGCTGGTAAATTTCCTTTTTGGATTTCACCTTTACAAACAATGGTAATTCCAATTTCAGAAGAATTTAATGATTACGCAATAGAAGTATCTAAAAAAATTAAAGATGCGGGCATAAGTTCTGCAGTTGATATTAAAAATAATAATTTAAACTATAAAATTAGAGATCATTCTTTAGCAAAAATACCTCTTTTATTAATTTGTGGTAAAAAAGAAGTTGACTCCAATTCAGTAACGATTAGAAGGTTAGACTCTAATAAACAAGAAAATATGGATATAGATTCATTTTTAAAAACTTTCTCTGCTTTAAATAAAGCATCATCAAACTAAGTGGCAGATTTCAAACAAAATTACTTCCAAAGAAGAACAAAGGATAGAGGTCCAAGATCTAATAACCGAATATCTTCACCAGATGTTCAAGTAATTGCAAGTGATGGTGAAAATCTTGGAGTGATCAGTACTAACGAAGCTATATCAATGGCTAAAAACCAAGGATTAGATTTAATTGAAATTGCACCTAATGCTAACCCACCTGTATGTAAAATCATGGATATGGGTAAGTATAAATATGATGCTCAAAAAAAAGCAAATCTTGCAAAAAAGAAACAAAAAATAATTTCATTAAAAGAAATTAAAATGAGACCTGTAACAGAAACTCATGATTACGAATTTAAGGTCAAAAATGCAAAAAAATTTATCTCCAAAGGAGATAAAGTTAAATTTACTATCAGATTTAAAGGGCGAGAGCTCCAACACTCCCATTTAGGCAATGAACTGATGGGTAAAATTAAAGAGGATATGAAGGATATTGGTAGAGTAGAGTTGCAACCCAAATTTGATGGGAAGCAAATGATCATGGTAATTCAACCTTTATAAGCCTTAATAGAGGTTGTAAAATTTAAACATTCTTTGTATAAGTCCGCAGAATTATGCCAAAATTAAAAACAAAAAGCTCAGCAAAAAAAAGATTTAAAATATCAGCTAAGGGCAAAGTTATATCTGCTCAAGCAGGTAAAAGACACGGTATGATTAAACGAACGAATTCACAAATTAGAAAATTAAGAGGCACTACGACTTTGTCTAAACAAGATGGCAAAATTGTTAAGTCATACATGCCTTACAGTTTAAGAGGGTAATAATGGCAAGAGTTAAAAGAGGCGTAACAAGTAAAGCAAAACATAAAAAAGTTTTGAAAGCCGTAAAAGGTCAATGGGGCAGAAGAAAAAATACTATCAGAGTTGCTAAACAAGCTATGGAGAAATCCATGCAGTATGCTTACAGAGATAGAAGAAATAAAAAAAGAGATTTCAAATCATTATGGATACAAAGAATTAATGCTGGTGTAAGAGCTGAGGGTATGACTTATTCGAAATTCATTAATGGTTTAAGTAAATGTGGTGTTGCAATAGATAGAAAAATTTTAGCTGAAATTGCTTACGATAGTCCAGAAGCATTTAAAACAATTGTACAAAAAGCTCAATCCGCTTTAAATTAATCTCTATTGTTTTTATTTCTTAAGGAAATAATCTACTAATATGTCAGACATAAAAAATATTAGAGATCAATTTTTATCAAAGCTTAAAAATGAACTAAGCTTAGATGAAATCAATTCAATCAAAACAGAGTTATTTGGAAAAAATGGTCAAATTTCATCTTTATTCAAAACTGTAGGATCAATACCAGAGTCTGATAGAAAAACTTTTGCAGCAGACTTGAATAAAATAAAAGATGAACTGCAATCTTTAATTTCAGAAAAGATTAAAGAAATAGAAACAAAAGAAGTTAATCAAAAACTTGAAAAAGAAAAAGTTGATATAACTTTACCTGGGAGACCTTTTGTTAGAGGAAAAATTCATCCTGTATCTCAAACGATAGATGAAATTTCATCTATATTCTCAGAAATAGGTTTTAGTGTTGAAGAAGGACCAGATGTAGAAAATGAATATAATAATTTTACCGCACTAAATACTCCAGATAATCATCCAGCTCGTGATATGCATGATACTTTTTATTTAGACGAAAATAAGGAAGTTTTGTTAAGAACGCATACTTCACCAGTTCAAATTAGAACTATGTTAAAAGACAAACCACCGTTTAAAATTATTGCTCCAGGTAGAACATATAGATCAGATAGTGATCAAACACATGCGCCAATGTTCCATCAGGTCGAGGGCCTTCATATAGATAAAGATATTAACATGGGTCATTTAAAGGGATGTTTAAATTATTTTATTAAAGAGTTCTTTGAAGTGGAAAAAATCAAAATGAGATTTAGACCAAGTCATTTCCCTTTTACAGAACCATCTGCAGAAGTAGATATTGGTTACGAAATTAAAGATGGTAAAATTGTTATAGGAGAAGGGGATCAGTGGCTTGAAATTTTAGGATGTGGAATGGTTCATCCAAATGTATTAAAAAATGTTAAAGTTGATCCTGCTAAATACCAAGGATATGCATTTGGCATAGGTATAGACAGGTTGGCTATGCTAAAATATGGTATTAATGATTTAAGAGCTTTTTTTGACTGTGATTATAGATGGTTAAATCATTTTGGATTTGATCCTCTTGACGTTCCTACAAATTATAGAGGTCTAAGTCGATGAAGATAACATTTGATTGGTTAAAAGATCATTTATCTGTAAATGCCAAGGAAGAGAAGTTACTTGAGAAATTAACTGATATTGGACTTGAAGTTGAAAGTGTTGAAAATTTATCTGAAGGTTTAGATTTATTCAAAGTAGCAAAAATTTTAAAAACTGAAAAACATCCTAATGCAGACCGTTTAAAAGTTTGCGATGTTGATGTAGGTGAAAAAGAGATTAAAAAGGTCGTATGTGGTGCACCAAATGCTAGAGAAGGTTTAATTACTGTTTATGCTCCTCCTGGTGCGGTTATTCCAAAAAATAAAACTAAATTAGTTATAGCAAAAATTAGAGATGTTACATCTTATGGTATGCTTTGTTCTGAATCAGAACTCAATTTGTCTGAAGAAAGTGATGGAATTACTGAGCTTTCGTCTTCAAAATACAACAATAGTATTGGAAAAAGTTTTTTTACTCAATCTAGTTCTAATTTGATTGATTTATCAATCACACCCAACAGACCGGACTGTCTTGGTGTTAGAGGGATAGCTAGAGATTTAGCAGCTTCAGGCTTTGGTAAATTAAAACAGATTAAAGAACAAAAAATAAAATCGAAAAAACCTCAAACAATTAAAGTAAAAATTAAAAACGAAAAAAACCAAGGATGTTTTTCTTTTGGAAGCTGTTTGGTAACAAATGTAAAAAATACTGAAAGTCCAAAGTGGTTAAAGGATAAATTAATTTCTATAGGTCAAAAACCTATCTCAGCAATTGTTGATATTACAAATTATGTAATGATTGATATTAATCGTCCATTACACGCATATGATGCTGATAAAATTGAAAAAGGTATAATTGTTAGAAACTCAAAATCTGGTGAAGAGTTCACAGCTTTAGATAACAAAACCTATAAACTTGAAGATGATATGTGTGTAATTAGTGATGATAAAGGTGTGTTAGGACTTGGTGGTATCATCGGAGGCACAAGATCTGGAACAGAAATGGATACACAAAATGTTTTAATCGAGTCAGCTTATTTTGATCCAAGATCGATTAGAAGAACAGCAAAAAGATTAAATATTGATACAGATGCAAAATTTAGATTTGAAAGAGGAATAGATCAATTATCAATTGAAGAAGGTTTAAATAAGGCAGCTTTTTTAATTAAAGAAATTTGTGGAGGTGAAATTAGTAGGCTAGATATTCAAAAAATCAGTACATTTAAAAATCAAATAATTAAATTTGATCCAAATTCATTTGAAAAAGTTACAGGTTTTAAAATTTTAACAAAAGATATGTTAAAAATTTTAGATAACTTAGGTTTTACATGTAAAAAAGATAAAAAAGTTTTCAAACTAATTATTCCATCGTGGAGACCAGATATTACTCAGGAAATAGATGTTGTTGAGGAATTGGTAAGAATAGTTGGTTATGATAAAATAAATATAGAAAAACCTATCAAAGAGAGAAAAAAATCTACATTAACACAAACTCAAAAATTGTTTCATTTCCTTCAAAGATCTGTTGCTTCAAAAGGTTATTTGGAGGCAATTACTTGGTCTTTCACAGATGCAAAATATAATGATCATTTCAAAGGACAAAATGATGAATTAAAAATTGTGAACCCTATAAGTTCAGAATTAGGAGTTTTAAGAAATTCAATATTTTCAAATTTAATTATGTATATGAGCAAAAATATAGATAGAGGATTTAAAGATTTATCTATTTTTGAAATAGGACCAACATTTTTTGGAAAACAACCTGGTGAACAAAATATAGTAGTCTGTGGTTTATCTGCTGGAAAAAAATCTCGTCTTTCTTGGTTAGAAAAAGAGAGAAATATCGATGTTTTTGATATTAAAAAAGATGTAGTTCAAACTTTAGTTGAAGCAGGTTACGATGCAGAAAAATTTTTTATAGATGATGAAACACCTGATTATTATCATCCAGGTAAATCAGGAAGGTTATTTTTGAATAGAGGTAAAGAAAGTGTAGCTGCATACTTTGGTGAAATTCATCCAAATATCATTAAGCAAATAGATTTGAAAACTGAGTCTTTAGTAGGTTTTGAAATATTTCTTGATAATTTAAAATTACCAAAAAAATCATTAAAAGATCAAAAAACAAAATATTCTGTTTCAGATTATCAAAAGTCAGAAAGGGATTTTGCTTTTATACTTGATAAGAAAATTAAAGTTCAAGATTTGGTAAATGTTGTATCAAATGTTGATAAAAATTTGATTTCTAACATTAAAGTCTTTGATGTTTATGAGGGCGATAATATTCCTGAAAACCAAAAATCAATTGCGATCAGTGTTACAATTCAATCCCAAGAAAAAACTCTTAAAGAAGTGGATTTAGATCAAATTAATAAGTCAATTATAGAAACAGTCGAAAATAAAATTGGCGCTAAAATTCGATCCTAAAGCCAATGAGTTCAATTGATAATATAAGAAATTTTGCAATCATTGCACACATTGATCATGGAAAATCTACTATTGCAGATAGAATAATTCATAGTTGTGGTGGCCTGACCGAAAGAGAGATGAAAGCTCAAGTTTTAGACTCAATGGATATTGAACGAGAGAGAGGCATTACAATTAAAGCTCAAACAGTAAAGCTAAATTATAAAGCTAAAGACGGAAAAGAATATATTTTAAATATTATAGACACACCAGGCCATGTAGACTTTAGCTATGAGGTAAGTAGATCATTATATGCGTGTGAAGGTTCAATTTTGATTGTTGATAGCACACAAGGAGTTGAGGCTCAAACTTTGGCAAACGTTTATCAAGCTTTAGATACAAATCACGAAATTGTCCCAGTATTAAATAAAGTAGATTTACCCGCTTCTGATTTAGAAAGAACAAAAAAGCAAATCGAGGAAGTTATTGGAATAGACACTGAAAATGCTATTCCATGTTCTGGAAAAACTGGAGAAGGAATAGGAGATATTTTAGAACAAATTATAACAACTTTACCAGCACCAAAAGGAGAAAGTTCATCTGACTTAAAATGTTTACTAGTTGATAGTTGGTACGATACTTATTTAGGTGTTGTAATATTAGTTAGAGTTATAGATGGGAAACTTTCAAAACATATGAAGATCAAAATGATGTCTACAAATCAAGAATATATTGTAGAAAAAGTTGGTGTTTTTACACCAAAACCAGTTGATATCACTGAATTAAAAACAGGAGAAATAGGATTTATCACAACTGGTATAAAAGTATTATCAGAGACAAAAGTTGGAGATACAATTTGTGATGCAACAAAACCATTAAAAGAAGCTTTGCCAGGTTTTAAACCAAGTAAGCCAGTGGTATTTTGTGGATTATTTCCTGTAGATAGTTCAGAGTTTCAAAAATTAAAAGATGGCTTGGCAAAGTTACAATTAAATGATGCAAGCTTTTCTTTTGAACCAGAGTCATCTTCAGCTTTAGGTTTAGGATTTAGGTGTGGGTTTTTAGGTTTACTTCATCTAGAAATAGTAACAGAACGACTTGAAAGAGAATTCGATGTCAATTTATTAACAACAACTCCTGGAGTAGTTTATAAAGTTCACTTAAACAACGGGGATAATATGGATTTACAAAATCCATCAAGTTTACCAGATCCTACATTAATAAAATATATCGAAGAACCTTGGATTAAGGCAACGATTATTACTCCAGATCAGTACTTAGGTTCAATAATTAAAATGTGTCAGGACAAAAGAGGAGTACAAACCAATCTAAGTTATTCTGGAAGTAGAGCAGTAGTAAATTATGAACTTCCCTTAAACGAAGTTGTGTTTGATTTCAACGATAGACTTAAGTCAATGACAAGTGGATATGCCAGTTTTGATTATGAAATAATTGAACATAGAGAAGGCGATCTAGTAAAACTTGGTATTTTAGTGAATGGTGAACCCGTTGATGCTTTAGCTATGATGATACACAAAGATTTTGCACAAAAAACAGGGAGAGAAGTTTGTGAAAAACTAAAAGACTTAATCCCAAGACATAATTTTATGATTCCTGTTCAAGCTGCAATTGGTGGAAAAATTATTGCTAGAGAAACTATCAAAGGTTTTAAAAAAGATGTTTTAACAAAAATTCATGGTGGTGGAGCTACAGATAGAAAAAGAAAATTATTAGAAAAACAAAAAAAGGGTAAGGCTAGATCAAAACAATTTGGAAGAGTGGAAATACCTCAAGAGGCTTTTATTGGGGTTTTAAAAATAAGTAAAGAAAAATGAGTGTAAAACTATTACTTGTTATTTCAATTTTTATAAATTTAATTTTAATTTTTTTTTTAAATAAAAAAAAAATTAAAAAATTATTTCACGACGATATAATAAAAAATATTGAACTTACAGATATACATTCTTCATTTAAGTTAGAAAAAATATCAGAAAATTTATTTGGGCCAAATAAAAATGCTATTATAAAAAGTTTTAGTATTAGTACAGGTAACAATATTGTAGGAATGACATCTGACTATGAAGCCTGGATTATTTCGACATTAAGTAAATCAAGTAAAAATATTTTTGAATTTGGAACATGTAGTGGAAAAACAACTTATTTAATGGCATTAAATTCTTCATCTGATGCTAAGATTAATTCAATTACAATTGGACCAAATGAATTAGAGGAATTAGAGAAAAACAAAAATGATAATAGAGTTTCACACAGGAATGTAATAAATGAAAGTATATATGAAAGTTTTTTATTTTCAGGAACTGATGTAGAAAATAAAATTAACGTAATATTTCAAAATTCTTTAAAATTTGACCACACACAATATAAAGGTAAAATGGACTTAATTTTTATCGACGGAGGTCATACATATTCGATAGTCAAGAATGATACTCAAAAATCTTTTGAAATGTTAAAAAAAAATGGAATAATTCTTTGGCACGATTACGTCCCTGGAAAAACATCATCTAAGGATATAGTAAAATATCTAAATGAAATCTCAAAAAATAAAAAAATTTATAAAATCAAAAATACATCATTTTGCTTTTTTAAGAATGATTGATGGAGAGGTGGCCGAGTGGTTGAAGGCGCACGCTTGGAAAGCGTGTAAAGGAGCAATTCTTTCATGGGTTCGAATCCCATTCTCTCCGCCATTAAATTAGCTAAGTATTTCAACAATAATTTAAGGTTTTAGTCTTCATATTATTGAGATATTTCAGCAATTTTCTTAAAAAATGTTATATTCATTTTTTTCCAAAATTTAAAAAATGACAAATAAAAATACATATCAAGCGGACTCCATAAAGGTTTTAAAAGGTCTTGAAGCAGTTAGAAAAAGACCAGGGATGTATATAGGAGATACGGATGACGGTACCGGTTTACATCATATGGTGTATGAGGTTGTTGACAATTCTATAGATGAGGCATTAGCGGGTCATTGTAAAAATATTAATGTAAAAATTAATTCTGACGGAACAATTACCGTAAATGATGATGGAAGAGGTATCCCTGTTGATATGCATAAAGGGGAAAAAAAATCTGCAGCCGAGGTAATTATGACTCAACTTCATGCTGGTGGTAAGTTTGATCATGACTCATATAAAGTTTCTGGTGGATTACATGGTGTTGGTGTTTCAGTTGTTAATGCATTGTCGGAAAAACTAGAATTAGAAATAAATAGAGATGGAAAAAAACACTTTATAGAATTTAAAAATGGTGAAGCAAAATCCCCTCTTAAAGTAGTTGGAAAATCTAAAAATACAGGAACTCAAATAACATTCTTACCTTCGAAAGATATATTCTCATCAATTAAATTTAGTGCAAATATTTTGATTAAAAGGATGAGAGAGTTAGCGTTCTTAAATAAGGGTATAAAAATAATTTTTACTGACGCTAGTCAAAAAAAAGAAAAGACATCTGAATTTAAATTCGATGGTGGTGTTTTAGAGTTTGTAGACTTTTTAGATGAGAAAAGAGAAAAACTACAAAATAAAAATGGTAATGATTTATTTCGAAAACCAATTTATATTGAAGGCAAAAAGAATAATATTGAAATAGAGTGTTCATTAAAATGGAATGCTGGTTATACAGAAGATATATTTCCATACACAAATAATATTTATCAAAAAGATGGTGGAACACATTTATTAGGTTTTAGAAGTGCTCTTACAAGAGTCGTAAATAAATATGCAAATGAAAATAATTTATTAAAAAAAAATAAATTAGCTATTTCAGGAGATGATATTAAAGAAGGCTTAACGTGTGTTCTTTCAACTAAAATCCCAGATCCTAAGTTTTCTTCACAAACCAAAGATAAGCTAGTTTCGTCTGAGGTAAGAATGATTGTTGAAACTTTGGTAAATGAAAAATTATCAATTTGGTTTGATCAAAATCCATCAATTGCTAAAATAGTTTTAGCTAAAGTAATTCAAGCAGCTATGGCAAGAGATGTTGCAAGAAAAGCTAGGGAAAATGTAAGAAGAAAAGGAGCCCTCGAGTTAAGTGGATTACCAGGAAAATTAGCCGATTGTCAGATAGGAAAACAAGAGGGTACAGAATTGTTTATAGTTGAGGGAGACTCAGCGGGAGGTTCAGCTAAACAAGGAAGAAATAGAGCAAATCAAGCTGTTTTGCCTCTAAGAGGTAAGATTTTAAACACTTATGTTGAGGATATAAATTTAAAAAAAAACGGTAACGGAAATGGTAACGGTTCAGATCTAAGAACTAAGGCTCTTGCAAAAATGATATCCTCAAATGAGATAGTAACATTAATTAATGCACTCGGACTTGATCCTAAATCTCAGGAAATAGATTTAAAAGATTTAAGATACGGTAAAATAATTATAATGACCGATGCTGATGTTGATGGTTCTCACATAAGAGCATTGTTGTTAACTTTTTTTAATAACAAACCATTTAACAAATTAATTGAAAATGGTCATGTTTATTTAGCTCAACCACCATTATTTAAAATCAATAAAGGTTCAAAAGGGATTTATATTAAAGATGAAAAAGAATTAGAGGATTATATCGTAAACAATAACAAGGAATTAAAAAAAATAAAAAGAGGCTCAAAAGAATATTTAAATGCCTTAGATTTAGAAAAATCAAAAATGAACATACAAAGGTTCAAGGGTCTTGGTGAAATGAATCCAGAAGAGTTGTGGAATACAACTTTAGACCCTGAAACTAGAAATTTACTTCAAGTTCAGTACTCTAAAGATCTTAAAAAAGATCAAAGTCTTATTCATACACTAATGGGAAGTGATGTTGCGCTAAGAAAAGATTTTATAGTCTCAAATGCTATTAATGTAAAAAATCTTGATATTTAAAAATGAAGTTTTTTGAAACTTCAAAACACCATTCATTCAAAAAATCTATTTATATTACTTTAAGATGGATTGGAATAATTGGACAATTAATTGCAGTTAATTTTGTATACTTTGTATTAGATTTTAAATTTGACTTTATAATTTCTAATCTAATTATATTTCTTGGCATCATAAGTAATTTTTTCTTAATTTTTATTTATAAAAAAACTCAATTATCCGACAGATCAGCTTTCATTTTTTTAGTTATTGATATTTTGCAATTAGCTATTTTACTTTATTTGTCAGGTGGAATTCTTAATCCATTTGTTATTTTTATAATTATTCCAAGTGTATTTTCATCATCTAATTTAAGTTTTAGAACAAATACTATGCTTGTGTTGTTAACAGCTTTATCAATTATATTTTTAACTTTTTATTCAACAGAATTACCTTCTCCACTTGGGGATCATTTTCATGTAAGCCCTTATTATTATTACTCTATCCCAATTGCTTTGATTATTGCTTTAGTTTTTTTAAATTATTTTGCAATGACATTTGGAACTCAATCTAGGTTAAGAAAAGAAGCTCTTACGAAAATGGAAGAAGTAATGGCCAAAGAACATGAGCTATTGTCTTTAGGCGGTCAAGCAGCAGCTGCTGCTCATTCATTAGGAACACCGCTTTCAACCATAAAAATAATTAGTCAGGAATTACTAAAACAATTTGAGGGTAATAAAGATGTAGAAAAAGATATCAATTTATTATCTAGTCAGGTTGAAAGATGTAATGAAATACTAAAAAAATTAACTTTAAATCCAGACGAAGAGGATGAATTTATTGATAAGGATATTTCAATTAGAGATTATTTAAATGAAATTTTAAATTCATTTAAAGAGATAAGCACAAAGAAATTTGTCTTTAATTTTGATCAGGACTCTAACTCAAAAAAAATAGTTAAATCCATAGAAATTGTATATGGACTAAGAAATTTTATAGGTAATGCTAACAAATTTTCTGATGAAAATATCTTTATAAATTTAAAGAGCGATAGTGCATTTACAGAAATAAGTATTGAGGATGATGGTCCAGGCTATCCAAAAGATATTTTATCAAAAATAGGAGAACCGTATTTAAAATCAAATAATCCTCAAGATAAATCAAAAACAGGACTTGGTTTAGGTTTGTTTATAGGAAAAACATTGTTAGAAAAAAATTTTGCTTCTGTAATATGCAGAAATTCCAAGACAAGATCTGGCGCTGAAGTCATAATTAAATGGAGAAATAAAGATTTATTTAATATTCAATGAAATTTTTTCTTTGTTTCGAACAAAGAGCTAAGTTGAGATATCATTACATCTCCTAACTCATTTACATCAGTAATTTTTATAGCTCTGTCGTAATATCTTGAAACATCATGTCCGATACCAATCGCTAAAATTTCAATATCAGATTTATTCTCAATAAATTTGACCATCTTTTTCAAATGTTTTTCCAAAAAATCTCCTGAATTTACTGAAAGCGTTGAGTCATCAACTGGAGCTCCATCAGAAATTACCATTAAAATTTTTCTTTCTTCTTTTCTTTTTTTAATACGGTTATATGCCCAAGATATAGCTTCTCCATCAATATTTTCTTTTAACAAACCCTCTTTTAACATAAGGCCTAAATTATTTTTTGCTTGTCTCCAATGTGTATCCGCGCCTTTATAAATTATATGTCTTAGATCATTAAGTCTACCAGGTGTTTTTGGTTTTGAATTTTTAGTCCAAAATTCTCTGCTCTGTCCACCTTTCCAGTTTTTTGTAGTAAATCCTAAAATCTCTACTTTGACCGAACATCTTTCGAGTGTCCTTGATAAGATATCTGCACAAATAGCAGCAATAGTTATTGGCCTTCCTCTCATAGACCCAGAATTATCAATAAGCAAAGTTACAACTGTATCTTTAAAATCTAGATCCTTTTCTTTTTTAAATGACAAAGAATTATATGGATCCATAATTATTCTTGGCAATTTTGAACTATCAAGTAAACCTTCTTCTAAATCAAATTCCCAAGCTCTATTTTGTTTTGCTAGTAATTGTCTTTGAAGTTTATTAGCTAACTTAGTAATTACATCTTGGAAACCAATTAACTGTTGATCTAAATTTTTTCTAAGTTTAGTAGCCTCATCTGCATTTTCTAGATTTTCAGCTTTAACAACTTCATCATATTGTGTAGTAAATATTTTGTAATCAAGATTTACATTATCAATTTTTTTTTGAATTACCTGCTCAGAGTTTTGTTCATCAGTCTCAACATCAGATAACTGCTCATCCAAATTAAATTCGTCTATACTATAATCAGCATCAACCGATGCTTCTGTTTGCTGTTCATCATTTTCATCTTTGTTATCTTCATTATCTTTATTTTGATCATCATTTGAGGGATTGTCTTTACCTTGATCTTGATTTTCTTCCTCTTCTTGGTCTTCCTCATCGCTTTGAAAAATATCCATTTCTTCTAGTATTTCTGAAAATTTGGAACTGTATGTATTTTGATTTTCTAAATTATTTAACAAAAACTCTTTATGTTTCTTAATTGATTGTTCAAAATCTTTTTCCCAGAAATTAAGCATTCTAGATGTTAGAGGATTTAGATCTATATTATGAAAATTTTTAAGCATATAAAGCTCAAATGCTTCAGCAACAGGAACGTCTTCTTTCGTTTTAAGCTGATCTTTTTTTTTACGATTAATTATTTGGGAATAGTTTTCAGAAAAATTTTTTTGAATTCCTTTTAACATTTTACCCCCCAGGGCTTCATATCTAATCTTTTCAGCTATATTATATAAAGATCTAGAGGACGTGTTTGAAGGCAAATTTTTTCTATAAATTTTTTCATTAGAAAATCTTTTTTTAAGTGCAGAAGAGTCTGTTTCAGCTCTTAATTTTATAAAATCACTTGGACTAGTTAGATCATTTATTTCAAAAGACGAAATATCTTTAGTCTTTTTATCTTCAGAGGATTTATTATTTATATCAATATCGTCTGCAATAACTTTTGCTGTTGAAGATAAAGCAATTCTAAATTTTTCTTTTAAATTTGTTTCTTTATTGCTCATTTAAATTTGAATATTGATCAAAGATTCAGGCAATTCTTCACCAAAACATCTTTGATAATATTCTGCGATTGTATTTTTCTCAATATCATCGCACTTATTTAAAAAGGTTACTCTAAATGCATATCCAGTATCCTTAAAAATCTCAGAATTTTCAGCCCAATGAAGAACTGTTCTTGGGCTCATTACAGTAGATATATCTCCAGCAATAAAACCTTTTCTGGTTAAAGATGCTACTTTAATCATATTAGCTACTTTTTCTTTTCCCTTAGCATTATTTAAATTTTTATTCTTTGCTAAAACTATATCCATTTCTCTATCTAGGCTTAGATAGTTTAATGTTGTTACAATATTCCACCTATCCATTTGACCTTGATTAATCTGCTGTGTCCCGTGATAAAGTCCAGTAGTATCACCAAGCCCAACGGTATTAGATGTAGCAAATAACCTGAAATACTTATTTTGACTAATTACTTTGTTTTTATCTAGTAGTGTGAAATTTCCTTCAGCCTCCAACACTCTTTGAATAACGAACATAACATCGGGTCTTCCAGCGTCATACTCATCAAATACTAAAGCAACTGGATTTTGAATTGACCATGGAAGAATACCCTCATTAAACTGTGTTACTTGTTTTCCATCTTTAAGGACAATTGCATCCTTACCTATTAAATCTATTCTACTTACGTGACTGTCTAAATTTACACGAATACAAGGCCAGTTTAATCTAGCAGCTATTTGCTCTATGTGTGTTGATTTTCCAGTACCATGATATCCTTGTACCAATACTCTTTTATTGAATGCAAACCCTGAAATGATTGCAAGAGTAGTATCTCTATCAAATTTATAATTTTTATCTATTTCAGGCACATATTCACTTCTTTTTGAAAAGGCATCCACTTCCATTTCGGAATCTATTCCGAAAGATTGTTTTAAAGAAACTTTTATGTCAGGTTGGATGTTAAGATTTGGAGTCAATTTTTTCCCTATAAGTGTTTTTTAGCTGTGTGTAAGCTAAAGTTATCAGTTTTAATTTTTCTTCGTATTTTTTATTTCCAGCATTCATATCAGGGTGAAATTTTTTAACAAGCACTTTGAATTTTTCTTGTATTTTTTGCCATTTTAAACCCACAGATATTCCCAATATTCCAAATGCTTTAATATCTTTATGATCGAATTTAAATTGACGCATATGATTATAGTCTCCATTGAATTTATCTTTATCAAATTCATCTTTTAATGTTGTGTTCCATAGGACTTTAAAAAAATTATCTGAAGAACTAAAATTTTGAGTAGGTTTGTGCCAAGTCATATCTGACTTTAAAAAATTGATTACTTGATTATCACTCATCCCAGAAAAATAATTCCAGTTTTTGTTAAATTCTTTAACATGTTCTAGACAAAGCATTCTATATTTCCTGCTATTATCCTTCTCAATTGGTGCTCTGTATTCACCAATTTCATTACAATTATTCCAGTCACAAATATTTTTCATGATATAATATTTACTATATGGATATAAATGAATTAATTGCAATTATAAAAAAAAAATTATCAGATCAAATAAATATTCAAAGTATAGATATAGAAGATAAATCTTTTCTTCATAAAAATCACAAAGGTAATCAGGAAGGCAAATATCATTTAAAATTAAGTATAGTTTCTGATGAGTTAAAAAATATGAACAGAATTGAAAGCAATAAAAAAATTTATAAAGTATTAGATAAAGAGTTGAAAGAAACTATTCACTCAATTCAAATTCAATTATCTTAAGTAATCATTAAAAAATTTTTTCAGTCTTTGTTTTGGATATTCAATATTAATTTGTGGAGATCCAATTTTTTTTAAAAGTACTAAATTAATTTTTTGAGATTTATTTTTTTTATCCTTTGTCATGAAAAATAATATTTTATTTATATCTTTTTTTTTAAAAAATTTATTAACAGATATTGATAGATTTAGATTATTGATATGATTTAATATTAGGTTGTAATCACTTTTTTTAAGTATTTTTAAATTTAAACTAAAACTTAGTGCCGTCCTTATCCCTAGGATTACTGCTTCACCGTGATTTAATTTCTTATTGTAATTTAAGCTTGCTTCATAAGCGTGGCCAAATGTATGTCCAAAATTTAAAACTTTTCTTAAATTTTTTTCTTTCTCATCTTTTTCAACCACATTCTTTTTAATTTTACAGCTTTCATAAATTGCTTTTTCAATAAATGGAGAACTCAGTTTAGTAATTTTATTCACATTCTTATTTAAAAATTTAAAGAAATTTTTATCTCTTATCAGAGAATGTTTTAAAATTTCACCATATCCACAAATAATCTCTCTTTTTGGCAACGATTTAAGAAAATCAACATCTGATATAACCAAGTTTGGTTGATAAAAACTACCAATTAGGTTTTTTCCGTAATGTGAATTTATGCCAGTTTTGCCACCAATCGAAGAGTCAACTTGGGATAAAAGTGTTGTTGGTACATTTATAAATTTCATACCTCTTTTAAAGATACTAGATGCAAAACCACTTACATCACCTGTAATACCCCCACCTATTGATATTAAACAGTCATCTCTAGAAAAGTTTTTATTTAATAAAATTTCTAGGATCTTATTAATAATATTAAAGTTTTTATTGGCCTCACTGGCATTAAAAAAACATATATGTATTTTCTTTTTATTGAATGAATTTTTTATTTTAGTGATAAATTTTTTTGGTACATTTTTATCAACTACAAGAAGGCATTGATTGAATGTTAAGGAATTATTCTTAATTATTTTTGACAGGTTAGTAATTAAATTTGATCCAATTATTATTGGATATTTTTGTGTTTTTGTTTCAATTTTTAATTTAATTGGTTTCATAAATTTCTTTAATTTTGCTTACTATTTCATTTTTTGTAAGATTATCACATTTGATTTCATATAAGGCTTTAGAATAAATGTTAGTTCGTTTTTTAATTAAATCAATTAAATCATTATCTGTAGCATTAATTGTTAGAGGTCTTTTTTTGCTATTTTTAATTCTTTCAACTAAAATTTTTTCATTCCAATTTAACCAAAATGAATAATGATTTTTTAAAACTTCATTTCTAATATTTTTATTTGCAAAAGCACCTCCCCCAAGAGAGACAACTGTAGAACTAAGTTTTAATTTTTTAAGTGTAGTTTTTTCCTCAATTTTTCTAAAATATTCTTCTCCTTTTGTTTCGAATATTTTTCGAATTGTCGTATTTAAATTTTTCTCTATTTCTTTATCTACATCTACAAAATTTAATTTAAATTTTTTTGCTACTAAAGAGCCAATAGAACTCTTACCAGATCCCATCATACCTAGAAAAACCAGATTTTTTTTTGATTTCATAAGTTTAAATATTGAAAAAACACAAATATGTCTTAATTTGAAATTATCTAAAGTTATATGCAATTCAACAAAAATACAAGTTCAGGTAAAAAAAGTATAATCGGACTAGTTGTTAAATCTATTTTTGGACTAGTAATTGTTCTTGGCGTTGTTTTAATTCTCAATTCAATTGATTTTCCTGCTCCTAAAAAGGAAATTGAAAAAATTATTCCAAATGAAAATTTTAAAATTGTTAAATAAAAAATTCTTTTTTATTTTTTTAAGCTATCTAATTATTTTAAATCCTATTCACGCAGAAGATAATCCAATTGATATATGGAATCTTGAAAAAAAAGAAAATGAAACTGTTGAGGAAGCAGTTATTACCGAAGGTGAAAATAATAATGATCAAATAAGTGTTTTTGATATGCAGTCAGATAAAAATACTGGCTCGATAGAATTAGATGAAAATTTAATATCAAAAGAAGTCAAAATAGTAGGATTATACGATCCTGCAGAACACGGTTTGACTATTGATATGTGGACGAATTCTGATGGTCAAAAGTTAAAAAATTTATTTAACAGTTTAGAGAAAATTAATCTTTCTAATGATGCATTAGAAATTATGGAAGTCTCATTATTAACCAACGCTCATTATCCTAATCAAAATATTACTGAAAATGAATTTTTAAAATTTAAATCTGATTGGTTAATTAAAAATTCTAATTTAGAACTCATTGAAGAATTTTTGGTTAATAATCAAATTGTAAATTCTCATCCCAAACTAACCAGACATTTATTAGATAACTATTTATCAGATAAAAATATAAAGAAGACTTGTGAATTTTTTACAAAAATTAAAGAACCAGTTGAAGATGAATATTTATCTAAATTAAATTTATATTGTTTAGTAAATTATGGAAAAAACGAAGAAGCCCAATTAATTCTAGATCTTAAAAAAGAGTTAGGTTTTCAAGATGAGTATTTTGAAAATAAAATGAATTACCTGTTTGGTTATATTGAAGAAGCATCCAAAGAAGTCTCTGAAAGTTCAGTATTTGAGTTTCATTTAGCTCATAGAACAAATCCAGAATTTTCATTTGAACCCAATGAAAATACGCCTAAATTAATTTGGAAATATCTATCAAATTCAAATTTACTACCAGATCTAAGTAATGTTGACATAAATGATCAAGATAAAATCTTAATTATTGAGAAAGCTGCAAATTATAAAATTTTCTCGGAAAAAGACTTATTTGAATATTATAAAAAATTTCAATTTAATATTGATCAATTGTTAGATGCAACTGATACTTACAAGTTGCTGTCTCCGTTAGAAGCTAGAGCATTAATTTATCAAAGAGCACTTTTAACGAGTGAACCAGAATTGAAATTGAAATTTTTACAGTTGCTGAAGCAGTTATTTGAGGATAACAAAATTGGTTTAGCTTTTGATAAAGAGCTCAATAACTTTTTGAAGGAAATTGAAGTAAATAATGTTCCTTCAGATTATTTAAGTTTTTATAATAACTATTCAAAAAATCAGAATTCAGAGTTCAAAAAAATTCAATACAACAATAATATTTTACATCAATCTAAGTGGGTAAATTATTTTAGAGGAGATTATTCAAAATCTGAAATACAAGAAGATTTAAAAAAATTTCTTGATAGAATAATTTTTAGTAATGAAACTTTGTCCATTAAAGATATAATTTTTATAGAAAGTCTGAAATCAGACGGAGTAGAAATACCAATAGAGTATGAAAGTTTGTATTCACAAAAACCTTTTGAATTAGACGAAAATTTAGCTGAGTTGATAGAAGCAAATGAAGTTGGAACAGTTTTATTATCTTTAATTGAGATAATAGGTAATGACAAAATAGAAAATATTGATGAAAAAAGACTTTATTTTATTTCGAATACCTTAAATCAAATAAATGCTGATTTAATTAGAAATAAGCTATTGCTAAAAGTTCTTCCTTTAAAAGTATAAAAATTATAATAACATACAAATTTTATGGCGATAAGAACGATTATTACAGAACCAAACAAATTACTTCGACAAGTATCAAAACCTGTAGAAGCCGTTGGAAGTGAAGAGCAAAAATTAATGAAGGATATGCTCGATACAATGTATGATGCTAATGGTATTGGTCTTGCAGCAATTCAGATTGGTATACCAAAAAGAATTATAGTGATGGATATAAGCAAGGATGAAAACAAAAAAGAGCCTAGATACTTTGTAAATCCAGTAATAAAGAACAAAGATCCACTAAAGGCAACTTATGAAGAAGGGTGTTTATCTGTGCCAAATCAATTTGCTGAAATTGATCGACCAAGCAAATGTGAAGTAGAATATTTAGATTACAATGGAAAGAAACAGTTTCTAAAGGCAGATGGATTACTTGCAACATGCATACAGCATGAAATGGATCATTTGGAAGGGATATTATTCATCGATTATCTCTCAAAACTAAAAAAATCAATGATCATAAAGAAACTTTCAAAATTAAAATCAAATACAGCTGAAGTTTAAAAAATGTCAAAAAAGTTAGTTTTTATGGGTACGCCCATGTTTGCTGTACCAATTTTAAAATCTTTATATCAAAATGGATATAATATTTCTTGTGTGTATACACAGCCACCTCAAAAATCAAAAAGAGGACAAAAAATTAATAAGTCTCCAATACAAGGTATTTCTGAAACTTTAAATTTAGAATATAGAACACCGCCAATTTTAAATAATGAAGAGGAGTATAATTTTTTAAACTCTTTAAATGCTGACTTAGCAATAGTTGTTGCTTACGGACAAATCATACCAAAAAAATTTCTAAGCTTAATTAAAACAGGTTTTATAAATATACATGCATCTTTACTGCCCAAATGGAGAGGTGCCGCACCAATTCAAAGATCAATTATGAATTTAGATCAAGAAACTGGAATAAGTATAATGAGAATTGCTGAAAAATTAGATACAGGACCAGTTTGCAATAATTATAAAATTCAACTTAATGAAAATTTGAATGCATTAGAAATTAGTGAAAAGCTTTCTAACTTAGCAGCAGAAAAAATTTTAGATAATGTAGATGATATTTTAGAGTATAAAGCAAATTTTATTGAGCAAGATCATTCGAATGCAACCTATGCAAATAAAATTCAAAAAACTGAAGGTCAAATTAACTGGGATGAAAATGCTGAAAAAATTATTGGTAAGATAAACGGTTTATATCCATCACCAGGAGCATTTTTTATGTTTAATGGAGAAAGATATAAAATTCTAAAAGCTCAAGTTGGAAGAGCTCAAGGAAGTCCAGGGTCAGTATTGAGTGATAATCTTGAAATTGCTTGTGGCAATAATCAATCGATAATTATTAAGGAAATTCAGAGGCAAGGGAAAAGACCTCAAAATATTGGTGAATTTATTCAAGGTTCGCAGATAAAAAAAGGTTCAAAGATATAAATGTTTAGATATCAGCTTTTGATAGAATATTTAGGCACAAATTACAAAGGTTGGCAAATTCAAAAAAAAAATAAAACCATTCAAGGAGTACTTCAAGACAAAATTAGAAAGTTATTAAATGAAAACATTTCTATAGTTGGATCGGGTAGAACAGATGCTGGAGTTCATGCTATTGAGCAGTCTGCGCATTTTGATTTAAAAAATAAATTATTGAACTTAGATAAATTTATTAACTCAATTAATCACTTTTTAAAAAATGAAAATATTGCAATCCTTAAAATAAGAAAAAGAACCAGTAACTTTCACTCAAGATTTTCTGCAAAAAAGAGAGTTTATAAATATGTCATTTTAAATAGAACAAGTTCACCTGTGATTGAAAAAAACCAAGTCTGGCATGTAAGAAAAAAATTAGATTTAGATTTGATGAAATTAGGGGCAAAAAAATTAGTTGGCATGAAAGATTTCTCAACATTTAGGGCCTCAAGTTGTAATGCTAAGAGTCCAATTAGAACCATGGATTTTGTAAAATTAAAATCTTTAAATGATAAAATAGAAATTCAGTTTAAATCTCAATCTTTTCTTCAACAGCAAGTACGATCTATGGTTGGTTGTTTAAAATATTTAGGTGAAAAGAAATGGGATTTAAAAAAATTTGACAAAGCTCTAAAGTCTAAAAAAAGGTCACTGTGCGCTCCTCCAGCACCGCCTACAGGATTGTTTTTATCTAGAGTTTTTTATTAGATTTTTTTTATTACTCATGGCAAATTTTTTATTTATTCGCCATCTAGATTCAGCTCTTACAATGTATCCACAACAATTTTTTGACTTACACTTACAGGGAAATTGTTTGTAATTTTCATCATAACCAAAACCATAATCGCAGGTAAATTCTTCACCTTTTTTGATATCTCTAATTGCTTTAACCCAAATTTTTAGACCCTTACCATCATAATCACAATTATTGTCACAAGAATGATTAATTAAGCCTGCAGTATTCCATGAAAAATCTCCATCAAGGTCATATCTTTTGTTGATAGTAAATAAATAGATTGGTTTACTATTGTCATATTTATCAGATTCTTCAGTTTGTTTTTTTGTAATTAGTTTACCAACGTAATCGATTATCTTTGTACCTTCTTTGATATCTTTAGTAGCATAAAGTCCTCTACCTTTTTTATCGATATCAGATTTTTTAATTTTATATAATTTCATTGAGTTTTATTTAGTTTTTTATTGGGAATTATCAATTAAATTCTATTAAAGCATCAACATGTCTTTGAGTACTATCTTGTAGTGCTTTTAAGTCATATCCACCTTCTAGTATAGATACTACATTACCTCCACAAAATGATTTTGAAATTTCTAAAGTTCTTTTTGTAATTGTATAATAATCTTCAGCATTAAGTTTTAATTGTGCCAAAGGATCATCAATATGAGCATCAAAACCTGCAGAAAACAATACAAATTCTGGTTTAAATTCTTTTAATTTTTTTAATACTAGTTCATATGCATTTAAATATTCTCTAGCACTTGTTCCAGCTTCAAGTGGAATATTTAAAATATTATTAAATTTTCCAATCTCTTTTTCCGAACCTGAACCTGGATAATATGGAAATTGATGAGTGGAAATATATAAAACTTTTTCATTGTTGAAAAAAATATCTTGTGTCCCATTTCCATGATGGACATCAAAATCAATTATAGCTATTTTTTTATAACCGTATTTTTCAATTAAATAATTAGCTCCAACTGCAACATTGTTATAAATACAAAAACCCATTGCTTTCTCTTTTTCTGCGTGATGACCTGGGGGTCTTACTGCACAAAATGCATTTTTGAATTCTTTTTTTTCAACACCATCAATCGCTGCTATAATTGATCCAACAGCATCTTTTGTTGCTTCTTTACTACCAGGAGAGATAACTGTATCTCCATCTAAGAAATTAAATCCATTTTGAGGGTACGATTGATCGACAAGATCAATATACTTAGAAGAGTGAGTTTTTATTAATATTGATTTTTCAAATTTTGAAGGTTTTTTCCAAATTAAATTTTTGTTATCTAATCTTTTAAAGTTATCAATAACAGCTCTAACTCTATCTATTTTTTCAGGATGTCCATCTCCTGTATTGTGATTTTTGTATGTATCAGAAGTAATTAAAGCTGTTTTCACTTAAAATAATTCTTTAAAATATTTGAATAAATTAAAGTTAATTTTTTTAAATCACCTAAAGAAACTGCCTCATCTACTTTATGCATTGTTTTTCCAACCAAACCAAATTCTAAACAGGGAGCAATTTTTCTAATAAATCTTGCATCAGATGTGCCTCCTGTCGTTGAGAGTACAGGCTTAATTTTTGTAATTTTTTTAATTATATCTTGTATCATATATGTAGTTTGATTTGGTTTAGTCAAAAAAGCTTCACCAGATACACTATATTCAATTTTGTAATTTGACTTATTTTTATGACAAACTTTCTTCAATATTTTATTTATTTTTTTCTTAATTGAATTTGATGAATGTTTGTTATTAAACCTAATATTAAAAGTTGCATTAGCCAAACCTGGAATGACGTTATCAGCAGTATTATCAATATTTATTTTTGTAACTTCTAGGTTTGTTGGCTGAAAGTCTTTTGTTCCTTTATCAAATTTAATTTCCTTCAATTCTTTCAATATTTGAACAAGAGTAGTTGATGGATTATTAGCCCTATGAGGATAAGCAACATGACCTTGAACACCTATGACTGAAAGTCTGCCGGTCATACTTCCCCTTCGACCAATTTTAATCATTTCTCCCAATTTATTTGGATTAGTTGGTTCTCCAACTAAACAAAAATTAATTTTCTCTTTTCTTTTTTTTAAGTATTCAACAACTTTTTTTGTACCGTTAATAGCAATTCCTTCTTCATCACCTGTAATTAGTAAGCTTATAGATCCATCAAATTTTTTATTATTTTTAACAAAAATACTGACAGCAGAAACAAAGGCTGCAATAGAGCTTTTCATGTCATTTGCTCCTCTACCAATTAAATGTCCTTTTTTAATTGAGGGTCTAAAAGGATTTACTGTCCAATCTTTTAAGTTTCCAGCAGGTACAACATCTAAGTGACCAGCGTAGCAAAAATTTGGACCTTTGGTCCCAAGTCTTGCATAAAGATTTTTTACTGGTTTAGTGTTTTTTTCCTGAAACTCTAATATTTTAGTTTTGAAACCAAGTTTTCTTAATTTTTTTTCTAAGAATTTCATAACCCCAGCATCTATTGGTGTTATAGACGGGTAACGAATTAGCTCTTTGGCTAATTGTAATTCATTAATGGTTTGCATTTTAATCTCTTAAAAGATCGTTTACTGATGTTTTGGATCTTGTTTTTTCATCTACTTGTTTGATGATTACTGCACAATACAATGAGGGTGCAGCAGGATTGTTTTTGTCTGGTAATGATCCAGGAACAACGACTGAGTATGGAGGTATTTTACCGTGAGTTACTTCACCAGTTTTTCTATTAACGATTTTAGTTGATTGGCCAATATACATACCCATACTTAATACTGAACCTTCACCAACTATTACCCCTTCCACAACTTCTGACATAGCACCTACAAAAACATTATCTTCAATAATAGTCGGAAGTGCTTGTGCTGGTTCTAAAACTCCACCAATACCAGTTCCTGCTGAAATATGACAATTTTTTCCAATCTGACAGCAACTACCTGCACGACTAAATGTATCCATCATTGTTCCTTCATCTATGTAAGCACCAATATTTACATAACTTGGCATTAGAACAACATTTTTAGCAACATATGATCCTTTTCTCATCGCAGTATTTGGTACCATTCTAAAACCTGCTTTTTCAAAATCAGCGTTTGACCATCCGGCTGTTTTTCCTTTTAACAAATGAGCTTTATCTCTCCAAGCTGAGTAGGGACCATCTAAAGTTTCCATTCCATGAATTCTAAAACTTAGCATAATTGCTTTTTTTAGGTGTTGATGAGTTACCCATTCACCATCAATTTTTTCAGCAACTCTAGATTTGCCACTATCTAGATCTTCTATTACTTGATTAATAGTATCTTTTAATTTTTGATCTGAATTTTGATTAACTTGATCTTTGTTTTCCCAAGCTTCATTTATAATGTTTTCTATACTCATAGTTTTATTGGTTTTTTAATAACCTTATTTCTTTTAAAAATAAAGTAAGATTTTCAATTTTATAATCAATATATTCTTTATCAGATTCTTTTTTGCCCCATTCCTCATCATTAATTAACCAAGCAGTAATTGTTCCTCGCTCTTTACCTATCGATAAGTTTTTTGCTATATCTTCAATGTACAAAGTTTCTTGTGGATCAATTTTGAATTTTTCTACCATTAAATCGAAAGCTTTAGCCTCTGGTTTTGGGTGATATTCTGCATCTACGATATCAAATATGCCCTCAAATTGGTCGTCAATTCCTAGGGTTGTAGTGATGTGCTTTACATGGTTGTAACTACCATTAGTGAAGACAAATTTTCTTAAATTTATATTCTCTAACTCATATCTTAATGCTGTATCTTTTTCTAAAAAAGATAAATCAATATCATGAACAAAATCTAAAAATTCTTTAGGATCAATTTCATGATGTATCATTAGACCATTTAAACTTGTGTTATATTTATGAAAGTAATTTGTCTGAAGTTCTTTGGCTTTTTTTAAATCTACATTAAGTTTACTTGAGATATATTCTGTCATTTTTCGGCTTACTTGACCAAATACTGCCTCTAGGTCGCTATAAAGAACACCATCACAATCAAATAAAATATTTTTAATATGGTTTAAATTTTTCATTGTCTAATTAAAGTTCCAGATCCCCCATCTGATAAAAGTTCAAATAGAACAGAATGATTTTTTCTTCCATCTATTATAACAACTCCTTTTACTCCGTTACTAGCAACATCTAAGCAATTATTTATTTTTGGGATCATGCCACCCGTAATTGTTTCATTATCTATTAAGTCTTTTATAGATTCTGAGTTAATTTCTGGAATTAGATTTTTATTTTTATCCAAAACACCTTCTACGTCACTTAATATAATCAACCTTCTGGCATTAATTTTTTTAGCAATATAGGCAGCTGCAGTATCTGCATTGACGTTATAAGTTTGATCATTTTTATCTAAACCTAAGGGCGCAATAATAGGCACTTTTTTATCTGCGATAATTTTATCTATTATTGATTGATCTACATTTGTAGGAGAGCCCACAAAACCAAGCTCTTCATTATCTTGGACAACTGTTAAAATATTATTTTCTTTGGAATTAATGCTCTGACTTTCGCAATTTTGCTTATCTAGAGCATTGATAATTTCTTTATTAAAATCAATTAATACTTCTTCTACAACTTTAATAGTATCTTTATCAGTTACCCTTAATCCTTTTATAAATTTACTTTCTAAACCTATCTCATTAAGTTTATTACTTATTCTTTTTCCACCACCATGAACAATAATAGGAGTAAATCCTAGTTTATTTAGTGTTGAAATATCTTTAATAAAAATATCAAAAAGATTTTGATCAATTAAAACACTACCACCACATTTAATAACAATATATTCATCGTTATATTTTTCTAAATATTTTTGTACTTCTTCTGTTGAAGGACCATCGAGTGGTAGAATTGTTTTTAATTCTTCTTCTTTAATATCCAACATTAAGTTGTTGTTTTAACAGTGGTTCGTTTCATTATAAAAACTTGTTGTGCCATAGTTAAAATATTATTTACTGTCCAATATATTACCAACCCTGCCGGGAAAGGTGCTAA
The DNA here is from genome assembly GCF_052047955.1 of Candidatus Pelagibacter sp. HIMB1495. Classification (NCBI taxonomy): domain Bacteria; kingdom Pseudomonadati; phylum Pseudomonadota; class Alphaproteobacteria; order Candidatus Pelagibacterales; family Candidatus Pelagibacteraceae; genus Candidatus Pelagibacter; species Candidatus Pelagibacter sp. HIMB1495. The sequence goes on along the minus strand of NZ_JBNAIQ010000001.1, from coordinate 89,997 downwards.
AATTATTGTTAGGAATAATGGAAAGAACATAAATATTTTTGCTTGCATCGGATCTGTTGGTGCAGGATTTAATTTTTGTTGAACCCACATAGAAATACCCATTGCTACAGGCCATGCTCCAATGACTAAAAATGATGGTACATCATAAGGCAATAATCCAAATAGATTAAACAAAGAAGTAGGGTCTCTTTCTGATAAATCTTGTATCCAGCCATAAAAAGGCATTTGTCTCATTTCAATTGTTACAAATAAAACTTTATATAAAGCAAAGAAAACCGGAATTTGCACAAGTATTGGTAAACAACCAGACATTGGGTTTACTTTTTCTTTTTTATATAGAGCCATCATCGCTTGTTGCAATTTCATTTTATCGTCCTTGTGTAGCTCTTTCAGTCTTGCCATTTCAGGCTGCAAGGCTTTCATTTTTGCCATGCTTCTAAACGAGAAGTTTGCAAGTGGAAAAAATGCTAATCTTATACAAATTGTAATTGCTATAATCGCTAGGCCATAATTTCCGAGCAATTTAAAGAAATAATCTATTCCAAAAAATAATGGTTTGGTAATAAAGTATAAAAATCCCCAATCAATTGTTAAGTCAAATTTATCAATGTTTAAAGACTCAGCATATCCGTCAATTACATCAACTCTTTTTGCAGCAACAATGATTTGTAAGGTTTCTTCAATCAATGAATTTTCATTAAGTTCCAATGGTTCTGTTGATACAAAATTTGCTCTGAACTTATCTTTATAATCAAATGTTGTTTTAAATTCTTTTTCTCTTGGTGGAATTAGTGAAGTTACCCAGTATTTATCTCCAATACCTAGCCATCCTTTTTGAGCAGTTCTTGAAAATTTCTTCTCTTGTATGTCATCGTAGTCTTCCTCAATAAGTTCATCATCAAGTGTTGCCACCAATCCTTCATGAAGGATATAGAAGTTAGATATATCAGGCATTTCATTTCTAATGATTTGCCCATAAGTATAAAAATCATATTTTTTATCTGTAGGATTGATTACACTTTGTTTAATTGAAAATAAATATTTGTCATCTAAGGCGATCTCTTTCTCAAATGTTATACCTTGATCATTTGTCCAAGATATTTTTATAGGCGATTGATCTGTTAACTTATTATTTCCTGAAACTTTCCAAATAGAATTTGAATTTGGAATTTCAACATTTTTATCAGATGTAATAAAACCACTTTCAATTAAATAACCATCTTTTGAATTTCTTGGTGAAAGAAGTGTAACTTTTTCTTGAGAGTCTAAACTGACATTATATTGCTTAAAAGTTAGATCATCAATAACACCACCTTTAAGTGAAATAGAACCAACAATACTCTCATTCTCAAAATTAATTCTTTCACTTTGATTTAAAGCTTCTTCTCTAGAAATTTCAGCAACATTTTCTTTTTGATCTAGTGAAGGTGTATCGCTGTTTTGTTCAACTTTATTTCCTTCAGCCATATTTTCTTTAGTAATTGGTGGAGGAGCAAAAAATAGTGAATACAAAACTATAACTGCTGCTGATAATGAAATTGCTGCTACTATATTTTTAGTATCCATATTATTTTAATTTTGTGTTTTTTTTAACAGGATCAAAACCTTCACCACCACCTAAAAATTTGATTGGGTGACAAGATAAGATTCTTTTAATACTTAAAAATGATCCTTTTAACAGACCAAATTCTTTAAGTGCATCAATACTGTATTCCGAGCAAGTAGGTAAATATCTACAAGAATGTCCAAATAAAGGGCTAATCAAATATTTATAACCTTTGATAATTTTAATTAATATATTTGTAAAAATATTCATTATTTTATTTTTTCAAAATCCTGAAATAGAGTTTCTTTTATTAATTTGTATTCATTATTTAGCATAGATGACTTAGCGATAACAAGGAATGAATAGTTAAAATTTATTGATATTTTTTTAACTGCCTCGTTTAAAATATTCCTTAATCTTCTTTTAATCTTATTTCTCTTAACTGCATTCCCTAATTTCTTTTTTGTTACAAAACTAATATTGAGTTTATTATTATTTTTATTCATTAATTTACCAAAGAAAATAGTTACATACTTATTCGAGAACTTTTTTTGTTTAAGTAAATTTTTAAATTCTTCGTTTTTTGAAAGAGCAACAATTTTGCTTTTCATTAATTTACACTGATACAGTTAAAGATTTTCTTCCTCTGGCTCTTCTTCTAGCTAAAAGTTTCTTTCCACCTTTAGTCTTCATTTTTGATCTAAAGCCGTGTTTTCGTGCTCTTTTTTTATTTGAAGGTTGGTATGTTCTTTTCATAAATAAATTGATTAAATTTTATAAATTTTGCCCCTTTATATTAGCAATAATAAAAATAGCAAATAGAAGATTTAGGAATAAAATAACAATATTCATGGAAAAAACAAAAAAAATTAAACTATTTATAGGTTTATCTTACTTATTAATTGTTAGTTTATTTTTATATTTTTTCTTTTCAAAATTCAGTCTTCAAGAGATTACATCTTATGATTTTTTAAGAAATAACAGATCTTATTTAATTGAGTTGAAGAATTCTAATTTATTTTTAGTTTCAATTTCTTTCTTGTTTCTAACAGTGCTTTGGGTATTTCCTTTTCTAGGCTTTGGATCTCCTGTAGCTTTAATGGGCGGCTTTATCTTTGGCAAATGGATTGGAACACTAGTTGTTGTAACTGGTTTAAGTGTAGGTGCAACTTTTTTATATATATTTGGAAATTATTTTTTAAGAGATTTAATTAGAGAAAAATTTCTTAATAAATTTCAAAATCTTGAAATTAAATTTAAAAAATCTGAATTTTTTTATTTACTCGTTTACAGATTTATCGGAGGAGTTCCTTGGCAAATAAGTTGTCTATTGCCAACATTATTTAATGTAAGAGTAAAAAATTTTCTATTTGCAACTTTTTTAGGAATAATACCTCAGATTTTTTTGGCAGTTTCAATTGGAAGTGGGATTGAAAAAGTAATCGACCAAAATTCAGAAGTTCCAGGAATAATGGATATTATCTTTTCCCCAGATATTTATGTTCCTCTTTTAGCGTTTTTTGTACTAATTGTGTTTTCAATTATTTTTAGAAAAAAATTTTACAGAAATTAATGGTGCTCCCACCCTGTACTGACCAGGGAACTAGTCATTACCAATGACTTGTTATGCCATTTAACTACAGGAGCTAAAATACATTTAGTAATTTATTGATAATAAAGCATTTTTTTCAAATTATTGCCTTAATTTTTTGATTATAATGATCTATATCTACTAAAAAAAATGTTATGGGAATTCACTACGATTATAAATCTACAAAAGGCAACAAGCTTATGGAGAAGCAAGCTAAAAGAGAAAGAAAGCTTGCAGAAAAAAAAGCTAAACGTTTAGCTAAAGAAGGTCCAAAAAAAGAAGAACCCACATCAAAACCATTAGATCCTAATAAACCAATTTCGTTAGATTTTTTGACTAATCCCAACAAAGAATGAGTTCAAAAGATAAAAATGAGCGTTTGAGCTTAGCTTTAAGAAAAAATTTAAAAAAAAGAAAACTATTTCAAAAAAAAAATAAAAAAAAATCTAAGTAATGTCTATTCAGCCTGACTCGTGGATTAAGAAGATGTGCAAAGAGCACAATATGATCGAACCATTTTTAGATCATCAAGTTGCGGAGGGAAAAATATCATATGGATTAAGTAGTATGGGTTATGATGTTAGAATCTCTGATGAATATAGAATATTCACTAATGTAAATAATTCCTTAGTCGATCCAAAAAATTTTTCAGATGACAATTTTATTGAGAAAAAGGGACCACATTGCATTATTCCTCCAAACTCATTTGTTTTGGCTAAAACAGTAGAATATTTCAGAATTCCAAAGGATGTACTTTGTATATGTGTTGGTAAAAGTACTTATGCAAGAACAGGTATAATTTGTAACGTAACTCCTATTGAAAACGAATTTGAAGGAAATATAGTTATAGAGTTAAGCAACACTACACCTAATCCAGCAAAAATTTATTCTAATGAAGGTATAGCCCAATTTTTATTTTTTAAATCAGAAACTCAACCAGAGACAACTTATAAATCTAAGAACGGTAAATATCAGGGACAAACTACTATTCAGGTTGCTAAAATTAAAAAGTAAGTTATGGACAAATTTCTGATTGATGGTCCTAGCAAAATCAAGGGTAAAGTTTCAATATCAGGTTCTAAAAATGCTTCACTGCCAATATTAGCGGCAACATTACTTTTCGATTTACCAGTAACTCTTCATAATCTTCCAAGAGTAAAAGATATTAGTACTATGCTTAATTTACTTAAATCTCTTGGATCAAAAATTGAACTTTCTAAAGATAAAAAAACTGCAAAAATTTCAAACAATAAAAATATGAAAACTTTTGCCAGTTATTCATTAGTTAAAACAATGAGAGGTTCAATTCTAGTATTAGGACCATTAGTTGCAAAATATCATAAGTCAAAAACATCACTACCAGGTGGTTGCTTAATTGGTGCAAGACCAGTTAATTATCATTTGTCAGCTTTAGAAAAACTTGGGATGAATTATGAAATTAAGGACGGTTACATATTAGCAAAATCTTTTGGCAAACTTAAAGGAGGGTTAATTAGATTTCCAAAAATTACTGTTGGCGCAACTGAAAATTCTATAATTGCTGCATGCTTGGCAAAAGGAAAAACAGTATTAAGAAATTGTGCTGTTGAGCCAGAAATAAAAGACCTTACTAATTTTCTTAATTCAGCTGGTGCAAAAATTAATTGGAAAGGGAGAACTTGTACTATTAACGGAGTAAGTTCATTAAATTCAACAAATTATTCAGTCATGGCTGATAGAATTGAAGCTGGTACTTTTTGCGTAGCAGCAACTTTAGCTAAAGGAACTCTAGAAATTAATAATTTAGATCCAAAAATAATAAATACAGAACTTGATTTATTAAAAAAAACAGGAGCCAAAATAAAAGTAAGCAAAAATAAAATTCATATTAATGGACCAGAAAAAATTAAGTCTATTAAAAATATCAAAACAAAAGAGTTTCCTGGAATTCCAACAGATCTACAGGCGCAATTAATGGTCTTAATGTGTAAAGCAAAAGGAAAAAGCTCAATCACAGAGAATATTTTCGAAAACAGATTTATGCATGTTGCCGAATTACAGAGATTAGGTGCAAATATTACGACTAAAAATAATAAAGCTTATATTGAGGGTAATACGAAATTTATTGGTGCAGAAGTTATGTCTAGTGATCTAAGAGCATCAGTGGCACTTGTCTTAGCAGCTTCGGTTGCACAAGGGAAATCTGTAATTAACAGGATTTATCATTTAGATCGTGGTTATGAAAAAATTGAAAATAAATTAAAAAATATTGGTGTTAAAATAAAAAGATTAAAAAGATGAACAAATATTTAGCCAAAATTATTGCTACAGACAAAGAGGGATTGCAAATGATTTCAGCTTGTAGCTCAGGAGCTAAAGTAAAAGTTTCAGACATTAAGTATCTAGAATCTAATAAAGTATTTTTATTATCAATTGAACGTATTAAAGTAGAAAATGAAAATGAGGACAAAAAAGTCAATAGTATCTGCAGATTTGATTTTGTTGATAAGGTAAAGTCAAAAAATATTGATCAATCAAATCAAGAATTGGTTTTAGAATTAGTAGGAATAGATTATTTGAAAAATAACGATGTTTATGAAATAAATCTCTTCTTTAGTAATAATGCTCATATCGCTTTGACCGCCGAAACGATTGAAGCAATATTAGAGGATCAAAGCGAAATAAATTAGAGATGAAGGTTTTAGATAGCAGTAAGAAAAATTTTGGTAAATTATTAGATAATTTGTTATTGCAAAGAAAGAGAAAAGTTCAATCAAGCTCTGTTTCAGTCACTAACATTATTAAAGATGTTAAAAAAAATGGTGATAAAGCTTTATTAAAATATGAGAAAAAATTTAATAAAAATTCAGTAATCAAACCTAGCTCAATTCAAATTCAAAAATCAATTCAATCATTAAATTCTATTGTAAAACAATCTATCGATACTGCTTACAACAGGATTTATAAATTTCATTCATTACAAAAGTTTAAAAATATTTCTTACACTGATAAATTTAAAAATAAACTTGAGTATAAATATTTACCTTTAGAGTCGGTTGCAATTTATGTACCTGGTTCAACTGCATCCTATCCATCTAGTGTATTGATGAATGCAATTCCAGCTATTGTTGCTGGTGTAAAAAGAATAGTTATGATCAACCCAGGCTATAAAGGAAAACAAAATCCTGCAGTATTATATGCTGCCAAAAAATGTAAAATTAAGGAAATTTATTCAATTGGTGGACCATCTGCTATTGCTGCAGTTTCTTATGGAACCAAAAAAATTAAAAAGGTTAATAAAATTGTAGGGCCTGGAAATGCTTACGTTGCAGCTGCAAAAAAAGAAGTTTTTGGAGATGTTGGAATTGAGGGCATGACTGCTGGTCCTTCTGAAGTTACAATAGTTTGTGATAAGCATTCTAATCCAGAATGGATTGCAAGTGATTTAATAGGACAAGCAGAACATGATGATCTTGCACAGTGCATATTAATTTCAAAAGACAAAAACTTATTAAATAAAGTTAAAACTGAAATAATTAAACAATTAAAAGAAATTCCAAGAGAGTCTATTGCAAAGAGAAGTTTGCAAAATAATGGAATTTTAATGCATGTAAATTCAGATAAAAAAATTATCGACATTGTTAACAAAATAGCTCCAGAGCATTTAGAGTTAAATGTTAAAAACTATAAATCTATTGTTTCAAAAATAAAAAATTCAGGATCAATTTGTTTAGGAAAATTTGCTGTTATGGCTATGACGGATTATAATGTAGGTTCAAACCATGTTTTACCAACAAATGGATCAGCAAAATATTCAAGTGGTATAAGTGTAAACGAATTCTACAAAAGGATTTCATACATAAACCTATCAAAAAAGGGTATTGAAAGTCTTGGACCATCAGTTATAACACTTGCAAATTATGAAGGTCTGGTTGGGCATGCTCAATCAGTGTTAAAAAGAATAAGGAGAAAATAAATTTGTCAAAACAAGACTTACTTGAATTCAAGGGGACTGTGATAGACCTACTTCCGAATGCAATGTTTAGAGTTAAGCTAGAGAATGGTCATACGGTTACAGCTCACACAGCAGGTAAGTTGAGAAAAAACAGAATTAGAGTTCTTCAAGGTGACAATGTAACTGTGGAGATGACACCTTACGATCTTACTAAAGGAAGAATTATCTTTAGAGGATAAATAAGGCTGAGTAGCTCAGGAGTAGAGCAGAGCCCTGAAAAGGCTTGTGTCGGAGGTGCGAATCCTTCCTCAGCCACCACCACAAAGTTTGATCTTGAAATACCTGTAAAAGAAATTAACTTAATTAATATAATAAACAACAAAAGGACGAAGAAATAAGATGAGTACACTACAAGGTAAAATAAAATGGTATAATGGTAAAAAGGGATATGGCTTTATAGAGAGAGACGACAAAGAGAAAGATGCCTTTGTACATGCTTCAGCTGTAAAAGCTGCTGGAATGAGATTTCTTAACGAAGGTGATAAACTTGAATTCACATTAGAAGATGGTCCTAAAGGTCCTTCTGCAGTAAATTTAAAAAAAATAGACTAATTTTCGTAAAATTTCTAAAGGACGTTAATTTCTACATTTAGTAGATTAACGTCCTTTTTTTATTTAAGCCTTGAATATTAATAATTTTTGTCTAAAACGCTGCTCATGAATATAAATATTACATACAGAATTACTTATAGAAGTACTCACAGAAACTGTTTCCATAGCCATTAGGCTATTTATTTATATTATAATTTTCATTCCACATAAAATAAGATAATAACTAAAGGATAAGCTTTGGTGGTGAAATAGTATCACGTCGGTTTGTGGATCCGAAGTCGTAGGAGCGTAACCTACCCAAAGTACCACTAAAATGGAAAAAGATAAAAAACTCAATCCTTCCTTACCATCTGGATTTGAAGATCGTTGGAATAAAAAGTTAGTTCTAAAAAAACAACTTTTAAAAGTGATTGAAAAAAATTTTTTAAAATTTGGAGCTGAACCATTAGAGACACCTTCTTTTGAGATCAGCGAAAATATTGGTTCGTTTTTAGCTGAGGACGAGGATAACCCTATGTCTGACGTATTCTCATTCAAAGATGGTGATAAAAATATTACACTTAGATATGATCTATCTAGTCCATTAGCTAGATTTGTTGCTCAAAATAACCAAGAGCTTCCATCAATATACAAAAGATATGCAATTCAGAATGTTTTTAGAAATGAAAAAGCAGGAAATGGAAGATACAGAGAGTTCATGCAAGCTGATTTTGATATTGTTGGAAATGTTAATTCAGCTCAAGCTAATGCAGAACTTTGCAATTTAATCTCGAGTATACTCTTAGATTGTGGTTTGAATAAAGATCAATTCACAATCAATATTAGTAACAGAAAAATAGTACAAGGTTTAATTGATGATTTAAAAATATCTGAAGATAAGCAATTAAAAGTAATTAGAGCTATTGACAAATTAGATAAACCTGGATTTGGTTTAAAAGGTGTTGAAGATCTTCTTAAAAAAGAGAGAAAAGATGCAAGCGGCGCAGTTACAAAAGGCGCTGATCTAACAGATGAACAAGCATCGCAAATATTAAATTTTTTAAAAATAAAAGACTTAAAACAATTAAAAGAAAATTTAAAAAATCCATTGTCTCAAGAAGGAATTAAAGAGCTTGAGGAAGTTTTTGAAATTTTAGGATTTGGTTCTAATTTAGATCAAGTACAAACCAATTTTACTATTGTTAGAGGTTTAGCTTATTATTCTGATTTTATTGTTGAAACTAACTTAAATTTTAAAGTTACAAATAATAAAGGAAAAGAAGTTGATATTGGCAGCATATGTTCGGGAGGCTCTTATGCTAAGCTTATCTCAAGATTTAAAGGGGTAGATATTCCAGGTACAGGAATTAGTTTTGGTGTGGATAGATTGTTATTTGCACTTTTGCAATTGGATCAGATTAAGGTGGATGATCAAAAGCCCGTTTTAGTCTGTGTGATGGATGAAAAATATCTAAAAAATTATTACGAAATTGTAGATCAATTAAGGGAAAATAACATTAATGCAGAAATATTTTTAGATACAAAGAAAAATTTAGGCAAACAATTAACCTTAGCAAATAAGCGTGAATTAAATGTAGCAGTTATTTGTGGTGACAATGAATTTAATGAAGGAACAGTAACGATAAAAAATCTTAAAGGTGTTAAAGGTGAAAATAACAAAACATTTCCAAAATCAAATTTAATAGATGAAATCAAAAAACTTATCTGAAAGCATTCTTAGATCAGTAAAATCTAAGGGTTATAAATATATAGATTTACCATCGGTAATTGAGGCTAATCATATCGTTCAAAGGTCAGGTGAAAACTTTAGAAAATTTATTTTTTCATTTACTGATCAAAATGGAAGTGAGCTGTGTCTTAGACCAGATTTAACAATTGCATCTTGCTTAAGATACTTAGAGAATAATTTAAAAGGAAAAGAAAAAATTTTCTATAGTGGTCAAGCTTACAGAAAATCTGAAAATAAAAGTGATTCTATTATCCGAGATCAAATTGGATTTGAAATTTTGGGTTCTAAAGATGAAAAAAATGATGATAAAGAAATTATCAATACCTCATTAAAATCTCTTCAAAATATTAAATATTCTTCAGGTAAATTAACAATAGGAAATGTTGAGATATTTAATTTGTTAATTTCAAAACTAGATATCCCGAAAAGATGGAAGTTAAGATTATCAAGACATTTTTGGAGAGAAGATTACTTTAACGATCTTTTAAAAAGATTAGAGACAAACTCTGATGTAGATCCAACAATCGTTGAAATAGATAAAAAGCGTTATTTAAAAATGTTAAAAGAAGATCTATCAAAAGTAATAGCAGGTAGAACTATTAATGAGATATTAAATCGATTTGATAACAAAATTAAAGATCCAAGAAGAGCTAGTAAAGGTAAAGGTGTTTCAAAAATTATTAAAGACTTTTTAAAAATCAAATGCCCAATCAATGAGGCTGCATCTGAGTTAAATAAATTTTTTAAGAAAAATAGAATTAATTTAGTAGTTGATCAAAGATATTTTCCTGTCTCTAACAACAAAGTTTCAAAACTTAAAGTAGTATTTTCAACTTCTTTTGGAAGACAATTGGAATATTACACAGGAATGGTTTTTAAAATTGATATTAAATCAAAAAATAAATTAAAAAATATTATTAATGGTGGTCGTTATGATCGATTAATTTCTGATCTTGGGTCAAAAAAACAAATAGCAGCGGTTGGGGCTGCATTAAATTTAAATTATTAATGAAGAAAAATATTTTAAATATTGGAATTCCTAGCAAAGGCAGACTCAGAAAGGATGTCTTAAACATTTTTAAAAAAAATAAATTAAATCTAATTTCAGAAAGAGGAGAAAGAGATTTATTAGGTTCAATTAAACAAAAGAAAAATGTCAAAATTTTATATCTTCATGCAAGAGAAATTATAGAAAGACTCGGAGATGGTTCATTAGATCTAGGATTTTCTGGATTTGATTTGTTGAAAGAGAGTGAAATAAATATTCAAAAGAAAATAAATGTTATTAAAAAATATGATTTTGGAAGGGCCACGTTAGTAGTTGCAATTCCAGATCCTTGGATTGACGTTCAAACTATTGCTGATTTAGAGGAAATAGCATTTGAGTTTAGAGATAAGAAAAAGAAACGATTAAGAGTTGCAACCAAATATCCAAATTTAACAAGAGAATTTTTATTTTCTAAAGGGGTTACTCAGTTTAAATTGGTAGATAGTTTAGGTGCTACCGAGGCATATCCTTTTACTGGTTCATCAGAAATAATTACTGACATCACTTCAACAGGAGAAACTTTAAAAGCTAATAATCTAAGAATTTTAAAAGATGGTGAAATATTAAAATCAGAAGCTTGTATGATGATATCTAAATCATCATCTAAAAATAAATCTCTTCAAAGTTTAGCTAGATTACTTTCTAAGAATTAAATCTTTCCAATAAATAAGAATAATTTTAATAATATCTAGGTTTCGAAGGATTGCATAAACACCAACTAGTATTCCTAAACCAACAATAATTTTAAATATTAATAATAATTCCATTACATATTTTATATATGATATAAAGTGATTCATGGAAGCTATATTTTTAGTTATTTTAATTCTGTTGCTTGGAGTAGTTTCGGCAATTCTTTACTTAAATTTGAGATCTAAGCCTGAAGATCAAAAAGAAAATAAAGAAGCTGAAGAAATAGCTAATTTAAAATCCGAAATCTCAAGTTTAAAGGATACCTTAAATACAACAATCAATAGCTCACTTGGAGCAATGTCCACTTCATTTAACAATCTGTCTACCGGAGTAACAAAAGATATGACAGAAGCTTTAACTAAAGTAGATGAAAAAGTTGGAAATTTTAATCAACAAGTTCAACTATTAAACCAAAGCCAAGAAGGAATAACAAAAATTTTGGCTGGAGTTAAAAAATATGGAACTCTTGCGGAGTTTAGTTTGGATGCACTGATTAAAGATTTATTACCTGCCTCTCAATTCATGACAAATGTGAAAATGAAAGAAAATACAAGTGAGAATGTAGAATTTGCAATCAAGCTTCAAGGTGATGTTTTAGTTCCAGTTGATAGTCATTTTCCAGTGGAGAAATTTAAAGCAATTACCGATGGTCATGACGCGGAAGACAAAAGGTTAGTTGCTGATGCTAGAGCAAAATTAGCTACTGCATTTAAAGCAAAAGCTAAAAGTGTAAATGAAAAATATATTGTACCACCAAAAACTACTGACTTTGCAATTGTGTATGCTCCTACAGAAAGTTTATACAAAGAGTTAACTGAATACCAAGACCCAAGTACAAAAGAATTATTAACTCAAGAATTAATGAAAAAATATAAAGTTGTAATTTGTGGCCCTAATACTTTGTCAGCATATTTGCAATCTTTACACATGGGCTTTCAATCCTTGAAAGTTCAAAAGGGTGCAACTGAAATTTACAATCATTTAAAAACAATAAGTACAAGATTTTCAAAACACTTTGACAACATAGTAGTTCTTAGAAAAAAATTAGAAGATGCTATGGGTGTGGTTGATAGATTTGGAACAGATGCAAGATCAATAAATAGAACTTTGGAAAGTATAAAAGATCCAGAGCAGGTTGAGAAAGCTGTACAAACAGACAACGTTGAAAAATTTGTTGATAAACAAAGACAAATTAAAAATTAATTTCTTTTTTTTGATAATACCATTTATAAGAAATCTCATGCAATGGAATCGCAAATATGATTATCCAAAATCTTCAAGAGCAACCGTTGATGGTATTAGAAGATATCTCTTGGGAGAAGAAAAATTACCAAGTGTTACTTCAATTTTAGATGTTACTAAATCTGATGAAGATAAAGCAGCATTAGCAAATTGGAGAGAGAGAACAGGATATAAAGAAGCTGAAGCTATCACAAAAGCAGCAAGTAGCAGAGGCTCACAGATGCATAACTACTTAGAATCTTATTTGCTTGGGAGAGAAAATTTAAGTTTTTTTGATGATAATGAACAATATAAATTGATGGCAAAAGAAATAATAGATCATGGTTTAAAAAATAGATTGGAAGAAATATGGGGTGTTGAGTGTACACTGTACTATCCAGATAAGTATGCTGGCACTGCGGACTGTGTTGGAGTTTATGAAGGAAGAGAAACAATTATAGATTTTAAACAAAGCAATAAACCAAAGAAAGTTGAGTATATCGATTCATGGTTATTACAAACTAGCGCGTATTCTTTGGCTCATAATGTTGTGTATAACTCCAATATCACTTCTTGTGTTATTTTGGTCTGCACTGTAGATAAATTATTCCAAGAATTTAAAATTCAAGGACATGATTTAGTCATCTATCAAAATTTGTTTTTAGGAAGATTAAAAAAATTTCATGAACTATCTAATTTAACTTAAAATATAAAGAAAATATGGACAAATTCGTAATCTACGACACCGAAACCACCAATAGCACTATTTGGGGATCTATTATTGAAGTTGGAGCAGTTGTTGTTGATAAAAATTTAAATGAAATTGGTAAGTTAAATATCAGAGGCAGAATGCCAGAAGGAGAAGTGCCAAGTGCCAAAGCTCTATTGGTAAACTCTACGAGTATAGATTTACTCACTAAAGGAAATTATTCTCATTATGAATTCTTAGGAGCAGTTGAAAATTTCTTCTCAAAAGCTGCCCCGGCATTATTTATGGGATGGAGTAACTTAAATTTTGATAGACGAATGTTCCATTTCAATTTCTTTAAAGGTAACAGATATCCTTACATTACTCATTCGTCTCCAAATAAAGAGCACGATGGTCTTCATGTTGCAAGAGCTGCACAAACAATTAATTCTGAAACTTTAAAAACTGAATTAACAGATGCTGGAAATGAAAGTCTTGCTCTTGAAGGTTTAGCAAGACAACAAGGATTTGATACTTCTCAACAACATACTGCGTATCACGATGCATTTACTAGTTTGAAAATTTTAAGAATTATAAAAGAAAAGCATAATGACAATTGGGAAAAATTTTTAACCACTTCCACAAAGAGTAGTGTGGAGTCTATTTTAAAAGGAGAGGGTATTTATTCAATTTTTGAAAATGTTAAAGGAAGAAATATGATGTATTTAGTATCAACATTACATCCAGAGCATTGTTTTCATCCATCTTATGCTTCCTGGGGATATCTTTGGGACTTAAGAAGAGATCCAGAACCTTTTTTAAACATGTCTGTTAATGAGCTTAAAGCTAATCTTAAAAAAATAAGTCCAAAAGCTCTAAGAGTTATAAAAACAAATAAAGCGCCTGTTGTATTAGATAAAAAATTTGCTTTAAAAGAAAAAGCCTATGCAGATCTAGATTTAGAAACAATTCAAAAAAGAGCTAAATTAGTTAGATCTAGTGAAAACTTATGCAAAAATATTCAAATCATTAATAGAGAAGCTGCAGAAGAAAAGGCACAAACCCAAAACCAAGAAGATTTACTTCCTGAGGAAACTTTGTATGAGAAATTTGTTCCAAATAAAGATACTGCTTTATTCAAAACTTGGCACAGTTCATCATGGGAAGACAAATTAAGATTACTAGATAAATTTCAAGATAAAAGATGTGCATGGTTTGGGCAAAAAATTATTTACCAAGAAGCACCTCATGTATTGCCACCTGATTTATATAAAAATATTAAAAGTGAGATAGCTAGAAGAATTTTGAGTAAAAATAGAGAAAAGTGGCAAACTATAGCAATGGCTTACACTGAAATAGACACCTTGAGAGACCAAGCATCTAATAGAGATGATGAGGAAGAACTAAAAAAATTAGATGAAATAAATGAATTTATTATGTCTATTGAAAAAAAATATGAAATTGCATAGTTGACTTTAAAACTTTAATTTATAGAAAGGATTTATGCTTATAGATTTTAAAGATGAAGATTTTGATAGTAAAATCAAAAATGAAGATGTTTCAGTAATTCAGTTTTCAGCTGCTTGGTGTGGACCATGCAAAGCTTTAAAACCAGTGATGGATAAATTAGCTGATGAATACAAAGGTAAAGCTGGTTTTTATTATGCTGATGTAGAAGATGGTGGAATAAACACTGGAAGTGCTGCTGGCATAAGAGGCGTACCAACTGTTATTATTTACAAAAAAGGTGTTGAAGTAGATAGAAAAGTTGGTGGGGTACCTGAAAGCCACATGAAAGAATTTTTAGAAAAAAATATCTAATTCAAATTAAGTATTTCTCCAGCTAGATAAAGAGAACCTGTAATTAAGATTATATCGTTTTTCTTGACCGAAATGGACTTGATTGCATCAAATATATCTTCTTTGTACTGAACATTTTTGAATGAATTTAGTTTGTTTTTTAAGTCTTTTCCACCAATTGAATTAGGTTGGTTTGGAATATCAATAGTGGTCAAGGTTGAGATATTTTTAAAATAACTAATATACTCATTATGATCCTTGTTGGACATCATACCTAAGATTATGTGTTTATTACAATCTAAAGTTTGGAGGTATTCATTTACCACTCTAGCTCCATCAGGGTTATGATCCCCAGAAACTAATAATGTATTATTTTTTACAAGTTCTTTTAGTTTTCCAGATTTAATTTCCTGTAATCTTGCAAGATTATTAATATTTTGAATACCATTTTCTATTTCATTGCTTTGAATTCCAAGATTTAAAGTTCTTATAGTTGCAATAGCAGTTGATATATTTTCTAGTTGAAACTGACCAAGAACGTTCGGTAGAGGAAGTTTCAAACCTCCTAATTTATCCTCATAGTAAAAAAAACCATTCTCTTGAATTGAATAACTATAGTCTTCATTAAAAAATAACTTATTTGAAGAGTTATTTTTAATAGTTTTTTTAATACATTCCATTGTCTCTTTTTTATTTTGCTTTGCGATTATAATATTTGAATTAAGTAAGGCTGATGTTTTTTCAAAAACAATTTGCTCAATTGTTTGATTTTCTTTCGGAAGCCAGTCGAGATGGTCTTTACTTATAGAGGTTACTATACTTGCAAGATTACTCTTTAAAATATTAGTAGCATCAAAACGGTGGAATAAACCACTTTCTATTAAGTTGATATTGTCAGGATATTGGGCAGCTTTATAAAAAAAACAAGCTGATAACATTTCAAAAACAGTTATTGGATTGTTATTATTAATTTTTTCAACCTCTTCTAATAAATCAGCTAATTCCTCGTCATTTAATTCCTGATTATTAAATACAAATCTTTCATTAATTTTTTGTATATGTGGGCTCGTATAAACATTGCATTTTAAATTTGCTTCCTTAAGAATTGCATAAATAGCCTGGATGGTAGAATTTTTTCCATTAGTTCCAACAACTGATATGGCCTTAATTTTATCTTGGGGATTTCCTAATTTTTTACAAAGATTTTGAATTCTATCTAAAGATAAATCTATTTCTTTAGGATGCAACTTTTGAAAATTGCTGAATATCTTCTGAAGTTTCATTTTGCTCAGAACTTATAGCAGAATTTTGTTTTAACAATATTGATAATAAAGTTCCTATTTTAGATGCTAGATCTCTTCTTTCTACGATTAAATCAACAAACCCAGTTTTCTCAACATACTCACTTTTTTGAAAACCTTCAGGTAATTCTTCTTTTACTGTTCCTTGAATAACTCTTGCACCTGCAAACGCAATTAAAGCACCAGGTTCAGCAATATGAATGTCTCCTAACATTGCATAGGAAGCAGTTATTCCTCCTGCAGTTGGATCTGTAATACAAACTAGGTAGGGCAAACCATTTTTCTTTAATTCATTAATTGCAAGTGTAGTTCTTGTCATTTGAGATAATGAAATTAAACTTTCCATCATTCTCATTCCTCCACCAGCGCTTATACATATAAATGGTGTTTGATTTTCTATTGCATGTTGAATTCCATATAAAAATGCTTCACCTTCTGCAGCAGCCATTGAAGCTCCTAAAAAATCAAAGTCAGATGCAACAGCAGTAATTTTAATATTGTTGATTGTTCCAGACGCAACCATCATTCCACAATCTAATCCAGTTTTCTTACGAGCACTTTTTAACCTATCTTTATAAGATTTAGAATCTGTCCAATTCAATGGATCATCTTTTGGAATGGGTGTTTTAAAAATTTCATAATTATTTTTTCCAAACAAAATATCAAATCTTTGTTTTGGTTTGATTCTATGATGTTTATTACAATCTGGACATACCCAAAGGTTTGCTTCTAAATCTTTTTTTAGAATTGGTCCACGACAACAACTTGTCCATTCACTTTTTGCGATATCTTCTTTAGTAGCCCTTTCACGAATAGCAGTTTTTATCTTTTCACCTGCTTTAATAATTTTGGTTATCCAGTTCATTGAATTTTATTTCTTAATCTTTTAACGATATTAGTAACATTTGTGACAGTATTTTGTCTTCTTTCAATTGATTTAGATATTTCCTTACATATCGCACTACCAACTACTAGACCATCAGCTTTTTTAAGAGATTTAATCGTCTTTTCTGTAATACCAAAGCCAATCACAACATTTTTCGATTTATTTTGATTTTTAATTTTGCTGTATCTTTCCAAGATTTTCTTAGGAGATACTTTCAGTTTTCCTCCTGTAGTTGATAACATGCTTATATAGTAAACCATATCATGTGAGTCTTTTATTATTTTTTTTAATCTGATTTGAGATGTAGTAGGTGAGACCAGCTGAATAAAATTTACTCCTTTTTTTTTACATTTTGATGCAAAACTTTTGTTTTCTGGATAAGGTAAATCTACAACAATCAGTCCATCTACTTTTGATTTTTTACATCTATCTAAAAATTTATTTTCATTGTACTGAAATATCATATTGTAATAACCCATTAGTATAATGGGTGTATTTTTTTTTGATTTTTTAAAATTTTTTGCAATTAAAAATACATCGTTAATTTTAATACCATTTTTAATTGCCCTATAGGCGCTAGTTTGGATTTGACCTCCATCAGCTATGGGAGTGTTGTGAGGAAAACCCAATTCACAAATATCAGCATAGTCAGAAATAGACTTAAGAATTTCTAAAGATTTTTTTTTAGTATTATCACCTGCAACTGTATAGGTCAGTAAGGCAGGTCTATTTTCTTTTTTTGCATTTAAAAAAGCTTTATTAAGTAAAGAGCTCATTAATGTTTTCCTAATCTTTCTCTTAAAATATCTCTATCTTTTTTTGCATCACCACAAGAGTTAACAATTATAATTGTATCTTTGCTTAATTTTGGAGCAATTTTTATTGCCTCAGCAAAAGCATGACTTGGTTCTAAACTTGGATTAAGTTTTTCAAATTTAGTTACCATTACATGTGCATTAAGCGCATCCTCATCTGTTGCATAAGTATATCGTGCTCTTTTAGTATCTTTTAAAAAGCAATGAATAGGACTAACACCAGGATAATCTAAACCAGCACTTATAGATTCTGTATCATTAATTTGTCCTTCATTATTTTGACAAACATACGAAGCTGCTCCGTGTAAAATACCAACTTTTGCATTTCTACTTAGTGGTGCTGCATGAAGTTTAGATTTTTTAGGACCTCCAGCTTCTACACCAATTAATTCTATTTGTTTTTTGTCAAAATCAATAAACTCGCTCCAAAATCCATATGCAGAACTACCACCTCCAACACAATTAATTAACTTAATTTTATTTGGAATTCTTTTAAATTCTTCCTTAAGCTGTTTTCTTAATTCTCTAGAAATTTGTGCAGTTGACCAACCACATATTTTTACAAAGATATTCGGTCCAACAGTACTACCAACGCACATGTGTGTATTATCACAATTAGATACCCAATATCTCATACATTCACTTACTGCATCAACTAAAGTCTGACTTCCAGAATAAACTGGTACAATTTCTGCACCATTTTTTCTCATAGCGTCACAATTTGGTTTTTGTCTTTTAATGTCTTTAGCGCCCATAAAAATTTTACATTTAAGACCAAATTTTTTAGCAGCCATACTTAACATTTTTCCTGCATATCCAGCGCCAGTATCGCCAACGATATATTTTTTACCCATAGCTTTACAAATTAGTGCATGAACAGTGGCATTATAGATTTTATGTGCACCTCCATTTGCTTCAGAAACTACTTTTGCCCAAATTTGAGCTCCACCTAAATGATTGGACAAATTCTCTAACTTCACAAAAGAGGTTGGAGATCCAATATAATTTTTAAAATAATAATCTCTTTTTTTTAAAAAGGCTTTATTATTTCTAAGTTTCTTAAATTCTTTTGTTAAATCCTCTACTGGTTTTTTTAAAGTTTCAGGTATAAAACTACCTCCAAATTTTCCTCCCCAAAACCCTTGCTGATCGTGTTGATCAATTAATGGAACACCTTTTTTAAGCTTCATTTTTAATTTCATTAACTTTATTTAAAAAAAATTCTATTTTGGATAGGTCTTTTAATCCAGATGTTTCTACACCACCAGATAAATCTATAAAATTTGCCAAATTTTTGAAATTTTTAAGCTCTTCATTGTATTGAATATTTCCAGCAATCATTAATTCCTTATTTAATTTGATATTTTTAATCAAGTCATGATCAAAAGACTGACTTTTCTCGTAACCCTTACTATCAAATAAATAAATATCAGTATGATCAGAATATAATTTATAATTACTCAAATCAGACTTTGATTTTATTGTGAAAGCTGTAATAATTTTCTTTTGATATTTTTCTTTTATCTCTTTTATTTCCTCTGGTGTACAATCGTATAATTGATAGTAATCAAAAGGTAAGTTTTTAATTTTCTCTAAAATATTTATATTTGGTTTTACCAGAACAGCAACATAGTAACTTTTTTTTGGATTATTGATTAAAAGTTTTTTTAAATTTTCATATTCAACATATCTAGAACTTTTTGGATAGTTGCAAATAAATCCTATAAATGTTGGTGGGTGAGGGTGATTAGTTAAAAAATTTAAAGTATCAGGATCAGAAATCCCACAAATTTTACAACCCTTAATCATCAGTATAAATGATTGATTAATTTTTTAATATTATTCTTAATATTACCCTTTGTAAGAGATCTTCCAATTACCACTCCCGAAACTTTATTTTTGAAAGCATCTTTTGGTGTCATTACTCTAGCTTGATCATTCAAATTATCACCTGGTAATCTTATCCCAGGTGTGACGATTAAAAAATTTTTGTATTTTTTTCTAATCATTTTCGCTTCTTTTGCAGAACAAACTATCCCATCACATCCTGCTTTTTTAACAATACCAGCTTGCTTTAAAACTAGCTGGTCAACTGTTTTAGTATGACCAATTTCTTTTAATGATTTATTGTCAAGACTAGTCAACACAGTAACTCCGAGTACTTTTAAATTTTTATTAATTTGTTTAGTTTTTTTCTTGATAGCTTTAAGCATATTAAGTCCACCATTTGCATGCACAGTAATGTATTTACATTTTTTTAAATCTTTCAAACTATCAACTGCAGAAAGAGCTGTTTGTGGAATATCATTTATTTTTAAATCTAGCCAAAAATCTGATTTGTATTTTTCTAAAAATTTTCTTCCATTTTTTGAGTAAAAAAACTGTAATCCGAATTTTGGAATAATTTTTAACTTTTTTGTATTAATATTTTTAAGAATTTTTTTTATTTGATCTAAATTCGAAGTATCACATGCAACGAATATAATTTTATTCTTCATTATTCATCTTTTTAAACATTTCCTTACTCATTTTCCATGATATTACTTTCTTTTCAGGAACTGCAACTTTTTCGCCAGTTTTTGGATTTCTTCTAATGGAGGCTTTTTGAGTCTTTACTCTAAATGTTCCAAAATTTCTTAATTCAACTCCATCTCCTCTACGAAGTGATCTTTTTATTTCACTTAAAATTATATTAGTAAATTTCTCTAAATCTTTTTTTAAGAAATTTGGGTAGTTTTGAGAGAGTTGTTTTAGAAGCTTTGATTTTACAATAGCCAATTTATAACTTCTTCAATTATTCTTTCTCTTCTTCTTTTTTCTTTAAATCCTCAGATAATGATGAAAAAGGTAGGTTTTTACCAGAACCTTCAGATCCATATTTTTCAAGAGCTTCTTTTTTCTCAATTTCTTCAAGTAATCTAATGCTTAATATTACTTTTCTCTTATTCATGTCCAAATCTGCTATCGCACAGTCTAATTTCTCACCACCTGTCCATCTACTTGGTCTAGCATCAGCAGCATTAATTGCTATTGCAGATTTTTTAATCTGGAAGTCCATTTCACAACCCTCTGGTCTTACTATAAGTCCTTTGTTATCAGTTGAAACAACTTTAACAGTTATTGTTTGATTTTTTGTCTTATCTTTAAACCAGTCAAATGGATCTGCTTTAGTTTGTCTTAAACCAACTCTAATTTTTTGTTCTGAAGACTTTATTTCCAATACTTTAACTTTAAGCTTATCACCTTTTTTATACTTAGACAGTTCCTCTTCACCATTATTTAAATAAGTTAAATCATTACAATGTAAAAAAGCATCAATATCTAAATCTTCAATTTTAACAAATAAAGAATATTCATTTTTATTTACAACTTCTCCCTCAACAATTGTACCAATAGGATATTTTTTCTCAAATAATTCGAAAGGATTATCTTGAGTTAATCTATGTGATATTGCAACACGTCTTTTGTCTTTGTCAATTTCAGTAATTACACAATCTATCTCATCACCAACTTTAAACATTTTTTTTGCTGAAATATTTTTTTTAGTCCAGCTTAGTTCGCTTGAATGAAGCAAGGTTGTTAAACCTGGTTCTAGCTCACAAAAAGCTCCAAAGTCCATTAATTTTACCACTTTAACTTTGTAGATTTTATTTAATTCGTAATTTTCAATATGTTCAAAAGGATCTGGAGATAATTGTTTTACCGAACATCCGACTTGTAATTTTTCTTTATCAACACTGATAACTTTTAGATCGTGTTTTTCACCTATATTAAATACTTCATCAGGATGGTTAACTCTTGAATAGGAAATCTCTTGTAAGTGAACCAATACATCTAGTTCACCGTTTACATTAAAGAAGCAGCCAAATGAACTGTATCCCTTTACTTCGGCACCTTTTATAATGTCGCCAACTTTGTATTTTTCAACTATTTTTGCTTTATCTTCTTTTTTAAAAGATGAAATTATTTCTCTTCTAGATACGCAGGCATTCCCTCTAACTTTGTCTAGTTTGATAAGCGCAAATTTTTGTGGCTCATTCATTAAATGACTTATGTCTTTTAAAGGTTTATCACTTATCTGTGAACCAGGTAAAAACATAAGTGAGCCAGTATCAATATGTTCGACTATGCATCCACCTTTGCACTTAGATGTAATTTTACCCATGATGGGTTCATTTTTTTCATATGCTTCTACTAGTTTGTCCCAACCTTTAATTTTTTGAGCTTTACTAGCTGAAACCAAAACTTCTCCATGTTTATCTTCAATTTTTTCAAGTAAAACAGGAATAGTTTCACCAACTTTGATTTTCTCTGAAAGACCCATGCTCTTTAATTCGTTAATATCGAGAACTGGTTCTGATTTTAAACCTTCAACAAATAAAAATACGAATTTTTCAGTAATTTTATTAATTCTACCTTCAATTATTTTACCTTCTTCTATTTGAACTTTTGAAAGCTGGCTGTTTAGTAATTTTTCGAATTCTTGAGATGCTGGATTTGATAAATCTTTATAAATTTCCATTAACTATTAATTTTCCTGTCTATAATTTTTTTTATTTTTAAAAAACACGCTCTTTTAGATAACTTTGTCGTGTTTATCAACAAAGAATCTTTTGTTTTTTTAAGGGGAGAAATTTTGCGATTATAGTCATTTTTATCCCTATTTTTTATACTTTTTAATACTTCTTTGTAATTAAGCTTATTATTTAATCTTTTTAGTTCTTTATATCTTCTTAAAGCTCTTGTTTTAACGTTAGCAGTTATAAAAAACTTAAAGTCTGCATCTGGGACAATGTTGTAAGTAATATCGCGACCATCAAGGATAGATCCTCTGTATTTTTTGGGCGGATTGTAAGCGCAATTTACCTGAAATGAATGAACAAGTTTTCTTATACCTTTATTTTTTGCGATTATTGAGGCTTCCGTTCCTACTTTGTCAGATAATAAAGCTTTGTTGTTAAGATCTTTTATTTTTAAATTTTTAATTTTATTTTTTATAAATTTGTAATTAAATTTCTTTGGGTTCTGTAATTTATAAAAAGCAATTAAACGATATGCCTTACCTGTATCAACTTTAAGCAATTTATAGTGTTCAGCCAAAGCTTTTGCCAAAGTCCCAGCACCTGCTGCAGCAGGTGAATCAATAGCAATTTTTAAGATATTTTTTCTTTTAATCATTTCTTTAAATCTTCAATAATTTTTAAAAAATTTGGAAACGAAGTATTAATTGAATCTTTATCGTGAATAGTCCATTTTCCACCAAAACTTAAGGCTGCAATCAAACTTGCCATAAAAACTCTATGATCTTTTAAATAATTTTTTATCGTGATTTTTTTATTAAATTTTATATTTAGATTAGGATTGCCGTAAATTCTAATAGAATCGTTTGTTGTGATTGTTTTAATTCCCAAATTTTTTAAAATTTTCTCAGCCCATTTTAATCTTGGACTTTCTTTTTGATTTAGTTCACTTAAATTTCTAAAATATGAAACTCCCTTTGCTTTAGCAGCAACTAAAAATATCACTAAAAATTCGTCAATTGCTCCACTATTTAATTTAGGAGGACAATTTATTGCTTTTATATTTTTTGCACTTATTACTTTTATATCAGCTTTTTTTTCACCCTTATAAGTTTTTTCATTTTTAAAATTTATTCTTACCCCCATTTTTCTCAAAATAGTTATGATCCCTATTCTAGATGGATTAATATTTACATTTTTAATTAATATTTCTGAGTTGTTAGATAGTGCCGTTAGAACAATAAAAAATGCACTAGAACTAATATCAGAAGGAATTTTATAATTTAAAGTATTAATTTTTTTTACTTTATTAATTTGTATTTCATCGAAATTTTTATTTTTTTTAATACTTATGGGTAGTTTTAAATATTTACATAATAACTCAGTATGATTCCTTGATTTTTTTGCTTTAATTTTTGTAGCTCCATCTACTCTCATTGCTGCAAAAATAATTGAACTCTTGCACTGAGCTGAACCTTTATCTTCATAATATTTGATAGGCTTTAAATTTGAGGAACCATAAATTTTCAGTGGTAAATAATTATTATTTGTTAATTTAAATTTAGCTCCAAATTTACTTAAAGGATCAGAAACTCTTCTAAAGTCTCTTTTTGACAAACTTTTATCTCCAACTAAACTAATTGGATTTGGGGAATTTACTAACAATCCAAGAATAAGTCTCCCTAGTGTTCCTGAATTTTTTGCATCAATTTTTAAGTTTTTTTTGTACTGATAGCCATCTATCCCTTTTCCATATATCACACATTCTTTTTTCCTAATTATTACTTTAATACCTAATTTTTTTACTGCTTCGATGGCAGCAAAAACATCTTCTGATAATAAAAGATTTTTTGCTTTTGACTTACCATTTGCTAATGAAGCAAATAATACCCATCTAATACTTAGACTTTTATCGCCAGGTACAACTATAATTTTTTTAAAATTTTCAATTTTCTTATTTATCTTAACGATTTTTGACATCAGGTATTAATTGAACTTAAAGTTGTCACCAAAGTATGCATTTTTTGCATTTATGTTATTAACTAAGTTAGAGGGTGTGTCTTCCGCAACAATTTTCCCATTGCTCAAAATCATTGCAATATCTACACAGGCCAAAAGATCCCTGGCTTGATGATCACATATACAAATAGTAATTTTGTTTTCATGCTGTAAATTTACTATTATTTCTTGTAGCATTTTTATTGTTAATACATCTAGAGCAGCAAAACACTCATCCAATAGAAGTACTTTGGGTTCGCTTAATAAAGATAGCGCAATAACCAATTTTTTCTTTTGTCCACCCGACAAGAACTTTGCTTTAATATTTTTTAGATTATCTAATTCAAATTTTGAAATTAAATAATTAATTCTTTCAGATCTTAAATTTTTATTTTCAATTACAATTTCACTTATTGCCTTTAAATTATCATGAAGTGTAAGATCATTAAAAAAACCTCCATATTGTGGCACATAACCCACTTTGAATTTTTTGGTCCTTAAGTAGATAGGATAATTTGTTACATCTTGATTTGAAATTATTATTTTACCATCATTTGGTTTTATTAGACCTGTGATTAAATTGAATATTGTTGATTTACCAACACCATTAGGCCCTAACATTCCAAAAATTTGCCCTTCATTAATTTTGAAATTTAAGTTGTCTAAAATTAGTCTGTTCCCATATGAAAGAGAAATATTATTAAATTCAATAATTGAATTAACATTTTTGAATGATTTAATTCTAAATTTTTTTATAATCGCCATTCAATCTTTGCTTTTCACGTTAACCTTTGATTCCTGTTCGTGCATAAATATTTTTGTATCTTTAGTTTTAATATTTATCTCAATAACATCGGCATTTAATGTATTTTCTAAGTTATTATAGACAACATTTTTTGAAATTATCATTGAATTTCTCTCTAAAGAAAAATCAAGATACTCTCCTGTTATTTTATTATCTAAATATCTAATTACAACATTTTTTGAAAAAATAGTATCATAATTCTCTGAATTATATTTTCCAAAATCTGAATATATAGTAACCTCTTCAGAGTCAGTTAATGTAATAAGTGAATTTACTTTCTTTAGAAAGATAACATTTGTATTAGAAAAATCTATTTCACCCTCTTTAGCTTTAATTAAATACTCATTCCCGTCTTTATCTTTAGTTGAATATTCAACATCTTTTATAATATTTGAATTATAAATTTTTCCACTATTTTGATTTTGTACTTCTTCAAATTTTTTATTTTTGAAGAATTTTAAATATAATAAAAAAATTATTGTTAAAAATAATACAATAAATAAAAAAATTTTTGCAAATTTTTTATATTGCATTTAGGAAATATTTGATTGTAAAATTGTATGAATATGGACAACTCCAATCGTTTTATATGGTTGTCCTTTTTTATTAACAATAAGAGATGTAATTTTTCTAGAATTCATTATTGAGAGTGCTTTTGCTGCCAATTCATCTTTCTCAATAAAAATTGGTTTTCTTGTCATTATTTTCTTAACCTGAAGTAAACGAAAATCAAATTTTTTTTCAGTAAATCTCCTTATTTGTCCATCAGTTACTATTCCAACAGTTTTATTTTTATTATTTAAAACTATCAATATTCCTAACTTTTTTTGAGTTAATATCTTTAAAGCTTTATTCATTTTTAAATTCTCATTTACTAAAGGTATTTTGTTCCCTTTAATCATTATATCTTCAACAGTTCTAAGTTGAGCACCTAAACTTCCTGCAGGATGGAGTTTTTTAAAATCCATTTTGTCAAATTTTTTGTATTTCATTGAAGCGATTGCTAGAGAGTCTCCTAAAGCTAGCTGTGCAGTAGTACTTGAAGTTGGAACTATTCCTTCAGCCTCGTTAGCTTTTGGTATAAACAATTTGATATCAGATGATTTATATAAAATAGAGTCCTTTTTTGAAACAATACCAATTAATAAAATTTTATTTCTCTTTGCAAATTGAATTATATTTTTAAGCTCAGTTGTTTCTCCTGAATTGCTAATTAATATTAAAATGTCTTTTTTGGAAATCATTCCAAGGTCTCCATGAGATGCTTCACTGGCGGCAAGACTAAATGATGGAGTTCCAACTGACGCAAGAGTTGCTGCAATTTTAGAGGCAATTAATCCACTTTTGCCAACTCCACAAAGTATTACTTTTGATTGACAATTAGCAATTTGAAAAACTGCCTCGTTAAAAGATTTATTTATATTTTTTTTTAAAATTTGTAGAGCTTTAATTTCTAGATCAATTACATTTTTTGCAACATTTGAAAAATTTTTTTTTCTCATCAGTGAGACCAAATATCGTCCTTAAAAAATGCTAAATCAAGCTCAACTCTTGTTTTTAAAAATTTTAAACAATTTTTATAAAGTTGAGTTCTATTTTCTCTATCTAATATTTTCATTAACTCATCATGTATTTTATGAAGATAAATAACATCATTAGCACAATATTTTAATTGTGCTGAAGATAATTCACCACCAAAATCAGAACTTTGAAATTGTTTGCTAATATCAATATTTATAAATTCTTTAATTAATGTTTTAAGTGAATGATTATCAGAATAACTTCTAGCCAATTTACTGCAAATTTTTGTATCAAGAATATTATTTACATCAGTTTTTAAATAATATTTTATGTGTGCCATATCTGCACGTCCATAGTGAAAAATTTTAGTGATTTTTTCATCATTTAACAGTTTTACCAAATTAGGTGATTGATAATTTTTTCTATCAAATTGAACTATATGAGCATCTGAATTCCCTGAAGATACTTGTATTAAGCACAATGGATCACGTCTGACATTTAGACCCATAAACTCACCATCTACGGCAATTATATTGCCTAAATTTAAATCATCTGGTAGATCGTTTTTGTGAAGTTGGATATTATTATTCATTTTTAAACATATATATATGAAAGCAAAAAATTGTCTAATTTTTGGTGGTAGCGGTCAGATTGGAAAAAATTTACTTAGGAAGCTAACAAAGAATAATTATCAAGTAACTGTTGTCACAAGAAACATTCATCAAAAAAGCTATATTATTAAAACCCAAGCGAATGCAGGTTATATAGATATTGTTGAATCAAATATTTTTGAAGAGCAAAAACTTAGAAAGCTCTTTGAAAAAGCAGATGTGTGTATTAATTTGGTTGGTATTTTATTTGAGTCTAAAAAAGGAAATACATTTAAAAATATTCATACTATTTTCCCTTCTTTGTTGTCTAAACTTTCAAAAGAGTACAAACTTAAACATTTCATTCATTTATCAGCACTTGGAATAAATGAGGCTACAGACTCTGATTATGCCAAGAGTAAATTAGAAGGTGAGGAAAGAATTTTAAAAAATTTTCCTCTAGCAACAATTATAAGACCATCAATTGTTTATTCAGTAGATGATAATTTTACGACAAATTTTATGACTCTTTTGAATAGATTACCAATATTTCCGCTTTATTATGAAGGTAAAACTAAGTTTGCACCAATTCATTGTTCTGACCTAACAGATGTTATTTTTAATGTAATCTCTAATAATGTTAACTCCAAAATAATTGAATGTGTTGGTCCCGAAATAATTTCTTTTAAAGAAATATTAGAAAAATTATTAAATTTAATTGGAAAGAAAAGATTATTGATACCAATGCCTTTACCAATAGCACAAATGTCAGCGAGATTTTTTGAAATAATGCCAAAGCCACTTTTAACTAGAGACCAATTAAAACTTCTAAAATATGATAATGTTTTATCTGGAAAATATAAATCAAATTCAGACATAGGTGTACCAAGTTTGAGATACTTCGATGAAGAAGTTAAAAAATATTGTTATATGTGGAGGGAAGGTGGTCAATTTTCCACAGAAAAATATAATTCAGATAATATAGATATTAAGACTAGTTAAGATTTTAAGCAGATTGAATTTTCTTTTCAATAAACTCTGGAACTTCCTCTTTTTCTGTAACTTCTTCTTTTTTACCTTTCGGTTGGTAAGCATAAAGTAAATGAAGTTTACAATAAGAGAAATCTTTTAAAGAGGATCTGCCACAAAAATAAAATTCTTTTTCATCTGGGTGACCTATTGGCCACTTACATGAATTCTCATCTAGTTCTTCTAACTGTTTAGGATTTTCTGGTTCAAAATCTTTTTCGATAATTAGTGATTTAAACTTACTTTTACGTCCTCTTTTTGATTGAACGTTATTCTGCTCAATTGAGTTTTCGAAATTTTTATTTGAAGTTGCGGTTCTTGTTTTTATTTTTGCTGAAAGATTTAATCTATGAGCTTTTCCAATTACTGCGTTTCTACTAATACCACCAATGATCTCAGCTATTTGACTAGCTGTGTTGCCTTTGCCCCATAATTCCTTTAATTTTGAAACTTTTTCTTCAGTCCAACTCATATCTATATGTTGTGTTAATTGTTTTTAAAATGACAATATACTGTTATTAATTTAATTGAAACAATGAAAAAATTAAAGTTATCAACAATAAAAGCTTAGCTCAAATAAAATTAGTTTTTCAATCATAACTTGTATCTATGAAATAAAATTTATAAAAACAAATTTAATTTATGAGCAACTTAGCAAAAAATTATAACAGAAAAAAAATTTCATTTAAGTATGGTAAGGGAAGCTATCTTTACTCCACTGATGGAAAAAAATATCTTGATTTTGTTATGGGTATTGCCGTTAATTCTTTAGGTCATGCTCATCCAAGTTTAGTCAAAACTATAAACAACCAATCAAAAAAGCTTTGGCATGTATCAAATGCATTTCAAATTCCCGAGGGAGAAAATCTAGCAAAAAAACTATGTAAAAAAACATTCGCGGATTATGTGATGTTTCAAAATAGCGGGGCAGAAGCTACAGAGGCAGCTATTAAAGTTGCAAGAAGATATTTTTTTTCGATAGGCAAACAAAATAAAAATAGAATTTTATGTATAAAAAATTCTTTCCACGGGAGAACCTTAGCTGCAATTTATGCGAGTGGATCCAAGAAAATGACAGAGGGATTTGGCCCTAAAGTAAAAGGATTTGATCACTTTACTTTTGGAGACCACAAAGCATTAGAAAAGAAAATCACAAAAGATACTGCAGCTATAATGGTTGAAACGATAATGGGAGAGGGAGGAATTAAAGTTATTCCAGATTTCTGTTTAAAAGAGCTTAGAAAATTGTGTGATAAGAAAAAAATTCTTTTAATTCTGGATGAAGTTCAATGTGGGATAGGTAGATCTGGAGATTTTTTTGCATTTGAAAAATCTAAAGTAAAACCAGATATAGTCCCAATAGCTAAAGGGATTGGAGGAGGGTTTCCAATAGGAGCAGTCCTTATGAATAAAAAAGTAGCTGCAGGCATGGTACCCGGAACTCATGGATCTACATTTGGAGGTAATCCATTAGCTATGTCAGTTGGTAATAAAGTAATAGATATAGTTTCAAATAAAAAGTTTTTAAATAATGTAAAAAAATTATCGAAATATTTTTTATTAAAACTTAATAAAATTAAAGAAAAATATCCTACTATTATTAAACAAATAAGAGGAAGAGGTTTTTTAATCGGAATACAGCTGCATCAAGATCAAACAAATTTTATTAAAAAATTAATGGAAAATAAATTACTAACTATTCGTGCTGCAGAAAATGTCGTCAGAGTTTTACCACCTCTTAATGTCAAAAAAAGTGAACTTGATGAAGCTTTAAAAATTATAAATAAAGTTTGCAGCCAATTTAAATAGCTATGAAACATTTTATAAATTTAAAAGATATTCCTAGTAAAGATTTAAGAAAAATAATTTCTGATGCAAAAAAAAGAAAAAGTTCTAGAAAAAAACTTAACACATTAGAGACAGATAAAGGTGCTCCACTAAAAGGTAAAATTTTGATCCAAATGTTTGAAAAACCAAGCTTAAGAACAAGAATGAGCTTTTATTTAGCAATTAAACAGCTTGGAGGAGGTACTGTAACACTTAGATCCAATGAACTTCATTTAGGACAAGGTGGTGAAAGTATATCTGATACAGCAAAGGTTTTATCAACTTATGGTGATGGATTTATGTTGAGAACAGATAGTGACAAAAAAATTGAGGATTTTAAAAAATATTTGTCTATTCCTGTGATTAATGGTTTGAGCCCGTCCTCTCATCCAACTCAAGTGCTTTCAGATGTTTTTACAGTTGAAGAGATTACAAAAAAACCTATTTCCAAATTAAATATTTGCTGGATTGGTGATTCAAATAATGTTTTGGATAGTTTAATTGCTGCTTCAGTTAAATTTTCTTTCAAATTAAGCATTGGTTGTCCAAAAAATTTTGAACCAGGAAAAGAAGTAAGAAGTTGGGTGAAAAAAAATAAGAGAAAAATTTATATTTATAATGACCCAAAAAAAGCTGCTAAAGGAGCTGATGTAATTTTTTCTGATAAAGTTATTTCGTTAAATGACAAAGTAAACAAAAAGAAAAAAATTCAGGCATTTAAAAAATTTAAAATTAATAAAAAATTAATGAGTTTTGCAAATAAGAATTGTATATTTTTACATTGTCTGCCTAGAGGGAATGAAGTTTCTGAAGATATTTTCTTAGGAAAAAAATCTCATGTATGGTTACAGGCTCTAAATAGAGTTCACGTTCAAAAAAGTATACTGTTGTATTGTTTTGGAAAATTAAGGTAGTGGAACTGGGCTATCTGAATTTTCATTTAGATACTTGATTACCGAAGCTCTATCTGCTTCTTTTCTTAAGCCTGCATAAGCCATTTTTGTACCTTTAATATATTTTGCAGGTTTTTTTAGAAATCCATTTAGCTCTTCAAATGTCCATTCTTTTTCATAAGCAGCTAATGCTTTTGAATATTTATAATCTTCAACTGCTCCAACTTTTCTTCCAACGACATTATATAAAGCTGGACCTATAGCATTTTTCCCACCCTTAATTATTGAGTGACAGGCTGCACACTTTTTAAAAATTTTTTCTCCACTTGCTATATCTCCCATAGCCATTAATGCAGCAATGTCGACTTTTTCTTCTGCAGCAGTTGTTGTAGAAGATGATGCAGTAGATACTTGTTCAACTTCCACCGTGTAACCTGGAGTTTTTGGTTTTTCTACATGAAAAATTACATCAGATAATTTTCCTATACCAATAACAAGAAGTGCAACCATCAGAATTGCAGCTACAATTTTGTTAATTTCAAAAGAATCCATTTTTATAAATTTAATTTTGAACGTATAACATGATAAATTAAAATTTGACTAAAATTTAATGTACAAATTTGCCTCTATTTTAATTAGTGATTGATGAAAACTCTTATAATAATACCCTCTAGATTATCCGCAA
Organism: Candidatus Pelagibacter sp. HIMB1495; assembly: GCF_052047955.1. NCBI lineage: Bacteria > Pseudomonadati > Pseudomonadota > Alphaproteobacteria > Candidatus Pelagibacterales > Candidatus Pelagibacteraceae > Candidatus Pelagibacter > Candidatus Pelagibacter sp. HIMB1495. Next base: position 58,265 of record NZ_JBNAIQ010000001.1, on the reverse strand, counting down.
CTAGGCTACCAGGAAAACCATTATTAAAAATCAATGATATTTCAATTATTTCACATGTATACAAGAGGGCAAAAGAAGCAAATATTGGAGAGGTAATTGTTGCTGCAGAGGATCAAGAGATTGTCGATGATGTAAAAAATAATGGAGGAAATGCGATTTTAACAAGCAATAAACATAAAACTGGTACAGACCGAATATATGAGGCTTATCAAAAACTTAACTTAGATAATGTTGATTTTATAATGAATCTACAGGGTGACGAGCCAGCAATAAATATTCAGGATATTGCAAATCTAAACCAAATGATGATAGATCATAAAGCAAAAATAGGAACCCTTGCAGCTAAAATTGAGAATAAATCAGATTTAGCAAATGAGAATATAGTTAAAGTTATTACAGAAAATAATTTAGAAGATGACCCGTTTTCTAAAGCAAAAATATTTTTAAGGAAATCTGAAGATACCTCAAATATTTATCACCATATTGGAATTTACTGTTATTCATCTGAAATTCTTAAAAACTTTGTTGAATTACCACAATCAAAAAATGAAATTGAAAATAAATTAGAACAACTTAGGGCTTTAGATAATAATATAAATATAAATGTTGCTCTAGCAAACAAAGCCCCTATAGGAGTTGATACAGAGGAAGATTATCTGGCCTTAAAAAAAATAATAGAATATAAGTCCTGATGGGTAAAATATATTTTCAAGGAACATTTGGAGCTTATTCTCATTTAGCAGCATTATCAATCGACCCTGATGCTGAAATTTTACCTTGTAAAACTTTTGATGATTGTTTTAATAAAGCTTCTGAAGAACCTGATTGTAGAATAATAATTCCAGAGTCTAATAGAATTACAGGAAATATAGGAATTGAATATTTAATCTTTAAACATAGGTTGAATATTTACCAAGAGCACTTTCAAAAAATTGAACATAATTTATTAGGTCAGCGAGGAGCTAAACTGTCTGATATAAAAGAAGTTTATTCTCATGCACAAGGTTTATCGCAATGTTCAAATTTCATAAAAGCAAATAATATTGCTGAACATATAAGAGCAGATACAGCTGGATCAGCCGAAATGATTTCTAAAACAAAAGACAAAAAACAGGCAGCAATAGCATCATCTCTAAGTGCTGAAATTTATAATCTTGATGTAATTAAAAAAAATATAGAAAACGAGAGTGGAAATTTAACACGATTTCTTGTTATGGGAAAAAATATATCTCAACCTGAGTTTGGAAACAAAAAGTGTATAACTTCATTTTTATTTAAACTTAAAAGTAAACCTGCAGCTCTCTATCAATCGCTTGGAGGATTTGCTATCAATGGAGTAAATCTTACTAAGCTTCAAAGTTACCCTGAAAAAAATTCTTTCGACTCTTATTTTTTCTTATGTGATTTAGATGGACATATTGAAGATCCAAAGGTTCAAAAATCTCTTGAGGAGCTAGGCTTACATTGTGAGGATTTTCACGTCCTAGGTGTTTTTGAAGCCGATAGTTTGAGACAAAAAAAACAATAATCTTTTCTTGTAGATTAGAAATTTTAACTGCTATAATAGACCTGGAGGCTAGAGGTGGATGCTGCTTGAACCCGACCAGATCTTAACGGAAGCAGTCGTAGAGACAGTTATTCAGGTTCTAGTCTCCTTAAAAAATTTATGAAAAATAACTCAAAAGTACTAGCTCTCAAATATAGACCTCAAATATTTGATGATCTTATTGGTCAAGAAGTTGTTGCTGAAACAATTATAAACTCAATAAAAGCTGACAAAGTACCTAATGCATATTTGTTTACCGGAATTAGAGGGATTGGAAAAACTACAACGGCAAGAATTGTAGCAAAAGCCTTGAATTGCTCAAATGGTATTGAAAAAATGTGCATTGATAATTTGTGTGAAAATTGCCAGTCGATTGCAAATTCAAATCACATTGATGTACTTGAAATGGATGCAGCTAGCAAGACAGGAGTTGATGATGTTAGAGATCTAATTGAGTTCTCCAGATACGGGCCTACTTCAGCAAAGTACAAAATATTTATAATAGATGAAGTTCATATGTTAAGTAAACAAGCTTTTAATGCTTTACTAAAAACATTGGAAGAACCACCTTCTTATTTAAAATTTATATTTGCCACAACAGAAATAAAAAAGATTCCTATAACAGTCGTTTCAAGGTGTCAGCGTTTTGATCTTTCAAGGATTAAATCATCTGAATTGTTAGATTTTGTAAAAAAAATTAAAGATAAAGAAAATGGAAAAGTTACGGATGACGCTCTAAAATTAATTGTAAAAATATCAGAGGGTTCAGTAAGAGATGCATTATCTCTATTAGATAGAGCGTTATTGAGTTTAGATAATGATAAAGAACTAGATTTAAATTCTGCTCAAAAGATTTTTGGTTATTTTGATAAATCACAATTAATTGATTTATTTGAATTGATATTAAGAGGAGAAGAAGAAAAAGTAATAAATATTTATAGAAAAATATATGATCAGGGAGTTGAACCAAAAATATTTTTAAATGATTTTTTAGAACTGTTATATTACTTTAAAAATATAAATTCTTTAACTTTAGAAAGCACAAATTTTTCTCTCAATGATGAAGAATTTAACAAAATAAAAAATATTTCTAATCAAATCCAACCAGATGTATTAATTTTGTTTTGGCAATTTTCTATCAAGTCGTTAGAAGAATTAGATATTGTATCAAATCAACATTTATCAATTGAGATGTTTTTGATTAGATTAATGCACTTAAGCTCTGTAAAACAAGTTAAACAAATAGATACTAAACCCAAAGAAGAAAATTCAACTAGCAAAATTGAAATAAAAACAGAGACTAAAATTATTGACCAAATAAAAAATATTTCTCAAGAAGAAAAAAAGAATCCTGAAATACAAACTGAAGTTAAAGCAGAAATTAAAACTCAAATTAATTCTTTTGATGAATTGATTGCCACTTGTACAAGTAAAAGAGAATTAAAACTTAAATTTGAATTAGAGAAAAATGTCAATTTGGTTAAATTTGAAAAAAATAGGATTGAGATTTCATTTAATGACAGCCTTGATAAAGATTTTGTAAAGGATCTTTCCACAAAGCTTTTTGAATGGACAAAAGAAAGATGGATTATCACACTTAGTAAATCAAAGGGAGATCTCTCAATTAGAGAAAAGAAAGAAAATGAAAAAAAAATATTAATTGAAAAAGCTAAACAAACTGAAATTTATAAAAGCTTTATGGAAAATTTTCCTGATGCAGAACTGGTAGATGTTAAATCGATAACTAAGGAGGATAAAGATAATGACTGATTTTAATAAAATATTAGATAAAGCAAAAGAACTTGAAGCAAAAATGAAAGAGAGTCAGCAAAAAATTAAGGAGATTAGAGTAGAGGGAGTTTCTGGCTCAAATTCAGCAAAAATAGTCTTGGATGGAGAAGGTGAAATGCAATCAATTAAACTATCAGATGAAATAATGAAAGAAGACAAATCAATAATAGAAGATTTAATTGTAGCTGCGCATAATAACGCTAAATCACAATTAAAGTCGAAAACATCAGAAGAGATATCAAAAGCTACAGGTGGATTTGGAATACCTGGTTTTAAGTGGCCACTATAGTAGATGCAAAATATTAACGAGATTGAGGAATTAATAAAATTAATTTCAAAGCTTCCAGGTTTAGGACCAAAATCTGCCAAAAGGATTGTTTTAAAACTCATTAACAACCGTGATGAATTAGTAAAACCAATGGCAAACACATTGGCTCAAGTTTATAAAAATGTAACCAGATGTAATTCTTGTGGCTCACTTAAATCAATTTCAGTTGGATGTATAAATTGTGAAAATACAAAAAATAAATATTCAAAGATTTGTGTTGTAGAAGACATTGCTGATCAATGGTCGATTGAAAATTCAAATATTTATCAAGGGTATTTTCATATTCTTGGAGGCACCATTTCATCAGTAGGTCAAAGAAAAGAAGATTTACTTGTAAATTCGCTGGTTGAGAGAGTTAATCGAGATAAAATTGAAGAAGTTATATTAGCCACAAGTGCAACTGTTGAAGGTCAAACTACTGCTTACTACATTCAAGATAGCCTAAAAAATTCTAATGTAAAAATTACAAAACTTGCACAGGGGTTACCTGTAGGTGGTGAAATTGAAAGTTTAGACGACGGGACTTTATTTTCTGCTTTTAAAAATCGGTCTAACTTGGTTTCTAATTCAGATTAGACTTTTTAGTAAGTCTATTTAAATGCAGTAAAGGTTCAGTATAACCAGATGGTTGTTCTTTTCCTTTAAATACCAAATCACAAGCAGTTTGAAATGCAATTGAATTTTCAAAGTTTTCACTCATTCTTACGTAATTAGTGTCATTTTTATTTTGATCATCTACAATTTTAGCCATGTCTTTAAGAATTTCTACAACTTGAATTTTTGTTGTAATTCCGTGATGTATCCAATTTGCAATATGTTGTGATGAAATTCTAAGTGTAGCTCTATCTTCCATCAAACCTACGTTATTTATATCTGGTACTTTGGAGCACCCAACTCCTTGATCGATCCATCTTACAACATAACCTAATAAAGTTTGAGCTGAGTTAGAAATTTCTTTATTAATTTCATCTACAGACCAATTTGGTCTATCAGCAGTAGGTATTGTTAAAAGATCATCAAGCTTTGCTTGTTCTCTATTTTTAATTTTTTGTTGTTCATCAAAAATATTTATTTGATGATAATGTAGCGAATGCAAAGCCGCAGCAGTTGGAGATGGAACCCATGCACAATTTGCACCTGCTTTTAAATGTCCAGTTTTTTGCTCCATCATATCTTTCATTTTATCAGGCATTGCCCACATTCCTTTTCCAATTTGAGCTTTTCCAGAAAATCCACATTTTAAACCAATATCAACATTGTTGTTTTCATAGGCTGTAATCCATTTTGAAGTTTTCATGTCACCTTTTTTAATCATTGGACCAGCTTCCATGGAGGTGTGCATTTCATCACCAGTTCTGTCTAGAAAACCTGTATTTATAAAGAAAACTCTATTTTTCAACGATCTAATGCACTCTTTTAAATTAGCTGAAGTTCTTCTTTCTTCATCCATTATTCCAATCTTGCAGGTATATTTTGGTAAACCTAAAACTTCTTCAACTTTTGAGAAAAGCAAATCAGTAAATGCAGTTTCATCTGGTCCATGCATTTTTGGTTTCACGATATAAATAGAACCAGTTCTTGAATTAGTTTTTTTCTTAATATCATGAAGGGCTGCAGCTGTAGTAATGAATGCATCCATTATTCCTTCTGGAACTTCACTACCATCTTTTAAAATTATTGATGGATTAGTCATTAAGTGACCAACGTTTCTAACTAGCAGTAAACTTCTTCCATGAAGCTTTAAACCTTTTCCATCTTTTGAAATATAGCTTCTATTAGGATTAAGTTTTCTTTCAAATAATTTTCCTTCTTTTTCAAATTTTGATTTTAGATCACCTTTCATCAGACCTAGCCAATTTCTGTAACAAACAATTTTATCTTCTGCATCTACAGCAGCTACACTATCTTCGTTATCGCATATAGTTGACACCGCAGATTCTAAAATTATGTCACTAATCCCAGCATGATCTTGTTGAGCTGCAAAAGCTCTTGAGTCTTTTAAAATTTCTATATGTAAATTGTTATTTTTTAAAATTATAGCAGACGGGTTGTCAGCTTCACCCCTATGGCCAATAAACTTATTCTCATCTACTAAATCATAAATATCAGCACCTTTTAAAGCTTTAAATTTTCCATACTTAACAGCAAAACTTGTAATTTTTTGCCAACTCAATCCTGCTAATGGAAAATATTTATCTAAAAAATCTCTTCCATATTTTATTACCATTTCACCTCTTAATGGGTCGTATCTTTCAGATACACTATCTTCTGATTGTTCAATTACATCTGTTCCATACAGACTATCGTATAAGCTCATCCATCTAGCATTAGCAGCATTTAATGCATATCTCGCATTCATGACTGGTACAACAAGTTGAGGTCCAGCGATACTTGTTATTTCCTCATCAACATTTTGAGTTGATATTTCAAAATCGTCACCTTCTTCTTTCAAATAACCAATTTCTTTTAAAAATTTTTTATAATCTGACAAATTAAATTCATTTCCCTTATTTTTTATATGCCAATTGCCTATTTGTTTTTGTAAGTCTTCTCTAAATTTCATTAATTCTTTATTTTTAGGTGCTAATTCATAGACTGTTTTCTCAAACCCTGACCAAAAATTATCAACAGATAGATCTGTTTCTTTTAATAGCTCATCGCTAATAAATTGAGAAAGTTTTTCAGATACTTTTAAAGTATTTATATTTATATATTTTTCTTGCATATCACCTAAATTACCCCATCTGTATTTTTGCCTGAGAGTTTTGCTCCTTCGGCGGAATTAATTCTCTTTCCAGAGTGTTATGCAACTATCGGTCCTTTTTACCTGAGAGTTTCCGGGGTGGTTGCTCCTTCGGTGCTAAATCTATTAGTCTCTCCCGATACCAAAATATGTATCTTCTTCTAGAAAAGAGTCAATTAATAACAATTACACTTTAAATTAAATATCATTTTATTGCCTTTTTTATGAATTAACCATCCGCTATAACCATATTATGAAAAATTATCTTAATTTTGAAACTGAGATTAAAGATTTAGAGACAGAATTGGAAAAATTAAAAGATCCCTACAATCAAGAGGGATTGTCAGAAGTAGATACGCAAAAAATTTCAAAAACACAAGTTGAGTTAGATCAAAAATTAAATGATATATATTCAAACCTAGATCCATGGCAAACCACCATGGTTGCAAGACATGAAGACAGACCAAAGTCTAAATTTTTCATAGATAATTTATTCGAAGATTTTATTTCTCTATCTGGAGACCGTTATTATGGTGAAGATAAATCTGTACTTACAGGTTTTGCAAAATTTAATGGTCAGTCAGTTTTAGTAATTGGTCAAGAAAAGGGTGAAGATTTGGATAGTAGAATTCAAAGAAATTTTGGGATGATGCGACCTGAGGGTTACAGAAAAACTATTCGATTAATGAATTTAGCAAATAAATTTAAAATTCCAATTATCACTTTTATAGACACGCCAGGTGCTTATCCTGGTGTTGGTGCAGAGGAAAGAGGTCAAGCTGAGGCAATAGCAAAATCAATTGAATGTTGCATGGAACTTAAGGTGCCAACTATCGCAATAATTATAGGTGAAGGTGGATCAGGTGGTGCTATTGCATTAGCATCGTCTAACAAAGTTATAATGCTAGAAAATGCTATTTATTCAGTTATATCTCCTGAAGGCTGTGCAACTATATTATGGAGAGATCCAAAAAAAATGCTTGATGCAGCAAAAGCAATGAAGCTTTCCGCAAAAGATTTATTAAAATTAAAAGTTATTGATGAAATAATCCCAGAACCTTTAGGTGGTGCTCACAGGGATAGAGACCTGATGCTTGATAACGTTAGAAAATCTATTTCTACAAATTTAGATCAATACAAAGAAATGACGTCAGAAGATATAATGAATGAAAGAAAAAATAAATTTTTAAAAATTGGAAGAAATGATGGTTTTATGAGCAATGTAGAAGATTTAAGTAATTTGACCATTAAGAAAAATAATTTTGATAACATTTTCAAATCAAAAAAATTATTATTTGGTATTGGTATAGGTTTATTATTTTTAGCTTCTTTATTTTTTCTTTTTTAAGAATTACAAAGCTCCATGGCAATGTTTAAACTTCTTGCCTGATCCACAGAAGCAAGGTTCATTTCTTCCCATTTTTTTGGCTTGTGGTTTTGGATTTACTCTTTCCTCATTGGAAGATCTTTCTTCTGTTATAACTTTTAAATTCATTAAAATTGTAACGTAGTCTAATTTTAGTTTTTCTAATAAATTTGAAAATAAATCAAAAGCTTCTTTTTTATATTCAACCAAAGGATCTCTTTGACCGTAAGATCTTAATCCAATCACTTGTCTAAGTTGTTCTAAATATTGTATATGTGATTTCCAATTCAAATCTATTGTTTGCAAAAATATTCTTTTTTCAATTTCTTTTGCATGCTGCTCGTTTAGAACTTTAATTCTTTCATTACGTGTCTCATTAAATTTTGAGGATATTTGTTCTTTCAGTTCATTATCTTTTGCAGAAATCAAACTTTCAAGTTCAGTATCATTAAAACTTTTCCCAACAATTTGCCTAACTTTATTGTTAAATTCATTACTTTTTGGATTAGATAGGTTTTGAATTTTTAATTTTATCAAGTCTTCTGATATTTCTTTTAAAAATTCGTCGGAATAATCAAAAATATTTTCACTATTCATTGCGTTTTTTCTTTGAGAAAACACAACATGCCTTTGGTCATTCAAAACATTATCAAATTTGATTAGTGTTTTTCTGATATCAAAATTTCTGGCTTCAACTTTTTGCTGAGCTCTTTCTAATGCTTTGTTGATCCAAGGGTGATCAATACTTTCACCATCTTTTAAACCAAGTTTTTCAAGCATATTATTCATAGATTCTGAGCCAAAAATTCTCATCAAATCATCTTCTAAACTTACATAAAATACAGAACTACCCTCATCTCCTTGTCGTCCAGCTCTTCCTCTTGCCTGATTGTCCACTCTTCTAGACTCCATTCTTTCTGTACCAATCACGAATAAGCCACCTAGAGATTTAATTTTTTCTTTATCTATTTTTAATTTATCATCAGGAATTGATCCTTTTTTTCCACCAAGCTGGATGTCAACACCTCTACCAGAAATACTGGTTGTAATTATCAAAGATTTTTCTTTTCCAGCATTTGCAATAATTTCAGCTTCATTTTCATGGTTCTTTGCATTTAAAACTACGTGTTTAATATTTTTTTCATTTAATAATTTAGAATAAACTTCAGATTTGTTGATACTAGATGTGAAAACCAAAATTGGTTGACCAATTTCATGTTTTTCAATGATCTTATTTATTATTGCATCATTTTTTTCTTTTTCAGTTCTAAAGATCAAATCATTATAGTCCTTTCGGATCATTTCTTTATTTGTTGGGATTACAACGACTGAAAGATTGTATATCTCAAAAAATTCCTCAGACTCTGTAACTGCAGTACCAGTGCAACCTGATATTTTTTTATATAGTTTAAAATAATTTTGATAGGTAATAGATGCTAAAGTTTGATTTTCAGCTTGTATCTGAATTTTTTCTTTAGCCTCAAGAGCCTGATGAAGCCCATCTCCAAATCTTCTTCCTTCTAAAATTCTACCAGTCAACTCGTCTATGATTTTAAGAACTCCATCTTTTACGATGTAATCTTTTCCTTTTTCAAATAAATGATTTGCACGAAGTGCTTGATTTACGTGGTGAACTAAATGAAGATTTTCTGGATCATAAAAATTATCATTTTTTAGTATACCTGCATTAGAAAAAAGTTTTTCAACATTATTAATACCCTCGTTTGTTAAAAGTATACTTTTTTCTTTCTCATCTATTTCAAAATCTTTATTATTTAAAATTTTAACAAGTTTATCTATTGCTAGATATTGAGCAGTTTTATCTTCTGCAGCTCCAGAAATTACAAGTGGAGTTCTTGCTTCATCAATTAAACAGGAATCTATTTCATCTACAATTGAAAATACATGAGATCTTTGAACCATCTCTTTTTGAGAAAACTTCATATTATCTCTTAGATAATCAAATCCTAATTCACTGTTGGTTGCATAAGTAATGTCACAATTATAGTTTTTCTTTCTTTCCAGATCATCTTGCTCATTATTTATAAATCCAGAGGTAAGACCTAGAAAATTATATATGAGACCCATTTCCATCGAATCTCTTTTTGCTAAGTAATCATTAACTGTTACTATATGAACTCCATCTTCAGAAAGCGCATTTAAATATGCCGCTAAAGCAATAGTGAGTGTTTTTCCTTCACCTGTTCTCATTTCAGCAATTTTACCTTCGTGAAGAACTACTCCCCCAATAAGTTGAACATCAAAGTGTTTTTCTTGTCTTGTTCTTTTTGCAGCTTCTCTTACTAGTGCAAATGCTTCAGGTAGAATTTCGTCTAAACTTTTTCCATTTTTTAATTGATTTTTAAATTCAACTGTTTTTTTTGGAAAGTCTGTATCACTTAATTTAATGAATTGTTCCTCGTATGAATTTATTTTTTCTACAATTTTTCCAATTCTATCTAGTTCTTTTTGATTACTAGATTTGATAAATTTTGTAATTAGGTTAAGTGGGTTAAACATGACTATTTGATTTATTCTTTAAATATATTGTTTAATATATGTATTAAACAATTATTTTAAATATCATGGGTATTAATTTAACAAATTTTTTAACCTCGAAATCAAAAAATACCAGAATGATGGATTTCCAGGACCTTGATCATATAGATGGCTTATCTATTTCAGCTCTAAGCGCAGATTTATATAAAACTAAAAGAGATGATTTAGTAATGTTTTACTTTAGAGATGGTGCAAATCATGCCTCTGTCTATACACAATCAAAAATTATCTCAGAAAATATTAAATGGAATATAAATCAAAAATCAAAAAAAATTTATTCTCTTATTGTAAATACTAGAAATGCAAACGCTTTCACGGGCAAACAAGGTTACGAAAGTCTTGCAAAAATTGCTGATTTAACTTCTGAGCAATTATCAAAAAAACAAGTTGAGGATGAAGATCATCCAAAGAAAATTACTTCAAAGGAAATTATTTTTGGATGCACAGGTACAATAGGTGAAACATTTCCATGTGAAAAAATAATAGATCAAATTCCAAACTTGATTAAAAAAATCAACTATACACAAAATAAATTTCTTTGGATGAAAGCAGCCTTAGGAATAATGACCACTGATACAAAACCAAAACTTGCGATGGAACAATGTAAAATTGGAGATAAAGAGGTAAAAATTTATGGTGTTGCCAAAGGTTCAGGTATGATATTTCCAAATATGGGAACCACCTTGGCATACATATTTACTGATGCCAACTTATCGAATGATATTTTAAGTAAATTATTAAAAAAAAATATTACAAATACATTTAACGCTATCTCATGTGACGGAGATACAAGCACAAATGATATGGTTAGTATTTTTGCAACAAATAAAGCAAACAATTCAAATATTAAAAGTATTAATGATACAAAACTAAAAAAATTCGACAAAGCATTAAACAATGTTTTGTTAAATTTAGCTAAGAGAGTAGTTTCTGATGGAGAAGGAGCATCAAAATTTGTCACTATAAATATTAATAAAAGCAAAAGTGAACAAGATGCAAAGACAATTGCTTTTTCAATAGCAAATTCAGCTTTAGTAAAAACAGCTATTGCGGGAGAAGATCCAAACTGGGGACGAATAGTGATGGCAATAGGAAAAGCAGGACCAAAAATAAATTTAAATAAATTAGGTTTGAGATTTGGAAATTATCAAATAATTCAGGATGGAAAATTACATAAGAATTATGATGAAAAATTAGTAGCGGAATATATGAAAGGTGAAAATATAGATGTCACTGTAGATTTGTTTACTGGTACTAAAAGCTTTACTGCTTTTACTATGGATTTTACAAAAAATTATATTGAGATTAATGCTGATTATAGAAGTTGAACATATTGAAATATAAATTTTGATGACTAATTCTATACTATGATAAAATACAAACTTTTGTGTAACGACTGTGAATTAAAGTTTGATAGTTGGTTCTCTACTTCATCAGAATATGAAAAATTAAAAAAGAAAAAACTTTTAATCTGTCACAACTGTAATTCTGAAAAAGTTGAAAAAACATTAATGGCTCCTCAGCTAATAAGTAGAAAAGCTAAAAATGAAGAAAAATTTGATACTCAGAAGTTTAAAAAAATTAAGAAAACAATTAAAAATTACCAAAAGTTTATAAAAGATAATTTTAAGTATGTTGGGGATAATTTTGCATATGAAGCTAGATCTATTCATTACAATAGTAAGAAACCCACAAAAGGGATATATGGTAAAGCCTCTCAAAAAGACGTTAAAGAACTCAAAGAAGAGGGCATAGATACACAATTAATTCCTTGGGTTGATGAAAAAGAAAATTAGTTTTTCTTAAATTCAGCAATATAATTTACTGATAAATCTTTAGAAACATTCCATTCATCCTTTAGAATGTTAAAATTCATTCCATCAATTTTTTTCAGATTTAAATTGTTCTTGATTAGAATACTTTTTAATTCCTCAGGCTTAACAAACTTTTCCCATTCATGAGTGCCGATAGGAAGCCATCTCAAAACATATTCTGCACCAACAATTGCAAATATATAAGATTTTAAGGTTTTATTTATAGTTGCAACAAACATTAATCCATTTTTTTTTAAAAGGTTAGCACATGATTTTAAAAAAAAATCAACATCCTCAACATGTTCAACAATCTCCATGTTCAAAATTACATCAAATTTTTTTGTAGTTTTTAGTTTTTCAGGCGATGAACATATATAGTTTATTTTAAGATTGTTTTTTTTTGCATGTAGGTTTGCTATTGCAATATTTTTTTTTGAAGCATCGATTGCTGTAACATTAGCTCCTAATCTACATATGGGCTCAGATAACAATCCACCTCCACATCCAATATCAAGGACATTTATTCCAGAAAGAGGATATTTTTTATTTTTAAGTTGAAATTCCTTAACTATATTTTCTTTAATATATCTTATTCTTATAGGATTAAATTTATGAAGAGGTTTAAATTTTCCTTCTGGATCCCACCATTCGGCCGCCATATTTGAAAATTTTTCTATTTCTTTTTTATTAATACTGTTCATAATATATAATTAGTTGACATAACAATTAAGATGTACTTTATCAATTTATAATTAAATTATATTAATTCAACTGATCATGAAAACTGTTGTACTAAAATTTGGCGGAACTTCTGTTGGTAGTATCGATAGGATAAAAAAAGTATGCAAAATTATAGCTGCTTATAAAAAGAAAAAAAATAGAGTTTTGGTGATTTCATCTGCAATGAGTGGAGTAACCAATGAGCTTGTAAAAAAATCGAAGCAAATTAGTAATAATTTTAGCAGATCTGAATATGATGCACTTGTATCCACTGGAGAACAAGTTTCATGTGCTTTAATTGCTGGAAGACTTACTCATGATGGTTTTAAGTCTAGGTCATGGGTTTCTTGGCAATTACCAATAATTACTGATGGACCTTATTCTGGAGCAAGAATAAATAAGATAATTACAAAAGAATTAAATAATTATGTGAAACAAGGTGGAATCCCAATTGTTACTGGTTTTCAAGGAATTAATAATGAAAATAGAATTACCACAATTGGAAGAAGTGGTTCGGATGCAACTGCAATAATGTTAGCAAAATTTATTAAAGCTGATGAATGTATTATTTATACAGATGTCGATGGTGTTTATACTACTGATCCAAGACAACATAAAAAAGCAAAGAAAATTAAAAAAATATTTTATGACGAAATGTTGGAAATGGCATCTTTAGGATCAAAAGTGATGCAACCAACATCGGTTCAAGATGCAAAGCTAAATAATATAGATATTAAAGTTAAGTCTTCATTTGTTAATAAAACAGGTACATTAATAACAGGCTCTAAAAAAGCGTTTAGCGATCAAATAATTACAGGGATATCTTCAACTAAAAATGATGCTAAGATCACAATTGTAGGAGTTAAAGATAGACCTGGTGTTGCTGCTTCAGTTTTTAGACCACTATCAAGAAATTTAATTAACGTTGATATGGTTGTACAAAATATTTCTCAAAATGGAAAAGATACTGACTTAACTTTTACAATTAAATCTGATGATCTAAAAAAAACTGAGAAATTAATCAAGCAAAATAAATCGATATCTTATAAAAAACTTTCTTTTGATAAAAATCTTTCTAAAGTTTCTATAATTGGAGTTGGGATGATTACTACACCTGGAATTACTTACAGGATGTTTCAAGCTTTAGCTTCAAAACAAATAAATATTTTAGTTATATCAACATCTGAAATTAAAATTTCAGTATTAGTTTCATCAAAAAATGTAAAAAAAGCAATAGCCGCTCTTCATAAAGAATTTAACCTAGATTAAACTTATGAACATAAGACCATTTAGAAATATAAATCGAAAAAAAACTAAAGTAATTAAAGTTGGTAATGTTAAAGTTGGTGGTGACAATCCAATATCAGTTCAATCAATGACTAATACTTTGACTACAGATATTTCAGCTACTATAGAACAAATAAATAAAATTCATGAAGAAGGTGCTGACTTAGTAAGAGTTTCCTGTCCAGATGAAGACTCTTCAAAAGCCTTAAAAGAAATTACAAAAAATGTTCAAATACCTGTAATTGCAGACATTCATTTTCATTATAAAAGAGCAATAGAAGCTGCAGAAAATGGAGCAAAGTGTTTAAGAATAAATCCTGGAAATATTGGCGATAAAAATAAAATCTATGAGGTTTTAAGCGCAGCAAAAAATAATGATTGTTCAATTCGGATAGGAGTTAATGCGGGTTCTTTAGAAAAAGATATTCTAGAAAAGTATAAAGAGCCATGCCCTGAGGCATTAGTAGAAAGTGCTAAAAGAAATATTAAAATATTAGAGGATCAAGATTTTTTTAATTTCAAGATAAGCGTTAAGTCCTCTGATGTATTTTTGTCGATTGCAGCTTATAAACAGCTTTCGGATGCTACTGATTATCCTCTTCATCTTGGAATAACTGAGGCTGGAAGTTTTGTATCAGGAAGTGTTAAATCTTCAATAGGACTAGGTTCATTGCTATTAGACGGGATAGGTGACACCTTAAGAGTTTCTTTGTCAGATGATCCTGTAAAAGAGGTTAAGATTGGAAATGAAATCCTTAAATCTTTAGGATTACGAAATAGAGGAGTTAAAATAATTTCTTGTCCATCTTGTGCAAGGCAAGCGTTTCAAGTAATTGATACAGTTAAAATTTTAGAGGAAAAATTATCTCACATAAAAACTCCAATTACCCTATCTATAATTGGCTGTGTTGTGAACGGACCTGGTGAGGCTGCGTTAACTGATATTGGAATAACTGGAGGTGGAAAAGGTAATAATATGCTTTATTTATCTGGGGCACAAAGTGAAAAAGTATTAACTAATGATATAGTTAATAAAGTTGTAGCAGAAGTTGAAAAAAAGGCCTCTGAATTAGAAAATTAACAATGATACCAACAAAGACTATTGAAGAATTAATTACAAAACATTCAACACTAGAAAAAGATCTGTCATCAGGAAGTTTGGATAATAAAGTATTTGCTGAAAAGTCGAAAGAATATTCTGATGTTAATGAAATAATTTTAAATGCTAAAAAATATTTATCGTTCGAAAATGAAAAACAAGAATTAGAGAAAATATTAGAGGATAACTCATCAGATAAAGAATTAAAAAATATGGCTGAGTTAGAACTTGTTGATTTGAAATCTCAACATGAGATCAATGAAAAAAAATTAAAATTATTTCTACTACCAAAAGATGAGGCAGATAAAAAAAATGCAATAATAGAAATAAGAGCTGGAACAGGCGGACTAGAGGCAAGTTTATTTGCTTCAGACCTTTTCAAAATGTATGAAAAAGTAAGTCACAAAAAAAAATGGTCATTAGAACTTATTTCTATTTCTAGAAGTGATGCGGGAGGTTTAAAAGAGGTAATTGCATCGATTAAAGGTACAAATATATATTCAACATTAAAATATGAGAGCGGTGTACATAGAGTTCAAAGAGTTCCAGATACCGAAACACAAGGAAGAGTGCATACATCTGCGGCCACTGTTGCTGTATTACCTGAAGCGGAAGAAGTGGATTTAAAAATAAACGACTCTGACTTAAGAATTGATGTTTTTAGAGCAGGTGGTCCAGGAGGACAATCAGTTAACACAACAGATAGTGCTGTTAGAATAACTCATATACCAACCGGTTTATCAGTCTCTCAACAGGATGAAAAATCTCAGCACAAAAATAAAGCAAAAGGAATGAAAATTTTAAGAGCAAGATTATATGAACTTGAAAGATCAAGAATTGATCAAGAAAGATCACAAGATAGAAAAACTAAAATTGGTACTGGAGATAGATCAGAAAGAATTAGAACTTATAATTTTCCACAAGGAAGAGTTACAGATCACAGAATAAATTTAACTTTGCACAAATTAGAAGAATTTCTTGAAGGCGAAGCCTTTGATGAAATGATTGAGTCCCTTACATTACAAGCACAAGAAGAAAGTTTAAGTAATTTAAAATAAATGAATATTGAATCAGCAATAACTCAGGGAGCTCAAATTTTAAAAGATAAGTTTTGTTTAAATCCTTATTTGGATTCAGAAATTTTAATGTCAAAAGCAATTAATAAAGATAAAAAATACTTAATACTTAATTCTCAAGAAAAAATAGAAGAAGCAAATTTAAATTTGTTTCAAAAACTAATTAATGAAAGGTCCAAAGGTAAGCCAGTATCTCATTTAACTAATAAAAAGTTATTTTGGAATTCAGAATTTTTTGTAACAGAAGATACTTTAATACCTCGTCCTGATACTGAGCTAATTGTTGAAAATATTTTAAATTTAACAAAAAATAAAAGTAAACTTAGTATTTTAGATATTGGCATAGGATCTGGTTGTATACTTTTGTCTATATTAAAAGAGAGAAAAAATTTTTATGGAACTGGAATAGATATAAGCAAAATTTGTTTAAAAATAGCTAATTTGAATGCAACTAGTTTAAAGGTTCATACTAGACTTAAATTATATAAATCTAATGTTGACAAATTTAGTTTGGGCAAATATGATTTAATTGTTTCTAATCCTCCTTATATTAAAAAACATATTATAAAATATTTGGATAAAGGAGTTGCTAGGTTTGAACCAAAAATAGCATTAGATGGTGGATTAGATGGATTATCAGAAATCAGAAAAGTTATTAAAAAATCATCTGAGCTGATTAAAAAAAATGGTAAATTTATTTTAGAGATTGGTTTTGATCAAAAAAATAAAGTAATTAAATTATTAAATAAAGAGGGTTTTTATATAAATAGTGTTCTAAAAGATCTTGCTAATAATGATCGATGCATAATCTGCACAAAAATATAATTTTTTAAACATGGTAACATTTAGGAATAACAGTAATAACAACAATAGAAGAAATAATTTTAGAAGAAACGATAGAAATTTTAAATCTAATGGTGACAGGCAGAAATTTAGTTCAAATTTTTCTAATGGCGATAATTTCAAAAGAAAATCTCCAGGAAGAAACAATCACAATGCACCAAAATTAATTGAAAAGTACAATGATCTAGCTAGAGAAGCTTTATCAAATGGTGACAAAATTCTCTCTGAAAATTACCTTCAGCACGCTGATCATTTTACAAGGATACTAAATGAAAGAGAAAGCTTTAAAAGAGAAAGAAATTTAGAGGATAAATCTGATGAAAATGGAAAAGAAACAAATAAACCATCACAAAACGTTGATGTTTCTGAAAAAAATTTAGAAGATAATTCTAACATAGATCTTAAAAGTGAAACAGTAGCAGAAGCTAATTAATTTAAACCTATTATCTTTTCAGATTTAAGAACATTTAATTTAATTTTTTTTGTTTCAAATAACTTTCTTTCTTTACCTTTTAATATTTTACCTGATGGAAGTTTAAGTTTTTGAGAATTAACTTTTTTTCCATTTACAATTACTTCGTAATGCAAATGAGGTCCAGTAGATTTACCTGTAGAACCGACGTAACCAATTGTTTGACCCTGTTTTACTCTTACTCCTGCTTTAATACCTCGAGCAAATTTTGACATGTGGGCATAAACTGTTTGGTAAGTTGAGTTATGTCTTATCTTTACACAATTTCCACCTCCACCACACCATCCAGCTTTTTTTACAACACCATCACCAGATGCCATTATAGGTGTTCCTGTTGGTGCTGCA
Organism: Candidatus Pelagibacter sp. HIMB1495; assembly: GCF_052047955.1. Lineage (NCBI taxonomy): Bacteria > Pseudomonadati > Pseudomonadota > Alphaproteobacteria > Candidatus Pelagibacterales > Candidatus Pelagibacteraceae > Candidatus Pelagibacter > Candidatus Pelagibacter sp. HIMB1495. The sequence goes on along the minus strand of NZ_JBNAIQ010000001.1, from coordinate 40,276 downwards.
AAATCAGTACCTCTATGCATTTTATTGTATCCATCTATAGGATGTTTTCTCATACCAAAAGGAGATGAAAGTCTTGCTCCATTAATTGGAGTTTTCATTAAAGCTTTTTTAACACTCTTACCATTTTTATCATAATGTCCCTCGCTTCCTTCTTTATCGAAATAGTAAAGTCCATTATCTTGACCACTTAATTTTAAATTAGCGAAAAGTATTTCTCCTGTTTCAATAATTTCATTTTTATCATTAAGGAAAATTTCATACATTATTTGAAATTTATCTTGTTTTCTTATATCTCTTTGAAAGTCTACTTGAAAACCATATATCCTAGCAAATTCAATTATTATGTTTGCTGGTATTTTTTCATCTGTTGCAGCTTTATATAGACTTTGTAAAATTAAATTTTCTTTGTAGACTATTTTTTTATCCAATTTAATTGATATAATTTCATCATTAAAAGTATTTTTAGAATTATCTCTTACTAAAAATATTTTTTGTTTATTTGATATTTGAAAAGTAAATTCATTAATTTGATTAGTAGTTTTATCTAAGCTGAACTCTATAATTTGTTTGGTATTTAATTTATTAAGATTAACTTTTTTTTTTAAAGCATTTTTTATTTCTAATATTTCTTTTTTTTGTATTTGATAATTCTCTAAAATTTTATCAAAGGTTTCTCCAGATTTTATTTTATGTTTTATTTTTTTGTATTTTGGTTCAAGATTTTCAACTATGTGTGTAAGCGTTTTCTTAAAGTAAATGTTATCAACAAAATTATCATAAATTTTTAAACCCTCTTTTTTTGTTGAATTAAAATAACTAGTGGAGATAGCAGTAAGAATAATCAATAAAACTAAGCCAAAAATTTCAATATTTTTTTTAATCTTACTTAATAGATTTTTAAACATTTTATATTTAAGTGAACACAATTATTAGTTTAGAGAGTGGTAAAAATCAAAAAAAAGCCCTTAAAATGCGGTGTTTTTATTTAAAAATTTATTCTTAAATGCTTGATTTCCATTATTTTTAGCCTATAAGCACTGAACTTTCTCAGTAAAATTATTGTTAATACAATAAATTAGTGAGGATTATTGAGCCTTTTTTGCTCAATTAGCTATTTTAAAAGTTAAGATTTAAGAAGAGAAGTGTGGACGGTTAAGGTTACCAAAAATTTGTCGTACACACTTCAATCACATATAAATTTTATTCTTAGAATTTATATGGAAGCTAGTGTGCGCCGTTTTTAAACTTGAGAGTTTGATCATGGCTCAGAACGTACGCTGGCGGCACGCCTAACACATGCAAGTCGAACGAAGTAGCAATACTTAGTGGCAGACGGGTGAGTAACATGTAGGTATCTACCCTTTGGCCTGGAATAACACGAGGAAACTTGTGCTAATACCAGATAAGTCTTTACGGAGAAAGCTTTATGCACCATTGGATGAGCCTGCACTTGATTAGTTTGTTGGTGGGGTAATGGCCTACCAAGACTGTGATCAATAGCTGATTTGAGAGGATGATCAGCCACATTGGGACTGAGACACGGCCCAAACTCCTACGGGAGGCAGCAGTGGGGAATCTTGCACAATGGAGGAAACTCTGATGCAGCGATGCCGCGTGAGTGAAGAAGGCCTTTGGGTTGTAAAGCTCTTTCGTCGGGGAAGAAAATGACTGTACCCGAATAAGAAGGTCCGGCTAACTTCGTGCCAGCAGCCGCGGTAATACGAAGGGACCTAGCGTAGTTCGGAATTACTGGGCTTAAAGAGTTCGTAGGTGGTTGAAAAAGTTAGTGGTGAAATCCCAGAGCTTAACTCTGGAACTGCCATTAAAACTTTTCAGCTAGAGTATGATAGAGGAAAGCAGAATTTCTAGTGTAGAGGTGAAATTCGTAGATATTAGAAAGAATACCAATTGCGAAGGCAGCTTTCTGGATCATTACTGACACTGAGGAACGAAAGCATGGGTAGCGAAGAGGATTAGATACCCTCGTAGTCCATGCCGTAAACGATGTGTGTTAGACGTTGGAAATTTATTTTCAGTGTCGCAGCGAAAGCGATAAACACACCGCCTGGGGAGTACGACCGCAAGGTTAAAACTCAAATGAATTGACGGGGACCCGCACAAGTAGTGGAGCATGTGGTTTAATTCGAAGATACGCGCAGAACCTTACCAACACTTGACATGTTCGTCGCGACTCTAAGAGATTAGAGTTTTCGGTTCGGCCGGACGAAACACAGGTGCTGCATGGCTGTCGTCAGCTCGTGTCGTGAGATGTTGGGTTAAGTCCCGCAACGAGCGCAACCCTCACTTTTAGTTGCCATCATTAAGTTGGGCACTCTGAAAGAACTGCCAGTGATAAGCTGGAGGAAGGTGGGGATGACGTCAAGTCCTCATGGCCCTTACGTGTTGGGCTACACACGTGCTACAATGGTATCTACAACAGGAAGCAAGACTGCGAGGTCAAGCAAATCCTTAAAAGATACCTCAGTTCGGATTGCACTCTGCAACTCGAGTGCATGAAGCTGGAATTACTAGTAATCGTGGATCAGCGTGCCACGGTGAATGCGTTCCCGGGTCTTGTACACACCGCCCGTCACACCATGGGAGTTGGTTCTACCTTAAGGCAAGGTTTAAAACCCTTGACCACGGTATAGTCAGCGACTGGGGTGAAGTCGTAACAAGGTAGCCGTAGGGGAACCTGCGGCTGGATTACCTCCTTTCTAAGGATGAATGAAAGTAAAATTTCATTCTAAATAATATACAGGTAATGTTGACCGTCCTCATTTCTCTTCTTAAAGTAGTGTTTCTCTTTGCATAGGGGCCGGTAGCTCAGTTGGTTAGAGCACACCCTTGATAAGGGTGGGGTCGAAAGTTCGAGTCTTTCTCGGCCCACCAATTTAAGATCATGGGGGATTAGCTCAGCTGGGAGAGCGCCTGATTTGCATTCAGGAGGTCAGCGGTTCGATCCCGCTATCCTCCACCAAAACACTTAGTTATAAAAAATCGTAAAAATTAATAATTAATATCAATATCTATATCCGAATATTAGTAATGTTATTAGCTAATGTTCAAAATAAAAATTTGATTCAACACAGAATTTTTTTCTGTGCATAAATCAAGCGTTTAAGGGCGTGTAGTGGATGCCTTGGCACTGAAAGCCGATGAAGGACGTGATATACTGCGATAAGTTTCGGGGAGCTGTATGTAAGTTTTGATCCGAAAATTTCCGAATGGGGAAACCCACCACTTTATGTGGTACTTTAAACTGAATACATAGGTTTAAAGAGACAACCTGGAGAACTGAAACATCTAAGTAACCAGAGGAAAAGAAATCAATTGAGATTCCGTAAGTAGTGGCGAGCGAACGCGGACTAGGCCAGTAGTTTTGTTAAAAAAATTTGAATAGTTTGGAAATGCTAACCATAGAGGGTGATAGTCCCGTATGAGTAATGTTTAACAAAATTCTTGAGTAAAGCGGGACACGTGAAATCCTGCTCGAATATAGGGGGACCACCCTCTAAGCCTAAATACTCTTCAGTGACCGATAGTGAACTAGTACCGTGAGGGAAAGGTGAAAAGAACCCCTATTAGGGGAGTGAAATAGAACCTGAAACCGCATGCCTACAATCAGTCGAAGCTCTTTTTAGAGTGACGGCGTACCTTTTGTATAATGGGTCAGTGACTTAATTTATAAAGCAAGCTTAAGCCATCTAGGTGTAGGCGCAGCGAAAGCAAGTCTTAATAGGGCGATTAGTTTTATGAATTAGACCCGAAAACGAATGAGCTTACCATGAGCAGGTTGAAAGTTGGGTAACACCAACCGGAGGACCGAACCAGTTGACGTTGAAAAGTCTTTGGATGACTTGTGGTAAGGGGTGAAAGGCCAACCAAATTCGTAGATAGCTGGTTTTCCGCGAAAACTATTTAGGTAGTGCGTTGAATAAATAGACATTTAGAGGTAGAGCACTAAATGGGCTAGGGGGAAGAGATTCTTACCAAACCTAATAAAACTCCGAATGCTAAGTGTTGTTCTTCAGCAGACAGACTGTGGGTGCTAAGGTCCATGGTCGAGAGGGAAAGAGCCCAGACCACCAGATAAGGTCCCCAAATTATGATTAAGTGTGAAAGGATGTGGAAATTCCTTAACAGCCGGGAGGTTGGCTTAGAAGCAGCCATCCTTTAAAGATAGCGTAACAGCTCACCGGTCTAATAGAGTTTCTGCGCCGAAGATGTAACGGGGCTAAAATCATATACCGAATCTGTGGATTTATAATTTCTTCGGAAATTATAACTGGTAGCGGAACGTTCTGTAAGCCTGTGAAGGGGTACCCGCGAGGGATCCTGGAGGTATCAGAAGTGCGAATGCTGACATAAGTAACGATAAAAGAAGTGAAAAACTTCTTCGCCGAAAATCCAAGGGTTTCTGCGCAAGGTTAATCCGCGCAGAGTTAGTCGGCACCTAAGGCGAGGGCGAAAGCCGTAGTCGATGGAAATAAGGTTAATATTCCTTAACCAGATGGTAGTGACGGATCTTGTAAGTTGTGAGTTCTTAATGGATTGAACTTGCCGCGAAAAGGTTCCAAGAAATAGCTCCATCATTAGACCGTACCCTAAACCGACACAGGTGGATTAATAGAGTATATTTAGGCGCTTGAGAGAATGATGTTGAAGGAACTCGGCAAAATGCTTCCGTAACTTCGGGATAAGGAAGACCTGTTTTTAGGCAACTAGAGATGGGTGGCACAAGCCAGGGAGAAGCGACTGTTTATCAAAAACACAGGGCTCTGCTAACACGTAAGTGGATGTATAGGGTCTGACGCCTGCCCGGTGCTGGAAGGTTAATGCGGTTGGTGCAAGCTAACTTCTGAAGCCCCAGTAAACGGCGGCCGTAACTATAACGGTCCTAAGGTAGCGAAATTCCTTGTCGGGTAAGTTCCGACCTGCATGAATGGCGTAACGATTTCTCCGCTGTCTCCAACATCAACTCAGTGAAATTGAATTCTCCGTGAAGATGCGGAGTTCGCGTAGTTAGACGGAAAGACCCCGTGCACCTTTACTGCAACTTTACATTGGTATTAGGAAAAACATATTTAGTATAGGAGGGAGACATTGAAGCAAAGGCGTCAGTTTTTGTGGAGTCACCAGTGAAATACCTCTTTTGTTTTTCTTGGTATCTAACTGACTGCCGTTATCCGGCGTCAAGACATTGTATGGTGGGTAGTTTGACTGGGGCGGTCGCCTCCCAAATAGTAACGGAGGCGTGCGAAGGTAGGCTCAGAACGGTCAGAAATCGTTCGTAGAGTGCAATGGCATAAGCCTGCCTGACTGTGAGACTGACAAGTCGAGCAGAGACGAAAGTCGGTCATAGTGATCCGGTGGTTCTGAGTGGAAGGGCCATCGCTCAACGGATAAAAGGTACGCCGGGGATAACAGGCTGATACTGCCCAAGAGCTCATATCGACGGCAGTGTTTGGCACCTCGATGTCGGCTCATCACATCCTGGGGCTGGAGCAGGTCCCAAGGGTTTGGCTGTTCGCCAATTAAAGTGGTACGTGAGCTGGGTTCAGAACGTCGTGAGACAGTTCGGTCCCTATCTGCTATGCGTGTAGAAGAATTGAGAGGAGTTGACCCTAGTACGAGAGGACCGGGTTGAACATACCACTGGTGGACCGGTTGTAGCGCCAGCTGCAGTGCCGGGTAGCTAAGTATGGACGAGATAACTGCTGAAAGCATCTAAGCGGGAAACTCACCTCAAAACTAGTTCTTCCTATAGAGCCGTGGTAGACCACCACGTTGATAGGCTGGATGTGGAAGCGCAGTAATGCGTGCAGCTGACCAGTACTAATAGCTCAATTGGCTTGATTTATGCACTGAAAAAAATTTTTTAAATAAAAAAGATATTATACAGTTATTAACAACTAACAATTATTCCAGATAAATTTTATATGAACATCAACAATAAAGTAGAAAGATTTTATTCTAATTTAGCTTACGCTAAAATAATTAAAGAATAATAATTTGAAAATGAAATTTTATCTTATAAATCATATTTCTTAAAAAAAAATATGATTAAAAGTAAATCAAAAGACTGGAAAACCTTTCATCGAAAATCAATCAAATTTGACAAATATCCAAAATATCCACAAGAGTTAATGCTTAAGACGATATTTGGAAGATATAGCGGATTAAAAATAGACATAAATAAAAATTCAAAAATAGTTGATGTCGGTTGTGGGTTTGGAAATAATCTTATTCCATTTGCTGATATTGGTTGTAAAGTTCATGGAGTAGAAATAAATGAAGGTATTTGTGATATTACAAAAAAAATATTAAATAAAAAATTTCCTAATAAAAGATTAAACATCAAAGTTGGCCACAATAGACTCATCCCATTCAAAAATGATCTATTTGATTTGTTAATGACTAACACCTTACATTATGAGAATAATTTTGAAGATATAGACCTAGCCTTAAAAGAATATTGTCGAGTGATAAAGAAAAACAAATTTCTATATATTACAACAACAGGAAATAAAAGTGATTTTTTTAAGAAGACAAAAAAAATATCTAATAATATTTTTTTGATAAATGATAAAAAAGACAAAATTAGATTTGGTAAAAAATTTTTTTTCTTTAATAATGAGAGTTTTTTCAAGAGAGTTTTATTAAAACATTTTAAAAAAGTAATTTTAGGTAGAGATACAAATATAATAAATGGTAATTGCACCGATGTTTTTATGGCTTTGTGTCAAAAATAATAAGTTATTTAGTATTTTTTTTAATTAATTTGTAAATCTCATAAGATTTATCAAAATTATAATTTTTTTTTATGAACTCATGTAATTTCTTATTTGGTTTTGTGGAATGAAGATATGATTTTTTAATTTTATAATTTTTATATCCAAACACTAGAAATTTTTTTTTAATTTTTTCTTTTAAGTCTATAATAATAAATTTATTTAAATTTTTTAAGTTTTTATTTGTTAAAAATTTTTTATAAAAATTGTTATAATTTTTAATGTAATTATTAATTGTTTTTTTGTTTTTTGCTAATTCCATTGCATCTTTAATCTTATATTGTTTGTTAAAATTTAGCGTAGTTTTCTTAGTAACATATAAAATAGTTGAAACAATAAGATCTATAGGATCTCTTGTTGTAAGAATGAAATTATATCCTTTAAAATCATAAAATATCTCATTGTAGAATTTATGTGTGCTTAGTATTTTTTTTTTTAGCAATATCTTTTTTTTTATAGTCTCATATTTTTTATCTAAGGCTGGATTAAAAATATAAAAATTTTTTTTTTTTAAAAAAATATCCCTCCTTAATAAACCCTCATAAATTTTTTTCTCAAAACTTTGGATCTTAATTTTTATTTTCAGATTATTATATATAAATTCTTTAACTTTATGTGTGCCCGATCTTTCACATCCAACAATTAAAAATTTTTGCATAGAAATGTAAATTGATTTTTAAAATATATAAAAAGTTTATTTTTTCAAACCATAAGAGTTGTAGTAAATTCTTTTAGATTTAGCATTATTCAATTTTTCGTAAGGAGTAAAGAATCTATCTCCAATCTTAATTTTACTAATTATGTTCTCTCCATCACTATTAATTACTTCCTCAACTAACAACATGTGCTTTGATGATGTGCAAACAACTATCCAATTTTTATCATGCCTAGAAACTATCCCAGACATGTAAGGGTGGTTTGGAGTATCACCACCATGTAATTGAACTTTTTTTAAATAAAGTTTTCCAAAATTTCCATTGTTTAAATAAGTAGAGGCACCTTTGTATGGATCTTCAAAAGCATTTATAAAATTTATTAAATCATAAGAATTTAGACTCCAGTCTATAAAACCGCTTACTTCAGTATTTAACCTTGGATTGTATCTAGATAAGTAATGAATTTGAGGTTTTAACTCAAACTCTCCTTTTTTAAGGAGTTGTTTCATAAATTTTTCATAAAATTTTATCATTAATTTTGCACTGTGTTTTTTTAAATCAGAGGGTATAATACAATTCTTGGGATATAGTGATAGCTCATTCGCGATTATCTGCCCACCATCAATATCCTCTGTCATCATATGAATACACATATTAGATATTCTATCTTCTCGCATTATAGTCCAAGATCCTGCACCCCCTCCAGCATCAAGTGGCAGTCTAGAATTATGTATATTGATAAAATTTTTTTCGAATAATTTAATAGTTTCTTTTTTAAAGATATATCTAGGACCTATTCCAATAAATAATGTTTTTTTAAAATCAAATTTATTTTTAAGATAATTCAAACACTTATTGTCAATTGAATTGAAGACTTTGTAATTAATTAATTTTTTATCCATTAATTTTGATTGATCTACAGAAGTTATAACTGTTGTAGAAAGCTTTAACTTTCTATTTATCTGAATAATCTCAGGCTGTGGGTGGCCAAAAATAACAACATTGGAGAAATTTTTTAAAAAAAATTTATTATTTTCTATCATTTAAAAATTTTAATATTTTTTTCTTATAATCTTCTTCAGCATATAGCAAATGTTTATTTGAATTAATAGGCCAAGTAATTTGCCGAGGGAAAATTATATTTTTTTTATTTTTAAAGAAACTTATAGTACTTGATGTAATTTTTTGAATATCTTTTTTATTAGGTCTAAATATATTTCTTACCAATGAATAGCCAATTAGTTTTATATTTTTACTACTAGAATTTTTAAATGAAATAAAATTTTTAAATAATTGCAATATATCATTTAGTTGCTCGTTTATATTACTTTTTTCAGAGTGCTCAATAAATTCAATTTGATAAATTTTTTTATTTTTAATATTGAATACATCTGAATATTGTGAAATTCTTATTAATCCATAAGCATATTCTGAAGAAACTATAATTTCACAAAATTTATCTAGTTCACTTTTGATGTAATTTTTAATTTCAATTAAAGCAGTGTAATATTTTATTGGCTTTAATTTTGGTAGACGTTTTTTTTTAATTAATTCATTTAACTTTTGTTTTTTTATTGAGTCATTTAATGGTTTTACTGGAATACAAATTATTTTTTTATTTTCTGTATTATTAAGATCATCATACCCATCAAAAAAAATTTGTTTTTGTTTTTGTTTGAATGTAATTGGAATATTTAGTTTAACATCTATATTATTATTTCTTAAAATTATTCTTAATGCATTTGAAATTTCACTAAAATGACCTCTTTCTGGAAAAATAAAACTGTGTTTAATTTTTTTTTGTCTTACTTTTTTGGTAAATACTGCGGCTTCATCATTTGATTTAATTTTATAATTACTAGGAAAAAACCATGGGTAAGAGGAACTTATAGTGTATTTTATGTCATTCTCTTTACCAAAATAATTATCAGTTAAATATCGCAAATAATTCTTGTTTAGGTAGTTCAGATCTTTAATTGGGTTTAGTGTTACATTTTTTTTTCTTATTTTAAATTTTTGCAAAATATTTTTTGGCCACTCTTTATACCCATCTAGATGTGAGATTAACTCCTTTCCAATTATCATGCCTCTTGTTTTTCTTATTTTAATAAATTTAATCTCTTTTTTTAAAACATTTACAAGTTTTCTTGATCTTACGTCCTCTAATGCATGAAACCCTGGGTTTAATATATAATTTTTTATCTTAATTTTTTTATAAGCAGAAATAAAATTTGGTGAACCTTCTATAATACAGATGCTAGAATTTTTAGCTTTAGATTTAATTTGCAATGCTAAAAAAACACTATAAAGATTAAGACCAATTAGGAAGATTTTTCTTTTCATATAAGAAAATAATAAATGATGTTAGTTGTGTAACAAATTAGTTTATGTATAATTTATGTATTACCATAAATCAATATGTCTGTTGTTATGATGATTTATTTTATAAAGCATTAATCTAGGGTATTTAAAATTAATTATCTTTAAAAAATATGCTAAATATTTTAAGAAAACTTTTGTTTTTTTTATCTTCCAGACAACAAAAAAATTTACCACTACTGTTGTTAATGATTTTAATTATGTCACTACTGGATATGATTGGAGTTGCATCAATCATGCCCTTTATGACAGTGCTAACTAATCCAACACTTATAGAGACTAATTCAATTCTAAATATTTTATTTAAATTTTTTGAAAAATTTGGTTTTCAATCTAACCAGGAATTTCTTTTTGTTTTTGGATTAATGGTATTTATTTTGCTCGTTTTTTCAATATCATTTAAAGCATTAACCATGTACTTGTTGTCAAGATTTACTTACATGACTGAATATACAATAAGTAAACTTTTGGTAGAAAGTTACATGCACCAGCCTTACAGTTGGTTTTTAAATCGTAATTCAGCAGATCTTGGAAAATCTATTCTTGGAGAAGTTGGAACTATAGTAAGTCATGGAATAAGACCTATGCTAGAATTAGTTGCGAACAGTGTAATTGTAATAGCATTATTAACTTTACTAATTTTAGTAGACACTAAAATTGCGTTTACTGTTTTTTTTACATTTGGATGTGCTTATTGGATATTTTATAAACTTTCTAGGGGTTTTGTTAAAAAAATTGGAGAAAATCGTTTTAATTCAAATCAGTTACGCTTTATTTCTTTATCAGAAGCTTTTGGTGCAGTCAAAGAGGTAAAGTTGAGTAGACTAGAAAAAACTTATATTAAAAGATTTTCAGATCCAGCTTTAAAAATGGCAAATTATCATTCTTCATTTGTTTTGATAAGTCAAATTCCTCGTTACTTTATTGAAATTTTAGCTTTTGGTGGAATGATGGTAATTTTACTTTATGTAATGTCTAAAACTGGAACATTTTTGGATACTATTCCAATTATTACTCTTTATGCTCTTGCGGGTTATCGATTAATGCCAGCATTACAAAGGATATATAACTCATTTTCTTTATTACGATACGGTCGAGTTGCAATAGAAACAATATTTGAAGATACTAGAAGTCTTAAACCAATAAATGAGAACATAGATCAAAATATTTCACCTCTATCCTTTAATAACAAAATTACTTTAAATAATATTAATTATAATTATCCTCAATCATCAAGAACAGCTTTAAAGGATATTAATTTAACCATTCCTGTTAAAGCAACGGTTGGATTCGTTGGTGAAACAGGTAGTGGCAAGACAACGACAGTCGATATAATTCTAGGATTATTGGAATGTCAGAAAGGTACACTAGAAGTAGATGGAGTAGTTGTTAATAAACAAAATCTTAAAGCTTGGCAAAAAACTATCGGATATGTTCCTCAAAACATTTATTTAGTTGATGACAGTATCAGTGCAAACATAGCATTAGGGATAGATCCCAAAAATATTAATCATGAAGCGGTTAAACAAGCAGCAAAAATTGCAAATTTGCATGACTTTATTATGAATGATTTACCTCACCAATATCAAACTTCAACTGGTGAAAGAGGCATAAGATTATCAGGAGGTCAACGTCAAAGAATTGGAATTGCAAGAGCATTATATCATAAGCCTAAGGTTTTAATTCTAGATGAAGCAACGAGCGCTTTAGATAGTGTCACTGAAAAAACAGTTATGGAAGCTATAGACAATATAGATAAAGATATAACTATAATAATAATTTCTCACCGTTTGAGTACTGTTAAGAAATGTGATAAAATTTTCTTATTAGAAAAAGGTAAATTAATAAACGAAGGAACTTTTCAAGAGTTAATTAAAAATAACAGAAACTTTAGAGCATCTGTAGAAAAAATTTAAGAAATGTTAAAAAATTCTTCAATATTAGTGACTGGTGGTACAGGATCTTTTGGTAATAGTTTTGTTCCACTAACTTTAAAAAAGTATAACCCAAAACGTTTAGTTATTTTTTCGCGTGATGAAATGAAACAATGGGAAATGGCAAAATTGTTTTCTAGTGACTCTAGAGTAAGATTTTTTATTGGAGATGTAAGAGATAAAGAAAGATTACATCGTGCGTTAAATAATGTTGACTTTGTTGTACATGCTGCCGCAACAAAGATAGTACCTACTGCAGAATATAATCCTTTTGAATGTGTTAAAACAAATATTAATGGAGCAATGAATTTAATTGATGCTTCTATAGATCAGGGAGTGAAAAGAGTTGTGGCACTATCAACTGATAAGGCAAGTAGTCCAATTAATCTTTATGGAGCAAGTAAATTAGCTTCTGACAAACTTTTTGTCGCTAGCAATTCATCATATGCATCTAGTAATCAAACACGTTTTTCTGTAGTTCGTTATGGAAATGTAATTGGTTCAAGAGGCTCAGTAATTCCATTTTTTTTATCACAAAAAAACAAAGGCATTATACCAATAACAGATAATCGTATGACACGTTTTATGATTACTTTAAAGCAAGGAGTCGAGTTAGTTTGGAAAGCATTTGATACTATGATTGGAGGTGAAATATATGTTAAGAAAATTCCTTCAATGAAGGTTATAGATATAGCAAACGTTATTGCGCCCAAGACTAAACAAAAAATTATTGGAATCCGACCAGGAGAAAAGTTACACGAGCAAATGATTAGTTTTGAAGATAGTTATTCAACTTATGAATACTCTGATTATTATAAAATTTTACCACAAATTAATAATTGGGCATTAGACAAAAAACGTATTGGAAAAGGATTAAAAGTACAAAAAGGATTTGTTTATAGTAGTGATCTAAATAATCAATGGATGACAAAATCTCAATTAAAAAAATGGATTATAAAAAATAAGGATTTTATAAACAAATTTTAATTTAATAATATATAAATTTTTGTGTTTTGATTTTTGCTTTTCGTTAAGTATTAATTAATAAAAAAATAAATTTATATCTCTTTTAAAATTTTTGATTAATAATTCCAAAAAAAAATGAAATTATCAATTGGTACAGCTCAGTTCGGAATGAATTATGGAATTTGTAATTCTAAAGGTATTGTAGATTTTAACGAGATAAGAAAAATTATAAAATATTGTAACAAGGAAAGAATTAATTCAATTGATACTGCTGAAGGATATGGTAAATCTCATAATATCCTTGGTTCATTAAATTTAAAAAATTTTCAAATCACTTCAAAAATTTCAAGTATAGAAAAAAAAAATAATAAAAGTTTTGAAAATATAGTTATTTCTAAGATTGATAAGATCTTGAATGATTTGAATATAGATCGGCTATATGCATTGCTAATACATAATACGTCAGCGTTAAAGGGAGAGTTTGGACTAAATTTTTTTAATATTTTGCAAAAGTTAAAGAAAGAAAAAAAATTTTCAAAATTTGGAGTATCTGTTTATACCAAAAAAGAATTAGATTTGATTATAAGTAGATATAATATTGATATTGTTAACTTGCCACTATCCGTGGCTAATCAAGAATTTTTTGATAATAGCTATTTAAAAAAACTTAAGGAAAAAAAAATAGAAATACAAGTTAGATCAATATATTTACAGGGTTTATTATTATCAAAATATGACAATTTGCCTAAAAAATTTAAAAAAAATAAGTTTTTTTTAGAATGGCATAAATGGTTAAAAAAAAATAATTATAATTCTTTAGAAGTTAGTACGGCATTTGTAAAAAAAATAAAGCATATAGACAAAATTTTAGTTGGAGTTGATAACTTTGATCAATTGAAAAAAATTGTAAAAGCATATAATAAAGATTTAAAAATAAAATATATAAAATTTAATCAATCATTAATTTTAAAAAAACCTTTTAAATGGTAAAAAATAAGACACAATTAACTTGGAGAAAAGCTAAAAAAATTATCCCAGGTGGAAATATGCTTTTATCAAAAAGACCTGAAATTTTTTTACCAAATAAATGGCCAGCATATTTTAAGAAAGCTAAAGATTGTTTTGTTACTGATTTAGATAATAAAATGTATCTAGATATGAGTCTGATGGGAGTTGGCACTTGTGTTTTGGGTTATTCTAATAATGAAGTAGATGAAGCTGTTATTAAAAATATAAAAAAAGGTAATATGTCCACTTTGAATTGTGAAGAGGAATTTTTGCTAAGTGAAAAATTGTTAAAAATAAATAAATGGGCAGATATGGTGAAATTTGCTAGAAGCGGAGGTGAAGCAAATGCTATAGCTGTGAGAATTGCAAGAGCTTCTTGTAGTCCAAAAAAACAAAATATAGCTATATGTGGATATCATGGTTGGCATGATTGGTATTTATCTGCAAATATAAAAAATAAAAAAAATTTGGACCAACATTTACTAACAGGTTTAAGTACAAAGGGTGTGCCAAATAATTTAAAAGGAACAGTTCATCCTTTCAACTTCAATAATATTGACGAATTAACTAAAATTGTTGAAAAACAAAATATTGGTATTGTAAAAATGGAAGTTTATAGAAGCAACCCTCCTTCGGAAAGTTTTTTGAAAGCTATTAAATATTTAAAAAAAAAACATAAGTTTGTTTTAATATTTGATGAATGTACATCTGGATTTAGAGAAACATATGGAGGTATCCATGAAAAATATAACATTTTTCCTGATATTTGTGTTTATGGAAAAGCATTAGGTAATGGTTATGGAATAACATCGATAATAGGAAAAAAAAAATTTATGGATCATGCTCAAAAGACATTTATTAGTAGTACTTTTTGGACGGAGAGAGTAGGTCCGACAGCGGCTCTTAAAACTTTAGAAATAATGAGGAAAATAAAATCTTGGGAAATAATTTCTAAAAAGGGCAAGTATTTTAAAGATAAGTTGAGTAAGTTGGGTCAAAAATATGAATTACCACTTAAGGTTTTTGGAAGTGATGGTATTCCTGCTTTCAGCTTCAATAGCAAAAACAATTTAAAATACAAAACATTTATAACCCAAGAGATGTTGAAATCAAATATTTTGGCTTCGAATGTTATTTACATTTGTATTAAACATGATTTAAAGAAATTTAATAGTTACTTTGAATGTTTGGATATTATATTTCAAAAAATAGCAGAATGTGAAAAAGGTTATAAAATAGAGAAGCTTTTACATAGTCCGGTATGTCACTCAACATTTCAAAGACTAAATTAAGTCAATTTTCGTTTTTTTCTATCTCCTCAAAAAAATTTGGTTTTGGTCATTATAATAGAATTAACAATTTAATTTCAATTCTTAAAATAAAAAAAAATAACATACGTCATTATTCATATGGAGATAAAATTAAAAACTTAGATTCTTTTTTATATAAATTAGATTATGAGATCAGTCTAAAAAATAAAGTAATATTAGATGTAACAAATAAATTATTTTTAGATCGAAATACAATATTAAGAATAAAAGGAATATTGGAAAAAAAAAAAATAAAAAATGTTTATATTATTGATGAGCCTACAAATAAAAATTTGTCTGCAATAATAAATTTACAAAATATAAAAACTCTTATTCCTTTTGAGGTAGAGAAAAAATTAAAAAAAAAACTAATAAAAATTAAAAGAATTAAAATTGGATTTGAATATTTCATTTATCCTTTAAATAAAATAATGAAAACTAATAAAATTTATGACATTACTTTGAGTTTTGGAGGTAGTGATAATTATGAGGGTACGTTATATGTTTTAAAACTATTAGAAAAATTAAAAATTAAAAAAAAAATCGCAGTAGTGATCGGAAAATATAATAAAAATTCTTATAAGAAAAAATTATTTTTAAAATGTAAAAAAAATAATTATAAGATAATTAGATTTACTCAAAAATTTCATAATATACTAAATAAAAGCAATCTTTTAATTACTAATTCTGGTTTGACAAAATACGAGGGTGTCATTCATGGTATACCTGTAATAATTTTTTCTGATAGTAAAGAAAGCCAAAAAATAGATAAAGTGTTTATAAATAAAACAAGGCAATTTCATTTTTCATATTTAAAAAAAGAAAAAAATGACATCTTAAAGTTGAAAAATATTTTAATTGATAAAAAAAAATTTAATTTATTTGATAAAAATTTAGATAAATCATATATCAATAAAATTAGATCTTTTTTTAATAAATAGTAACTTAATGTCTTTTAATATATATAAAAAAATAATTTAAATGTTTAAAAAATTTATCAAACCTTACTTTATTGCTGAAATAGGATCTAACTTTAACCAAGACTTAAATACAGGTTATGAATTGATAAAAAAAGCAAAAATGTGTGGAGCTGATGCTGTAAAATTTCAATTATTTAAAGCAAAAAAACTTTATCCAAATAATAGAAAGATGTTTAGATTATTTAAATCAATTGAATTAAGTGAGAACTATTTTCATAAATTTTACAATTATGCAAAAAAATTAGATTTAGATGTATCAGCCTCAACATTTGATTTGAGATCTGCAAAATATCTAAGTAAATTTAAAATTGATTTTCATAAAATTGCATCATCTGAACTTACAAACTACAAATTAATTGAGTATCTATCCAAGTCAAATTTACCAATTTTATTATCAACAGGCATGTCTGACATTGAAGATATAAAAAATGCCGTAAAAATATGTGAAAATAATAAAAACCTAAATATTGTAATTATGCAGTGTGGTTCTGATTATCCTTTAAAACATAAAGACGTGAATTTAAATACTTTAAAGACTTTTAGATCACATTTTCAATATTTTCTAGGATTTTCAGATCACACACTGTCTGATGTAGCGGGTATTGCTAGCGTTAGTTTTGGTAGCACAGTCTTTGAAAAGCATATTACTTTAAGTAAGAAATCAGAGGGTCCAGACCATTTTTTTGCAATGGAGCCAGAAGAATTTAAAGATTATATATTTAAGATTAAAGAAGCTTATAAGTGTCTTGGAACAAGTAAAAAAAACTTATTAAAACAAGAAAGATTAAACTCAAGAAGAAAAGGTTTATATTTTAATAAAGATTTAAAAAAAGGAAAAATTTTTACAAATAAAGATTATGTTGAAAAATCTCCTCCAATTGGATTAACAACAATTTATTTAAAGAATATTTTAAACAAGAGACTAATAAAAAGTGTAAAAAAAAATAATCCTATTTTTCAGAAATTATTTGATTAGTTTTTATGTATAAATTTAATTTCCTCAGATTTTTTAAAAACACAGTAAAAAAAAATAAGTATAAAATTGCTTTGATTGATATTGATCATAAAAAATATAATTTTCAATATCTTGATTTTCATAGTGATAAGTTTGCAACGTATTTAGAAAAATATAAGAAGGATAATAATGTAATTGCAATTGATAGTGAGAAAAGCTTAGGTACAATAATCGCTTTGTTGGCTTGTCTTAAAATAGGACTACCATATTTTTTTTTAGATATTCATTTACCAAAGAATAGAATTAAGGAAATATTAAAAAAGACTAGATGTAAATTTGTTATTAGTAAAAACAGAATATCTTTTGCAAAAAAATTGGATATTAAAAAAAGTAAAAATATAAAAAAAATATCTTACACATCATGTAATAGTGATGATATTGCATATATAATGTTCACTTCCGGATCAACTGGTTCTCCCAAAGGTGCATTAATCTCTCATCAAAGTGTAATCAATTTTGTTTTGTGGTGTAAGAAAAATTTTTTACTTGATAGTAAAGACGTTTTTTCACAATTAAACCCTTTATATTTTGATAATTCTGTTTTTGATCTTTTTAATAGTATGTTGCTTGGAAATACCTTGGTTCTTATACCCCAATTAGATATTAACGATCCATTAAAATTAATTAATATATTATATAAACATAATTGCACAGTTTGGTTTTCTACTCCATCTTTATTAATTTATTTTATTAATTTTAACTTGTTAGATAAGAAAAAATTTAAAAAAATAAAAAAAATAATTTTTGGTGGTGAAGGATTTCCAAAAGCAAAATTAGAAATTTTATTTAATAAATTTAATGACAAAGTTTTTTATAATGTTTATGGGCCAACCGAATGTACATGTATTTGTTCAAGATATTTAATTTCTAAAAAAGATTTTATAAAAAATAACAAATCTATAAAAAGTAATTATGCACCCATAGGTTCAATTGCTGAAAATTTTAATTATAAAATTGTGGATCAAAAATTTAAAGAAGTAAAAAAAGGAGATATAGGTGAGTTAATTTTATATGGCCCAAATGTAGCATATGGTTATATTGGAGATAAATTAAATACTGATAAAAGTTTTATTTTAGATATTAAAAATTTTGATAACCAAAGGGGTTACAAAACTGGAGATTTAGTAAAAGAAAATATATCTAATAATCAATTATTTTTTATTGGTAGAAACGATACACAAATTAAACACATGGGCTATAGAATAGAACTTAATGAATTAGAAATTGTTTTAAACAAGCTATCCTCTATTAAAGAAACTTGTGTTTTTTACATTAAGAATAAAGCCAGAACATATGGAAAAATAGTTTCTGTTATCTCAACAAACAGACAAATATCAAAAAAGGAAATATACACATTTATACAAAAGTATTTACCAAAGTACTTTTTGCCCCAAGAATTATTTTTTGTTGATGATTTACCGAAAAATAGTAATGGAAAAATAGATAGAGCATTAATTAAAAAAAAATATGAAAAAAAAATTTAACTTTAAAGGAATAGATAAAATTTTTGTTGAGGATTTAAATTCATTATCTGAAAAAACTTCACTTAAAAATTTATCTAATTGGGATTCTTTAAAACAATTGGAGTTGGCTTCACTGTTAGAAAAAAAAATAAAAAAAAAACTATCTGTAAAAGAAATTCTTGAAATAAAAAATATTAAAGATTTAAAAAATAAAATTAAGTGAAAAGAATAATAATAACAGGTGCCACTGGATCTATTGGTAACGAAATAGTAAAATATTTTTATAAAAGTAATGAATTAATTTGTATAGATATAAATAAAAAAGAATTAAAAATTTTAAAAAATAAATTCAAGAAAATAAAAATTTATGAATGCGATATAACAAACCAAAAAAAAGTAGATGAACTTTTTAAAAAATTGAATTTGAAATTTAAGTACTTCGATATTTTAATAAATAATGCTGGAAAGATTTATAACCAACCTATAGTAAAGTTAACAACTAGTGGCTTTAAATCTCATAATTATAAAATCTGGAAGAATATATTAGATTTAAATTTAAATTCTGTATTTTTGTTTTCTTCAAAGATCATTGAGAATTTTTGCAACAATAGAACCGGGGGACTGATAATAAATATTAGTTCAATAAGTGCAAAGGGGAATATTGGACAATCTGCATATTCAGTTGCTAAATCAGGCATTGAGATACTAACCAAAATATGGGCACAAGAACTCAGCAATTTAAATATTAGAGTTGCATGCATAGCTCCAGGTTTTTTAAACACTAGAAGTACATATAAATCCTTAAGTAAATTTCAAATTGATCATTTAAAAAATATTACTCCAATTAAACGGTTGGGCAATACAAAAGAACTTATTCTTGCTATAAAATTTATAATTAATAATAAATTTTTTAATGGAAAAGTTTTATCTCTTGATGGTGGATTAGAGATATGAGTGAAAAATTTTTAATCATTTTTGGTATTGGTCAACAGTCAGATATCATTTCTTTTTATTTGAATAAATTATCTAAAAAAATTTATGCATATTGTGTTGATGAAAAATTTTATAAAAAAGATACTTTTAGGAAAACGAAAGTTATCACAACTCAAGATCTTATTAAAAATTATAAACCTAAAAATACAAAAATGCACATAGCAATTTCTTATAAGAAATTGAATAAACTCAGGTATGAAAAATACAATTATTTTAAAAAGAAAGGATACTCATTTGAAAATGTTATATTTAATTCAAGTTTAATTGATGATAAAGTTAATGTTGGTGAAAATGTAGTTTTATTAGACAGCTATATTCAACCTTATTCTAAAGTTGGAAATAATACTTTTATTTGGAGCGGTGCGATTTTAGGTCATCACAGTTCAGTGGGTAATAATTGTTGGATATCCTCTGGATGCACTATAGGAGGTAATTGCAAAATAAAGGACTATAGCTTTTTGGGGTTAAACTCTACTATTGGACACTTTGTAACCATAGGAAATAACTCTTTTGTTGGTTCATCTTCACATGTTACAAAAAATTTATCATCCCAAAGCGTAGTAATCCAAAATGATTCAAGACAAATTTCTTTTGATCCTGAAAAATTTTTAGAAATTAATAAGTTTAAATGAATAAGTGGAATAATTTTTTTTTAAAAAATGATGGAAATAATTTTCCACATCAATCTTTAATAATTTTTTTTAATAGAAATTTTTCTAATTTAAAAAAAAAAATAAATATTCTAGATTTAGGATGTGGTACTGGCTCTACTTTAATTTTACTTAGAAAGAAAAATTTTTTTATAGATTGTGTTGATATTTCAAAAGAGGCATTAAAAAAATTAAAACAAAAACATTTAAATAAAAATGTAAAAACTTTTAACTTAGGGTTTAATGATTTTTTAAAAAATTCTAAAAAAAAATATGATTTAATAATTGATGGAGCCTCACTTCAACATCAAACTGAAGATGATTTAAAGATTTCATATAGTTTAATAAATAAAAATTTAAAAAAACAAGGTTATTTCTTTAGTATAAACTTAAACTCTTCTAAAGGATTAAATGATGAAAGTTTTAATGTCACAAAATTAAAAAAAAAAAAATTGCTTTATTTTTTTAAATTATGCAATTTAAAAAACATAGATTACAATTATTATTATTATACAGAAAACAATTCAAAAGATTTTATTAAATTTAATATCATTACTGGACAAAAATGACCTCATGAAGATAATAGGAACAAAATATTCTGGTTTAGAAAGTGCAGTAAGTTTTTTAGATACAAAAAGCGACATATTTTTTGCACTGCAATCTGATAGAGTTTCAAGAATAAAGAAAGACAATATAGACATTGATCAAACTTTAAAATATTTAAATAGTAGAGAGTTAATACCTAATGAAGTAGATGTGGTTGCCATACCGTTTTCTAATTTTTCAGGTAAAGATGGTATACTTGAAATGCAGTCACCTACTTTTTTTTTTTTAAAAAAAGAGAAAGTTGCTAGAAAATATATTAAACCAAAATATTTTTCTGATTTAATAAATGTAGATATTAAAACCATTGCTATTTCTAAGAAGGATATTAGATGGCAATACTATTCATTAATGCATAAGTTTTTTTCAAATTTTAGAAAAGTAGAAAATTTGAATAAATTTTTTGTAAAAAAAACAATAAGTAATATTTTTAAAACTAACAATATTACTGTTCCTAAGATAGAATTTTATGACCATCATTTAAGTCATGCAGCTTCTTGTTTAACTATTGACGACTTTGACCTAAATAAGACTAATTATATATTTGTATTAGATGAACACGGAGATTTAAAACACTCATCTTTTTTTAAATGGAGTAGTGAAAAATTTGAGTTAATATCTTCAAGTAAAATTACTAAGTTTAATAAAGATAACAGGGATTATATTACTTCTATTGGCTCTTTATATTCTAATTTTACAGAGGCTCTTGATTTGAGGAGAAGTGTAGATGAGGGCAAGGTAGAAGCTTTAGCTGCATATGGAGTCCCGAATAAGAATTTGTTAAAAATTTTAAGAAGAATTATTAAAATAAATAATGCCAACCTAAATTTTTTAATTGATACCAAATTGTATAAAAAATTTTTAATTATAAGTAACTTAAAAAAATATAGAAAAATAATTGGAGATAAAAACTTTGCAGCTACAATACAGTATTTTCTTGAAAAAATAGTTGTAGAAATGTTGAGTGTTTTTAAATCAATTTATAATTTTGATAAAATTTATTTAACTGGGGGAGTTTTTGCAAATGTGATTTTATCTTATAAGGTTTACTCAGCACTCAGTTTAAAATCAGTAAACGTTGTACCCTATATGGGAGATGAAGGTTCATCTGTGGGTGCAGCAGTCTTATCATTAATTAATAATAAAGAAGACCCATTGAAAATCAAAAAAGTTTCAATGCCTTATTTAGGTGATAGTTACAATGATCAAGAAACATTAAGCATATTAAATTTATACAAGAATTCTATAAATTTTGAGAATTTAAAAGATAATTGGGTTAATGATGCGGCTAACTCATTAAAACAAAATAAAATTATTGCCACTTTTTATGGAAAAATGGAGTTTGGACCGAGAGCATTAGGTCAAAGAAGTATATTGGCCAATCCTTTCTATAAAGACACAAGAGATAAAATAAATTTACAGATAAAAAAAAGACCCTGGTATCAACCACTCTGCCCAACAATTTTGGAGGAAGATAGAGAAGAAATATTTGAGCAATCTTTTCATCATAAATATATGTCAACAGCTTTTAAGGCTAAATCTAGATTTAAAGAAATAATACCATCAGCACTTCATGTCGATCTTACTGCTAGACCTCAGTTTGTTACTAAAGAAACTAACTTTTTTTTCTGGAATTTATTAAAAAAGATAAAAGATGAGTACAAATATGGGGTAGTTTTAAATACATCTTTCAATCTTCATGGGAGAACAAATGTCCTGAGGCCAGAGGATGCAATTGTAGACTTTTTAGATTGCAATTTAGATGCACTTTATATTAATAATTATAGAGTGACTAAAAAAATATGAAATGGAAAAAATTAGGTTTAATTGTTAAACCAGAACAATTTAATTTAAAGTGGTGGAATTCTTATGCGATGGATCCTTGTACACTTAAGTTAAAGGGAGATTTGTATAGGGTATTTTTTTGTGGAAGAAATAAAAAAAATATATCTATGATAGGGTATTTTGATTATGATTTAAAGGAGCTTGCAATAAAAAATATTTCAAAAAAACCAATATTAACCCCAGGAGAACTAGGCACATTTGATGACAATGGTGTTACCGCATCTTGTTTGATTAAAAATAAAAAGGAGACTTTTTTATATTATATAGGTTGGAAACCTAAATCTACTACAAGATACTCTTTGATGACAGGTTTAGCAATTTCTAAAAATAATGGTGTAAGCTTTAAAAGATATTCTAGATCTCCAATTTTGAAATTAACAAACAAAGAACCTTTTTCAATATTAACTGCCCCTTATGTTATGAGAATTAAAAAAGATAAATGGTTAATGTGGTATGTTTCTTGTAATGAATGGGTTAATGAAAATTACCCAAAATACGATATTAAGTTAGCTGTATCAAAAGATGGAAAAAATTGGCTTCAAGATGGTAATTCTTCTATAAAATTGAAGAATGAAGAAAGAGCAATAGCAAGACCATCGGTATTATTTGAAAATGGATTATACAAAATGTGGTTTTGTTACGAAAAAAAAGTTGGAAAATATAAAATTGGTTATGCTGAATCCAAGGATGCAATAAATTGGAAAAGAAATGATAAAAAATCATTTATTTCACCGGGAAGAAAAGAAATAGATAACAAAATGATAGCTTACCCTCATGTAGTTAAACATAAAAAGATAAAATATATGTTCTATAATGGTAATGATTATGGAAAAGAAGGTGTTTGCTTAGCCATAGAAGAGTAATTAGTTAATTTTTAATACAACTTATGAAGATTGCAATAAGTCAGCCTACCTATCTACCCTGGCAGGGCTATTTTGCACTGATTGATTATGTTGATGAATTTATTTTTTTAGAAAATATTCAATTTAACAAAAGAAGTTGGCAACAGCGCAATAAAATTATCAATAATGGTAAAGAAATATTTTTAACAATTCCAGTTAAATCTAAGGGTAAGTATCATCAAAATATAATAGATGTTGAATTAGATAATTTTGACAAATTTAAACAAAAACAAATATTGTCTATAAAAAATTCATATTCAAAATGTAGATATTTTGAACAATATTTTGGTGGCCTTGAAAAAATTTTAAACAAAAATCACACAAAATTAGCAGAATTAAATAAAGAATTAATTTTACAAATTTGTAAAAATTTAGATATAAAAACAAATATTTCTAATGATAGTAACTTTAAATTATCATCAAAAAAAAGTGATTATTTGAAAGATATTTGTTTAATAAAAAATTGTAGCAACTATATCTCAACTTTAGGAGCCAAAAACTATTTTGGCGATATAAAATATATACCAAACACTAAAATTAAAATTGATTATTTTGATTTTAGAGACGAAGAATATTTTCAAAAAAGTGAAAAATTTATTTCAAGATTATCAATTATAGATTTAGTATTTAATCTAGGTCCAGATGCATTAAAATATCTCAGAAAAAATTTTTATATATGTCAATAAAAAGAATTTTGATAATACCAGCAAGATCAGGTTCCAAAAGAATAAAAAATAAAAATTTTAAAAAATTTAAAGGCGAACCCATAATAAGTTATTCAATAAAAACAGCTATAAATTCTAAAATTTTTAGTAAAATAGTGATTTCAACTGATAGTAAAAAATATTTTAAATATTTGAAAAAATTTGATGTTGAGGTTTTTTTTAGATCGAAAAAACTTTCAGATGATAATGCTACAATTGAGTCTGTTTTGAGAAATGTTTTAAATGAATATGATAAATTTTTTAAAATTTTTAATGAAGTTTGGTGTCTTACTCCATGTTCACCTTTAATTAAATCTAAAGATTTATTAAATGCCTCGAAATTACTTAAAAAAAATAGAAAAAAAATCATACTTCCTGTCACAGAATATCCTGCTCCACTAGAGTGGGCATTTAAATTGGTAAAAAATAAAAAATTAATTCCTGTCAAAAAAAGTTTTTATAAAATTAGATCACAAGATTTATCAAAATCTTATTTTGATACTGGCAATTTTGTAGCAATACCCATTAATCATTTCAAAAAAAAAATTATAGACTTTGATAAACATTATGTAGGATTGGAAATACCAAAATATCGATCTATTGATATTGATGATTTTGATGATTGGAAATTAGCTGAAAAAATTTATAAATAAGAACTTTGATATTGTTAAATAAATAATTATTGATACAAAAACTTTATTGTGAAAAAAATCATCCCTTATGGGCGACAGCATATAGAAAAATCTGATATAGAAAATGTTGTAGCTGCTTTAAAGAAAGATAAATTAACAACAGGATTTCTCACTTTAGAATTTGAAAATAAAATTAAAACATTCTTAAACTGCAAATATTCATTAACTTGTAACAGTGGAACTTCAGCTTTATTTATTGCATTAAGTGCCATAGATACAAATAGAGGTGATATAATTATAATGCCATCAATTAATTTTATAGCTTCATATTCTATTGCAAAATTTTTAGGAGCAAAAGTTTATCTATGTGATGTTGACAAATATACAGGACAGATGCGACCTGAAGATGTTGAGTTTTGTTGTAAAAAATTTGGTATTGATAACTTCAAAGCGTTGATTGTTATGTATAACGGAGGCTATCCACAAAACGCTGAAAAATTTAAGTATTTAAAAAAAAAATATAAATGCCGTATTATCGAGGATGCCTGTCATGCATTAGGAGCATCTTATAATCATAAAAATAAAAATTATAAAATAGGAAGTTGTAAACATTCTGATATTTGTACATTTTCACTTCATCCATTAAAAACTATTACAACTGGTGAAGGTGGAATTGTTACAACGAACAACAAATTTTTATTAGAGAAGATGAGAATGGTTAGATCTCTTGGAATTAAAAGATTAAAAGGAAAACATTGGCAATACGATGTTGTGCAAAAAGGATTGAATTTTAGATTAACAGATTTTCAATCAGCACTTGGAATGAGTCAATTAAAAAAAATTAATAAATTTATAAATCAAAGAAAAAAAATTGCCTCAAGATACACTAAGGAAATAAAAAAAATAAAAGAAATTTATATTCCAGAAGTAATCAGTAATTATAAATCTTCTTACCATTTGTTTATTATTCATATAAATAATAGAAACAAAAATTATAAAGAGAAAATGATAAAGTTTATGTTGAAAAATAAAATAATGCTACAATATCATTATATCCCAATATATAAATTTTCTATTTTTAAGGATAAGTTTATAAATACAAACGCAGAAATTTATTATAAAAATGCTGTTAGTTTGCCAATATATTACAGTTTGAAAAAAAAAGATCAAAATTTAATTATAAAACTTTTAAAAAAATTTATTAATATTTAAAAAAATTAACATGATGACTAAAAAAAAAAATTACAAAAAAAAAATTTACAATAAAATTATTGAAGACGTTTTCAACGAACATTTAAATACAGTCAAAGAAACCCATGTTCAAATTTCTAAAAAAATTGAAGAAGCTTCAAACTTAATCAAAAAATCTCTTACAACTGGAGGTACAATTTATTGGTGTGGAAATGGTGGTAGTGCGGCTGATAGTCAGCATATTGCAGCTGAATTTGTTGGGCGTTTTAAAAAAGATCGTAAACCATTAAAATCTTTAGCATTAACAACTGATACTTCTGTATTAACTTGTGTTGCAAATGATTATAGTTATGAAGAAATATTTTCTAGACAAATAAAGGCATTCGGAAAAAAAGGCGATGTTTTAGTTGCAATTACTACATCTGGCAAAAGTAAAAATATTTTAAAAGCATTAAGTCAAGCAAAAAAAATGAAACTTAAAACTATTGGTTTGCTTGGTAAGGATGGTGGTAATTGTAAAAATAATTGTGATATATCAATAATTGTTCCATCTAAAGTAACTGCGCGAATTCAAGAAGCACACATACTAATTGAACATTTACTATGCGAGTTAGTAGAACATAAATTAGGGTATAATTAATAATCATAAGTTTACTATGTTTATTAAGATTTTTAAAAAAATTGTTGCTGCCAATACAAAAATAATTAAGTTATTGTTTTTATAAATTTAAAAATAAATTTTAGAATAAATGTTCATTACTGCTGAAATCGGAATAAATCACAATGGAGATATGTCAATTTGTAAGAAACTTATTGATGTTGCGGTTGAGGCAGGTTGTGATGCAGTTAAATTTCAAAAAAGAGATATTGATGAAGTTTATACACAAGAATTTTTAGCTTCCTCAAGAGAAAGTCCATGGGGTACTACCCAAAGAGAACAAAAAGAGGGACTTGAATTTGATTTCAACCAATACAATGAAATTGATAATTATTGCAAAGAAAAAAAAATAGAGTGGTTTGCTTCTGCTTGGGATTTGAAAAGTCAAGAATTTTTAAGGCAATTTAATTGCAAATATAACAAAGTTGCCTCTGCTATGATTGTTTATGAAGAATTGTTAAAAAAAATTGCAGAAGAAAAAAAACATACATTTATATCTACTGGAATGTCTAATTTTGAAGATATACAAAAAGCGGTTGATATATTTAATTCTAAAAAATGTACTTTTGAATTGATGCACACAGTTTCTACGTATCCAATGAAAGATGAAGATGCAAACCTTAAAGTTATAGAGACCTTAAGAAAAAAATTTAATTGTGACGTAGGATATAGCGGTCATGAAGCTGGTCTTGCTATTTCATATGCTGCAGCAGCTCTTGGAATCAGCTCTTTAGAGCGACACATTACTTTAAGTAGAGCGATGTATGGTTCTGATCAATCAGCGTCTGTCGAACCAAATGGATTAAGACAATTAGTAGGTGGTGTTAGAAAAATTGAAAAAGCTTTAGGGGACGGTAAGAAAACAATAATAGAAGCAGAAAAACCAATTGCTAAGAAGCTTCGTGAACATATAAAGATTACCAAATAAAATTATATCTGATAGATATCTAATATCTTTTTGTTCTTTAGTAAAATTTAAACAATGAAAATCAAAAAATGTTACTTGTGTAAATCTGCTCATATCTTTCAACGCTCTGGTTCAGTAAGAGACAACAAAAGATTAAAAATTTTGGAATGCATAGATTGTGGTCTAGTTTTTTTATCTTCAAATAAACATATCAAAAAATTACATTATGAAAATTCTGGTATGCATAACGGTAAAAAACCAAATGTAACAGAGTGGTTAAAACAAGCAAAATCTGATGATTTGAGAAGATATAGATTCCTTAAAAATTATATAATTAATAAAAAAGTAATTGATTTTGGTTGCGGTGCTGGGGGATTTTTAAAATATATTTCTAAATTTGTTAAAAAAGCTGATGGGATTGAGCTTGAAAAGGCAATGCAACAATCGTTTATGGAGAGAAAATTAAATGTTTATACTAGTTATGAAAACGCTGCTCAAAGTAAAAAAAAATGGGATATTTTGACTGCCTTTCACGTTGTTGAGCATTTGGTAGATCCCAAAGAAATCTTATTAAAACTTTCTAAACTGTTAAAAGATAATGGTAAGATTATTATAGAGGTTCCAAACTCAGAGGATGCTCTCTTAACTTTATATGAAAATAAAGCTTTTCAAAATTTTACATATTGGAGTCAACATTTATATTTATTTAATGATGACAATTTAAAAGAATTAGCCAAGCAAGCAAAATTAAAAGTTGAATGGATAAAACATATTCAACGTTATGCGTTAAGTAATCATTTATTTTGGTTATCTAAAGGAAAACCAGGCGGACACAAAGTGTGGAAATTTTTAAACAATGTTTATTTAAATAGAAATTATGAAAAACAATTAGCATCAAAAGGCATAACAGATACCATTATGATTTGTTTAAAAAAATAATAGATTAATCTTATATTTTTAATCAAAAAAAAAAATATGGAAATATTAAAACTTAATCAAATTAGTATTTTGAATTATTTTTAATTAAGGTTTTATAGTATGAAAAAAAAATATGGAATTATGCAAGGAAGATTGTTACCAAAGTATAAAGGAAGATATCAAGCACATCCTATAGGTTTTTGGGAAGATGAATTTCCAATTGCATCTAAATTAGGATTAGATTCGATAGAGTTTATCTTGGATTATAATGATGCAAGTAAAAATCCATTATTAGCACCCGGTGGAATAGAAAAAATTAAGAAAATAGAAAAAAAAAGTGGAGTTAAAGTTCGTTCAATATGCGCTGATTATTTTATGGAAGCTCCAATTCATACTAATGAAAAAATTATTGTTGATAAAAGTATCAAAATACTTGAAAAACTTATTAGGAATGCATCATTATTGAGTGTATCCGATATAGTTATCCCTTGTGTAGATAAATCAAGTTTAGGTAATAAAAATTATCTAAATAATTTTGTCAAAAATATTAAATCAGTAATACCACTTGCAGAGAGCAAAAATATAAACTTATCTCTTGAAACTGATTTATCTCCATCAAAATTTGCAAATTTACTTGATAAGATTGGTTCTAATAATGTTACTGTAAATTACGACATAGGCAATAGTGCAGCGAAAGGATTTGACCCTTTAGAAGAATTTAATGCATATGGAAAAAAAATAACAGACGTTCATGTAAAAGATAGACTATTTGGAAAAGGACCAGTTTTTTTGGGAAAAGGGGATGCTGATATTCCTAAAGTCTTCGAAATACTTTTGAAAATTAATTATCAAGGTATTATTATTTTTCAAGCTTTTCGAGATAACGAAGGTGTTGAGATTTTCAAAAGTCAATTTGAATGGTTTAAAAATCATATAAAGATATGAAAAAAATTCCAATAAAAAAAATGGAGAGTAATAGAATTGAGTTAAGACCTTTTTCTATAAACTATGTATCTAAAGAGTATTTAGAATGGATGAACGATAAAGATATAACAAAATTTATCAATAAAGCTAAAGATAAAACTTCTCTAGAAGATTTAGAATTATTTAGTAAAAATATGATTAATAGTAATTTTGATTATTTCTTTGCAATAATATTTAAGGACGAAAATTGTCATATTGGCAATGTTAGGCTTGGACCTGTTGATTTTAATTTAATGAGTAGTAATTTTGGAATTTTAATTGGTGATAAAAATTTTCATGGTTTAGGCTTAGCAACAGAAGTTTTAGAATTAATCAAAGATTTTGGCTTTAATTACTTAAATCTGAAAACAATTAGATTTGCAGTTGTTAAAGAACATTCTGCGGCCATGCGTCTTTATGCCAAAACAAAATTTAAATATTTAGGAGAAACAAAAAAAACATTTGATAAAAATGGAGTATCGTGGAAGCTTGTTGAGTGGTCTATGTCGAATTTAAATTACGAAAAAAATAAAAATGAATAAGCATTTAAAACATATTGCAGTAATTCCAGCCAGAGAAGGTAGTGTTGGTTTGCCAAAAAAAAATCAATTGTTATTTGACAGTACAGCAAAATTTTTAGAAAAATTAAATTGGATTAGTGAAGTGATTGTAACTAGTGATGATCAAATAATTTTAGATAAAGCAATATCAAATAATTTTAAAGATTACAAAAGGTCTAATTATTTGTCTGGATCAGACATTTCAATCAAATTAGTATTCAAGGATTTAATTGATAAATTAAATTTTAAAGAAAATTATATTTTATGGCTTTTTTACTTACCTATTGTATATAAAAATTTAATCGATTTTCAAAATGCAAAAAAAATAATAGAAAAAAATAGTGTAAAAAGTTTATGCTCTTTTGTGCCTTCAAAAACACACCCATTTTACACATGGAGGTATGATGATAAAAATAAAAAAATAAGTCAATTTATAAAAAACGACGTTTTTAGACGTCAAGATCTGCCTTCAGCATGGATGCACTATCATTATCTTTGCTGTTTTAAAGTAAGTGAGCTAGATAAACTTAATAATGAATTACTTAATTCTGAAACTCACCCAATTTTTTTAACTAGAGAGTATTCAAAAAATTTAATTGAAATCGATTCCAAGGAAGATCTTGAAAAATGGCATAAAATAAATAACAAATTATAAATAATTTATGAAAAAAAAAAAACCGAGTATCAAAATTTCAAATAAAATTTATTCTAAAGCAAAAAAAATAATCCCTTCTGGAAGTCAAACATTTAGCAAAGGTGTTACTCAGTTTGTTGAAGGTTTCGCTCCAAAATATTTGCATCGTGGAAAAGGGGCTAACATTTGGGATGTAGATGGTAATAGGTATCTTGATTATGTAATGGGTTGTCAACCTCTTATCTTAGGATATGCAGATCCTGATGTAAATCAAGCAGTAATAAAACAATTAAAACTGGGCTCCACTTTTTCTCTAATGAATAAATTGGAAGTAGATGTGACTGAATTACTTATTGATAATATACCTTGCGCTGAGTCAGCGCGATTTGGTAAAAATGGAGCTGACGTTACCACTATTGCAGTTAGAATTGCAAGAGCAGTAACTGGTCGTAATCATATTGCGTATTGTGGTTATCATGGTTGGCATGATTGGTACATTGCAAATACTGATTTAAATAGTGGTATACCAGACTTTAATAAGAAATTAGCACACAGTTTTAATTACAATGATCTTGATAGCTTAGAAAAAATTTTTAAAAAAAACCCTGATAAGATTTCATGTGTAATAATGGAACCTTTAACTATTCTTGAGCCTGCTTGTTATGGTCCAAAAAATTGTAAATATAAAAAATGTAATAAATTTTGTCAAAAAAATTTTCTTTCAGAGGTAAAAAAAATGGCTCATCATTATGGTGCGCTTTTAATTTTTGATGAAATAATTACGGGATTTAGGTTTTCACTTGGTGGTGCTCAACAACTTACAGGTGTTACTCCAGATCTAGCGACTTTCGCCAAGGCCATATCAAATGCAGTTCCTTTGTCTGCGGTAGTAGGCAAAAAAGATTATATGTCTGAACTAAAAAAAACTTTTTTTTCTTTTACTTATGGAGGAGATTGTATTGGACTTGCTGCGGCTAAAGCGTGCATACCTAAACTTAAACGAGAGAATGTAGCAGACCATTTAGATAAAGTAGGTAAAGAATTAAAAAATGGATTTAATGAATTAGCGTCAAATCATAAGTTGAGAGATTTTATAGAATGTATTGGATATCCCTGCAGAACAGTAATTTCTTTTAATGGAAATGGAAAATATAACGATCTAGAGATTAAATCCTATTTTCAGCAAGAATTATTAAGAAGGGGAATTTTATGGGCCGCATATCACGCATTATCCTGGTCACATAAATCTATACAAATAAAAAAAACGCTTACTGCCTTTGATGAGGTCATGGGATTATTTAAAAAAATTCATTCTAATAATTTAAATCTTAGAGAAAAGATAGAGGGTATTCCAGTCAGACCTGTATTTCGTAAAGTAGCTGACTTTAATTATTATACGCGTAAAAATAATAAATAGTATAATGTTTTCTTAAATGAATTTATTTTAAAATTAAAATAGTAAAATTATAATAATGATTATATAAGTTTTACCTGTAAAGGTATGATTATATTTTCAATAAAAAAAGTAGAAATTTAAATTTTTTAAATTAGTCAATTTTTTTTTAAAAAATATAAATAAATAAAAATGGAGAAATTAGTTAATTGAATAAAAAATTTAATCTAACTAACAAAGTTATTATTATTACTGGTGCACTTGGTTTGCTAGGTAAGAGGCATGTTGAGATAGTTGCTGAAAATGGAGGTATTCCAATAATAATTGATATTAATAAAAAAAATGTTTCTTTGTTAGCGAAAAATATTAATCGAAAATTTAATGTACCCTCTTTAGGCTTAAAAGTAGATATTACAAAAGAAAAAGAGATAATTAATGCATGCAGAGAAATAATTAAAAAATTTAAAACAATTGATGGATTAGTAAATAATGCTGCTAACAATCCAAAAATAGAGAAAATAAAAAATAAAAATTTTTCCAGATTGGAAAACTTTCCTCTTAAAATATGGGAACAAGATATTGCGGTTGGCCTGATGGGGGCTTGGCTTTGCTCAAAACATTTTGGAACAGAAATATCAAAAAATAAAAATGGTGGATCCATTGTCAATATATCATCAGACCTCGGTTTGATAGGACCTGACCAAAGAATTTATTTTAAAAAAGGAGTGCCCAAAGATAAAATTCCTGTCAAACCAGTAACTTATTCTGTTGTTAAATCTGGTCTAATTGGATTAACTAGATATGTCGCTACTTACTGGGCAGATAAAGGTGTTCGTTGTAATGCAATGTGTCCAGGTGGCGTAGAAAACGGTCAAGCAAAGGAATTTTTGAATTTAGTCACAAGCCGAATACCCATGGGACGTCTTGCCAAAAAAGATGAATATCAGGGAACACTATTATGGATGTTAAGTGACGCATCAAGTTATTTAAACGGTGCAATAATACCTATAGATGGGGGAAGAACTGCCTGGTAGTTTTTTAAACTAATAGCTGAAATTTCTTTAAAACAAATGTTTGAAAAAAAAAAATATAATGTTGTCTTCTTAATCAGACGTGAAAAAAAATTAGGCTTTAAAGATGTTGATCATTTATTGCCATTTTTGTATTTTTTAAGCAGAAATCAAGATTATGAATTTAACGCAAAGGGATTTATTTTTGATAAAAAATCAAATTTTTACAAAAATAATGATCCAAGAGTAAAATTATTATCAAATTTAAAAAATGTTGAACTAAGATTTTTATATAAAGAAAATTTTTTAGATAAAATATTAAAATTTTTTATACCTAAAAGAAACTTAAATTCATCAAATATTTTTAATAGAGTCATATCTAAAATAGTTTACAAATTATCTAAACTTAAAAAAACAAGCATTGAATGGAAAAAAGAACTAGGATTTGAATTTGTAAATTCAGAAACACCAATTATTTTTACGTTACATCAAGATCATATTACTCTTGGAATTGTGTCAGACATTAAAAAGGAAAACATGAGCGCAAAATGTATAGTATTACCCCACGGTACTCTTCTTTGTGAAAATACAATGGTGTTAGAAAATGATTTAGAAAAAAATGATACAATTAAGAATGACCCTGGATACGATAAGATTGATTTTCTTTTGAGAACTAGTCATAAAGACCTAGATAATGCAATTTCTAGAGGATTAAATAAAAATAAAGGATTTGTTATCGGTTCCCCAAGGTATTGCAAAGAGTGGTTAGAATTAAAATACAAACTTAAGCTAGATGGAAAAGAAGTCAGTTCAAATATTGAAAATAAAATAAAAATATTATTTTTAATACCAAAAAAACAAATCAATATATTTACTGAAGAGTTAGTTAGGACAATAGATTTTTTATCAAGTTATAATGAATTTGATATCATATTATTAAATAATAATTTATATTATCCAAAATTATCCAAATATATCTCAAGCAGACCCAATATTAGAAGTTATTTAATTTCAGAGGAATATTCCACTTCAAAATTAATTGATTGGTCAGAAATTGTATTTCATGCGGGTACAGGCATAATTTTTGAATCATTTTTAAAAGACAAAATAACTGTGTTTCCAAGGTACCTAACTTGTAATTCATTAATAAGTGAAAAGTACAAAGCAGGATTTAATTTAAAAAATAGAGACGATTTACGATTCTTTTGTAATAGTGCAATTTTCTCAATAAATAATTTAAGGAAAAAATATAAAGAAAATTGTGAAATTGCAAATAAGAAATTTATTAATGATTTTGTAAATGCAAATACAGCTTCTGTGCCCCAAAATATTAATTCGTCAATTTCATCTATCATTAATAATTTTAAAATTTATAAAAGTTAAATATGTTAACTGATCAAAAAAAAATAAATATTTATATACCTATTGAAATAAAAAATAGAGAATTATTATCAAAAGTTTTGTTATCTAATTTTTTAATAAAAAATAATAAAAAAAAAGTACGTTGTTATATTGGATCAAAAACTCAAATAAAAAAACTCATATCGTTTAAAAAAAGTTGCGGTGGAGTATTTATTTATAAAGGTGGTCTATCTTTGAACCAGTTGCTAGAAATAAAAAAAAAAATAGAAAAGTTTCTAATTTTAGATGAGGAGCTTGGACCTGCGGTTGATAATTTAGAAAGAAGTATGTCCAAAAGATTTTGGGAAGGCACAGAAAAATATATTGATAGATTATATGTAATTGGAAAATATGCTTTTGAAGTTGGAAAAAAAGTTTATCCAAAATTGGATAGTCGTATTATAATGTCGGGCTGGCCACGTGTTGATACATGGAGACCAGAATTAAACTATATTTTTGATCATTCAGTAAAGAAATTGAGAAAAAAATATGGAAACTTTATTCTGTTTTCCTCTGATTTTACATTTAATTCAATTAACAGGATTAATAAAGAAAAAGATAAATGGAGGAACTCAGAATGGAAAGTTATGAGTACAAATTTATCTGGAATAGAAGATAATGCTAAAAAGGTATTTTTAGACTATCAAGATACTATTAAATTAATGCATGAACTCGATAAAAATATAAATGTGCCTCTAATTATTATTAGACCTCATCCATCAGATGATTTATTAGAATGGAGAAAGTTATCTAAATCTTTCAAAAAAATTAAAATAATTTTTCAAGGTGAAATGTCTCATTGGATTTATGCATCAAGTGGAGTTTTGCACAGGGGATGCACATCAGCAATCGAGGCTTATATGGCAGGAATTAAAACAGGTCATATCATAACAAATAAAGATAGAGTAAGAAAATCCCTCTCATACAATTTATCTGAGCATTTATATAATTCAAATCAAATTCTTGAATTTTGTAAAAAAAATATTAAAAAAAAGCCAATTCCCCCAACTCATTATAGTGAGTTATTTAACAAATTTGTTAATGTGGAGAAGAAGTATGCCTCTGAAATAATAGCTGAGGATATTATTAATCTTGATATAACTTCTGAGCTCCCATGCAGGTATAATAGATTGAAATATGTCTTAGACAGTTTAAGTGTGAGTTTTATTAATCTGAAAAGTTTATTTTTAATTTTATTAAATAAATATAAAGATAATGTTTTATTACCTTCTAAAATTTATGGAGGTATTACAAAAAAAGAAATTGAGCGAATTTTAAGTAATATTTCGTTAAATCATAATCTTAAAATAAGAAAAGTTTTAAAAGATTGTATTGAAATAGAATAAATTTATTTTTAATTTGAATTTAGAAAAAATTAATTATAAGAGGAATTAGATGAATAAATATAAAATCATAAATAAAGATGAAGTTGACATTTCAGCTTTAGTACGAATGATTTGGGAAAATAAAATTCTAGTTATGGTTATAACGATTTTATTCACCTCTATAGGGTATTATTATAGTCAAACTTTTGATAAATCTAAGGAGTTTACATCTCACATCACAATAAGACTTCCTGGTAGTGAAATGTTTTTTGAATTTCCTAACAGATATATAACTACTGAACAGTATATTGAAGAATTTATTTCAAATTTAGAATCTACCGAAATATTGGTTAAATTTGCAGAACAAAATAATCAAATTGATAATTTTAAATTATATTTAGAAAAAAATAATATCAAATTGGATAAATATTTCATAAATAAATTTGATCAATATGATCCAGATCTTTATAAAAATAGATACCGGTTTCGTTATCATGAAAGTTTAGATGGTAATAATTTTTTAAATGATTATGTCAATTATGTTAAAAATTATTCACTAAGTATAATTAAAAATAGAGTTATTGGAAAAATTAATAATGAACTCAAAGATCATGAGAGAAATTTAAAAATTGCAGGTAAAATTGATTTAGAAAAATCATTGATTCAAGAAATGAGCGGTAACTCAAGCAGTATTTTTTTTATGTATCCTCCAACCGAAAAATATTACAAAGGTAAAGTAATATTAGAAGAAGAAATAAAAAGATTTTCATCATTATTACAAAAAATAGACAATGAGGAATTCAACTACAACCCAATATCAAGTAGAGCATTTGTAAAAGCTACACATGCAAAAAATTATAATAAGTATGTGTTTATTGGTTTCATAACTGGAATTCTTTTGTCAATTGTTATTATAATTTTTAGAAAAAGTATTAGTAAATAATAGGTTATTTTATTTAAAAATAAAAATTTTTAAAGGAATTTTGTTATCAATTGAGACTTTTAGAGTAATATTCTATAGTTTTATTTAGCCCATTAATTAAACTAATTTTTGGTTTCCAATTTAAAATTTTTTTTATTTTTTTAATTTCTGGAAATAAAATTTTTATTTCATCTTTTCTCATTTTAATTTTTCCAAATTGAGGCGAACCCTTACTTATTATTTTTTTTATAGACAAAACTACTTCTTTAACTTTTTTAGGCTTGTTTGTACCAATATTGAAAATTTCACCAATAACATTTTTATTATAGAAAGATAGGCAAATTGCATTTACCACATCATCTATAAAAATAAAATCTCTAAGTTGATTTCCAGGTGTACATGGAAATTTTTTTCCTTTTAAACAATTATTTATCGTAATTGGTATTATTCTATTTATTGATTGATTTGGACCATAAGCTTGAAATAATCGAAAAATAACAACTGGAAAATTTTCCTCTTTATATTTTTTTAATAAAAATTCTGTGGCAAGATATTTAGAGCGACCATAATTTGCTGATGGTTTGCACTTATCGCTTTCTTTTAATGGAGAAATATTTTTACCATACTCTAAACCACTACCCATTTGAACAAATAATTTTAATTTTGGGTGTTTAACAACTGAATAGAGATTTTTACATCCTATAAAATGTGAATTGTAAGTTTTTTTTATATTTGAATGATCAACATAGCCACCAAGATTAATCACATAATCATATTTAGATTTAATTTTTTTTTGTAAGTTTTTTTTATTTGATATATCTGAATAAATATATTTTACTTTTTTAACTTTCCTTGATTGGTCAGGTGGCTTAGTTGATATACATGTGACATCAAATTTCTTTTCAACACAATATTTGATTAAGTGAAAACCTATAAACCCTGTCCCTCCAACAACTAATATTTTTTTTTTCAAAATATTTTTTTTTCTTTTAATATATTTTCTAAAAATTCTTTATCTCTTATGGTATCCATACACTGCCAAAAGCCTCTATGTTTAAAAGCATTTAATTGTTTAAGTCTACAAATTTTTTCTAGAGGCTCTCTTTCTAAAAAAGTATTATCATTTTTTAGATACTTAAAAAATTCTGGTTCCACAACAAAAAACCCACCGTTTATCCAGCTTTCATCTAATTTTGATTTTTCTTTAAAATATAGTACGTTACCTTTTTTTATCTTAAGAGCTCCAAATCTTGCAGGTGGTCTTACTGCCGTCAAAGTTACTAGTTTACCTTGTTTTTTATGATGTTTTATTAAAGATTTAATATTTATATCTGAAAGTCCATCTCCATAGGTTAATAAAAAAGTTTGATTTTTCAAATATTTTTTTAATCTTTTAAGTCTACCTCCAGTCATAGTATTTTTTCCTGTATCAATAATATTGATAATTTTATTTTGATCTTTTTTACTTTTAAAATAATCTCTTATTACTTTACCTTTATAGCCCGCTGCAATATAAAATTCTTTAAATCCAAATTTTGAGTAGTGATCCATAATTCTACAAATTATAGGAACTCTATTTATCTTTATCATAGGCTTAGGAATGGTTTTGGTATACTCAGAAATTCTAGTACCATAACCACCAGCTAAGATTACTACTTTCATTTTATTTTTCTGAAAAATATTTTATTTGTTGTTTTGATAACTCTAAAATGTTTCTTTTTAAAAAGAATTGTTTGTACCAATCTATTGTTAATTTAATTGATTCTTTGCTACTTAGATTACATTTCCATTTCAATATTTTCTTTGCTTTGTTGCTATTAAGTTGAAGCAAGGTATTTTCAAAAAAATTTTCATTTTTATAAATTTTCCATTTTATCTGAGGCCAAATTGTTTTACTTATTTTTAAAATATCAATTACTTTTAAATTTTTATCGTTGGTTGGTCCAAAATTAAATGCTTGACCATGTAATTTTTGGTTTACTTTTAGTTTTACTGCTAGAGTTAGATAGCCATTTAAAACATCTAGTACATGTTGCCATGGTCTTGTAGCGTCAGGATTTCTAATGGTAACCTTTTTATTTTGGGTCCAAGCTTTGATGCAATCTGGAAGAAGTCTGTAGTCTGACCAATCACCACCCCCAATTACATTACCAGCACGTGCAATACCAATTAAAACATTCTTATTTTTATTTGTAAAAAAAGATTTTATATACGATTTAATACAAATTTCTGCGGCTGATTTTGAAGCTCCATATGGGTCGATGCCACCTAAAACTGAATTTTCTTTATATCCTCTACTAGTTTCAAAATTTTTATAAGCTTTATCACTAGTAATCATTATAACTGTTATTTTCTTTTTAAATTTTGTGCATCTAATTGCTTCTAGTAAATTCATACTTCCTAATAAATTTGTTTTCCATGTCTCTTCAGGGTCAATATAAGATTTCTTAACAATAGCTTGTGCAGCTAAATGAAATACAAAATCTGGTTTAAATTCATCAATTGTATGTTTAAGAGCATTTAAGTTATTGATATTAATTTTTTTTGAAATGATTAAATTACTCATTTTAATCAAGTTGAAATGAGACGGATTTGTTGGAACATTAGATGAAATACCAAGTACTTCAGCCCCAAGAGTCTTGAGCCACAGGCTAAGCCAACTACCTTTAAAGCCTGTATGACCAGTAACAATAACCTTTTTTCCTTTAAAATATTTTTGGAACAAGTTCATAAGTTTTTAAAAATTTTATTTTAAGAATTATTTTAAATAATAGAATTTTAACATTCTGATATACTTTTTCCAATATTTAATCCAGAATTTTATTTTTAAGACAGTACCTAAAGACCACTTATGTTTATTGAAAAATTTTTTCATTCCAAGTAAAGAAGATTTATTAATATCAGACAATTGTTGGGTATGTTTGCGTTGAATGACTAATTTTTTTTTTAGTACATAATATTTATAACCATAATGAATTGCTCTTATTATAAAATCTTTGTCATATGATGGATTAATATAGTCATCAAAGCCCCCTAAGCTTATAAAAATATTTTTATCTACCACTAGGTTTGAAACACCAGATCCAGGGTTTGATAAAATAAAGTCATTAATTTTAAGTTTTTCATCTAATTTTTTATATGATGTTTTTTTATTATTTTGAATCTTGTAAAACCATGAGTAAACAATTTTACTTTTTTTTTGCGATATAAAAAATGCTATTTC
Source organism: Candidatus Pelagibacter sp. HIMB1495 (assembly GCF_052047955.1). NCBI lineage: Bacteria > Pseudomonadati > Pseudomonadota > Alphaproteobacteria > Candidatus Pelagibacterales > Candidatus Pelagibacteraceae > Candidatus Pelagibacter > Candidatus Pelagibacter sp. HIMB1495. Next base: position 337 of record NZ_JBNAIQ010000001.1, on the reverse strand, counting down.
TTTTAAATAATTTTTATCCCACATATCATCGTCATCTAAAAAAGCTATATAATCTCCTTTAGCCTTAGAGGCCGCTAAATTAGCAGAAGCAGCACCTCTGCCCCTCATATTATGCTCCAGGTAATTAATTGGTACTTGTGTTTTTTTTGATATTGTCTTAATAATTTTTTGTGTTTTTTTGTTTGGTATATTATTTGAAATTAATATTTCTAATGGAGAATAGGTTTGTTTAATTATAGAATAAATAGCATCTTTTAAATATTCATCTCTATTATGAGTAGTGATTACACATGAAATATTTTTTTTTCTCATATATATAAATAACAAGACTTATACC